>NZ_JACHIB010000006.1:0-78207 GCF_014203015.1 Castellaniella defragrans
ATGGAGAACGCCCCGGCCTCCAAGGGCTACGCCGGCGGCTTCGGCGTGGACCTGATGCTCAAGGACCTGGGGCTGGCGGCCGAGGCATCCATGCAGGCGCGCGCGACCACGCCGCTGGGCGAACTGGCGCGCAACCTGTACGCGCTGCACAGCGCCCAGGGCCACGGCATGCTGGATTTTTCCAGCATCCTGAAGCTCTACAGGCGCTGACCGCAGGCGCGGGCCACGGGCGCCGATCAAAGGCGCCGATTACAGGGGCGCCGACCGCCGGCGCCGGCCCTGCAAGCGCCGGCCCGTCCCACGGTGCCGCCTCCCCGGGAAGCACGCCGCCCCCTCACCCCAGCGCCGTATCCAGGAACATCATCACCGCGAAGCCGCCCATCAGGCCGACGGTGGCCGCCGTCTGGTGGCCGTTGCGGTGGGTCTCGGGGATGACTTCGTGCGACACCACGAAGATCATGGCGCCGGCGGCCAGGCCCAGGCTGACCGGATAGGCGATGGGCAGACCGCTGGCGATGCCCACGCCCACCAGCGCGCCCAGGGGCTCCATCAGGCCGGAGGCGACGGCGACGAGCACCGCCCGCGCGAGCGGCAGGCCGATGGCGCGCAGCGCCAGGGCCACGGCCAGGCCTTCGGGGATGTCCTGGATGGCGATGGCCGTGGTCAGGGGCAGCCCGACCGCCAGGTCGCCGTGGGCGAAGCCCACCCCGATCGCCATGCCTTCGGGCAGGTTGTGCAGCACGATGGCCAGCACGAACAGCCAGACGCCGCCGATGCGCGCGGCGGCCGGGCCATGGGCGCCCGAGCTTTCATGCCGATGGGGCGTGAAATAGTCCAGTCCCAGCATCAGCAGCACGCCCAGGCCCAGGCCGATCGTGACCGTCAGGGCCGCGCCCGCGCCGCTGTCCAGCAGTTCGCGGGCCGCGTCCAGGCCGGGCAGGATGAGCGAAAACGAGCTGGCGGCCAGCATCATGCCGGCGGCGAAGCCCAGCATGCAGTCCTGGGCGCGGGTCTCGACGGCGCGCAGGCCCAGGGCCAGCAGCGCGCCCAGCGCCGTGGCGCCGAAGCCGGCCGCCCCGCCCAGCACCGCGTACCCGAGGAACTCGCGGTTGCCCTCCGCGAACGATTCCGCGCCGCCGCTGAGCAGCAGCCAGAGCACGGCCAGCAGGGCCACGCCCAGGCCGAAGGCCGCCGCCCGGTGCTCGCGCAGCTGCCGGCGCCAGGCCTGGGCGAAAGGCGCCGGGGCCGCCCGCGCGTCACTCATCGGCCTGCACCCCCGCCGGCAGGGCCGCCATGGCCTGGGCCACCGCCGCCGTCAGCCGCCGGGCGTACGGCACGTGCAGGAATTCGTTGGGGCCGTGGGCGTTGGACTGCGGCCCCAGGACGCCGCACACCATGAACTGCGCGGCCGGGAAGCCCTGACGCAGCAGGTTCATCAGCGGAATCGTGCCGCCCTGGCCGATGTAGCCGCAGGGCGCGTCGAAATGCCGCCGCGACGCGGCGGCCAGCGCATCGCGCAGCCAGGGCGCGGACTCAGGCGCGTTCCAGCCGCTGGCCACGCCCGGATCGGGCTGGAACAGGACGCGCGCCCGGTAGGGGGCGTCCTGCTCCAGCAGGCGCTTCAGTTCGTCCGCGGCCGCGCCGGCATCCACCAGCGGCGGCAGGCGCAGGGACAGCTTGAAGGCGGTGCGCGGCCGCAGCACGTTGCCGGCGCTGGCCAGGGGCGGCAGGCCTTCGGCGCCGGTGACGGACAGGGCCGGCCGCCAGGTGCGGTTCAGCAGGGCCTGCTGCGGGTCGGTCGCCATCGGCAGGACGACGCCGCCCTCGGCGCCGCAGCTCCAGGGGAAGCGCTTCCAGACCTCGTCGCCCAGGATGCGGGCGGCCGCGCGGGCCTGCTCGGCGCGCTCGGCCGGGATCTCGCAATGGAAGCTCGCCGGCAGCACGCGGCCGGTGCCGCTGTCCTCCAGCCGGTCCAGCAGGTGGCGCAGGATGCGGAAGCTGGAGGGCACCACGCCGCTGGAGTCGCCCGAATGCACGCCTTCGTCCAGCACCTGGACTTCGAGCGTGCCGGTGACGAGGCCGCGCAGCGAGGTCGTCATCCAGAGCTGATCGTAGTTGCCCGCGCCCGAATCCAGGCAGACCACCAGGGCGACGCGGCCCAGGCGGGGGCGCAGGGCGTCGATGTAGGGCAGCAGGTCGTAGCTGCCGGATTCCTCGCAGGTCTCGATCAGGCCGACGCAGCGCGGACGCGGCACGCCCTGGCGGTCCAGCGCCTCGATGGCGGTGAGGGAGGCGTAGACGGCGTAGCCGTCGTCGGCGCCGCCGCGGCCGTAGAGCCTGCCGTCGCGCAGCACCGGGGTCCACGGCCCCAGGCCGGCGCGCCAGCCGGAGAATTCCGGCTGCTTGTCCAGGTGGCCGTACATCAGCACCGCGCCGCCATCGTCCCGGCGCGTCGCGGGGGCCTCGAACCATAGCACCGGCGTGCGGCCCGGCAGGCGGACGACCTCGACCGTCAGGCCCTGGATGGGCCGCGTCCGCGCCCAGCGGGCGGCGTCTTCCACCACGCGGTCGATGTAGCCGTGGGCGGCCCAGTCGGCGTCGAAGGCGGGGCTCTTGGCCGGAACGGCGATGTAATCGCTCAGCGCCGGGAGGATTTCACGGTCCCATTGCGTGTCGACGAAGGACCGGAGGGCGGCGGGATCCGGTCCGGCGGGGATGGCGGCCAGCGGCGTGTCCATGATGTTTCCTGGGAATGCGTCCAAAGGACCATTTTACGCCCGGCTCCAAGCCCCCGGATGACGTGGGGGATGATGCGGGCCGGCCGTTTTCATGTCATCCTTGGGCGGCAAACCCATCCACAGGAGACATCACCATGGCAGATACCTGGCTCACCTCTCTCATCACCGCCACCCCCCAGGAAGGCTTTGAACTGGCCATCAAGCTGGCGCGCATGGGCGTCAAATACACCCAGCCCTCGGCCGAAGTCCGCGACAAGCTCCGCCCCGTCTACGGCGAGGACGCCAACGCCCTGATCGCCTCGTCGCAGGTGGTCGCCATCAACTTCCAGACCATCGCGGCCGCCAACGGCTACTGGAAATAGATGGACGAGCAGGTCCTGGCCGCCATGGCCCGCTGGCCGGACGTGCCGGCGGTGCGCGGCTGGCTGTCGCTGTCGGCACGCGGCCAGTGGCGCCTGCATCCGCGCGGGCGCGGCTGGGGCGTGCCGGACGAGGAACCCGGCGAAGCCATCACCAGCCCGCAGATCCTCGCTTTCATCGGCCGCAACTACCTGTCGGACGACGCCGGGCGCTGGTTCTTCCAGAACGGCCCGCAGCGCGTCTACGTGCGCCTGGACGGCGCCCCCTGGATCCTCGGCATGGACGCCGATGCGCAAGGCCGCCCGCAGCTGCGCACCCATACCGGCCGGGACTACGGTCCCGTCGCGCACTGGTGGCTGGACTCCGGCGGCCGGCTGTACGCCCGGTCGGCCCAGGGCGCGGGCCTGGTGTCCGACCGCGACCTGGCCCGCGTGGTCGAGGCCCTGCGCACGGCCGAGGGCCGGCCGCTGGACGACTGGCTGGAGCGGCCCGATCCCGCCGGCATCGCCGTGCGCCTGACCGGAGACGCCGGGACGGACCGCGCCGGAGCCGCGACGCCGCTGGGCCTGCTGGCGGACGGCGCGCTCGAAGCCACGCTGGGTTTCGTGCGCCGGCCGTAGCCCCGCCCGCGACACGCATCCGCATGGGACGGCGCGCATCGGACGGCACGCATCGAGCCGCCCGGCCCAGATTCGATGTGTCAGGCCAGCGCGGCCCCCAAGCACCGCACCGTGTCCGGACCCATGATCAGGGTTTTCCCGAAATCCGAGAAAAGTGCCATGTTCGGGTGGAAATGTACATCAGGAAAATTCACTAACATATTTACAATTTTCGTGAGTCGTTCATCCGCCATCCGATTCTTCCGACCCAGGAGACAACAGCCATGACAAGCACGAACCCCATGCTGGAACGCATCCAGTCCATCCTCCCCGAACTCGCCTCCCGCGCCGCCCAGTCCGAGCAGGAGCGCCAGGTGCCCGCCGAGAGCATCGCCCTGCTCAAGGGCACCGGCCTGCACCGCGCCTTCCAGCCCAAGGCCTACGGCGGGCTGGAAATGTCGCTGCCCGACTTCGGCCAGTGCGTCGTGGCCCTGGCGGGCGCCGACGCCGGCGCGACCTGGGCCTTCAGCCTGCTGTGCACGCACAGCCACCAGCTCGCCATGTTCTCCAAGCAGCTCCAGGACGAGCTCTGGGCCGAGAATCCCGATGCCACCGCCAGCAGCAGCATCGCCCCCTTCGGGCGCACGGAGGAGGTCGAGGGCGGCGTGCTGTTCAGCGGCGAGATGGGCTGGAGCAGCGGCTGCGACCACGCCGAATGGGCCATCGTCGGCTTCAACCGCATGAATCCGGCCGGCGAGAAGACCTACTGCTTCGCCGTGGTGCCGCGCAAGGACTACACCATCCGCGACGACTGGTACGCCGTCGGCATGCGCGGCAGCGGCTCCAAGACGCTGGTGCTGGACAAGGTCTTCGTGCCCGAGCACCGCATCCAGGCCGCCAAGGACATGATGGAAGGCCGGTCCGCCGGCTTCGGCCTGTACCCCGACAGCAAGATCTACTACACGCCGTACCGCCCCTATTTCGCCAGCGGTTTCTCGGCCATCAGCCTGGGGATCGCCGAGCGCATGCTCGAAGCCTTCAAGGAAAAGACCCGCAACCGCGTGCGCGCCTATACGGGCGCCAGCGTGGGCACGGCCACCCCGGCCCTGATGCGCCTGGCCGAGTCCACCCATCAGGTGGCGGCCGCCCGCGCCCTGCTCGAAAAGACCTGGGAAGACCACCGCGCGCACGGCGAGGCCAAGCGCTATCCGTCCACCGACACGCTGACCGCCTGGCGCACCAACCAGGCCTACGTGGTCAAGATGTGCGTCGAGTCGGTCGACCGCCTGTTCAGCGCCGCCGGCGCCACCGCCTGGTTCGAGACCAACGAGATCCAGCGCCTGTTCCGCGACAGCCACATGACGGCCGCCCACGCCTACACCGACTACGACGTGTGCGCCCAGATCCTGGGACGCCAGCTCATGGGCCTGGAGCCCGACCCCACGATGATCTGAGGAGGACCGCCCATGGACGCCCCGCACCCCGCCGAACCCGCGGCATTCGACCCCCGCATCCTGCGCAGGGCCTTGGGCAACTTCGCCACCGGCGTCACCATCGTCACGGCCCGCGCCGGCGAGGACATGGTCGGCGTGACCGCCAACAGCTTCAGCTCGGTCTCGCTCGACCCGCCGCTGGTCCTCTGGAGCATCGACAAGCGCTCGGGCAGCCTGCCGGTGTTCCGGCGCGCCAGCCACTTCGCCATCAACGTCCTCGCCATGGACCAGATCGAGCTGTCCAACCGCTTCGCCCGGCCGCACGAGGACCGCTACGCGGGCGTCCCCTGGCGCCCGGGCGAGGGCGGCTGCATCCTGCTCGAAGGCACCAGCGCCAACTTCCAGTGCGAGAAGGTCGAAATCATCGAAGGCGGCGACCACTGGATCCTCATCGGCCGGGTGCGGGCCTTCGAGGACCATGGCACGGCGCCCCTGGTGTACCACCAGGGCTCGTATTCCATGGTGCTGCCCCACCCCCACCGGCAGCCGCCGCAGGGCGCGGCCGCGGGGGAGCCGGCCGACGGCCTGCAGTCCCGGCTGGCCGACCATCCCTACTACCTGATGACCCAGGCCGTGCGCAGCTACCAGGAAAGCTACCAGCCCAAGCAGATCCAGACCGGCTGGCGGCCCGGCGAGGCGCGCCTGCTGATGATCCTGAACGACGGCCCCGCGCGGGACATGGCCGCGCTCACGCGCCAGGCCGACATGCCGCAGCACCAGGTCGAGCACACCCTGGATCTGCTGCGCAGCCGCGGCCTGGTCGAACGCACGCCCGAGGGCGTGGCGCTAACGGCGGCCGGCGCCACGCAGGTCCGCGGCATCTGGGCGCTGGCGCGCAGCCACGAGGAACAGGTCTTCGCCCGCTTCGACCGCGCGCAGGTGGAGAACTTCAAGCTGGTGCTCCGCGGCATCATCGCCGCGGCGGCCTGAGCGCGGGCCGAAACCCCGGCCGGCGCCCGGGAGCGCCGGGGTGCCCGGGAAGTCCCCGGGCCCGGCTCAGCCGGCGTCCGCCGGGCCCGGGCCCGCGGCCCGGCGTCCGGGCGCGCCGGCCATGCGCGCCCGGTAGCTGCCGGGCGATTCGTCGGCCTGCCGCAGGAAGAAGCGGCCGAAATAGGCCGGATCGTCGAACCCCAGCGCATAGCCCACCTGGCTGACGGCCTGGCCGGAATAGAGCAGCAGGCGGCGCGCTTCCTGCATCAGGCGGTCGTTGATCAGCCGCTTGGGCGGCTTGCCGGTCATGCGGCGGCACACCTCGTTGAGCCGCTGCTCGCCGATGCCCAGCTCGGCCGCGTAGCGGGACAGCGTCCAGTGCTCGCGGAAGCGGGCTTCCATCAGCGCGCTGAACTGCTGGAAGAGCTGCAGTTCCTCGCGGCACGGCGGGGGCGAGCCCAGGGCCTGGGAGGACAGGCGCAGCAGGCTGATGAAGATCAGGCGCGCCAGCAGCAGCAGGCTCTGGTCCCGGCCCGGCCGCCGCCCGGCGTGCTCCCGGCGCAGCAGGTCGAACAGCTGGTCCATGCGGCGCGCCTCGTCGGCGTGTTCGCCTTCCAGCGCGCCGATCGACAGGCAGACGGGCGCGATCTGGGCGCCGCTCGCGGGCCAGACCGTGTCGTCGTGCGGCATCGGCCAGAGCGACTGCGGCCTGACGGTGAGGACGTGGCCGTCGGCGTCGTCGTCGGTCACGAACGCATGCAGGAACGCCGGCGGCGTGAGGAACACCATCGGCCCGCGCAGGCGGTAGAGGCCGTCCTCCAGCTGCACGCGCACCATGCCCTCCAGGACGTAGTGGACCTGGAAGAACTGGTCGTGCCGATGCATCGCCATGCTGCGCCCCAGCTGGCTGGCCAGGGTGCCGAGCGCTTCGTAGTGCAGGTCGGCATCCGCGTGATCCGGGCCCGCGATGTGGCTCAGATCGAGATTGGGAATGTCCTGCCGCGACATACCGTTTCCGGGGGAGTTGTCCAGGCGCCCATTCTACGCCGGATGCCGGGGGGGTCCCGCCGGGCATCCCTGCCGGACGTTCCCGTCCGGCATGCACCCGGACATCCCGCCGGGACATCCCGCCCGGGCATTCCCGCCGGGCATCGACCGGGCACCCACGGAGGCGGTCGCAGGCTAAAATCGCCGCATGACTTCGTCCGATCCCGCCTTCTACCACCCCGCCCCCCGCTCCCAGCAGTTCTGCTCGCAGTGCGGCCATGCGCTCAGCCGGGAAATCCCGCCGGACGACAACCGCATCCGCGACCTGTGCACCCACTGCGGCGCGGTCCACTACCAGAACCCGCGCAACGTGGTCGGCGTGGTGCCGATCCTGGACGACCGGGTGCTGCTGTGCCGCCGCGCCATCGAGCCGCGCCACGGCAAATGGACGCTGCCGGCCGGCTTCATGGAACTGGGCGAGACCACCGAGCAGGGCGCCGAGCGCGAGAACCAGGAGGAATCCGGCGCGCGCATCCGCATCCGCTCCCTGCTCACGGTGATCGACGTGCCCTCGGTCAACCAGGTCCACCTGTACTACCTGGCCGACGTCCTGGGGCCGCATCTGGCGCCGGGACCGGAAACCCTGGAGGCCGCCTTCTTCGGCCTGGACGAGATCCCCTGGCGCGAGCTGGCCTTCCGCACCGTCAGCACGACGCTGGAGCACTACCTGCGGGACCGCGCCCTGGGCACGTTCCCCACCCACCACTACGCCATCGACCTGCGGTTCCCGGACTGAACGGCCGCACGGAACGGCAACCGCGCAGCCGCCATGACGCTCGCCTGGGTCGAAGACCGCGATCCCCTGCCCGACCCGGCCCGCGCGCCGGTGCCCGCCAGCGGCCTGGCGGCGGCGGGGCTGGACCTCTCGCCCGCCCGGCTGGCCGAAGCCTACCGCAAGGGCCTGTTTCCCTGGTACGGCCCCGGCGAACCGGTGCTGTGGTGGAGCCCGGACCCGCGCATGGTGCTGCGCTGCGAGGATTTCCGCGTCAGCCGCTCGCTGGCCAAGCGCGTCCGGCAGTTCGACCGGGCCGCCGGCGGTGAGCCCGTCCCCGAACCCGCCACCGGATCCGCCTCTGAGTCCGCCACCGGATCCGCCTCTGAGTCCGCCACCGGATCCGCCTCTGAGTCCGCCACCGGATCCGCCTCTGAGTCCGCCGACCGCCCGCCGCGCACCGACGCCCCGCCCGCCCTGTGCGTCACCCTGAACCTGGCCTTTCCCGAGGTGATCGCCCGCTGCGCGCGGCGCGGCGCCCCGCGCATCGGCCTGGGCGCCGCCCGCGCCGGCCGGGACTGGGCCGAACCCGGCGCGGCGCAGGGCCGGGACGCCACCTGGATCACGCCGGACATCATGGCCGTCTATACCGCCTGGCACCGCATGGGCCGCGCCCACAGCGTGGAAACCTGGATCGGCGGGCGGCTGGCGGGCGGCCTCTACGGCGTGGGCCTGGGGCAGTGCTTCTTCGGCGAATCCATGTTCAGCCTGGCCGCCGACGCCAGCAAGGTCGCCCTGGCCTACCTGGTGCGCCACCTGCTGGCCCGGGGCGCGTCCTGGATCGACTGCCAGCAGGAAACGCCCCACCTCGCCAGCCTGGGCGCGCGGCCCGTGCCCCGCGCGCGGTTCCTGGAGATGCTGGCGGCCGGCCGCGACGCGCCGGCCCCGCCCTGGGAGCGCGGGCGCCTGCGGGCCGACGGCGGCCTGGAGCCGCCGCCCGCGGGCTGGCGGGCGCGCTGACATACGGACGGCGCACCGACCACGGCCGGCGGGCCGCCGCGGGGCGCCGCGGGCCGCCACAAGCCGCCGCGGGCCGCCCGGCGCTGGCCTTCGCGCGCCGCCGGTGCCACAATGAATCGGTCGCCACTCTGGGGGCCCTCCGGTCCGGAGGATCCCGGGCCCGATCCATGAGCAATCCCAGTGAATCCATCTTCCGCCGCCTGCAGTTCTACACCACGGCCAGCTATCCGTGCAGCTACCTGCCCGGGCGCATGGCGCGCTCGGAGGTGGCCGCCCCCACCCACCTGGTGGACGAGGCCGCCTATGCGCGGCTGATCGAGCAGGGATTCCGCCGCAGCGGCCTGTTCACCTACCGGCCCGCCTGCGAGCTCTGCCAGGCCTGCATTCCCATCCGCATCGACGTCGGGCGCTTCCGCCGCGACCGCACCCAGGGCAAGCTCTGGCGCCGCCTGCAGCCCGTGCTGAAGGCGCGCCTGGCGCCGCTGCACTGGGACGCCCGGCATTTCGACCTGTACCTGCGCTACCAGAAGCGGCGCCACCCCGGCGCCGGCATGGACCAGGACGACCAGGCCCAATACACCCAGTTCCTGCTGACCAGCCGGGTCCATTCCGAAATGGCCGAATTCCGCGACGACGGCGGCGCGCTGCGCATGGTGGCCATCATGGACCGCGTGGACCACGGCCTGTCGGCGGTCTACACCTTCTACGATCCCGACTGGCGCGCCAGCCTGGGCACTTACGGCATCCTCTGGCAGCTGGACTACGCCGCCCGCCTGGGCCTGCCCTGGCTGTACCTGGGCTACTGGATCGGCGAAAGCCGTAAAATGGCCTACAAATCGCGCTTCAGGCCGCATCAGATCCTGCGCGGCGGCGTCTGGACCGAACCGCCGCCGGACGGCGACTGAGCCCGGGCCGGCGCGCCGCGTCCCCACCCAACCGATCCGTCTTCGCCCCATGTCCCTGCTGTTCCAAGCCTATCCGCTGGCGCGCGCCGCCCTGTTCTCCATGGACCCCGAACAGGCCCACGAATGCACGCTGCGCGCGCTGCAGCGCAGCCAGGGCTGCGCCCTCACGCGGCTGCTGGCCGCGCGCCAGCCGGTCCTGCCGCGCACCGTCATGGGCCTGCCGCTGCGCAATCCCGTCGGCCTGGCGGCGGGCCTGGACAAGAACGGCGCCTGCATCGACGGCCTGGCCGCCCTGGGCTTCGGCTTCATCGAGGTCGGCACCGTCACGCCGCGCGCCCAGCCCGGCAATCCGAAGCCGCGCATGTTCCGCCTGCCGCGGGCGCGCTGCCTGATCAACCGCATGGGCTTCAACAACGACGGCCTGGACACCTTCGTCGCCAACGTCCAGCGCAGCCAGTGGCGCCGGCACGGCGGCATCCTGGGTCTGAACATCGGCAAGAACGCCGACACGCCGATCGAGCGCGCCGTGGACGACTACCTGCTGTGCCTGGACGGCGTGTACCCCCACGCGGACTACGTCACGGTCAACATCTCCTCGCCCAACACGCGCAACCTGCGCAGCCTGCAGAGCCACGACGCGCTCGACGCGCTGCTGGGCGCCCTGCGGGAACGCCGCGAGGCCCTGGCCGACCGCCACGGCCGTCGCACGCCGCTGGTGGTCAAGATCGCGCCCGACCTGGCGGCCGAGGAAATCGACGCCGTCGCCGAACTGGTCCCGCGCCACGGCATCGACGGCATCATCGCCACCAATACCACCCTCGCGCGCGAGGCCGTGCGCGGCCTGCCCCACGAGGACGAGGCCGGCGGCCTGTCCGGCCCGCCGGTGCACGCCCTGTCGCTCGCCGTGATCCGCCGCCTGCGCGAGCGCCTGGGCCGGGAAACCGCGATCATCGGCGTGGGCGGCATCGAATCCGGCCGCCAGGCGGTGGAAAAGGTCCAGGCCGGGGCCGACGCGGTGCAGCTCTACACCGGGCTGATCTACCGGGGGCCGGCGCTGGTCGCCGAATGCGTGCGGGCGCTGGAAGCCGCCTGAGGGCCGCGGCCCCGCCCTGTCCAGCCGCCGCTGGCGGCGCCGGCGACGGAGCCGATGAGGGGGCCGATGAGGGGGCCTTCCATGGGGCGGGCGATGGAGCCGGCGGCGAGGCCGGCGCCCCGGCGCGCGGTCAGCGGCGCTCCGCGCGGGGCACGCCCCACGGATTCGCCGCCTGCAGCGGTTCGGGCAGGAAGGCGTCGGGGATGTCCTGGTAGGCCACCGGCCGCAGGAAACGCAGGATGGCCGCCGTCCCCACCGAGGTGCCGCGCGGATCGGAGGTGGCCGGGAACGGCCCGCCATGCACCATGGCGTGACAGACCTCGACGCCCGTCGGAAAGCCGTTGGCCAGGATCCGGCCGGCGCTCAGTTCCAGGACCGGCATCAGGGCGCGGACCAGGGCGTCGTCGGGGCCGGGCTCCAGGTGCAGCGTCGCCGTCAGCTGGCCTTCGACGGACCGGGCGACCCGCAGCATTTCCGCCTCGTCGGCGCAGCGCAGGATCAGCGCGCACGAGCCGAAGACTTCCTGGCCCAGGCCCTCGGGATCGTCGATGAACGCGCGGGCGCGGGCCTCCAGCAGGGCGGCCCGGCACTGGTTGGGCGCCTGCGGCGCCGGACCGCGCGCCCGCACCGCCACCCCCGGCCGCTCCGACAGGCGCTGCACCCCTTCGGTATAGGCCCGGTGGATGGACGGGGTCAGCATGGTGCCGGGCGCGCCTTCGCGGATGCGCCCGGCGGCCGCGTCGATGAACGCGTCCAGGTCGGGGCCGTCCAGGCCGACCAGCAGCCCGGGGCAGGTGCACAGCTGCCCGGCGCTGCCCAGCAGCGAGGCGGCGAAGCCTTCGGCCACCGCCCGGGCGCGGGCCTTCAGGGCGCCGGGCAGCAGATAGACGGGATTGATGCTGCTCATCTCGGCGTAGACCGGAATCGGCTCCGGCCGCGCGGCGGCGGCCCGCATCAGGGCGAGGCCGCCCGAGCGCGAGCCGGTGAAGCCGACCGCCTTGATCCGCGGATGGCTCGCCAGCGCCAGGCCGATGCCGTGATCGGCGCCGAACAGCAGCGAAAACACGCCCTCGTGCAGGCCCTGCGCCTGCACGGCCGCCCGGATGGCGCGCCCCACCAGTTCGGAAGTGCCCGGATGGGCGGGATGCCCCTTCACCACCACCGGCGCGCCGGCGGCGAGCGCCGAGGCCGTATCCCCGCCCGCCACGGAAAAGGCCAGGGGGAAGTTGCTGGCGCCGAAGACGGCCACCGGCCCCACCGGCACATGGCGCATGCGGATGTCGGCGCGCGGCAGGGGCGTGCGCCCGGGCTGCGCGTGGTCGATGCGCACGCCATGCCAGTCGCCCGCCTCGACCACCTCGGCGAACAGTTCCAGCTGCCTGACGGTGCGGCCGCGCTCGCCCTCCAGGCGGGCGCGCGGCAGGCCGGTTTCCCGCATGGCCCGCTCGATCAGGGCATCGCCCAGCCCCATGATGCGCGCGCCGATCTCGCGCAGGAAGGCCGCCCGGCGCGCCGGGGCCTCGGCCCGGTAGCTGGCGAAGGCGTCATGGGCCAGGCGCGCGGCCGCATCGACGTGAGCCTGGCCGCCGCCCCCGTAGGCGGGTTCGAGCGTTCCGCCCGTGGCCGGATCCACCGCCCGGAAAGCGGGCTCCGTCCCCGCGACGTCGTCATGGCCTATCAGCATGGTGCCGGTGATCTGCATCTGCAATTCCTTGGAATTCCTTGGGTTCGTCAAACTCGGGCTCGTCAAAAAACGAGGCTGGGGAAAAATGAGGCCGGACATTCCTAATGCGCCAGCGGCCGCTCGCGCATCGCCCGGATGAACAGTTCCGCCACGGCCGTGGGCATGCCCCCCTTGCGGGTCACGATGCCGAAGGTATTGGCGGGGATCTTCAGCGTCACGGGCAGGATCCGGATCATCTCCACCCGCGCGAACATGCGCGCCACGTCGGTGGGCAGCAGCGCCACGACGTCGATGCTCTTCTGCAGGATCGCGACGGTGGCGAAGGTGGAGTCCGTCTCGATGGTGTGGGTGGGCGCGGGCAGGCCGGCCAGGTCCATTTCCTTTTCGAGCAGCACGCGCAGCGGCATTTTCTTCGGATAGACCACCCAGCGATAATCCCGCAGCAATTCAAACGGCATTTCGCCGGACACCTCGGGATGGCGGCCGCCGGCCACGACGGAAATGGGCTCGTCGCTGATCGGGAAATAATTGTATTCATACGGCTCCGGGCTCACGCTGGAGCGGCCGATCACCAGATCCAGCTGCCCGCCGTCCAGCAATTCGAGGAGATGGCGGCTGGTGCCCTCGACGATCTCGATCGACAGATTGGGATGGGCCGTGCGCAGCCAGTGCAGGGCGGAAACCAGGATTTCCGGAATGGCGCCCATGATGGTGCCGATCGCCAGCCGGCCGCCCGTGCCCGACTGGATCTCGGACACCTCGCGGCAGAAATTGTTCAGCTCGGTGGTGATGAGCCTGGCATAGCGGATGGCGCAATGCCCCATGGCATTGGGCACCAGGCCCACCTTGGTGCGCTCGAACAGGGTGGCTTCCAGCATTCCTTCGATTTCCTGCAGGGCCTTGCTGGCGGCCGACTGCGTCAGAAACATGACGCTCGCCGCCTTGTGCAGGGATTTATATTCACTCAATGCGATCAGCAGCTGCAGCTGTTTTACGCGCAGTTTACCAATCACCATCTTCAATGTGCGGTCCGCAGCATTCATAATATTCATCACCACATGCAAAATATTCTTTTACGGCAATATGACGGGCATGCCTACAATCCTGCCATGCAATTCGATCAATTCGATCAATTCAATCCCCAGGCAATTTAACCACAGGCAGGAAAATGCGCTTGATTCAATTCATCGACACGGCGGGACGGCGCCGCGTCGGCATGCCCGCCGCGGACGGCCGGCGCATCGACGTCGTCCGCGGCGTCTCGTCCACCTACGAACTGGCCATGGCCGCCATCGGCGCCCGGCGTACGCTGGCCGCTGAAATCGCCGCGCGCGGCCGGGATCCGGCGGACGAATCCTACCCCGACCTGCTCGCCGGGCTGCGCGTCCTGGTGCCGCTGGACCACGAGGACCCGGCGCACTGCCTGGTGACCGGCACGGGCCTGACCCACCTGGGCAGCGCCGCCACGCGCGACAAGATGCACACCGACCAGTCCGCCGTGGAAACCATGACCGATTCGATGCGCATGTTCCGCTGGGGCCTGGAAGGCGGCCAGCCGCGGCGGGGCACGCCGGGCACCCAGCCCGAATGGTTCTACAAGGGCGACGGCGGCATCGTGGTGCCGCCCGGCCACCCCATACCCTACCCCGATTTCGCCGAAGACGCCGGCGAGGAACCGGAAATCGCCGGCCTGTACGTCATCGGCGACGACGGCCTGCCCTATCGGCTGGGCTTCGCCCTGGGCAACGAATTCTCGGATCACGTCATGGAGCGCAGGAATTATCTCTACCTGGCGCATTCCAAACTGAGATTCTGCTCCTTCGGACCGGAATTGCGCGTCGGCGAAATGCCGCGGGATATTCGCGGCACCAGCCGGATCCGGCGCGACGGCAAAATCCTGTGGGAAAAACCGTTCCATTCGGGGGAAGGCAACATGAGCCACACCCTAGAAAATCTTGAATACCATCATTTCAAATACATACAGTTCCTGCGCCCCGGCAGCGTGCACGTGCATTTCTTCGGCACCGCGACCCTGTCGTTCGCCGACGGCATCCAGACCCGGCCGGGCGACGAATTTGAAATCCACGCGCCCGAATTCGGCGCGCCGCTGCGCAATCCGACCCGCCAGGAACCGGCCGCGCCCTATATGCCGGGGAACACCGTCCCGCTCTGAACCACCCGCCCGGGCGGCGCGCCGCCGCCGGAGCAAGCCGGAACGGGCCAAACGAGTCAAAGCGGGCCGGAACGGGAGGGCGGCGTTGAAATTCCGCCGTCCCGGACCCGCCCCGCGATCATGGTTTACCCTAGGGCGGACGCGGGGGCCCTGCATCGAATCCCGCGTATTTCCGGCCGCCGGACGCCACCATTCCAAAAAGCGTTCAGCCGACCACAATTATTCAATAGACAGGGAAAACGGGTCTCATGGACACTGGCTTCCCGTGAGGCAGACAAGCACCCATCACCAGAGACATTCAATATGGACTACGGTTTCGATTTCAGTTTTCTGGACGAGTTCTGGCCCAGCCTGCTCGACGGCCTGTGGGTCTCGATCAGGATGGCGGCCGTCTCGCTGTGCGGCGGCTTCGTCCTGGGAGTGCTGCTGGCGGTCGCCCGGGGCCACGGCAGCCGCCTGGTCCGCCACCTGGCCGGCGGCTTCGTCGACCTGACCCGCAACACGCCGCTCATCGTCCAGACCTTCTGGCTGTTCTTCGGCCTTTCCGCCCTCGATGTCCGCGTCCCGGCGTTCTACGCCGCCGTCGTGGCCCTGGCGATCAACACCTCGGGCTACACCTGTGAGATCGTGCGCGCCGGGATCGATTCGGTGCACGCCGGCCAGAAGGAAGCCGCCGCGTGCCTGGGCCTGAGCCCGCCGCAGATCCTGCGCTACGTCGTGCTGCCCCAGGCCATCGAGAAAATGTACCCGTCGCTCATCAGCCAGTTCGTGCTGATGATGCTGGCCACCTCGATCATGTCGGAAATCTCCGTCGAGGAGCTCACGGCCATCGGCTACCAGATCCAGAGCCAGACCTTCCGCGGCTTCGAGGCCTACCTGGTGATCGCCGCCATCTACCTGATCATGTCCTGGCTGCTGCGGGTGGTCATGACCTTCTGCTACAACGTCGCCTTCCCGAAGCAGCGCCACATGAGCGCGCAGTCCCGCGCCGCCGCGCGCCGGCAGCCGGGCCGCGGCAAGCCGGGCGGCACCGCCATGAACGGAGCGAAGCCATGATCCTGGGCGTCACCTACAGCCAGTGGCTGTTCATCCTGACGGGCGCGGGCTGGACCCTGGTCCTCTCGGTCCTGGGCTTTCTCGGCGGCACCGTGGTCGGCCTGCCCGTGGCCATCGGCCGCGCCTCGAAGAACCGCCTCTTCAGGCTGCCGACGGCCGCCTACGTCAAGCTGATCCAGGGCATTCCGCTGCCCGTGATCATGTTCATCGTCTACTTCGGCATCAGCATCGCCGGCTACGACCTGCCCGCGCTGGTGGCGGCCGGCATCGCCATGACGCTGTATTCCAGCGCCTTCCTGGGCGAGATCTGGCGCGGCTGCATCGAGGCCATCCCCCACACCCAGTGGGAGGCGTCCGACTGCCTCGGCCTGAACAAGGCGCAGACGCTGGCCCACGTGATCCTGCCCCAGGCCTTCCGCATCGCCATCCCGCCCACGGTGGGGTTCCTGGTCCAGATCGTGAAGAACACCTCGTACGCGGTGGTGATCGGGTTCTTCGATCTCACCTATTCGGCGCGCGTCATCAACAACTCGACCTTCAAGCCGTTCGTCGTCTTCACCGTCGCCGCGCTGATCTACTTCGCGCTGTGCTACCCGCTTTCCATCCTGTCGTACCGACTGGAACGCAAGCTCAAGCGGCATTCCAGATAATGGGGAACACCATGAATCCACGCGTCCGGTTCCAGAACGTCCGGAAATCCTATGGCGACACCGAAGTCCTGAAGGGCATTTCCTTCGACGTCTTCAAGGGCAACGTCGTCGCGCTCATCGGCCAGAGCGGCTCGGGCAAGAGCACGGCCCTGCGGTGCATCAACGGCCTGGAAGAGATCAACGGCGGCGAGCTGTACGTCTGCGACCGCGCGCTGCACGAGAAGGACTGCGACATCGCCGCGCTGCGGCTGCAGGTCGGCATCGTGTTCCAGAGCTACAACCTCTTTCCCCACCTGACGGTGGAGAAGAACATCACCCTGGCGCCGCGCAAGGTCCGCCGCATGGGCCACAAGGAAGCCCACGAGCTCGCCCTGCACGTGCTCGGCCAGGTCGGCCTGGCCGACAAGGCCAACGCCTACCCCGAGCAGCTCTCGGGCGGCCAGCAGCAGCGCGTGGCCATTGCCCGGTCGCTCGCCATGCAGCCGGAGCTGATGCTGTTCGACGAGGTGACCTCGGCCCTGGACCCGCAGATCACCGGCGAGGTCCTGAAGGTGATCGAGGGCCTGGCCCGCGACGGCATGACCATGGTGCTGGTGACCCACGAGATGGGCTTCGCCACGGCCGTGGCCGACCAGATCATCTACATGCGCGACGGCATCGTCTGGGAGGCCGGCGACGGCGGGCTGCTCAAGAACCCCAGGACCCCCGAATTGCAGCAATTCATCAGCAACGGCCTGTGAGCCGACCGCAGCACCACCACAACGACCGGAGAGACCTATGCAAACCCTCAAGCACTTTTCCCAAGCCGCCCTCTGCGTCCTGGCCCTGGCCTGCGCGGCCGGCGCCCAGGCCAACCAGCTGGAGGACATCCAGAAAAAGGGCGAGATCACCATCGGCGTGGACATCAGCGCGCCGCCCTACGGCATGGTGGACGAGAACGCCAAGCAGACCGGCTTCGACATCGACGCGGCCCGCCTGCTGGCCGAGTCCCTGGGCGTGAAGCTCGTCGTGGTGCCCGTCACGGGGCCGACCCGGGTGCAGTTCCTGCGCACCAAGAAGGTCGATGCGATCATGGCCTCGTTCTCGATCACCGAGGAGCGCAAGAAAGTGATCGACTTCTCCGACCCCTACGGCGTGGTCCCCGTCGTCGTCGGCGGCCCCGCGAGCGAGAAGATCGAGGGCCCGCGGGATCTGTCCGGCAAGGCCATCGCCGTGACGCGCGGCACGACCAGCGACAAGATCATCACCGACAGCACCAAGGACGTGCCCGACGTGACGATCGTGCGCTACCAGGACGACGCCACGACCAACACGGCCGTGATGACCGGCCAGCAGAAGTACATCGTGGCGGCCAGCAGCGTGCTGCCGGAAATCAAGAAGACCAGCCCGAACACCGACATCGCCTTCAAGTACACCGCCGTCAGCTTCCCGATGGGCGTCGGCATCCGCCAGAACGAGCCCGAGTTCAAGGCCCGCGTCAACGAATGGGTCGCGGCCAACCTGAAGAACGGCAAGTTGAACGGCATCTACCAGAAGTACTTCTTCGGCCAGTCCCTGCCCGAGGAAATGCTGAAGTAAGCGCCACCCCGGCCGCGGCCCCGGGACGACCGGGCCCGCGGCCCTTCACGAGATCCAGACCATGCCGAACAGCCCCCAGTTTCTGATCCTCAACCCCGCCGACGACGTCATGATCGCGCTGCGGGAACTGCCCAAGGACGCGCTCGTCAACAGCATCCGGCTGCTCGACGCCATCCCCTCCGGCCACAAGGCCGCCCTCAGGCCGGTGCGCCAGGGCGCGCCCGTGCGGCGCTACGGTCAGGTGATCGGCTTCGCCACGCGCGACATCGCCGCCGGCCAGCACGTGCACGTGCACAACCTGGCGATCGGGGAATTCGAGAAGGACTACCGCTATTCGGAAGACTACGCGCCGACGCGCTTCGTCGAGACGCCGGACACCTTCATGGGCATCGTGCGGCCCGACGGGCGCGTCGCCACGCGCAACTACATCGGCATCCTGACCTCGGTGAACTGTTCGGCCACCGTGGCGCGCGCCATCGCCGACCGGTTCCGCCGGGAGATCCGCCCCGAGGCGCTGGAGCCCTACCCCAACGTGGACGGCGTGGTCGCCCTGACGCACGGCTTCGGCTGCGCCATCGATGCCGCGGGCGAAGGCCTGAAAATCATGCAGCGCACGATCGCCGGCTACGTGCGGCACCCGAACTTCGCCGGCCTCCTGGTCATCGGCCTGGGCTGCGAGACCAACCAGATCTCGGCCATGATGAAGGCCCAGGCGCTGGAAGAAGGCCACAACCTCCAGACCTTCAACATCCAGGACGCGGGCGGCACGCCCAAAAGCATCGCCAAGGGCGTGGAGATCATCCAGGGCATGCTCGCGCAAGCCAACCGCGTCGAGCGCACTCCCGTCCCCGTCAGCCACCTGAAGATCGGCCTGCAGTGCGGCGGCTCGGACAGCTATTCGGGGATCACCGCGAACCCGGTGCTGGGCGCGGCCATGGACATCCTGGTGCGCAACGGCGGCACGGCGATCCTGTCGGAAACGCCGGAAATCTACGGCGCCGAGCACCTGCTGACCTGCCGCGCGGCCAGCCCCGCGATCGGCCGCAAGCTGGTGGACGTGATCGACTGGTGGAAGGACCTGTGCGAGCGCAACCACGCCTCGCTGGACAACAATCCCTCGGCGGGCAACAAGGCCGGCGGGCTGACGACGGTGCTGGAGAAATCCCTGGGCGGCGTGGCCAAGGGCGGCACCACCGGCATGATGGAGGTCTACCAGTACGCCGAGCCGGTCGAGGCCCGGGGGCTGGTGTTCATGAACACCCCCGGCTACGACCCGATGTCCGCCACCGGACAGGTGGCCGGCGGCGCCAACATGATCTGCTTCACGACCGGCCGCGGCTCGGCCTTCGGCTGCGCCCCCGCGCCTTCGCTGAAGCTGGCGACCAACACCGCCCTGTGGAACCGCCAGCAGGACGACATGGACTTCAACTGCGGCACGGTCGTCGACCAGGGCGCCGACATCCGGCAGCTGGGCCGCGAGTTCTACGACATGATGCTGCGCTGCGCCTCGGGCGAGCCCTCCAAGAGCGAGCTCTACGGCTACGGCCAGAACGAGTTCGTGCCCTGGCAGCCGAGCGTCATCACCTGATCCGATCCCTCTCTTTTCCTCTTTTTCCGCCGCCTGGAATTTCCCCGATGTCATCCGATCGTTACCAAAAGGCCCGCTACAAGGGCGTCTACCCCGTCGTCCCGACCATTTTCAAGGACGACGGATCGCTCGACCTGGAAGGCCAGCTCCGCTGCGTCGATTTCATGATCGACGCGGGCTCCGACGGGCTGAGCCTGCTGGCGAACTTCTCCGAGCAGTTCTCCCTGACGGACGAGGAGCGCCGCATCCTGACCGAGGCCATCCTGAAGCACGTGGCCGGCCGCGTCCCCGTCATCGTCACCACCTCGCACTACAGCACCGACCTCTGCATCCAGCGCAACCGGCACGCCGAGGCCTTCGGCGCGGCCATGGTGATGGTGCTGCCGCCCTACCACGGCGCCACCATCCGCTGCGACGAGGCGCGCGTGCACGAATACTTCTGCCGCCTGTCCGACGCCGCCGGCATCCCCATCATGGTCCAGGACGCCCCCATCAGCGGCACGCCGCTGTCGGCTCCGGCGCTGGCGCGGATGGCGCGCGAGATCGAGCACGTGCGCTATTTCAAGATCGAAAGCGCCGGGGTCGCCGGCAAGCTGCGCGCCCTGATCGAACTGGGCGGCGACGCCATCGAGGGCCCCTGGGACGGCGAGGAATCCATCACCCTGCTGCCCGACCTGGACGCGGGCGCCACCGGCGCCATGACGGGCGGCGGCTATCCGGACGGCATCAAGGCGATCTTCGACGCGCACGTCGCGGGCGACCGCGAACAGGCCGTCGCGCTCTACCAGCAGTGGCTGCCGCTCATCAACTACGAGAACCGGCAGACCGGCATCCAGACCAGCAAGATCCTGATGAAGGAAGGCGGCATCATCGGATCGGATCACGCGCGCCATCCCTTCCCCACCGCCATTCCCGCGATCCGCGCCGGCCTGCTGGACGCCGCCCGCCGGCTCGATCCGCTGGTGCTGCGCTGGGCGGCCTGAACGGCGCCCGCGCATCCTCTCCCCCGGGCCGGTCCTTTGCGCCACTGGGCCGTCCCGGTCGAAAGCGCCGCCGAAGCGCCCCCGCGAATGCCGTAGAATGTGCTGGCTCCAGCGGAGGAGGAAGACAGGGCGGCGCCCACGCGGCCGTTCCGGACACCATGCAGAGGACGGACCCCATGGAAAAGGCAGGGCTCAAGACGACAGCCGAGCGCCCGACGGCAAGCCAGACCCTGGTGCGCGGCCTCGACGTCATCGAGGCCGTCTCGGCCGACGGCGCCAGCGACATCACCACGATCGCGGCCCGCACCGGCATGACCTACAGCACGGCGCACCGCATCGTCTCGGCGCTGATCCAGCGCCAATACCTGAAGCGCGTGCCCGGCAAGGGCTACCGCCTGGGCAGCAAGCTGCTGGCGCTGGGCTTCCAGGCCTACAGCCAGGTGGACCTCACCCCCGTGGCGCATCCCTTTCTCGAACGCCTGGCGCGGCAGACCCACGACACCGTGCACCTGGCCTGCGAAGAACTGGGCAAGGTGTTCTACCTGGACAAGATCGCCAGCCGCCGCCCGGTGGAAATCAGCTCCCGCATCGGCGGCATGAAGCCGCTGATCTCCACCGGCGTGGGCAAGGCCCTGCTGCTGGACGGCTCCGTGCGCTCCTGGGGCGCGCTGTACGACGCCGATGCCCAAAGGCTGGGCCTGGCCATGCCGCGCGACCAGTGGCTGGACATGATGCAGGAATACGCCCGGCACGGCTACACCTACGACCTGGGCGAGGACG
The DNA here is from genome assembly GCF_014203015.1 of Castellaniella defragrans. Classification (GTDB taxonomy): domain Bacteria; phylum Pseudomonadota; class Gammaproteobacteria; order Burkholderiales; family Burkholderiaceae_B; genus Castellaniella; species Castellaniella defragrans. The sequence goes on from NZ_JACHIB010000006.1 coordinate 21,390, forward strand.
AGCCCGCGATCCGCTGCGTGGCCGCGCCCATCCGGGACGCCAGCCACAGGATCGTCGCGGCCCTCAGCGTGTCGAGCACCGCCGACTACATGCCGCCCGAGCGCATGCGCGAGCTGGTGCCGGTGGTGGTGGCGACCGCGCGCCAGATCAGCGCCGAACTGGGCAACTAGCCGGGCCGCCTCGGCCCCATCGGCAACCGCGCCGGCTCCCGTTTCAACCCCGAATTCATTCCTCTCCAGGCACCCCCATCCCTGTTCCTGTCCCATTCCTATCCACGAGGATTCTTTGTTCTCAATATGTGAGAGTCAATCTCATCTATTGAAAAAATCATCGGACTCTCCTAAAATTTCCGCACGGCCGCAGCCTGGCTGGACCGCCGTCATGGGCATGTGAGCGCGCCTCCCATGACCCTCATCTCGCACACGGATAATTGGAGTTCGCCATGACAAAGAAGCTACGGGCCGCCATCATCGGCCCCGGGAACATCGGCACCGACCTGCTGGCCAAGCTGATGCGCAGCGAATGGATCGAGCCGGTCTGGATGGTCGGCATCGACCCGCAGTCCGACGGCCTGAAGCGGGCGCGGGAACTGGGCCTGAAGACCAGCGACCAGGGCGTGGACGGCCTGCTGCCCCACGTGCTGGAGGACGACATCCGCTTCGCCTTCGACGCCACCAGCGCCTACGTGCACAAGGCCAATTCCGACAAGCTCACCGCGCTGGGCGTACGCATGATCGACCTGACCCCGGCGGCCATCGGCCCCTACTGCGTGCCGCCGGTCAACCTGGCCGAGCTGGTGGGCCAGGACCAGCAGAGCGTCAACAACGTCAACATGGTGACCTGCGGCGGGCAGGCCACCATCCCCATGGTGTACGCCATCTCGCGCGTGCAGCCGGTGGAATACGGCGAGATCGTGGCGACCGTGTCGTCCCGCTCCGCCGGCCCGGGCACGCGCAAGAACATCGACGAATTCACCCGCACCACGGCCGGCGCCGTGGAACGGGTGGGCGGCGCGAAGAAAGGCAAGGCCATCATCATCCTGAACCCGGCCGAGCCGCCGATGATCATGCGCGACACCGTGCACTGCCTGACGGAGACCGAGCCCGACCAGGCGGCCATCACCGAATCCATCCGGCAGATGCTGGAGCAGGTGCGCAAGTACGTCCCCGGCTACCGGCTGGTCAACGGGCCGGTCTTCGACGGCCGGCGCGTGTCGGTCTACCTGGAGATCGAAGGCCTGGGCGACTACCTGCCGAAGTATTCCGGCAACCTGGACATCATGACGGCCGCCGCCGCGCGCACCGCCGAGCTGATGGCCGAACACATGCTGCAAGGCGCCGCGCAGGCCGCCTCCACCGCCCTCTGAGGAGCAGAACCATGACCCAAGAACGCAAGAAGATCACGCTGCACGACATGACGCTGCGCGACGGCATGCATCCCAAGCAGCACCGCATCACGCTGGAGCAGATGCGCGCCGTGGCCGCCGGCCTGGACGCGGCCGGGATGCCGCTGATCGAAGTCACCCACGGCGACGGCCTGGGCGGCGCCTCCGTCAATTACGGCTTCCCCGCGCATGCGGACGAGGAATACCTGCAGACGGTGCTCTCCGTGGTGAAGCACTCGAAGGTCTCCGCCCTGCTGCTGCCCGGCATCGGCACCACCGACCACCTGCGCATGGCGCACGACCTGGGCGTGCACACCATCCGCGTCGCCACCCACTGCACCGAGGCCGACGTCTCCGAGCAGCACATCACCGAGGCCCGGCGCCTGGACATGGACACGGTGGGCTTCCTGATGATGAGCCACATGAACAGCCCCGAAGGCCTGGCCCGCCAGGCCAGGCTGATGGAAGGCTACGGCGCCAACTGCATCTACGTGACCGATTCCGCCGGCCACCTGCTGCCCGAGACCGTGCGCGCGCGCCTGCTGGCGGTGCGCGACGCCCTCAAGCCGGAGACCGAGCTGGGCTTCCACGGCCACCACAACCTCGCCATGGGCGTGGCCAACAGCATCGCCGCCATCGAGGCCGGCGCCACCCGCATCGACGCGGCCTGCGCGGGCCTGGGCGCGGGCGCCGGCAACACGCCGATGGAAGTGCTGGTCGCCGTGCTGGACCTGATGGGCATCGACACCGGCATCGACGTCTTCAAGATCCAGGACGTCGCCGAGGACCTGGTCGTGCCGATGATGGACTTCCCCATCCGCATCGACCGCGACGCCCTCACCCTGGGCTACGCCGGGGTCTACGGGTCCTTCCTGCTGTTCGCCAAGCGGGCCGAGCAGAAATACGGCGTGCCCGCGCGCGAGATCCTGGTCGAAATGGGCCGCCGCGGCATGGTGGGCGGCCAGGAGGACATGATCGAGGACACGGCGCTGTCCATGCTGGCCCGGCGCGAGAAGCAGGCCGTCACCGCCTGATTCCGTCGCCGCCCGGGCCCGTCGCCGCCCGGGCCGGCGCGGGCCGTCATCCGGCCCGGCCGCCGGGCTGGGCCGGCTGCCGCGCACCCGAACCCGGAGGGCCGTATCGCCCTGCTGGCGGCGGACCTGCACCAGCGTGAAGCCGGTCTTCACATGCCCGGCCGGCCCCGATGCCGGCCCCGTCCTCAGGCCGCCCGCCCGCGGACGCGCGCGCGCCGCAGCCGCTGCGCCTGCTTGAGCGCCCGGCCGCGCACGTAGCGGTGGTGCAGGCGGTCCAGGTACAGGTACACCACCGGCGTCGTGAAGAGCGTCAGCGCCTGCGACAGGATCAGGCCGCCCACCATCGTGTAGCCCAGCGGCTGGCGCAGCTCGGATCCGGCGCCGCTGCCCAGCATCAGCGGCAGGCCCGCCAGCAGGGCGCACATCGTCGTCATCATGATGGGCCGGAAGCGCAGCAGGCAGGCCTGGTAGATGGCCTCGCGCGGGGACAGGCCCTGCTGGCGCTCGGCCACCAGGGCGAAGTCGATCAGCATGATGCCGTTCTTCTTGACGATGCCGATCAGCAGCAGGATGCCGATGATGGCGATCACGCTGAGGTCGAAGCCGCTGCCCATCAGGATCAGCAGCGCCCCCACGCCCGCCGACGGCAGGGTGGACAGGATGGTCAGGGGGTGGATGTAGCTTTCGTACAGCAGGCCCAGCACGATGTACACGGCCACCAGGGCGGCGGCGATCAGGTAGGGCTGGCTCGCCAGGGATTCCTGGAAGACCTGGGCCGTGCCCTGGAAGGCCCCCTGGATCGACAGGGGCATGTTCATGGAGGCCTGGGCCGCGTGGATGGCGTCCACCGCCTGGCCCAGCGAATGGCCGGCGGCCAGGTTGAAGGAGATCGTCACCGCCGGGAACTGGCCCTGGTGGTTGATCGACAGGAAGCCCGGCTTCGAGGTGTCCAGCCGCGTCAGGCTGGACAGCGGCACCTGCTCGCCGGTCAGCGGCGACTTCACGTACAGGCGCGAGAACACGTCCGGGTCCGACTGCAGTTCCGGGGTGATCTCCAGGACGACCTGGTAGCTGTTGATCTGGGTGGAATACTGCGCCACCTGGCGCTGGCCCAGCGCGTTGTAGATGGTGCTGTCGATCATGGCCGGGGTGATGCCGAACATGGCCGCGCGGGCGCGGTCGATCGTCACCATCGCCGTGTTGGCGCCGTTCTGCTGGTCGGTGGCCAGGTCGGCGAGCTGCGGCAGGCCGCGCAGGCGGTCGAGCAGGCGCGGCGCCCAGGCGTTCAGTTCGTCCAGGCTGGCGCTGGTCAGGGTGTACTGGTACTGGGTGCGCGACAGGCGCCCGCCGACGTTGATGTCCTGGCCCGCCTGCATGAACAGGCGCACGCCGGGCACGTGCTCCAGCTGCGGGCGCAGCCGGCGGATGACGTCGTCGGCGCTGGCGCGCCGGCCCGCTTCGCGCGGCTTCAGGCTGATGAAGAAGCGCCCGGTGTTGAAGGTCGGCGCGTTGCTGCTCATGCCGAAGGCGGCGATGTCCGGATCCTGGCGCAGGACTTCGGCCAGGGCCATCATGCGCTGGTTCATGGCCTCGAACGAGCTGTCCTGCGACGATTCGGCCAGGCCGAAGATCGCGCCCGTGTCCTGCTGCGGGAAAAAGCCTTTCGGGATCACGATGAACAGCGCGGCGGACGCGGCCACCGTCGCCAGGAAGACGCACAGCGTGGCGAACTGGTGATCCAGCGCGTGGTCCAGCCCCCGGCGATAGACCGCCAGCATCCGGTCGAAGCCGCGCTCGAACGCCTGGTAGATCCGCCCGTGCGAGGCCTGCTGCGGATTGCGCAGGTAGCGCGAGCACAGCATGGGCGTCAGGCTGAGCGTCACCAGCACGGAGATCAGCACCGTCATGACGACGGTCACGGCGAATTCGCGGAACAGCCGCCCCACCATGCCGCCCATCAGCAGCAGGGGGATGAACACGGCCGCCAGCGACACCGAGATCGACACGATGGTGAAGCCGATCTCGCGCGCGCCCTTCAGGGCCGCCTCCATGGGCCGCATGCCTTCTTCCACGTGGCGCCAGATGTTCTCCAGCATGACCACGGCGTCGTCGATCACGAAGCCCACGGAAATCGTCAGCGCCATCAGGGACAGGTTGTCCAGGCTGTAGCCGGCCACGTACATCAGCGCGAAGGTGCCCATCAGCGCGAGCGGCACCGTGGCGCTGGCGATCAGCGTGCCCGCCACGTTGCGCAGGAACATGAAGATCACCATCACCACCAGCGCGATCGACAGCAGCAGCGTGAACTCGACCTCGTGGACCGATGCGCGGATGTTCTGGGTGCGGTCGATCAGGGTGCTGACCTGGATGCTGGCCGGCATGGACGCCATCAGGCGCGGCAGCTCCGCGCGCACGCGCTCGACCGTGTCGATGACGTTGGCGCCCGGCTGCTTGGTGATCCCCATCACCAGGGAGCGCCCGTCGCTGGCCACGTCGCCCGGCCCCGCCCCCTTGCCGGCGAAGGCCCAGGCGGCCTGCTTGGTGTCCTCCGGCCCCGGCACGGCGATGCCGATGTCGCGCACGCGCACCGGCGCGCCGTTGCGCCAGGCGACGATCACGTCGTTCCAGGGCGCGGCATCGAGCACCTGGTCGTTGGTGTAGATGGTGTAGCTCTGGCTGCTGCCGTCGATCGTGCCCTTGGGCTGGTTCACCGTGGTGGTGGCGATCACGCCGCGGATCGACTCCAGGTCCAGGCCCAGCGCGGCGATCTTCTGCGGATCGACCTGGATGCGGATGGCCGGCTTCTGCTGGCCGAAGATGTTCACCTGGCCGACGCCCTCGACCCGCGAGAGCTGCTGGGCGAGGATGTTGTCGGCGTAGTCGTTGACCTCGGTGACGGGCAGCACGTCGGACTGCACCGACAGGATCAGGATGGAGAAGTCCGCCGGATTGACCTTGCGGAAGGTGGGCGGGCTGGACAGGTTGGAAGGAAGCTGGCGCGAGGCCGCGTTGATGGCGCTCTGCACGTCCAGGGCGGCGCCGTCGATGTCGCGGTCGAGGGCGAACTGCAGCGTGATGCGCGAGGCGCCCAGCGCGTTCTCCGAGCTCATCTGCACCAGGCCGGGAATGGTGGAGAATTCCCGTTCCAGCGGCTGGGCCACGCTGGTGGCCATGGTCTCCGGATTGCCGCCGGGCAGCTTGGCGGTGACCTGGATGGTGGGGAAATCGACCTGCGGCAGCGGCGCCACCGGCAGCAACGGGAACACCGCCAGGCCCAGCAGGAACAGGGCCATCGCCAGCAGCGAGGTGCCGATGGGGCGCCGGATGAACGCCTCGGAGATGTTCACGACACGTCCCCGGGCGCGGCGGGCGCGGCGCTCCCGCCCGGTGCGGCTTTTCCGTCGGCCGCCGATTTCCGGCCAGGCGCGGCTTTGCCGTCCGCCGCGGCTTTCCCGCCGCCCGGCGCGGGCGCGGCCGCGGCGGCCGTTTCAGCCGCGGCCTCGGCGATCTTCAGGCCGGGGCGCAGCTTGTACTGGCCGTCGACCACGACGCGCTGGCCCGCCGACAGGCCTTCGGACACCACGGCCAGGCCGTCCTGCGCCACGGCCACCCGCACCGTCTGGACGCGCACCCGGCCGTCCGCCTCGATCACGTAGACGTACAGCCCCTGGGCGCCGCGCTGCACGGCGGACTCCGGCACCACCAGGGCGCCGGGCCGGTCGCCGAGGATCAGCCGCACGTCCACGGTCTGCCCCGGCCACAGGGCCTGGTCGGGGTTGTCCAGCCGGGCCTTCAGGCGCAGCGTGCCGCTGGCGGCGTCGATCTGGTTGTCCACCAGCACCAGCGTGCCCCGGCCCAGCCGCTCCGGCCGGCCCCGGCCGTAGACTTCGACGGCCAGGCCCGGGACGGGATGGGCGGCGGCCGATGCCTTGCCGCCCGCAGCACCCGCCGCCTTGCCGCCCGCCGCGGACGGCGATCCGGGCGCGCCGGCGCCGTCGGCCGGCGCCTGGGCGTGAACGGCGCGCGCCGCGCGGACGGCGGCCTGGACCTCGGCGAAGGCCGTGTCGGGCACGGTGAAGCTGACGGCGATCGGATCGATCTGGTTGATCAGCACCAGGCCGTCGGCGTCCGTCGCGCGCACCAGATTGCCCGGATCCACCCGGCGGGCCCCGGTGCGTCCGGTCAGCGGCGCCGTGATGCGGGTGTAGTCGAGCTGGACGCGCGCGGCCTGGACCTGGGCCTCGTCGGCCTGGATCGCCGCCTGCAGCACCGCCACCTGGGCGCGCTGGGTATCCAGGGTCTTGCGGTCGATGGCGCCGTGGCGCGCCAGTTCGACGTAGCGGGCGAGGTCCTCGCGGGCATTGTCCAGCTGCGCCTGGTCGCGCGTCCGCTGGGCCAGGGCCTGGGCCAGCTGGGCCTGCTGCACCCGGTCGTCGAGCCGCGCGATGAGCTGCCCTTCATGCACGACCTCGCCTTCGCGGAAGCCCACCGATTCCAGCTGGCCGTCGATGCGCGCGCGTACCGTCACGCTGGCCCAGGCCTGGACCGCGCCCAGCCCCTGGAGGCGGATGGGCATGTCGCGCACGGCCACGTCCGCCGTATGCACCAGGACCGGCGCCGCGGCGTTGCCGTTGGCCGCGGCGGCCATCGGAGCCGGACGGCCCGACCACCATCCCCATGCACCCAGGACCAGCAGCGCCGCCAGGCCCCACCACAGAAAAGAACGGCGCACGGAGGAAATCGCCATGAGAGCTCGAAACGGGATGATCGACAGGAAGGCCTCCGCCGCGTCGCGGCGCCGGCGGAGCGGGCGGCCACGCGGCCGCTTGTGGAGTATACGAGGAAGTGTCAATGCGCGCTGCCCCGGATGACGCGCGGCTGAACGCGGGATCCGGCGACCGCGCCGGGACGCCCGGCGGCCGGACGCATCAGCCGGACGCACAAAAGAAACGACCCCGGGACTTTCGTTCCGGGGTCGGGTGCCTGGCCGGGGTTTCCCCGGCCGGGCTCGGGCCTGGACCGGCCGCCGGCGAAATCCGCCGGCGCGGCCCGTGCCGATCAGTTGGCGGCGCGGCGCGAACGCGAACCGGCCTTGGCGGCCTTGCCGACGTCGGCGGCGGCCTTCAGGGTGGCGTTGGTCGCGGCGGCGAAGTTCGATTCCGCGGCGCTGGCGGCCTGGCGGGCGGCCTTGGTGGCGGATTCGTAGGCGTTGGTCGCGGTGGCCAGCGAGGACTTCAGCAGCGCCACGGCGCCTTCGGAGCCGGTGGGGGCGTTGCGGGCGAACTGCTCGACCACTTCGGACACCTGCTTCTGGCCCTGGTTCAGCTGGGCTTCGGCCAGCTTGCTCAGGTCGCCCTGGATGTCGGCCAGGATTTCGTAGACGTCCTTGCCGTAGGCCACGGCCTGCTCCGGACGGACCAGGGCGGAGGTGAAGGCCAGCAGTTCCTGGGCGTCCTTCAGTTCGACGGCTTCCTGGGATTTCTGGGCGACTTCTTCCAGGGCGGCCTTGGTGGCCTTCAGGTTCAGGTCGACCAGCTTCTCGAAGCCGCTGAAGAACGTGCCCTGGACGGCCAGCAGATTGTCGATGACGGCCTTTTGCGAGGCCAGCAGGGATTGTTGATTCGCGCTCATGATGACTCCTTGTCAATGGTAGAAGGTTTCCTCAGAGGCACAATGCCCGGCACCTTCTCGATCGCAGCGGTTTTGCTGCAACGCACAAATGAAATTTTAAAGGAATGGCGGGGGATGTCAATCGTTTTTGTTGCGTCGCAACAAAATAATTGCAGCGGGCTTGCCTGCAGGGGCTCGCCGGCCGCGGGCGCGGCGCGGAACCGCCGGCCTCGCCCCGTGCGGCGGCAGGCTCAGTGCTGCGCCTCGTAGCCCAGGGCCTCGGAGATGCGGGCGCTGGTGCTCATCAGCAGGGGGATCCAGTCGTCGCGCATGCGCTCGGCGGGGGCCGAGAGGGACAGCCCGGCCAGCAGCGCCCCGGTGTCGTCGTAGACGCCGGCCGCGATGCAGCGCACGCCCAGTTCGAGTTCCTCGTTGTCGCGCGAATAGCCGTGCCGGCGCACCAGCGCGAGTTCGCGTTCCAGCTGATCGACCTGGGTGATGCTATTGCGGGTGGTGCCGGCCAGGCCCGTGCGCATGGCGTAGCTGCGCACGCTGCGGGCGTCCCACATGGACAGGAACAGCTTGCCGGTGGAGGTCAGGTGCAGGGGCGCGCGGCCGCCGATGGCGCGCACCACCTGCATGCCGGAGCGTTCGCTCCAGGCGCGTTCGATGTAGACGATCTCGTCGCCCTGGACGAGCGAGAGGTTGACCGTCTGGCCGGTCTGGCGGTGCAGTTCGCGCATCGGGCCGATGGCCGCCGCGCGCACGTCCAGCCGGCCCTTGACCAGCGAACCGAGTTCCAGCAGGCGCATGCCCAGGCGGTACAGGCCGCTGTCCACGCGCTCGACGTAGCGGCCCACGGCCAGGTCGGCCAGGATGCGGTGCGCCGTGGAGGCGTGCAGGCCCGTGGCCGCCGACAGCTCCTTCAGCGTGATCGGATCGCGCTGGGAGGCCAGGACGTCCAGGATGCGCATGGCGCGGTCCAGGACCTGGATCGTCACCGAGCCATGATCGCCGGCCGCCGCGGCCAGCGCCGGGGCGGCGTGGGAAGAAGAAGCGGAAGGGGGGGAAAGACGTGCCATGGGTTCGCTTTGTTGCATCGCGCCATTTTTCCATACTATGAAAAAACGGTCCACATGGCAAGCCTTTTCTGCCTGCCGCGCCCCGCTCCGGCAGGCGCCGGCCGGCCGCGGAAGACCCCGGTCAGGCCGGCGGATCGAGCCTGCCGCCCAGCGACTGGACCTCGGCGCGCAGCCAGCCCAGGGCCTCGGCGGCGGCCTCGGGGGCGCCCTTGACCCCCAGCTCGATGTGCGGCGGGCCGCCCGAATCGCCGACGTTGGGCAGGCTGAAGGCGCGGATGCCCGCCCAGCGGCGTTCCAGCGATTCGAGCGCCGGGGTGATGCGCGATTCGGGCAGGCCGAACACCAGGAAGGAATGCTCGACCCGGGATTCGCGGTGGTGCCAGTGCGCGTAGCGCGTATCCAGCGTCCAGGCCATCATGGCGTGCGCCATCACGGGAAAGCCGGGCATGAAGCTGTGGTCGCGGATGAAGAAGCCGGGAATCTTGTTGTAGCTGTTCGGGATGATCTCAGAACCGGCGGGGAACACGCCCATCTGCAGCCGCTGCTGGTTTTCGGCGGTGCCCATGTCGGCGCTGCCCTGGCCCTTGGCGGCCATCTCGGCGCAGCGCTCGCCGATCAGGCGGGCGGCTTCGGGATGCAGTGCCAGCGGCACCCCCAGGGCGCGCGCGGCCGCCTGGCGGGTGCGGTCGTCGGGCGTGGCGCCGATGCCGCCGCAGCAGAAGACGAGGTCCGGCGTGGCGAAGCTGCGGCGCAGGCACTCGACGATGTCGTCCTCGTCGTCGGAGATGAATTCGGCGGCGTGCAGGCGCAGCCCGCGCTCCTGCAGCAGTTCGATCAGCCGGGCGAAATGCTTGTCCTGGCGGCGCCCGGAGAGGATCTCGTCGCCGATGGCGATCAGGCGGATGCGCGGCGGCGCCTGGGAAACCGCGCAGGCATCGGGCCCGCAGGCGGCCTGCGGGGCGGACAGGCCGGCCACGCCGGCGGCATCGGTATTCATCATGGGATTTCCTGGTCAGACGTCTATGACGGTTTCGGCTCGCAGGCGGCGGATGGCTTCCAGGCAGAAGTGCGCGTACACCAGTGCCGAGAACACCGGCATCACCAGCCAGAACAGCGGAATCAGGTTGACGACCGCCAGGCAGGCCGCGATCAGCCAGAGCTGGCGGTTGTGGCGGCGCCAGAGCAGCCGGCGCTCGGCCGCGCTGGCGTGCTCGATCATGGCGTCCACGCGCAGCATGCGGTTCAGCGCGAAGGCCCACCAGAACACCGGCAGCACCAGCGCCATGGGCGGGATCAGCCACAGGGGCATGGTGACCAGCCACCCCAGGCAGAACAGCAGCCCGACCCAGATCGCGTTCCAGACGCCCAGGGCCGTGGTGTTGCGGCCCTGGCGGTTCAGGCCGCGGTACTCGCGGTGCTCCAGGTGGCGCAGCACGATGGGCATGACGAACACGGCGGCGATCACCAGCCCCAGGATGCCGGCCATGGGCAGCAGCAGGCCCGCCGCCAGCAGCGGCACCAGCCACAGCTTGAGGGAAAACAGGCCGACGGCGACGAGCCAGCCGTCGATGGTGTTGAACAGGCCCCAGGAGGAGGCCTCCTGGTCCAGCCAGCCGGTCAGCGGCTGCCAGAAGAACCACAGCAGCACCACCGCGCCCAGGAAGGCGATCACGAAGGGCAGGAACAGGGCCGCGATCATGCGCGGATGCAGCTGGCTGGCGGCGGCGCGGCGGAAGGCCTGCCCGACCAGCGCCAGGCCGTGGGCGGTGCGGGGGTCGCGCAGGGTGAGGTCTTGATGCGTCATGGAGCGGGATGATCCTTGAGAACCCATACAATCATCTTATTCAAAGAAAGGGATTCCTGTCTGCATGAAATTGTTCGATCCGCACGCCGCCCCGCACGCCCTGCGCGAGCGGCTGGCCGCAGATTCGGGCCGCCGCGTGGCCTGCTACTGCGCCGCCTGGTGCCGCACCTGCGACGCCTGGCGCCCCCTGCTGGAGGCCCTGGCCGACGAATACCCCGGCTGGACCTTCCTGTGGGTGGACGTCGAGGACAGCCCCGACTGGCTGGGCGACGAGGACATCGAGAATTTTCCCACGATCCTGGTGCAGGACCGGGGCGGCACGCGCTACTGGGGCGCGGTGCAGCCGCGCGCCGAACACCTGCGGCGGCTGATCGACGGCGCGGCGGACCTGCCGGCGCTGGCCGCCGGCCCGGGCAGCCTGGACGCGCTGGCGCGGAATCAGGACCGGGGAAACCAGGACCAGGGGATCCAGGATCAAGGAAACCAGGAGCGGGGGAACCGGAACCGGGGCGCCTGAATCGCACGCCGCGCCGCGATCCGGCGGCATGCCGCGCGGATCAGCCGTGCTTGCCCCCGCCCAGCAGCACTCCCACGGGCCGGCGCGCCGGCACCACGGCGGGGCGCGATTCGGCTTCGGCGCGCGGCGCGGAAGCGGCGGCGGGCTCGTAGGGCCGGGAGAAGAAGTCGTCCAGCGGCGCCTCGGGCGCGCCGCGCCAGCCCGGCGCCCCGTGATGCCCGCCCACCGCGCGGCGGCGGGGGGCGGCGCGCGGCAGTTCGAGCTCGCCGCGCGGGATCTTGGTCTTGATGAGCTTTTCGATGTCCTGCAGGTAGCGTTCTTCCTCGGGGGCGAACAGCGCGATGGCCTCGCCCGAGGCGCCCGCGCGGCCGGTGCGGCCGATGCGGTGGACGTAGTCTTCCGCGTTGCGCGGCAGGTCGTAGTTGATGACGCAGGGCACGCCGGCCACGTCCAGGCCGCGCGCGGCCACGTCGGTGGCCACCAGGACTTCCAGGGTGCCGGCCTTGAAGGCGTCCAGCGCCTTCATGCGCTCGATCTGGGTCTTGTTGCCGTGGATGGATTCGGCGCGCACGCCGTCCTGTTCCAGCTGGCGGGCCAGGCGGCTGCAGCCGATCTTGGTGTTGGAGAACACGATGACCTGGTTGAGCTGGCGGGACTTCACCAGGTGCACCACGGCCCGGCGCTTGGCCTCGCCTTCCAGGGGATAGGCGATCTGGGTGACGGTGTCGGCCGTGGCGTTGGGGCGCGCGACCTCGACCTCGACCGGGGAGCGCAGGAAGGTGCGGCCGAGCTTGCGGATTTCCGGGCTGAAGGTGGCGGAGAACAGCAGGCCCTGGCGGCCCGGCGGCAGCAGCCGCATGATTCGGTCCAGGTCCGGCAGGAAGCCCATGTCCAGCATGCGGTCGGCCTCGTCCAGCACCAGGATGCCGACCTGGCCGAGATTGACGTTGCGCTGCTCGACGTGATCGAGCAGGCGCCCCGGCGTGGCGATCAGGATTTCGCAGCCCTGGCGCAGCAGGTCGCGCTGCGGGCGGATGTCCACCCCGCCGAACACCACCGCCGTGCGCAGGGGCACGAAGCGGCTGTACTGGGCGACGTTGGCGTGCACCTGGTCGGCCAGCTCGCGCGTGGGCGTGAGGATCAGGGCGCGCACGGGATGCCGCGCGGGCGAGGCGCTGTTGCTGGCGAAGGGCATCAGCCGGTGCAGGATCGGCAGGGAGAAGGCGGCGGTCTTGCCCGTGCCCGTCTGGGCGGCGCCCATGACGTCGCGCCCGGACATGGCGATGGGGATGGCCTTGGCCTGGATCGGGGTGGCGGACACGTAGCCGGTGGCCTCGATGGCCTGCATGATGCCGGGATGCAGGCCGAACTGGGCAAATGGAACGGGCGCTTGGGCGGTGGAGTCTTGGGGAGTGGAGTCGGTCATTCGTCGGATTGGGTGCGCAGGCACCCGGAAATCCGGCCCCACGCGTTCATGAACCCCTCATTTTAGCGTGCATCGCCGCGGGCCGGGCAATTGGTACAATGAATCCCTGACAAATTCCGGGAGACGGCAATGTCCATGGCTGATCGAGATGGGGTGATCTGGTACGACGGCAAGCTGGTGCCGTGGCGCGACGCGACCACGCACGTGCTGACGCATTCGCTGCACTACGGCCTGGCCGTCTTCGAGGGGGTCCGCGCCTACCGCACCGACCACGGCACCGCGATCTTCCGCCTGGAAGACCACACCAAGCGCCTGTTCAACTCGGCGCACATCTACCAGATGAAGATCCCCTTCTCGCGCGAGGCGATCTCCGAGGCCCAGATCGAGGTCGTGCGCCGCAACGAGCTGGAATCCTGCTACATCCGGCCGCTGGTGTTCTACGGTTCCGAAAAGATGGGCGTCTCGCCCCGCGGCGCCTCGGTGCACGTCGCCATCGCCGCCTGGGCCTGGGGCGCCTATCTGGGCGAAGACGCCCTCAAGCAGGGCATCCGCGTCAAGATCTCCTCCTACGCGCGCCAGCACGTCAACGTCACCATGCCGCGCGCCAAGATCGCCAGCACCTACGCCAACTCCATCCTCGCCAATGCCGAGGCGCTGGACCACGGCTACGACGAGGCCATCCTGCTGGACACCCAGGGCTTCGTGGCCGAAGGCTCCGGCGAAAACCTGTTCATCGTGCGCGACGGCGTGCTCTACGAGCCGGACATCGCCTGCGCCCTGACCGGCATCACGCGGGCCTCCGTCCACCAGATCGCCGCCGACCTGGGGCTGCGGGTGGAATCGCGCCGGCTCACCCGCGACGACCTGTACATCGCCGACGAGGCCTTCTTCACCGGCACGGCGGCCGAAGTCACCCCGATCCGCGAGATCGACGGCCGCCAGATCGGCGCCGGCGAACGCGGCCCCGTCACCGCCCAGATCCAGAAGGCCTTCTTCGACGCGGTATCCGGCAAGACGCCGAAATACCACCACTGGCTCTCCCGGGTCTGATCCCCCAATCCAAACCCCACCCCGGACGGCCCGCCCGTCCGGCCCTTTTCAGGAAACACCATGAGCAGCGTGCCCGAAACCGCCCGCAACCAGGACATCGTCGAAGTCGGCGCCGAAGACCTGCCGGTCTATTGCCCCGGCCCCAAGGCGCCCCTGTGGAGCCAGCATCCGCGCATCTACATCGAGGTCGTCAAGAGCAAGGTGGCCCGCTGCCAGTACTGCGGCACCCGCTACGCCCTGCGCGAAGGCGAAAAGGTGCACGGCCACCACTGATCCCGCCCATGTTCCCCACGCCGGAAGAAGCCGAATACGCCTTCTACGAGGCCATGCGCCAGGGCGACGCCGCCCTGATGATGCGCGTCTGGGGCGACGACGAGGACGTGGTCTGCATCCACCCCGGCGGCCTGCGGACCATCGGCCCGCGGGCCGTGCGGGAAGCCTGGGAACACATCTTCACCAACGGCCCGATCGCCGCCTTCCCGGCGCAGGTCAAGGCCATGACGGGCGTGATGAACGCCGTGCACGTGCTGATCGAGCAGATCATGGTGAACACCCCGCGCGGCAAGGACACCCTGAACTTCTACACCACCAACATCTACCAGAAGGGCCCGGAAGGCTGGCGGATGATCGTGCACCACGCCTCGGCCGCGCCCCGCGAGGCCGAGCTGTTCGACCGGCCGGACCCCTCCCGCACCCTCCATTGATCCGCCCATGAGCGTGCCGGGCCGTCCCCCACCGCGAATGCCTTCGTGCACGGCACGAAGGCGAAGTCCCATGAGCGTGCCGGGCCGCCCCAAACGCGAATGCCTTCGTGCACGGCACGAAGGCGAAGTCCTATGACCGCGCGCATCGACACCCGCCCGTGCCCCGTGCCGGCCTGGCTGCCCGGCGGCCACGTCCAGACCCTCTACGGGGCCTTCTGCGCCCAGCACCCCACCCTGCACTTCGTGCGCGAACGGGTGGACACGCCCGACGGCGACTTCATCGACCTGGACTGGTGCGGCCCGGGCCTGAACCCCAACCAGCGGCCCGGCGGCCAGGCCTCGCCGCACGAATCCGGCCTGGTCGGCACGGCGGCGCGGCGCTGGATCGAGGACGCCGACTGGGCCGCGCTGGCCGGCGGCCCCGCCCTGATCCTGTTCCATGGCCTCGAAGGCAGCAGCCTGAGTCCCTACATGCAGGTGATCGCCCACGATTTCCGCGCCGCCGGCTGGACCGTGGCGGCGGCGCACTTCCGCGGCTGCTCGGGCGTGCCCAACCGCATGGCGCGGGCCTACTACAGCGGCGATTCGGCCGAGATCGAGTTCATGCTCGGCCACGTCCGCGCCCGCCTGCCCGGCGCCGAATGGCACGCCGCCGGCATCTCGCTGGGGGGCAACGCCCTGCTGAAGCTGCTGGGCGAGGCGGGCACCGGCCCGCACGGCCTGCGGGCCGCCGCCGCGGTGTCCGTCCCGATGGACCTCCCCGCCTGCGGCCGGCGCCTGTCGGACACCGGCTGGGGACGGCACCTGTACACCCGCCATTTCCTGCGCAGCATCCGGCGCAAGATCTTCGACAAGGCCCAGGAATTCCCCGGCTCGGTGGACGTGTCGCGCACCCAGAGCATGCGCAGCCTGCGCGAGCTCGACGACCTGTACACCGCGCCCATGCACGGCTACCGCAACGCGCTGGACTACTGGACCCGCGCGGCCAGCCTGCCGCTGCTGCCGTCGATCCGCACGCCCACGCTGGTACTGAACGCCCGCAACGATCCCTTCGTGCCCGAGGCCTCGCTGCCGGGTTCGCGCGACGCGTCCGGCGACGTGCTGCTGCACCAGCCGGCGCTGGGCGGGCACGCGGGCTTCGTCACCGGCATGTTCCCGGGCCACCTGCGCTGGCTGCCGGCGCGGCTGCTGCGGTTTTTCGGCACCGGCGACTGAATCGGGCGGCCGCGCCGCGCGCGGCCGGCGAAAAAACCAGCCGGGTATCGGCCGGCCGGCATGGCCTCGCGGGAGGCCGATCAAGCCGACGGAGTTTCAGACCGCCGCGCTGACGATGATCTCCACCAGCAGGTCGGGGCGCGCCAGGCGCGCCTCGCAGGTCGCCCGCGTCGGGACGGCGCCGCCATCGATCCATTCGCCCCAGGCGGCGTTCATGCCCGCGAAATCCCGATCGATGTCGCGCAGCCAGATCTGGGCGGTCAGCAGGCGGGACTTGTCCGTGCCCGCCTGGGCCAGATAGGTGTCGATCTTGGCGAGCGCATCGAGGGTCTGGTGATAGACGTCGGCCTGCGCATTCGACGCCGTGACGCCCGCGACGTAGGCCACGTGATTGTGTATCACGATGCGGCTCAGGCGCTCGTTGCTGTCCATCCGCTGGATTTCCGTAGTCATGTGATGATTTCTCCTGTCGAAAAGAGGATGGAACCCGGGCGCCGTCAACGGAACCGGTCCACCGAAAAAGCCTCGATGGGCAGCCGGCTGGCGCCATCGCAAAGCAACTCGCTGACGATCCGTCCCACGATGGGGCCCAGCTCGAACCCATGCGCCGAAAAGCCGAAGGCATGGACGACGCCCTCCTCGCGGCCCCGGCCGATGACCGGGATGCCATCCGGCGTGAAGGCTTCCACGCCGCCCCAGGCGCGCGCGATCGGGACGGCGGCCAGATGCGGGAAAAGGCCGACGACGGTCCGCGCGCTGGGCCAGAGCGTCATCAGATCGACCTCGGCCGCGCGCCGCGCGGCATCGAGCCCGCAGCGCAGGCCGCCGCCGATGACCACGGTGCCATTCGCAAACTGCTTCAGCGACAGAGGCCGGCTCGAGCCGCCCAGCACGGGGTCCAGGAAATGCGCCGTTCTCTGGGTCACCATCAGCATGAGCCCATCCACCTGCACGGGCGCCGGGTCGCCCACCTGCCCGGCGATCCGGTGCGCCCAGGCGCCGGCCGCGTTCACCAGGGCCGGCGCGCTGAAGACGCGATCGCCCGCGCGGACGTGCCACTGGCCGCCCTGCCGCCAGACCCGCGACACCTCGGCGCCTTCCCGGATGCCGACGCCGGCGCGCAACGCCGCGGCATGAAAGGCCATGACGGCGCCATACGGCCAGGCATATCCATCCCCGGCCACCCAGATCCCGCCCTGCACGTGCTCCGCAATGCGGGGGACCCGCTCGCGCACCTCTTCGGGACCGATCAGAACCTCATGGGCGTACCCCAGCCGGCGCAACCGATCGACACGGACACGCGCCGCCGCCACGTCATCGGCCGTCTCCAGCACCTGCAGCTGGCCGCTCGGCACGAACCCGCAATCCGAACCCAGGTAATCTTCCGCGACGCGCCAGATCTCGTCGCGCGAAGCCAGCGCCAGGGGGATCTCGGCCGGCGCCCGCCCCAGGGTGCGCACGCCGCCCGCGTTGACGCCGGAGGCATGGCGCCCGCAGTAATCGCGCTCCAGGAGGTGGACCCGCAGGCCGCGCCGGGCCAGATGCAGCGCCGAGGACAGGCCATGCAGGCCGCCTCCGATGACGAGCGCATCGGCGCCGACCGCCCCGGTTGCGGGACTACTCATTGACCTCGGCCTCTTTCGCCAGCTGCGCCAGCGTGATCGGCTTGATCGGCGGGCGGATGCGATAGTAGCCGGCATCGGCGGGCGGCACCTGGCGCGTGCCCGCGATCAGTTCCGTCACCGTCAGGCCGCACTGGCGCCCCTGGCAGGGCCCCATTCCGCAGCGGCTGAACGACTTGACCTGGTTCGGTCCGACGCACCCCAGCCGCACGTCGTCCCGCAACCGCCCCGCCGTGACCTCTTCGCAGCGGCACACCATGACCTCGTCGGCGGGGATGCGGTTCTCGTCCTTCGGCCGGTACAGGCGATCGAGGAAGGGCCGTATGCGAAGGAACGAACGGCGCTCGCGCACCAGGGGCGCCGCCCGCGCATCGCGTTGCGCCGCGGTCAGGCGCCCCGCCGCGGCGGCGGCCCCCAGGCCCGTCAGGCGGCCCTGGATCTCCGCCGCCCGCGCCCCGGCAATGGCCGCGCCATCGCCGGCCACATAGATCCCGGGCACATCCAGCTCGCCCCAGCCGTCCACGACCGGACGCCAGCACAATTGCGCGTCATCCCACACGTGCCCGGCACGCAGCGACCACGTGATCTGCGTATTCGGCACGACCCCCTGGTGCAGGAGCACCAGGGAGGCGGGCAAGGTCCGCGTCCGGCCATCCGCCTGGAACCGGATGCGTTGCGCGCAGCCGTCCTCGCCCTGGATGGCCAGGCCGGTCACACCCTTGTAGTGCGGAACGCGATGCCGCTTGATGCCGGACAGCAGCTTCAACCCCTTGACCAGATCCGGCCAGCCCGCCAGGGCTCCGGACGCATGCCTCAAGGCCGCGCGCAAGTCGGCGGGCGCCGCCGTATCCAGAATGGCGCCGATCCGCACCCCCGCGCGCAGGTACTGCCAGGCCAGCAGATACAGCAACGGGCCGCAACCCGCCAGCACCGGCGCCTGCCCGGGCACGATCCCCGCGCTTTTCATGAGGATCTGCGCCGCGCCGGCGGTCATCACGCCCGACAGGGTCCAGCCGGGAATGGGAAAGGGACGCTCCATCGCGCCCGTAGCCAGCACGATCGCGCGCGCCTCCAGCGCCGCGACGCGCCCATCGCGCAGCGCATGCACGCGCCGCTCGCGCGTGACCTGCCACACGGCCGTGCGCGGCCAGTATTCGGCGCCCGAAACGGTGAATTCCCGCGCCAGATCCGATCCCCGGGCATAGTCCGGCCCCAGGATCCGGCGCCGGTCCTCGTCCGCCTGGGTGACGCGGCGATAAATCTGGCCGCCCGGCGTCTCCTGCTCGTCCAGCAGCAGCACCGACATCCCGTGCCGCCGGGCCTCGACGGCCGCCGCCATCCCGGCCGGTCCGGCCCCGATGACGATCAGGTCCACGGTACGATCCGGCGCGCGCAACGGCACGTGCCCCTGTTCCGCCAAGTCAGCCATGGAGGTTCTCCCCGCCGCGCATGAATTCCGCCAGATCGGGCGTCCGCAGGGTGGCGACCCGCATGCCGTCGCGCACCGTGACGAGACAGGCCTGCTGGTTCGGCTCGCCGTCGATCTCCACCAGGCACTCGAAACACACGCCCATCATGCAATAGGGCGCGCGCGGCATGCCGCTCACGGCGGAGGCGCGAAACCGGTCCACGCCCAGCAGCAGCAGCGCCGCCGCCACGGAAATCCCGGCGGGCACGCGCACCGCCATGCCATCCAGGTCCATCCCGATTTCCCGCTCGGCGCCGGTTTCTTTTTCCGGCAGCCTGCGAAACAAACTTTCAGTGCGCATCCAAAGGCTCCTCCATGAGCACGCCCGAGTGAAAACGATCTGCCCGGAACCCGTCGATGGCCCGCGGCCGCTCACCGCCGCCCAGCCAGGGCGCGATCGTAAATACATGCTGCGCCGCCAGCGTGACGCCGCTGTGGCAGCTGACGACGAAAGCGCCCGGCATGGACGCCGATTCCTGATAGATCGGAAAGCCGTCCGGGGTCATGACCCGCAGCGCCGCCCAGCTGCGCACCAGGCGCAGGCCGGCGAGGGATGGCAGGCAGCGGATGGCGCGACGCGCGATGCCGCCCAGCACCGGCGTGCTGACGCTGTCGTCATACCCCACGTCCTCCAGGGAATCGCCGATCTGTATCGTGCCCTCGTCCGTCTGACGTATGTAGTTGGTGGGATAGGCCAGCGCGGGCGGCAGGCGTTCGGTGATCAGCACCTCGCCCCGATTCGGCCCGATGGGCGCGTCCACGCCGACCAGGGGCGCCAGCGTGCGATTCGCCAGGCCCGCCGCCAGGACGACGCGGGCGGCCTGCCAGCGCTCGCCGCCGGCCCGCACCTCGAAATCCGCCCCCTTGCGCGCGATGGCCTCGACATGCCGCCCCGTCAGGATGGCGACACCACGATGCCTGCAGGCCGCATGCAGGGCGCCCAGCAGCTTGAGCGGATTGACGTGGCCGTCCATGAGCGAAAAGCTCACGCCCGGGACCTCGGGCCCCAGGCCGGGCATCAGCTCGCGCGCGGCCTGCAGGTCCAGCATCTCGAATTCGTAATCGGGACCGACCGCCTCGCGGATGCCCTGCAGGCGGCTGCGCCGCTCCGCCAGTTCGTCCTCGGAAAGGCAGATATGGAGTCCCCCGCGCTGCTGCAGCCGGACATCCACGCCGGTCTCCTCCAGCAGCGCCCGGGCGAGGCCGGGCCACAGGCGCGCCGACCCCCAGCTCCAGCGCGCGTACTCGGGCTTGCCCACGCCCTTGCCCTGCACCCAGACCAGGCCGAAATTCCCGCGCGAGGCCCGGTACGCCTGATCCCCGCCGTCCAGCAGCGTGACCCGCGCGCCCGTGCGCGCAAGCCCATAGGCCATGGCGCTGCCCAGCAGCCCCGCCCCGACAACAATCACATCACTCATTTTTCATCCAGCGTTGAGGCTTCAGTCGATCAATGGTTTCCGGCCAGGACGCGTTCCAGGCCCACGACGCGATCCAGCAGGACCATGAGCACGAGCGTGACGGCGATCAGGACCGTGGATACGGACGCCACCAGCGGGTCGATGGTCTGGGCGATGTGGTTGTACATGACCACAGGCAGCGTGGTCATGCCCGGCGTGGCCACGAAGATCGTCATCGTCAGTTCGTCGAAGCTCTGCGTGAAGGCCAGCAGCCAGCCGCCGGCGATGCCCGGCAGGATCATGGGCAGCAGGACGCGCCGCACCATGGTCCGGCGCGGCGCGCCCAGGGACAGCGCCGCGCGTTCCGCATCCCGGTCCATGCCCGCGGCGGCGGCCAGCACCAGACGCAACGAATAAGGCGCGACGAAGATGACGTGCGTCGCCACCAGCCAGGGAAAAGATCCGCTGATGCCGGCCAGATTGAAGAACCGCAGGAACGCCACGCCCAGCACCACGGGGGGAATCATCAGCGGCGACAGGAAAAAGGCCATCAACGCGCTGCGTCCCGGAAAGCGATAGCGCACCATGGCCAGCGCGGCGGGAACGGACAGGATGACGGCCGTGGTCGCCGAGGCCAGGCCCAGCCAGATCGAGATCCAGAAGGCCTGCACCATCTCGGGCGCCTGCGCGATGGCGCGGAACCAGCGCAGCGACAGGCCGTCCACGGGCATGGAGATATAGCCCTTGTCCGTGAAGGACACCGCCACCACGACGGCCAGCGGGGCCAGGATGAATGCGATGAACAGGGCGTGATAGCACAAGGCCGGCCAGCGGTTTTTTCTCATGGCACCCTCCTCAGAAGACCTGCTGGAAGCGGCGTTCGACCAGGCGGTTGCACCCCAGGATGATCACGATGTTCGCCACCAGCAGAAACAGCACGATGGTCGCCCCCAGCGGCCAGTTCAAGGTGCTCAGGAATTCGTCATAGGCCGCCGTGGAGGCGACCTTCAGGCGCCGTCCGCCCAGGATGGCCGGCGTTGCGAACGCCGAGGCGGAGAGCGCGAAGACGATGATGCTGCCGGACAGGATGCCCGGCAGGATCTGCGGCAATATCACCCGGCGCATGACCGTCACCCCCGAGGCGCCCAGCGACAGGCCGGCCTGCGCGACCTGCGGATCCAGCTTTTGCAGCGAAGCCCAGACCGAAATCACCATGAAGGGAATCAGCACGTGCGTCAACGCCACGACCACGCCCGTCATGGTGAAGGCCAGGCGCACCGGTTCATGCACGATGCCCAGGGCCAGCAGCGCCTGGTTGATCAGGCCCTCGTTGTCCATGAGGATGGCCCACCCCAGCGTGCGCACCACCACGGAGACCAGCAGTGGCGCCAGGATGACGACCAGGAACAGGCCGCGCCAGGGGCTGCGCATCCTGGACAGGATCAGGGTCTCGGGCACGCCGAACACCGCGCACAGAAAGGTCGTGCCCAGGGCCAGACCCAATGTGCGCAGGAAAATCTCGTGGTAATACGGGTCGGAGAGGACTTCCAGGTAGTTGACGAGCGAATAGTCGTCGCTGATCGTCCCGATGCCGTCGAACACATGGAAGGACAGAACGGCGGTCAGCCCCAGCGGGGTCAGCAGCATCACCAGGAACAGCGCAAGCGCCGGCGCCGACAATGCCCAGGGGACCCAGGAACCGCGGGATTGGCTAGACATGATCCCGCTCCCTGCCCAGAACCCTCAGGCTGGCGTCATCCCATTCGAGCCCGGCCCGGCCGCCCTCGTCGATGTCGAACGCGCCCACGTTCGGCACCGTGACGCGCATCACCCCCAGGCCAGTCTCCACTTCGAGCATCCAGTGGTCGCCCAGGAAGAGGCGCGTCAGCACGACGGCGTCGAGCCGGCCCCGGCCCGCAGGGACCAGGCGGATCTTTTCGGGGCGGATGTAGACCGAGACCTCGTCCGTGGGCAAAGGCGCATCGCAGGACACCGTGACGCTGATTTCTTCCAGGCGCACGTCGCAACAGCCTTCCCGCCACTGGAGGACGCGCCCCCGCAAGGCATTGGTCTTGCCCAGGAAGTCCGAAATGAAGGCGGAGGCGGGATGTTCATAGGCCGTGTGAGGCTTGTCGAACTGCACGATCCTGCCGCCGTGCATGACGGCGATCCGGTCGCTCATGGTCATGGCTTCCGTCTGGTCGTGCGTCACCAGAATGGTCGTCGTCCCCAGCTGGCGCTGGATCGCGCGCAGTTCGATGTGCATTTCGCTGCGCAGCTTGGCATCCAGATTCGACATGGGCTCGTCGAGCAGCAGGACTTCGGGGCGGATGACCAGGGCGCGCGCAATCGCCACGCGCTGGCGCTGTCCGCCCGACAATTCGCGCGGATACCGCGTGTCGCATCCTTCCAGGCGCACCATGTCCAGGACCTCCGCGACCCGCTTTTTACAGGTCGGGCGATCCACACCGCGCATCTCCAGTCCGAACCGCACGTTTTCCTCGACGGTCATGTGGGGGAACAGCGCGTAGCTCTGGAAAACGATGCCCATGCCCCGTTTCTCGGGCCTCTGCTCCAGGACGCTGCTTCCCGCCACCCGGATGTCGCCCCGCGTGGGCGTCAGGAAGCCGGCGATCATTTGCAGCGTCGTCGTCTTGCCGCATCCGGACGGTCCCAGCAGGGAGACGAATTCCCCCTTTTCGACCTGCAAGTCCAGGTGCTCGACCGCGATGAAGTCGTCGAACTCTTTTCTGAGACCACGGATTTCAAGAAAGCTCACGATACCCTTCCCGGCTCGCGGTCTCCGGCCGAGCCGGAGACCGCTTGAACCCATCGTCAATATCCAAGTCCTAGCGCTCGACCGTACGGTTCCAGCGGTTGGCCCACTTGCCGCGTTCCACGTTCACCACGGAATAGTCCACCGCCTCGAGCTTGCCGATCTGCTCCGGGCCATACGGCACGGCGGCGGCCACTTCCGGCGTCAACCGGGTCTTGCTGTTGACCGGCCCCCAGGCCTGGGTCTTGGCGAGAATGGCCTGGATCTCGGGGCTGAGGAGAAACTGCACGAACTGCTGCGCCTCGGGCTTGGCATCCGGGCGCGCCACCGGGCAGACCGCCGTGAACAAGGCGACCGCGCCTTCTTTGGGATAGACGAACTCCACCGGGAAGCCCGTGTTTTTCAGCGCTTCCACCCGGCCGCTGCCCCATACGCCCAGGACCCCCGAACCATTCTGGAACAATTCGGACATCTTGCCGGGGGACGGCTCCCAGGCCAGGACATTGGGCGCCACCTTGTCGATGATGGCCTTGAATCCGGGTTCGATGTCCTTGACGCCCCCTCCGTTCAGCTCGGCGAACTTGATCAGCGTATGCAGGCCGTAGCCGTTCGAGATCGGCGGAATCACGACCTTCTGGCGGAACTTGGGATCCTCGAGATCCAGCCAGGAGTCGGGCGCGGCCCAGCCGGCCTTTGCGAAGGCTTCCTTGTTGTAGAAGAGGCCCGTCGCCACCACGCCCAGCGCGACCGCGGTCTTGCCCATGTTCGACAAGGGATACAGGTCCTGATAGACGGGCGCCGGCGCCAGGGCGGCGCACAGATTGAATTGCTGGGCCTGCTCCATGGGGCCATCGTCGATCAGCACCACGTCGAACTGCGGGTGCTTTTTCTGCGCCACCAGCTTGGCCAGCGTATCCGTGGAATTCCCCGGCACATAGGTAATGTCCACGCCGGTCTTTTCCTTGAACATGGGGATGATGCTGTCGCGGAAGGCCTGCTCCGTCGAACCGCCGTACGAACCCACGTTCAGCGTGACCGCCTGCGACAGCATCGGCGCGACGGCCAGGGAAAAGACCGACGCCAGTTTCAACAAGTTTTTCATATGTCGTCTCCTTGAGCCTCTAGGGCAGGCCATGATTAGTAGAAACCCTATGTTTTTTTGAGATGGATTCAATCGGTTCCAACTCATTGTGTTTACTATCTTAATAACCACCAAAGCGATAAAATAGTTCTATTTATGTATAATATAATGTCTTTTCACTATGGATAACCGCCTGACGAATCGCATCACCTTGCGGCACATGGAAGCCTTCCGCGCGGTCATGCTCAACAAGACCGTCACCAGTGCCGCATCCTCCATGTGCATCTCGCAACCCGTGGTCACGCGGCTGCTCGCCGAATTCGAGTGGCGCATCGGCATCCGCCTGTTTGAACGGCAGCGGGGGCGCCTGCATCCCACGCCCGAGGCCAAGCTGCTCTACGAGGAAGTCAAGCAATCGCTGGCCGGCGTGGAACGCATCGCCGACGCGGCGGCGGAAATACGCACCTTGCGGCGCGGCAGCCTGCGCATCGCCGCCGCGCCCTCGCTCGCGCTGGACTTTCTGCCTCAGACCATCGGGAAATTCCTGGAACGCCATCCGCGCGCGCAGATCCAGCTGCTCCTGCTGAGCTCCCAGGCGGTCATGGAACGCGTGCGGGAAGGACGATCCGACATCGGCTTCATCATTCTTTCGCTGCAGCTGCAATCCAGCTACTGCCAGCTGCTGATGTCCACCAGGATGGTCTGCGCCATCCCCGCCGCGCACCCGCTCGCGCAACGCGACCTGATCAAGCCCAAAGACCTGCAGGGCGAACGTTTCGTGTCCTATCCCACCCTGCTCGACACACGCGCCATGGTGGACGCCGCATTCGCGACCCACGGGGTCACGCGCACCCTGGACATAGAAACCCAGAATTCCTATGCCATGCTCAGGCTCGTGGAAGCCGGCGTCGGGATCGCCCTGATCGATGCGCTGACGGCGGCCTGCCACCAGAACGAGGGCGTGCGCTTCGTCCCGTTCGAGGCCGCCATCCCCATGAATTTTTCTCTCATGCAGGCGCCGGACCAGACGCCGGGCGCGCTCCAGCAGCCCTTCATCGACTTCGTGCGCGCCGAAATGCTGCGGCGCATTCCCGCCGAGGCCGTCCTCTACCCGGAACGCTGAGCGCCCGGACACGGCCCCCGGACGGCGGCCCCGCGTCCGTCCATCCGGACGCTACTTCTTGAACGGTTCCAGCAGCGCGCGCTGGTTGTCCAGGCGTTCGCGCAGGGCGCGGATGCGCATGTCCAGCCGCGACTGGGCGTAGAAGTCCTTCGACAGGGTGCGCGCCTGCTGCAGATGCTCGACCGCCGTGGGCAGGGCGCCGGTCTGCTCGAAATAGCTCGCCATGGCTTCGTGGGCCTCGACCTCGCGGCCCAGGCGCTGCAGGCTGGTCGCCAGCAGCTTCTGGAATTCGGGCGTGTCGGGCCACTGCCGGGCGGCAGCCTGCAGGAGATCGGCGGCGGCCGCGTCCTGGCCGGCCTTCTGCAGGGCGCGGGCGCGCGCGTCGGCCACCCCCTGGCTGCGGGGCCAGCGCTTCGAGGCGGCCGCCGAGACGTCCACCGCGGCCGCCGGCCCCTGGGCGCCGGCCAGCTGGATCGCCAGCACGTCCAGCTGGGGCGCCGGCTGGATGGACTGCGCCTGGGCCAGCTGCGCGCGCGCGCCGGCCAGGTCGCCCTCGGCCCGGTCCAGCGCGGCCAGGCCGTACAGGGCGGCCGCCTGGCGCGCGCCCTGGAGGTCGCGCGCCTCGCCGCGCAGCGTCTGCCGCAGACGCTGGCGGTCGGCATGGTCGCGCGCCTGGATCAGGGCCAGGCGCGCGCGCACGAACCAGAATTCGGGGTCGGGCGTCGCGGCGGCGGGCGGCAGGCCCTCGATGCGGTTCTCGATGTCCGAGAGGCGCTGGATCGACAGCGGGTGGGTCGAGGCGTAGCCGCCGCCCGTGCCTTCGTTCAGGCGCGAGGCGTTCATCAGGCGGCGGAACATGGCCAGCATGCCGCGCGGGTCGAAGCCGGCCTGGCGCATCATCTGCAGCCCCGCGCGGTCGGCCTCCTGCTCGGCGCCCCGGGAAAAGCCCAGCTGGCGGTCGATGGCGGCGGCCTGGCCGAAGGTGGCCACACCCATGGCGAGGTCGCCCTGGCCGGCCAGGGCCGCCAGCAGGGCGCCGATCAGGCTGGCCACCATGATGCCCGTGCCCTGCGACTGCTGCGCGATGCCGCGGGCGATGTGGCGCTGCATGACGTGGCCGATTTCGTGCGCCAGCACGCCGGCCAGCTCGGACTCGCTCTGCGCGCCGACCACCAGGCCGCTGTTGACGCCGATGTAGCCGCCCGGCAGGGCGAAGGCGTTGATCGCGGGATCGCGCACGGCGAACACGGTGATGTCCTGGGCCAGCGCCTGCGGCGCGTGGGCGGCCAGCCGCCGGCCGAGCGCGGTCAGGTACTGGCCGACGTCCAGGTCGCCGATGTAGGTCGGGTCCTGGCGGCCCTGCTCCATGATGGCCTGGCCCAGGGTGCGCTCCACCGCCGGAGACAGTTCCGCCGCCGAAGCCGCCCCCATCGAGGGCAGCCCCATGGGCTGGCCCCAGGCGGGCGGCACGCCGGCCGCCAGGGCGCCGGCCAGGCTCAGGCCCGCTCCCGCCCGCCGCATCCAGATCCTCATGACGCCTCCTCCGTCCTTCGTTCGGGGCCGCATCAGACCGCCCGCGCGGACCGGTCCGCCGGGCGCCGCCGGGGCTGCGGCAGGCGGTTGCGGGCCGACAGCCGCATCAGGGTCCCCAGCGCCACCAGCAGCCCGAAAGTCTCGATCAGGCCCGCCGGCACCCACATGATCAGTCCGCCGATCACCTGGTCGTCGAGCGCGCTGAAGCCGGGCAGCGCGCGGCCGCACAGGTCGAACACCGGATACAGGTCGTGTTCGGAAAAGACGATCACCGCGCCGGCGACCATCTGCGGCGCCATGGTGAAGACGGGCGAGAAGATGCGCCCGCCGGGCGCCATCGCCGCCGGCGGATGGGGCCGCCGGTCCAGGATCAGGTTCCAGTACATCAGGCCGGTGATCACCACCGCCCAGTTCATGAGCCGGTAGAGCCGCCAGTCGAGCATGGAATAGAACTGCACGGTGGGCTCCAGCCAGACCAGCACCATCAGCAGGAACAGCAGCGGGACCAGGAACCGGTGCGTCGCCAGGGCTTCCAGGGCGCGGACGGGGCCGGACGTCCGGCGCGCCGCCGCCAGCCGCGTCCGCCAGGCCAGGGGCAGGCCGGCCCGCATGACCTGGCCCGGATAGGCGCCCATGACGAGCAGCGGCCCCAGGTGGTGCAGGACCAGGTGCTGCAGGCGATGGATGAAGAACATGCGCTCGGCGTAGTAGTCGAGCTGCGTGTGCATGGACAGGTACAGCATGACCCAGCCGATCCAGAACAGGGACTGGCGCACGGCCCCGACATGGTGGACGCGGCGGCCGCGCAGGAACAGCCACGCCGACGCCGCGAAGGCCAGCACCAGGGCGGGCGAGAATTCCCAAGGCTGCAGCCAGGCGAGTACGTCCATGAGATCCAGTTTCAATCCACGCCCGTCACCGGGCAAAACAACTTGGAAGAGACGGCGCGTCTCCCAAACGACGCGACCCAGTTTAAAGCATCATTCTAAAATGGCCGTCTTCGCCCGCTGCTTTTCGTCCCTCTCCTTTCGCTTCTTTCGACACGCCATGGCCCTTCCGACCTACGACATCGCCATCCTGGGATCCGGCCCGGTCGGCTGCGCCCTGGCCCTCGGCCTGGCGGACGCGGCCCCGGACCCCGCGCGCATCGCCCTGGTGGGCCCGGAGCCCGCGCCGCGCCCCGCCGGCCAGGCCGTCGATCCGCGCGCCCTGGCCCTGAACCACGGCAGCCGCCGCCACCTGGAAAGCCTGGGCGCCTGGCCGGAGCGCGCCGCCGACATCCTGACCGTGCACGTGTCCCAGGCCGGGCACCTGGGGCGCACCCTGATCGACCAGGCCGAGCTGGGGGTCCCCCGGCTGGGCTGCGTGGTGGCCTACGACGACCTGCTCGACACGCTGTACGCCGCCGTGCGCCGCGCCGGCGTCGCCCTGCTGCCGGAGCGCCCGCAGCGGCCCCTGGCGGGCTCGCCCGTCCTGCTGCGGCTGGCCGGCGGGCCCCGCAGCGCACGCCTGGCGCTGCTGTCCGACGGCGCCCGGCCCGAGGGTCTGCACCGGGAATACGGCCAGCACGCCGTGCTGGCCACCGTGCGCGCCGCCGCCCCGCTGCCGGGCCGCGCCTTCGAGCGCTTCACCCGCACCGGCCCGCTGGCCCTGCTGCCGCATCCGGCCGGCGCCGATCTCTACAGCCTGGTCTGGTGCGTGCCGCCGGCGCGCGCCCGGGCCCTGCGCGATCTGCCGGACACCGAATTCGACGCGGCGCTGCAGGCGGCCTTCGGCCGGCGCCTGGGCGGCCTGCGCCGGGTGGGCGAGGCCCACGCCTTCCCCCTGTCGCTGCATGCCGGCCCGAGCCTGCTGGGCCAGGGCCTAGCGGCCGTGGGCAACGCCGCCCAGACCCTGCACCCGGTCGCCGGCCAGGGGCTGAACCTGGGCCTGCGCGACGCGGCCCAGCTAGCCCAGGCGCTGCGGCCCTGGCTGGCGGCGCCCGAGGCCCCGGTCCAGCCGCTGCTGGAACGCCACGCCCGGCGCCGGCGCGCGGACCGCGCGCTGACCCTGGGCGTCACCGACACCCTGCCGCGCCTGTTCGCCACCGCCAACCCGCTGCTGCGCCACGCCTGCGGCCTGGGGCTGGCCGCCCTGGACCTGCTGCCGGCGCTGCGCAAGCCCCTGGCCCGCCACCTGCTGCAGGGCCAGCGGCTGTAGGGCGCGCCGCGCGCCCGCGGCCTGACGGCCGCCTTACAATGCCTGCCATGCGCATCGGATCCTGGACCCTGCCCCACCCCGTCTGCGTGGCCCCCATGGCGGGGGTCACGGACCGCCCCTACCGGCGCCTGTGCAAGGCGCTGGGGGCGGCCTACGCGGTATCCGAGATGGCGGCCAGCAACCCGCGCCTGTGGGACAGCGTCAAGACCGCGCGCCGCCTGAACCACGACGGCGAGCCCGATCCGGTGGCGGTGCAGATCGCCGGCGCCGATCCCGGCATGCTGGCCGAGGCCGCCGTGTTCAACGTCCGCAAGGGCGCGCGCATCATCGACATCAACATGGGCTGCCCGGCGAAAAAGGTCTGCAACGTCGCCTCGGGCTCGGCGCTGCTGCGCGACGAGGCCCTGGTGGCCCGCATCCTGGAGCGCGTGGTGGCCGCCTGCGCGCCGCTGGGCGTGCCGGTCACCCTGAAGACTCGCACCGGCTGGGACCGCGACAGCCGCAACGCCGTGCGCATCGCCCGCCTGGCCGAGGACTGCGGCATCGCCGCGCTGACGCTGCACGGACGCACCCGCTGCGACCTGTACACGGGCCAGGCCGAATACGACACCCTGCGCGAGGTGCGCCGGGAGATCCGCATCCCGCTGATCGCCAACGGCGACATCGACTCGCCGGAAAAGGCCCGCCGCGTCCTGGATTACACTGGAGCCGACGCCATCATGGTCGGCCGCGCCGCCCAGGGGCGGCCCTGGATCTTCCGCGAGATCGCCCACTACCTGGCGCACGGCACCCGCCTGCCGCCGCCCACCTACGGCGAACTGCGCGAGCATCTGCTGAGCCACCTGGACGACCACTACGCCTTCTACGGCGAACATACCGGCGTGCGCAGCGCCCGCAAGCACATCGGCTGGTACCTGGCCGGCCTGCCGGGCGCGGACACGCTGCTGCCGCGCATCATGACGCTGGACGGCACGGCGCAGCAGTCCGACGCCCTGCGGCGGTGGTTCGACGAGCGGCCCGCCGACGCCGTTCTGGAACCCGCGCCTTCCCACCACTGATTTCCCGATCGATCCGACATGAGCACCACCACCCCTCTGGAACAAGCCGTCCGCGAACAGCTCGAACGCTATTTTGAAGACCTGGGCGACTCCACCCCGCACGACATGCTGTCCATGGTCGGCCTGTGCGTCGAGCGCACCGTCCTGGAAGTCGCGCTGGAGCGCACCGGAGGCAACCAGACGCGCGCGGCCGACATGCTCGGCATCACGCGCGGCACGCTGCGCAAGAAGCTCCAGACGCACCAGATCCAGGCCTGAGGCGCCGCCGCGCCCGCCCCCCGCTTCTCCCTTCCTTCCCTCTTGCCGACATGACCATCCAGACCGCATTGATCTCCGTGTCCGATAAATCGGGCATCGTCGAATTCGCCCAGGCCCTCGCCCAGCGCGGGGTCTCCCTCCTCTCGACCGGCGGCACCGCCCGCCTGCTGTCCGAGGCCGGCCTGAAAGTCACCGAAGTCGCCGCCCACACGGGCTCGCCGGAGATCCTGGACGGCCGGGTCAAGACCCTGCATCCGCGCATCCACGGCGGCCTGCTGGCGCGCCGCGACGACCCCGCGCACCTGCAAACGCTGAAAGAACAGGACATCCCCCCCATCGACCTGCTGGTGGTCAACCTGTATCCCTTCCAGCAGACCGTGGCGAAGCCGGACTGCATCCTGGCCGACGCCATCGAGAACATCGACATCGGCGGGCCCGCCATGCTGCGTTCGGCGGCCAAGAACCACGGCTCTCCCGAGGGCGGCGGCGTCACCGTGGTGATCGACCCGGCCGACTACCCGCGCGTGCTGGCCGACATGGACGGCCCGGCGCGCCAGCCGTCCTACGGTCTGCGCCTGGAACTGGCCGCCAAGGTCTATGCCCACACCGCCGCCTACGACGGCGCCATCGCCGCCTATCTCAGCAGCCTGGCGGCACGCGAGCCCGCGCCCGCCGAGGTGCCCGAACGCGAGCCCTGGCCGCGCGTGCTGACCCTGCAGATGCGCCGCGAACAGGCCCTGCGCTACGGCGAGAACCCGCACCAGGGCGCCGCCTTCTACCGCGACGCCCACGTGGGCGCGGGCCTGCTGGCCGGCTACCGCCAGATCCAGGGCAAGGAGCTGTCCTACAACAACATCGCCGACGCCGACGCCGCCTGGGAATGCGTGCGCAGCTTCCAGTCCGGCGCCTGCGTCATCGTCAAGCACGCCAATCCCTGCGGCGTGGCCCTGGGCGCCGACGCCCTGTCGGCCTACCGCCAGGCCTTCAAGACCGACCCGACCTCGGCCTTCGGCGGCATCATCGCCTTCAACACCACCGTGGACGAAGCCGCCGCGCAGGCCGTCTCCGAGCAGTTCCTGGAAGTCCTGATCGCCCCGGCCTACACCGGCGCCGCCCTGGGCCTGCTGGCCGCCAAGAAGAACGTGCGCGTGCTGGAAGTGCCGCTGGGCACGGCGCACAACCCCTGCGACGTCAAGCGCGTCGGCGGCGGCTGGCTGGTCCAGGACCCGGACGACCTGCAGGCCACCGAGGCCGACGTGCGCGTCGTCACCCGCCTGGCGCCCAGCGCGCAGCAGATGCGCGACCTGCTGTTCGCCTGGAACGTCGCCCGCTTCGTCAAGTCCAACGCCATCGTGTTCTGCGGCCAGGGCATGACCCTGGGCGTGGGCGCCGGCCAGATGAGCCGCATCGACTCGGCCCGCATCGCCTCGATCAAGGCCGGGAAGGCCGGCCTGACGCTGCAGGGCTCGGCGGTCGCCTCGGACGCCTTCTTCCCGTTCCGCGACGGCCTGGACGTGGTGGCCGACGC
This sequence comes from Castellaniella defragrans, assembly GCF_014203015.1. GTDB lineage: Bacteria > Pseudomonadota > Gammaproteobacteria > Burkholderiales > Burkholderiaceae_B > Castellaniella > Castellaniella defragrans. The sequence continues at coordinate 53,259 of NZ_JACHIB010000006.1, forward strand.
GGGCGCGGCCTGCGTCATCCAGCCGGGCGGCAGCATCCGCGACGACGAGGTCATCGCGGCCGCCGACGAACGCGGCATCGCCATGGTCTTCACCGGCGCCCGCCACTTCCGCCATTGACGTCCGCGCACCGATGATCATCCTGGGGGTCGATCCGGGCTTGCGGCGCACGGGTTTCGGCGTGATCGAGGCCCGGGGGGCGCGGCTGCGCTACGTGGCGAGCGGCACCATCGTCGTGCCGCCCGCCCTGCCCCTGCACGCACGCCTCAAGGTCATCCTGGACAATCTGCGCGAGGTCGCGCGCGACGCCAGGCCGGACCAGGCGGCGCTGGAAAAGGTCTTCCTCAACGCCAATCCGGCCTCGACCCTGCTGCTGGGCCAGGCGCGCGGCGCCGCCCTGTGCGCCCTGGCCGACTGCGGCCTGGACGTGCAGGAATACACCGCGCTGCAGATCAAGAAGGCCGTGGTCGGCACCGGCCGCGCCTCCAAGGAGCAGATCCAGACCATGGTGCGCCACCTGCTGTCGCTGGACGGCGTGCCCGCCCCCGACGCCGCCGACGCCCTGGCCTGCGCCATCTGCCACGCCCACTGCGCGCCGCTGGCCGGCCGGCTGCAGGCGCTGGCGCCCGGCACCCTGTCCGCGAGCCGGGGGCGTCTGCGCACCGGACGCCTGGTGTCCTGATGCGCGCCCGCTTCCCCTCGCGCCCCGCGCCCCGCATCCACCCCGAACGACGGAGTCCGCCATGATCGGCCGCATCACCGGCACCCTGATCGAGCTGTCCCCCCCCACGGTCTGCGTCCAGGCCGGCGGCCTGGGCTACGAGATCGACGTGCCCATGAGCACGCTCTACAAGCTGCCCCCCGTGGGCCAGGCCGTGACGCTGCACACCCACCTGGCGATCCGCGAGGACGCGCACGTGCTCTACGGCTTCGCCACGCCGGCCGAACGCAGCGCCTTCCGGGCGCTGATCAAGGTGAGCGGCATCGGCGCGCGCACCGCCCTGGCCGTGCTCTCGGGCCTGAGCGTGGACGACCTGGCCGACGCGGTCGAGCGCCAGGAATCCGGCCGCCTGGTGAAGGTGCCCGGCATCGGCAAGAAGACCGCCGAGCGCCTGCTGCTGGAACTGCGCGACAAGCTCGGCGCCGTGGCGGGGCTGTCCCGCCCGGACGGCGCGCCAGCCCCCGCCGGCGGCGACGACGTGCTCAACGCCCTGCAGGCCCTGGGCTATTCCGCCGCCGAGGCCCGCCGCGCCATGGCCGCCCTGCCCGAGGGGCTGAGCGTGTCCGACGGCATCCGCCAGGCCCTGAAGGCCCTGGCCAGAGGTTGAGGACCGGCATGCACGACGAAGACCTGATCCCCTTCTGGGACGAGGACGGCCAGCCCGTGGCGGCCTCGCCCGCCGGCGGCCGGTCGGCCGGGCCGCGCGGCGCGCCGCCGCCCGCGGCGACGCCGCGCTACGCCAGCGCCCTGGACGCCCTGCGCGAGGTCTTCGGCTACGACGCCTTCCGCGGCGAGCAGCAGGCCGTCATCGAGCACATCATCGGCGGCGGCGACGCGCTGGTGCTGATGCCCACGGGCGGCGGCAAGTCCCTGTGCTACCAGATCCCGGCCCTGGTGCGCCCGGGCACGGGCGTGGTCATCTCGCCCCTGATCGCCCTGATGCAGGACCAGGTCGACGCCCTGCTCGAACTGGGCGTGCGCGCCGCCTTCCTGAATTCGTCGCAGACGCCCGGCCAGGCGCGCGAGGTCGAGCGCGCCTTCGTGCGCGGCGAGCTGGACCTGCTGTACGTGGCCCCGGAACGCCTGCTGACCCCGCGCTGCCTGGATCTGCTCGACGGCGGGCGCATCGCCCTGTTCGCCATCGACGAGGCCCACTGCGTGTCGCAGTGGGGCCACGACTTCCGCCCGGAATACCAGGAACTGAAGCTGCTGGCCGAGCGCTGGCCCGGCGTGCCGCGCGTCGCCCTGACCGCCACCGCCACCGCCGCCACGCGCGCCGACATCGTCGCCTGCCTGTCGCTGGACGAGGCCCCGCAGTTCGTCGCCAGCTTCGACCGGCCCAACATCCGCTACAGCATCGTCGAAAAGCACGAAGTCCGGCGCCAGCTGCTGGACTTCATCCGCGCCGAGCACGCCGGGGAATGCGGCATCGTCTACGCCCTGTCGCGTTCGCGCGTCGAGCAGACGGCGGAATTCCTGTCGCGCAACGGCATCGCCGCCCTGCCCTACCACGCCGGCCTGGACGCGCGGACCCGCGCCGAGCACCAGGCCCGGTTCCTGCGCGAGGACGGCATCGTCATGGTCGCCACCATCGCCTTCGGCATGGGGGTCAACAAGCCCGACGTGCGCTTCGTCGCCCACATCGACCTGCCCAAGTCCATCGAGGGCTACTACCAGGAGACCGGGCGCGCCGGGCGCGACGGCCTGCCCGCCGACGCCTGGCTGGCCTACGGCCTGCAAGACGTGGTGCAGCAGCGGCGCATGATCGACGACTCCGACGGCGACGCCCTGCACCAGCGCCGCCAGATGCGCCAGCTCGACGCCATGCTGGCCCTGTGCGAGACCGTCACCTGCCGGCGCCAGGACCTGCTGGCCTATTTCGGCCAGACGATCGAGCCCTGCGGCAACTGCGACACCTGCCTGGAGCCGCCCGCCGCCTGGGACGGCACGGTGGCCGTGCAGAAGCTGCTGTCGGCCGTCTACCGCCTGTGGCGCGAACGCGGCCAGCGCTTCGGCGGCGGCCACCTGATCGACGTCCTGCGCGGCCAGATGACCGACCGGATCAAGCAGCACGGACACGACACGCTGAGCGTCTTCGGCGTGGGCGCGGACCTGACGGCGGACGCCTGGCGCGGCATCCTGCGCCAGGCCCTGGCCCTGGGCCTGCTGACGGTGGACCTGGAAGGCTACGGCACCCTGGCGCTGACCGAAGCCAGCCGCGCCGTGCTGAAGGGCGAGCGCACCCTGATGCTGCGCCCCGTGGCGGTCAAGCGCGCCAAGCCCGGCCGCCAGCGCACCACCACGGCCGCGCAGCTGGACGCCCTGCCGCCCGACGCCCTGGCGCGCTTCGAGCACCTGCGCGCCTGGCGCGCGCGCACGGCGCGCGAACACAACGTGCCGGCCTACGTGATCTTCCACGACGCCACGCTGCGCGAGATCGCCCTGCGCAATCCCGCCAGCCTGGACGACCTGGCCGGAGTCAGCGGCGTGGGCGCGCGCAAGCTGGAGACCTACGGCCCCGACGTGGTCGCCTGCGTGGGGCAGATCCGCGACTAGGCCGCGTCCGGACCGCTGGCCGGCGGCCCCGTCCGCCCGGCGCCAGGACCGGCCGCGGCGCCTTCCCGATTCCCCGACGACCCAGGACGTTCCCCATCGACACCGCCCCCGCTCCCTCGGCCTCCCGCACCCAGGCCTCCATCACCTGGCTGCTGTGCGCCTGCTGCTTCGCCAGCATCGCCTCGATGCGGGTCTGCGATACGCTGCTGCCCGCCATCGGCGCGGAGTTCGCCGCCAGCACCGGCGAGGCCGCCCGGACCGTGTTCGCCTTCGCGGTCGCCTACGGCGTGTTCCAGCTGTGCTTCGGCCCCCTGGGCGACCGCTACGGCAAGCTGCGCATCATCGCCCTGTGCGCCCTGGCCTGCGTCGCCGGCAACGGCCTCGCCTTCCTCGCCGCCGGCCTGGACTGGCTGGTGGCGGCCCGCGTGCTGTCGGGAGCCTGCGCCGCCGGCATCTTCCCGCTGGCGATGGCGTGGATCGGCGACAACGTGCCCTACGAAGGGCGCCAGACCGCCCTGGCACGCCTCGTGAGCGCCGGGGTGACCGGCATGCTGGCCGGGCAATGGCTCAGCGGCCTGATCGCCCAGTGGTCCGACTGGCGCTACACCTTCCTCGTGCTGGCGGCCCTGTTCCTGTGGGCCGGCGGCCTGCTGCTGAAGGCCGCCGTGGCCGCCTCCTGGCGCCGCCCGGCCGCCGCGCGCCCGGCCCGTGAGGCGCTGGGGGAAATCCTGGCCTCGCCCGCGGCGCGCTCGATCCTGACGGTGACCACGATCGAGGGCGCCCTGGCCTTCGGCGCCATCGCCTTCATCCCCAGCCTGCTGCAGCGCCACCATGGCATCTCCCTGTCGATGGCGGGCGGCATCGCCGCCTGCTACGGCATCGGCGGCTTCGTCTACACGCGCCTGGCCGCGCGCCTGCTGGGCCGCCTCGGCGAACCCGGCCTGGCGCGCCTGGGCGGACTGCTGCTGTGCGCGGGCTTCGTGTCCTTCGCCTACGCGCCCCACCCGGCCCTGACGCCCCTGGCCTGCGCGCTGGCCGGCTTCGGCTTCTACTGCCTGCACAACACCCTGCAGACCCAGGCGACGCAGATGGCGCCCGCCGCGCGCGGCATGGCCATGTCGCTGTTCGCCTGCGTGCTGTTCCTGGGCCAGTCGGCGGGCGTCATGGCCGCCGCCTGGCTGGCCGACCACGGCCGCGACACCTGGATCTTCGCCGCGGCGGGCGTCGGACTGATGAGCCTGTCCCAGGTCGTGGCGCGGCGCACGCGGGCGCGGCAGCGGGCGGGCTGAGGCCGTCCGGGCGCCGTCCGGCGCAGCGGCGCGTGGCCACGCGGCCGCGCGAGAAAGAAGGCGTAGCGCAATTGTCCCGACGAGGGGTGACTCGATGCACGACGCGCCCCTATGATCGACGCTGCGGTTCCTTTCCGTCCCCTGTCTCGTTGATACCAATTTGGTATCGGAGTAAGATCGCTTATGCGGATCATCGCGGTGTCTGCACTACGAACGTTCTGGACATCCCATCCGGACGCCGAAACACCCCTGCGGTCGTGGCACGCCCTGGCGAGCCGCGCACGCTGGCAGGCTCCGGCAGACGTCAAAGCCGCCTACCGGAACGCCAGCTTCACCCGGAACAATCGCGTGGTGTTCAACATCAAGGGCAACGATTACCGCCTGGTGGCCGCAATGCGCTACGACAAAGGGCTGATGTACATCCGGTTCATCGGCACGCATCGCCAGTACGACCGCATCGACGTCGAAACGATCTGAACGAGGACACGATGGAACTCAAGCTGATCCGCACCCAGGAAGACTACCGGGCGGCGCTGGCCGGGATCGATCGCCTGTGGGACGCGCCGGCCGGGTCGCCCGCCTCGGACCTGCTGGACGTGCTGGCCTTGCTGGTCGAGCAATACGAGCGCCGGTACGCCCCGATCGACGACCCCGATCCCATCGACTTCCTCGTGCATGTGATGGAATCGCGCAACCTGACGCGTAAGGATCTGGAGCCCTACCTCGGGCCGCGTGGCCGGGTGTCCGACATCCTGAACCGCACCCGTCCCCTGACGCTGGCCATGATCCGCAAACTGTCGGAGAGCCTGAAACTGCCCGCCGAGGTGCTGATCCGCCCCTATCGCCTGCGCCAGCCCGATAAAACAGCGGCCACGCTCTGACCGCCCCCCCTGAAACATGAACACGCCTGCTACTGAGATCGATCCCAACCGAGGCATCATTGCCGTCAAGAACAAGACCAAAATATTAGAAGATAAACAGTGTCCTGGATATACGATACCCCTGATGTCAGAAAGCCAAGGAGCCACCATGATCTTGCATCAGGAACGATATCTCGACTACATCCAGAAAAAAGGCGTGGGCAAAAATGACCGCGTTGCGTCTTCCCCCAAATCCTACCTGTCCTATTTGAGAAGTGTGGCTCAGTTGCTGGGTAGGGATATCACCCCGGACCTCTTGCGAACTGCCCAGGATATTGAAAGAGTGGCGCTTGCGCTGGAAGGACAGCGAAAACCAAGGACGGTCAGAAACTACAAATCGGCCATGCGACAATATGCCGCAATGACTCAAGAATCAGGTCTGTAGCACCTAAAACAGTTCCGACCCGCCCCCGGCCGTGGGCGCTTTCAGGCCCAGGTGCTGCCAGCAGCGGCGCGTGGCCATGCGGCCGCGCGGGGTGCGCTGCAGGTAGCCGTGCTGGATCAGGTAGGGCTCGATGACGTCCTCGATGGTGTCGCGCTCCTCGCCGATGGCGGCGGCCAGGCTGTCCACCCCGACGGGGCCGCCGTCGAACTTGTGCACGATGGCTTCGAGCAGCTTGCGGTCCATCAGGTCCAGGCCCTCGGGATCGACTTCCAGCATGGCCAGCGCCGCCTGGGCGGTGGCGGTGTCGATGCGCCCGCCCGCGCGCACGTCGGCGTAGTCGCGCACCCGGCGCAGCAGGCGGTTGGCGATGCGCGGCGTGCCGCGCGAGCGGCGCGCGATCTCGGCGGCGCCGTCTTCGGTGGCGTCCGCGCCCAGCAGGCCGGCGCTGCGCCGCACGATGTGGGCCAGCTCGTCGGCGGAATAGAATTCCAGCCGCGAGACGATGCCGAAGCGGTCGCGCAGCGGATTGGTCAGCATGCCGGCGCGCGTGGTGGCCCCCACCAGGGTGAAGGGCTGCAGGTCGATCTTGACGCTGCGGGCGGCGGGGCCTTCGCCGATCAGGATGTCGATCTGGAAGTCCTCCAGCGCGGGATAGAGGATTTCCTCGACCACCGGGGACAGGCGGTGGATCTCGTCGATGAAGAGGACGTCGTTGCGTTCGAGATTGGTCAGCATGGCGGCGAGATCGCCCGGGCGCTCCAGCACCGGGCCGGAGGTCTGGCGCAGCTGCACGCCCATTTCATGGGCCACGATGTGCGCCAGGGTCGTCTTGCCCAGGCCGGGCGGGCCGAACAGCAGCACGTGGTCGAGCGATTCGCCGCGCTGGCGGGCCGCGGCGATGAAGATGTCCAGCTGCTCGCGCACGCGCCGCTGGCCGACGTAGTCCCCCAGGGACTTGGGCCGCAGGGCGCGCTCGACGGAGTCTTCGGCGCGCGAGGCCACGTCCGGCGTCACCAGACGGGGTTCGGGCGGGCGGGCCGACAGGGAATCTGCTTGGATGACCATGAAAAGGCTGTGTTGATATCCAGTATCGGGATTATGCCATCACCGCGGCGAGGCCGGCCGCGAAGAAGCTCCGGCCCGAGGTCAGCGGCGCTCCCGGCGCGGCGGCAGCACGAAGTCGGCTTCCGCGTCCAGCGTGCGCTTCAGCTCCGAATAGCGCTCCAGCAGGTCGGACTTGTAGACCACGCCCAGCAGCCGCGCGGGCCGGTCGCGGCTGACCACCGGCAGCCGCTCGCCCTGGAAGGCGCTGAACTGGGTCTGGGCCTCGTCCAGGCTCAGGTCGGGATACAGGGGCTTGACGAAGTCCAGGCGCAGCACCTCGCCGCAGGTCTTGGACTGCACGTCGATCTCGCCCAGCATCATGCGGGTCAGGTCCTGCTGGGCGATCACGCCCTGCCAGGCGCCCTCGGCGTCGGTCACGTACAGGTATTTCACCGGATAGTCCAGGAACATCTCCTGGGCGCGCCGCACCGGAGCGTCGGTGCGGATCACGGTCTCGGCCGGGCGCATCAGGCTGTCGAGCCGGGCATGGCGCAGCTGCCGGCGCAGCGCCTGGTTGTCCTCGTGGCGCAGGGTGACCTGGTACATCACCACCTGGGCCAGGCCGCGCGACACGAAATACGCCGCCACGCAGGCCAGCACCAGCGGCAGCACCATCTGGTAGCTGAGCGTCATCTCGAAGATCATCAGGATCGCCATGAAGGGCGCGCTGGTGGCCGCCGCCAGGAAGGCCCCCATGCCCACCAGGGTCAGGACCGCGCCGTGGCCCGCCAGCACCGGCCACGCCTCTCCCAGCCCCTGGGCGAACAGCGTGCCCAGGGCCGCGCCGACGAACAGCGTCGGGGTGAACACCCCGCCCACCGCCCCCGAGCCCGCCGTGAGCGCCGTCGCCAGCACCTTGCACAGCAGGATCCACAGCACGGCCTGCCAGGCCTGCGGCTGGTGCAGCAGGGACACCACCACGCTGTAGCCGTTGCCCGCCACCTGCGGCATGCCGACCAGCACGCCCCCCAGCAGCAACCCGCCCAGGGCGAGGCTCAGGGGCAGCGGCAGGCCGGCGCGGCCGAACAAGGACTTCATCCCGTGGATGGAGCGCAGGAACTGCGGCGCCCCCACCCCGGCGAGGACGCCCAGCGCCAGGCTGGGCAGCAGCAGCTCCGCCGGGACGGCCTCCAGGCCGGGCATGGCGTACAGCGCCGCGTAGTGGCCGCTCAGCCGCATGACCAGGTTCGACACGGCGGCCGCGATCAGCAGCGGGCCGAAATTCTGGAAGGACATGGAGCCCAGGATGATCTCGCCCACGAACACGGCGCCGGCGATGGGCGCCCCGTAGGCGGCGGACACCCCGGCCGCCGCGCCGCAGGCCACCAGCAGGCGCAGGTGCGCCGTGTCGGCGCGCAGCAGCCGCCCCAGCACCGAGGCCCACAGGGCGGCCAGGTGCACCATGGCGCCCTCGCGGCCGATCGAGCCGCCCGTGGCGACCGTGCACAGCGAGGACAGGGAGCGCAGCAGGCCCTGGCGCACGGACATCCGCCCGTCGCCGATGGCCACCGCCTCCATGTAGTCGGAATGCGCGTCGCGCGACGCGCGCCGGGCCGCCACCAGCAGACCCCCGGCGCACAGCCCCCCCGCGGCGGGCGCCAGCAGCCGCAGCCACCAGGGCAGTTCGCGCATCACCTGGGTGATGGCGCCGGAATGTCCGGCGAACAGCCACTGGACCGCGTGGATGCCGGCATGGAAGGCGATCGTCACGAAAGCGCCGCCGACGCCGGCCAGGGCCGCCCAGCACAGCATGGCGGCCGCGCCGTCGGCCCGCAGGTGCAGGTCCGGCCCTTTCATGATGCCTCCTTGACGCTGCGCGTCGTCCCCCCGAGGGGAAGTTCGCGCTTGGAGCGGCCCGGCGCGCTCAAGGCCTGAAATCCGGCGGGCTGGGCGGGCGCGAACGGCCCAGCATGCGCCAGTACACCCAGAGATTGAAGATCAGCGCCACCGGCAGCGCGACCACGACGGCCGACAGGGCCAGGCGCAGGGTCGCCACCGGCGCGGCGGCGTCCCACAGCGTGACCTCGTCCAGCACCAGGTAGGGGAAGAAGCTGTAGGCCAGGCCGCCCAGCACGACCAGCACGATCACCAGCACCAGGGCATAGGGCAGGGCCGAGGCGCGGTAGCTGTGGCTGATCATGCGCTGCAGCGTCATCTCCGTCAGGACGAAGCACACCAGCAGAGTGCCCCAGACCAGACCGACCGCCAGCCAGTGCGTGCCGTCGCCCCATTTCAGGAACACGCCGGCATTGGAGAAGTCCAGCACCACCGACACGCCCACGGCACCCACGGCGCCCCAGCGCAGCGTGCGGCGCGCCCAGCCCACGGCGCGCACGCGCAGTTCGCCCGCCTCGCGCATCATCAGCCAGCAGGCGCCCAGCAGGCTGTAGACCGCCACGGCGCAGCCGCCCATCAGGACCGCGAAGCCGGCGTTGCCCCCGCCCGGCTGGTAGCCCGCCGCCACCCGCGCCAGAATGTAGCCATGGGAGAAGGCGACCAGCACGGCGCCCGCGCCGAAGCCGAACTGCCAGCGCCCCTGGTGCTCGGGCGGGGCGCGCAGGCGCCATTCAAAGCACACCGAGCGCAGCATCGTGCCCAGGCCCAGCAGCGACAGCGGCAGGTACAGGCGCCCCAGGGTCTGCGGCCAGGCGTAGGGAAACGCCGCCGCGAACAGGCCGATGCCCAGGAACACCCAGAACTCGTTGGCGTCGCGCCAGGGGCCGAGCAGCGACAGCATGCGCGGGCGCAGGGCGGGCGGCGCCACCAGGGACACGCAGCCCACCCCGATGTCGAAGCCGTCCAGCAGCACGCCCGCCACGACGATGGCGAAGAACACGACCATCAGCGCCAGAGGGATCCAGAAAGCCGGATCCTGCGCGCCCAGGCCCAGCAGGGCCGCCAGCGAATCGATCATGCGCGCCCCCGGTGACGGGCCACCGGCACCACGCCGTAGCGGGTGGCGTGGCGCAGCAGCTGGCGAAAGCCCGCGGCGAGGGCGCCGTAGACCACGATCTGCAGGCACAGCACGGCCCACAGGGTGCTCTCGCCCGCGTCCGTGCCGATCTCGCGCAGCGCCACCGTGCCCTGGACGGCATAGGGCAGGCTGCCGATCAGCAGATGTCCCCAGCCCGCCGCCTGCAGCGCCACGGCCAGCCAGATCATGGACCGCAGGCCCAGGCGGCCCGCGCGCGAGAGGTTGTCGGGCTCATGGCCCAGGCGGCGGCCGCGCCAGAGCGCCCAGACCGCCATCGCGGCCAGCACGCCGGTCAGCAGCACGGCCAGCCGCGCCGACAGGTAGGTGGCGAGCAGGGGCGGCCGGATGCCCGCCAGGTCGTCCAGCCCCCGCAGCGGGCCGCCGGCCGGCAGCCGCACCCACTCCGGCCAGCCGGCGGGCCCTTCCAGGCGCCAGGCGTCGCGCCCCGCGGAGGCGTCCGGCCAGGCCGCCAGCGAGAGGCGCTCCGGCGGACCGCTGGCCCATTGCGGCACCACGGCCGCCACGCGCGCCGGCTGCAGCGGCAGCAGCTCGCGTCCCAGGGCCGCCGCCAGCAGCGCCTGCAGCACCAGCGCCAGCAGCACCAGCCGCAGGCCGCAGACATAGACGCCGCGGTCCCCCGCATCGCTGGGACGGACCTCGGTGCGCCAGGCGGTCACGGCCAGCATCAGGGTGGCGGCCAGCAGCAGGCCGCCGGCCAGCAGCACGCCGAACAGCACGGGCGCGATGCCGCCCAGCAGTTCCAGCCAGTCCGCCACCTGGTAGCGGCCCTCGAACAGGACCGCGCCCGCCGGCCACTGCAGCCAGGCCAGCAGCGCGGCGATCCACCAGGCCGTCAGGGAGGTGCCCACCGCCACCATGCCCACCACCAGCGTGTGGGCACGGTCGGACAGGGAGCGCTGGCCATACAGCATGGCCCCGAGGAAGCAGGACTTGAAGATGAAGGCCGTCAGCACCGCCATGCCGACCAGCGGGCCCGCGACCTCGCCGGCGCGGGCCATGAAGTCCGGCCACAGCGTGCCCAGCTGCAGCAGCAGCGGCAGGCTGGCGGCGAAACCGAGGATCAGGGACAGGGCGAAGACACGCACCCAGAAGCGATAGGCGAGCAGCGCCGCCTGGCTGGCGCGGGCGCGCAGCCGGAAGCCGAACAAAACCCAGGCCAGGCCCAGTTCCAGCGCCAGGAAGAACAGCATGAAGCCCAGGCTCAGGTAAAACTGGGACAGCGACAGAACCCATGCGGTTTGCGTCATAATGTGCGCTAGTTTATATGAACCCCCTCCGAGCCTGTATGCCTTTCGCGCCCCGCCGGCCGGCCGCGCGCGGACATGGCAAAATGCCCGATTCATCCTTCCGCCCCTTTCCGCCCCAGAGGCCAGTCCATCCCCGCACCATGACCACCGATTCCGCGCCTGCCTCGAATTTCCTGCGCACCCTCATCGACAACGACCTGAAATCCGGTCGCTACCAGGACAGGCAGTGGGCGCCCCCGCCCAGTCCGGCCGAAGTCCGCCGCGCCGGCGCGCCCGACCCTGCCCGCATCCGCACCCGCTTCCCGCCCGAGCCCAACGGCTACCTGCACATCGGCCACGCCAAGAGCATCTGCCTGAACTTCGGCCTGGCGCGCGACTACCAGGGCATCTGCCACCTGCGCTTCGACGACACCAACCCCGAAAAGGAAGAAGACGAATACGTCCACGCCATCATCGACATGGTGCGCTGGCTGGGCTTCGACTGGACGCACGACGGCGTGGAGCATTGCTACTACGCCAGCGACTACTTCGAGACCCTGTACCGCTACGCCGAGGCCCTGGTGCGGGCCGGCCACGCCTACGTGGACGAGCAGTCGGCCGACGAGATGCGCGCCACCCGCGGCACGCTGACCGAGCCGGGCACGAACTCGCCCTGGCGCGACCGCCCCGCCGACGAATCCCTGGCGCTGCTGCGCGACATGCGCGCCGGCAAGTTCCCGGACGGCCGCATGGCCCTGCGCGCGCGCATCGACATGGCCTCGCCCAACATCAACCTGCGCGACCCGGTGCTCTACCGCATCCGCCACGCGACCCACCACCGCACCGGCGACGCCTGGTGCATCTACCCCATGTACGCCTGGGCGCATCCGGTCGAGGACGCCCTGGAAGGCATCACGCACAGCATCTGCACGCTCGAATTCGAGGACCAGCGCCCCTTCTACGACTGGATCCTGGAACGCCTGGCCGAACTGGGCGAACTGGCGCCGCCGCTGCCGCGCCAGCACGAATTCGCGCGCCTGAACCTCAGCTACGTCGTCACCAGCAAGCGCAAGCTGCGCCAGCTGGTCCTGGAACACCACGTCGACGGCTGGGACGACCCCCGCCTGCCGACCCTGGCCGGCCTGCGCCGCCGCGGCTACACGCCCGGGTCCATCCGCCTGTTCTGCGAGCGGCTGGGGGTGTCCAAGGCCGATTCGCGCATCGACTACGGCATCCTGGAACAGGCCCTGCGCGACGACCTGGACCCCGTGGCGGCCCGCGCCGTGGCCGTGCTCGACCCGCTCAAGCTCGTCATCACGAACTTCCCCGAAGGCCTGGAGGAGCCCTGCTCCGCCCCGCTCAACCCGCACGAGCCGGACGGCGCCCGGCGCAGCTTCCCCCTCACGCGCGAACTCTGGATCGAGCGCGACGACTTCCGCGAGGACCCGCCGAAGAAATATTTCCGCCTGTTCCCGGGCAATCTGGTGCGGCTCAAGTACGGCTACGTCGTGCGCTGCACCGGCTGCGTCAAGGACGACCGCGGCGAGATCGTCGAGGTGCACGCCGAATACCTGCCGGACACGCGCAGCGGCACGCCGGGCGCGGACGCCGTCAAGGTCAAGGGCACCGTCACCTGGGTCAGCGCGGCCCATGCCGTGCCCGCCGAGATCCGCCTGTACGACCGGCTGTTCACCGAGCCGCACCCCGACAGCGGCGACCGCGATTTCCTGCAGGCGCTCAATCCCGACTCCCGCCGGGTGGTGAACGCCTGGCTGGAACCCGGCACACGGGCCGAGCCCGGCGCCGTCTGGCAGTTCGAGCGCCTGGGCTATTTCGTCGCCGACCGCGAGGACTCCACGCCCGAACGCCCGGTGATCAACCGCGCCGTCACCCTGCGCGACACCTGGGCCTAGCGCCCGCCCATCCGCAGGAAGCCGCGAAGCCATGCCCAAGAACGCCGCCGCCCTGGATTTCAAGAGCGCATCCCTGCACGTCCTGCGGGCCGTGCTGCATACCTCCGACACCGCCGAACTGACGCGGGCGCTGGACGAGCGCATGCGGGAAGCCGGGGCCTTCTACGAAAACGAACCCGTGGTGCTCGACGCCCAGGGGCTGGACCGGGCGCCCGACTGGCGGGCGCTGGCCGACGCGCTGCGCGGCCACCGGCTGCATCCCATCGGCGTGCGGGCGCCGCAGGCCCTGCTGGCCTCGGCCCATCAGGCCGGCCTGGCGCCGCTGGACATCTCCACCGGCCGGCACGCCGAAGGCCGCGCCGCGGCGCGGGCCCAGCCGGCCCCCTCGGTCCAGCCGGCCCAGGACGCACAGGCGCCGCGCGCGCCGGAAGCCCCGGACACGTCCGCGCCGCCCGCGGCACCGGCCAGCCGCGCCCGGTCCGCGGCGCAGGCCGGCCCGGCGCCCGACACCGCCGAAGCCGCCCCGCCCGACGCCGGCGCGCCCGCCGAGACCCTGGTGATCCGCCACCCGCTGCGCTCGGGCCAGCGCATCTACGCGCGCGGCGGCGACCTGATCGTCATGGGCATGGTCAGCCAGGGCGCCGAAGTCATCGCCGACGGCCACATCCACGTCTACGGCCCGCTGCGCGGCAAGGCCATGGCCGGCGCGCGCGGCAATGCGCGCGCCATGATCCTGACCACCCAGCTCGACCCCGAACTGCTGGCCATCGCCGGGGTCTACCGGGTGGTCGAGACCCGCCTGCCCGACACATTGCTCAACCGCCCCGCCCAGGTCGAGCTGGACGGCGACACGCTGCGCATCCGGACGCTGCAGGGCGGCCACTGAGCGCCCTGCGCTCTCCGGGCGGCCGCCCCGGCGGCCCCTGTCCCGAGGGCCGGACTCCCGGGCCGGGCGCACGGTCACATCCGGACACGCCCGGCCGCCGGCCAGCCGGCCCGCCCGGGACTTTTTGCTTTACGATGTCATGAATTTTTCAAACAGGGGAATACAGTCACCATGGCGCGCATCGTTGTAGTCACCTCCGGCAAGGGGGGAGTGGGCAAGACCACTACCAGTGCGAGCTTTTCGGCCGGCCTGGCCATGCACGGCCACAAGACGGTCGTGATCGACTTCGACGTCGGCCTGCGCAACCTGGACCTGATCATGGGCTGCGAACGCCGCGTGGTCTACGATTTCGTCAACGTCATCCAGGGCGAAGCCACCCTGAACCAGGCGCTGATCCGCGACAAGCAGCTGGAAAACCTCTACATCCTGCCGGCCTCGCAGACGCGCGACAAGGACGCCCTGACGCGCGAGGGCGTGGAAAAGGTCCTGACCGACCTGGCCGCCATGGACTTTGAATACATCGTCTGCGACTCCCCCGCCGGCATCGAGACCGGCGCGGTGATGGCGTCCTATTTCGCCGACGACGCGCTGGTGGTCACCAATCCGGAAGTCTCCTCGGTGCGCGACTCCGACCGCATCCTGGGCATCCTGTCGGCCAAGTCGCGCCGCGCCGAAAAGGGCGAGGAGCCGATCAAGGAACACCTGCTGCTGACCCGCTACAACCCCAAGCGCGTGGCCGACGGCGAAATGCTCTCGCTGGGCGACATCGAGGACATCCTGCGCATCCGCCTGATCGGCGTGATCCCGGAATCGGAAACCGTGCTGCAGGCCTCCAACCAGGGCATCCCCGCCATCCACATCCGCGATTCCGACGTCTCCCAGGCCTACCAGGACGTGGTGGCCCGCTACCTGGGCCAGGAAAAACCCCTGCGCTTCGTGGACTACGAGAAACCCGGCCTGTTCAAGCGCCTGTTCGGGGGTAAATAAGCATGTCGTTCCTGGATTTCCTGCGCGGACAGAAAAAGACCTCGGCCAGCATCGCCAAGGACCGCCTGCAGCTCATTCTGATCAACGAACGCGGCAGCGGCCGCAACGCGCCCGACTTCCTGCCGCAGATGCAGAAGGAACTGATCGCGGTGATCTCGAAATACGTGCAGATCAATCCCGAGGACATCAAGGTCAACCTGGACCGCCAGGACTCGCTGGAAGTCCTGGAAGTCAAGATCGAGATGCCGCAGGCGGAAACGCGCAACTGACGCCGCTTGCAAGCGGCTCGGATTCGACAGGCACACGAGGGTCCGCAGGGACCCTCGTGTGTCCAGTCAAATCCAACTCAGCGTCGCCCAGACCACCAGCGGGATCGTCGCCACCGACAGCACGTTGCCCAGCAGCACCACGCTGGCCACGGTCCTGGGTTCCACGCGGTACTGCTCGCACAGCAGGTAGTTCAGCACCGCCGGCGGCAGCATCACCGACAGCGCCACCATGCGCGACCATTCCGGCGTCAGGGGCAGCAGCCACAGCACGATGGGCAGCGTCAGCACGCCCGCCAGCAGGTACAGGACGTTGATGCGCAGCGCCAGGCCCAGCTGCTCGACCCGGTCCTGCGACAGGCGCACGCCCAGGCCGAACAGCATCAGCGGGATGGCGATCTGCCCGGTCAGCTCCAGCGTAGTCGTCACGAAGGGCGGGATCCATTCGCGGTGCGGCGCCAGGGCCACGCCCAGCAGGGCCGCCCAGATGTTCGGATTGCGCAGCCACATCCAGCGGCTGCCGCCGCGCGACAGCAGGAACAGCCCCAGGGAGAAATGCAGCAGGTTCGACAGCACGAACAGCACGACGATGTCGCCCAGCAGGTCCTTGCCGTAGGCCAGCATCATCAGCGGAATGCCGATGTTGCCCGTGTTGCGGAACATCCCCGGCACCAGGAAGGCCGGGCGCGACACCCCCGGCCGCCGCACCAGGGCCAGCAGCAGGCCCGGCACGACGATGATCAGCACCCCGGCCGCCATCAGCGGCCAGCCGCGCGCCAGGTCGACCGGATTGTCCAGCAGCGCGGAGAACACCAGCGCCGGGCAGAACACCATCACGTTGGCGTGGTTGATGAACCCCATGTCCGGCGTGCGCGCCTGGCGGCGGCCGAAAGCGAAACCCAGGGCCGCCACGGCGAAGACGGGCAGGACGATGTTCAGCAGGGTGAGGATCATGGAGCGGGGGGATGACGACGGGCAGCCCAGAGTGTACAGCGCCGCACCCATGCGAACGGGGCAGGCACTTCGCTCGAAGGCCCGCCCCGCTCGTCGTGCCGGGCCCTCCGGGGCGCGCCGCGCGCATCCCGGAAGGCCGCCGCCGTGCTCAGTACCCCAGCGCGAAGTCCTCGGCCGGCAGGTCCATCAGCACGTCCGGACCGGCCTTGATGGCTTCCACGTGCGCACGGGTGCGCGGCAGGATGCGAGCGAAGTAGAAGCGCGCGGTGTGCAGCTTGGCCTGGTAGAAGGCCTTGTCGCCCTCGCCCGCCGCCAGCTTCTCGGCCGCGACGCGCGCCATGTCGGCCCAGAAATAGGCCAGCGTCACGTAGCCCGAATACATCAGGTAGTCCACCGACGCGGCGCCCACGGCCTCGCGGTTGGTCATGGCCTTCATGCCGATCTTCAGGGTCAGGTCGCCCCATTCCTTGTTCAGCTCGGCCAGCGGCTTCACCAGTTCGGAGATCGCGCGGTTGCCACTGTTGGCCTTGCAGAACTTGTGCACGATCTTGGTGAAGAGGCGCAGCGGCTCGCCCTGGGTCATCAGCACCTTGCGGCCCAGCAGGTCCAGCGCCTGGACGCCGGTGGTGCCTTCGTACAGCATGGAGATGCGGCTGTCGCGCACGTTCTGCTCCATGCCGTGCTCGGAGATGTAGCCATGGCCGCCGAAGACCTGGACGCCCAGGTTGGCCGCCTCGAAGCCGGTCTCGGTCATGAAGGCCTTGGCGATCGGGGTCAGGAAGCCCAGCAGCTTGTCGGCCTGTTCGCGCGCGCCCGCGTCCTGGCTGTGCTGCATGATGTCCACCTGCTGCGCGGCGTAGTACAGCAGCGCGCGGTTGCCCTCGGCGAACGCCTTGATCGTCAGCAGCATGCGGCGCACGTCGGGGTGCACGATGATCGGGTCGGCCGGCTGGTCGGGGAATTTCGGGCCGCTCAGGGCGCGCATCTGCAGGCGCTCGCGGGCGTAGGTCGTGGCGCCCTGGAGGGCGACCTCGGCGTGCGCCAGGCCCTGGATGGCGGTGCCCAGGCGGGCCGTGTTCATGAAGGTGAACATGCAGTTCAGGCCCTTGTTGGCCGGCCCGATCAGGAAGCCGGTGGCGCCGTCGAAGTTCATCACGCAGGTGGCGTTGCCGTGGATGCCCATCTTGTGCTCGATCGAGCCGCAGGACACGCCGTTGCGCGCGCCCAGGCCGCCCTGGCCGTCGGGCAGGAACTTGGGCACGATGAACAGGGAAATCCCCTTGGTGCCGGCGGGCGCGTCGGGCAGGCGGGCCAGGACGATGTGGACGATGTTTTCCGCCATGTCGTGCTCGCCGGCGGAGATGAAGATCTTGGTGCCGGTGACCTTGTAGCTGCCGTCGGCCTGCGGCTCGGCCTTGGTGCGCAGCATGCCCAGGTCGGTGCCGCAGTGGGGCTCGGTCAGGCACATGGTGCCGGTCCATTGGCCCGAGACCAGCGGCTCCAGGTAGGTGGTCTGCTGCTCCGGCGTGCCGTGCGCCTGCAGGGTGTTCATGGCGCCGTGCGACAGGCCGGGATACATGCCCCAGGCCCAGTTGGCCTCGCCCATCAGCTCGCTGATGGCCATGCCGAGGGACTCGGGCAGGCCCTGGCCGCCGTGGGCGGCGTCGTGCGACAGCGCCGGCCAGCCGCCTTCGACGTACTGGGCATAGGCTTCCTTGAAGCCCGCCGGGGTCTTGACGCCTTCGGGGGACCAGGTGCAGCCTTCGCGGTCGCCCACCGCGTTCAGCGGCGCGAGGACCTGTTCGCAGAACTTGGCGCCCTCTTCCAGGATGGCGCCGACCATGTCGGGGGTGGCCTCCTCGCAGCCCGGCAGGGACTGGTAGTGGGCGGGGTAGTTCAGGACCTCGTCGCGCACGAAACGGATGTCGCGCAGGGGGGCTTTGTAGTCGGGCATCTCCGGTCTCCAGGGGGGATTGTCGAGGGCGATCGCGGCGGCCCCGAGCGGGAGCCGGACCGCACGCCGGTCGGCTCCTCGGGTTTTTCGAGCCGCTGAATCGAAATTCAAACGATCGTTTGAATTTAAGAGAAAAGCCCGTTTGAAGTCAAGCGCCCGGAGGGCCTTGCATGATCGAGCAGGGTGAGGGGTTATCCCCTGGGCCCTCTCGCACCACCGTACATGGGATTCCGCATACCGGCGAGCCCGAAGCGGCGGCGATCGGCTTCCACCTCGGTCAGCGGCTGGCATGGCTTCAAGGTCGTCAGGCTGCGCACCGCCAGATCCTGGTAGCAGCGGGTACCGCGGCTCTTCCACGCGATCTCCTGCTCGGTCAGCTCGCGCACGATCCTGGCCGGCATGCCCGCGACCAGCACGCGGGGCGGAACGCTCATGCCGGTTTTCACCAGGGCACCGGCGGCGACGAAGGCGGACTCGCCGATCGCGGCGTCATCCAGGATCACCGCGCCCATCCCCACCAGGGCGTTGCGGCCGACGCGGCAGCCATGGAGCACCGCGCCATGGCCGATATGGCCGTCGACCTCGACCACCGTGTCGGTGCCGGGGAAACCGTGCATCACGCAGGTATCCTGGACGTTGCAACCCTCTTCCAGGATGATGCGGCCGAAGTCGCCGCGCAGGCCGGCGAGCGGCGCGATGTAGCAGCGCGGACCGACGATGACGTCACCGATCAGCACCGCATCCGGGTGCACGAAGGCGGTGGGATGGACGACCGGCCTCAGGCCGTCGATTTCGTAACAGGGCATGCTGGCCTCTCGGCTTGGCGCCCGCGCCGGGGCCGCGGCGCGGCGCCCGGAGGGTGCTTCAATTGTCTTGAGGCTAATCCTCGTGGCGGCGCGAGGCATCGTCCGTTCGGTTTAACGTCGAGGGCCGCGCCGCTTCATTCCCACCGCCGCCAGCAGGGCCAGGCCGAAGGTCAGTGCAAGCAGCATGAACGCCTGCGAACAGGCCTTGCCGATGCCCCCCGGCAGCGCGCCATAGAGACCGACCCACCATTCGACGAGCACAGCGACGATCGCCACGCCGAGCGCGCCGCCAAGCTGCCGGGTGTAATTGCTCACCATCGACGCCTGGCCGAGCTGGCGCGGCTGCATCGGACCCAGCATGGCCACGGTAAGCGCGGGGATGACGAGGCCGAGACCGATCCGGCCGACGATGGTGAAGACAACCACCTCGCCATAGCCGATGGCACCGCCACGCGCGGCGAACATGACGAAGGAGGCGCCGAACAGGCCGAGCCCGGCGACTGTGATCCAGCGCGGGGAGCAGCGGTCGGTGAGCACGCCGGCGAGCGGAATCACCACCGCCAGGGCGATGCCCGAGGGCAGCAGGGCGAGGCCGGCGAGGCTGGCGTCGTAGCCGAGCGCACTTTGCAGGAAAACCGGGATGAGGTAGGTCGAGGCGTACAGGCCGACGCCGTAGACCAGCGAGACCAGCGCGCCCATGGCGAAGCTGCGCTCGCGGAAGAGATCGAGCGCGACGATGGGCGCCGCCGCCGTCCTCGCGTGGCGGACGAACAGCACGCAGCACAACGCCACCACGCCGATGCGGGCGAGGGTGTGCAGTGCGAGCGGGCCATGCTGGCGCAGGCTGGCGATAAGCTCGATGCCGATCAGCGTGCCCGCGCACAGCACGCCGACACCGTACCAGTCGAAGGGGCGGCGGGCGGTATCGTCCGCGCGCGGCAGAAGGTAGAGCCCGAGCGCGCCCGCCACCGCGCAGAATGGCAGGTTGATGAGAAAGACCGCCTGCCAGCCGAAGTGGTCGAGCAGCACGCCAGCGGCCGCCGGCGCCGCTGCCGGCGCGAGCACGATGCCGAAGCTCAGCACACCCGTTGCGCGCCCCTGGATGCTGGGGGGAAACAGCCGCATCACCACCAGCATCGCCAAGGGCTGGAGCAGCCCGGCGGCGATCCCCTGGACGATGCGTACCGCGACCACCAGGCCGAAATGCGTCGCCGCCGCGCCGGCGAGGCTGGCCGCCGCCAACAGCAGATTGGAGCCGAGGAAGATCCGCCGGAAACCGTAGCGGTCGAGCAGCCAGGGGGTGGGCAGCATGGCGAGCGTGAGCGCGGCCAGGAATCCGGTCACCACCCACTGCACCCGATCCTGACCGAGCCCGAAGGCCGCGCTCAGCGCCGGCACCGCCACGTTGAATGAGGTGGACGCCAGCACTCCGGCGATCATGCCCATCCCGACCACCAGCAGAGCGAGCCACTTGAAGCGCTCGCCGTGGCGCTCGAGAAGGATTTCGCGCGGCAGCGCCGCGGGCAGGATGCGGATGCGCTGCCGGATCATCGGCGCATTGGCGTCGTCCCGGGCGTAGACGCGACCATATCCGCGACCCACCATGGCACGCACCTCGGACATCCATTCCTGTTCAGCCAAGTTCGTCTCCCGCGTGTGAGTGAAGCGCCGCGCACGTGCCCGGCCCCGGTTTGCGCCTCGTACCGGCGGACGCGCCGCCGGTACTGTCGCAAGCAGTCTAAAAGCAGGAATGAGAGCCCCACGTCGTCCGAATGGACGATGGGATTTCCCCCAACCAATGTCAGCCTGGGTCCGATAGGACAACGTGCGCAGCACGCCACCATTTTCTGATGGAGGATCAGCATGAAGGTATTAGTCGTGGGCGGTACGGGCCTGCTGGGCGGGCACGCCGCCATTCATCTGCGCGAACACGGATTCGAGGTCAGCCTCGCCTCGCGCTCGGCACCGCAGGCGCCGATCCTCAGGGAGTTTCCCTTCTTCACGCTTGACTACATCCGGGACGGGCCCGACGTGGCGATGCTGGAGGGCTTCGATGCCCTGCTCTTCTGCGCGGGTCACGATATCCGCCACATCGACCGCGACAGCCCCGCGGATAATCAGTGGCACCAGAACAACACCGTGGCGATCCCGCGCTTCTTCGCCGCGGCGCGCGATGCCGGCATCCGCCGCGCGGTGATGCTGGGCAGCTTCTATCCGCAGGCGGCGCCGGCGCTGATCGACACCAACCCCTACGTGCTTTCCCGCCATCTCTCGGACGAGGGCGTGCGCGCGCTCAGCTCGCCCACCTTCGAGGTCATGTCGGTGAACGCGCCTTTCATGATCGGCCATGTTCCCGGGCTGCCGAACGCGATGTTCGAGGCCTACACCCGCTACGCCCAGGGCCGCATGCCCGGGGTGCCGGTGTTCGGCCCCAAGGGCGGCACCCACTTCATGTCCACCCGCTCGCTCTCCGAGGCTCTGCACCAAGCCCTGATCAACGGCGTGCCAGGCAAGGCGTATCTGGTCGGGGACGAGAACATCCGCTTTGCCGACCTCTTCGGCCTGTTCTTCGAGGCCGTGGGCAACCCGCAAGAGGTGCCGGAGCTCGACCAGGAGCATCCCCTGCTGCCGGACTCGGCCCTCTTCACCGGCCGCGGCAACTACCTATGCTACGAGGCGGACGACTCGCTCGGCTACCGCCGCAATGACGTGCGCGCGGCGGTGGTCGAACTGGTGCAGCACTATCTGTAGTTGCGCCCGCAGCGCGGCGAGGCGCGACCTCGTCGCGCTTCAGCCTGCCATGCGTGCCGCTTCCTCGCGGGTGTAGTTGCTGCCCCCCAAGGGGGCGCTCTTTGCCTTGGGACGGCCCGGCGGATCGAGTAGGGTGAGGGGTTACCCCCTCAGCCCTCTCACACCACCGTACATGCGGTTCCGCATACGGCGGTTCAGTGGATACGCTGGAGGCGGACCACCGTCTCATGGATCGAGACCAGTCCGAGCCGCTGGAACCAGGCATTCGGGAACGCCTGTTGCATATGCGAAGCACCCGCATTCCACCAAGGTCCGCGACCATTCACGCTCGAACGCCATGCCCGCTCCGGGTCCAGCCCTTGGGCAAGCAGATGACGCTCACACGTCCTGGGCCGCTTCCATTGCCGCCATAGCAGGCAGCGCAGCCGACGACGCAGCCAGCCATCCAGATTCCTCATCCGCTTATGCTGGACGCTCAGGCTGAAGTAATTCGCCCAGCCCCGCAGCAGCGGATTCAGCCTTTGGATGGTGTGCGCCAGGGACTGACCGCGCCCCTGACGCATCAGTTCGCGCACCCGCTGCATCAATCGCTCAATGCTCTGGGGCGCGATCCCGATATGCGCCTCTTCCAGCCGCGTGGCGATCCGGTAACCCAGGAACTTGCGGGTCCCCGGTTTCGCCACCTTGCTCTTGGCTTCGTTCACAACCAGCCTCAAGGCCTTCTCGAGATAGGCCCTGGTGCTCGCCATGACGCGCTCTCCCGCCCGCTGACTGCTTACATAAATATTGCAATCGTCGGCATACCGGCAGAACGCCAGCCCTCGGGCCTCCAGGTGACGGTCCAGGTCAGTGAGCAGGATGTTCGACAGCAACGGCGACAGCGGTCCGCCTTGCGGCGTACCCTCCGTTCGTGCCCTAACCAGGCCATCGGCCATCACCCCCGCCTCCAGGAAGCGGCGGATCAGCTTCAGTACCCGTAGATCCTGCACCTGTCTGGCCACCCGTGCCATCAGCACATCATGATTGACCCGATCGAAGAACTTCTCCAGATCAAGGTCCACCACCCAATGCCGACCGCCCTGGACATAGGCATGCGCCTGACGCACTGCGTCATGCGCGCCTCGCCCAGGGCGGAACCCGAAGCTGCTCGCCGAGAACATCGGCTCAAAGATCGGCTGTAAGACTTGATGCAATGCCTGCTGGATCAACCGGTCCATCACCGTCGGAACGCCCAGTGTGCGTACCCCACCATCCGGCTTGGGGATGTCCACTCGACGCACCGCTTGCGGCAGGTATCGGCCTTCCAGCAGTGCTTTGCGCACATGCGGCCAGTGCGCCTTGAGCCACGTGCCCAGGGCTTCGATGGACATGCCGTCTACGCCGGCGGCTCCTCGATTCCTGAGCACCCGGCGGTAGGCCTGGCGCATGTTCTCGCGATCCACGACACGCTCCATGAGCGCGTCGTCCTCCGATTTCGTTCGCCCGGATGTCGCCGTGCGTGTCTCAGCCCCCCAAGCGCCCTCGGACGGCTTCCGGCCGCCTACCTCGCCCAAGGCCCCGTCTCCGGGGCTTCTGCCTCAACAACTCGCATCGAGATCATCCGTCCTACTCTCGGTATCCTCTGTTCGGGCCTTCGCTGTCGATTTCGGCCTCCCCGGCCCAGCCTCCAGCTACTATGCCCTCTGCTGACTTCTGAGCGCGCATCCCGACGCCTCGCGGCGCCGGTAGCCAGTCCCCCGGCACACAATCAGATCTCCCCGGGTATTGCGCACCCACTTTCACGCTTATGCCTGTCGGATCTACGTTGCATCGTTCCGGACAAGTATCGGGCTTCGACGATTTCGGCCGTCTGACCCCAATGCAACGCCTCATCCGCTTCCTGTACGTCAGGCCAGCGCTTTGCCATCCGGCTTCCTTCAGACTCGCAGTCACCCGCGAAACCCTTGCCATCGGCTAACTCTTCCCCTTGTCGGGCGAGTACGGGACTTCCACCCGCTAGTGGGTGCGCCCTGCCGGGCGCACCAAAAAAAAAAGCGCCCGCAAGGGGCGCCCATCGTGCAAGGGATGTGATGCGTTCAGCGGTTCTTGCCGACCTGGTCGCCGATGACACCGCCGATGGCCGCGCCACCGACCGTGCCCAGGATCCCGCCGTTCGTGATGACGGCTCCCGCCACGCCGCCCAGGCCGGCGCCCGTGACGGCCGCTTTCTGGCGATGGCTCATGTTGTCCCACGACGAGCAGCCGGCCATGGCCGCCGCCAGCAGCAGAGACGCGCCGATTTTCCCGAATGTCCCGATCGTCATGATGGTTCTCCTTCTCGTGTACCGCGTGATGATCCATGCCTCGGCCTCCCCCGGCAAGCTCCGGGGGACCCCGCTTCGGCGTCCTGACTCCTTTATAAGCGCCAGGCACCGAAAAAGGTGTGAGTCATGATATCGATCCTTGTAATTTGTAACAACGGCGCCGCGCGGGAGGGCGTCTCACTTCACCAGCGCCAGCACGTCCCGGAAGGCCGGATGCGCCGGCGTTTCGAGCCATTCGTAGATCGCCATTTCGGACGTCACGGTCTCCAGCCCGTGATGGCGCCAGCGTTCGCAGGCGGCCGCCCAGTCCGACTCGCGCCGGGACCCGGCGCCATCGGCCACCAGCACGGGCTGGAAGCCGGCCTGGGCCAGGCCCAGGCCGGTCTGTAACACACAGATGTGGGCTTCGGTGCCCGTCAGCAACACCCGCGTGCGGCCCGCGGGCCAGTCCGCCAGGAAGCCGGCCTCGCGGCAGGCGTCGAAATGGGTCTTGGTCACGACCCGGTCGACGTTCGCCAGCAGCTCGGGGTGGGTGGGGCCGATCTTGCCGGGCCAGTGCTCGGTCGCCCAGACCGGCACCGACAGCAGGCGCGCGGCTTGCGCCAGGCGCGCGACCCGGCCGCGCAGGGCGTCGGTGTCGCGGATGGCGGGCAGCAGTTTTTCCTGCATGTCCACGATCAGCAGCGCGCTGGTGCCGGCCGTCAGCAAGGCCTGGTTCACATCCACGTATTTCATGGCGTCCTCCAATTGTGGCATCTCTCCACCTCCCGGCTTGCAGGCCGGTCGGATTCGACAGGCACGGAATGGTCCGCAGGGACCATTCCGTGTCCGGTCTCCCCCACCTCCCGGCTTGCAGGCCGGTCGGATTCGACAGGCACGGAATGGTCCGCAGGGACCATTCCGTGTCCGGTCTCCCCCACCTCCCGGCTTGCAAG
>NZ_JACHIB010000006.1:78304-220165 GCF_014203015.1 Castellaniella defragrans
CCCACCTCCCGGCTTGCAGGCCGGTCGGATTCGACAGGCACGGAATGGTCCGCAGGGACCATTCCGTGTCCGGTCTCCCCCACCTCCCGGCTTGCAAGCCGGTCGGATTCGACAGGCATGGAATGGTCCGCAGGGACCATTCCATGTCCGGTCTCATCCTATTATTTCAGGGCCTTGTAGCGCAGGCGGCGCGGGCGGGCGGCCTCCTCGCCCAGGCGGGCCTTCTTGTCGGCCTCGTATTCCTGGTAGTTGCCGTCGAAGAACACCACCTGCGAGTCGCCCTCGAAGGCCAGGATGTGGGTGGCGATGCGGTCCAGGAACCAGCGGTCGTGGCTGATCACCAGCACGCAGCCGGCGAATTCCAGCAGCGCGTCCTCCAGGGCGCGCAGGGTTTCCACGTCCAGGTCGTTGGACGGCTCGTCCAGCAGCAGCACGTTGCCGCCCGCGATCAGGGTCTTGGCCAGATGCAGGCGGCCGCGTTCGCCGCCGGAGAGCTTGCCGACGTGCTTGTTCTGGTCCGCGCCCTTGAAGTTGAAGCGGCCCAGGTAGGCGCGCGCGGGCATCTCGAAACGGCCCACGGTGAGCAGGTCGGCGCCGTCGGAGATGGCGTCGAAGACGGTCTTGTCGTCGGGCAGGGAATCGCGCGACTGGTCCACGTAGGCCAGCTTCACGGTCTGGCCCAGGACCACCTCGCCGGCGTCCGGGGTCTCCTGGCCGGCGATCATGCGGAACAGCGTGGATTTCCCCGCGCCGTTGGGGCCGATGATGCCGACGATGGCGCCCGGCGGCACCTTGAAGCTGAGGTCGTCGATCAGCACGCGGTCGCCGAAGGACTTGGAGACGTTGCGGAACTCGATGACCTCGTTGCCCAGGCGCTCGGCCACGGGGATGAAGATTTCCTGGGTCT
This sequence comes from Castellaniella defragrans, assembly GCF_014203015.1. Taxonomy (GTDB): domain Bacteria; phylum Pseudomonadota; class Gammaproteobacteria; order Burkholderiales; family Burkholderiaceae_B; genus Castellaniella; species Castellaniella defragrans. The sequence goes on from NZ_JACHIB010000006.1 coordinate 79,212, forward strand.
CGTTGCGCTTCTGGTATTCGTGCGAGGACAGTTCCTCGAAGCGCGCCAGGCGCGCCTTGGCCTTGGCCTGGCGGCCCTTGGGATTCTGCCGCACCCATTCCAGCTCTTTCTTGATGGTGCGCTGGCGGGCGGATTCGGCGGCTTCTTCCTGCTTGAGGCGGTCTTCCTTCTGTTCGAGCCAGGAGCTGTAGTTGCCCTTCCAGGGGATGCCATGGCCGCGGTCCAGTTCCAGGATCCATTCGGCCGCGTTGTCGAGGAAGTAGCGGTCGTGGGTGACGGCGACGACGGTGCCGGGGAACTGGCGCAGGAAGATTTCCAGCCATTCGACCGATTCGGCGTCCAGGTGGTTGGTGGGCTCGTCCAGCAGCAGCATGTCGGGCTTGGACAGCAGCAGGCGGCACAGGGCCACGCGGCGCTTCTCGCCGCCGGACAGGTTGCCGACCACGGCGTCCCAGGGCGGCAGGCGCAGGGCGTCGGCGGCGATTTCCATCTGCGTCTCGATGTCGTCGCTGCCGCTGGTGGCGGCCGCCGCGATGACGGCTTCCAGCTCGGCCTGCTCGGCGGCCAGGGCGTCGAAATCGGCGTCGGGCTCGGCGTAGGCGGCATAGACCTCGTCGAGCCGCTTGCGCGCCTCGAAGACTTCGCCCAGGCCAGCCTCGACGGACTGGCGGACGGTGTGGGCGGGCTCGAGCTGCGGTTCCTGCGGCAGGTAGCCGATGCGCAGGCCCGCCATGGGGACGGCTTCGCCTTCGATGTCCTTGTCGACGCCGGCCATGATCTTCAGAAGGGTGGACTTGCCCGAGCCGTTCAGGCCCAGGACCCCGATCTTGGCGCCGGGGAAGAAGGACAGGGAGATGTCCCGCAGGATCTGGCGTTTGGGCGGCACGATCTTGCCGACCCGGTTCATGGAATAGACGTACTGTGCCATGTCTCGACCGTGTAAGGGCGCAGCGAAGGATTCGGCCGCGCAAAGCTTCGATTGTAGGCCGGACGGGCGGCGGACGGGACGGGGCGGATGGAGGTGCCCCGCAGCCGCCGCGCGGGCCCGGATGCGTCCGCCCGGCGCCCGGGCCGTACAATGCCCCCATCAGCCATCCGCCCCCGTTTCCCGTCATGACCCCTCCCCTCGCATTCACCCCGGCCGAGGCCGACCTGCTGGGCCGCACGGCCGACGCGCTGTGCGCTTATCTGGGCAAGCCCGTGATCGCCGAAATCGTGGCCGAGCCCGGCGAAGGCTACGAATGGGCGCTGTTCGCCCTGCCGCTGGCCCCCGACGACGCGGACGAGGACAAGCCCCGCGTCCAGGCGGGCGGCCCGGGGGCGCGCTTCCTGGGCAGCAGCGGCGGCCTGGACCTGAGCGACGGCCAGCCGGTGGACTGCGAATTCCTCTGGGCCGTCCAGCTGTCGGACCTGGAAGGCGTGCGCTACATCAAGGTGGACGCCCAGGGCGAGGAAGTCGCCTGGACCGACACGCTGACGGACCTGCTGCCCTTCGACCTGCGCGAAGCCGAGGCGCCGGAGGACGAGGGCGAGGAAGCAGACGACGAAGGGGACGAAGAAGAAGACAAGGACGGCGAGGGCCAGGAGGGCGAGGACCCCGGCGGCACCCCCACGGACCGCTGAGCAGCTGGGCGGGCCACCCGGGGCCATCCAGGACGATCATCCAGGACGATCCTCCGGGCCGGCGGGCGGGCCGGCGGCCGCGCCGGGAGGCGAATCCGCCCCGGGCCGCCCGCGCCAATGACCGTCAGGTCGTCACCGGGTGCTTGGCCCGCGCCGCGTCGCGCAGGCGGTCGCGCAGGTACAGCGCCGCGCCCACGGGCCACATGGCGGCCACCAGCAGGCGCGACGCCCAGCGGCTCAGGCGCCGGCCGGCGGGACGCGCCACGCGCTGCGCGCGCAGGTGCAGGCCGAAGCGGGTGTAGCGGATCGCCGCGCCGAAGAACGCGGCCGGCTGGTAGCGGAACCAGTCCAGACAGTATTCCACCGTATCGTGCGCCAGCAGCCACAGGCCCAGCGCGTGGCGGCCGCTGTCGGCCGTGCGCCCCTGGCGCGACAGGCTGTCCTTCTCGTCGTGATACACGCGGAACACCTGGTTGACGAAGCGGGTCAGGTAGCCGGCGCGGGCGATCGCGCGCCAGACCAGGCTTTCGGGCACGAAGCCGGGGATGTCCTCGGGAAAGGGGAACTGGCGCAGCACGTCCGTACGCAGACAGCCGAATTTCTCGCCCCGGACGTGGTAGCGGAAGGTCATGTCCAGCGAAGACACGTCCATCACGTCGCGGGGATACATGTCGCCCACCACGCGGCCGTCGGGCCGCGTGCACAGGCCGGTGATCGCCACGTAGCGCCCGCGCTGGGCAGGCGGGATCTGCTCCCAGACGCCGGCCATGTGGTAGAGGGCGTTGGGATCGAGCTCGTCGTCGCTGTCGATGGCCACCAGCCATTCGCCCTGGGCGTGGCGCACCCCGGTGTTGAAAGCTGTTTTCTTGTGTTGATTGGGTTGCCAGACGTAACGGATCGGAAAGCTGGCTTCCTGCTGCCATCCCTGGACCAGGGTCCGGGTGGCATCCGTCGAGCCGTCGTCCACGACCACCCATTCAAAATCCTGGAAGGACTGTTCCCTCAGCGAGCGGTAGACGCGTTCGAGCGTGTGCGCGCGGTTGTGGGTGGGGGTGACGACGGAAAACAGATGGCGCCAGCAAGCCATGCCGGAAGGTTCCTCCAGTTTCCGATCTGCCCCATGATAGCGGACAAAAAAAACCACGGGCCGTCCGGTCCGTGGTTTCCCTTATGCCGAATTGTATATAAACAATACGGCTGGCCAGCGTCGAACGATCAGACGCGCTTGACCTTTTCGAGCATCTTGAAAACGCCCTTGGGCGCGCGCACGAACAGGCGCTTGAACGCCTTGCCAAGGCAACGGCGCTCCAGCGTGTTGCGCCGCGTGCGTTTGATTTCTGCCATGTGGATCTCCTGGTGTAAGGCGGGCTTGAAGGCCGGGCTTGAAAGCAAAACACGCTATTTTAGCAAAATTTCACCGCTCGCCGGATCGCCCGGATGCGCGCAAGGGGCGCCGGCGGATGCCGGCTCCGCCGCCCCTCGGGTCCCGCGGCCGCCCGCGGGCGCACGCCTTCGATCTACTGGCGCACGCCTTCGATCTCGATCTGCAGGCGCACGGTGTCGGGGATGCCCGGCAGGCCGAACCCCATGCCCCACTGGCTGCGCTTGAGTTCGGTGCGGAAATCGCCGCCGCAGACTTCGCGGTTCAGGCGCTTGTTCTGGTAGCAGTTGAAGCGCACGGCGTTCAGCTTGACCGGGTGGGTCTGCCCCAGCAGGGTCAGGTTGCCTTCCACGGCCCGCACCAGGTCGCCCTCGAAGAGGAAGGCGGTGGACTCGAAACGGGCCTCGGGGTGCTGGTCGGCCTGGAAGAAGTCGCCGCCCAGCAGGTGTTCGTCGAAGCCCTTGGAGCCGGTGCTGATCGACTTCATGTCGACGCGGATCTTCGCCTGGCCCGTCCTGGCCTCGCGGTCGAAGGCGACGTCGCCCTCGACCGTGTCGAAACGGCCGCGCACCGTGGACGTGCCGTTGTGCAGGACCTCGAAATAGACGAAGGTGTGGTCCGCGTCGGTCTTATAGTCGGCCGCCTGGACGAGGACGGGGGCGGCACAGAGCAGGGACAGGGCAAGCAGGCGTTTCATGGCGATTCTCCGGTTTTCCAGAAGGACCGGGACGGGCCCGGCTTCATTCAGTCGATTGTAAGAATGGGACGGCGCCGGCGGGCCCTTCCGCCGTCCCGACTTCTGATGCGGATCAAGCCGGACGGCTTGCGCCGGCCGGGGCGCGGCACCCGTCACATGACCCTACCGCGCGCATCGCAAGGACGCGGCGCGCCGGATTATGATGGCGGGATGAACGCACCCATCCGCATCTTCGGCGCCCGCCAGAACAACCTGAAGAACCTGGATCTGACGATCCGCACCGGGGAACTCCTGGTGGTGACCGGCGTATCCGGATCCGGCAAGAGTTCGCTGGCCTTCGACACCCTCTACGCCGAAGGCCAGCGCCGCTACGTCGAGACGTTCTCGCCCTACGCGCGCCAGTTCCTGGACCGCATGGACAAGCCCCAGGTCGAGCGCATCGAAGGCATCCTGCCGGCCATCGCCATCGACCAGGTCAACCCGGTGCGCAATTCGCGCAGCACGGTGGGCACCATGACGGAGCTCAACGACCACCTGAAGCTGCTTTACGCGCGCGCCGGCCACCTGCATTGCCGCAACTGTGCCCGGCTGGTGAAAAGCGACGACCCCGCCAGCATCCGGCGCCAGCTGGACGGCCTGTGTGCCGCCCGCGATCCCCGTCTGGTCGTCACCTTCCCGGTCTCGGTGCCCGCCAACTTCACCGAGGACGAGGTGCGCGGCTTCCTGGAGCAGCAGGGCTACACGCGCATCCACCGCCAGGACGAGCCGGCGCCCGGCGCCATCGAAGCGCCGGCCGGCAAGCCCGCCGGCGCGCGGCGCAAGGCGGACGCCGCCGGCCGCCGCGTGCTGCACGTCGTGCAGGACCGCTTCCGCCTGGGCAGCGCCGAATCGGCGCGCGTGGACGAGGCCCTGGAAACCGCCCTGCGCCAGGGCAACGGCCGGCTCAGCGTCCACGCCCTGTTCGACGAGGGCGAGGAGGAATGGCGCTTCAGCGCCGGCCTGCACTGCGCGCAGTGCGACATCGACTACGGCGCCCCGCTGCCCAGCACCTTCTCCTTCAACTCGCCGCTGGGCGCCTGCGAGCACTGCCGGGGCTTCGGCCGGGTGATGGGCATCGACTACGGCCTGGTCGTGCCGGACGAAACCCGCAGCCTGCGCGACGGGGCGATCAAGCCCTGGCAGACCGCCAGCTACAAGGAATGCCAGGTCGAGATGGAACGCTACGCGCCCAAGGCGGGCGTGCGCCTGGACGTGCCCTGGCGCGACCTGACGGACGCGGAGCGCGGCTGGGTGATCGGCGGCGCGCCCGACTGGAAGGGCGGGCCGTCCGCCTGGAAGCACCAGTGGTACGGCGCGCAGCGCTTCTTCGACTGGCTGGAATCGCGCGCCTACAAGATGCACGTGCGGGTGCTGCTGTCCAAGTACCGCAGCTACACGCCCTGCCCGCATTGCAAGGGCGCGCGGCTCAAGCCCGACGCCACGCTGTGGCGCCTGGGGCAGGACCGCGAGCCGATCCCCGGCGCGCCGCGTTTCCTGCCGCCGCACGCGCGCTGGACGCCGGAGCAGCTGGCGGCCCTGCCCGGCCTGGGCCTGCACGACCTGATGCGCCTGCCCATCGAGCGGGTGCGCGACTGGTTCGACCGCATCGAACTGGGCCGCTCGCTGGACGACGCCCTGACCGAGCTGCTGGACGAAGTCCGCGCCCGCCTGCGCTTCCTGTGCGACGTGGGCCTGGGCTACCTGTCGCTGGACCGGCAGAGCCGCACCCTCTCGGGCGGCGAGGTCCAGCGCATCAACCTCACCACCGCGCTGGGCACGTCCCTGGTGAACACGCTGTTCGTGCTGGACGAGCCGTCCATCGGCCTGCACCCGCGCGACATCCACCGCATCGTCCAGGTCATGCACCGCCTGCGCGACCACGGCAACACCCTGGTCGTGGTGGAGCACGATCCGCAGGTCATGGTCGCCGCCGACCGCATCCTCGACATCGGCCCCGGGCCGGGCGAGCGCGGCGGGCACATCGTCTTCGACGGCACGCCGGCCGAGCTGGCCGCGGCCGACACGCTGACGGGCCGCTACTTCGGCGGGCGGATGCGCATCGAGGCGCCGCGCCCCCTGCCGGTACAGGACGGCACCCCGCGCCTGCTGCTGCAGGGCGCCCGCGCCAACAACCTGCAGGGCATCGACTTTTCCCTGCCGCTGGGCCGGCTGGTGTGCCTGACCGGCGTGTCCGGCTCGGGCAAGTCCACCCTGGTGCAGGACGTGCTCTATCCCGCGCTGCTGAAGCGCCTGGGCCGCGCCACCGAGGCGCCCGGCGAATACGCCGCCCTGCTGGGCGCGGAACGCATCGCCGACGTGGTGATGGTGGACCAGACGCCCATCGGCAAGACGGCGCGCTCCAACCCCGCCAGCTACGTGGGCGCCTTCGACGCCATCCGCAAGCTGTTCGCCGCCGCGCCCCTGGCGCAGGAACGCGGCTACACGGCCGGCACCTTCAGCTTCAACACCGGCGACGGCCGCTGCCCCGGCTGCGGCGGCACCGGCTTCGAGCACGTGGAAATGCAGTTCCTGTCGGACGTGTACCTGCGCTGCCCGGACTGCGACGGCCGCCGCTTCCGCCCTCAGGTCCTGGAAGTGCGCATCGAGCACCTGGGCCGCAGCGCCTCGATCGACGAGGTCCTGGACATGACCGTGAGCGAGGCGCTGGAGTTCTTCAAGGGCCTGCGCGACGTGCAGTGGGGCCTGGCGCCCCTGGCCGACGTGGGCCTGGAATACGTACGCCTGGGCCAGCCGGTGCCCACCCTGTCGGGCGGCGAGGCCCAGCGCCTGAAGCTGGCCGGCCACCTGGCCGAGGCGGCGCGCTCGCGGGCGCCCCAGGGGGTGCTCAAGGGCAGCCTGCTGCTGTTCGACGAACCCACCACCGGCCTGCACTTCGACGACATCGCCCGCCTGATGCGGGCCTTCCGCAAGCTGCTGGCCGCCGGCCATTCGCTGCTGATCATCGAGCACAACCTGGACGTGATCCGCGCCGCCGACTGGGTCGTGGACCTGGGGCCGGAAGGCGGCGACCAGGGCGGCCGCATCGTCGCCGAGGGCACGCCGGACGACCTGATGCGCCACCCGGATTCGCACACCGGCCGGGCGCTGTCGGACTATGCGCGGCAGGCCGACCATCCGGCCCTGATCCTGCGCGAACCCGCGCCGCGCCTGCCGGCGGCGTCGGCCAGCCCCGACATCCACATCCTCAACGCCCGCGAGCACAACCTGAAAGGCATCGACGTGCACATCCCGCGCGACGCCTTCACGGTCATCACCGGCGTGTCGGGCTCGGGCAAGTCTACCCTGGCCTTCGACATCCTCTTCAACGAAGGCCAGCGGCGCTACCTGGAATCCCTGAACGCCTACGCGCGCGCCATCGTGCAGCCGGCCGGCAAGCCGGACGTGGACGCGATCTACGGCATCCCGCCCACCGTCGCCATCGAGCAGCGCACCAGCCGGGGCGGACGCAAGTCCACCGTCGCCACCATGACGGAGATCCACCACTTCCTGCGCCTGCTGTACGTGCGCCTGGGCACCCAGATGTGCCCGGACTGCGACGTCCCCGTGGCGCCGCAGACGCCGGAGCAGATCGTGGCGCAGCTGCTGCGCGACCACGCGGGCGAGCACGTCGGCCTGCTGGCGCCGCTGGTGGTGGCGCGCAAGGGCTACTACACCGACCTGGCGAAATGGGCGGCCTCGCACGGCCACACCCATCTGCGGGTGGACGGCGAATTCATCCCGGTCAGCCCCTGGCCGCGCCTGGACCGCTACCAGGAGCACACCATCGAGCTGCCGGTGAGCGACCTGATCGTGGACGTGCGCGACGAGGCCGGCCTGCGCGAGGCCGTGCGCGCCGCGCTGGCGCTGGGCCACGGCAGCTTCCGCGTGCTGGCCGGCCTGACCGCGCCCGGCCCGGCCACGATCGAGGCGCGCCGCGCCGCCGGCCTGGCCCCCGATCCGCGCCTGCTGACGTTTTCCATCAAGCGCGCCTGCCCGAACTGCGGCACCAGCTTCCCGGAGCCCGATCCGCGCCTGTTCTCCTACAACTCGCGCCACGGCTGGTGCCCGGGCTGCTACGGCACCGGCCTGCAGCTCACCGGCTTCACCGAGGACCAGACCGGCGAGGAATCCGTCTGGCTGGACGAGGCCACCGGCCTGCCGCAGCCCTGCTCCCAGTGCCAGGGCCAGCGCCTGAACCGCGTGGCGCGGGCCTTCCGCTGGCGCGGCCGCTCGATCGCGGAGCTGGCCTCGATGCCGGTCAGCGACGCCCAGCGCTTCTTCCTCGGCCTGGGCGCCCAGGGGCGCGAGGCCGAGATCGCGCGCGACATCTTCACAGAGATCCGCGGCCGCCTGGACTTCATGATGGACGTGGGGCTGGGCTACCTGGCCCTGGACCGCGCCGCGCCCACCCTGTCGGGCGGCGAGGCCCAGCGCATCCGCCTGGCCGCGCAGCTGGGCTCCAACCTGCAGGGCGTGTGCTACGTGCTGGACGAGCCCACCATCGGCCTGCACCCGCGCGACAACCGCATCCTGCTGGACGCGCTGACCCGGCTGGAAGGCAACGGCAACACCCTGGTGGTGGTCGAGCACGACGAGGACACCATCCGCCGCGCCGGCCACGTGATCGACATCGGCCCGGGCGCCGGCGTGCGCGGCGGCATGGTGGTGGCCCAGGGCACGGTCGAGGACATCGCCCGCAACCCGGCCTCGGTCACCGGACGCTACCTGCGCGAGCCCCTGGTCCACCCCATGAACGGCCGCCGCGCCGTCGAGGCCGGCACGCCCGGCCTGGAGATCGTGGACGCCAGCCTGCACAATCTGCGCCAGGCCAATGCGCGCATCCCCCTGGGCCGGCTGAGCGTCGTCACCGGCGTGTCGGGCTCGGGCAAATCCACCCTGGCGCGCGATGTGCTGCTGGACAACCTCGCCCGCCGCGTCGGCGGCCAGGCGACGGGCTCGTCCTGGCAGGGCTGCCGGACGATCCGCGGCTGGGAGGCCATCGACCGGGTGCTGGAGGTCGACCAGACCCCCATCGGCAAGACGCCCCGGTCCTGCCCGGCCACCTACGTGGGCTTCTGGGACGACATCCGCAAGCTCTACGCCGGCACGCGCGAATCGCGGCTGCGCGGCTGGACGGGTTCGCGCTTCTCCTTCAACACCGGCGACGGCCGCTGCCCGGAATGCGAGGGCCAGGGCATGCGCACCATCGAGATGAGCTTCCTGCCCGACGTGAAGGTGCCATGCGACGCCTGCCACGGCGCGCGCTTCAACCAGGAGACCCTGGGCGTGCAATGGAACGGCCGCAGCGCGGGCGACGTGCTGCGCATGGAAGTCGACGACGCCATCGGCCATTTCTCCGCGCACCGCCGCATCGCCCGCGCCCTGCAGCTGATGCAGGACGTGGGGCTGGGCTACCTGACGCTGGGCCAGCCCTCGCCCACGCTGTCGGGCGGCGAGGCGCAACGCATCAAGCTGGTCACCGAGCTGACCAAGGCCCACCTGGACGAAGGCGTGCTGCGCACCGGCCGCGCCTCGCGCGTCCCGCACACCCTGTACGTGCTGGACGAGCCCACCGTGGGCCTGTCCACGGCGGACGTGGAGAAGCTGATCCGCGTGCTGCACCGGCTGGTGGATGCCGGCCACACCGTGGTGGTCATCGAGCACAACCTGGACGTCATCGCCGAGGCCGACTGGATCGTGGACCTGGGCCCCGAGGGCGGCGACGAAGGCGGCCGCGTGGTGGCCCAGGGCAGCCCCGAGCAGCTCTGCGCGGGCCGCACCCACACCGGGCGCATCCTGGCGGAATTCCTGGCGCCGCGGCGAGCGCCCGGCGCCCTGGAGGCCCGGTGACCCCGCGCGGTTCTCCGGCCGCCGGGCCGGAGCCCTCCACCTGCCTGTTCGAGGACCGGCTGGCCGGCCGCTCGCTGCGGCTGCTCGATCCGGTGGCGCGCATCGCCGTCCACCGCCGCGACGAACTGCCCGCCGCCTGGGACGCCATCGAATCCGCCCGGCGGGCGGGCCATTGGGTGGCCCTGCTGCTGGACTACGAACTGGGCGAATGGCTGGAGCCGGGGGCCGCGGATCCGGCGGACGCCGGCGCGCGCGATGCGCTGCCCCGCCTGACGGCGCTGGTGCACGCCCGCGCGGCATGGGGCGCCTGCAGGGGGGAGGAGGGACCGGACTCGGCGGGCCCGGCGGACCGGACGGATGCAGCGGGCAGGACGGAAAGGCCGGGTTCGGCGGGCGGCGCGGATGGCATGCAAAGACCGGACGGCGGCCGCGTGCCGGACGGTCTGGCCGACGCCCGCGGCCTGCCCTGGCGGCCGGACCCGCGGCCGGGCGTGTCGCGCGCACGCCATGCGCAGGCCATCGAGGCCGTGCGCGCCGGCATCGCCCGGGGCGACTACTACCAGATCAACTACACCCTGCCGCTGCGGCTGGACTGGCCGGCGGGCCTGGACCCCGCGCGGGCCTACGCCTGGCTGGCCGAGCGGCACCCCGTGGCCCACGCCGCCTGCGTGCGCGACGGCGAGCGCTGGGTGCTGTCGCTGTCGCCCGAGCTGTTCGTGGCCCGCGAGGGCGCGCGCCTGCGCGTGCGGCCGATGAAGGGCACCGCCCCGCGCCATGCCGACCCGGCCTGGGACCGGCAGGCCGCCGAGGCCCTGCAGCGCAGCGTCAAGAACCGCGCGGAGAACCTGATGATCGTGGACCTGCTGCGCAACGACCTGGGCCGCATCGCCGTGCCGGGCAGCGTGCGCGTGCCGGCCCTGTTCAGCCTGGAGGCCTACCCCTCGGTCTGGACGCTGACCTCCACCGTGGAGGCCGAGGCGCCGGACGCGCCGCTGGCCGAGGTGCTGCGCGCCCTGTTTCCCTGCGGCTCCGTGACCGGGGCGCCGAAGATCGCCGCCATGCGGGCCATCCGCGCACTGGAGGCGCGCCGCCGCGGCATCTACTGCGGCAGCGTGGGCTGGCTGGCGCCCGACGGGGATTTTTCCCTCAACGTCGCCATCCGCACCATCGAACTGCGCGGCGGCCGGGCCGAGTTCGGCGTGGGCGGCGGCATCGTATACGATTCCCGGGCCGCCGAGGAATGGGAGGAATGCCTGTGGAAAGCCCGCGTCCTGAATCCGGAATGAACCTTACGGCCGCAGACCCGGCCGTCCCTCCTGCGAACCTCCACCCGTCCGCGCCCCCCGCGGCCGCAAATCTGCCCGAACCCTCCGCGGCCGCAGACCTGCCCATCCTCCCCGCGGCCGAGATCCGGCGGATCGCCCCCGATCTGATCGAGACCATGCGCCTGGAGCGGGACCGCATCGCGCTCTGGCCCGGCCACCGCGCGCGGCTGCTGGCCTCGGCCCGGGCCCTGGGCTACCCCCTGGACGCATCCGCCCTGGACGGCTGGCTGGCCGCGCGGATCCAGGCGCTGGCGCTCGAAGGGCGGCGGGCCCGGCCACCAGAAGCGGGCGATCCGGCGGCCGAGGCCCCGGCAGCGATCGATGCCCCGGCGGATGCGCCGGGCACCGCCCGCCGCCTGCGCCTGCTGCTGGCGGCCGATGGCCGGCTGTCCCTGGAATCCGCGCCGCTGCCGCCGACTCCCGAGCCCGTGCGCATCGCCCTGGCGGCGGACGTCCTGGGACCGGACGCCGTGCTGGCCGCCGGCGATCCCTGGCTGCGGCACAAGACCACCCACCGCCCCCGCTTCGCGGCGGCGCAGCGCTGGCTGCACACCCATCCGGACCACTTCGACCTGATCTTCGGCAACGCCGCCGGGGACCTGTGCGAAGGCAGCCGCAGCACCGTCTACGTGCGGGACGCGGCCGGCGCCTGGCTGACCCCGCCCCTGGCCAGCGGCCTGCTGCCCGGCGTGCGCCGCCAGGCCCTGCTGGACGCGGGCCTCGCGCGCGAAGCCCGCCTGAGCCTCGCCGACCTGCGCCAGGCTCGGGCGCTGCGGGTGTCGAACGCCCTGCGCGGCTGGCTGGAGGCCAGAATCGTCACACCCGCGTGAATAGCGCCGGGAAAAACTGATAGGCTGCCTTTCCAGAACCGCTCGACGACGACGGAAGGAAGCCGGCATGGGAAATCCGCACTATCGATCCACGCATGCCCAAAGGCTTGCCGGAAAAATTGAAGGTCCGGATAATGAGGCCATGGAACCCCGTCTCCAGGCCCTCGAAACCGCCATGATCTCGACGAACGAACAGTTCGGCGGAATCCGGGTGCGCCTCGACAAGGTCGAAGAACGTCTGGACAAGGTCGAGAAACGCCTGGACAGGATCGAGGAACGTCTGGACAGGGTCGAAGAACGTCTGGAAAAGGTCGAGGAACGCCTCGACAAGGTCGAAGAACGTCTGGACAAGATCGAGGAACGCCTGGACAAGGTCGAACACCGGCTGCAGAAGGTCGAAGAACACCTGATCCGGCATTCCGTCCTCCTGGAGCACACCGCGACGCGCGCGGACATCCTCGAAGCGCTCAATACTCAGACCAAATGGGTCATCGGCGCCGGTTTCGGACTCATGACGCTCGGCGTGGCCATCAGCAAGCTATTCTGACGCCACCCTATTTCGCCGGACGGTCCTTTGCATCCTGCGCCAGCCCCTGGCGCACGGCCCAGTCGGCCGCCGCCATGCCCATGGTGGCGGTGATCGCCACGGCGGAGCCGTAGCCCGCGCAGGACAGGCCCTGCGGCGCCGCGAGCGGCGCAGGCATGGGTGCGGACACGGCGCCCGGCGCGCCCGCCGGCGCCCCGGCCCCGCTGTCCGGGCCGGCACCGGCCGGCCCGGCGGCGGTCCGCTGCCAGGCCGCGGGCAGCACGACCGGCTGGTCGAACCACAGGCAGTGCACCCCCATGCGCGGCACCCGGCGGCGCGGCTTGCCGCCTGCCGCCCCGCCCTTGGGGTAGCCGTGGCGCTGGCGCAGTTCCTGGCGCACCCTGCCAAGCAGGGCGTCGTGCGTGGCGAGGGAAAGATCCCCCGCCCGCAGGGCCAGCGGGTCGGTCTTGCCGCCCGCCCCGCCGCACACCAGCACCGGCCAGCCCGCCGCGCGCGCGCGCAGGATCATGGCGATCTTGGCCGCCACCTGGTCGGTGCAATCCAGCAGCACGCCGGCGGGCCCCGAGAGGATGGCGTCCACGTTGCCGAGGCCGACGAAGTCGTCGATGCATTCGACGCGGCACGCCGGGTTGATGTCGCCGATGCGTTCCGCCATGGCGGCGACCTTGGCCCGCCCCAGCGTGCTGCCCAGGGCATGGACCTGGCGGTTGATGTTGGACTCGGCCACGTGGTCCAGGTCCACCAGCGTCAGCGCGCCCACGCCCGAGCGGGCCAGGGCTTCGGCGCACCAGGCGCCCACGCCGCCGATGCCGGCCACCACCACGCGCAGCCGCGCCAGCGCCAGCCGGGCACCGTCGCCGTACAGGCGGTCGAGGCCGCCGAAACGGCGCGCGGCGTCCGCATCGGCATCGGTGGAATCGGCAGGCAGGGCAACGGACATCACGGCGGCGAAAAAGGGAAAGGAAAAAAGGGGAAGCCGAAAAGACGGAACAGGGGAACCGGACTCGGGAACCGGACTCGGGAACCGGACGGGAGAATCCCCCATTTTAGCCGGGCCGCGGCCCGCCCCGCCGCGCAAGTCCTCTACAATACCGATTGTTTCTTTTCCAACGCCGCCCGCCCCCCGTGAACACGCCCGCCGTCCGCGCCAGCCAGCTTCCGCCCCCGCCGGAAGCCTTCCGCCTGCGCGACGCGGCCTGGCACCGGGCGTCCATCGGGCAGGCCCTGCGGCACTGGGACGGCCGCTCCGACCTGTGGGTCTTCGGCTACGGATCGCTCATTTGGCGGCCCGAATTCGATCACCTGGAAGCCCGCCGCGCGCGCATCCACGGCTACCACCGCGCCCTGTGCCTGTGGTCGCGCATCAACCGCGGCACGCCCGAGCGGCCCGGCCTGGTGTTCGGCCTGGACCTGGGCGGCTCCTGCGAAGGCACCGCCTACCGCATCGCCGGGCCGCGGGTCCCGGAGATCCTGGGCGCCCTGTGGGAGCGCGAGATGCCCAGCGCATCCTACATCCCGCGCTGGCTGAACTGCCACACGGCCGCCGGTCCGGTCCCGGGCCTGGTGTTCACCATGGACCGCCGCGACGCGGGCTACGTGACGGGCCTGTCCCTCGACCGGATCGTCGCCATCGTGCGCCAGGGGCACGGGCGCTACGGCCCCTGCACCGAATACGTGCTGCAAACCGCCGACGCCCTGGACGCCGCCGGCATCACCGACCGCCGGCTGCGCGCCATCGCGCGCACCCTGCGCCGCACCCCCTGACGCCCTTTCACCCCACCCAGACGCCATGTCCATCGCCGATATCCGCCAGACCTACCAGAAATTCGAGCTGCTCGAATCCGCCGCCGCCGCCGACCCCTACACCCAGTTCGACCAGTGGTTCCAGCAGGCCCTGCACAGCGAGGTCCGCGAGCCGACCGCCATGACCCTGGCGACGACCGACACGGCCGGCCGCCCCTCGGCGCGCATCGTGCTGCTCAAGGACTTCGACGCCCGCGGCTTCGTGTTCTACACCAACTATCAGTCCCGCAAGGGCCTGGAGCTGGCCGCCAATCCCCAGGCCGCGCTGCTGTTCTTCTGGCCCGAGCTGGAACGCCAGGTGCGCATCGAAGGCCCCGTCAGCCCCGTCTCGGCGGCCGAGTCGGACGCCTACTACGCCAGCCGCCCCCTGGGCTCGCGCATCGGCGCCTGGGCCTCGCCCCAGAGCCGGCCGATCACGCACGAGGCCCTGGCCGGGCGCGTGGCCGAACTGACCCGGGAACTGGGCGACGATCCGGCCCGCCCGCCCCACTGGGGCGGCTACCGGCTGGAGGCGACCCGGGTCGAATTCTGGCAGGGCCGCCCTTCGCGCCTGCACGACCGGCTGGTCTACGCCCGCGACGCCGAAGGCGACTGGGCGCTCGGCCGCATCGCGCCCTGAAATCCCCATGCGCTCGCAGCCTACGCCCGCCGATTTCCCGGCCCTGTTCTTCCGCTCGGCCCTGGGCCGGTTCCCCACCGGGGTCACCGTGATCACGGCGGAGCACCCCGAGACCGGCGCCCCCCTGGGGCTGACGATCAGCTCCTTCAGCTCGGTCTCGCTGGAGCCGCCGATGGTGCTGTGGACGCTGACGCACACGGCCGCCTCGCTGGCGGCCTTCCGCGCGCTGGACCGCTACGTCATCCACGTGCTGTCGGCCGGCCAGGTGGACCTGGCGCGCCGCTTCGCGCGGGGTCCGCAAGCGGAACGCTTCAGCGGCCTGGAACTGGAACGCGCGCCCAACGGCACCCTGATGCTGGCCGACAGCCGCTGCGCCGCCTGGTTCGAGTGCCACAACACCCAGCGCCACGAGGCCGGCGACCACACGATCTTCGTCGGCCAGGTGGAACACTGCCACCGCCAGCTGCTCTCGCCGCTGATCTACCACGCGGGCGACTTCGAGCTGACGCCGGGCAGCGAACCCCTGTCCCGCAACTGAATCCACTCCCGCTTCCTCCCGGCGAACGGGCCGACATCGCGCACCGTCTCCCATCCACGCCATGCACAACTACATCCTGACCCTCGCCTGCCCCGACCGCATGGGCATCGTCCACACCGTCAGCGGCTGGCTGCTGACGCACCACGGCAACATCGTCCATGCCCAGCAGTTCGGCGATCCGGATTCGACGCACTTCTTCCTGCGCGTCCACTTCGCCCTGCCCGCCGCCGAGCCGGTCGAAGCCCTGGCCGCCGATTTCGCCGGCATCGCCGAACGCTTCGAGATGCAGTGCCAGTTCCACGACGCGGCCCGCAAGGCCCGGCTGCTGGTGCTGGTCAGCCGCCAGGGGCACTGCCTGAACGACCTGCTGTTCCGGGTGAGCGGCGGACAGATGCCCGCCGAGGTGGCCGCCGTGGTCTCGAACCATCCGGATTTCCGCGCGCTGGCCGAATCCCACGGCCTGCCCTTCCACCACCTGCCGGTGACGGCCGGCACCCGCGCCGCGCAGGAGGCGCGGATCCTGGAACTGGTCGAGCGCGAACGGGTGGACCTGGTGGTGCTGGCGCGCTACATGCAGATCCTGTCGCCGGCGTTGTGCCGCGCCCTGCAGGGCCGCGCCATCAACATCCACCACAGTTTCCTGCCCGGCTTCAAGGGCGCGCGGCCCTACTACCAGGCGCACGCGCGCGGCGTGAAGCTGATCGGCGCGACGGCCCACTACGTGACCGAGGATCTGGACGAAGGCCCCATCATCGAACAGGACATCGAACGCGTGGACCACGCCATGGGCCCCGCCGACCTGACGCGCATCGGCAGCGACATCGAATCCGTGGTGCTGTCGCGCGCCGTGCGCTGGCACGTCGAGCACCGCATCCTGCTGAACGGCCGGCGCACGGTGGTGTTCCGCTGAGGGGTGTTCCGCCGAGCCCCGCCGGGCGGGCCTCCCGGCGGCCGCGGGGCGGCGCGCGGCCGGCCCGGCTCAGGCCTTGCCGGACGGCACTTCCAGCTCGAACAGGCTGGTCGCCTCGACTTCCAGCACCTGGATGCCGTCCTGGTTGAACAGGCGCCAGGTCCAGCGGATGATGCCCAGGTCCTCGCGCGTGGACGACACGCGCTTGGAATCCACCGTGGCCTCCAGGCGCAGCTGGTCGCCCGGGCGCACCGGGTGCATCCAGCGCAGACGATCCAGGCCCGGCGAGCCGAACGATTCGGAATCGTGCAGGGCGGATTCCACGGCCATGCGCATGGCCAGGCCACAGGTCATCCAGCCGCTGGCGATCAGGCCGCCCCAGCGGCCCTGGCGGGCGCGCTCGGGATCGACGTGGAACCACTGGGGGTCGTAGGCGCGGGAAAAGGCCAGCATCTCGGCCTCGTTCACGGTGACCGGACCGTGATGGACCACTACGCCGGGTTCAAATTCCTTGAATTTCATGGCAGCCGCCCGATTGAAAGAAGGCCCCAATATAATCGACTTTATCGGCGGCGTTTCTGTGATGAAATAAAATGCCTTTCCAGTGCTATCTTATTTCAAATTAGGCACTATAATACATTAAGTCAACGCTGAAGCCGGTCGGCACGGGCCATCCGCCCCAGGCCGGCCCCTCCCCCGTCCCATGCGCGACAGTCCCGAAAACGAAACCTCACGCCATGCCTTCCTGGTCGCCCTGGGCGAGCGCGTGCGCGCCTTGCGGGCGCGCCGGGGGCTCACCCGCAAGGCGACGGCGCTCGCCTCCAACGTGTCCGAGCGCCACCTCGCCAATCTCGAAAGCGGCGTGGGCAACGTCTCCATCCTGGTCCTGCTGCAGATCTCGCAGGCGCTGCGCTGCACGCTGGCCGAACTCATCGGCGACGTGACCACGTCCAGCCCGGAATGGCTGCTGATCCGCGAACTGCTCGAATCCAAGGACGAGACCGTCCTGCGCAACGTGCGCATCGCCATCGGCGAACTGCTGGGCACGGGCGGCGAAAACGCCCAGCGCAGCTCCCGGATCGCCCTGATCGGCCTGCGGGGCGCGGGCAAGTCGACGCTGGGCAAGATGCTGGCCAGCGACCTGGGCTTCTCGTTCGTCGAGCTGAGCCGGGAAATCGAGAAATTCGCTGGCTGCAGCGTGGCCGAGATCCAGTCGCTCTACGGCATGAACGCCTACCGCCGCTACGAACGCCGCGCGCTGGAAGAAGCCCTGCAGATCTATTCCGAAGCCGTGATCGCCACGCCGGGCGGCCTGGTGTCCGAGCCCTCGACCTTCAACCTGCTGCTGTCCTACTGCACCACCGTCTGGCTGAAGGCCACGCCCGAGGACCACATGAAGCGGGTGATCGCCCAGGGCGACCTGCGCCCCATGTCGGCCAATCCCGAGGCGATGCAGGACCTGAAGAACATCCTGGCGGGGCGGGCAGCGTTCTATTCCAAGGCCGAATTCCACATCAACACCAGCGAACAGCCCCTGCGCCAGACCTTCCAGCTCCTGCGCCAGACCGTCCGCACGGCCATCGACCCCCATCTCCTGGCCACGCCGCTCTGAGGCGGCGCGGGAGGCGCGCAAGCGCCCGGGAGCACCGGGCAGCGCGCTGGGCCGCGCCGGCCGCGCGCTCTTGCCGGCACAGGCCGCCGGCGCGGGCCGCCGGTGCGGGCCGCCGGCGCCGATCCCGGCGCCGGACTCAGTAGGTCTCGAAATGCAGGCGGCCCTGCGCCTTCAGCTCGGCGTGCACGTCCGGCCAGCGCTGCCCGCCGGCCTCGACCACGCTCCTGAGCGCGTCCAGGGAGCCCAGCTCCATGCCCTTGAGGCCGCAGACGTAGATGTGCGTCTCGGGCTGCTGCAGCAGCGCCCAGACGTCCTCGGCGCGTTCGCGCAGCAGGTCCTGGACGTAGCGCTTCGGCTGGCCGGGTTCGCGCGACAGGGCCAGGTTGATGTCGATGAAATCCTTGGGCAGCCGCATCAGCGGCCCGAAATACGGCAGCTCCCGCTGCGTCCGGGCGCCGAAGAACAGCATCAGCCGGCCGCGGTATTCGTCGGTCCGGGCCAGGCGGCGGCAGCGTTCGGTCATGGCGCGCATGGGGGCCGAGCCGGTGCCGGTGCAGATCATCAGCAGATTGGCCTCCGCCAGGTTCGGCATCAGGAAGGTGCTGCCCAGGGGCCCGATGACCCGCACGCTGTCGCCCCGGCGCAGGTCGCAGAGATAGTTCGAGCACACGCCGCGCACCGCGCGGCCGTCGTAGTCCCGGGTGACGCGCTTGACCGTGATCGACAGGTTGTTGTAGCGCGGCCGCTCGCCGTCCCGGGGGCTGGCGATGGAATACTGCCGCGCGTGATAGGGCCGCCCGCGGGCGTCCTCGCCGGGCGGGAAGATGGCGACGGACTGCCCTTCCAGGACGGGAAAGGGCAGCCGGCCGAAATCCAGCACGATGTGATGGATGTCGCTTTCCGCGCTGTCCTCGGTGATCCGGTAGTTGCCCACCACGGTCGCCGTGGCGGCGTGCTGGTGCGTGTACAGGTTGACGTAGGGATGGGCGGCGGACCAGGGCGGCACGCTGGAACCCGCCGAGGTCGAGGGCGTGCCGTCCAGCACGGATTCCTCCGCGGCCTGCCCCGCGCCGTCCGCCGCGCGCGCCGCCTGCGCGCCGTCCTCGTCAGCGGCGTCTTCCTCCAGCCCTTCGGGCAGGGGCCGCTCCTCGGGCAGGGCGCTCCAGCCGAACTGCTCTTCGATCGGATAGGCCTCGTCGGCCAGCACCCGGATCCAGTTGTCGATCGCGCCCGTGGGGCACACCGGCAGGCAGGCCATGCAGCTGCGGCAGACGTCCGGCCGCACGACGTAGTTGCTGGCGTCGTGGGTGATGGCGTCGATGGGACAGGCTTCCTCGCAGGAATTGCAGCGGATGCAGATTTCCGGATCGATCAGATGTTGTTTCATGACCGACGCTCGGGTCGCTACCGTCATGATGATTCTCCCGATTGGATGGGGGCCGCCCGCCACGCGGGCGGCCCGGCGGCGGTCAGTTGAAGCGCACGTACTCGAAATCGACCGGCTGGCGGTTGATGCCGATGACCGGCGGCGCGATCCAGTTGGCGAACTGGCCGGGCACCGTCACCCGCCCCATCAGCGAGGCCACGAAGGCGCGGTCCTCGTCGGTCGCCAGCCACTCGTTCTGGTGCAGGCGCCACTGCTCCTCGGTGAGGACCTGGCCCTCGGGAGACACGCGCACGTCCGCGAGCGCGCCGATCTTGCGGTTGAAGGCCTTGTGGGGGATCCGGAGGCGGAATTCGATGCCGTGCTTCTCCAGCACCTTGTTCCAGCGGGCGACGCCGCTGGCGGCGTCGCGGATGTAGTCGTCGCGCAGCACCTCGTTCAGGGCGTTGAGCATTGGCACCTCGATTTCCCGCAGCTGGCCGTCGGCGACCGAAAGGATGCGGTAGGCGTCGTTCTTCAGCTGGTGGTCGTCGGTGCGCTTGCCTTCCTCGAAGCGCCCCTTCAGGCCCGCGCTGTAGTACATGGCCGCATTGGAGGACTGGTCGGCGCCGAACAGGTCGATCGTGACGCTGAAATGGAAGTTCAGGTAGCGCTGGATGGTCGGCAGGTCGATCACGCCCGCGGCGCGCAGGGTGGCCGGGTCGTCGGTCTTGAGCTGGTTCATGACCTCGGCCGTCCGCTGGACGATGCGCGACACGCCGGACTCGCCCACGAACATGTGGTGCGCCTCCTCCGTCAGCATGAAGCGGGTCGTGCGCGCCAGGGGGTCGAAGCAGGATTCCGCCAGGGCGCAGAGCTGGAACTTCCCGTCCCGGTCGGTGAAGTAGGTGAACATGTAGAAGGCGAGCCAGTCGGGCGTCTTCTCGTTGAAGGCGCCGAGGATGCGCGGGCTGTCCTCGCTGCCGGAATTGCGCTGCAGCAGGGCGTCGCCCTCTTCCCGTCCGTCGCGGCCGAAATAGCGGTGCAGCAGGTACACCATGGCCCAGAGGTGGCGCCCTTCCTCGACGTTCACCTGGAACAGGTTGCGCAGGTCGTAGAGCGACGGCGCGGTCAGGCCCAGGTGGCGCTGCTGCTCGACCGAGGCCGGCTCGGTGTCCCCCTGGGTCACGATGATCCGGCGCAGGTTCGCCCGGTGCTCGCCCGGGACCTCCTGCCAGACGTCCTTGCCGATGTTGTCGCCGAAGTGGGCCTTGCGCTCGCCGTCGCGCGGGGTGAGGAAGATGCCCCAACGGTAGTCCGGCATCTTGACGTAGTCGAAATGCGCCCAGCCGTCGGGCTTCACGCTGACCGCCGTGCGCAGGTAGACGTCGGCGGTCTGGGAGTTTTCCGGGCCCATGGTCTGCCACCAGTTGAGGTAGTTGGGCTGCCAGTGCTCCAGGGCGCGCTGCAGGACGCGGTCCTCGGACAGGTTGACGTTGTTGGGGATTTTGTCGGAATAGTTGATGCCGGACATGAGGTGTCTCCTTGGATGGGGGAAAGGCCTGGGTCAGACGCGGTTCCAGTCGAAATCCGCCTTCTCGCCCTTGCCGTACAGCTTCAATGCGCCTTTGTCTCCCGAGGCGTTCGGGCGATAGAAGATCCAGTTCTGCCAGGCCGTCAGGCGGCCGAACACGCGGGTCTCCATGGATTCCTCGCCGCCGAAGCGCAGATTGGCCTCCAGCCCGGTGAGGGCGTCGGGCGACAGCGCGGCCCGCTCCTCGACCAGCAGCCGGATCTCGCTTTCCCAATCCAGGCTGTCCACGGCGAAGGTGACCAGGCCCAGCGCCTCGGCCTGCGCGGCGGACAGCGGCGCGCCGGCCTGGCCGCGCACGGCCTCCAGCGGCGCCTGCTCGCCATGGAAGCGCGCCCGCAGGCGGCCCTGGCCGCTCACCATGGGGTAGTGGCCGAAGTTCAGCGTGGTCACGCCGACCGACGCCGGCGCGTCGGCGTCGGGGTCGTCCAGCATGTAGCTGCGGTCGCAGGCCAGGGCCACTTCCAGCAGGGTGCCCACGAAGCACGAGCCGGGCTCGATCAGGGCGAACAGGGAGCGGGACGTGACGTCCAGCCGCGCCAGCGTGCGCCGCAGCATGCCCAGGGTCTCGCGGACGAACCAGTGCCCGCCGGCGAAGCGCTGCAGCACCTCGTCGACCGCGCGGACGCGCTCCGGGTCGCCCGCGCTGCGGAACACCCAGGTGCCGATGTCGGGCTCGTTGGTCCTCAGCTGCAGGATCGCGTCGTCCAGTTCGCGGGCGAACGCCAGCGGCCACCAGTCGGCGCCCTGCGCCAGGATGCCCTCGATGCTGTCGGGCGTGCCGGCCTCGGGGCCGCGCAGCAGCCAGTAGGCGACGCGCTGCGCGCGGTCGATCCGCACCTCGACATGGCGATAGCCGAGGCTGTCGGGCCCGTCCGCGCGCGCCAGCGGCGTCAGCGGCACCCCCTTCCCGCCGGCCGGCCGGTCGCTGCCGGCGGCCAGCGCGCGCGCGCGCTGGCCGACTTCCTCATGGAAGCGGGCCGGCTTGACCAGGTCGTCGACCAGCCGCCAGGCCTTGGCGCGCTGGCCGCGGACGCCCTCGACGAGGGTGCAGAAGATGTCGGCATGGTCGTGGCGGACCTTGCGCTTGTCGGTGACGCGCGTCAGGCCGCCGGTGCCGGGCAGCACGCCCAGCAGGGGCACCTCCGGCAGCGAGACCGACGAGGAGTTGTCGTCGATCAGCAGGATCTCGTCGCACGCCAGGGCGAGCTCGTAGCCGCCGCCGGCGCAGGCGCCGTTGAGCGCCGCGAGGAACTTCGGCCCGCCATGGCGGCTGGAATCCTCGATGCCGTTGCGCGTCTCGTTGGTGAACTTGCAGAAATTGACCTTCCAGGCATGCGAGGACAGGCCCAGCATGAAGATGTTGGCGCCCGAGCAGAAGATCCGGTCCTTCAGGCTGGTGATCACGACGGCGCCGACTTCCGGATGCTCGAAGCGGATCCGCTGCAGGGCGTCGTGCAGCTCGATGTCCACGCCCAGGTCGTAGGAATTGAGCTTCAGCTTGTAGCCGGGCTTCAGCCCGCCGTCTTCGGCCACGTCCATGGCCAGGGTCGCGACGGGTCCATCGAACGACAGGACCCAGTGCCGGTACTGGCTGGGGTCGGTGCGGAATTCGATGCGGGACGCGGCGTTCGTCATGATGCAGTCTCCATAAATCCATGAATCGGTGACATGAAAAATAATTCATCATGTCCAGTTTTTTGCATCATATTGCATGTTTTGATCGGAGTCAAGAAGCGTGGGACACCTCGCTTTTTCCTGCCGTATACATGCAGCTCCATCCACCCCAGAGGCACCCTGCCCCTGGATATGCAACATAATCCCATCAAGGAAAACCCTAGACTCGATCCAGATATGCACTATATTGCTTGACAGCGAAAAATAAAAATTTTAAGTTTGATCCATCCCGCACAACGAACCGCACGACGAACCGGACATGGACATGAGCAGCGACACGAGCACGGATACGAGCAGGGACCCGGATACGGGCCCGACGGATACGGGTACGGACGGGGGCGTCGCGGCCCTGCACCGCCTGATCCGCCCCGTCACCGACTTCATCGGCGCGCGACCCCTGGACGCCGCCCTGGGCGAACGGCTGAACCGGCGCTTCCCGGCCGACGGCCCGCTTTACGCGCAGGTGCTGGACCTCTGCCGCGCGGGTCTGCGCGAAGGCTGGATCTGCCCGCGCGAGCACGGCGGCATCCGCTACGGCCGGGTCATCCCGCCCGACCAGGCCCTGGGCGGCTTCTCGGTGGACATCGTGCTCATGAAGGACATCGCCGGCCCGCGCCACCGCCATCCTCTCGGCGAGATCGACCTGATCCTGCCCGTATCCGGGCCGTCCGGGCCGGCGCGGTTCGACGGCCATCCCGCCGGCTGGCTGGTCTACGGGCCGGATTCGGTCCACCGCCCCACGGTGTCCTCGGGCGAGGCCTTCGTGCTCTACCTCCTGCCCCAGGGGCAGATCGACTTCCACTGACCCTCTCCAGGGCCCTCCCCACCCGACACCTCCCCACCACGATGATCGAACTCAAGAACCACAGCCAGGGTCAATGGCGGCCCGTCAGCGGACGCCCGGCCGTCCTCGCCGATCCCGTGCTCGGCACCGGACTCGCGCACGCGGGCGCGGCGGACATCGACATGGCCGCCTGCTACGCCTGGGCCCGCGAGCGGGGCGGCCCGGCCCTGCGGGCCCTGCGCTACCCGCAGCGCGCGGAGCTGCTGGACCGCATCGCGCGCACGCTGCAGCGGCACCGCGACAAGTATTTCGAGATCTCCCTGCAGAATTCGGGCACGGTCAAAAACGACAGCGCGGTGGACGTGGACGGCGCCCTCTACACGCTGGGCCACTACGCCCGGCTGGGCGCCGGCCTGCCCGACGCGCACCACCTGCCGGACGGCGCCCCCGAGGCCCTGAGCCGCGACGGCGCGTTCGCCAGCCAGCACGTCCTGGTTCCCTCGCGCGGCGTGGCCCTGCTGATCAACGCCTTCAACTTTCCCGCCTGGGGCCTCTGGGAAAAGGCCGCGCCGGCCCTGCTGTCCGGCGTGCCCATCGTGGTCAAGCCGGCCACGGCCACCGCCTGGCTGACGCACGAGATGGTCGCCGACGTCATCGAGGCGGGCATCCTGCCGCCGGGCGCCCTGAGCATCGTCTGCGGCCGCCCCGAAGGGCTGCTGGACGCGCTGGAGCCGCTGGACACGGTCTCGTTCACCGGCTCGGCCGACACCGCGGCCACGCTGCGCGGCCATCCCCGCATCGCGCGCGACGGCGCGCGCCTGAACGCCGAGACCGACAGCGTGAACAGCGCCATCCTCGGTCCCGACGCCGGCGAGGCCGCCATCGGGCTGCTGGTGCGCGAGACGGTCCGCGAAATGACCGTCAAGTCCGGGCAGAAGTGCACGGCCATCCGGCGCATCCTGGTGCCGCAGGCGCACTACGACGCCATCGGCGCCCGCATCGCGGAAAAGCTGGGGAGAATCGCCGTCGGCGATCCGCGCGACCCCGGCGTGCGCATGGGCAGCCTGGTCAGCCGCACGCAGCGCGACGCCGTGGAAGCCGGCATCCGCCAGCTCGCGCAATCGTGCGACGTGCTGTTCGACGGCGCCCGCCGCAGCGCCGTGCAGGCGCCGCCCGACAGCGCCTGCGTGGCGCCCGTGCTGTTCGGCACCCGCGATCCGGACGGCCATCCCGACGTCCACCGGACCGAGGTCTTCGGCCCCGTGGCCACCCTGATTCCCTACCGCGACGCCGCGCACGCCCTGGACCTGGCGCGGCGCGGCATGGGGTCGCTGGTGGCCTCCGTCTACGCCGAGGATCCGGGTTTCCTTGCCGAGGCAGCCGCGCGGCTGGCGGAAAGCCATGGCCGCGTCCACCTGGTCAGCCCCGAAGTCGCCGAATCGCACACCGGCCACGGCAACGCCATGCCGCAGTCCAGCCACGGCGGCCCGGGCCGCGCCGGCGGCGGCGAGGAACTGGGCGGCGCACGGGCCCTGCGGCTCTACCACCGCCTGTCCGCGATCCAGGGCTGGACGGGCGCCCTGGCCCGGATGGCGCCCGCCTGATCCCGCACGGTCCGCCCGCCCGATCCCGCCCGCGCATCCGGCGGCGGCGAACGGCACAGCAGCAAAACAGAACAGAACATTTTTGGAGACATCGCATGGAAACCTGCCCCGCACGCCTGAATTTCGCCGACCACCTGGTCAGGCTGAACGCCGGCCGCGCATCCAAGGCCGCCTACATCGACGGCGAACGCAGCCTCAGCTACGCCGAGCTGGCGCAGCGCATCGCCCGCTTCGCCGGCGCGCTGCGCGGACTCGGCATCCACCGCGAGGAGCGGGTGCTGCTGCTGATGCACGACACCACCGACTGGCCGGTCGCCTTCCTGGGCGCGCTGCAGGCGGGCGTCGTCCCGGTCGCCGTCAATACGCTGCTGACGGTCGAGGACTACGCCTACATGATCGAGAACAGCCGCTGCCAGGCGGCCATCCTCTCGGCTCCGCTGCTGGGCACGCTCCAGGCGGCCCTCGCCAGGACCGCCCGCCACGAAGTCCGGCACGTCGTGATCTCCCGCCCCGAGGGGCCGTTGGCCGAGGGGCTGCTGGACTTCGACGCGCTGGTCGAAGGGGCGCCGGCGCTGCCGGCGGCCGATACCCAGGCCGACGAAATCGCCTTCTGGCTCTATTCGTCCGGCTCCACCGGCCAGCCCAAGGGCGTCGTGCACACGCACGGCAATCTCTGGCACACGGCCGAGCTGTACGGCAAGCCCATCCTGGGCGTGCGCGAGGACGACGTCGTCTTTTCCGCCGCCAAGCTGTTCTTCGCCTACGGCCTGGGCAACGGCCTGACCTTTCCCCTGTCGGTGGGCGCCACCACCATCCTCATGAAGGACCGGCCCACGCCGGACGCGGTCTTCGAGCGCCTGACCCGCTACCGGCCGACGGTCTTCTGCGGCGTCCCGACGCTGTTCGCCAGCATGCTGGCCTCGCCCCACCTGCCCGCGCGCGAGCAGGTCGCCATGCGGATCTGCGCCTCGGCGGGCGAGGCGCTGCCCCGGGAGCTGGGCGAACGCTACACGCAGCACTTCGGCTGTCCGATCCTCGACGGCATCGGCTCGACCGAGATGCTGCACATCTTCCTGTCGAACCAGCCCGGCGGCATCCGCTACGGCACCACGGGCAAGCCGGTGCCGGGCTACGAGGTGGAACTGCGCGACGAGGCCGGAGCGGCCGTGCCGCCGGGCACGATCGGCGACCTGTACATCAAGGGCCCGAGCGCGGCGCTGATGTACTGGAACAACCGCGACAAGTCCCGCGACATCTACCGCGGCGCCTGGCTCAAGAGCGGCGACAAGTACACCTGCGACGCGGACGGCTACTACACCTACGCCGGCCGCAGCGACGACATGATCAAGGTGAGCGGCCAGTACGTGTCGCCCATCGAGGTCGAGAGCGTGCTGGCCCGCCACCCTTCGGTGCTGGAGGCCGCCGTGATCGGCGCGCCCGACGCCGACGGCCTGACCAAGACCGTCGCCTACGTGGTGCTGCGCCCCGGCGTCGTCCAGGACGAGCGCACCGAGCCCGAGCTCAAGGACTTCGTGAAACGGAACCTGGCGCCCTTCAAGTATCCGCGCTCCATCTGCTTCCTGGACGAGCTGCCCAAGACCGCCACGGGCAAGATCCAGCGGTTCCGCCTGCGGCAGCAATGCGAGGTCGAACGTGCATGAACACGATCCCGCCGCACCGCCGGAGCGCCGTCCCATGAGCCCGGCCCCCGCGCCCGGCGCCCCGGGATTCCAGGCCATCCGGTTCCAGGGGCGCGCACTGGACATCGAATACCGGATCATCCCCGCCGCCCGGCCGGACGCGGAGTGGCTGGTGTTCCTGCACGAGGGCCTGGGCTCGCTGTCCATGTGGAAGGACTGGCCCGAGCGGCTGTGCGCGGCCGTGCAGTGCCGCGGCCTGGTGTATTCGCGCGCCGGCTACGGCGCCAGCACGCCGCGGGCGCCCGGGGAGCGCTGGCCGGTCGAATTCATGCACCGGCAGGCGGACGAGGCGCTGCCGGCGCTGCTGGACGCGCTGGGGCTCGGGGCGGAAAAACCCATCCTCTTCGGCCACAGCGACGGGGCGTCGATCGCCCTGCTCCACGCCGCCCTGCACCCCGGTCGGGTCCGGGCCGTCGCGGTCGCGGCCCCGCACATCTTCGTCGAGGACGTCACCCTCGCCAGCATCGAGCGGGCCCGCGCCGCCTACCTGCACACCGATCTGCCGCACCGGCTGGGGCGCTACCACCAGGACCCCGATTCAGCGTTCTGGGGGTGGAACGACGTCTGGCTCGACCCGGCCTTCCGCGACTGGAACATCGAGCCGGCCCTGGCGGACATCCGCTGCCCGGTCCTCGCCATCCAGGGGCGGGACGACGAATACGGCACCCTGAAGCAGATCTACGGCATCCGGCGCAAGCTGCCGCAGACCGAGCTGTGCATCATCGAGCAGTGCGGGCATTCGCCCCACAAGGATCAGCCCGCGGCGGTGCTGGAGGCCATGGCGGCCTTCGTCGGCCGGCTGCGGGACTCACGCGGATGAAGGTCCGCCCCTTTGCATGACAAAGAAACCAAGGAGTAGACACATGCGCAAACTGCTGATCGGCGCCGCCCTGGCCGCCGCCCTGGGAACCTCGGCCGCGCCGGCCGCGGCCGCCGTCAAGGTGGGCCTCATGCTGCCCTACAGCGGCACCTACGCGGCCCTGGGCGAGGCCATCGAGAACGGCTTCAGGCTCTACCTGCAGGAACAGGGCGGCACACTCGCCGGGCAGGACATCGAGTTCTTCAAGGTGGACGACGAATCCGATCCCTCCAAGGCCTCCGAGAACGCCAACCGCCTGATCCGGCGCGACCAGGTGGACGTCCTGGTGGGCACCGTGCACTCGGGCGTGGCGCTGGCCCTGGCCAAGGCGGCCAAGGAATCCGACACCACCCTCATCATCCCGAACGCGGGCGCCGACGCCCTCACCGGATCGCTGTGCAGCGAGCAGGTCTTCCGGACGTCCTTCACCAACTGGCAGCCGGGCTTCGCCATGGGGGCGGTCGCCGCCGGCAAGGGCTACAAGAAGGCCGTGACCATCACCTGGAACTACGCCGCCGGCAAGGAGGCCACCGACGGCTTCAAGGACGGCTTCGAGCGCAAGGGCGGCAAGGTGGTCAAACACCTGTCCCTGCCCTTCCCCAAGGTGGAGTTCCAGCCCCTGCTCACCGAGATCGCCGCGCTCGAACCCGACGCGGTCTTCACCTTCTTCGCCGGCGGCGGCGCCGTGAAGTTCGTGCAGGACTACGCGGCCTCGGGCCTGGGCAAGACCATCCCCCTGCTGGGCAGCGGCTTCCTGACCGACGGCACGCTGAAGGCGCAGGGCGAGGCGGCGCAGGGCCTGCTCACGACGCTGCACTACGCCGACGGCCTGGACACTCCCCGCGACAACGCCTTCCGCGCGCACTACGCCCAGGCCTACGGCGGCGCCCAGCCCGACGTCTACGCCGTCCAGGGCTACGACGCCGCGCAGCTGCTGGCCGCCGGCCTGGCGGCCGCCCAGGGCGACGCCGGCAGGAAGGACGTCCTGCGCCAGGCCATGCGCGACGCGACGATCGACAGCCCGCGCGGCGCCTTCAAGCTCTCCAAGGCCGGCAATCCCGTCCAGGACATCTACCTGCGCGAGGTCCGGGGCGACCGGAACCAGGTGGTCGGCGTCGCCAGCAAGGCGCTGGCCGATCCGGCCCGCGGCTGCCGGCTGTAAGCGCAGGACCCGCCAGGAGACCCCGCCGTGGACCCGACCATCTTCCTGATCCAGTGCCTCAACGCGATCCAGTACGGCCTGCTGCTGTTCCTGGTCGCCAGCGGACTGACGCTCATCTTCGGCATCATGGGCATCATCAACCTGGCCCACGGCAGCTTCTACATGGTCGGCGCCTACATGGCCTTCGCGCTCCAGCCCGTGGTCGGCCCGTTCCTGGGCGGCGGCTTCGCCGCCACCCTCCTGGCCTGCGTGGTCCTGGCCGCGGCGCTGGGCTACGTCCTGGAATGGGCCTTCTTCAGCTACCTGTACACGCGCGACCACCTCCAGCAGGTCCTGATGACCTACGGACTGATCCTGGTGTTCGAGGAACTGCGCAGCATCCTGGTCGGCAACGACGTGCACGGCATCGCGCCGCCCGAATGGCTCGGCGGCTCCATCCCCCTGGGCGGGGTGATGACCTACCCCGTCTACCGGCTGTTCATTTCCGCGGTCTGCCTGGCGGTCGCCGGCCTGCTGTACTGGGTGCTGAGCCGCACCCGGCTGGGCATGGCGATCCGCGCGGGCGCCAGCAACCGCGAGATGGCCGGCTCGCTGGGCATCGACATCGACCGCCTGTTCCGCGTCGTCTTCGCGCTCGGCGTGGCCCTGGCGGCCCTGGCCGGCGCGATCGCCGCGCCCGTGAGCTCGGTCTACCCGGGCATGGGCCACGCCGTCCTCATCATCAGCTTCGTCGTGGTGGTGATCGGCGGCATCGGATCGATCCGGGGCGCCTTCCTGGCGGCGATGCTGGTGGGCGCCGTGGACACCTTCGGCCAGGTCCTGTTTCCCCAGGCTTCGGGGATGCTGGTCTACCTGCTGATGGCCGCCATCCTGCTGCTCAAGCCCGAAGGGCTCTTCAAGCAAGGCTGAGACATGCGATACCGTATACGCCCCGCACTGCTGCTGGCGCCCGCCGGCCTGCTCCTCGCCGCCCTGGCGCCCTGGGTCCTGGACGGCTACCACGCCGGACTGGCGATCAAGATCATGATCTACGCGCTCTTCGCCCTCAGCCTGCAGCTGCTGGTGGGCGGCGCGGGCCTGATCAGCCTGGGCCATGCCGCCTTCTTCGGCATCGGCGCCTACGCCGCCGCGCTGCTGTCGCCCGAATCGGGGCCGGCGAATTTCTTCTGGCTCATCCCCTGCGCCGTGGCGCCCGCCATGGCCTACGCCGCGCTCACCGGCGCGCTGGCCCTGCGCACCCGCGGGATCTATTTCATCATGATCACCCTGGCCTTCGCCCAGATGGCCTACTACGTCTTCCACGACACCGAGGCGGGCGGCGGCAGCGACGGCATCTACCTGTATTTCCGCCCGGAATGGCGCATCGGCGGCCACACCCTGCTGAACGTCGACGGCCCCCATGCGTTCTACCTGTTCACGCTGGCCGTGCTCGCCCTGGCCTGGCTGTTCCTGGCCGTGCTGATGCGCTCGCGCTTCGGCGCGGCGCTGACCGGCATCCGCATCAACGAGCAGCGCATGCGCGCGGCCGGCTACGCGACCTTCTCCTACAAGTTCACCGCCTACGTGCTGGCCGCGGGGCTGGCCGCGCTGGCGGGCATGCTCTACGCGGCCAAGGACGGCTTCGTCAATCCCGAGCTGCTGGCCTGGGAGCAGTCGGGCCTGGTGCTGCTGATGGTCATCCTGGGCGGCCTCGGCCGCCTGGGGGGCGCGGTCGCCGGCGCGGCCGCGCTGACGCTCCTGCAGGAAGCCTTCCAGTCGGAGGCCCTGTTCGGCGGCCTGGCGTCCCATTGGCACCTGCCCTTCGGGCTGAGCATCATCGCCCTGGTCGCCCTGCTGCCCCGCGGCCTGGCCGGCCTGCTGGACCGGCCGGGCGTCCGGATCGCTTCCGGCGCTTCCGGCGCTTCCGGGTCCGCCGGGTCCGCCGCACCCGGCCCCCGCTCCACCGGCCGGACCGGCGCCGCTCCCGAATCCGCCCCGCAAACCACCTACAGGCCACAGCCATGACCCAGCCCCTGCTTTCCGCAAGAAACGTCTCGCGCCGATTCGGCGGGCTCGTCGCCCTGGACGGCGTCTCGATCGACCTGTCGCCGGGCGCCATCCACGCCGTGATCGGCACCAACGGCGCCGGCAAATCGACCCTGGTCCACATCCTGTCGGGAGAACTGGCCCCCAGCGGGGGCGAGATCCTCATGGACGACCAGGACGTCACGCACTGGACGCAGCCGCGCCGCGCCCAGGCGGGCCTGGGCCGCAGCTACCAGCGCACCACGGTGTTCCCCGCCCTGTCGGTCCACGAGAACTGCCGCCTGGCGGCGCAGGCCCGATGCCAGAAGTTCTGGCACTGGACCCACCCGGCCCGCCGCTGCAGGCAGTCCAACGAAGCGGCGGACCGCGCCCTGGAGCAGGCCGGGCTGACGGACCTGCGGGACCGCGTCGCGGCCTCCCTGTCGCACGGCAAGAAGCGCCAGCTCGAAATCGCCATGAGCCTGAGCACCCGCCCCCGGGTGCTGCTGCTCGACGAACCCCTGGCCGGCATGGGTCCGGAGGAGACGGAGCGGATGCTGGACCTGCTGAGCGCGCTGCGCGCCGACCACGCCATCCTGCTGATCGAGCACGACATGGACGCGGTCTTCAAGGTGTCGGACACGATCACGGTGATGGTCAACGGCGCCGTGATCGCCCGCGGCGATCCCGCGTCGATCCGCGGCAACGCCGCGGTCCAGGCCGCCTATCTGGGAGACGAGGCCCCATGCCTGCACTGATCGAAGCCGCGGGGCTGGACACCTACTACGGCGAGAGCCACATCATCCGCGCGGTGGACCTGCGCATCGACGCGGGCGAGTCGGTCGGCCTGCTGGGACGCAACGGCATGGGCAAGACCACGCTGATCCGCACCCTGGTCGGCCACGTCCGGCCCGCCCGGGGCACGATCACGATCCGCGGGCGGGCGGCGCCCCGGCAGCCGCACCGGATCGCGCGGCTGGGCATCGCCTACGTCCCGGAGGGCCGCGGCATCTTCCCCAATCTCAGCGTGCGCGAGAACCTGCTGGTCGCCGCCCGTCCGGGCCATTCCCGCCGGAGCGACTGGAGCTGCGAGCGCGTCCTGGCGCTCTTTCCCCGGCTCGGGGAACGCCTGGCGCACGGGGGCGGCCAGCTCTCGGGCGGCGAGCAGCAGATGCTGGCGATCGGCCGCGCCCTCATGACCAATCCGGACGTGCTGATCCTGGACGAGGCCACCGAGGGCCTGGCGCCGCTGGTGATCGCCGAGATCTGGCGCGTGATCCGCGAGGTCCGCGCCACAGGCGTCTCGACGCTCATCGTCGACCGGAACTACGGCAAGGTGCTGGCCCACACGGACCGCTGCCTGATCCTGCAGAAGGGCGAGGTCGTGGCCGAGGGCGGCAGCGCGGCGATGGCCGCCCGGACGGAGGATCTCAGGCGCTACCTGGGCGTCTGATCCCCAGGCCCTGGAAGGTCGCCGCCGCCCGCCCGATCCGGTCGTTGACCGCCTGCCAGGCGGGCTCCGCCGGCGGGCGCTCCAGCACGATCCCGTCGTAGCCGCGAACGTCCAGCCGGCGCAGCAGCGCGTACAGGTCGCGGGCATAGCCGCGCGGGTCGGCGGGCACGGCCACCCAGTCCACGCCGGGCCATTGCGGCAGTTCCCCGCCGTCCTCGAACACCACGGCGGCCAGGCGCGCGCCGCCGAGGCCGCCGCGCAGCCAGTCGAGCAGGGCCGCGCGGTCCATCAGGGCGAGCGGCGTGCGCGGCGCGTAGTGCGCCTTGAGCGAGCCCGACACGCGGGGCGCCGCCGCGTCGGGCAGCGCCGGGGCCACGCCCAGCACCTCGGCGATCTGCGCGGCGGTGACGTGGCCGGGGCGCAGCAGCACGGGGCCGACGCCCCGGTCGAGGCGCGACAGGTCGAGAATCGTGGACTCGATGCCGACCTCGGAAGGACCGCCTTCGAGGATCATCAGCGCCTGCTCGTCCAGGTCGGGGAATTCGCCGCGCACGTGGTCGGCGCGCGTGGGCGAGACCTGGCCGAACTGGTTGGCCGACGGCGCCGCCACCCCGCCGCAGCCGTGCGGCTTGAGGACGGCGAAGGCGTGCAGCAGCCGCTGCGCCACTGGATGCGAGGGGCAGCGCAGGCCGATGCTGTCCTGGCCGCCGCTCACCGTGCCCGGGATGCGGGCCGCGCGCGGCAGGATCAGGGTCAGCGGCCCCGGCCAGAAGGCCGCCATCAGCCGGCGGGCCTCGGGCGGGATCGAGGCCGCCCAGTAGCCCGGGTCCGTGTCCGGCGCCAGGTGGACGATGACGGGGTGGTCGGCCGGCCGCCGCTTGGCGGCGTAGATGCGCGCGACCGCCTCGGGGTTTTCCGCGTCGGCCCCCAGGCCGTAGACGGTCTCGGTCGGGAAGGCCACCAGCCGGCCCTGGGCCAGCCGCTGGGCGGCCTCCAGGATCCGGGCGGGGCCGGCTTCGGCGCGCGCCGCGTCCGTACCGGGCGCGGCCGTCTCGCCCGCGCCGGGACGCGGCCCGGCCGCCTCCGCCGCGTTTGCGCGCGGCCCGGGGCGCGGATCAGGCATCGGCATCGGGCAGCCCCAGCACGGCCGACACCCGGGCGATGCGCTCGCGCAGCTGCGCGGCGTCCGCGCCGAGGATGTTCACATGGCCCATCTTGCGGGCGCGGCGCGCCTCGGACTTGGCGTACAGGTGCAGGCGGGTGCCGGGCACCGCCAGCACGCCGGCCCAGTCGGGCTCGCGCCGCCGGCCCTGCGCGTCGAACCACAGGTCGCCCAGCAGATTGAGCATGGCGGCCGGCCGCAGCAAGGCGGTGTCGCCCAGCGGCAGCCCGGCCATGATGCGCGCCTGCTGCTCGAACTGGCTCACCAGGCAGCCGTCCTGGGTGTAGTGGCCGCTGTTGTGCGGGCGCGGCGCCATCTCGTTGGCCAGCACGCGGCCATCGCGCAGCACGAAGAATTCCACGCACAGCACGCCGTGGTAGTCCAGGTGGTCGGCCAGGGACAGGGCATGGCCGCGCGCCTGGTCGGCGATCCCGGCCGGCACCGAGCCGTCCGCGACCGCCAGCGCCAGGATGCCGTCCCGGTGGACGTTGCGCGACGGCGGGTAGCTGACGGCGCGGCCGCGCAGGTCGCGCGCCACCACCACCGAGATCTCGTGGTCCAGGGGCTGCAGGGCCTCCAGGATGCAGGGCACGCCGCGCAGCGCGCCGAAGGCCTGGCGGGCCTCGTCGCGCGAGGCCACGCGGACCTGGCCCTTGCCGTCGTAGCCGAAGCGGACGGTCTTGAGGATGCCGGGGAACAGCGCGTCGGGACAGGCGTCCACGTCGGCGGCGCAACGGATGGCCGCATGCGGGGCCACCGGCACGCCCGCCGCCTGGATGTAGGATTTTTCCGCCAGCCGGTCCTGGGCCACCGCCACGGCGTCGCCCGAGGGCGTCGTGATGCGCGAGCGCGCCAGGCGGCGCAGGCTGTCGGCCGGGACGTTCTCGAATTCCGTGGTCACGGCGGCGCAGCGCTGCGCCAGGCGGTCGAGCCCGGCCGCGTCGTCGTAGGCGGCGCGGATGTGCGCGTCGGCCACCATGCCCGCCGGACAGGATTCGTCCGGGTCCAGTACCGCCACGCGGTAGCCCAGGGCCTGCGCGGCCTGGCAGAACATGCGGCCCAGCTGGCCGCCGCCCAGCACGCCCAGCCAGGCGCCGGGGGGCAGCGGCGCGGCGCCCCAGGCCGCGGCGGCCGGAGAGGCGGCGGCCGGGGATGCGGCGGCCGGGGATGCGGCAGCGCCGGCCTCCCGCCGCGCCGTGGAACCCGTGCCCGGCACCTCGCTCATGGCGCCTCCGGCGGCACGACCATGGCGCGCGCGGCCTCGGTCTGGCGCGCGCGGTAGTCCTGCAGCCTGCGCAGCAGCGCGGCGTCGGTCATGGCCAGGTTGGCGATCACGTGCAGGGCGGCGTTGGCCGCGCCCGCCTCGCCGATGGCGAAGGTGCCCACCGGCACGCCGCGCGGCATCTGCACGATGGACAGCAGGGAATCCTCGCCGCGCAGGTAGCGCGAGGGCACGGGCACGCCGAACACCGGCACTGGCGTCAGCGCCGCCATCATGCCGGGCAGATGGGCCGCG
This sequence comes from Castellaniella defragrans, assembly GCF_014203015.1. GTDB lineage: Bacteria > Pseudomonadota > Gammaproteobacteria > Burkholderiales > Burkholderiaceae_B > Castellaniella > Castellaniella defragrans. The sequence goes on from NZ_JACHIB010000006.1 coordinate 113,861, forward strand.
CCGCCCGCCCCCGCGACGATGGCGCGCAGGCCGCGTTCCACCGCCCGGGCGCCGTATTCGGCCATGTCCAGCGGCATGCGGTGGGCGGACACGACGCGCGCCTCGTAGGCGATGCCGAATTCGTCGAACACCGCCGCCGCGTGGCGCATCACGTCCCAATCGCTGGACGAGCCCATGATCAGGCCGGCCAGCGGCGCCGCGCCGGACGCGGACGCGGACGCGGAAGAAGACGCGGACGCGGGCGCAGATGCGGACGTGGAGGCGGATGCGGATGCAGGCGAAGTCATGCCGCGCCCCGCGTGAGGCGCTCCAGGGCTTCGCGGTACTTGGCCGCCGTGCGCTCCAGCACGTCGGCCGGCAGGCGCGGCGCCGGCGCGGTCTTGTCCCAGTCCTGGGTTTCCAGCCAGTCGCGCACGAACTGCTTGTCGAAGGACGGCGGGCTGATGCCCACGGCATAGCCGTCCGCCGGCCAGAAGCGCGAGGAATCGGGCGTCAGGACCTCGTCCATGAGGTGCAGCGTGCCGCGCGCGTCCAGGCCGAACTCGAACTTGGTGTCGGCGATCAGGATGCCCTGGCCGCGGGCGTATTCGGCGGCCTCGGCGTACAGGGCCAGCGTGACGCGGCGCAGTTCGGCCGCCAGGTCGGCGCCCACCTGGGCGACGACGTAGTTGAAATCGACGTTCTCGTCGTGCTGGCCGAATTCGGCCTTGGCCGCGGGGGTGAAGATCGGCTCCGGCAGGCGTTCGGCCTGGCGCAGGCCCGGCGGCAGGGCGATGCCGCAGACCGCGCCGGTGGCCTGGTAGTCCTTCCAGCCCGAGCCGATCAGGTAGCCGCGCGCCACCGCTTCGACCAGGATGGGCTCCAGGCGCTTGACCACCATGGCGCGCCCGGCCACCTGCTCGCGTTCGCCGGGGGCGACCACGTCTTCCGGCGCGATGCCGGTGGCGTGCGTGGGAATCAGGTGTCCCAGGCGCCCCAGCCAGAATTCGGTCAGGGCCGTCAGGACCTGGCCCTTGCCGGGGATGGGGTCTTCGAGGATCACGTCGAAGGCCGAGATCCGGTCGGTGGCGACGATGAGCAGCTTGTCTTCGCCCACGGCGTACATGTCGCGGACCTTGCCGCGCCCCAGCAGGGGCAGCGACTCGATGGAGGATTGGAGCAGGGCCTTCATTTCGGGTTTATTTCACCAATTGCTTGAGTTCGCCGGCGGCGTAGCGCGCGGCCATGTCCGACAGCGGGATCGGCTTGATCCTGGACGCGTGGCCGGCCGTGCCGAACTGCTCGTAGCGCGCCAGGCAGACTTTCTTGGCGGCCTCGCGGGCGGGCTTGAGGTATTCGCGCGGGTCGAACTTGGACGGGTTTTCCGCCAGAAAGCGGCGGATCGCGCCGGTCATGGCCAGGCGGATGTCGGTGTCGATGTTGACCTTGCGCACGCCGAACTTGATGGCTTCCTGGAGTTCTTCCACGGGTACGCCGTAGGTTTCCTTCATGTCGCCGCCGAACTGGCGGATCTCGGCCAGCAGTTCCTGGGGCACGCTGGAGCTGCCGTGCATCACCAGGTGGGTGTTGGGCAGGCGGGCGTGGATTTCCTTGATCCGCTGCACCGACAGGATGTCGCCGGTGGGCTTGCGCGTGAACTTGTAGGCGCCGTGGCTGGTGCCCACCGCGATGGCCAGGGCGTCGAGCTGGGTGCGCTTGACGAAGTCGGCGGCCTGCTCGGGATCGGTCAGCAGCTGCTCGCGGGTCATGGTGCCCTCGGCGCCGTGGCCGTCTTCCTTGTCGCCCTTCATGGTTTCCAGGGAGCCCAGGCAGCCCAGTTCGCCTTCCACGGTGACGCCCAGCTTGTGCGCCATGGCGACCACCTGCTGGGTGACGTCGAGGTTGTATTCGTAGGAGGCGATCGTCTTGCCGTCGGACATCAGCGAGCCGTCCATCATGACGCTGGAAAAGCCCAGCTCGATGGCGCCGCGGCACACGTCGGGCGACTGGCCGTGGTCCTGGTGCATGACCACGGGGATGTGCGGATAGGACTCGACGGCGGCCTGGATCAGGTATTTCAGGAAGCCTTCGCCCGCGTACTTGCGCGCGCCGGCCGAGGCCTGCATGATCACGGGGCTGTCGGTCTGGGCGGCGGCTTCCATGATGGCCTGGACCTGCTCCAGGTTGTTGACGTTGAACGCGGGAATCCCGTAGCCGTGCTCGGCCGCGTGATCGAGGAGCTGACGCATGGAAACCAGGGCCATGGCTGGACCTCCAGAAAAGAATGGAATGGTGGAAAAAACGGATTCCGGGATTTTAAGGCGGAATGCGAATTGCTGCTGAATGCGCGCGCCAGCATCCGGGCCGCGCCGGCCCCCCGGCAAGCCCCGTGCCGCGGGCCTGCGCGCCCGCCGGACGGACCGCGTCCGCCCGCGGCCGCCGCGCACACGTTCATGCGCTCATGGTTCATGCGCTCATGGTTCGTGCGCTCATGGTTCGTGCGCTCATGCGCTGATGCGCGGCAGCCATGAGGCCGCACAAAGAAGGGGCGCTTGCTTTATATTTGGCCTGTGGGCCCGCCGGCCGGTTCCGGCACCGCGGGTCCGCCGGGGGGCGGCCCCGCATCCGTCCAGTTCCTGAGTCCGACACCGGAGTGAGACAAAATGGCACACCACCGTATTTTCCGCATCCTCGCCGTGGCCGCCGTCGTCGCCCCCACGGCATTCCTGGCGGCGCCCGCAACGGCGGCCGACGGCGTCGCCAAGATCGGGGTGTTCCTGCCCCTGACGGGCGAAAACGCCGAGAACGGCCAGCAGATCCGCAAGGCGGTCGAGCTGTACGTGAACGAATACAACCAGCAGAAACACGCCCACAAGATCGAGCTGCTGGTGCGCGACGACCGGGGCGAGCCCAAGACGGCCACCAACATCGCCCGCGAATTCGCCCAGGACAAGGACCTGATCGCGGCGGTGGGCAGCTTCACCAGCACCGCGGCCATGGCGGCCGCGCCCATCCTCGACAAGGCCGGCATCCCGCAGATCTCACCCACCTCGTCGCATCCGGACTTCACCGGCCTGGCCAAGTACGCCTTCCGCGGCACGCCGACCCAGTCCATCGAGGCGGACCGGATCGCCGACTACGTGGCCGACAAGCTCGGCAGCAAGACCGCCGCCATCGTCTACCGCCAGGACGACTGGGGCAACTCGGCCGCCAAGGTCTTCCGCAAGAGCTTCGAGGCCAAGGGCGGCACCATCGTGGCCGCCGAGGCCGTGGCGCCCGACACCCGCGACCTGCGCACGCTGGTCACGGTCCTGAAGGAAAAGAACCCCGACAGCGTCTACGTGGCCCTGCATTACGCCAGCGCCGCCGTCCTGGCGCAGCGCATGAAGGCCGCGGGCTGGAATCCCAAGGTCATCACGTCCACCGCGCTGTACACGCACCAGCTCGTCGAGCTCGCCGGCAACGACGCCGTGGAAAACTGGCACGTGCCCGCCTTCTTCTTCGCCGAAAGCAAGGAGCCGGTGGTGCAGAACTTCGTGGCCGCCTACAAAAAGGCCTACGACCAGACGCCCAACGCCTTCGGCGCGGTGGGCTACGACTCGATCGCCATGATCGGCACCGCGCTGGACGACGTTCCCGGCAGCGGCACCGAAGGCCGCAAGGCGCTGGGCGACAAGCTGTTCGAGGTGCAGGTGCGCGGCACCACCGGCCAGATGAAATTCGACGCGAACGGCGACATCGACAAGACCATCACCTGGCTCGAAATCAAGGGCGGCAAGTTCGTGCAGGCTCCCTGAACCCCGCGCCGCCTCAGCACCATGGTCGTCCTGATCGAGCAGTTCATCAATGGCCTGGCCATCGGCAGCGTGTATGCCATCGTGGCGCTGGGCTTCGCCCTGGTGTTCGGGGTGGCCAAGGTCGTCAACTTCGCCCAGGGCTCGCAGGTCATGGCGGGCGCCTACCTGGTGTGGGCCGGCACCGCGCTCTGGGGCCTGCCGCTCTGGGCCGCCTTCCTGGCGGCCCTGGCCGGCTCCGTCCTGATCGCCCTGCTGATCGACCTGATCGCCGTCGAATGGCTGGGCGATTCGGCCGAGATCGCCCCCCTGCTGAGCACCCTGGCCCTGTCCTTCATGCTCGATCAGGGGGTGCGCCTGATTTGGTCGCCCGACCCGGTCGCCTTCCCCAACCCCTTCGCCGGCATCAGCCTGCAGGCCGGTCCGCTGTACTTCGGCGCCACCGACCTGGTCATCCTGGCCGTCACCCTCGCCTTCATGGCGGCCTTCAGCCTGCTGCTCAAGTTCAGCTGGCTGGGGCGCTCCATCCGCGCGGCGGCCCAGGACGCCGTGGCCGCCCAGCAGATGGGGGTGCGCACGGGTCCGGCCAAGCTGGCCGTGTTCGCCCTCTCGGGCGGGCTGGGCGCCCTGGGCGGGGTGCTGGTGGGCATGTACTTCCAGCAGATCGACCCGTCCATGGGCCTGCCGTTCGGCCTGAAGGGCTTTGCCGCCGCCATGGTGGGCGGCGTGGCCAGCCTGCCCGGCGCCGTCCTGGGCGGGCTGGTGCTGGGCGTCTTCGAGTCCCTGGCGGGCGGCTACATCGGCTCGGCCTACCGCGACATCGTGGCCTTTTCCCTCCTGCTGCTGGTGCTGGTGCTGCGCCCGCAGGGGCTGCTGGGCTCGCGCGCCCTGCAGGGCCTGGGCGGCTCGCGCGGGGCCGGGGCGATCCCCACCACCTCGCCCCTGGCCGACAATTCCGGCTTTCCGGTCACCGTCATGGGCACGCGGCCCATCCCCATGCGCTGGACCATGGGCCTGACGCTGCTGATCGGCCTGCTGGCCAGCTTCGCAATGGACGGCTACTGGTCGGGCGTGCTGGCCCAGGGGGCCATCTTCGCCACGGCCGCGCTGGGCCTGACCGTGCTGACCGGGATGAGCGGCTACGTCTCGGTCGGCAACGGCGCCCTGATGGGCGTGGGCGCCTATGCCTGCGCCCTCATCACCACCCGGCTGGGCTGGCCGTTCGAGCTGGTCCTGCCGTCGGTGATCGTGATCGGCGCCCTGGCCGGCCTGCTGTTCGCCTATCCCATCCTCAAGCTCTCGGGCCACATGGTGGCCCTGGCCACGCTGGCGCTGGGCCAGATCGGCTACCTCGTCATGCTCAACGCGATCCCGCTGACCCGCGGCCCGATGGGCATCGGCGGCATCGGCGAGCCGCGCTTCGCCCTGCTGGGCGGGCGCGCGCTGGAATTCCCGGGAGCCATGACCGCCCTGTGCTTCGCGGTGCTGCTGCTGGCGCTGTACCTGGTGCACCTGCTGCAGCGCGGCCACCTGTCCATGAACTTCCAGCTGATCCGCGAAGACCGCCTGGCGGCCGACGCCTACGGGGTGCACGCCACGCCCTACGTCGTCATCGCCTTCATCACGAGCAGCATCATGGCGAGCCTGGGCGGCATGATGTTCGCCTACCAGCAGGCCTACGTCAGCCCCGATTCCTTCCTGATCCTGTTCTCCTTCCTGCTGCTGACCATGGTGCTGGCGGGCGGCATCGTCTCGCCCTTCGGGGCCGTGGCGGGCGGCATCGCGCTCATCGCGCTGCCCGAGCTGCTGCGCGGCCACGCCGAATACCGCGAGCTCATCTACGGGACGGTCCTGATCCTCATCATCAAGTTCCTGCCCTCGGGCCTGACCTCGCTGTCCTTCGGCCGCCGCCGGGCGCCGGCCGCCCCGGCGCCCGCCGCGGGAACGGGAGGCACGCCATGATCAGCATCGAGGGCCTGAGCAAGACCTTCGGCGGCCTGCATGCCTGCGACGACCTGAGCCTGAGCATCGAACCGGGCTCCACCACGGCCATCGTGGGCCCCAACGGCGCCGGCAAGTCCACCCTGGTGCAGCTGATCTCGGGCGTCATGCGGGCCGACGCGGGCACGATCCGCCTCGGCGCCACCGACGTCACCCGGCTCGCGCCGGCGCATCGCTTCTCGCTCGGCATGGTGCGCAGCTTCCAGACCGCGCGCGTGTTCCCCGGCATGAGCGTGCTCGACAGCGTGCGCGTGGGCGCCTATTACGGCCTGTTCTACGCCTCGCACCCGTTTTCCGTGAGCAGCACGGTGCGCGACGCCGCCGCCTCGCTGCTGCGGCTGCCCGCCTGGCGCGCGCGCTACCGCGAGGCCGAGCGCCACGCCCTGGACATCATCGGGCTCTTCGGCGAGCGCCTGGCGACGCGCCTGGACCACTACACCTACACCCTGTCGTACGCCAACCGCCGGCGCGTGGAAATCGCCCGGGCCCTGGCCAGCCGCCCCCGGCTGCTGATGCTCGACGAGCCCACCGCCGGCATGAATCCCACCGAGACCGAAGAGCTGGCCGCGCTGCTGCGCGACATCAAGGCCGCCCGTCCGGAGCTCACGCTCATCTTCATAGAACACAAGATGAACGTGGTGCGGCAGATGAGCCAGCGCGTCGTCGTCATGGATGCGGGGCGCATCATCGCCGACGGCACGTCGGAGCAGGCGCTGAACGACCCGAAGGTGATCGAAGCCTACCTGGGAGGCCGCGGTGCTGCTCAGACTTGAATCGGTCAACGTGTTCTACGGGCCGGTGCAGGCCCTGCACGAGGTCAGCATCGAGGTCGCCGCCGGCGAGGTGGTGGCCGTGCTGGGCGGCAACGCCTCGGGCAAGTCCACCACCATCAAGACCGTCCTCCAATTGGTCAAGCCGCGCGACGGGCGCGTGCTGCTGGACGGCGAGGACCTGGCCGGCGCCAGCACGCCGGACGTGATCGCGCGCGGCGTGGCCTCCATCCCCGAATCGCGCCGGCTGTTCGCCGAGATGACGGTCGAGGAAAACGTGCTCATGGGGCTGTACGCCCAGCGGCGCGGCCTGACGCGCGCGCAGGCGCGGGCGCGGCTCGACGAGGCCGTGGCCCAGTTCCCCCGCGTGCGCGAGCGCCTGCGCCAGGTGGCCGGCACGCTGTCGGGCGGCGAGCAGCAGATGGTGGCCATGGCGCGCGCCCTCATCCAGCGGCCACGCATCATCGTCATCGACGAGCCCTCCATGGGCCTGTCGCCCGCCTACGTGGACATCGTCTACGATCTGCTCTTCGACTGGAAGCGGCGCGGCACCACGATGCTCGTCGTCGAGCAGAGCGCCAACCGCTCGCTGGCGCTGTCCGACCGCGCCTACGTGCTGCAGAACGGCGCCATCGTGATGCAGGGCCCCTCCGCCGGACTGGCCCGCGACCCGAACATTCAATCCGCCTATCTCGGAGGTATGCAGTGATGGACAAGATGCAACGTTTCATGGCCGCCGCCCGGGGGGAACGGGTGGATGCGCCGCCGGTGGGCAGCTGGATCCACTTCGGCAGCGCCCTGTGGGAACCCGAGCTGTCCGCCGACGTGCACCTGCGCTTCCTGCGGGCCTACGACTGGGACTACCTCAAGGTCATGGACGACTACCGCTTCCCCACCGAGGGCGGCCTGCGCGAAGCCGCCACGGTGGACGATCTGCGCGCCATCGGCGGCGCGCACCTGCCCTACGACAACTTCGACCGCCAGATGGAGGTGCTGCGGCGCATCAAGCGCGGCGCCCCGGACGTCCCCACCCTGGACACCGTGTTCTCGCCCTTCCAGACCGTCATCCGGGCGCTGGGCGACGGCGTGGTGCCGCTGTTCAAGGCGCACCCCGAGGCGGCGCACGAGGTCATCGGCAGGGTGGCCGACCGCCTGGCGGACTTCGTCCGGGCCTCGGCCGGCGTCACGGACGGCATCTTCTTCGCCGTCAACGGCGCCTGCGCGGACGCCGACGGCTGGGGACTGGACGCCGCCCAGTTCGCCGACTGGGTCGCGCCCTACGACAAGCGGGTGCTGGAAGCCGCCGGCGACCGCGTGCGGGTGATCCACGTGCACGGCTACGACCTGATCCCCGAATGGGTGGACGACTACCCCGCCGAAGTCATGAGCTGGTCGCACAACCAGTCCCGCCCCACCCTGGGCGAGGTGGCGCGGGCCGGCCGCTACGTGCCCATGGGCGGACTGAACGAGGTCGGCACCCTGTACTGGGCTCCGAGCAAGGTGCGGGCCAACGTGCTGGCCAGCCGCCGGGAGACCGGCGACCGCCTGATCGTCGCGCCGGGCTGCACCCTGCATTCGGACACGCCGCCGGCCATCTTCCACGCCCTGGCGGCCGCGGCCCGCATGCCGCTGCCGGCCGGCGACTGAATTCCGGGAGCCCCGCCATGAGCCGCCGCTATTTCATCAACGATCCCGATGAATTCGTGCTGGAAGCCGCCGAGGGGCTGACGCTGGCCCATCCGGGGATCGCCTGGCAGCGCGAGCCCTTCTTCCTCTACCGCCGCACGCCGGCCAGCGGCAAGGTCGCCCTGCTCTCGGGCGGCGGCACGGGGCACGAGCCGCTGCATGCCGGCTTCATCGGTCCGGGCATGCTGGACGGCGCCGTGCCCGGCGCCGTGTTCGCCTCGCCCACGGCCTTCCAGATCAGCGCCGCCACCCGCCACGTGAACGCCGGCCGGGGCGTGCTGCACATCGTCAAGAACTACACCGGCGACGTGCTGAATTTCTCCATCGCCGCCGAAATCGCCGCCGACGAGGGCATCCCGGTCGCCCGCGTGCTGGTGGACGACGACCTGGCCACCGACATCGCCGGCTCCCGCACGGGCCGGCGCGGCACGGCCGCCACGCTGGTGGTCGAGAAAATCTGCGGGGCGGCGGCCGAGGCCGGCGCCGACCTGCCGGCCCTGGCCCGGCTGGGGCAGGAAGTCGTCGCCCGCACCCGGTCCATGGCCCTGTCCCTGGACGCCTGCACCCACCCCGGCACCGGCGCGAAATCCTTCGACCTGCCCGCCGACCAGGTCGAATTCGGCGTGGGCATCCACGGCGAGCGTGGCCGCGGCCGCATCGCCTTCGACCGCGCGGACGCCCTGCTGGCCCAGCTGGTCGATCCCCTGGTCCGGGCGCTCGAACTTCAGCCGGGCAGCCCCGTGCTGGCGGTCGTCAACGGTCTGGGGGCCACGCACCCCACCGAACTCTACCTGCTGACCCGCTGCCTGCACCGGCAGCTGGGCGAACGCCACATCCCCGTGGCCCGCACCCTCACGGGCTCCTACGTCACGGCCCTGGACATGACCGGCGTCTCGATCACGCTGAGCCGCATCGACGAACCGCTGCTGCGCTGGTGGGACGCCCCGGTCGACACGCCGGCCCTGCGCTGGCAGGAGGACGCGCATCATGCCTGACTCGCTCGCACGCCGCTGGATGGACGGCTTCGCAGCCGATTTCGCCCTGGAAAAGGAGCGCCTGGGCGCGCTCGACCGCGCCGCCGGCGACGGCGACTTCGCGGTCAACCTGGCGCAGGCGCTGAAACGCGCCGCGGCCGGCCTGCAGGCGCTGCCCGAGACGGCCACCGACGCGCAGGCCTGGACGGCCGCCGCCAACGGCTTCCTGCATACGGGCGGCACCAGCGGGCCGCTGCTGGGCATGTGGCTGCGCGAGCTGGCCAAGGCCTGGGCCAGCCACGATACGCCCCTGGCCGCGCTGGCCGCCGGCGTGGCCGCCGGGACCGCCGCCGTGCAGCGGCTGGGCGGCGCGCAGGCCGGCGACCGCACCATGGTGGACGCCATGCTGCCGGCCGCCCGGGCCCTCGAAGATTCCCTGCGAGACGGCGCCGCGCTGGCCCAGGCCCTGGAGCGGGCCGCCGGGGCGGCCGGCGAAGGAGCGCGGGCCACGGCCCGCATGACGGCCGCCCTGGGCCGCGCCAGCTACGTCGGCGAGGCCGCCGCCGGGATCGAGGATCCGGGCGCGGCCGCCATCGCCCTGTTCTTCCGCGCCGGCGCCCGGGCCTGCGCCGCCTGAGCGAGGAGTCCCGGATGGGCACCCGTCCCACGCAATCCACCGCCGGCATCCCCTCGATCTGGTCGGCCGTCACGCCGCCGGGGCCGGACTGCTCCGCGCTGCAGGGCGAGCTGCGCACCGACGCGGTCGTCATCGGGGCCGGCTTCACCGGCCTGTCCGCCGCCCTGCACCTGCGCCAGGCCGGCGCCGAGGTGGCCGTGCTCGAGGCCGCCGACCCGGGCTGGGGCGGCTCGGGCCGCAACAACGGCCAGGTCATCCCCACCCTGACCCGCCCCGATCCCGACGACATCGAGGCGCGCTTCGGCGCGGCGGGCGAACGCTTCGTGCTGATGCTGCGCGACAGCGCCACGCTGCTGTTCGACCTGGTCGCGCGCCACGGCATCCCGGCGGAAGCCGAGCAGACCGGCTGGGTGCAGCCCGTGCACAGCCCCGGCCGCATCCGCATCGCCGAACGGCGCCACCGGCAATGGCTGGCGCGCGGCGCCCCCGTGGAGCTGCTCGACCGGGCCGCCGTCGGCCGCATGACCGGCTCGGACGCCTGGTACGGCGGCTTCTGGAACCGCAGCGGCGGGCACGTCAATCCCCTGGCCCTGGCGCGCGGCATGGCCCGGACCGTGACGGCGCTGGGCGCGCGCCTGTACGGCCGCAGCCCGGCGCTGCACTACGAGCGCCGCGACGGGGCCTGGCACGTCCGCACCCCGGGCGGCACGGTGCGCGCCCGGGCCCTGATCCTGGCCACGAACGCCTACACCGACGCCTTTTCCGGGGAACTGGCCCCCCGCATCGCCCGCCAGGTGGTCCCGGTGCTGTCCTGGCAGATGGCCACCGAGCCCCTGGACGAAGCGGCGCGCCGGTCCATCCTGCCGGGCCGGCAGGCCATGTCGGACACCCACGGGGAACTGTATTTCGCGCGCCACGACGCCCGCCACCGCCTGATCACCGGCGGCAACCTGCTCATCCCCCTCCGCGAGCGGGCGCGGCTGTCCGCCTACATCGGCCGGCGCCTCGAACGCCTGTGGCCCGCCCTCGGCGCGGTCCGCTTCGACTACGTCTGGAACGGCTACGTCGGCATGACCGACGATTTCATGCCGCGCTTCCATGCGCTGGGCCCCGACGGCTGGGCCTGGGCCGGCTGCAACGGGCGCGCCGTGGCCCTGTCGTTCGCCGTGGGGCGCGAATTCGCCCGCGCCGTCGGCGGCACGCCCAGCGACCAGCTCGCGCTGCCCCTGACCGACCCGCGCCCCCTGCCCCTGCGCAACCTGGTCCGGCGCATCGCGCCCTGGATGCTGCTCCGCTACCGCATGCTGGACAGGCGGGAACTGTGACGCGGGGGCGGACGCCCGACGCGGACGCCCGCCACCCTGGACATCGACGAGGAGGTTTCATGCTGGCAACCCTGGAAGGACTGGATCACGTGGTGGTCACCGTGCGGGACCTGGACGCCGCCGCGGGCCAGTGGCGCGCCCTGGGCTTCACCCTGTCGCCGCGCGGCACGCACAGCGCCCACCTGGGCACCGGCAACTACACCCTCATGTTCGAGGACGACTATCTCGAACTGCTGGGCATCCTGCAGGCCACCGAGCTCAACGCGCCCAGCCGCGACTTCCTGGCCCGCCGCGGCCAGGGCCTGGAACAGGCCGCCTTTCGCACCCGCGATGCCGCGGCGGGCGCCGCGGCGCTGGCCCGGCAGGGCATCCAGGCCGTCGGCCCGGTGGATTTCAGCCGCCCGGTGAGCAGGCCCGACGGCGGCCGGGCCGAGGCGGCCTTCAGCATCTTCAACTGGCCTCCGGACCAGCGCCCCGCCGACCTGCGCATCTTCGCCTGCCAGCACCATACCCGCGAGGCCGTCTGGCTGCCCGAGCTGACCCGCCATGCCAATACCGTCGCCGGCATCCGCCGGGTCGAGGCCATCGCGGCGGACCCCGCCGCCGCGGCCCGGGCACTGGGCGCGCTGCTGGACGCTGCTCCCGAAACCACCGCGGCCGGCGCGCGGATCCGCACCGGCCCGGGCCGGGCCGACATCCATTTCATGACCGCGGATGCGTTCGCCCAGGCCTACGCCCTGCCGGCGGGCGTGGCCCTGCCCGCCCAGGGCGCGGCCGCCCTGGCGCTGCGCGTGCGCGACCTGGAGGCGGCCGCCCGGTGCGCCGGGCCCGCCGCCTGGCGCACGGCCCGCGGCGTGGCGCTGCCTCCCGATCTGGCCAGCGGCGTGCTGCTGGCCTTCGAGGCGGATTGAGGAATGGCGAAACCGGACGGAACGGACGCAAAGCCGGACGGAACGGACGGACGGAACGGACGGATGGAACGGCATCGAAGGAATGAAGGAATACCCATGAACCCTCTCGCCCCCGCGGCCCTGGCGCACGCCTGCTTCATGCCCACCTATGCCGGCGCGCGCGCCCATTTCCTGGCCGCGGCAGCCGCCGCCGGCGCGCCCACCGACACCCTGGTGCACGAGCAGGCCCGCGGCCCCGACGGCAGCACCCTGAGCACGGACGTGGCCGTGCTGGGCCCGCGCGACGCCGAACGGGCGCTGCTCGTCGTCAGCGGCACCCACGGCCCGGAAGGGTTCACCGGCTCGGCCGCCCAGATCGCCCTGCTGTACCGCCTGGCCGTGCAGCCCCCGCCCGCCGGCCTGCGCATCGTGCTGGTGCACGCCATCAACCCCTGGGGCTTCGCCCATCTCAGCCGCACCACCGAAAACAACGTCGACCTGAACCGCAACTTCATCGACTGGGACGCCCCGCCGCCGGACAATCCGCTCTACCCGAGCCTGCACGCGGCCCTCACCGCCCAGGAATGGAGCCCCGAGGCCCTGGACGCCGCCGAAGCGCGCCTGCAGGCCTGGATCCGGGCGCAGGGCCACGCCACCTTCGTGGACGTGCTCGCGCGGGGCCAGTACACCCATCCCCACGGCGTGCACTACGGCGGCGCCGGACGCGAATGGTCGAACCGGACGCTGGAGACCCTCCTCCAGCGCCACCTGGCGGGGGTGCGGCGCATCGGCCTGATCGACTGGCACACCGGCCTGGGCGAACGCGGCCAGCCGTTCTTCCTGTGCTTCAACGAACCCGGGGACGCCGGCTGGGAGCGGGCCTGCCGCTGGTGGGGACGCGACCGGATCGAGACCCGGGCCGGCTTCGACGGCTCGGCCCGCCCCCGCTACCAGGGCCTGCTGTTCCAGGGCGTGCAGCGCTACGCCCCGGCCGCCGAAGTCACCGGCGCGGTCATCGAGTTCGGCACGCTCGCCAGCGCCGAGACCCGGCGCGCCCTGCAGGCCGACAGCTACCTCAAGACCCACCCCGGCCTGCCGCAGGACCAGGCGCGCGCCCTGCGCGCACTGCTGCTGGAGGCCTTTTCCCCCCCGGATCCGGACTGGAAGCGCAGCGTGCTGGGGCACGCCCTGCGGATCCAGGAACAGGCGATCCAGGGCGTGGAGGCCTGGCCGGCCTGATCGGGCATCAGGCCCCGGTGCCGCGCCGGGCGGACTTCGGCCGGAACGCCCGGACGACCTCGTCGCGGGTTTCGACGTACGGGCCGCCGATCAGGTCCAGGCAATAGGGCACGGCCGCGAAGATGCCGGGCACCAGGACGGCGCCGTCCTCGCCGCGCAGGCCTTCCAGCGTCTCGCGGATGGCCTTGGGCTGCCCGGGCAGGTTGATGATCAGGGCGGCGTGGTCCGGCAGCTCGCGGATCACCGCCACCTGGCGCGACAGGATGGCCGTGGGCACGAACTTCAGGCTGACCTGGCGCATCTGCTCGCCAAAGCCCGGCATCTCGCGGGTGGCCACGTCCAGGGTGGCCTCGGGCGTCACGTCGCGCCGCGCCGGGCCGGTGCCGCCGGTGGTCAGCACCAGGTCGCAGCGCGCCGCGTCCACCAGCTCGCGCAGGGCGGCGGCGATGCCGACCCGCTCGTCGGGGATCAGCCGGGCGACGACCTGCGGCGGCCGCGTCAGGGCCGACGCCAGCCAGTCCCGCAGGGCGGGGATGCCCTGGTCCGGGTAGACGCCGGACGAGGCCCGGTCGGAGACGGACACCAGGCCCACGATGAGTTCGTCGGGATGGCTGCGGCGCAGGGGAAAGGAATCGCTCATGGGATAGACTGTGCGGACATGGAAACACGGACATTCTATAGGCGCGGGCCGGCTGCGCAGGCTTGGGCGGGCACCGGCGCGCCTTGCACCGGGCGCCGCGCGCGGACGCGGACGAGGCGGACGGGGCGGCTGTCGTATGCGCGGCGGCTGTCGTGTGCGCGGCGGTCGTCGCGGGGAAGGCGGCCGTGACGGCGCACACCCTGCTGCTGGTCGGCGGCGACCTGTGCATCCGCGCGGCGGCCATGCTGGACGCGGCGCGCTGGGCCTGCATCGGCCTGCGGCGGCGCGCCATGGACGCCCGGCCCGGCGCGCGGATCCGCTGGCTGCGGGCCGACCTGGCCGACCCCGCGGCCCTGGCCGGGGCGCTGGCGGCCCTGCCGGCGGCGTGTGGACGCATCACCCACATCCTCTACGCGCCCGCGCCCGACGCCCGCACGCCCGAGGCCTATGCCCGGGCCTATCCCCTGGGCCTGCGCGCCCTGCTGCACGCCCTGCCCGACCCCGATGCCTTGCGGCGCTGCGTGCTGGTCGATTCCTCGGCCGTCTGGGGGCCGGACGTGGCCGGCCAGCGAGTGGACGAGGACACGCCGCCCGCGCCGGCGGATTTCCGCGGCGCGGCGATGCTGGAGGCCGAGGCCCTGCTGCACGCCCGGCTGCCCGGACGCGGCGTGGCCCTGCGCCTGTCGGGCCTGTACGGCCCCGGGCGGCTGCGGCTGGCGGAAGGCCTGCGCACCGGGCGCATGGCCGCGCCGGACGGCCCGGGCCACTGGGCCAACCGCATCCACATCGAGGACGCCGCGCGCGCCTGCGCCCACCTGCTGGACCTGGCCGACCCCCTGCCCTGCTACATCGGCACCGACGACCATCCGATGCCCACGGCGGACCTGTACGAGGCGCTCGCGCGGATGGCGGGCGGGCCGCCGCCCGCGCGCGCAAGCCGCCCGCCCGACGGCAAGCGCCTGTCGAACGCGCGGCTGCGGGCCAGCGGCTGGACGCCCGCCTGGCCCGACATGCTCGACGGCTACGCCGCCTGCCTGGGGGCGGCCGACGCGCCGCGCTCCCTCCATGTACCATGTGCTCGCTCTTGAGCCGCTCCGGCCCGCCCCGTACACTGTCCCCCATGCCGAACACGCCCCTCCCCCTCGAACTGAGCACCACCCTGAGCCTGCGCAGCGGCGACCAGAACTGGGGCACGGAACGGCGCATGGCCCTGCTGGCCGCCATCGGCACCGAAGGCTCGATCAGCGCGGCGGCGCGCAAGGTCGGGCTGAGCTACAAGGCGGCCTGGGACGCGGTGGACATGATGAACGGCCTGGCCGGCGGCCTGCTGGTCGAACGCGTCACCGGCGGCAAGCGCGGCGGCGGGGCGCACCTGACCGAGCGGGCGCGCGAACTCGTCGCCTGGTACCAGGCGGCCCAGGCGGAGCACCAGCGCTTCATGCAGGCCCTGGCGCGCTTCGGCCCCGACGGCACCCGCCACCTGGACCTGCTGCACAGCATGGCGCTGCAGACCTCGGCCCGCAACCGCTACGAGGGCGTCATCGGCGCCGTCCATTCCGGCCGCATCAACGACCGCATCCGGCTGGACCTGGACGAAGGCGTCTGCCTGACCGCCACGCTGACCCACGCCAGCACCGAACGGCTGGGCCTGGCAACGGGCCGGCGCGCGCTGGCCTTCCTGAAGGCCCAGGCGGTCCGCATCCGGCCGCCGGCGTCCAGCGGCGTGGCCACCGATCCCGAAGGCCTGAACCGCTGGACCGGCCGCATCGGCCACCGCGCCGACGACGGCACCCTGACGGAAATCAGCCTGGACATCGGCCCGAGGGTGCGCATCACGGGGCTGGCCGACCCGGACGCCCCGGGCGGCGGCCTGGTCCCCGGCGCCCCGGCCGAGGCCTGCTTCCAGGCCACCGACGTGCTGATCGGCACGATGGATTGAGATCGGACATGAAATGGTCCGCTGCGGGCCATTTCATGCCTATCCAATCCGGGGGCCTTGCAAGGCACGAGGCGGAGGGGTGCCACAATTTGAAAATGGCCCCGGCCGCCTCCCTCAGGCCCCGGCGCCTCGTTCGACACGCTCGGCGCCGCCCTGGATCTCGCCATGGGCGATGTGGAAGACCTCGTCGGCCAGGGCCTGGACGTCGGCCTGGTCGTGCGTGATCAGCACCGTGGGAATGTCGATGTCGCGCTGCAGCTGCGCGAGCTCTTCGCGCATGTGCGTCCGCAGGCCGGCGTCCAGGGCCGACAGGGGCTCGTCCAGCAGCAGCAGCCCCGGATCGGTGGACAGCGCCCGGGCCAGGGCCACGCGCTGGCGCTGGCCGCCGGACAATTCGGCCGGATAGCGGTCCAGCAGCGCGTCCAGGCCGAAGGCCCGCACCCAGCGCTGCGCCCGTTCGGGCAGCGGGCGGCGGCCATGCAGGTTCAGCCATCCGCGCCGCAGGCCGAAGCCGATGTTCTGGCGCACCGTCAGGTGGGGAAACAGCGCATAGTCCTGGAACAGGTAGGCCAGCCGCCGCTCGCGCGGCGGCACGTCCACCCGCGCCCCGGCGTCGAACAGGACCCGGCCGGAAACCTCGATGCGGCCCCGGTCGGGGCGCAGCAGCCCGGCGATGGCCTGCATCGTCAGGCTCTTGCCCGAGCCCGAGGGCCCGAACAGCGCCACCCGCCGGGCGTCGGTGCGCCAGCGCGGGCGCAGCAGGAAGCCGTCGTCGCCGCCGACGCGGCACTCGATATCGACCGACAGGCTCATGAGGACGGACCTCCCCGGTCCGGGGCGCCGCCCGGGCGCCGGACGCGATGCCGCCGCGGGCTCATGACGCGCTCCGGCGCGCGGGCCGCCCATTGCGCCCGCCGCGTCCGCCCGGCACCAGCCAGGACGCCAGGCACAGGATGGCGACGCAGGTCGCCGACGTGACCAGCACCAGGACGTTGGCCGTGTCGTCGTTGCCCGCCTGGACCGCCTCGTAGATGGCGATCGACAGGGTCTGCGTGCGGCCCGGGATGTTGCCGGCCACCATCAGCGTGGCGCCGAATTCCCCCAGCGCGCGCGCGAACGCCAGCAGCACGCCCGCCAGGATGCCG
This sequence comes from Castellaniella defragrans, assembly GCF_014203015.1. GTDB lineage: Bacteria > Pseudomonadota > Gammaproteobacteria > Burkholderiales > Burkholderiaceae_B > Castellaniella > Castellaniella defragrans. The sequence continues at coordinate 130,880 of NZ_JACHIB010000006.1, forward strand.
CGCGTCGCCAGCGGCAGGCTGACGCGGAAGAACACCGCGGCGGGCGACACGCCCAGCACGGCGGCGGCCTGCTCCAGCCGGTGGTCCACGTCCAGGAAGGCCGCCCGGGCGGCTTTCAGCACCATCGGGAACGCCACCACGGCGGCGGCCACCACCGCGCCCTGCCAGGTGAAGACCAGCTCGATGCCGTACGAGCGCAGCCATTCGCCCAGCCAGCCGCGCCGGCCGAACAGCACCAGCAGGTAATAGCCTGTCACCGTGGGCGGCAGCACCATGGGCAGGGTCAGGAACGCATCGATCACGTCGCACCAGCGCGAGGACCAGCGCGACAGCCCCCAGGCCACGGCGATCCCGCCGATCGTCGCCAGCACGGTCGCCCAGCCGGCGACCTTCAGCGACAGCAGCAGCGGGACCCAGATGCCGCTCATCGGATCAGGGCCGGGCGAACCCGTAGCGCGCCAGCACGGACTGGCCGTCGGCCGACAGCACGAACTTCAGGAAGTCGGCGGCCTCCGGCGCGCGCCCGGCGCGCTGGACCAGGGCGATCGGGTAGACCACCGGGGTGGGCGTTGCGACCGGCTGGACGACCTTGACCTTGTCCTTCGCAATCGCGGCATCGGTGGCGAAGACGAAGCCGGCATCGACCTCGCCCCGCTCGACGTAGCTCAGCACCTGGCGCACGTTCTCGCCCAGGATCTCATGCGCCTTGACCGTGTCCCAGGCGCCGGCCTTCTCCAGGGCGGCCTGGGTATAGCGGCCCACCGGCACGGACGCCGGATTGCCCAGGGCGATGCGCGTCACGCCCGCCTTCTTCAGGTCGGCCAGCGAGGCGATCCCGTGGGGATTGTCGGCCGGCACGATCAGCACGACCTCGTTGCGCACGAAATTCACCCGGGTCGCGGGATCCACGGCCTTGGCGGCCTCGGCCTTGTCCATGGCCTTCTGGTCCGCCGAGGCGAACACGTCGGCCGGAGCGCCTTCGGTGATCTGGCGCAGCACCACGTCCGAGGCGCCGAAGGTCGTCAGCACCTTGGTGCCCGGATGGGCGGCCTCGTACTGCGTCGCCAGTTCCTTGAACGCATTGGTCAGGCTGGCGGCCGCCGACACCAGGACTTCGCCGGCGACGGCCGGCATCACCACGCAGGTCAGGGCGCACGCGGCCACCCAGGTACGAATCTTCATGCAGGACTCCTTGGTTTCGAGCTTGGTTCCGGTCTACGATCCGGTCCACGGCCCGGTCTGTGATCCGGTGTTGGTTCCGGCTTTCGTTCCGGTCTTCAACCCGGTCTTCATTCCGGCCAGGGTCCGCCTGGTCGCAGGGCATGACCCATGCATGCCGCGGGCGGACGAGACACTCATCGTAATATATATAGGTATATTCCGCCATTCGTTCCGCGTGATGATCGACATCGGGATTGACATCGGACAAGCGCGGGACGACATGCAAGCCCACCGGTTCCTGCCGGCCCAGGCGGGACAAAGCGGCCGCGCGGGCCCCCGTCGGCCCGGACGGGTAAAATCTCCGCATGCCCACGACGGACGCCCCAGCGGACATGGCGCAGCCTTCCCCTTTCCCGACGATCGACGCCTTCCTGGACGCCCTGTGGCTGGAGGACGGCCTGGCGGACAATACCCTGGCCGCCTACCGGCGCGACCTGTGCGCCTTCGGCGGCTGGCTGCGCGCCGAACACGGCCGCACCCCCGAATCCGCGCGCCGCGAGGACATCCAGTCCTGGCTGGCGGCCCAGCACCGGCAGACCAAGGCCAGCACCGCCAACCGCCGCCTGGCCGCCCTGCGGCGCTTCTTCCTGTGGGCGCTGCGGCGCGGCCTGTGCGCCGAGGACCCCTGCCTGGGCCTGCGCAGCGCCCGCCAGCCCGCCCGCTTTCCCAAGACCCTGTCCGAGGCCCAGGTCGAGGCCCTGCTGGCCGCGCCGGACGTCGGCACCACCCTCGGGCTGCGCGACCGCGCCATGCTGGAAACCCTGTACGCCACCGGCCTGCGGGTCAGCGAGCTGGTCGGCCTGGACGTCCAGGACCTGAGCCTGAGCGACGGCGTGGTGCGCGTCGTGATGGGCAAGGGCGGCAAGGACCGCCTGGTCCCCCTGGGCGCCGAGGCCCTGCACTGGATCGAGCGCCACCTGCGCGAAAGCCGGCCCGCCATCCTGGGCGCGCGCCCCTGCGACGCCCTGTTCGTCACCGCCCGGGGCGCCGCCATGACGCGCCAGGCCTTCTGGCTGCTGATCCGCAAATACGCCCTGCAGGCCGACATCCGCGTGCCCCTGTCGCCCCACGTCCTGCGCCACGCCTTCGCCACCCACCTGCTGAACCACGGCGCCGACCTGCGCGTGGTGCAGATGCTGCTGGGCCACGCCGACATCTCCACCACCCAGATCTACACCCATGTCGCCCGCGAACGGCTCAAGACCCTGCACGCGCAGCACCATCCACGCGCGTAAGACCGCGGCCGCCAGGATTCCCCATGTCCAAGACCAAGCACACCTCCGAGACCCCCGCCACCCACTGGCTGCGGCAGCAGAAGATTCCCTTCGGCGAGCATCCCTACGACTACGTCGACCACGGTGGCGCGCGCGAGGCCGCGCGCCAGCTGGGCGTGCCCCTGCATCAGGTCGCCAAGACCCTGATCATGGAAGACGAGCAGGCCCGGCCGCTGGTCGTGCTGATGCACGGCGACTGCGAAGTCTCGACCAAGAACCTGGCCCGCCAGACCGGGGCCAAGAAGATCGCGCCCTGCGCGCCGGAAACCGCGCAGCGCCATTCAGGCTACCAGGTGGGCGGCACCTCGCCCTTCGCCACGCGCAAGCGCATGCCGGTCTGGGTCGAGGCCGGCCTGCTGGGCTACGACACGGTGTACCTCAACGGCGGCCGGCGCGGCTACCTGATCAGCGTGGCGTCGAGCGTGCTGACCGGCGCGCTGGGCGCGAAACCCGTGTCGGTGGCATTGGAAGAATAGATTTCTGGCGCCTCCGGCAGGAATCGAACCTGCAATCTTCCCTTAGGAGGGGAAAGTTATATCCATTTAACTACAGAGGCGCAGCGGGAACGGCCGCCCGGGGAACGGACGGCCGCACGGATGCAAGCTGGCGATTATAGTCTACGACCCGGCCGACAGGTCCGCCACCGCGCCGATCTCCCGGGCGGTATCCAGGACGGCCGCCAGCAGGCGGCGGGCGCCCGGGCTGTCGGCCTGGGCGGCCAGCAGCGTGCCCGACACGCGGAGGTATTCGGGCCGGATCTCGTGCAGGTACAGCAGCGCCTCGGGCTGTTCGGCGAACCGCCGCAGGCCCAGGCGCACGCCATGTTCGCGCAGCATCGCGGCGAACGCCACCACCTGCGCGCGCTGCGCCACCAGCCCGTAGGCATCCAGGTCGATCAGCAGGCGGGCGCTCTGGTCGGGCATCTCCGCCAGCAGGCCGGCGAGTTCGCCGCGGAACTCCTCGTGCAGGATCGAGGCCAGCGATACGCGCAGCACCAGGTCGCCCGGATGGGTGCGCAGCCAGCCCAGCCCCAGGCCGACGGCCTGGAGGTCGCAGGCCGCCGACAGCCCCAGGCGCACCGCCGGCGGCATGAACAGGTAGCCCGACAGGGGCTCCGAGGCGCCGGGCTCGTGCAGGGTCAGCAGGCCCAGCGTGCGGCCCTCGGAGGCGGCGGATGGATCGCGCCGGGTGGCCAGGGCGAACCAGTCCTCGTCCAGAGCATTGCGCAGCAGCGTGCGCCAGGCCTGCTCGCCGCCGCCCCGGCCGCCCGTGAGGCTGCGCAGGTCCTCCCCCGGCAGGTATTCCACGTCCGTGTGGCCGGCGCTTTCCGCCCGCATCAGGGCCTCGTCCAGGCGCGACAGCACGTCGCCGAGCGGTTCGCCCGGCTCGAAGTCCGTCAGCACCATGCGCCAGCGGCACAGCCCGGCCTGGCCCAGCTGGATGCGCTGGGCCTGCAGGATCTCGCCCACGGCCTGCGCCACGCGCACCGCCATCGGGCCGGGCATCATCGGCAGGACGAAGGCGAAGTCCGAGCCGTTCAGGCGCGCCAGCCAGGCCTGCGGCCCCAGCCGTTCGCGCAGCACCTCCAGCACCAGCCGGCCCATGTTGCGCAGCCACCGGTCCACGACCTGGCGGCTCATGGTCTGGTTGACCGCCTGCAGGTCGCACTGGCGGAACAGCATCACGTGGCCGTCCACGCCCTGGTCCGGCGCGGACGGCTCCAGCATCCGGCGCAGTTCGTTGATGAAATACTTGCGGTTGGCCAGGCCCGTGACCTCGTCCTGGTTCAGTTCGAGCTCCAGCGACTCGATGCGCGACTGGCGCTCCGCCGCCGTCGCCCGCACCTGCTCGTGGGTGCGCGTGATGATGCGCGCGACCTCCCGCAGTTCGACCATGGCCGGGTGGCGCACCGGCGGCAGGTCGTCGCCCGCCGCCGCGTCCGCCATGGCCTGCACCCGCGCCGTCACGTCATCCTGCAGCGCCTGGCGCAGCCAGCGCATCAGCACGAGCACGAACAGTCCCCACAGCACGCCGGCGCCCAGCGTCAGCAGCACGATGCGCACCGTGTTGGCCCACAGCGCATTGCGCGCATAGGCGTCGTCGGCCTGCAGCCGCACCACGCCCAGCTGGGTCCAGCCGTTGGTCACCTGGCGCTGGGCCTCGTGCCGCTCCAGCGGCAGCAGGTGGCTGAACCAGTCCGGCGCGGCGATCCGGCTGTCGCGGCCGTCCTCTTTCTGGCGGCGGGTCAGGATCCGGCCCGTGGGATCGAGGAACTCGATCACCCGGAACTGGCCGCTGTCGAACAGCACGGAGATCAGCAGTTCGCGCACCGTGGGGTCCTGATTGGACGGCTGCGACAGGGTCAGGGCCAGGGACGTGGCGGTGGCGTCGCTCTGCCCCTGGAGCTGGGCGTCCAGGTACTGGCGCGCGGAGCCGACGCTGACGATGATGGCCCCGGCCAGGATCACCAGGATCGCCAGGGTCACGCTCAGCAGGAGCTGTCTCAAGAGGGACATGACTTTCCTTTCATTCCATCACGGCCGAAAACAGCCGCGCCACGCGCGAGACGTCGAATCCGGCAGGAAGGCGCGCCGCGCCGCCGCGCACCGTTTCCCACCAGGCGTATATCCCCTTGCGGGCATCGAAACTGAACACCGGCATCAGGTCCGGCCGGGCGCTCGCCGGCAGGACCCGGTCCACCAGATTGTCGAGCACCAGGGGCTCGGAGCGGGGCTGCGGGTAATAGCCCAGCACCATATGGGCGACGCTGCGTCCGCCGACCCGGGCGCGCGCATAGACGAAGCGCAGCCTGTCGGGCGGGACCCCCAGGGACAGCAGGGAAAAATACTTGCCGATCACATAGTCTTCGGCATCCCCGGCCCCCTTGGCGAGGGATTCCAGCGGCGTGGCCCAGTAATCCACCTGCCCCCAGAGGGCGAGATCCTCGCCGGCGACCAGGGCGTCGTTCCAGAAGGCATTGACCATGCGCAGCCGCCCCTGTTCGTCCAGGGCGGCGGCCCGGGCCTGCATGACCTGCCAGGACTCGGCCGCGCGGACCGTCCTGGCCCCGTACTGCCGGCGGGCATAGGAGGTCAGCAGGATCGGGTCGAACGTGACGGCGGGCGCCGGCCCCCAGGCCAGCGCCAGGCACAGGGCCAGCGCCGTCAGCCCCCACGACAGGGCCCGGACCCTGGCAGCGGTCGGCTGACGATAGGGCATCCGCAGATTTTGATACAAACCGGGAAACAACGCAAAATTCCCGTACTTATCACGAGGATACTGTCGGAATTACACACATTCTTCCCTGAGTGTCCGGAATCGGCGTCCAGTTCCGGAATGCGGACGGAATGCGGACGGGATGCGAGGCGGCACGCCGCACGCGGCCGCCCGGAAGCCGCCGCGCCGGGGCCGCGCAGCCCCGCGACCTCAGGGCTGGCGGTTCATGAAGCCCCTGACGACCGTCAGGAAGATGATCCGCAGGTCGAGCGCCAGCGACCAGTTGTTGATGTACCACAGGTCATGGTCCACCCGGCCCTGCATCTTGTCGAGCGTGTCCGTGCGCCCACGGAACCCGTTGATCTGCGCCCAGCCGGTGATGCCGGGCTTGACCTTGTGGCGCTTCATGTACGACTCGACCAGCCACTTGTACTGTTCGTTGTGGACCAGCGCGTGCGGCCGGGGGCCGACGATGGACATCTCGCCGCGCAGCACGTTGAAGAACTGCGGCAGCTCGTCCAGGCTCGTGCGCCGCAGGATGCGGCCCAGGCGCGTGATGCGCGGGTCGTCGGGCGCCGCCTGGGTGACCTGCCCGTCGGCCTCGTCGTGGACCTCCATGGAGCGGAACTTGTAGACGTTGAACGGCTCGCCGTTGAGCCCCAGGCGCCGCTGCCGGAAGAGGACCGGGCCGGGCGAAGTGCAGCGGATGGCCAGCGCGATGAGCCCGCACAGGGGCAGGATCGCCAGCACGATGAGGCCGCCGATCAGCAGGTCCTCGAGGCGCTTGACCAGGCGGTTGGTCCCCGCCATGGGGCTGCTGCTGATGTCGATCCCGTACATCCCCGCCAGATTGCGGACCCGGTAATTGAGCAGCGGGATGTCGCCGAATTCGGGGAAGAAGCGGATTTCCACCATCAGGTCGCGCAGGGCATAGGTGATGGGCTTGACGAACAGCGCTTCCTCGATGGGCAGGCAGATCCAGATCTCGTGCGCCTGCGTGTCCAGGATCCGCTCGCGGATCTCCTTGAGCCAGCCGGTGCCGCCGGCGACCCTCAGGCGCGCATGGACGGCGTAGCCGTGGCGCGCCAGTTCGGGGGCCACGGCGTCGATCTGGCCCGAACCGCCGAACGGTTCGAGCACCACCACGCGCTTGAGGTTGCGGCCCAGCCGCCGCTGGTGGCGCAGCAGCAGGGCCCAGGCGATGCGCAGGCCCAGGCTCTGGGCGAGCACCAGGCCGACGGTATAGACGAACCACAGGCGCGAATATTCGGAGGACAGCTTGAAGGCGAAGCCCAGCAGCGCCAGCAGGCCGATCACGATCAGCCAGCCCAGGCAGACGCGCGACAGCTGGTCCACCAGGCTGCGCCCGCGCCACGAGGCGTAGGACCCCAGCAGGGCCTGCACCAGCACGAACAGCAGCGCCATCCCCAGGCTGGCGATGAGATAGTCGGCGGAGAGCTTCCAGGAATCGAAGCGCAGCCAGTGCGCCTCGTGCGCCGACAGGAAGACCAGGACCAGTTCGGCCAGGGCCGCCAGCAGGCCCATGGGATACTGATCGGTGATCAGGGGCCGTGTCGCCTGTGGCCAGGAAAACGGCTTGCCGGGGTTCAAAGGATCCATGTCGTGGGATTCGAGCCCGGGAGTCGGGATTCCAATCCTGATGCGAGCATCTGTTGCCAACCCGTGCGATTGTAAACCAGGAGTAACCATGGACCGGGGCGGCGGCGCCTCTTAGAATGGAGCCCGCCCCGACAGGCCCATCGGACCCTCATGATCACGGACGCCAACCACATCCCGCAGGGCAGCCGCCTGCGCACGGACCTCTGCATCATCGGCGCAGGCCCCGCCGGCATCACCCTCGCCCTGGCGCTGCGCCGGGCGGGACTGGACATCGTGCTGCTGGAAAGCGGCGGCGAGGAAAAGCACGCGGCCACCCAGGCGCTGTACGAGGGCACGGTGCAGGACGCCCGCCTGCACAGCGCGCCGGACACCTACCGCGTGCGCCGGTTCGGCGGTTCGTCCACGCTCTGGGGCGGACGCTGCATGCCCCTGGATCCCATCGACTTCGAGCGCCGCGACTACATCCCCGACAGCGGCTGGCCGTTCGGCGCGGACGCATTGGCGCCCTACTACCCGCGGGCGAACCGGCTCTGCGAGGCGGGCGATTTCGCCTACCGGGCGCAGGACGCCTTCCCCGGCGGCATGAAGCCGATGATCCAGGGCTTCGAGAGCGACGAGTTTTCCACCGACTTCCTCGAACGGTTCAGCTGCCCGACCGACTTCGGCCGGCGCTACCGGCACCTGCTGGCCGACTCGGCCATCCGGGTCCTCACCCACGCCAACTGCTGCGGCTTCGAGCCTTCCCCGGCCGGCGGCACGGCCACGGACGCGGGCGGCGGGCGGGCCGCGCGGGTCGGCGCGGCCATCGTGCGCACCCTGCGGTCCACCGCCTTCACGGTGGAGGCCCGCACGTACGTGCTGGCGACCGGCGGGCTGGAGACGGCGCGCCTGCTGCTCGCTTCGCCCGGCAACGGCGGACGGGGCCTGGGCAACCGGCACGACGCCGTGGGCCGCTATTACATGTGCCACATCGCCGGCACCATCGGCACGGTCGACCTGTCGGCCGCCGCCGCGGTCTGGCACGGCTACCAGCGCGGCGCCGACGGCGTGTACTGCCGGCGGCGCCTGGCCCTGAGCGCACCGGCCCAGCGCAGGCTCGGCGCGGGCAATTTCATCGCCCGGCTCCACCACCCCCGCATTCCCGACCCGGGCCACGGCATCGGCATTCTTTCGCTGCTCTACCTGGCGCGGCCGGCCATCCCCTACGAATATGCCCGCCGGCTCTACGAAGAGGACGGCGCAGGGGGCGGCGCGGCGCGCGGCAACCGGCGCGCGCACCTGGCCAACGTGGTGCGCGACCTGCCCGGCACCGCCGCCTTCCTGTGGCACTGGCTGCGCCGGCGCACCCTGGCCGAGCGCAAGTTTCCCTCCATCGTCGTCTCGCCGCGCAACCGGCGCTACACGCTCGACTTCCACGCCGAACAGGCGCCCGGCCGCGACAGCCGCGTGACGCTGGGCGGCGGGCTGGACGCCCTGGGCGTGCCGAAGCTGCACGTGGACTGGCGCTACCAGCCCCGCGACGTGCACACCGTCGCCACCGCCCTGGCCCGCCTGGACGCGGCCCTGCGGCACAGCGGCGTGGGCCGCTTCGACTACGACCCCGAACGCGTCGAAGCCGAAATGACGCGCTACGGCGCCTACGGCGGGCACCACATCGGCACCGCGCGCATGGGCGGGGACCCCCGCACCAGCGTGGTCGATGCCGACTGCCGCCTGCACGAGGCCGACAACCTCTTCCTGGCGGGTTCCGCGGTCTTCCCGACCTCGGGCCAGGCCAACCCCACCCTGACCATCGTCGCCCTGGCCCTGCGGCTGGCCGACCACCTGAGGAGCAGGATGTGACGTCCCGGATACTGATACTCGGCGCGAAAGGATACGTGGGCGCCCGGCTGCTGCGCCGCCTCGCGGACACCGAAGGCCTCGAAGCCGTCGGCGCGGGCCGCAGCCGCCCCGCCGGCGCGCCGGCCTCTTTCCTGACGCTCGACGCCACGGATGCCGAGGCCCTGCGAAGCGCGTTGTCCACGGGCTTCGACGCCGTGGTCAACTGCGTCGGCGGCCCGCCGGCCGTCATCGCCGGCGGCGCCCGCGCGCTGGCGCAGGCGCTGGGCAGCCCGGGATGCGCGGCCCACCTGATCCACTTCAGCTCCATGGCCGTCTACGGCTCGGTCCGCGGCGAGGTCGACGAAAGCTGCCCGCTCAACGGCGACGTGAGCGCCTACGCCCGCGCCAAGGTCCAGGCGGAACAGGCGCTGCGCGGCACGCGCGCCGCCACCATCCTGCGCCCCGGCTGCATCTACGGCCCGGGCAGCCCCCAATGGACCGAACGCATCGGCGCCTGGCTGCGGGCCGGGCGCATCGGCGACCTGGGCCCCCTGGGCGACGGCTGCAGCAACCTGGTGTACATCGACGACGTCTGCCGGGCCGTGCAGGCGGCGCTGCGCGCGCCGGCCGCGGGCTGCCGGGCCTACAATCTGGCCATGCCGGACAGCCCCAGCTGGAATCTGTACTTCGAGCGCTACGCCCGCCACCTGGGCCACGTGCCGCTGCGGCGCATCGGCGCGCGGCGCCTGCGCCTGGAAACGCGCCTGCTGGCCCCCGCGCTGAAGATCGCCGAACTCGCCGGCCGCCGGCTCGGCGTGCGCGGGCTGCCCGCCCCCCTGCCGCCCTCGCTCCTGCGGCTCTGGGGCCAGGACATCCGCCTGGACAGCCGACGCGCGAGCCAGGCGTGGGACCTGTGCTGGACGCCCCTGGAAGAAGGCCTGCGGCAATGCGCCGCCGCCGCATCGCCGCCGCCGGGGCCGTTCGATGGACCCTGACCCCGCCAGCACTTAGAATAGTCGGCCTGAGCCCCCTCATCGGATACCCCAGACCCCGTGCAGAACGTCTCCAGCGAACCCGGCTTCCTCTCCCTGCGGCAGATCCACGCCATGCTGGCCGCCCGCCGGGCGCTCATCCTGAATGTCGCGGGCAGCCTCTTCTTCCTCACGGTGATGCTGACCCTGCTGCTGCCCAGGACCTGGACGGCGTCCAGCAGCCTGTACATCAACTACCGGGAAGACGATCCCCTGGGCGGCCAGGGCCTGTCGGCCCTGCTCGACGACAGCTACATGCAGACGCAGCTGGAACTCATCCACAGCCAGCGCGTGGCCGAGCTGATGATCGAACGCCTGCGCCTGCACGACACGCCGGAGTACCGCACGTCCGTGGCGCGCCACGGCAAGGACCGGGCCGAGCAGCTGCTGGTCAAGGACCTCCTCGACAGCAGCCGCATCGAACACTCGCGGGGCAGCCGGGTCGTCACGATCAATTTCGACGCCGATTCCCCCCTGGCGGCGCGCGATCTGGCCGATGCCATGGTCCGCAGCTACATCGAACTGGGCGAGCAGATGACCTCGTCGCGCGCGCGCAGCCGGTTCGAGCAGTACAACGCCCAGCTCGAACAGCTGCGCAACGAGGTCGACCGCATCCAGGACGAGCTCACCCGCTACCAGCAGCAGCACGACATCCTCAGCGTCCAGGAGCACGGCGACCAGGAAAGCGCCCGGCTCACCGAACTGAACAAGACCCTGCTCGCCCTGCAGACCGAGCTGCAGGACGCCCGCTCCGCCCAGGCCGGCACGCGCGCGCTGCTGGCATCGGGCATCGCGCCGGACGAAACCCCGCTGGCGGCCCAGTCGCCCATCATTCACATGCTGAAAGAGCAACTCAGCATCGTGGACCGCCAGCTGGGCGACGTCCAGGGCCGCCTGGGGCCCCGGCACCCGACCATACGCGGCCTGGCGGCCGAACGGCAGAAGCTCCTGACCCGCATCCGGCGCGAGGCCGATGCCCTGCTCACGGGCGCCGACAGCCGCGTCGCCCAGCTCGCGGCACGCGCCGATCTGCTGCAATCCGACATCGACCAGCAGCGCGGCAAGGTGCTGGCCCTCATGAAGGCGCGCAACCAGATCGCCACCTACGAGCGCCAGCTGGCCAGCGCCCAGCAGATCTACAGCGCCGCCCTCAAAAGTTACGACACCCTCAGCATGGCCAGCAACGTCCTCTCCCCCAACGTGACCATCCTGCGGGCCGCCGAGCTGCCCGCCACCCCCAGCAGACCCCGCATCGGCCTCAATCTGGCGCTGGGCCTGCTGGCCGGCCTGCTCGTCGGGGTGCTGCTCGCCCTGCTGCTCGAACTGCTGCAGCGGCGCGTGCGCACGGCCGACGACCTGCTGTACGACCCCGAACTGCCGCTGCTGGGCCAGGTCGGGCTGACGGAGCGCCTGGCATGACGCCGGCCAAGGAACTCCTGAGCCGGCTCGACGCCCGGACGTCGGGCGCCGACGGCCTCGAACCGACGGCCGGGCGCATCGGCGACCATTTCCTGCAATCGGGCCGCCTGAGCGAGGCCGACATCCAGCGCATCGCCCGCAAGCAGGAGGAATCCCGCCTGCGCTTCGGCGACGCGGCGGTGGCGCTCGGCCTGCTGAGCATCGCCGAAGTCGAGCAGGCGCTCGCCCGGCAGTACCACTACCCGACCGCCGCGCTCGACGCCGTGCTGGCCGGCTATCCGGTGGCCCACGCGCCGCACGGCCCCGAAGCCGAGGCCATCCGCCACCTGCGCACGCAGATCATCCTGAAGCTGGACATGACGCAGGCCCGCTCCATCGCCCTGATGAGCCCCGTGGGCGGCGAGGGCAAGGCCTACGTGGCGGCCAGCCTGGCGCTGGCCTTCGCCCAGAACGGCCAGCGCACCCTGCTGGTCAACGCCGACCTGCGCCAGGCCCGCCACTCGGGGCTGCTGGACAGCCAGCGCCCGCAAGGCCTGTCCTCCGTGCTGTCCGGGCGCCACAGCCTGTCCCAGAGCCTGATCACGCCCGACTTCGCCCGCCTGCGCGTCCTCGACGCCGGGCCGCTGCCGCCCAACCCCACCGAACTGCTGCTGGCCCCGGCCCTGAGCAACATGCTGGCCCAGGCCGCCGAGCATTTCGACGTCCTCATCCTGAACACCCCGCCGGCCCTGCGCTACCCCGACGCCCAGCTGATCGCCCGCCAGGTCGATGCCTGCGTCATCGTGACCCGGCAGCACCAGACCCTGATCCGCGACGTCCGCCGCAGCCAGCACCTGATCCTGTCCGCGGGCGGGCGGCTGCTGGGCACGGCGCTGAACGCCAGTCCACGCAAGCCGCCCGCCGAGCCCGCGTCCAAGGCCCGGCCGGCCGGCTGGCTGCGCCGGCTGCGCGGGACCCCGACGCGGGACTGAACGCCCGTGCATTCCCCGCACGCATCCAGGGCGGGCTGGCCCGGCCTGCTGCTCCAGCCCCACGTCGTGGCCGGATTCCTGCTGGCCTGGAGCTTCATCATCGCTCTGGTGCCCATGTCCCCGGACTACCTGAATCCGGACTTTCCCCTGCAAAACAGCCTGGCGAACGGATCCCTCGGGCGTCAGCTGCAGCTTCTTTTCCTGCTGCTGCTGGCCGTCTGGCAATGCCTGCGGCATCCGGCCGTCAGCCTGGACACCCTGAAGCACAGCAATCCCTTCCTGCTGCTGGTGCTGCTGTACTGCCTGGCTTCGACGCTCTGGTCGCCCTACCCCTTCGTCACCCTCAAGCGCGGCATCGTCCTGGGCATCCTGATCGTCATCGGGCTCGCCACCCCGCCGCCGCTCGGCGGCTCCCGGCAACTGGTCCGCACCCTGCTGACCACCCTGAGCCTGCTCTGCTTCCTTTCCCTGCTGGTCGCCCTGGCCTTCCCCGACGTCGGCACCGACCCCGTGCTGGACCACGCCTGGCGCGGGATCACCTGGCACAAGAACCAGCTGGGCAATGCCGCCGCCTATGCCATGCTGCTCTGGCTCTACGAATGGACGCGCAGGGATCTCGACCGCCGGCTGTGCGCCGCCGGCATGCTGCTCAGCCTGTTCATCCTGGTCATGGCCCGCAGTTCCACCGCCCTGCTGATGACGGCGCTGTCCTGCGCCGTCTACCTGTACGGCAACTGGAGCTGGCTGCGCAAGACCCGCATCGACCTCGTCCTGATGCTGGGCGGGCTGGTGCTGCTGATCCTGTTCCTGCACTTCCATTTCATCGCCACGGGCCGGATGCCGACCTGGCAGGACCTGACCGGTCCCATCGCCGGCCTGTTCGGCAAGAGCACCGACCTGACCGGCCGCACCAACATCTGGCACCTGGTCTGGTTCTCGGTCCAGCAGCATTTCCTGCTGGGCATCGGCTACGGCGCCTTCTGGCTGGGCGTCGGAGGCCCGGCGCAATACATCGGCGACGCCCTGTTCTGGATGCCGAACCATGCCCACAACGGCTATCTGGACATCCTCAACGAACTGGGCGTGGTGGGCCTCGTCCTGTTCATGCTGGCCCTGCTCTGGCATCTGGGCTGCCTCCTGCGGCTCATGCGCCACGACCGGCGCGAAGCCACCCTGCATCTGGCGATCTTCTCCATCATCGCCGTCAGCAACCTGACGGAAACCGATTTCCTGAGCGGCACGCTGTTCCAGAACCTGATGCTGCTGTATTCCATGATGCACGTCTCGGCCCGGCTGGCGCGGGCGCGCCGCGCGCCGCCGCACCGGCACGCACCGCCCCCGCGGGACGCGGCGGCAGCGGGACGCCCCTGACGGCGCGAGACGCCCTTGAACGAGCCTCCGACCATGAACCCACGCTCCGTACTGGCCTGCTGCCTGCTGGCCTGGCTCTTGCCCTTCGTCCCGGCCGCGCAGGCGGACGAGCCCCCGGCCGCGTTCACCCAGGCATCGGACGGCACGGACTTCTACCCCTTCGCCATCGACGAAGACCGCCTGGCCGGCCCACCGGCGCAGACGGCGCTGAACCACCCGCTCGGCCCGCAGGACCGGCTCTTCGTCAAGCAGGGCCATTTCTACGCCGTGGGGCCGGACGGCGTGCCGGACACCGGAGACGACGTCCGCGTCCGCCTGTTCGGCATCAATCTGAGCTTCGCCGCCAACTTCCCCTCGGCCGCCGAAGCCCCGGCCCTGGCCCGCCGGCTGCGCGCGCTGGGCTTCAATGCCGTGCGCCTGCACCACCTCGACTTCCACCTGAACGACCCGCAGGCAAGCGCCGATGCCGAGCCCAAGGGGATCCTCACGACCGGGCCCTACCCCAGCTTCGATCCCCGGGCCGTGGAACGCCTGCGCACCTTCATCCAGGCGCTGTCGAAGGAAGGCCTCTACATCGACCTCAATCTGCGCGCCGGCTACCGCTTCCGGCCCGCCATCGACGGCCTGCCCCCGCTGGACGAGGGCCGGAGCCAGCTCGCCGACGTCGACACGCCCATTTACGTCTATGAGCCCCGGCTGATCGAACTGCAGGCCCGCTACGCCACGACGCTGATCCAGTCGCTCGGTCTGGCCGGCAATCCGGCGCTGGCGCTGGTGGAAATCAACAACGAATCCTCGCTGCTCAGCGCCTGGCAAAGCGACATCTGGCACGGAAATGACTGGCCGAGAACCATCCCCCAGGCCTACCGCGGCATCCTGCGCGCGCAATGGGAAGCCTGGATCGGACGGCGCTACGGCTCCCTGGAGGCCGCCTGCCGGGCCTGGGACCGCTGCGGCGACCCCGACGTCGCGGCCTTGCCCGCGGCCTCCCTGTTCGGCGCCCATGCGGCCAGCCCCTCCCTGATGCAGCGGCTCGGCAACCGGCTGGAGCGCGGCCTGGAACAATGGCTGCCGCGGGCGCGCGGCGACTCGGCGGAACCCGACCCGGACGGCCGCTACGCCCAGGACTTCCTGGAATTCCTGACCCAGATGGACCGCCGCTACTTCGAGCGGATGCGCCAGACCGTGCAGGCGGCCGCGCAGGCGCCCGTCCCGGTCACGGGCACGCAGATGAGCTACGGCGGCGTGCTGAACTTCGATTCCCAGGCCGCCATGGATTACCTGGACGATCACATCTATATCGGCCATCCCAGCTATGCCAACGGCAATTCCTGGCAGTCCGAGGACTGGCGCATTCCCGACACGTCCACCGCAGGCGCGGGCATCGGGAACCTGCTGGCGCTGTCGCTGCGGCGTGAAGCCGGCAAGCCCTTCGTCATCAGCGAATACAACCACTCGTTCCCCGCGCCGCGCGGCGGCGAAATCCCGCCGCTGATGGCCACCGTGGCCACCCTGCAGGATTGGGACGGCCTGTTCTTCTTCGACTATGCCGACGAGCCGCAGCCGCGCCGCGCGCCCTGGTATTTTTCCCTGAGCGGCAACTGGGGGCAGTACGCGCTGATGGGCCAGAGCGCCCGCCTCTTCCGCCAAACCCTGATCGAGCCCCTGGCCGGGCAGGCCGTCCTGCCGCTGACCCATGCCCGGCGGCTGGCGCTGGCGCGCCGCGGCACCATCAATTCGGGCACCCTGGCGGCCGACCTCGAAGCCCGCTACGGGGCCACCCCCCGGCTGGCCTGGAGCCGCCAGATCGCGGAAAAGATCCTGCAGGATCCCGCCGCCGGCGACGCGCCGCAACCCGCCCTGGCCGATGCGGCCGCGGACGCCACCCCCGACGGCTCGGTGCGCCATGACGCGGCGCGCGAGCGGGTCATCCTGGACACCGACCAGATCTGGGGCGTGTTCGGCCTGCTGGAGCCCGGAGAAAG
Organism: Castellaniella defragrans; assembly: GCF_014203015.1. Taxonomy (GTDB): domain Bacteria; phylum Pseudomonadota; class Gammaproteobacteria; order Burkholderiales; family Burkholderiaceae_B; genus Castellaniella; species Castellaniella defragrans. The sequence continues at coordinate 146,809 of NZ_JACHIB010000006.1, forward strand.
CCTGTCCGGCCGGTTCTTCGGGCTGCGCCTGGCCGGCGGCCCGAAGAACCAGCCCGTCCAGGTCCTGGCAACTCCGCTGGACGCGGCCGGCCTGGAACGGTCGCAACACATCCTGCTCAGCCTGGGCAGCGCCACCCGCGGCACGCAGCCGGGCTCGATGCCGCCGCGCCCCACCGCGCTCATTCCGTATCCGGGCAAGTCCGGCTGGCTGACCCTGGAGCCCGGGCCGCTGTCCAAGGGGCCTTCGGGCCAGCTCGGCACCCGCGCCCCGGCCTGGCTGGCGCGCAGCGACGTCGAGCTGGGCATCCCGCTGCCCACCGGCGACATCCGCATCCATCCCCTGGACGGGACCGGCGCGCGCCGGGCGGCGCTGCCCCCCGAGGCCTATCGGGCCGACGCCTCGGGCGGGTTCACCTGGGTCCGCCTGCAGGCCACGGCGCGCACCGCCAGCCCCTGGTACGAGATCGAGATCGCGCCGGGGCTCAGGCCCGCGCCCGCCAGTACGCGATCGCCTCGCCCACCGGCAGGATGAGGCAGCCGCGCCGGCACGCGGCGGCCACGAACGCGTCCAGCTCGCCGGGCCGGCAGCCGTAGGGGCCGCAGTCCGGCTCGACCTCGTGGGTGTTGAGCAGCAGCCATCCGCCCGGCGCCAGGGCGTCCAGCCAGCCCCGCCAGGCGGCCGGCTGCCGGCCCTCGCCATAGAAGCGGTGGCATCCCAGCAGGTTCAGGTCGGCGCGCCCCTGGTGCAGGCCGCCGCCCAGGATGCGGGCCGACGCGTGGCGCGCCGCCACCAGCCGCTTGGACCGCAGGCCGTAGCGCCCGAAGGGGTAGGCGAAGTGTTCGCCCGCCCGCGGCCCCAGGTGCCGGCGCAGGTAGGCCAGGTTGCGGTCGAGATCGTCGCGGATCCGGCCGGCCGGGGCGCGGGCATAGGCCTGGTGCGCCCAGCCGTGGCTGCCGATCTCGTGGCCGGCCGCCTGCAGGGAGAGCAAGGCATCGAGCGTATGGGCGGCCCGCCCATCCTCCTGGCCCCCGGTCAGCGAACCGGCCGCATAGAAGGTGCCCCGGCCGCCGTGGTCTTCGAGGATGCGGGCGCCCGTGCGGGCGGCGGATCCCAGGATGTCGTCGAAGGTGACGCTGACCACCGCCGCCTCCGGCGCGAGCGGCAGCCAGCGCCGCAGGCCGTGGCGGGCGGCCAGGCGGCCGAGGCGTTCGAGCGGCGGGCTGCCCATGGCGGCCGGCCCTAGCGCGCCCCGCCGCCCAGCCGCAGCACCCGGGCCAGCCGGGCCAGCTGCCACTTTTTCAGCTCGCGGCGGAAATGGGCGTCCTCGAACTGGGGCAGGCCGCGCAGGGCGGCATAGGCGTAGCCGGCGATCATCAGCAGGCCGCCGATGACGTACGGCTTTTCGCGCATGCGGTTGAGCCCCGTGGCCAGGGCGTACAGCGGGTGGTAGCCCATGTACCAGTTGCCCCGCCCCCAGCGCAGCCGGCCCACGTACAGATTGCGGTCCGAGGAACCCATGATGCGGTGGTGCCAGAGCCAGGCGTCGGGGTGCAGGAAACTGAGGGTCTTCCAGCCCAGCAGGCGGGCCTGGTGCACGTCGATGCCGTCCCAGGCCAGGTGCTGCACGAAGCCGCCGATGGCCTCGAAAGCCGTGCGCCTGTAGAGCTTGAACTGGCCGGCCACCTGTTCTTCGATGTGCCGTTCCTTGACGAAACGCCCGCCGGATTCGTGGTAGACCTTGCCGGACACCGCCGCCAGCTTCGGATCGGACTGCAGCCGCCCGATCATGATTTCCAGGTAGCGCGGGCCGAAGGACATGTCGCCATCGAGCTTGGCGATGTATTCGTAGTCCTGGCGCCGGATCCGTTCCTTGCCGAAATCGAAGGCGGCCACGACGCCGCCGCCCAGCTTGCGGAACCCCCGGTCGTTGCGGACCACCAGGCGGATGAAGGGATGCTTTTCCGCGTATTCGCGCACGATGTCGGGCGTGGCGTCGCTGGAGCCGTCGTCGACCAGGATCCATTCCATCGGCCGCCAGGTCTGCGCCACCATGGAATCGAGCGTATGGCGCAGGTAGCGCGACTCGTCGCGCACCGGCGAGATGACCACCAGGGGGATGACGAGCGGGTTTTCTGCGGGGGTACGGGTGATGGGATGCAGGACGTGCGAATCGGCAGGCATGGAGGCGCGGGCTTGGGATTTCCGGGGTGGCGGGCTTCGTCCGGCCGAAGAGCGCGGACACAATTAAAATCATCCTACAACATTCCAGGAACTCCATGTGCCGCCTCCCCGCCTGCTGGGCCAAGCCGCCCTGTCCATGCTCGACCAGGCCTGCCTCAGCGCCCTGAACCTCGCGCTGGGCCTGATCCTCATCCGCCTGGTCAGCAAGGACGCCTACGGCGTGTACTCGCAGATCTTCGCCGCGGGGCTGTTCGCCACCAGCATGCTCGAAGCACTGGTGTCCAATCCCATGGTCAACCTGGCCTCGGGGCGCTCGGGCGCGCGGCTGGGCGGCCTGATCGAGAACATGGGCCGCTACCAGGGGCGCATCAGCACCGGGCTGGCCGTGATCCTGGGCGCGCTGTGCGCCGGGTGGTCGGCCGCGGCCGCGGACCAGGCCCACCCGCTGCTGCTGGGCCTGGCCTTCGGCCTGTTCGTCAAGGCCAATGCGCTGCGCGAATACGCCCGCAGCGTGGCCTTCCTGGATTTCAAGCCGGTCCGGGTGCTGCGCATCGACCTGCTCTACGCCGCCTGCGTCCTGCTGGGCACCCTGCTGCTGGCCCGCTTCGACCGGCTCGGCCTCGAAGCCCTGTTCCTGGTCTTCGCCCTGGCCAACGTCCTGGCCCATGTCCTGGCGGACGTCCTCGCCCCCGGGCCGGCCCGCGCCCCGGCCCCGCCCGGGCGGGGCGGCGCATGGATCGGGCGGTCCCGCCCCGCCCGGGCGGATTACGCCGAGACCGTCGGCCAGGCCTGGAAACGCGGCCGCCTGGGCGTCCCGGGCGCCGGGCTGGCCTGGGGGGTCAACTACAGCTACCTGTACCTGGCGGCCCTGTGGCTGGGGCCGCAGGCGCCCGCCGAACTGACGGCCTCGCGCCTGCTGCTGATGCCCATTTCCCTGTGCGTGGTCGCCTGGTCCCGCGTCGCCCGGCCCCGCATCGGCCAGCTGCTCGCCCAGCCGGACGCGGGGCGCATCCACCGCCTGCTGCTGCGTTCGGTGGCCGCGCTCGTCGCGCTGGCGCTGCTCTACATCGCCCTGCTGCAAGGGCTGTTCCCCTGGCTGCAGGTGCATGTGCTGGCCGGCAAGTACGACACGGTGCAGCCACTGCTGCTGTGGTGGGGCCTATACTTCGTCGTCTACACGGCCCGGTGGGTCGGCACCATGGCGCTGATGGGCCAGGATGCGTACGGCTACATGCTGATCGAATCCATCCTCAGCTTCATCGCCATCTTCGTCGCCCTCAAGGTGGCCGTGGACCGCCATGGCCTGCCCGGCGCCATCATCGCGCTGATCGCCGTCGAACTCTTCAGCCTGGCCATGACGTGGGGCAGGTATTGGTACCAGAACCGGTCATGAATCCCGATCCGTCCCCTCTCCGCGACACGGCCTCGCGCAGCCTGCCCGGGCTGCGGATCGCGCTGCACGCGGATCTGGCGCCCCTGGAGTCCGCCTGGCGGGCCCTGCTGCCCCGATGCGACTGCTCCGCATTCCAGACCTGGGCCTGGAACCGCGCCTGGCAGGACTGCATCGGCGAGGCCCAGGGCGTGCGGCCCCGCATCCTCCTGCTGCGCGACGCCGACGGACGGGTGCTGGGACTCTTTCCCCTGGGGCTCTACCGCCGCGGCGGCCTGCGGGTGCTGGCCTTCCTGGGCGACGTGGTGTCCGACTATCGCATGCCCCTGCTGGCGCGCGACTGGATCGCGGGCGTCCCGGCCGGCGCCTTCGCCGGCCTGTGGCGCGAATGCCTGGCCCTGATCGCCGAGGCCGACGTGGTGCTGCTGGAGCGCATGCCGGCCGGATTCGACGGGCGGCCCAATCCGATGGCCGCCCTGGCGGGCGCCGAGCACGTGGAAAACGCCTGGCTGGCCCGGCTGCCCGCCAGCGCCGAAGCGTACCGGGCGCAGCGCTCCAGGAAGATGCTGGCCGACAACCGGCGCAACATGCGCAGGCTGCAGGACCAGGGCGCCTGCAGCCACACGCCGGCGCACGCGCCCGATGCCGCCGATGCCGTCCTGGCCGAACTGTTCCGGCAGAAATCCCGCCGCTGGCGCGAAACCGGCAGCCGCGACCTGTTCGCCGACCCCGCCTACCGGGCTTTCTACGGCACCCTGACGCGCGACGAGCTGGCCGGCGGCCTGGTGAGCCTGTGCAGCCTGCGGGCCGGCCGGGCGCTGGTCGCCACGCACTGGGGACTGGCGTTCCGGGGCCGCTATTACTGGATCCTGCCCGGCTACACCGGCGGCGAGCTGGCCCGCTATTCCCCCGGCCGCCTGCTGCTGCAGGCCCAGATCGAATGGGCCATCGGGCAGGGCTTCGAGGTCTTCGACCTGACCGTGGGCGAAGAAGCCTACAAGAAAGCCTGGGCCGGCGACAGCCTGCCCCTGTACCGCTGGCGCCAGGCCCGCACGTTCAAGGGGCATCTCTTTCTGTGCGCCGGCCGCCTGAAGGAGGCGGCCCGCAACATCCGCTGGCTGCGCCGCGGCATCCGGCGGCTCAGGCAGCTCAGGCGGTTCAAGCAGATCGAGCAGATCGAGCAGCTCAGACACATCCAGCGCCCCGGAGGCCCCCATGACTGACCCACGCGCGGCGGACATCAGCCTGTGCATCTGCACTTTCCGCCGCCCCGCCCGGATCGACGCCCTGCTGCACGCGCTGTACCGCCAGACCGCCCTGCGGCGGGTGCGGGAGATCATCGTGGTGGACAACGACCCCGGCCGCTCGGCCGCGCCCGTCCTCGAACGGCATGCGGCGTCCTGCCCCGTGCCGCTGGTGGCCGCCCACTGCCCCGAACCGAACATCTCCCTGGCGCGCAACACCGCCATCCGCCAGGCGTCGGGCGACTGGATCGCCATCATCGACGACGACGAGACCCCGGTGGCCGGATGGCTGCAGCACCTGATCGAACTGGCGCAGGCGCAGGCCGCCGACGGGGTCTTCGGGCCGGTCGTGCCGGTGTATCCGGACGCGACGCCCGCCTGGATCATCGAAGGCCGCTACTTCGAGCGCCGCCGCCTGCCCACCGGCGCCCTCGTCCCCCGGACCGACGTCCGCAGCGGCAACGTGCTGCTGCGCCGCAGCCTGCTGCTGCAGGAGCCCGGCCCCTTCGATCCCGCCTTCGGCCTCACCGGGGGGAGCGACACCCTGCTCTTCTGCCGCCTGCTCGACCGGCGGGCCCGCTTCCTGTGGTGCGACGAGGCCGTGGTCCACGAGCCGGTCGAGCCGGGCCGGGCCACGCTGCGCTGGCTGCTGAAACGCGCCTATCGCGGCGGCCAGAGCTTCATCCGCGTCAGCGCGCTGACCACGCCGGGCTGGCGCAAGCCGCTGCGGCTGGCCTGGCTGCTGGGGCGCGCGGCGCTGCAGCTGCCGGTGGCCCTGGTCCTGGCCCTGGGCTGCTGGCCCTGGAACCCCGTCCGGGCCATCCACTACCTGCGGCTGGCCAGCGCGCAATGCGGCAAACTCGGCGCAGCCGTGGGGCTGCACTATCAGGAATACCGACCAAGGACATGATGAAAATCGCCATCGCCGGCACCGGCTACGTGGGGCTCTCGAACGCCATCCTGCTCGCCCAGCACCACCGGGTCGTGGCCCTGGACATCCGCGCGGACCGGGTCGAGAGCATCAACGCCCGCCGCTCGCCCCTGCACGACCCCGAGATCGAGGCCTACCTGAGCGAGCGCCCGCTGGACCTGAGCGCGACGCTGGACAGGCAGGCCGCCTACCGGGACGCCGACTTCGTCCTCATCGCCACGCCCACCGACTACGATCCGCGCACCAGCCGCTTCGACACCGGCAGCGTCGAAGCGGTCATCCGGGACGTGATGGCGATCAACCCGCAGGCCGTGATGGTGATCAAGTCCACCGTGCCGGTCGGCTTCACCGCCCGCACCCGCCGCGCCCTGGGCACCGACCGCCTGATCTTCTCGCCCGAGTTCCTGCGCGAAGGCCGGGCCCTCTACGACAACCTGCACCCCTCGCGCATCATCGTGGGCGAGCGCTCCGACCGGGCGCGCCGGTTCGCCGGGCTGCTGCAGCAGGGCGCGATCCGCCAGGACATCCCCGTGCTGCTGACGGACTCGACCGAGGCCGAAGCCATCAAGCTGTTCGCCAACACCTACCTCGCCATGCGGGTGGCCTATTTCAACGAACTGGACAGCTATGCCCAGACCTTCGGGCTGGACACCCGCCAGATCATCGACGGGGTCTGCCTCGACCCGCGCATCGGCAGCCACTACAACAATCCCTCGTTCGGCTATGGCGGCTACTGCCTGCCCAAGGACACCAAGCAGCTGCTGGCCAACTACAGCGAAGTGCCCAGCAACCTGATCCAGGCCATCGTCGACGCCAACCGGACGCGCAAGGATTTCATCGCCGAATCCATCCTCGCGCGCAAGCCGAAAGTGGCCGGCATCTACCGCCTGGTCATGAAGAGCGGCTCGGACAACTTCCGCGCCTCGGCGGTCCAGGGGGTCATGAAGCGCCTCAAGGGCAAGGGCATCGAGGTCATCGTCTACGAACCCACGCTGGAGGAAGACACCTTCTACGGCTCGCGCGTGATCCGCGACCTGCAGGCCTTCAAGGCCGAAAGCGACGTGATCGTCGCCAACCGCATCACGGCGGAAATCCGCGACGCCGCCGAGCGGATCTATTCCCGCGACCTCTTCGGCAGCGACTGAGCCGGCGCGCCGGGCGCCAATGCTAAGATGGGCCCGCACGTCCACCCCCCTCCCGAATGCCCATGCCGCGCGACTCCCGACCCGCAATCCCCACCCGGCCGATCTTCGGCCTGGAGATCATGGCGGTGCGCTTCGACGAGGCCGTCCAGGCGATCGCCCAGGCCTGCCGCCGGCTGGACGCCGGCGCGGCGCGGGTCGTCGTCACCCCCAACACGGACCACATCGTCAAGCTCGAACGGCGGCCCGGATTCAAGCGGGACTACGCCCGGGCCGACTTCATCTTCGCCGACGGCATGCCCCTGGTCTGGGCCAGCCGCCTGCTGGGGCAGCCGCTGCCCGAGCGGGTCACCGGCGCGGATCTGTTTCCGGCCCTGTGCCGCCAGGCGGCCGCGGAACGCTGGCGCGTCATGCTGATCGGCGGCCAGCCCGGTGCCGAGGATGCGCTGGCCGGCGGCTTCCAGCGGCATTTCCCCGGGCTCGACATCCGCATCGTCAGCCCCTCCATGGGCTTCGACCCGCTGGGCGAGGAAGGCCGGGGGATCGCCCGCCAGGTGCGCGAACGCGCGCCCCACCTGGTCTTCGTCTGCCTGGGCCTGCCCAAGCAGGAACAATGGGCCCTGCATCACGCCCCCAACCTGCCGGGCGGCGTGCTGCTGTGCGTGGGCGCGGCCATGGAATTCGCCCTGGGCCTGAAATCGCGCGCGCCCCTCTGGATGCGCCGCCTGGGCCTGGAATGGCTCTGGCGCCTGCTCTCCGACCCGGCCCGCCTGTGGCGCCGCTACCTGATCGACGACCCCTATTTCCTGGTGATCTGCTGGCGGCAGTGGCGCCGCCTGCGCGCCGGCCGGAGGGACCCATGAGCCCGGCGGGCGTGCGCCGTCTCCCCGCCCTGCTCCTGCTGCTGGCGTGCTCGCCGTCCGCACCCGCCCAGGTCCTCTTTCCCAAGGCCCTGGACTACACCCTGCGCGCGCAAAGCAGCGTCCAGACCAACAGCAACCCCGCCAAGCTCGCCAGCAACGGCCCGCAGGCGGGATCGGGCGCCACCCTGGTCAACACCATCGGGCTGGCGGCCCGCATCCCGCTGCTGTCGGACGACACCCGCCTGGATATCGCGGGCGTCACGGGCGACGCCCGCTTCACCGACCAGCCCCGGCTGGACTACCAGCCGCGGATGCTGAACGCGGCCCTGCACTGGCGCGCCGGCCGGCTGCTGGCGGGCCGGCTGGGCTACCAATACCGGCGCACGCGCTACGACGCCAACCGCATCTGGCCCGACAGCGATACGGTGGACGACCGCGGCCTGGACGCGGAAATCGGCCTGCGGCCGTCGGAAGACCTGACCCTGCCGGTGCTGCGCGTCTTCGACCAGAAGGCACGCTACGAAACGACGGGCAACCGGACGCTCTTCGACCGGAATACGCGCGGCTGGGAAATTTCGGCCCGCTACCAGCGGACGACCGGCACCACCGCCGCCCTCGGCTTCCGGCAGGCGGACACCCGCTATCCCCTGCGCTACCAGCTGGAGCGCAGCGGCCTGGACGACGAGTACCGGGACCGCGAACTGTACGCCGAGACCAACTGGCAGTACAGCGTCAAGACGGGCGTGTACGCCCGCCTGGGCCTGCTGCAGCGCGACTACGCCCATTATCCCGAGCGCAATACCCGCCTGCTGACGCTGGATGCCCAGGTCACCTGGCAATACTCGCCCAAGACCTACCTGCACCTGAAGACATGGCAGCACCCGTACAGCGACGACCAGGATCCCGACATCCTGTATTCGATCCGGCGCGGGATCGGCCTGAGCGTCCGCTGGCGGCCCACCGTGAAGACGAGCCTGAGCCTGCTGGCCGACTACGAGCGGCAGAACGACAAGAGCCTGACGGGCAACGATGTCCTGAACCATCGCACGCAGTACGGCTCGCGCCTGAGCTGGCAGGTGAATCCGAACCTCAGCCTGAGCCTGGACGGCTTTCGCGTCGACCTGGACAGCGACGCCCCCTGGAACCGCTATCGGCAGAACGTGGTGCGCTTCGGCATCAATCTCACCACCGGCAGCGGCAACCCCGAGGTGGAGCGGATGTTCAGCCCCGCCGAATGCCGCTGGACCTACGTGGAATCCGAGCTCTGCCCTTAGGGCCCGTTCCTTGGCACCCGTCCGGAGCGCCGGCGTTCATTCAGAACCAGCGCTCGTCCACGTGGATCACGTCGCCCGGCAGCACCGGGTCGCCCATGTCCACCTTGAAAGTATCCAGTTTGCCGGACTTTTCGTCGTTGCGGCTGATGGAGATGCGGCTGTCCGAGGCCCGCGGGTTGAGCCCCCCCGCCAGGGAAACGGCGCGCATGACGTTCATGTCCTTTTCCATGGGATAGGCGCCGGGATGGCCGACTTCGCCGTAGACGAAGAAACGCGGCGCCAGCGGCACGTACACCACGTCGCCGGGCTGGAGCTGGAGATCCTGCACCGCGGGGGACGGCACCGTGCGGCTGCCCAGCGCCACCTCGATCCGCTGGCGCTCGGCGCCGGGGGCGGCCGGCTGGCGCATGACCACCAGGGTTTCCGCCGCGTCGTTCCTGAGCCCGCCGGCCTGCGCCAGCAATTCGAGCAGCGACAGGTGCCCCTCGATGGCGTAGCGCCCGGCACGCTCGACCTGCCCCAGCACCGATACCACCCGGCTGCGGACCTGGGCCACCTCGATGGAGACCTGGGGATCGCGCAGGAAGCCGCCGTCGCGCAGGCCTTTTTCGATGCGGCGGGCGACGGCGGAAGGCGACTGGCCGTCCACCCGCAGCACGCCCAGGAAGGGCACCGTGATCTCGCCGTCCTGCGTGACGGTGATGCGGGAGGTGAGGTCGGGCTGGCCGTAGACCAGCAGCTGCAGCACGTCGCCCGGGCCGATGGTGCTCACGGCGGCGCCGTTGAGCGGCGCGGCGACGGTCGCGGCCTGCGTCAGGGCGGGCGGCGCCTGCACCGTCGCGGGCGGCACCACGGCCTGGGCGAATGCGCCCCAGCACGCCATGGACAGGAACAGGCCCAGGAACTTCCGCAACGCCCCATGCATCGGCAACACGTGATTCTCCGCCAGTGCGGGTCGGCGAGGCGACCCTGGATCAGATCCGGCGTCTCCGGCAGGCATCGAAGCCCCACCCCGTGCGCGAAAGTGTCCGCGCGGGCGCGCGGCCGCAAGCCTCCGGCCGGGAAGACGCGCGCAATCCGAAATTATAAGACATGCGCCACGGCGGCCCCGGCCGCACGCGGCCCGCGGCCGGGCCGGATCGCTCCCGCACCGGCGCGCAGGCGCACGGCCCTTCCGGCCTGCGCGGGACGGGGCCCGGTCATCCGCCGGGTCCGCGCGGGACCGGATCCTCCATCCAGGCCCGCTCCGCGGGCGCCACGGGCATTTGCAGCACCCGTTCGGGGATTTCCCAGATCACCAGTTTCGGCGGCGTCTGGCGAAACGACGGGCTGGCGAAATACTGCTGCGCGGACCCCCAGAAATCGCCGCCGTCGCGCGCGAAGCTGGGCACGACGGCCTGCAGGCCGTTTTCGAGGAACGGCGTGAAATTGGACGTCCGCGAGAACGAGGTGCCCAGCAGCGCCAGGGTCGGATTGCCGGCGTCGCCGAACAGGTCGTCGGCCGAATCGGCGCTGGCCGAGGGCTCGGCGGCCGCGGTCAACGTGGTCGTCCGGACCCGGTCGGGGGCCGGCTTCCAGCGCGCCGGCAGCCAGTCGATGCCCGCCAGGCGGACGAGATCGCCTTCGCGCTCGTGCTCCGGCCCAGCGCTCAGCGTGAAATGGCGCGGCGGGGCCGCCGCCACGCCGGTGCGGCGCACGGCCTGGGCCACGGCCTCGGCCGCCAGGCGGGCGCCGTGCTCGGACCAGTGGGTGTCGGTACGCAGGAACGGCGGCTGCCCCGCGCGGGCGGCCTGGTCGAGCACCGGGAAGAGATCGACCAGCGGCACCTGCCGCTGCCGCAGGCCGGCCATCCAGTCGTCGAGCCGCCCGGCGCTGGACACGGGCCGGTACAGATCGCACAGCTGCGCCCGCTCGACCCGGCTCTTGTCGGGCACGACGGCCACCAGCAGCCCGATCCCCTGGCGGCTCAGACGGTCGCGCACCCGCGCGACCGCGTCGAGGCGCGCGGCCGCGTCGGCCCGGGCGTGCGGATGCACGGCCAGTTCGTCGACCAGGAACAGCCAGCCGGGGCAGCCCTGCCGCACCCGGGGCCCCAGACTGCCGGTCAGCAGCCAGCCGGCGCCCCGTTCGGCATCGGCCAGGGCGGTGGGAAAGGCACCGCGCGCGAGCTGCCCCGCCAGGTACTGCGCCGTGCCGCCGTCGGCGAAGCGCTCGAAGGTCCGCTGGGCGGGCGGCACGGCGATCCGGCCGTCGCCCCAGTCGCGCAGGGCCGAAAGGGCCGCCAGCACGAGCACGGCCAGAAAGACCGCCCCGGCCGCCTGGCGCGCCAGGCGGGGCGGCTTTTCCGCGTACAGGTAGCCGCCAAGCGGGTCTCGATCCGGTGCCGGTGCGTTCATGTCGCTCTCCCGCTCAGAACTGGAAATACAGGAAGGGAACCGCGTCGCGGCTCGCCACCAGCGCAAAGGCCAGCAGGAAGCCCGCCACCGGCCACAGGTCGATGAATGCCAGCACTCCGGCCGGCAGGCGGCCGCGGATGCGGTCCCGGTAATGGGGCAGGACGACGCAGGCCAGGCCCAGCAGCAGCCCGACCAGGTGGGACGCCTGGAAATCGACCCGCAGGGCGTCGCCCAGCGCCCAGCCGCTCAGGCCCAGCTGGGCGCGGTACATGAGCAGGGCGGTGTCGAAATCGGGCGCGCGGAAGATGGTCCAGGCGAGCCAGACGAACAGCAGGGTCAGGCAGCGCGACAGCAGCACCGGCACGGCCGGCAGCCGCCAGGCCCGCCAGGCGCGCGCCAGCGCCAGCGCCACGCCGTGGGCCAGGCCCCAGAGCAGGAAATTCCAGCTGTCGCTGCCATGCCACATCCCGGCGATGGCCATGGTGATCAGCAGGTTGACGTAGGTGCGCACGGGCCCCTTGCGGTTGCCGCCCAGGGGGATGTACAGGTAGTCGCGGATCCAGGTGGACAGGGAGATGTGCCAGCGCCGCCAGAAATCCTGGATGCTGGTCGCCAGGTAGGGATGGTTGAAGTTTTCCGGGATGCGGAAGCCCTGCATCTGGCCCAGGCCGATGGCCATGGCGCTGTAGCCCGCGAAATCGAAGAACAGCTGCAGGGAATAGGCGAGGCAGCCCAGCCAGGCGTCGGCGAAGGTGGGCTCGGGCAGGGCGAAGGCCGCGCCCACCAGGGGCGAGAGCGTGTCGGCGATGAGCACCTTCATGCACAGGCCGACCATGAACTTGCGCGCGCCGGCGGAAAAATTCTCCCAGGAGAAGGGGCGCGAGACCAGCTCGTGCTCGACCCAGACGTAGCGGACGATGGGGCCCGCGATCAGCTGGCCGAACATGGCCTTGTAGGCCCCCAGCCGGATGAAGCTGCGCGCCGGGCGGCACAGGCCGCGGTAGACGTCCACCAGGTAGGAAATCGCCTGCAGGATGATGAAGGACAGCCCGATGGGCAGGGCCACGCGCTGCCACTGGACCGGCATGGCGCCGGCCAGCGGGGCCAGGCCGTTGTAGGTCTGGACCAGGATGTTGATGTACTTGAACCAGAACAGGATCGAGGCGTTGAGCACGATCAGCGCCGCCAGCAGCCAGACGCGGCCGTGCCGGGCCAGGAGCCCGCCCCGCGGGCCGCCGGCCGCCGGCGCGCCGTGCGGCAGGGCGTCGAGCGCCAGGCCGCCCAGCCAGGTGACGATGGTCAGGGCGATCAGCAGCAGCAGGAAGGTGGGGCTCCACCAGCCGTAGAAGATCCAGCTCGCCAGCAGCAGGACGCCGTTGCGCCAGCCGGCCGGCGCCAGGGCATAGACGAGCAGAAAGGCGGGCAGGAACAGCGACAGGAACTCGAAGGAGGAGAAGATCATGCCGGCACTCCTCGACACGCGCCGCCGGGGGCCGGCCTCATTTTTTGCGCTGTTCCAGCTGGCGGATCGACGGCAGCGCCCCGATCGCGCCGACGATGGCCTTGCTCCAGGCCTCGTAGCCTTCGTCCTTGAAGTGCTGGCCGTCGAAGGTGCGCCACTGCCCCGGCTTGGCGAAATCGAGCGAGTTCACGTAGGTGCAGGGCGCCACGTTGCGCGACAGGAACTGCACGGCCCGCTCGACCCGGTCGTTCTTCTTGTCGTACTTGCCGCCGGGCTGTCCCCAGGCGGGGCCGACCCAGACGCAGGTCGTCTTGCTCGCGGCGATGGCCTTGGTCAGGCTGGTGATGCTTTGCCAGGCCCAGGCCTTGGGGAAGAGCTCGTTGGCGTAGGAGCCCATGGTGTCGCCGATGATGACCACGATCACGTCGGGCTTGTCGGCGTCGAGCAGCTGCCGGATCGGCTGCGTGCGCATGGTGGGGCCGTAGGCCTTGGTCGGCTCCTTGTCCTTCTTCTCGGCGCCGCAATCGACCGTGCGCGGCTTGATCCAGTCGCCCGCGCTGGCGCCGCAGGCGCCGATCGTATGCACGTGGGCGGCTCCCTGGGCATACAGGTCCTGATGCAGGAAATCGGGAAATTTGTAGAGCATGTGGCTTTCGCCAATGATCAGAAAGCTCAAGCCGGCCAGGGCTGCGGTCACTGCCATCGTCAAGGTTCCAGGAAGGGAGGATCAACTGGGAATCAATGGGGAATCAACTGCGCATCGATCGGGGATCGAGCGGGAATCCACCGGGAAGCAAGCGGGGATCGATCGGAAATCAATGGGGAATCGATCAGGAATCGTTCGGGAATCAATGGGCCACGGCATCCTTCACCTGAAAGAAGCGATGCGCCGGATCGCCGGGGACCAGAAACAGGGTGTAGCGTTCGCCCGCCTCCAGCACGCCCAGGTCGAGCGGGCCGCCGGCGGGCTGGCCCGCACACAGCAGCTGGACGCGCAGCGCCACCGGATTGACCTGGCGGCGGGCCTGGCCGCCGGCGGCCACGTCCTGGAACAGGTCCACCTGGCGCCCCGCCACCCGCACGCTGGCGGGCTGGCACCGGGCATTGCGGTTGTAGAACGCGACCGAGGCCTTGACGGCGCTGAAGTCCTCGGGGGTCTCGCGCAGCAGCAGCGGTGCGAGCCCGCCCTGGTCGCGCACGCCGACCACGGTGACGAATTCGCCGGGCGCCAGCGTGAGCCTGACCGGGGCATGCTCGCCGCCCGCCGTCAGCGTGCCGCTGAGCTCGGTGCCCCCCGGCACCATCTGGTAGTCGCTGACGCGCCGCTGCGCGTCCAGTTCGAGCGCCGATGCCGAATCGGAGGCCGTCACCCGCAGGGCCTCGTCCAGGCCGTCGGCAAAGCGCAGAAAGGCCGCGTCCTGGGCCGGGCCGGTGGGGTACAGCGGGATGTCGACCGCGCCCGCCGGCGCGGCCAGCGCCAGGCCGGCGGCCAGCGCGATGGGCAGGAGGAATTTCTTCATGTGGATGGCTTCATTTTTTACGCAATGCCTGGACGGCGGGTGACTGGGCCAGCGCCTTGGCGATGGCGTCGCCCCACTGCCGGTACCCCGCTTCGGTGAAGTGCTGGCCATCGGTGGTGGCCCAGGCCCCGGGCTTGGAAAAGCCCAGGGAATCGATGTAGGCGCAAGGCGCCACGTTGTGTTTCAGGAAGGCCGACATCTGTTCCACGCGCGCGAAGGTCTTGTGGAACTTGCCGCCTTCGGTGCCCCAGGCCGGCCCGACCCAGACGCAGGCCGTGCCCGACTGGCCGACCGCCTTGGTCAGGGAGGTGACCTGCTGCCAGATCCAGGCCTTGGGAAAGACGTCCTTGCCGTAGCCCGCCATGGTGTCGCCCATGACGATCACCAGCAGGTCGGGCTTGTCGCGGGACAGCAGCTGCGTCACCGGCACCGTGGCGGCCCCGCTGCCCAGCAGGGCGACCGGGCCCGCATCGCGCCGTTCGGCGCCGCCGCAGGTGCCGGGCGTGGCCTTGAGCCAGTCGGCGGCATCGGCGCCGCAGACCCCGAAGCTGTGCACCCGGGCGCCCTGCCGGACCAGGTCCATGTGCAGGGATTCGATGAGGTAGTTGCGCGCGGTCAGGTGGCTGTCGCCGATGACGAGGATGGACAGGCCCGCCAGCAGGGAAGTCAGCATAGAAAGGTCTCCCGGATGTCCTTATCGGCCATAGGCCTGGCTGAAAGGCGAACGGTAGGGCTCGACGGGCAGCGACATCAGGCCCGACTGCGGGTAGAAGAAATAGCGCAGGTACAGGCCGCCGGACCACTGGCGGTAGTCGCTGGCGTTGTCGGCCCCCAGGCGCGCGCCCAGCACCCACTGCGGCGCCATGCGGTATTCGGCCGCCGCGCTCAGGTTGTAGCCCACGCCGGTCTTGCTGGAGCCCGGGTAGTAGCCGCCGCTCACGCCCGACAGCTCCGGCCGTTCGAGCGCCGCGATGGCGGCCAGGGCCGCGTTCTGCATGCCGCCGTCGTTCGGGAAGAGCGGCGCGTCGCCCTGCTTGATGCGCTGCACCCCGACGGAGCCGTCGATGCGCCAGCTGAGCGGGCCGTTGCGCTGCGCCCAGGTGATCGGCAGGCCGACGGAGTAGTAATGCTTCGGGCTGAAGTAGCCGCCGTGGCCGTAGGTGAAGTAGCTCAGGTCCTTGTCGTAGAACGTGGCGTTCAGGTTCAGGCCGGCCAGCAGCTGGGCGTCGGGCTCGTCGATCAGGCGGAAATAGGTGCCGAGGTTGAATTCCTTGCGCTGGTTGGAAGCCACGTTGTGCCCCCGCAGGCTGTGCCAGGCGGCATTGCCGTAGATCCCGCCGCCGCCGAAGTCCTTGCTGAGCGTGAACCGGGCCCCGCTTGCCGTGACGCCGCCCCACTTCAGGCCCAGGCGCGAATCCTCCATGCCGGCGAACGACAGGACGCTGTCCGTGACGGCGCGGCGCGACACGTCGAGCCGGTAGGTGACCGTGCCGGCATCGTCGAGCACCCCGTCGAACAGCGCCCCGCCCACGAAATTCTGCTCCTTGAATCCCAGGGGCGTGACGCCGGCGTCGAACTTCATGCCGCGCGTCTCGTAGCCCAGCGCCAGGCCGACCCCGGTCTGGCGGCCCGTGTCGGGCACGGCGGAGCTGGCCACCATGGACAGCGGCCCGCCGCCGAAGGTGCCCAGGGCATAGCCCGCCGAGCCCAGCGAACCCGTGCTGATCACCGTGGGCGTGACCTGGACGGCGATCTTGCCGTTGCCCGCCGGCATGCGCACCTCGATGGGCGTCTGCGCCTCGACCAGCTGGCTGGTGCCGGAATCGCCCTCGCGGTTGCGGAACTCGACCCCGGCGCGGATCTCGGGGCTGCGTTCCTGGCGGACCTCGTCGAGCTCGCGGGCCGCCGCCGTCATGCCGCGCGCGGACGCAGCCGTATCGAAGGGATTGGCGGACCGCGCCGCGGCGGCGCCGCCGGCGAAGGCCGGCGCCGGGTCGGCCGGCACCGCAGCGGCGGCGTAGGCAGGGGCCGCGGCGGCGTAGGCCGGCGCGGGCGAGGCCGGCGGCAGCGCCGCCTGCCGGGCCGCGGCGCCGGCCGGATACCCGCCGGCCGCGCCGGGCAGGGCGGGCGCCGCGGGCACATCGACCGCCAGGACCTCGGCCGGCGCGCCGGGCAGCGAGGCGTCGGCCGGCGGCAGGTCGGCCGCCAGGGTTTCCTGCGCCAGCGGCACCGCCACCGGGCGGACCGGGGCCATGCGCTGGCCCGGCAGGCCCACGAAAGGATTGTCGGAACGCACCAGGGTCTCGGAGCCGGGCGCGGCCGCCACCGCGACCGGCCGGCTGCTTTCCAGGGCCACCGCCTTTTCGAGCAGGTCCTGGGCTTCCGAAGTCTTGCCCTGGGCGCGGTAGACGCGGGCGGCGCTGGTCAGGATGTCGATGTCGTTCGGCGCCAGCGACACGGCGATCCCCGCCTCGCGGGCGGCGCGCCGTTCGTTGCGCAGCTGCTGGGCGACCTGGGCGGTCCCCAGGTGCAGCGCGGCATTGTCGGGATCGGTCTGGAGCAGGTTTTCGTACAGTTCGAGGGCCTGGTCCCCCTTGCCCGCGGCGGCGTACATGCGCGCCAGCGCGCCCACGGCCACAGGGTCCTTGGGCTTGCGCTTGAGCACCGGCGCGATCATGTCGTAGGCGGCCACGAGATCGCCGCTTTCCCGCAGGGAATCGGCTTCGTGGATGCGGTAGCTGTCGGACAGGTCCTCGAGCGCCTGGCGCTGGGCGCCGCTGAGCGGCTGGCGGGCGGCCTGGCGCAGGATGGCGCCCGCCTCGATGGTCTGGTCGGAACGCAGCAGCAGTTCCGCGTAGACCAGCGTGGCGTCCATGCCCCGGCTGCCCCCCTGGTCGCGCAGGGGGCGCAGCAGGTCCAGGCCCCGGCCCAGTTCGCCGACGTCGGCATATCCGCGCGCCAGGGCGCCCAGCGTCTGCACGTCGTCGGGCCGGGTCTGGCCGCGCACCCGATCGAGCAGGGCGACGGCCTCGGCCTTGCGCCCCTGCCGCGCCAGCTGCCCGGCCTGCTGCACCAGGGCATTGCGTTCGAGGTCGGCGGCAAAGGCGCGCATGGGCGCCGTGCGCCGTCCCTGGGGGATGCGGGCCAGGGCCTCGCGCGCCGCATCCGGGCGGCCCTGCTGCTGGGCCAGCATCGCGCTGGCGTAAAGCGCCTGGGGATCGTCGGGATGGATCGCCAGCAGGCCGTCGACCAGCTTGCGGGCGTCCTTGTCGCGCCCCGCGTCCTGGTAGATCTGGGCCAGCTGATAGCGCAGCCAGGGGTCGTCGGGATTCTTCGCCAGGGCGTCCTCCAGCGACTGCCGGGCGGCGCGGACGTCGCCCGAGGCCCGCGCCACCTGGGCCATGCCGGCCAGGGCGCCGGGGTCGTCGGGATGCTGCCCGAGCACCCGCTGATAGGCCGCCCGCGCCGCCTCGGTCTTGCCCTGCTCGAACAGGATGTCGGCCAGCTTCACCGTGGCCGCCGTTTCCCGGGGCTGGCGCTTGGCGGCCTTTTCCAGCACCTGCTGCGCCTCGGCCAGCTTGCCGGCCTGCTGCAGGGAGCCGGCGCGTTCGATGTCGGCCCAGTAATCGGCCGCGTCCAGGGCGCCCTGCCAGGCCTTGCCGCCGCGGCGCGCCCGCTGCAGGTACTGGCGGGCCTGGGTCCATTCGCCCTGGCGCATCCGCAGGATCCCCATGGCGCCCAGGGCCTGGTTGTCGTTGGGATTCCTGTCCAGGATGGCCTTCAGCTGCGCCTCGGCCTGCGCCAGTTCGCCCTGGTCGACGAGCTTGGCCGCCTGCGCCACCTGGCTGCTCAGGGCGCTGGCGCGCGCCGCCGCGGCCGCCGCGCGTGCCTGGGCCTGGGCCTGCGCCCGGTCCTGCGCCTGCGCCTGGGCGCGCTCCCGCGCCTGGGACTGCGCCTGGACCTTGCCGCCCTGCGCGAGCTGGTCGCGGATCTCGGTGTCGTCCGGATGCTTGGCCAGATACTGCTCGAACACGGCCCGGTACTGCGGTCCCGGGGGGCCCATCCAGATCAGGGCGTCGCGCCAGCTTTCGGTGGCCTGGCTGCCGACGTCGCTGCGTCCGGACAGCGCCGCGAGCTGCTGGATGCCCTGGACCCGGGTGGCCTCGTTGCGCGCCAGGTGGCGGCCCAGGATCAGCTTGATCTGCGCGTCGTCGGGATGCTGGGCCGCCAGCCGCTGCAGGCCGGCGATGGCCTCGGGCAGGCCGCCGTCGGTGTATCCCAGGTACATGTAGTATTCACGCCCCAGGGCCCCCAGCGGCGCGCGCCCGGCGAAGATCTTCCTGTAGGTGGCCGCCGCCTGGTCGAACTGGCCCGCGGCGGCGAACTGGCGCGCCTGGTTCAGCAGGGCCGCCTTGCTGGCCTCGTGCAGGCCGACGTCCTGTTCGAGCAGGGCCGTGGCGGGGTCGTTCGGGTAGGAGGCCTTGAGCTGCTGCAGGTATTTCTTCGCCTCGGCCAGCCGTTTCTGGTTCAGGGCCACCCGCGCGAGTCCGTCGAGCGCCTGGGGATTGCCCGGGCTGATGAGCAGCAGCTTGTTCCAGACCTCGGCGGCGCGGTCGTCGTTCTGCCTGCCCTGCCAGTAATGGCCCTGTTCGATCAGCGCCTGCACCGCGTCCTCCGCCCAGACAGGCTGGCTCAGCAACACGGCGCACAGGCCGCCCAGCGCTATTTGCTTGTACCGGAACATGCTTTCTCCCACGAAACGGATAGGCGGCCATCAGGCCCAAATTGGAAACGCCCTTCGGACCAGCCCAGGCCGAACAGGCTGAGCATGAAATCGTAGTAAGGCAGAAAATCCTGCAGGGCCCCGGCCTGCACGGCCTGGGGCAGCAGCGCCCGCGCGCGGGCCTGCTGCGCCTCCCGCAGCGGCGCCAGGCCCAGCGCATCGAAGTACGGCACCAGGGCGGCGGAAAAGCCGAACGGCCCCGCGCCGCGCGCCTCGCCGGTCCGGGCATCGACGGACTCGGGGGGCTCGCCCTGCGGCGCGGCGCCCACGATCCGCGCCATGCCGCCCAGCGCGGCCAGCAGTGCGTCGCGCAGCGGGTCCTGCGCCGCGGTCATCCCGGCCCAGAGATACACGCGGATGGCGTCGTAGCTGCCGGTGGCGCCGCTCTGGGCATCGGGGACGAAGCCGGCCGCCTGGTCGGCATAGCGATAGACCGTCCAGTCGGGCGCCAGGCCGTGCGGCGCGACGTCCCGCAGCATGCGCAGCGTATTGTCGGCGATCCGGTCCCAGGGGCCGCGCGGCGATGCCTGCTGCAGCCGGCGCAGCAGGAAAACGGGCAGATAGCTCGGGTTCAGCCGCCAGGTGCCCTGCTCGGGCGTATAGAAGAACTCGCGGCCGGGCAGCAGCATGGTGCCCAGGTCGGGCAGTTCGGACACCTCTTGCGCCTGGATCAGCACCAGCAGCGCCTGCGCCTGGCGGACGTATGCGGGATCGTCCCACAGCCGCCCGGCCTCCAGCAGGGCGTAGACGAACCAGAGATCGGCGTCGGCCGCCGAATTGGCATCCATCACGCCCCAGGCCTTGCTGTCCGGGTCCTGCCCCCAGATCCAGGCGGGCAGGCGGCGCTCCGCCTGGCCATGCGCCAGGTTGTCGACCGTCCAGCGCCAGAGCTGGTCGAAGGTCTTCCGGTCGCCGGCCACCAGGGCGAAGAACATGGCGTAGGACTGGCCCTCGGAGGTGCTCTGCTGCTTGCCCGCGCGCGCGTTGAGCACGCGCCCGTCGGGCTCGACGAAGTGCTCCTTGAACTGCTGCCACAACGGCCAGTCGGCCATGCAGTCTCCTTGCGCGCGCACCGCCGCCGGCGCCAGCATCAGGCAGACGCAGCAGGCCAGGCAGGCGCGCAGCACCCAGGCCTGCCGGGCCGCGCCGCGCCATGCGTGCGCCAGGGACGGTGCGGGCCGCATTCAGTCCGCCGCCGCCGGACGGCGGCGCATCATCCGCCAGAGGGCCAGCGCCAGGATCACCAGCAGCAGCACGCCCACCCAGTCCCAGATCCGGCCGAAGGCGGGCAGGCCGTTCCAGTACCGGGCCAGCGTCCATTCGATCCGCCGCCACCAGCCCAGCTCGCCGACGGAATAGGTGTACTGGTTCACCAGGGGGCTGATCTTGTGCGCGTCCACGGCCGCCAGGCTGCCGCTGAGGCCCTGCTCGTAATCGGACTCGTCGAGCAGCGCGCTGACGGCGTAGGCCTGCCCTTCGGGCGCGCTGCTGGCGATCAGGACCACGCTGCGGCCCGAGGTGACGGGGGATTCAAAGCCGGCGAAGATCGTCTCGACTCCCTCGCTGGAATACGCCAGGTCGGTGCGCGGCGCATCCTGGCTTTCGCGCGGATCGGGCGTGGGCCACAGGTGCGATTTGTAGACCCGGTCCGAGGTGTCGGCGTGCTTGCCCTGCCCCGCCACCAGGGCGGGCATGGACTTGACCCAGCCCTCCAGCCAGGCCTGCTGGCCCGAGGCGATGACCACGATGTCCTTGTCGGCCTGCTGCAGGCCTGCGGCGCCGAACGCCACCTGGACGCCGGTGCCCGGCAGGCCGGTGGACTCGCCGAAGCGGCCCATCAGCACCAGGTAGGTGCCGACGTCGGCCTCGGTCGGCCGGTCCGCCAGCACCACGGCGGTCTCGGACAGGTCGGCCATGCGGGTGTAGGGGAAGCCGCTGCCGCTGAAGGCCGCCAGATTCGGCATCGGCATGAAGTGCGGATATTGCGACAGGTCGAGCGACGACTCGGGCTCGATGCGGCCGCGGACGTTGTCGATGATGATGTCGCGGCACTGGCCTTCCTTGATGTAGTCGTACATGAACTTGAATTCAAGCTCGGACTTCGCCACCAGGCGGGCCAGGGGAACGGTGGTCCGGACCTCGACGGGCAGCATCTCGCCCTCGCCCAGCGTATCGGCCACGCTCTTGTCCGCCAGCTGGTCGATCGACAGCAGGGGATAGGACTTGAGGAACTGGTCGCGCGCGCTGATCAGCAGCGAGGAATTGACCGAGCCGGTCTGCGGCGTGTAGCGGTAGCGCAGGTCGATGGGCACCGGCCCCTCGTGCCAGCCGAACAGGTCCGGCGCCACCCGCAGGGGCAGGCGGACCGGCGCGCTGTCGTAGCCCGCGACGTCCAGGTCGGCGCCGGACAGGATCTCGCCGAACTTCACCGGCCGGTCGGACGGAATCCAGCGCGGCGCATCGTAGGGCTTGCGCGCGGCCAGCGGGTCGAGCTGCGTGATCACCGCCTGGCGGCCGACCAGGGCCTTGCTGCCCGTCACCAGCGCCTGGGCCGCCTGCACGAGTTCCTCGTCGGAGCGGCCGGCGACCACCAGCAGCCGGCCGTTGGCGTCGTTGGGATTGGTGGCCACGGCCACCGTCGGGCCGGTGAGCTTGTCCAGGCCCGCCATGCCGGCGGCCTGGCCCTTCACGAAGACGACGGCGTTGCCCTTGTCGGGATAGCGCAGGTCGAAGGACGCCGGGAATTCCGCGCCGCGGTATTCGGCCAGCGCGCCGAACCAGGAGGCCACCATGCCCGCCGAGCGCAGCACGGCGGCGTCGCGCCCGCTGGCGAAGACGAAGGGCAGGACGAGCCGGCGGGTGTCGCGGCGGTCATAGAAGGGCAGCGGCAGGATCGACAGGTCCTCGGGCAGGGACAGGCGCTGCACGGCCAGCTCCAGCTGGCTCTGGTTGCTGACGTTGGCCCACAGGCTGGAATGCAGCGGATCCTCGCAGTCCAGGGTGTAGTGCCCGATCAGCTGCAGGCGCAGGTGGTTGAATTCGGTGATCAGGCGCGGCGGCAGGTCGATCGACCGCAGCAGGCTGCGGCCCGCCGTGTCCTTGGGTACGGGAATGCTGTAGGCCACCTGGTTGTTCACCAGGACGTTGATGTGCGAAAGGTCGCTGAGCAGCGCCGGCGAATAGGCGTAGGTGAGGTTCAGGCGGGCCGCCGTCACCAGTTCGTCGGCGCGGATGCTGAAGGGCACGTCGTCGCTGCCGTCCACTCCGCGCAGATTGAGCGGGAACCGGGCGCCCAGCTGCTCCAGCGAGAGCTTGTACTGATAGTCGGGCGCGGCGGCGGGCGCCTCGGGCAGCAGTCCAGCGTCGGCGGCCGGCGGCACGGCGGCGTCCGCGGGCGCCACGCCGCCGTCGTCCGCCGGCCGTTCCTGCGCCGGCGCGCCCGCGGGAGCGCCCGAAGTCGAGCCCTGTGCCTGTACGCTCCCCGAGGCCAGCGCCAGCATCAGCATCGGCGCCCACAGCCAGCGGGATTGCATGGACCAAGTAGACTTTTTCATCAGATGCCCTCTATCGATGCGTTTCATTCGGAATCCATCTGCAGGCGGCGCCGGGCGCGCGTGCGCAGATGCAGGTAGAAGACGGCCGCGGCCAGCGCCACGCCCAGCAGCAGCGCCAGCAGCATCAGCAGCGGATGGCGGCTGAGGAACCAGGCCACGGTCCGGACCGCGCCCAGGCTGCCGACGTAATAGCTGCTGGCGCGCGACAGGACCTGGAAGCGATCGCCCTGCCAGGCCGCCAGGCCGCCCTGGACCTGCCCTCCCTGGACCGGATCCAGGGCGAAGGCCTCCACGAGCTGGGCCAGGCGGGCGCCATCGCCCGCGGCCAGCACCACCACGCTGCGGCCGGCCGTCACCGGCGACTCGAACCCGGCCAGCCAGTCGCTGCCCGCGCGCGCACGGCCGCCGGCCGCCTCGTCCGCGCCGGCCACCCAGCGGTACGCCTGCCGGATCAGGGCGCCGACCGACCACTCCGTCTCCGCGGCCGGCGCGCCGGCCGCGGAGACATGCCCCGCCCACTGGCGCAGCAGCGCCGAGGGCGGGCCGGATTCGACCAGCAGCACGTCCTTGCCGGCCAGGGCCGGAGCCTTGGCCTCGGCGGCCCGCAGCACCCGGATGCCGCTGGCGGGCAGGCCGGTGGACCGCCCCGCCGCCCCCAGCCAGGTCAGCAGGGCGCCGTATTCCTCGTCCCCGGCCTGGTCGGGCAGCACCGCGACGGTTTCCGACAGGTCGGCCATGCGCGTGAAGGGAAAGCCCACGGTGCTGAAAGCCGCCAGATCGGGCATGGCCTTGTGATGCGCGACGCCCGACAGGTCGAGCGTGGATTCGGGATCGATGCCGCTGCGCCAGTTGTCCACCTGGCCGCCGCTGCATTCGGGCCGCTCGGGCATCTTGTAGCGGAACTGGAACTGCAGGCTGGACAAGGCGCTCAGGCTGCCCAAGGGGATGCGCACCGTATCCTGCTGGACGGAAGGATCGTCGCCGGTCCAGCGGCGCAGGCGCTCGTCGCGGCCTTCCAGCAGTTCCTGGCGGATCGTGGCGCGGTTCAGCAGCACATCGAGCCGCCCCTCGTCGGCCGGGGACTGCGCCGAATGCCGGTAGCGCAGCGACAGCGGCACGTCCCTGGTCTGCCAGTCGGACAGGTCGGGCGGCAGGCGGAAATCGACCGTGATGGGCTCGGGTACGCGGCCCGAGCGCGTGAATCCGCCCACGGCGCCCAGCTCGCCCAGCGCCACCGGGCGGTCCGTCGGGATCCAGTTGGGCGCGTCGTAGGGCTTGCGCGGCCGCGTTTCGAGGTTCTTCAGCAGCGCCGTCGGGCCGGCGAGCACCTGGCCTCCCAGCACCAGCATGCGCGCCGCGGTGCGGATCTCCTGGTCCGTGCGCCCCGTGACGACGAGCAGCTTGCCGGCGGGATCGTTGGGGTTGGTCCGCAGGGCGACGGTGGGGCCTTCGAGGGCCGGCAGATCGAGGCCGGGCGGGAGGTCGGCCGCGCCGGCGACCACCACGCCGTGGCCGTGCGCGGGCAGATCCCGCGTGCCGACGGAAAAATCGGCGCCGCGGTAGCTGGCCAGCGCGCCCATCCAGGAGGCGATCATGCCGGCGGCCTCGATCCGGGCGTCGCTGGCGCCGGCGACGAGGAACGGCAGGTGCAGGCGGCGCGGATCGTGCCGGTCGAAGAACGGCGCGGGCAGCAGGCTCAGGTCGTCGGGCAGGACGAGGGGCTCGACGTCGAGCACCAGCCGGCTGGACTGGTCGATGTCGGCCCAGAGGTCGGGGTGCACGGGATTCTCGCACTGCAGGGTGTAATGCCCGATGAGCTGCAGGCTCAGCAGATTGTCCGGCCGGAAGAACCGCACCGGCAGGTCGAGCCAGGCATGCGCTTCGTCCTGCGGGCCGGGCGCGGCCGTTGCGGATGCGGCCGTTTCGGGCGAGGCCGTTTCGGGCGAGGCCGTTTCCAGCGGCACCGTGGCGGCCAGCTCGCCGTTGAGCATGATCTTCAGATGCGAGAGCTTCTGCAGCAGCGCCTGCGAACGGCTGTACCGCAGATCGATCCGCGCCCGCGCCACCCGCTGGTCGGCACGCACGCCGAAGACCAGCTCGCGGTGCCCGTCGACGCCGCGCAGTTCCAGGTTCCTGCGTTCGCCCAGCAGGCTGAACGGCAGGACGTACTGTTCGGTGCCCGCCATGGGCTGCCCGGCGTCCGCGGCGGCGGTGGGTTCGATGCCGGGTCCGATGTCCTGCTCGATGCCCTGACCGGCGCTCTGGCCGGCATCGGATCCGGCGCCCTGACCGGCGTTCTGGCCGACGCCCTGCGCCACGCCCGGCCCGGCGCCCGGCTGGAGGGCGTCGGCGGCAAGCGGCTGGGCGCCCGCCGCCGCGGCCAGGGCCAGCAGCGCGAGCATGCCCAGCCAGCGGCACGTCCTGGAGGCGGTCCGGCGCCCCGGGCACGCCACCCTCATGATTGCGCAGCCGGCGTTTCGGCCATCGGACCCGGACGGCGGCGCAAGAGGCGGCCCAGTTCGCGCCCCGACTCGCGCAGCAGCACGCCGAAGCCGCGCCCGCCGATGCGGCCGATCTGGCGGATGGCTTCGAGCGGGGAATCGGGCGCCGAGGCATGCCAGGCCTCGGCCCAGATGTTGGCGCGGGCGAAGGTCAGCTGCACAAGCTCGACCTGCTGGGCGATGGACAGGCCCTCGAAGTACAGGCCCAGCCGCTGCCCCCGGCAGAAGCGCACGATGGCGGGAAACACCCGTTCCTCCCGGCCCCGATAGAGCGAGACTTTGATGGCCTGCCCGGGCGACAGCGGCAGTTCCTGGGGCAGGACCAGCCCCAGGCCGTCCTGGGAGAAATCGCTGGTCTGGCAGCGGATCCGGTGGCCGCCCGGCAGCGCCACGGTGGCGTCGAGCGTCTGCAGGACGCGCGGCGAACTGCGGATCTGGCGGCGTTCGCCGGCGACCGCCACGCTGGCGCTGCAGACCACGAGGTTGAGGAAGGTCCAGCCCATGTTGAGGAGGATGGTCTGGAACACCCCGGCGTCGCCGACGTGCTGCACCAGCATGACGGTGCCCACGATCATCCCGGCCGCATTGAGCAGCAGCAGGATGATGTAGGGGCGGGCCAGGCGCCAGTCGAAATAGGCGCGCTCGGACGTGCCGCCCTTGGCGGTGACGTTGAACACCGGCGAGGCCGGATCGATCACCGCCGCCAGCGTGGGGCGCATCAGGTACCAGGCCAGCACCGATTCGTAGACCTCGTTCCAGAACGAATGGCGGAACTTGCCCTGGACGCGGTAGTTGGTCAGCTGGGCATGCAGGATGTGCGGCCCGGCATAGACCACCACCATCAGGGCGGAGGCGTCGAAGACCCGCGCCCCGAAGAACAGGTAGGCCAGGGGCGCCGTCAGGAAGACCAGGCGCGGCAGGCTGTAGAAAAAGTGCAGGGCCGCGCTCGCGTAGCAGACGCGCTGGCTGATCGACAGGCCCTTGCTGAACAGGGGGTTGTAGCGGCGGAAGATCTGCGCCATGCCGCGCGCCCAGCGGATCCGCTGGTTGATGTGCCGCGACAGGTTCTCGGTGGCCAGCCCGGCCGCCTGCGGAATGGCCAGGTAGGCCGTGTTCAGATCCAGCTTGTTCATCTTGAGGGCCGTCAGCGCATCCTCGGTCACGCTTTCGACCGCCATGCCGCCCACGGCCAGCAGATGCTCGCGGCGCAGCACCGCGCACGACCCGCAGTAGAAGGTGGCGTTCCACAGGTCGTTGCCGTCCTGGGTCAGGCCGTAGAACAGCTGCCCTTCGTTGGGCACGTTGTGGAAGACCTCCAGGTTGTTTTCGAGCGGATCGGGCGAGAAGAACACGTGCGGCGTCTGCAGCATGGCCAGCTTGGGGTCCTTCAGGAACCAGCCCATGCACACCTGCAGGAACGAACGGGTCGGCACGTGGTCGCAGTCGAACACGGCGATGAATTCCCCGTCGGTGCGCGGCAGCGCGGCGTTGATGTTGCCGGCCTTGGCGTGGCGGTTGTCCTCGCGCGTCAGGTAGCCGACCCGCACCCGCGCGCAGAAATCGCGGAACTCGGGGCGGCGGCCGTCGTCGAGCACGTAGACGTTCATGCGGTCCGCGGGCCAGTCCATGGACAGGGCGGCCAGCACCGTCTGGCGCACCACCGACAGCGATTCGTTGTAGGTGGGGATGTACACATCGACGCTGGGCCACAGGCGGGTGTCGGCCGGCAGCATGACCGGCTTGCGGTGCAGCGGCCAGGCCGACTGGAAGTAGCTCAGCAGCAGCACGGTCAGCGCATAGAATTCGGCCAGCAGCAGGCCGTAGCCGAAACTCGCGTCCCACCAGGACTCGAAGCCGAGGGACTGCGTCACGCGCCAGTACATGTAGCGCAGCGAAGCCGCCACCGAGATCGACATCATCGCCAGCGTGATCAGGCGCGACTGCGAGGCGCGGTTGAGCACGAAGGCCACGCAGAAGACCAGGATCCCGAAGACCGCCTGCTCGACCAGGTCGAGGTAGGTGGTGACGACGAACCAGCCCAGGACGGCCACCAGCATCAGCGCCAGCAGCTGGACCCAGCCCGGACGCCACACGGGCAGGCCCGTCCACCACGCTCCGACTTTATCGACCATCACGACACCTCCGCTCGGCTGTAGTGCAGGCGGTCGCCAAGCCATCGGGAACATGCCGCGATGTCGTGGGCCGCTTCGCTGTGGGGGGCGTACTGGAAGATGGTCTGGCCGAAGGCCAGCGCCTCGCTCAGCGATTCATCCCGATGCACTCCGCCCATCATGTGGGGTTCAAAGGCGTCGCGCAGCATCCGCGCGACGTCCTGGTTCAGCCGGCGCTCCTGGTCGAGCTGATTGAGCACGAAGCCGTACCCCTGGAAGCGGGGGTTGGCGGCGCCGTAGGTCTGGATCAGGCGCTGCAGCTGCGGCACCGTCATGTAGGAACCCGCGTCGGGCAGCACCACGGCGACGGCCAGATCCGCCGCCGACAGGGCTTGCGCCAGGTAGGGGCTGGGCCCGGGCGGCGTGTCCAGCAGCACGATCTGCTCCTCGGGCAGCCCGAGGCCGTCGAGCGCCCGCGCCAGCCAGTCGGCGCGCTCGGCCAGCCGGCGCTCGAAGGCCAGCCGCCGCGGCTCGTCGCACAGCCCGTAGGGCACGAGCGACACGCCCCGCGCCGTCGTCAGCAGGGCGTCCCGCAGCCCGACCGGGGCCTCCGCGGCCCAGGCCAGCCCCAGGCCCTCGCGCAGGGGCAGGCCGAAGTAATGCTGCAGGCTGTTCTGCGGATCGAGGTCGACGGCCAGCACCGGATGTCCCGACAGCCGCAGGGCATCGGCCAGATTGGCGGTGAGCGTCGTCTTGCCGACACCCCCCTTGGCCGAAACGACGGCAACGACTTTCATCGTCCGTCCAGGCGCCGGAAGAGCGCATCGAGCCGCGCCGGCGGGGGCGGCGGCGCGGCGGCCTCCGCGGCGGCCTCGGGCACGACGGGCGAGTCCTCCTGCGCGAGGCGCGAGAACAGGCCGCTCAGGCGTCCCGCGGGCGCGGGGCTTGCCGGCGCCGCGGCAACGATGGCGGCCGTGCCGGCGGCGGCGGCCGCAAGCACGGCGGCGATCGGCGCAGGCGCGGGAGCGGCGAAGGGCGTGGACGCGGTAGAAACGGCGGGCGCAGCGGACGCGGGCGCGGGCATGGCGGTCGGGGCCGATGCGAACGCGGGCGCCATGGCGGGCGCGCCGGTGCCCTCGGCGGCGGGCGGCGCCGCGGGCGCCGGCGCCTCGGACGGGGGCGGCAGATCGGGCACGTGCGATTGCCAGACCGAGCGGTCGCGCGGCTCGGCGGGCGGCGCCGGCGGGGGCGCCGTGCCCGCCAGGGGCATGGCGCCCAGCAGCGGCCAGCGTTCGGTCATGTCGTGGCGCGCGTCCAGGCTGCCGAGCTCCTGGTACTGGCTGGCCGCCGAGGGCTCGAAGAAGGCGAACAGCTTGTCGATGTCATCGGTCGATTCTTTCATGGTGTCCTCCGGACGGCGCGCGATTCCCGCATGAGATTCCCGCATGAGTGTCATCTCCCGAAGCGATAGTTCAATATTCCGTTCTCGTCCCGGCCCTCGAAACGCACCAGCAGCGCATTGCCGGCCCCCAGCAGCAGGAACCACTGCTGGTAGACGCCTTCGAGAAAGCTGCCCAGCCAGTCGGGCGGCTCGGCGCCGAAGGCCTCGGCGAAGGGCGCGTAGGCGTGCGAAATGCGCAGGCAGTCGGGCTGCTCGGACAGCGCGACGCACCCCCAGCCCATCTGCGACCAGTGCCGGTTGGCGGCCGCTTCGATGTCGGCCAGGGTCTCGCATTCCGGCAGGGCCAGTTCCTGCGCCGCCTGCATGCCGGCGGCGCGCATCGTCTGGCGCAGCTCGTCGACGTCCAGCCTCGACTGCAGGGCCTGCGCCACCGCCCTCAGGAACACGGTCCACTGCGCGGCGCGGCGCTGGCTTTCGAGATACGCGGTGTAGCGGGGATCATTGGACATGGTGGACTCGATGGAAATGACGGGCGGGAACACGGCCGGAGGCCGGACGGGCGGGCGTCCGTGCGCGGGCCGACGGCCGGATGGAGGCCGCGGCGCCGGAAGGCGGCAGCACGCCGCATCCCGGAGGAACGGCAGGGGACGGCAGGAGCGGCGAACCGGCGAAGCGGCTACCGTGGGGGGCTGGGCGAGGTCCGGCCAGGCGGCCAGGAAGGGGGCAGGTACGGTGGATCGGTAAGCTTTCCCAATCGCGACTTCGGATCATGGTGGAAGCGTTACTCGGCAAGTCGGAGCCACCGGTTTCCGGCCGGTGTTCTTGAAGCATGAACTTGCGTCCTAAATCCCTGAATGCATCAGGAACCGATACAGATTCTACACATTTGAAGAATGTGTGACCACCCCTGACAATTGAAACCCCGATTGAAACCTGGATCGAAGCCGCGAATCGCAGCCCGGACCCGAGCCCGCATTCAGGCCTGGAGCGGACCTCGATCGGCCCCGGAGCGGACCCCGATCCACTCTCGACCGGCCCTGGAGCGGACCCCGAGCAATTCCCGATCCCTCCTCGATCGGACCCCCGCTCCACCGGCCACGTACAATCTCACACCAGCCCCGCCCGACCGCCGCCCATGTCCGTCATCCCGCTCATCCTGCCCGACTTCCTGCTGATCGCCCTGGGCTGGGTCCTGCTGCACCGGCTGGGATTCGACCAGGCCTTCTTCGCCGGCGCGGAAAAACTGGTCTATTTCATCCTGTTCCCCGCCCTGCTGTTCCACTCGATCACCCGCACACCGTTGGAACCGGGCAACACCTCGGTGCTGCTGGCCGCCACCGTCGGCGTGATGCTCGGCGGCATCGCCCTGGCCTGGCTGGGCCGCCTGGCGGTGCGCCCGGATCCGGCGGCGCACGCCTCGGTCGCCCAGTGCGCCTTCCGCTTCAACACCTACCTCGCCCTGTCCCTGGCCGGCGGCCTGGGCTGGCCCGGCGCGCAGACGACCATGGCGGTGATCGTGGGCTTCGCCGTGCCCATCAGCAACATCGGCGCGGTGCATGCCCTGGCCAGCCGCCACGGCGGGCGCGCCCTGCGCGAGATCGCGCGCAACCCCTTCATCCTCGCCACCCTGGCCGCGCTGGCCTGCAACTTCCTGCGCGTGCCCATCCCGCCCGTGCTCGACGTCACCCTGGGACGCCTGGGCGCCTGCGCCATCGCCGTCGGCCTGCTGTGCGTGGGCGCCACCCTGTCGCTGCAGGGCGGCCGCGCGCATGCGCCGCTGATGGCCTGGATGGTGGCGGCCAAGCTGGTCCTGCTGCCGCCGGTCGCGCTGGCGCTGGCCTGGGCGCTGGGCCTGTCGGCCGGCGAACGGCTGGTCCTGCTGCTGTTCAGCGCCCTGCCCACCGCTTCCTCGGCCCACGTGCTGGCCGCCCGCATGGGCGGCGACGGCCGGCTGGTGGCGGTCACCATGTCGATCGGCACGCTGCTGTCGGCCCTGACCCTGCCACTGTGGCTGGATGCCGCAACCTGAATCCCGGAGGCCCCCACCATGACTCCCCCGCTTCCTTCCATCGACTGGCCCCTGCCGGACGAAGACGCCACCGTTGCCCTGGCGCAACGGCTGGCCGGACTGGCCTGCGGCCGCGCCCCGGGCGGCCCCGCCGCCGGGGGACGCATCCACCTGCGCGGCGAGCTGGGCACGGGCAAGACCACCCTGGCCCGCGCCCTGCTGCGGGCCGCCGGCGTGACCGGCCGGATCAAGAGTCCCAGCTACGCGCTTCTTGAAAGCTATAACGTTTCTAACTTATACTTCTATCACTTTGATTTCTATAGATTTAGCGATGCACACGAATGGCGGGACGCGGGCTTCGACGAACTGCTCGACGAACACGCGGTCGTCCTGATCGAATGGCCCGAGCAGGCCGGCACGCGGCTGCCGCCCCCGGACCTCGACATCCGCCTGGAATATGACGGCGCCGGCCGGCATGCCCGACTGACCGCCTGCAGCGAAAAAGGACAGCAATGGCTGACGCACCTGGACCCGCCGCGCCGATGAGCGCCCCCGCCGCCCCCCTGCGGCGCAAGATGATCGCGGGCGGCTGCGCCCTGTTGCTGCTGCCCGTCGTACCGCGCCTGGCGCAGGCCGCCACCATCCTGGCGGTGCGGACCTGGCCGGCCGACGAATACACGCGCGTGACCCTGGAAATGGACACCGAGCTGAAGGCCGAGCACTTCACGCTCGACCATCCGCACCGGCTGGTGGTGGACATCGAGGGCGTGCGGCTGAGCGCCGCCATCAACGACCTGGTCTCCAAGATCCGGCCCAACGACCCCTACATCGGCACCGTGCGCGTGGGCCAGAACCGCCCCGGCGTGGTGCGCCTGGTGTTCGACCTCAAGCAGGACGTCGCCCCCCAGGTCTTCACCCTGAAGCCCATCGGCGAGTACAAGTACCGCCTGGTGCTCGACCTGTATCCAAAGGTCGCGCAGGATCCGCTGATGGCGCTGCTGAAGGACGCGGAAAACGACCCGCTCGCCGGCATCCTGGAAAACCTCGCCCAGGACAGCCCCACGGAGGCGCCCATTCCCTCCGTGGAAGGCCAGAAGCTGCCGCCGGTCGCCCGCAAGCAGCCGGACGAAGACGTCGCGCCGCCTCTGCCGCGCGCGACGCCCGGCGCCCGCCCGGGCCGCCCGATCCTGATCGCACTGGATCCCGGCCACGGCGGCGAGGACCCGGGCGCCATCGGCAAACGCGGCACGCGCGAGAAGGACATCGTCCTGCAGATCGCGCACCGCCTGAAGAAGCTCATCGACGCCCAGCCGAACATGCGCGCCTACCTGACGCGCGACCGCGACTATTTCGTGCCGCTGAACGTGCGCGTGCAGAAAGCCCGCCGCGTCCAGGCCGACCTGTTCATCTCCATCCACGCCGACGCCTGGATCAAGCCCTCGGCGCGCGGCTCGTCGGTCTGGGCGCTGTCGCAGCACGGCGCCACCAGCGCCGCCGCCCGCTGGCTGGCGAAGAAGGAAAACGACGCCGACCTGATCGGCGGCGTGAACCTGGGCGCGCACAACGCCCAGGTGGCCAAGGTGCTGCTGGACCTGTCCACCGGGGCGCAGATCAACGATTCCATCCGGGTCGGGACCCAGGTCCTGAACGAGATCGGCAAGATCAACCAGCTGCACAAGAACCGCATCGAGCGCGCCGGCTTCGCCGTGCTGAAGGCGCCGGACATCCCCTCGATCCTGATCGAGACCGCCTTCATCAGCAATCCCCAAGAAGAACAGCTGCTGCGCACCTCGGCGCACCAGCAGCGCATCGCCAACGCGGTGCTGAGCGGGATCCAGGATTATTTCTCGGCGCACCCCGCGCTGGCGCGGCGCGCCTGATACCGTCCGGGGCCCGCCGACGCCGGCGGCGCCCCGGCCGGGCGTGGCGTCAGGCCGAGCCCGTCTTGCGGCCGCGCAGCAGCTTCCACAGCACCCCGCCGGCGGCCGGCACGGCGGCCGCCCCCACGCCGATCAGCACGATGGTGTTGAGGTGTTCCTTGATGATGGGGACGTTGCCGAAGAAATAGCCCAGGGTGATCAGGCCGGCGATCCAGGCGACGGCGCCCAGCGCGTTGTACAGCTGGAAGGTCAGCCAGCGCATGCCCGCGACCCCGGCCACGAAGGGCGCGAAGGTCCGGAACAGCGGCAGGAAGCGCGACAGCACGATGGTCTTGCCGCCGTGCCTTTCGTAGAAGGCGTGGGTCTTGATCAGGGCCTTGCGGTCCAGGAAGCGGTAGTCGCGCGAAAAGACCTTCGGGCCGATGAAGCGCCCCACCTGGTAATTGACGGTGTTGCCCAGGATCGCGGCCGCGATCAGGATGCCGCCCAGCAGGACCGGGTCCAGCAGGCCGGAGGCGCCGAAGGCCCCGGCGATGAACAGCAGCGAATCCCCGGGCAGGAACGGCAGCACCACCAGCCCCGTTTCGCCGAAAATGATGAGCGCCAGGATCAGGTAGATCCAGGCACCGTATTGCGCCACCCAGACCCCCAGGTACTGGTCGATGTGCAGGACGAGTTGGAACAGTTCAGCCATTTGGCCGCGAGACCTCGAAAGATGATGGGAAAGGGCGTGCCGGGGATCATACCGGAACGCGGCGCGCCCGCGGCCCGGCCGGCCGGGCGAAACCCCGGGCCAGCGCTCACTATAATCGTTTTCATGATGCGAACCATTGCCGCCCTGCCCGACATCCTCATCAGCCAGATCGCCGCGGGCGAAGTCATCGAACGCCCCGCCTCCGTGCTGAAGGAACTGCTGGAAAACGCCCTGGACGCCGGCGCGCGGGCCATCGAGATCCGCCTGGATGGCGGCGGCATCCGCCGCATCCTGGTGGCCGACGACGGCCACGGCATCCCGCCCGACCAGATGCCCCTGGCCCTGCAGCGCCACGCCACCAGCAAGATCGCCTCCCTGGCGGAGCTGGAATCGGTGGCCACCCTGGGATTCCGGGGCGAGGCCCTGGCCTCCATCGCCTCGGTCGCCCAGCTGACCCTGACCTCGCGCACCGCCGGGGACACGCAGGCCTGGCAGCTCGCCGCCGGCCAGGCGCGGCCCGTGCCGGCGGCGGGCGCCGTGGGCACGCGCGTGGACGTGCGCCAGCTGTTCGACCACATCCCCGCGCGGCGCAAGTTCCTGCGCAGCGAGCAGACCGAATACGCCCATTGCCTGGACGCCGTGGAACGCATCGCGCTGGCGCATCCCGGCATGGCGCTGCGCGTGTTCCACAACGACAAGCCCCAGCGCAACTGGCCGGCGACCGACATCCACGGCCGCATCCGCGACGTGCTGGGCGACGAATTCACGGCCCAGAGCCTGCCGGTATCGACCGAGCAGGGACTGGTCTCGCTGGAAGGCTGCATCACGCGCCCGACCTTCGCCCGCAGCCGGGCCGACCGCCAGTACCTGTACGTCAACGGCCGCTACGTGCGCGACCGCACGGTGTCCCATGCGGTGCGCCAGGCCTACGCCGACGTGCTGCACGGCGACCGCCAGCCGGCCTTCGTGCTGTTCCTGACACTGGACCCGGCCGGGGTGGACGTGAACGTGCACCCGGCCAAGCACGAGGTGCGCTTCCGCGACAGCGGCGCGGTGCACCGCTACGTCGCCCAGGCGCTGGGCGAGACCCTGGCGGGCCGCGGCGGCGCCGCCGTGGACGGCCCGGCCGAGGCGCCGCCCACGCCGACGGAGGGCGACGCCGCATGGCGGCCGGGCACGGCCCCGGGCGCCGCGGCCCCCGCGGCATCCCGGTCCGGCGGCGCGCCCGCGGCCTTCTCCGGGGCCGCGCACGCCGCCCGTCCCGCCTCCCCCTACCCCGCCCGGATTCCCGTCCAGCAGCGTTTCCCGCTGAACGACCGGGTCCCGGTCCAGGACTGGCGCAAGCTGTACCAGCCGCTGGACGCGGCCGATGCCGCCGTTCCGGGACGGGAAGGCGCTGGAGGGGAGGACGCCGGAAACACGCGAGACTCCGGAGACGCCGGCCTCTCCGGAGGCGTCGCCCCGCACGCCCCCGACCTGCCCCTGGGCATGGCCCTGGGGCAGCTGCACGGCATCTACATCCTGGCCCAGAACGCGCGCGGCCTGGTCCTGGTGGACATGCACGCCGCGCACGAGCGCGTCGTCTACGAAGCCCTGAAGCAGGCCCTGGACCAGGCGCCCCTGCCGGCGCAGGAACTGCTGGTCCCGGTGGTGTTCACCGCCACGGAGATCCAGGTGGCCACCGCCCAGGCGCACCAGGACACGCTCGACGGCCTGGGCCTGCGGATCCGCGCCACCGGCCCGGCCTCGCTGGCCGTGCGCGCCGTGCCGGCCCTGCTGGCCCGGGGCGACATCGAAGCCCTGGCGCGCGGGGTGCTGGCCGACATCGAACGCATCGGCCATTCGGCCCGGCTGACCGAGCAGCGCAACGAGCTGCTGTCCACCATGGCCTGCCACGGCGCGGTGCGCGCCCACCGGCGGCTGACGCTGGACGAGATGAACGCCCTGCTGCGCCAGATGGAACGCACCGAGCGCGCCGACCAGTGCAACCACGGCCGCCCGACCTGGTTCCAGTGGAGCCTGGCCGACCTGGACCGGCTGTTCATGCGCGGGCAGTAGGCGACGCGAACAGCGGACAACGGATGCCGCGCGCCGGACGCCCCCGGCCGGGGGGACACGCCCCTGCCCGCCCCTGCCCCGCCCCGAGCACCGCGCCCGCCCCGGCGGGTCGGCGATAATGCCCCCATGTCCACGAATGCCCCCGTCCTGATCTGCCTGGCCGGCCCCACGGCCTCCGGCAAGTCCGCCGCCGCCCTGGCCCTGGCCGGGCGCTGGCCCATCGAAATCATCGTGATGGATTCGGCCACGATCTATCGCGGCATGGACATCGGCACGGCCAAGCCCACGGCCGAGGAACGGGCGCGGGTGCCGCACCACCTGCTGGACATCCGCGACCCGGCGCAGTCGTATTCGGCGGCGGAATTCGCGCGCGACGCGGCGGCGCTGGCGCAGGAGATCCGCGCGCGCGGCCGCATCCCGCTGCTGTGCGGGGGCACCATGCTGTACTACAAGGCCCTGCGCGAGGGGCTGAACGACCTGCCCCGCGCGGACCCGGCCATCCGCCTGGCCCTGGACGAGGAAGCCCGGACGCGCGGCTGGCCGGCCCTGCACGCCGAACTGGCGCGCGTGGATCCCGCCACGGCCGCCCGGCTGGCGCCCAACGACAGCCAGCGCCTGCAGCGCGCGCTGGAAGTCTGGCGCGGCAGCGGCCGGACCCTGAGCGACTGGCTGGCCGAACCGCCGCGGCCCGCGCTGCCCGGCTGGCGCTTCGAGACCATCAGCCTGGAGCCCTCCGACCGCGCCGTCCTGCACGCGCGCATCGCGCAGCGCTACCAGGCCATGATCGGCGCGGGCCTGCTGGACGAGGTCCGCGCCCTGCACGCCCGCGCCGACCTGCATCCGGGCTTGCCCTCGATCCGCTGCGTGGGCTACCGCCAGCTCTGGGACCATCTGGACGGGCGCATCTCCCTGGACCGGGCCATCGACCAGGCCATTGCCGCCACCCGCCAGCTGGCCAAGCGCCAGATCACCTGGCTGCGGTCCCTGCCGCAACGGACCGGCGTGGACTGCCTGTCGGACCGTGCCGTGGCGGAAACAGCGCGGCACTTCGCCCGAATGCTGGGGGATTGAAGGCGCACCCGAAGCCGGCATCCGGCTCCGGCGCCTAAAGGACGGGCGCAAGGCCCGCCCCGGATCAGTCCACGATCGTCTGCGCGCCGCCTTCGGCCCGGGCTTCGATCGCGCCCAGCGCATGGACGGTTTCGCCCTGGGCGCGCAGGGTGGCGGCGATGGCATCGGCCTGGGCCGGGTCCACCACCAGCACCATGCCGATGCCGCAGTTGAACACGCGCGCCATTTCCTGGTCAGCCACGCCGCCCTGGGCCTGCAGCCACTGGAACAGCGCCGGCCACTGCCAGGCGTCGCGGTGCAGGCGGGCGCACAGGCCCGGCTTGAGGATGCGCGGCACGTTTTCCAGCAGGCCGCCGCCGGTGATGTGCGCCAGGCCCTTGATCGCCGCG
This sequence comes from Castellaniella defragrans, assembly GCF_014203015.1. Taxonomy (GTDB): domain Bacteria; phylum Pseudomonadota; class Gammaproteobacteria; order Burkholderiales; family Burkholderiaceae_B; genus Castellaniella; species Castellaniella defragrans. The sequence goes on from NZ_JACHIB010000006.1 coordinate 183,664, forward strand.
CCGTGGGCCGCCAGGGCGGCCAGCACGGACTTGACGTAGATGCGGGTGGGTTCCATGACCACGTCGCCCAGGGGGCGGCCGTCCAGGTCCTGGTCGGGGCGCGCGCCGGCGTGCCGCAGGATCTTGCGCACCAGGGAATAGCCGTTGGAGTGCGCGCCGCTGGAGGCCAGGCCCAGCACCGTGTCGCCCGCCCGGATGCCGGCGCCGTCGATGATCGCGGATTTCTCGACCACGCCCACGGCGAAGCCCGCCAGGTCGTATTCGCCGTCCGGGTACATGCCGGGCATTTCCGCCGTCTCGCCGCCGATCAGGGCGCAGCCGGCCAGCTCGCAGCCGCGCGCGATGCCGCCCACGACGCGGGCCGCCGTGTCCACGGACAGCTTGCCGCAGGCGAAGTAGTCCAGGAAATACAGGGGCTCGGCGCCCTGGACCAGGATGTCGTTGACGCTCATGGCGACCAGGTCGATGCCGACCGTGTCGTGGCGCTGCCACTCGAAGGCCAGGCGCAGCTTGGTGCCCACGCCGTCGGTGCCGGACACCAGCACCGGCTCGCGCAAGTGGCGCGGCACCTCGAACAGGGCGCCGAAGCCGCCGATCCCCGCCATCACGCCGGGCCGCATCGTGCGGGCCGCCAGGGGCTTGATGCGGTCGACCAGCGCGTCGCCGGCATCGATGTCGACCCCGGCGTCGCGGTAGGTCATGGAGGGGGAGGTGCCTTGTGTCATGAGAAAAACCGCCGAATGTGCAAGAATTGCAAGTTTGGATATTCGCCTGATTTTACGATGAAGTTCCGCTTCGCATGATCGGGCCTGCACGGCGCAGGCCCGGATGCGGGCCCGGACGCCATCTTGCGACGCACGCCCCGATGCCTTCCACCCCTTCCGCTCCCGCCCAGCCCCAGGCGCAGCAGCTGCTGCTCGACATCCTGCCGGGCACGATGCCGTCGCTGGACGGCTTCGTGGCCGGCGCGAACCTGGCCGCGCTCGAAGCCGTGCGCGGGCTTGCGCCCGGGCGCGCCGTGTACCTGTGGGGCGGCGTGGGTTCGGGACGCAGCCACCTGCTGCGCGCCCGCGCGCAGGGCGCGGGCTGCCATTACCTGGACGCGCGCTCCCCGGCGCAGCGGCTGCACGCCCTGGCCACCGACGAGGACCAGGCCCTGTCCCTGGTGGCGGTGGACGACGTGGCCGACCTCAATTCCGCCGCCCAGGCCGCGCTGTTCGCCCTGTTCAACCGCTGGCGCACCGCCGCCGGCACGCCGGGCGCCTTCGCCCTGCTGACGGCAGGCGACCGCGCGCCCCTGGCCATGCCGCTGCGCGAGGACCTGCGCACCCGCCTGGGCTGGGACCTGGTCTACCGCCTGGAGCAGCTGTCCGACGAGGACCGCGCCCAGGCCCTGCGCGACCGCGCCCGGGAACGCGGGCTGCAGCTGTCCGACGAGGTCCTGCACTGGATCCTGACCCGCTGCGACCGCGACATGGACCGCCTGACGGCGCTGATCGACAGCCTGGACCAGTATTCCCTGGCGCGCCACCGCCCCATCACCCTGCCCCTGCTGAAAGACCTGCTGGCCGACGCGCCGGCCCTCCCGAGGACCCCATGACCCCGACCCATCTGGCCCTGTTCGACCTGGACCACACCCTGCTGCCCTTCGACAGCGACTATCAGTGGGCCGAATTCCTGGCGCGCACCGGCCGCGCCGGCGATCCAGCGGAGGCCCGCCGCCGCAACGACGAACTGATGCGCCGCTACAACGAAGGCACGCTGTCGGCCGAGGAGGCCGCCGATTTCATGCTGGGCCTGCTGCGCCTGGGCCGGCCCGACGAACTCGACCGCTGGCACCTGGACTACATGGCCGAGATCGTCGAGCCGGGCATCCCGCGCGCCGCGCGCGAACTGGTCGCGGAACACCAGGACCGCGGCGGGCTGTGCGCCATCGTCACCGCCACCAACGCCTTCGTCACCACCCCCATCGCCCGCGCGCTGGGCATCGAACACCTGATCGCCACCATTCCGCAGCGCGACGCGCTGGGCGGCTACACCGGCCGCATCGAGGGCACGCCCAGCTTCAAGGCGGGCAAAGTCCTGCGGGTGCGCCAGTGGCTGCGGGACCAGGGCCGGCAGCTGGAGGACTTCGACGAGTCCTGGTTCTACAGCGACTCCATGAACGACCTGCCCCTGCTGGAGGCCGTGACCCATCCGGTGGCCACCAACCCCAGCCCGGCGCTGCGCGAGACCGCCGCCGTCCGGGGCTGGCGCATCCTCGACCTGTTCGGCGGCCTGAAGGATGCGAAATCCTAGGGGTTCCTGGAGGTTTCCAGGGATTCCGGGAGGGATGCGGCCGCCGGCGGCGGTTCGCCCAGAATCTCCCCCGCCGGGGGACACCGGCGATACAAAGCCTTAAAATACGCGCCATGCTCAAGCAGACCATCAAGAATTTCGTCGCGCGCCTGTTCGCGACCCCGCCCAGCGGCCCGGTGCGCCTGTCGCGCGACAAGCACGGCATCGACCGGCGCCTGGTGTCGCGGCACGCCATCAAAGTCTGCGAAGTCCTGAACCAGCACGGCTTCGACGCCTATATCGTGGGCGGCGCGGTGCGCGACCTGATCGTCGGCCTGGAACCCAAGGACTTCGACGTCGCCACCAACGCCACGCCCAACCAGGTCCGCCCGCTGTTCCGGCGCGCCCGCATCATCGGCCGGCGCTTCCAGCTGGTGCACGTGGTGTTCGGCCAGGAAATCATCGAGACCTCGACCTTCCGCGCGCCGTCCTCCGGCAACCAGGAAACCGACGAGCACGGCCGCATCCTGCGCGACAACGAATTCGGCACGCACGAGGAAGACGCCGCGCGCCGGGACTTCACCATCAACGCCCTGTACTACGATCCCCTGAAGGAAGAAGTCATCGACTTCCACCAGGGCGTGGCGGACCTGAAGAACCGCGTGGTGCGCATGATCGGCGACCCGGAAACACGCTTCCGCGAGGACCCGGTGCGCATGCTGCGCGCGCTGCGCTTCCAGGCCAAGCTGGGCGCGCGCATCGACCCGGCCACCGAGGCCCCGATCAGCCGGCTGGCGCCGCTCATCGAGCACGTCCCGGCCTCGCGCCTGTTCGACGAGACGCTGAAGCTGCTGACCTGCGGCCACGCCATGGACTGTGTGCACGAGCTGCGCCGCTCGGGCCTGATGAAAAGCCTGATCCCGCTGATCGACCGCATCTTCGAGGAAGACGGCGGCGAGGCCTTCGTGGAGATCGCCCTGTCGCGCACCGACGCCCGGGTGCGGGCGGGCAAGCCCGTCAGCCCCAGTTTCCTGTTCGCCGCCCTGCTGTGGCGGCTGGTGCAGAAGCGCTGGTCCGCCCTGGCCGCCCAGGGCATGCAGCGCAACGAGGCCCTGATCCGCGCCGCCGATTCGGTGATCGAGGAACAGATGGACAAGCTCGCCATCCAGCGCCGCCACCAGGCCGACATGCGCGAGATCTGGCTGATGCAGGCCCGCTTCGAGCGCGCCACCGTGCGCTCGATCTGGCGCATGATGGAACAGCCGCGCTTCCGCGCCGCGGTGGACTTCCTGCAGCTGCGCGCCGAGGCGCGCGAGGTCGACAGCGTCCTGGCCCAATGGTGGATGGACCTGTCCGACAGCAACGACGAGCGCCGCTCGCAGATGATCGACGCCTGGCAGGCCGGCCACGCGGGCGCCCGCCGCGCCGGCACGGGCGCGGCCCGCAAGCGCCGCCGCCGGCGCAGCCCGTCCCAGGGCGCGGGCGTGGACGGCCAGTCCGCGGCGTCCGCCCCGGCCGCCTCCGTGGCGCCGGACGGCGCCGCCTGAACGCTCCCCGCCGTCCCGACGCCCGGTCCGGCCCGCATGCCGGCCGCGGCGCCTCCGCCGCCATGAGCCCCTCCGCCCCGTCCCAACCCGCCGCGCCCGTCCTGGCCTGCGTCGGCCTGGGCGCCAACCTGGGCGACGCCGCCGGCACCGTGCGGCGGGCGGCCGCCGAGCTGGCCGCCGTGCCGGGCGTGGCCGGCCTGCGGCTCTCGCCCCTGTACGGCACCGCGCCGGTGGATTCCTCCGGCCCCGACTACGTCAACGCCGTGGCGGCCCTGGAGACGACGCTGCCCCCGCTGGCGCTGCTGGCGGCGCTGCAGGCCATCGAGCAGCGCCACGGCCGCGAGCGCCCCTACCGCAACGCCCCGCGCACCCTGGACCTGGACCTGCTGCTGTACGGCGGCCAGTCCATCGACCTGCCCACCCTGACGGTGCCCCATCCCCGCATGCACGAACGCGCCTTCGTCCTGCGGCCCCTGATGGACCTGGCGCCCGGCCTGACGCTGGCCCAGGGCGGACTGGCCGCCCTGCTGGCCCGCTGCGCGGACCAGCCCATCCGGCGCCTGGACTGATCCGGCCGGCGGCGCCTCGCCGGGAATCCCGGCCGCCCAGGCCGCCGCTCGCCGCCGCGCCGGACCGCCCGAACGCCGCCGGACCGCCTGAACGTCGCCGGACCGCCCGAACGTCGCCGGGCCGCCTGAATGTCGCCGGACCGCCCGAACGCCGGCATGCCTGAACGCCGACGCGCCGGGCCACGGCCCCCTTCCCCGGGCCAGACGCCCGCCGCGGATTTATGGCAAAATACTGTACATACCATCAGTATTTTCGCCATGAACGCTTCCGCCGCCCTCCTGCCTGCCCCATCCACCGCGCCGCCCCCGGACGCGGCCGGCGCCGTGCGGCCGGAGCTGGCCGTGCGGGGCGTGTGGCGCGGCACCGAGATCGGCCGCCAGGCCACGGCGGTGGTCCCCACCGGCTGGGCGCCGCTGGACCGCGAGCTGCCCGGCGGCGGCTGGCCCACGCAGTCGCTCACCGAAGTGCTGGCCGCGCAGCCCGCCGCCGTCGAATGGCGCCTGCTGGCGCCCGCGCTGCGCCAGGTCGCCGCGCGCGGCGGGCAGATCGTCGCCGTCGGGCCGCCCCACCCGCCCTACCTGCCCGGCCTGCGGCAGGAAGGCCTGGACGAACGCTGTTTCGTGTGGATCGATGCCCGCACGCCGGCCGAGCGGCTGTGGACGGCCGAGCAGCTGCTCAAGGCCAACGCCTGCGGCGCGGTCGTCGCCTGGCTGCCGCAGGCGCGGCCCGAGCAGGTCCGGCGCCTGCAGGTCTGCGCGCAATCCTGCGAAGGGCTCGCGTTCCTGTGCCGCCCCGCGGCGGCGCGGCACGAATCCTCGGCCGCGCCGCTGCGCGTGCAGGCGGACCCGGGGCCCGACTGGGAACTGCGCCTGCACATCCTCAAGCGCCGCGGCCCCCTGCAGGACGAACCGCTCGTCCTGCCTTCGATGCCCGGCGGCCTGGCCGCCCTCATCACGCCCCGGCTGCGGCATCCGAGCCGGCTGCTGACCCGCGAGGACCCCGCCGATGCTGTGGGCGGCACTGTCATTGCCCTGCGCACCCGACGGAACGCCGCCGTCCAGTGAGGCGCTTCACGGGCTGGCGACCTGGGCCCTGCAGTTCACCCCCCGCGTCGCCCTCGCCGATGAAGCCGTCGTCCTGGAGGCGGAGGCCAGCACGCGCCTGTTCGGCGGGCGCCGGGCGCTGCACGAGCGCATCGACGCCGAAGGCCGCACGCTCGGCATGGCCGCGATCGCCTGGGCGCCCAACAGCCTGGCCGCGCTGGCCTGCGTGCGCGCCGGGGTGCTCAACGGGGTGCGCCGGCCCCTGCCCGAGGTCCTGGACGCCTTGCCGATGGCGGTCCTGTCGGCCGTCGCGCCACACCATCTCACGCTGGCCCAGCTCGGCTGCCGCACCCTGGGCGACGTGCGGCGCCTGCCGCGCGGCGGCCTCAACCGGCGCTTCGGCCAGGGCCTGCTGGACGCGCTCGACCAGGCCTACGGCCTGCGGCCCGAGACGCACCGCTGGATCACGCTGCCCGAGACCTTCCACGCGCGCCTGGAACTGATGGCGCGGGTGGAGACGGCCCCGGTGCTGCTGTTCGGGGCGCGCCGCCTGCTGTTGCAGCTGTGCGGCTGGCTGGCCGCGCGGCACGCGGGCATCACCGCGTTCACGCTGCGCTGGGCGCACGATTTCGTGCGCGCGCGCGATGCCGGCGACGGCGGCGAACTGACCATCCGCACCGCGCAGCCGATGCGCGAGGTCGAGCACCTGTGCCGGCTGCTGGCCGAACACCTGGCCCGCGTGACGCTGCAGGCCCCGGTGGGCGAACTGGCCCTGGAGGCGGTCGAGGCCGTGCCGCTGCCCGGGCGCAGCGACTCGCTGCTGCCGGACGCCGGCAGCCAGCGCGAATCGCTGGCCCTGGTGCTGGAGCGCATCGCCGCGCGCCTGGGGCCCGAGCGCGTACGTCGGCCCGTGCTGTGCGAGGACCACCGCGCCGAATGGGCGCAGCACTGGCAGCCGGCGCCGCGCCCCCTGCCCCGGCAACGCATGGCGCCGCCCGACGTGCCGCAGCCGACCTTCCTCCTGCCCGAACCGCTGCGGCTCGCGGTGCGCGCAAACCGGCCGGTCCACCAGGGGCCGCTGATGCTGCTGGCCGGCCCCCACCGCGTCGAAGGCGGCTGGTGGCACCGCGGCGAGGACGATGCGTCCACCCACCACGTCGAGCGCGACTACTGGGTGGCGCTCAGCCGGCGGGCCGGGGTGCTGTGGATCTACCAGACGCGCCTGGCAGGGGACGCCGCCGCCTGGTATCTGCACGGCATGTTCGCCTGACACCCGAGGAAACCATGGCCAGCGCCTCCCCCGCCCTGCCGGACTACGCCGAACTCCGCTGCCTCACCAACTTCTCCTTCCTGCGTGGCGCGAGCCACCCGGAAGAACTGGTCGAACGCGCCAGGCAGCTCGGCTACACGGCGCTGGCGATCGCCGACGAATGCTCCATGGCCGGCATCGTGCGCGCGCACGTCGCGGCCAAGGAGCACGGCCTGACGCTGCTGGCCGGCAGCCAGTTCGAGGTCGAGCCCGACGCACCAGCCGGGACACGGCCCGATTCGCAGCCCGATCTGCAGCCCGATGCGCGGCCGGACCCGCCGACCGGCGCACGAGCCGACGCACCGGCCAACGCTTCCCTGGCGCCGTTCACCCTGGTCGTGATCGCCTGCGACGGCCAGGGCTACGGCAATCTGTGCGAATTCATCACCCGCCTGCGGCGCGCATCCCCCACCAAGGGCGCCTACCGCCTGCGCGCGGCCGACCTCGACCCGCGAGCGCTGGCCGGCTGCGTGGTGCTGGCCTCGCCGCACCGGTCCGCCACGCCCGCGCAGCTGCGCGCCGTCGCGCGCTGGGTGCTGGACCGCTTCATGGGACGCTGCTGGCTGGCCGTGGAACTGCTGCGCCGCCTGGACGACGAGATGTGGCTGCACCGGCTGCGCGAGGTGAGCGAGCTGACCGCCATTCCGCTGGTCGCCTGCGGCGACGTGCACATGCACCTGCGCTCGCGCAAGATGCTGCAGGACGTGCTCACCGCCACGCGCCTGGGCAAGCCGCTCGCGCAGTGCGGGCACGGCCTGCAGCCCAACGCGGAGCGCCACCTGCGCTCGCGCCTGCGCCTGGCGCAGATCTACCCGCCCGATCTGCTGGCCGAGACCCTGCGCGTGGCGGCGCGCTGCCGCTTCAGCCTGGACGAACTGCGCTACCAGTACCCGGAGGAAGTCGTCCCGCCGGGCGAGACCCCGGCCAGCCACCTGCGCCGCATCACCTACGAAGGCGCGCGGCGGCGCTGGCCGGACGGCATCCCGGCCAAGGTCCGGGCGCAGATCGAGCACGAACTGGCGCTGATCTCGGAACTGAACTACGAGCCGTACTTCCTCACCGTCGCGGACATCGTGGCCTTCGCCCGCTCGCGGCGCATCCTCTGCCAGGGCCGGGGCAGCGCGGCCAATTCCGTGGTCTGCTACTGCACCGGCGTCACCGAGGTGGACCCGGCCCGCATGGCGGTGCTGTTCGAGCGCTTCATCAGCCGGGAACGCAACGAGCCGCCGGACATCGACGTGGATTTCGAGCACGAGCGGCGCGAAGAAGTCATCCAGTACCTGTACCGCAAGTACGGCCGCGAGCGCGCGGCTCTGACGGCGGTGGTGATCACCTACCGGCTCAAGAGCGCGCTGCGCGACGTCGGCCGCGCCCTGGGCTTCGAGCCCGGCGCCCTGGACGCGCTCGCCCAGGGCCACCGCTGGTGGGACGGCCGCGAGATCTCCCCCGAGCGGCTGGCCGAGGCCGGCCTGTCCCCGGACAGCCTGAAGGTGCGCCAGCTGCTGCGCCTGGTCGGGCAGCTGATCGGCTTTCCCCGCCACCTGAGCCAGCACGTGGGCGGCTTCGTGCTCACGCGCGGTCCCCTGTCGCGCATGGTGCCGATCGAGAACGCGGCGATGGAGGACCGCACGGTCATCGAATGGGACAAGGACGACCTGGACGCCATGGGGCTGCTCAAGGTGGACGTGCTGGCGCTGGGCATGCTCACCGCCCTGCGCAAGGCGCTGGCGTTCATCGGCGAGCGCCAGGGGCGCGACTTCGCCATGCAGGACATCCCGGCCGAGGACGCCGGGACCTACGAGATGATCGGCCGGGCCGACACCATCGGCGTGTTCCAGATCGAGAGCCGGGCGCAGATGAGCATGCTGCCGCGCCTGCGGCCGCGCTGCTACTACGACCTGGTGATCGAGGTGGCGATCATCCGCCCCGGCCCGATCCAGGGCGGCATGCTGCACCCGTATCTCAACCGCCGCCAGGGGATCGAGCCGGTGAGCTACCCGAGCGAGGCGCTGCGCGAGGCCCTGGGCCGCACCCTGGGCGTGCCGATCTTCCAGGAGCAGGTGATGCAGATCGCCGTGCTCGCGGCTGGGTTCACCCCGGGCGAGGCCGACCAGCTCCGGCGCTCGATGGCGGCCTGGAAACGCAAGGGCGGCCTGGAGAAATACCACGCCAAGCTGGTGGACGGCATGACGGCGCGCGGCTACGAACCGGCCTTCGCGCAGTCCATCTTCGAGCAGATCCGGGGCTTCTCGGAATACGGCTTCCCGGAAAGCCACGCGGCCAGCTTCGCGCTGCTGGTCTACGCCTCATGCTGGATCAAGCGCCACCACCCGGCCGCGTTCCTGGCGGCCATGCTCAACAGCCAGCCGCTGGGCTTCTATTCGCCCGCGCAGCTGGTGCAGGACGCGCGCCGCCACGGCGTGCGGGTGCGCCCGGCCGACGTGCTGGCGAGCGCCTGGGACTGCACGCTGGAAGAACCGGCCGAAGAACCGGCCGCAGGACAGATCGAAGGCCAGATCGAAGGGCGGGCCCGGCCGCCGGCGGTGCGGCTGGGCCTGCGCATGATCGCGGGCCTGCCGCGCGCGGCGGCCGAACGCATCGTGGCCGCGCGGGCGCAGGGGCCGTTCGGCGACGCCGGGGACCTGGCGCGGCGCGCGGCGCTGGACGAGCGCGACATGCGCCGGCTGGCCGGCGCCGACGCACTGGCGGGCCTGGCCGGCCACCGGCGCCAGCAGGTCTGGGAGGCCGCGGCGCTCAAGACCGCGCCGCGGCTGCTGCGCGCGGCGCCGATCCGCGAGGACCGCCTGGCGCTGCCGCCCGCCCCCGAGGGCGAGGAGATCGTCTTCGATTACGCCAGCACGGGGCTGACGCTGCGGCGCCATCCGCTGGCGCTGCTGCGGCCCCTGCTGCGCCAGCGCCGGCTGCACAGCGCGCAGGAACTGCGGGACCTGCCCGACGGCCGTCTGGTGCGCTGCTGCGGCATCGTCACGCTGCGCCAGCAGCCCCAGACCGCCAAGGGCGTGGTCTTCGTCTCGCTGGAGGACGAGACCGGCACGGTGCAGGTGATCGTGTGGAAACACGTGCGCGAGCGCCAGCGCGCGGCCCTGGTGAGATCCCGGCTGCTGGCGGTGTACGGCCGCTGGCAGCGCGAGGGCGAGGCGTGCAACGTGATCGCCGCGCGTCTGGTGGACCTGACGCCGCTGCTCGGGCGCCTGGCCGAGGTCACGAACCGCAGCCGGGATTTCCACTGAGCCACTGAGCGGACCGGCTCAGGCGCCGGCGGACCGGGCCATCGCCGCCCGCATGTCCTCGGGGTTCACGTCCCGCACATGGGAGGCGATGGACCAGCGGTGGCCGTAGGGGTCCCGGACCACGCCGTAGCGATCGCCCCAGAACATGTCGGACGGCGGCATCATCACCGAGGCGCCCGCCTTCACCGCCCGCTCGAACGCCGCGTCCGCGTCGGGCACGTACAGATGCAGGGACACCGGCGTGCCGCCCAGCGTGTCGGGACTGTCGGCCTGGCAGACCGACGATTCCTCCATCAGCATCACGGCGGAACCGCCGATCCACAGGCAGCCGTGCACCAGCTTGCCGTCCGGCCCGTCCAGCCGGATGGCCTCCCGCGCCCCGAAGGCCCGCTGGTAGAAGTCCATCGCGCCGGCCGCGTCCCGGCAGATCAGGTGCGGCGTCACGGCGTGCATGTCGGGGGGCACCGGCGACGGTCCCGCAGCCGCGTCGGGGGACAGGCCCATGAGCGCCTTGCCGGACTTCATATCGCAGGGGAAGGAGAAATGCTCGTGGACGATGCGCCAGCGGCCGGCCTCGCGCCGGAAGCCCGTGGTCATGCGGCTCCAGGCCCCGCCCGCGTCTCCCTCGGCCATGCAGGCCAGCAGCGCGTGCGCGTAGCCCAGATCGCCCTCCGCCTGGACGTCCAGGTCCCTGAACGCGAAGCGCACGCTGTTCGGGCACGTCCGCAGGCATTCTTCCCAGTGCGCCATGTAGCGGTCCCGCCCGGCGAAGCACAGCGTCTTGATGGCGTCGTAGCCGACCACGTCCGGCGCGTAGCAGGCCGCGAGCGCCTCCAGATCGTGCCGGCCCACGGCCGCGGTCCAGTCGTCCAGCACCCGCCGGATGCCGGCCTGCGCCTCGTCCTTCTTCGTCCTGTCTTCCATTCCCGTCTCCTGTTGCCCGTCGCCTGTCCGACGGCCGCGGGGATCGCGGCTCGCGGGCGAGGGCTTATCCATCCGGCGCACTATATCACTGTTTAATCCTAAAAAATAACTAATAAATTGTTTTTTAGGACTACATGATACAATCCAGGATCATGAGCACCAAGAGAAGCTATGCCGACGGCTGCGCCGCCGCCCACGCCCTGGACCTGATCGGCGAACGCTGGGCGCTGCTGATCGTGCGCGAGCTGATGCTCGGCCCGAAGCGCTTCACCGATCTGCGGGCCGGCCTGGGCCGCATCAGCGCCAACGTGCTCACCCAGCGGCTGGCCGAACTGGAAGCGGCCGGCATCGTCGTCCGGCGCAGGCTGCCGCCGCCGGGCGGCGGCATGGCCTACGACCTCAGCCCCTGGGGCAGGGAACTCGAACCCATCCTGCTGCAGCTGGTCCGCTGGGGCGTGCGCTCGCCCGGCTTCGCGCGCGGCGCCCCCCTGAACGTGGACGCCATGGTGCTGTCGATGCGCGCCCTGTTCTCGCCCGACGCGGCCTCGGGCCGGGATGCCCGGATCCTGCTGGTCCTGGACGGCCAGCCTTTCTCCGCCCGGGTGGCCTCGGGCCGGCTGGACGTGCATCGCCAGGGGCCGGCGGAGCCGGCGGCCGAGGCGACGCTGGAAACGTCCCCCACCACCCTGCTGCACCTGGCCTACGGCGCCGCGGATCCCGACGACGCCGTCGAGGCGGGGCTGGCGCGGATCTCCGGCCGGCGGGCCGCGCTGGATCGTTTCCTGGGCTGCTTCCGGGTGCCGGAGCCCGCGGACACGGACCGGTGACAGCCGCGCCGGCGCGCGGCGGGCCGGCGCCCGTTCACGCGCGTGGTCCAGACGCATGATTCGGGCGCACAGGCTTGGCTCAGGCGCAAGGATCAACCGCGACGGCGGCGTTCAGGCGCGTGGTTTACACTGGCGCGCATGCCCACACGGAGAATCCCCGCCATGCCTCCAGGCCCTCCCATCCGCCTGGTCGTCGCCTACACCGACAACCGCGTGATCGGCCGCGATGGCGCCATGCCCTGGCGCCTGCCCGCCGATCTGGCGCATTTCAAGCGCAGCACCCTGGGCCACCCCATCATCATGGGGCGCAAGACCTGGCTGTCGCTGGGGCGCCCGCTGCCCGGCCGCCGCAACCTGGTGCTGAGCCGCGACCCGGCGTTCGCCGCGCCCGGCGCCGAGCACCACGCCACCCTGGAAGCCGCCCTGGCCAGCTGCGCGCAGGCCGATCTCGTCTGCGTCATCGGCGGCGAGCAGGTCTTCCGCCTGGCCCTGCCGCTGGCCGACGAGCTGATCGCCACGGAAATCCATGCCGACCTGGACGGCGACACCTGGTTCCCCCCCCTGCCCGCCGGGCAGTGGCGGGAAACCGAGCGCCTGCCGCAGCCGCCGGAAAACGGCCTGGCCTACGATTTCGTCACCTACCGGCGCGTCCCGGGGACCCAGGCCGCCTGAGCGGCGAGCGCCCGCGCGCGGCCCGCATGCCGCTCGGATTCGCCGGATACGGGCCGGCGCGCGGGGCCTTGCGCCCCGCCCGGGAATTCACTGCCCGGAGGCTTTGGCGCGCGCCCGGATCGTCGTCACCGTCTCGCCCGCGATCCCCCAGCTGTCGGTATCGACTTCCTCGATCACCACGAAGGTGGTCTTGGGGTTCTTGCCCAGCACGTCCACCAGCAGTTGCGTGGCGCCCTCGATCAGGCGGGCCTTCTGCTCGGCGGTGGCGCCTTCGCGGGTGATCTTGATGTTGACGTAGGGCATGGCATGGTCTCCGTGACGATGTGACAAAAACGGGCCGGATCGCACACGCGAATCGTGCGCGGCCCGGTACCGGACATGAGCATGATAGGCCACTTTCCGTACCCTCCCGCGTCAGGCCGTGTGCGACAGGACCGCGTCCGGCTCGCGCTCTTGCGCAAACACTTCCTTGGCCGCCGCCAACCCGTTCAGGGCGGCCGGGAAGCCGGCATAAACCGCCATCTGCATGATGATTTCGACCAGCTCCGTGCGGCTGACCCCGACATTGAGCGCGCCCTGGATGTGCACCTTGAGCTGAGACGCGGCATTGCCGAGCGCGGTGAGCGCGGCCACGACCGCGATTTCCCGGCTTTTCAGATCGAGGCCGGGCCTGGAATAGACGTCCCCGAAAGGAAATTCGATCAGGTAGCGTGCGAAGTCAGGGGCAATGTCTTCCAGACTGTCCAGCACACGTTGCCCGGCCGCGCCATCGATCTCACGCAGTTTGGCGAGTCCGCGCTCGTATCGGTTTTCGATGTTCATCAGCATGTCCTTCATCGGAAAGTGAATTCGACGCCAGGGACTGTTCGACCGAGCGGTAGTATTCGATCTTTGCCTGCAAGGCATCCGCGGACCGGCGCATCAGCTCGATTTCCGAAAGAACCTCCGTCAAGTGATCTTCCAGCATCCGGCGACGATCCGGCACCGTCGCGTCCCCAACGCCACGTAGTTTCGCGAACGCCTGCATCTTGCCGATGGGCATGTGCGTCGTCCGCAACCGCAGCAGGAATTCGATCCAGGCCATGTCCGATGCCACATAGCGCCGCTGTCCTCCAGACGCGCGGCCGATCGGTGCGATGAGTCCGACACGCTCGTAGTAGCGCAAGGTGTGGGCCGTCAGGCCCGTGCGCTTGGCAACATCGTCAATGGTCAGATGGGATTCCATGGAGAGATCCTAGAAGTTTGAGTGCACTCTAAGTCAAGCACTTTGCATCGAAAAGATCGAGCCCCGGATCAGCGGCAAAAAAACCCGGCGATCCGCGCAATGCGGAACTCGCCGGGTGGGGCAATGCGATCGGCCCCAGCCTGTGAAGGCCGGGCCGGGAACGGCGCTCAGGCCGTCACGGGCTCGGCGGCGTAGGCTTCCACCGGCGGGCAGGCGCAGCTGAGGTTGCGGTCCCCCCAGGCATTATCCACCCGCGCGACCGGCGGCCAGTACTTGCGCGCCGCCATGCCGGGCAGCGGGAAGGCCGCCTGCTCGCGGGTATACGGGTGCGTCCAGTCCTGCACCAGCAGCGTGGCCGCGGGATGCGGCGCGTTGACCAGCAGGTTGTCGTCGGCCGGCTGCTCGCCGCGTTCGATCGCGGCGATTTCCTGGCGGATGGCGATCATCGCGTCCACGAAGCGGTCCAGCTCGTCCAGGCCCTCGGACTCGGTGGGCTCGACCATCAGCGTGCCGGCCACCGGGAAGCTCATGGTGGGGGCGTGGAAGCCGTAGTCCATCAGGCGCTTGGCGATGTCCTCGGCGCCGATGCCGCTGGCGTCCTTGATCGGGCGGATGTCCAGGATGCACTCGTGCGCCACCCGGCCGTTGGCCCCGGCGTACAGGATCGGATAGTGCGGCGCCAGGCGCGCGGCCAGGTAGTTCGCGTTCAGGATCGCGACCTGGGTGGCGCGGCGCAGGCCTTCAGCCCCCATCATCATGATGTACAGGGTCGAGATCGGCAGGATGCTGGCCGAGCCGTAGGGCGCGGCCGACACCGGGCCGGACTGGCCCGCCGGCAGGCGGCCGTCCTCGCCCACCAGCCCGGGCAGGTAGGGCGCCAGATGCGCACGCACCGCCACCGGGCCGACGCCCGGGCCGCCGCCGCCGTGCGGGATGCAAAAGGTCTTGTGCAGGTTCAGGTGCGACACGTCCGAGCCGAAGCGGCCCGGCTGGGCGACGCCCACCATGGCGTTCATGTTGGCGCCGTCCAGGTAGACCTGGCCGCCGGCCTCGTGGACCAGGTCGCAGATTTCCGTGACCGTGGTCTCGAACACGCCGTGCGTGGACGGATAGGTGATCATCAGCGCGGCCAGCCGGTCGCCCACCTCGGCGATGCGGGCGCGCAGATCGGCCATGTCGATGTTGCCGTTGTCATCGGACGCCACCACCACCACGTCCATGCCCGCCAGATGGGCCGAGGCCGGATTGGTTCCGTGCGCCGACGCGGGAATCAGGCAGACGTTGCGCTGGTGCTCGCCGTTGGCCTGGTGATAGCCGCGAATCGCCAGCAGGCCGGCGAATTCGCCCTGGGCGCCGGAATTGGGCTGCAGGCTGACGCGGTCGTAGCCGGTGATCTCGCACAGCGCGGCGCACAGCCGCTCGATCATTTCCTGGTAGCCCTGCGCCTGGCCGGCGGGAGCGAACGGGTGCATGTGGCTGAATTCAGGCCAGGTGATGGGAATCATTTCCGCCGTGGCGTTGAGCTTCATGGTGCAGGAGCCCAGCGGAATCATGGTGCGGTCCAGGGCCAGGTCCTTGTCGGCCAGGGCGCGCAGATAACGCAGCATGTCGGTCTCGGATTTCACGCGCGAGAAGGCGGGATGCGCCAGGATGGCGCCCTGGCGGCGCAGGGCCGCCGGGATGCCGTCGGCTTCGGCCGAGAAGTCGGGGGCGACGCGCGACACGCCCATGCCGGCCGCCAGGGCGCCGATCAGGGTCTCGATGTCCTGGGCATCGACGGTTTCATCCAGCGACAGGGCGACGTGGGTGTCGTCCACACGGCGCAGGTTCATGCCGCCGTCGACTGCCGCGTCCAGCACCGCCTGCGTGCGGGCGCCGGTTTCCAGATGCAGGGTGTCGAAAAAAGTATCGTTGCAGACCGTCAGCCCCATGGCGCGCAGGGCGCCGGCCAGTCGGGCGGTGTGCGCCGCCACGCGCCGGGCGATGCGCGCAATGCCCTGGGGGCCGTGCCAGACGGCATACATGGCGGCCATCACGGCCAGCAGCACCTGCGCGGTGCAGATGTTGGACGTGGCCTTCTCGCGGCGGATGTGCTGCTCGCGCGTCTGCAGCGCCAGCCGCAGGGCCTGTTCGCCGCGCGCATCCTGGGAGACGCCCACCAGGCGGCCCGGCAGGTTGCGCTTGTAGGCGTCCTTGCACGCCATGAAGCCGGCGTGCGGACCGCCGTAGCCCATGGGCACGCCGAAGCGCTGGGCCGAGCCCACCGCGATGTCGGCGCCCCATTCCCCCGGCGGCGCCAGCAGCGCCAGGGCCAGCAGGTCCGTGGCCACGGCGACGATGGCGCCGGCGGCATGCGCCTGCTCGGCCAGGGCGCGGTAGTCGGCCACGCCGCCCAGGCTGTGCGGATACTGCAGCAGCACGCCGAAGCAGTCGGGCAGGCCGTCGGCCTCGTCGCCGACCACCAGCTCGATGCCCAGCCCGGCCGCGCGCGTGCGCAGGACTTCCAGGGTCTGGGGATGGACGTGGACGGACACGAAGTAGCGGTCGGACTTGGCGCGCGAGACGCGGCGCGCCAGGGTCATGGCTTCGGCCGCGGCCGTGGCCTCGTCGAGCAGCGACGAGTTGGCGATGTCCAGCCCCGTGAGATCGGTGATCATGGTCTGGAAGATCAGCAGGGCTTCCAGGCGGCCCTGGGAGATCTCCGGCTGGTACGGCGTGTAGGCGGTGTACCAGGCGGGATTCTCCAGGATGTTGCGCAGGATCACGTGCGGCACGTAGGTGCCGTAGTAGCCCTGGCCGATGTAGCTGCGCAGGACCTGGTTGCGGCCGGCGACGGCCTTCAGGTCCGCCAGCGCCTCCACCTCGCCCAAGGGACCCGGCAGATCCAGGTACGGGGCTTCGGACAGGATGTTTTCCGGCACGACCTCGCGGATCAGGGCGTCCAGGCTGGAAGCGCCGATGGCCGCCAGCATGGCGCGCTGGTCGGCTTCGGACGGCCCGATGTGGCGGGCGATGAATTCGGAATGCGTGGCGGAATCGCGCAGCATGGGGTTCTCCGGGGTGGATCCGAGTGAATCAGGGAATGAAGGGCGCGCCGCGGGGCGCGCCGGGGATCAGGCCTGGGCCTCGTAGGCGGCGGCGTCCATCAGGCCGTCGACGTCGGCGGCGTTGTCGGGCTTGATCTTGAAGATCCACTGGTCGTAGGCGGCTTCGTTGATCAGGGCGGGCTGGTCGTTCAGGGCCTCGTTGAAGGCGACGATCTCGCCGGCCACCGGCGCGTAGATGTCGGAGGCGGCCTTGACGGATTCGACCACGGCGGCGGTGTCGCCGGCGGCCAGATGCGCGCCGACCTGGACGTCGCCGACGAAGACCAGGTCGCCGAGCTGGTCCTGGGCGTCGTCGGTGATGCCGACGAGGAAGCAATCGCCGTCAGCCTTGACCCATTCGTGGGAGGCCGTGTACTTGCGGTCGTTGGGAATGGACATGATGTACCCCGTTGTCAGTGGTGGAGAGTGGTGGAGAATGGAAGAAGGGAAAAGGGATCGCGGGCGCACGCGCGCTCAGACCAGGGCCTGGCCGTTGCGCACGAAGGGCGGGCGCACGATCTCGGCGGGCAGCCACTTGCCGCGGATCTCGACCTCGGCCCGGTCGCCCGGCGCCGAGCCGGCCGGCACGCGGGCCAGGCCGACGGAGAAGCCCAGCGTGGGCGCCATGGTGCCGCTGGTGAGCTCGCCTTCGCCCTGGGCGGTGCGGACCTTCATGTGGCCGCGCATGATGCCCCGGTCGAGCAGCTTCAGGCCGACCAGCTCGCGCGCCTTCGAGGCGGATTCCAGGGCGGCGCGGCCGATGAAGTCGCGGGATTCGTCCTTGAGCGAGACGGTCCAGGCCAGGCCGGATTCCAGGGGATGGACGCTCTCGTCCATGTCCTGGCCGTAGAGGTTCATGCCGGCTTCCAGGCGCAGGGTGTCGCGCGCGCCCAGGCCGCAGGGCCGCACGCCGACCTGCGCCAGGGCGTCCCAGAACGCCTTGACGGCGCTGGCGGACAGGACGATCTCGAAGCCGTCCTCGCCGGTGTAGCCGGTGCGCGCCACCAGGGTGTTCTCGTCGATGAACGTGCCGGTGAAGGGCTTGAGGTCCTGGGTGGCGGGCTTCCATTCCGGATGCACGGACCAGACGGCCTCGCGCGCGGCGGGGCCCTGGACGGCCACCATGGCCAGGTCGCGCCGGGGGGCGACGGCCACGCCGTAGGCGCCGGCCTGCTCGCGCATCCAGGCGAGGTCCTTGTCCGCCGTGCCGGCGTTGACCACCACGCGCCAGCGCTCGGGAGCGAAGAAATAGACGATCAGGTCGTCGATCACCCCGCCGTCGGGGCGCAGCATGCAGGAATACAGCGCCTTGCCCGGCTGGCCGGCGATGCGCGCCACGTCGTTGGCCAGCAGATGGCGCAGGTAGTCCTGGGCGCGCTCGCCCGTGACGTCGACGTTGAGCATGTGGGACACGTCGAACATGCCGGCGGCGTGGCGCACGGCATGGTGCTCTTCGAGCTGGGAGCCGTAGGCCAGGGGCATGTCCCAGCCGCCGAAATCGACGATCTTGGCGCCCAGGGCGACGTGGGTTTCGTACAGGGGGGTTTGCTGGGGCATGGAAACTCCGGACGAGGAAAAGGAGCGGCATGGGATGCCGGCAGCGCCCTTCTGTCCTTTTGCCTGAGAGTTGCCCCGCACTGCAGGGGGTTCACCTTCGGCGCCCGCGCCCGGATCGGGAAGCGGGTCTCTCCAGAATGCTGCGATGCGATGACGGCATCATGCGGATGGTACGGGGTGCCTGAGCGATTCCGGGCGAATTGCGCCTTCGGCGGCCGCCCGATGCGCGGGGCGGCGCTCTCCCACCCGCATCGGGTGACAGCAAGGGTGAAGCATACTCTGAAACGGGGCGATTCAACAATCACCCGTTGACATCACCCGTTGGCAGTTGTCGACGCTCCGTGGGCGCCCCGCCAACGCCCTTTCGGCGCCCCCCGGGACGCCCCGCCGGACCTTCAGATGAACCCCTGCTCCCGCCAGCGGGCGCGCGTGCCGGCGTCCACGCCCAGCCGCTCCAGCACCGCGTCGGTGTGCTCGCCCAGGGCGGGCGCGCGCGAGCGGATGCCGCCCGGGGTGGCGGACAGCTTGGGCACGATGCCGGGCACCTGGCAGGGCGTGCCGTCGGGCAGCGGCTGGTCCAGGATCATGTCGCGCGCGCGGTAGTGCGGATCGGCGGCGATGTCGGCGATGTCGTAGATGCGCCCGGCCGGGATGCGCGCCGCGTTGAGGATTTCCAGGACCTCGTCCTGGGTGCGCGCCGCGGCCCAGTCGCCGATGGCGCCGTCGATCACCTCCACCTGCGCCACGCGCCCGGCGTTGTGCGCCAGGTCCGGGTCCTTGCCGAGGTCCTCGCGGCCGATGGCCTGCATCAGGCGGCGGAAGATGCTGTCGCCGTTGCCGGCGATCAGCACGTAGCCGTCGCGGCAAGCGTAGGCGTTGCTGGGAGCGATGCCCGGCAGGCTGCTGCCGGCCGGCTGGCGGACCTCGCCGAACACGGCGTATTCGGGCAGCAGGCTTTCCATCATGTTGAAGACCGACTCGTACAGCGCCACGTCGATCATCTGGCCCGCGCCGTCGCGGTCGCGCGCGCGCAGCGCCAGCAGCACGCCGATGACGCCGTGCAGGGCCGACAGGGAATCGCCGATGGACACGCCCACGCGCACCGGCGTGCGCCCCGGCTCGCCGCTGAGGTGCCGCAGGCCACCCATGGCCTCGGCCACCACGCCGAAGCCGGGCCGGTCGCGGTAGGGGCCGGTCTGGCCGTAGCCCGAGACGCGCAGCATGACCAGGCGCGGGTTGACCGCGCGCAGCTCGTCCCAGCCCAGGCCCCAGGATTCCAGGGTGCCGGGCTTGAAGTTTTCGACCACCACGTCGCATTCGGCCGCCAGGCGGCGCACGACGGCCTGGATTTCCGGCTGGCGCAGGTCCAGGGTCACGGACTGCTTGTTGCGCGACTGCACCTGCCACCAGACCGAGGTGCCCTGATGCAGCAGCCGCCAGTTGCGCAGGGGGTCGCCCTGGCCCGGCGGCTCGATCTTGATGACCTCGGCGCCGAATTCGCCCAGGATCTTGGCGGCAAACGGCCCGGCGATGAGCTGGCCCATTTCCAGCACCCGGATGCCGTCCAGGGGTTTGTGCATGTCTGTCCTCCGATGGCGATGGATGCGATGTCCGATGGATACCATGAATCCATTGGATGCCGGAACGATTCTATCGCCCTCCGGCGCGGGCCGCCCGCCCCCCGACCCGTCCGGCCGCGACCCGCCTCGAACCGTCCAGCATTGCGGCGGCCCCGCCGGGCGCCCCGCTCAGCCCGCCGCCAGCGCGCGCCCGCAGGCCACGCCCGAGGACCAGGCCCACTGGAAGTTGTAGCCGCCCAGCCAGCCGGTGACGTCCACCGCCTCGCCCACCACGTGCAGGCCGGGACAGCGGCGCGCTTCCAGGCTGCGCTGGTCGAGCTCGTCGGTGTCCACGCCGCCGCTCATGACTTCGGCCTTCTTGTAGCCGGCGGTGCCGGTGGGCCGCAGCGTCCAGCCGTGGATGCGCTCGCCCAGGACGCGCAGGCGGCGGTCGGGCGCGTCGGCCAGACGCAGGCCGCCCAGGCCCGCCAGATCGTCCGCGTCCGTTCCGCCGCCCGGCCCCGCCCCGGCGCCCGCGGCCGACCTCCCGTCCATGCCCGCCCCGCCCCCGGCGCCCGCCCCATCGCCCGCCGCGCCGGCGGCGCCCAGCCAGGCCTCGGCCAGCCGGCGGGGCCAGGCCTGCGCCAGCGCGGCGGCCACGGTCTGGCGGCCGCCGGCCTTGGCCGCCACCAGGACGGCGCCCATGTCCCGCCCCGGGGCCAGGTCGATGCGGATCGGGTCGCCCGGGCGCCAGTAGCTGGAAATCTGCAGGATGCCCGGCCCCGACAGGCCGCGATGGGTGAACAGCAGGTCCTCCAGGAACTCGGCGCACGCCGGCCGGCGGGATCGCTTCCCCCGGCCCGATGACGCGGCCGGCCCCGCGGCGCCGGCCGGACCGGCGTCCCGCACGCCGCCTTCGGCCGCGGCGGCCTCGTGCGACAGGCGCACTTCCAGGGACACGCCGGCCAGGGCCGCATAGGGCCGCCAGCGGTCCGCGTCGAAGGTCAGCGGCACCAGCGCCGGACGCGGCTCGACGATGCGCAGGCCGAACTGGCGCGCGATGCGCAGGCTGAAGTCGGTGGCGCCCAGCTGCGGGACCGCCATGCCGCCGGTCGCCAGCACCAGCCGGGCGGCCCGGATCGGCCCCGCGTCGGTGTCCAGCCGGAAGCCGTCCGCTTCCCGGCCCACGGCCCGCACCGCGCAGGGCATGCGCCACTGCACCCCGCCCGCCTCGCACTCGCGGCGCAGGACCTGGATGATGGACTCGCTGGAATCGTCGCAGAACAGCTGGCCCCGGTGCTTTTCATGCCAGGACACGCGATGCGCGCGCAGCAGGTCGAGGAAGTCGGCCGGCCCGTAGGCCCGCAGGGCCGACCGGCAGAAATCGGGATTGCGCGACAGGAA
Source organism: Castellaniella defragrans (assembly GCF_014203015.1). Classification (GTDB taxonomy): domain Bacteria; phylum Pseudomonadota; class Gammaproteobacteria; order Burkholderiales; family Burkholderiaceae_B; genus Castellaniella; species Castellaniella defragrans. The sequence continues at coordinate 204,915 of NZ_JACHIB010000006.1, forward strand.
CTGCGCGGGGCTGGCGCCCAGATTGGTGAAATTGCAGCGCCCGCCCCCGGAGATGCGGATCTTTTCCGCCAGCCGCCCGGCATGGTCGATCAGCACCACCCGCAGGCCGCGCTGCGCGGCCACGGCGGCGGCCATCATGCCGGCCGCGCCGGCACCCACGACGGCCGCGTCGAAACGGCCGCGGCTCACGCGGCCACCCCGCCGGTCACGACGGCACCCGCCTCACGCGCGGACCGGGGCGGCGGCGCATCAGGCGCCTTCGCGGATGCAGTCCACGTAGTAGTGCCGCCGGCCCTGCTCGTCGGTCTCGTACGCCAGCCCGTGGACGTCGGTCTCGAAGCCGGGGAACTGCTGGTTGAATTCCTGGGTGAACTTCAGGTAATCGACGATGTCGCGGTTGAAGCGCTCGCCCGGGATCAACAGCGGGATGCCCGGCGGATAGGGCGTCAGCAGCACGCCGGTGACGCGGCCTTCGAGCCGGTCGACCGGCACGCGCTCGACCTCGCGGTGGGCCATGCGCGCGTAGGCGTCGGCCGGGCGCATGGCCGGCACCATGTCGCTGAGATACACCCGCGTGGTCAGGCGCGCGAAATCGTAGTGGCGGTAGGCCTCGTGGATCTTCTGGCACAGGTCGCGCAGGCCCATGCGCTCGTAGCGCTTGTGCGCGCGGCTGAACTCGGGCAGCACGCGCCACAGGGGCTGGTTGCGGTCGTAGTCGTCCTTGAACTGCTGCAGGGCGGTCAGCAGGGTGTTCCAGCGGCCCTTGGTGATGCCGATGGTGAACAGGATGAAGAAGGAATACAGGCCGGTCTTTTCGACCACCACGCCGTGCTCGACCAGGTAGCGCGAGACCAGCGCCGCCGGGATCCCGGAATCGGCGAAGGTGCCCGAGATGTCCAGCCCCGGCGTCACCACCGTGGCCTTGATCGGGTCGAGCATGTTGAAGCCTTCGGCCAGGTCGCCGAAGCCGTGCCATTCGTCGCCCGAGCCCAGCACCCAGTCCTCGCGGTTGCCGATGCCCTCGGACACCAGGCGGTTGGGGCCCCAGACCTTGAACCACCAGTCGTTCTTGCCGAACTCGGACTCGACCTTGCGCATCGCGCGGCGGAAATCCAGGGCCTCGCGGATGGATTCCTCGACCAGGGCCGTGCCGCCGGGCGGTTCCATCATGGCCGCCGCCACGTCGCAGGACGCGATGATGGCGTACTGCGGCGAGGTCGAGGTGTGCATCAGGAACGCCTCGTTGAAGATGTTGCGGTCGAGCTGGCGCGACTCGCAGTCCTGCACCACGATCTGCGAGGCCTGCGACAGGCCGGCCAGCAGCTTGTGGGTGGAGTGCGTCGCGTAGATCATCGTGTCCTTGCTGCGCGGCCGGTTCGGACCGATGGCGTGCATGTCCTCGTAGAACTCGTGGAAGGCCGCGTGCGGCAGCCAGGCCTCGTCGAAATGCAGGGTGTCGATTTCCGAGCCGAGCTTTTCCTTGATCATCTCGACGTTGTAGATCACGCCGTCGTAGGTGCTCTGGGTCAGCGTCAGGATGCGCGGGCGCTTGTTGGCGGCCTCGCGCGCGAAGGGGTTGGCCTCGATCTTCCGGCGGATGCTTTCGGGGTCGAATTCCTCCAGCGGGATCGGGCCGATGATGCCCAGGTGGTTGCGCGTGGGGCGCAGGAACACCGGGATGGCGCCGGTCATGGTGATGGCGTGCAGGATCGACTTGTGGCAGTTGCGGTCCACCACCACCACGTCGCCCGCGGCCACGTTGGCGTGCCAGACGATCTTGTTGGACGTGGAGGTGCCGTTGGTGACGAAGAAGCAGTGGTCGGCGTGGAAGATGCGCGCCGCGTTGCGCTCGGACTCGGCCACCGGGCCGGTGTGGTCCAGCAGCTGGCCCAGCTCGTCCACCGCGTTGCAGACGTCGGCGCGCAGCATGTTCTCGCCGAAGAACTGGTGGAACATCTGGCCCACGGGACTCTTCAGGAAGGCCACCCCGCCCGAGTGCCCCGGGCAGTGCCAGGAATAGGAGCCGTCGGAGGCGTATTCCAGCAGCTCGCGGAAGAACGGCGGCGGCAGGCTGTCCAGGTAGGCGCGCGCCTCGCGGATGATGTGGCGCGCGACGAACTCCGGCGTGTCCTCGAACATGTGGATGAAGCCGTGCAGCTCGCGCAGGATGTCGTTGGGGATGTGCTGCGAGGTGCGCGTCTCGCCGTACAGGTAGATGGGGATGTCCTCGTTGCGGAAGCGCAGTTCGCCGATGAAGGCGCGCAGGTTCTTGATCGCGTTGGCGACGTCCTCCGGGGAATCCTCGTCGAATTCCTCGTCGTCGATCGACAGGATGAAGGCGCTGGCGCGGCTCTGCTGCTGCGCGAAGGAGCTGAGGTCGCCATAGCTGGTGACCCCCAGGACCTCGACGCCCTCGGCCTCGATGGCGGCCGCCAGGGCGCGGATGCCGAAGCCCGAGGCGTTCTCGGAACGGTAGTCTTCGTCGATGATGACGATGGGGAAGCGGAATTTCATGGCAGCTAGGTGCGCGGCAGCGTGACCCCCTGCTGGCCCTGGTACTTGCCGCCCCGGTCGGCGTACGAGGTCTCGCAGACCTCGTCGCTTTCAAAGAACAGCATCTGGGCACAGCCCTCGCCCGCGTAGATCTTCGCCGGCAGGGGGGTGGTGTTGGAGAATTCCAGCGTCACGTGGCCTTCCCATTCGGGTTCCAGCGGCGTGACGTTGACGATGATGCCGCAGCGGGCATAGGTGCTCTTGCCCAGGCACACGGTCAGCACGGAGCGCGGGATGCGGAAGTATTCGACCGTGCGGGCCAGGGCGAAGGAGTTGGGCGGGATGATGCAGACGTCGCCCTCGAAGTCCACGAAGGACTTCTCGTCGAAGGCCTTGGGGTCGACGATGGTGGAATTGATGTTGGTGAAGATCTTGAATTCATCGGCGCAGCGCACGTCGTAGCCGTAGCTGCTGGTGCCGTAGCTGACGATCCGCTGGCCGTCGACCGAGCGCACCTGGCCGGGCTCGAAAGGTTCGATCATGCCGGCCTGCGCGGCGCGCCGGATCCAGCGGTCGTTCTTGATGCTCATGGGCGCCCTCTGTTCAAAGTTGCGGTATTTTAAGGCACATCCACAGCACGCGGCGCGCCCGGCGCGCCTGCTGCGCCGATCAGTCCATCGAGAACCAGCGGTAGACCAGCGCCAGGCCGCTGACGGTGCCGGTGGTGACCTCGGCCTGCAGGTTGCGCATCAGCCGGTAGCTCAGCCGCGCCACGGTGCCGGTCTGCGCCAGCGCCTGCTCCAGGCTCAGCCGCAGGTCCTCGGTGAGGTTCTTGCCGGCCAGGACGAAACGCTGCTCGATGGGGCTGGCGCCCGCGTCCAGGCCGCTCACCACGCTCTCGACCGGCAGGACGCTGCCGGTGCTGCCCAGCTCGCCCGAACGCATGCTCAGTTCGTCCAGGCCGAAGCGCTTGTAGAACGGCTCGCCGCCCGACAGGAAGGAGCTGCCCACCGAGAACAGCAGCGACATGTCCGCGCCGCCCTGGTCCGGACCGTGGCCCAGCAGCAGCCAGGACAGTTTCTCGGTCTCGCTGACCTCGGGGCGCGACATCAGGTCGATGCGCGGGCGCCGGGCGGTGCCGGCCACCCGGACCCCGGCCTGCACCGCCACGTCGGTGCGCAGGGCCTGGATGTCGAGCACGGGGTTGGCCACGTCGCCCTGGAAGGTGATGGTGCCGCGCCGCAGCTGCAGGTGCTGGCCGTAGGTGTTGATGGCGCCGCCGCGGGTGCGCAGCTGGCCCAGCGCGGTCAGCTTGCCTTCGCTCAGGTGCAGGTCCATGCTGCCGATCAGGCCCGAATCGAGGCCGAAGCCGGTCAGGTAGAAGCGCGGCCCCAGGTCCACGGTCAGGTCGGCCCGCAGGTCCAGCGGCGGCGAGGCGTCCAGGCACGGCACGGTGCGCGCCGCGTCGTCCGCGCGCCGCGCAGCGGGGCGCGCGGCGCGCGCGGCCGCGGCCGCCGGCGGGGCGGCCGTCGGGGCGGCGGGCGGCGGATCGGCCGGGCAGTCCAGCATGGCCGCCGTCTCGCCCGGCTTGAGGATCACCACGTCGCCGTCCAGCGACGGGATGGCGTTGAGCATGTCCAGGTCGAACCAGCCGGCGTCGGCCGTGATCTTGCCGCCGATGCGGATTTCCGGCAGGGTCGCCCGGATCTGGAGGCTGCCGCTGATCATGGCGTAGCGGTCGGCGCGCTGCAGGATCGGATAGCGCCGGAAGGCGACGTCCGCCTCGCCCTGGCGCTCGATCAGGTCCCAGGCGCCCGTGAGGTTCAGGTCGCCGCCCTGGGCGTCCGGATTCTCGGCGATCCAGGTGGCGGTGCGCCATTCCTTGGGGACGACCCGGCGCACCGCCGGGAAGCGCAGCTGGTCCAGCAGCACCCGGGTGCCGTCGAAATGCGCCCGCAGGGTGCCGTCCAGCAGCCGCACGCCCTGGTCGGCGATCAGCAGGCGCAGGTCGTCGCCGCGCAGCGGGCCGGACAGCGTCCAGCTGCCGTCCGGGCGGCTGCGGCCCTGGATGTCGGCGTGCAGGGTGCCGCCGACTTCCATTTCCCCGCCCAGCAGCAGGTTCACCCAGGCCAGGTCCTCGGAACGGGCCTCGAAGCGCAGGTGGCGCTCGTCCTGCGGCCGCAGGGCCAGGCCGCCGCCCGGGGTCGCGTGGACCGGCGTGTCGGCGCGCAGGCGCATGCTGCCCATTTCGCGCGTGCGCACCCGCAGGTCGGCATCGGCGCGGCTCAGGCCGGGGCCGAGCCGGCGGATGGCGAGGTCGAGGCGGGCGTCCTCCAGCCCCAGTTCGATGGGCACGTCGCCGGGCACGGTCAGGTCGCCGCCCTGGCGGGCCAGGTGGATCTCGCCGCTCAGGGCGTCGTCGAATTTCAGGTTCCAGTCCAGGCTCGCGTCCAGGCGGCTGCGCCGCGCCTGCTCGGACAGCTGCGTGCGCACCCCGCCCTGCCGCGCGGCGGCGCGGCCCAGCCAGGCCTGCAGCCGGGTGATGCGCTCCGGCGTGATGGTCAGGGGATCGATGCGGCCGCGCGTCTCCCAATGGCCCTGCCCGCCCGCCGAGGCCTGGTGGCGCAGGCTGAGCAGGGATTCGCCGTCCAGCGCCAGCCCGAGGACGGCCTGGCCGACCTGCCAGCCGCCGGCGGCATCGAGCGCCAGCGGCACCGCCGCCTGGCTGTTCAGGGCCAGGCCGGCGTGCTCGGCCCGCAGGGCGGTGAGCTGGCCGCGCCAGCCCTGCGCCTGCGTCCAGCCGCCGCCAAAGGCCAGCGCCAGGCTCATGGGCGCCCGGCCGGGGACGCCGTCGCGGGCGTCGGCCGGCACATAGCGGGCCTGCAGCCGCCCCCGGTGGTCGGCCAGCGGGCCGGAGACGTCGAGATCCAGTTCCGCGCCGCCCGGCAGGCCGGGCCACAGCGCCGCCAGGGCCGGCAGCCGGGCCTGCAGCGCGAGCCGGCTGGCGTCCGCCGCCGCATCGCCCCCGGCGCGGATGCGGTCCGGCCCCAGCGCCAGGTCCACGTCCAGGCCCGCGGCCCGCAGGCCGAGGAGATCGGCCGGCGCCGCCGCGCGCGCATCGAACAGCGCGCCATCCGCCCGCGACAGCCGTTCCAGCCGGATCCTGCCCGACAGGGGCTGGCCGTTCCACTGGCTGGGGCCGTCGAAGGCCAGGTCCAGGCCCAGGTCCTGCAGCCGCTGGCCGGCGTCCAGGCGCGCCCGCAGCTCGCCCTTCAGGTTGAGCAGCGCCGGCCCCAGGCCCGGCGGCAGCCAGGGGCCCGGGCGCAGCTCGCGCACCGACCACTGCGCGCGGATCGGCCGCAGGCCGTCCGCCCCGCGCGCCTGCGGGGAGACGTCGAGCGTCACGCGGGTGCCGCCCGGCAGGCGCAGATCGGCCTGCGCCTCGCCCAGCGGGAAGGACTGGTTGGGCCGGATCTCGGCCCGGGCCCGCAGTTCCAGGCCCTCGCCGCGTCCGCTGGCCTGCAGGTGCAGCGCCTGCAGGGTGCCGGCCAGGCGCAGGTCCAGCTCGATCCTGCATTCGTCCTCGGGCGGTTCGGCTGCGGTAGTGTGCGCGCCGGAGGGGTCCTCCCCGGGATGCCCGGCGCCGGACGATTCGCGGGCGCCGCCCCGGGCCGCCAGCAGCCGCCGCAGGCAGACCGGCGACTGCGCGCTGCGGTCCTGGGCGGAGCCGTGCAGGTTGAGCTCGAAGGGCCAGGGCGCCGCCAGCCCGCGCAGGGCCAGGCTGCCGTCGAGCTGCAGCAGCGTGTCCTCGTGCGCGGCCTGCAGGTGGTCCAGCGTCACGGTCGCGGTATGGGCATCCAGCGTCAGGGCGGTCGATACGGACAGCAGATCGACGGGCAGCGGCTCGCCGTCGATGCGCAGGCCCAGCCCGCCCAGCGCCAGCCGGTCCACCCGCAGGCCCAGCGGCAGCGCCGGCATGCGGAAGGGCTCGTCGGCGGCGGGCGCGGCGGCCGGCCCGGTGCGCAGGTCCACGTCCACGCGCGCGGCCGACAGGTCGTTGACGTGCAGGCGGCGATCCAGCAGTTCCGGCCAGAGCGCCTTGAGATGCAGTCCCACCACGCGCACGTCCACGTCCGGCAGGGCGATCGCCAGGCCCTCGACGTACAGCCCCCGGGCCAGCGTGCCGCGCACGCCATGGGCCTCGCCGCCCAGCTGGCTGGCCGCCGTGCGCAGCAGCCAGCGGGTGCCCGCCGGGCTGGCGACGCACCAGGCGGCGAAGGCCATGGCCAGCAGCAGCGCCAGCACGATGGGCGGCAGCCCCCACAGTCCGAAGGCCTGCAGGCCGCGCCAGATGCGGGTCTTCAAAACGCGATCCCCAGGGAGAACTGCAGGCGCAGGCGGCGGTCCTTCTGCGCCCAGGCCAGGTCCACGAAGAACGGCCCGGCCGGGGTGCGCACCGCCAGGCCGGCCCCGTAGCCCAGATGCCAGTCGAACTGGCTGAAGGACTCGGCCGCGTCGCCGGCGTCGACGAACAGGCTGGCGCCCAGGATGTCGGTGAAATAATGCGTATATTCGACGCTGGCCACGCCCAGCACGGGCGCGCCCATGATGGCGTCGCCCCGCTCCAGGCCGATGCTCTGGTAGCGGTAGCCGCGGATGCTGCGCGATCCGCCGGTGCGCCAGGAGAAGTCCTGCGGCAGGCGGTCGGTGCGCGCCCAGACCTTGCCGATCTCGCCGCGCACGGTCAGCACGTCGCGCTCGCCGACCGGCCACCACCGCTGGGCGCGCAGGCTGCTGCGATAGAAGGCCTTGCCGTCGTCCAGGGTCGTGCCCAGGCCCAGGCCGAATTCCACCAGATTGCCTTCGCGCGGGTTGTATTTCGAGTCCACGTCGCGGCGCAGCCATTGCCAGGTGGCCGCCCAGCTGGGGACCTCGTAGCGCGAGTCGCCGGAAATGCGGGTCTTGTCGTAGGCCACCAGCGCCCCCCAGCGGACCTCGTATTCGACGCGGCTGTCGCCGGCCGCCTTGCGCGTCTGGCTGCGCTTCCAGCCCAGGCCGGTGCGGCTGGTTTCCAGGCCCTCGAGGTCCGAGTGGTCGTACAGCAGGCCGAAGCTGTCCTCCCTGCCGTCCATGTCGGGCGGCAGGTGCACGTCGAAGAAGGCGCGCTGCCGCTTGGTGTCCACCCCCGCGCCGGTCTCGATCCAGACCGGCAGGCCGTAGACCACGTTCTGGCGGTACAGGCCTTCCACCCGCACGCCGTGGTCGCTGTCCACGCCCAGCGAGCCGCTGGCGTAGCGCGCCGGGCCTTCGGTCACCTGGACGCGCACGGGCAGGGTGACGGGGTCGTCGCCCGCGGGACGCACGCGCGTCGCGGCGGCGCCGGCCCCGGCTCCCGCGGCCGTCTCCGCCTCCGCGCCCGCCTTCGCCTCCGCGCCTGTCTTCACCTCCGCGCCCGCATCGCCGGACGCATCCGCCGCCGGCGCCGTCCCGTCGGCCAGGGTGACGAAGGCGCCGCGGAAGAAGGTGGTGGACTGCAGCGCCTGCTGCCAGTCCTCCAGGCGCGTCTGGTCGTAGGGCTCGCCCGGCTCGTAGCGCACGTAGCGCCGGATCAGGGATTCGGGCACCCGCTTCAGGCCGATGATCTGCAGCTCGCCCAGCCGCACCGGCGGCCCGCTGTCGAGCGCGACGTCCAGATCGGCCTTGGCGGCCTCGGGCTCGACGGCCGCCCGGGTCTGCGCGTAGCGGGCGTAATAGAATTCCTGGCGCGAGACCGCGTCCAGCAGCTCGGTCTTGGCCCGGCTCCAGTCGTCGTTGATGAAGGGCATGCCCGGCTTGAGCAGCCAGCTGTCGCGCAAGGACCGGCGCCGGCCCGCGTAGGCCTCGCCGGCGAGCGCGCCGTCGAAGCGCAGGCCCAGCTGGCGCACCCGCGCGCGCTCGCCGGTGTCGATCGTGATGTCCCAGAATTCGCCGCCGTTCGCGGCGCCGGGCGACACGTCCAGCGTGACGGTCGCGTCGAAATAGCCCTGGGTCCGCAGGGCGGCCTGGGCCGCCTCCCAGGCCCGCCGGCGCAGGCGCGAGACCTCGCGCACGTCCTGGTCCTCGGTCAGGCGCGTGATGGCGCCGACCGCATCGGTAATGGCCTGTAACACCTTGGGCGGAGCGCCGCCCGGATCGATGATCACTTCCGGGGGCGCGGCCAGCGCCGGGGCGCAGGCCGCGAGCCCCAGGCCGAGCAGGGCCCGGCGCAGCCGGAGGATCGTGCGTTCAAACTCCCCGACGGGCATCAGCTCGTGCGTGCCACGACCCTGGGTCGTGAGCCGGAGTCGTCCAGCGGCTGGCCGGCCACGTGGATGGCGAGCTGGCGGGCGATGTCCTGGTAGCGGCGCGCGGCCTCGCCGTGGGGCGAGGCGACGACGCTGGGCCGGCCGGAGTCGGTTTCCTGGCGGATGTCGAGCTGCAGCGGCAGCGAGCCCAGCCAGGGCAGGTGATAGGTCGCCGCCAGCTGGCGGCCGCCGTCCTGGCCGAAGATCGGCTCGGCGTGCCCGCAGTTGGAGCAGACGTGTATGGACATGTTTTCGACGATCCCCAGCACCGGGACATCCACCTTCTGGAACATGATCAGGCCCTTGCGGGCGTCGGCCAGGGCCAGGTCCTGGGGGGTGGTGACGATGATCGCCCCCGTGAGCGGGACCTTCTGCGCCATGGTAAGCGCAATATCGCCCGTTCCCGGAGGCATGTCCACGATCAGGTAATCCAGATCGTTCCAATTCGTAAGCGAGAGCAGCTGGGTGAGGGCCTGCGTCACCATGGGGCCGCGCCAGATCGCCGGGCCGTCGTCGTCCATCAGGAAACCGATGGAATTGGCCTGCAGGCCATGGCCGATCATGGGTTCCATGCTCTTGCCGTCCACGCTCTTCGGCTTGCCCGACAGGCCCAGCATGATGGGCACGCTGGGGCCGTAGATGTCGGCGTCCAGCAGGCCGACGCGGGCGCCCTGGCTGTGCAGCGCCAGCGCCAGGTTGACGGCCGTGGTGCTCTTGCCCACCCCCCCCTTGCCGGAGGCCACGGCGATGATGTTGCGCACCTTGTCGAGGGTGCGCAGCCCGCGCTGCACCGCGTGGGCGACGATGCGCGACTGGAATTCGAGCCTGCCCAGGCGCACGCCGGCCGCGTCCAGCGCGCCACGGATGGCGGCCGCCAGCGCCTGCTCGCCATTGAACAAGGGATAGCCCAGGGTTACAGTGATGTCGAAGGCATCGCCCGCGGGGGCGATCCGCAGTTCGGGCTCGGTCACCGCCAGCGTTTTCCGGGTATCGGGGTTGATGACCCTGGACAGGATCGAGCGGATGTCCTGTATCGTGGTAGCCATGATGAGAGATCGGGGTGAAGACAGTCGAAACCACAAGCATAGCGGATTCCCCTGGAAATCCGGCGATTGACCCCAATATGGATGTGATGGACGCGCCTCCCGGATCCGGCCGGCTGCCGCTTTCGTCCGCCCGGCGCCCGACCGCGCCGCGCACGCAACCTTTTCCGGCTCCGGGAGTCCAAGCCTTATGAACCTGATCCAGCAAACCCTGCGCGCCGTCCTGTTCCTGATCCTCGCCTTCTTCGGCCTGGTGATGGCCTTCATCTTCATGGCCTCGACCGCCCTGGCGATCGGCGTGCTGTACATCGTCGCCCGGCTGCAGGGCCGGCCCTTCGGCGTGAAAGCCTACTGGGCGGAACGCCGCCGGCCGTCCATGGCGCCGCGCGGTGGCGCCTGGTCCCGGACCGCTGGCAAGCCCGCGCGGGAGCGGGATGTGACGGATATCGAGATGCGCGAGATTCCGTGATTGACGGGCGCCTCCCTCGTCATTGCCTGTAGACGCCAAATTCAGAGGCTGAGACGAACGATCACTGTCGTGATCGAAACGGCCCCTTCAGAATGCTTCTGAAGGGGCCGTCGCATTCAGGGGCCGTGCCGCCAAAACGCGCCCACAGCCAAGTCGACAGGATGCTTACTTGTCGGAGCCCTGCTCTTTCTGGTCTTGCTTATTCTCGCCGGATTCGGAGTCTTGATCGGATATCTTTGGGGCCGTCCAGTCAAGCGGCGGCGCGACGATATCCTTCCAGGCGACACGTTTAGGTGTGGTCATGGTTTCCTCCAAAAGCAACGTGGCAGCGCAGTGTGCGCCGCCACTGATGCTGTATAAAATATCAGTGTTATTTGATTATGTCAAATTGTAGGGCTGGTGGGAGGTGAATCTAGTGACGTGTGAGCGGCTGCTTTCGGCCATGAACGGCCAATGACGGTAAGGATGAGCAGACCTTTTAGCGTCGGAATTCAGCGGCGTCCGAAGGCGGTCTGCTGCGAATACGAGTGAGGCCGTCAGTGTCCTGAATCAGCGCCAGAGCACGCAGGGAATCAACATAAGCCATAAAAAAATGCCGAAGGCATGGCCGATATTGGCGTCCACGTTGAATCGACAGTTAGAAATTTTTATATGTATTGTTCGATTTCAGCCTTCTTCTTGATGTTGAGCGAAAGCTGATCGTTCGGGGACTTGCTTGTGACAAGCTCCTTCTCTTGCAAAACCCGCAAAGAAGATTCAAATGTCATCATGTTTCCGCAATGATGATTCTTGAGAATGTTGGCAGGCACTCGATTGTTTCCCCAGTGACGTTTCCTGTGAAGCGCAATAAGGATTTGACGGGCACCAATGTCAATGTCTATTCTCTTGGAGAAGCCAATAATGGACTGATCAAGGTTCTCGAGGATGCTGTCATAACTTTCGATTCCGAAATAGTGGCTGTGGGTTTGTCGAACCGTGGCCACATCTGAGGAGCCGATCATGACTACCTCATAGCCCTCCGAGGCGGGGAACATTTTCTCGTATTCAACATAGGCCGATATGGCGTCATCTGGGTCTCTATTAATGATATCCCAGCTGACAAATGCCCCAGTATTCCAGTCGAAAACGATGATCCAGTTGTTAAGTCCATGTTTGTTTCTAGCCTCTTTTTGGGCAAGAGTTTTTATGATATCTTCATTGATGTAGCTGTCGAAGATCTTGTTTTTATCTGATGACTCGATAATCCCTTCAGATCTGATGCGAAGCTGATCTAGCTCAAGCTTTTCCCTTGCGTGAGGTTCTCTTCCTGCCTCGATTTCATAGAAAATATCCGATAATTTTTTGAAATAGTCGATTACGGCTTGATCTCCCTCTTTTTCCTTGAGGTGGTATCCATAGATCACTGATGTCCGCTCAATGCTCTCCGCCCAATAATGCTGAATTCTGCTTCTAATTTGAAGCTCGAGTTTTATGCCGTTTTTTTCAAATATTAGGTGCAATGATCGGTAGCCGGTATCGTCGCGCCCTTTTTCGCGGTAATCGGTGGTGCGGATGAGATTGAAATTGGACTGATTAGATATTTTCTCTTCTATATATTTTCTCAGTCTGTCAACATCCTGATTTTTCTCGACGATGATCCGGCAGCCACCAATATCCTGCAATTGAGTAAGCCGCACGCTGAGTCGATTGAGTTTTCTGACTATCTGAGGTTTACGCTTCAGGCGCTGCGCAATGTAGTAGCTGTCGCCATATAAGTTAAGCCAGTGCTGCAGTTCTATCGTTGTCTCAGACAACGGCTGAAGATGGCTCTTTCTGTACTCGTCGAATATGCCCTCAAGTTCAAGTAGTTCTTCTTCTGAGCGGAACTCGCCTTTGGATAGTGCAATGCCTACCCTGTCTATTCTTGTCTTAGTGAGCTTCATGGGGATTGAAATGTCTAAGGAAGGTTTGCAAAAATCCATCGCCGACGTGCTTGTCGCCATTCTGATGTGACAGACAAGTGATTCATGAAATAATTTGGTCTGAGGGTGAATCTAATTGTCGCAACCCGGATTATCGCATGAATAAAAGCCGCTATCTCGCTGAATGCTCTGGGTTTCGTGACAGCTTTGTGGCAGATGCATGAACGTCTCTTTAGGGTCGAAAGCAGTCGTAGGTAAAAGGCTGCTTCCGACCCAAAGGCGACAATGCAGTCGCTCCAGACCGGACATTCGTCGTTCTGATTGCCGTGATTGGTGACCAAAGCGATAGCCCCTCGGTCACCGTTGACTTGCCCTCGTTCTCCAGTCTTTCAGCCCAAAGAACGAGCGAACGGTGAGGCGCTAGCAATAACGGCCACGTTTGCTCTTCACGACCACAGCATGTCTCGAATAAGGCGCCGACAAGCCACCCTGTGCAGCGCCGCGACTGTTCAGTTGAAGCAGTCTTTACGCCTAACGTCGCTCCGTTCGGGAATCGGACGCCCCTGACACTAGGCACTCATCACAACGACCTCCTGCGAACGTCTAGTTCAAACTGCGGAAAGTCTGCCAGACTACGGTTTGACGGCTATGCTTTTCTTCGGTGCTTTCTTCACTGTCACCTTTTCCCGCGTACTCCCTAATTGAAATTTTTCAGGCAGAGGGCGCGTCAATATTTCATTGATGCCAGTCTTGAATTCTTCGGCTCGGCCCTTAGCGATATAGTTGCAATATAAAGTTCCAATTTCTGATTTTATCTCTCCATTATAGTGAGCAGAATATGCAATGACGTTCTTTCCTATATTGCCTTGAGTGCGAACATATTTTATTGCATAAAACCCTTTATATTTTTCGTACAGATCCTTGGACACTGAGAATGCCGGCTTCCATGCCCCAATGGGAATATTAAGGTCAATTATATAACCGCGAAATTGAGTCTTGTCGGCCGCGGCTATTGCTTCGGCTACATTTGTTGCAAGCGCAACTTCGAGTCCTTTGGAATTAATGTAGTCAATGAGCCAGTAAATATACTCTGGCTCATCGTCTACAAGGAGCAATCTCGTGGGATCGTACTTGTTTGGTAGCTTCAAAGTTCCCATTTTTCCCTCGGAATGGCCAATCGAAATGTAGTCATACTTCCCTTATGTTTGTGCGAGGCAGAAATGGTGCCGTGGAGCACTTTTTCTGCAACTTCCTTGCAAATGAATAGGCCAATCCCGGAACCTTGAGCAACCTTTTCTTGCGCCTCTTTACTGCGGAAGCCCATCTCGAACAGCTTTTCTGCATTGTTGTTATCAAAGCCAACGCTTGCGCCTCTTATTTCAATAATGAGGTCGTGGTTTTTATTTTTCTTTACGTCGACATAGACCACCTGGTTTGGTAGTCCGTATTTCAACCAGTTGTCAAATAGGTTAATAAATATCTGTTTTATTAGTTCCGGTCTGGCTTTAATTCTGTACTGGGTTGCAGAATCTAAGAGTTGAATTTCCATCCCTTTGCGTTCTGCGGAAATTTGAAAAAACTGTAAGGCTTCGATAACAACCTGGGGGAGAACGCTGGTGACGACCTCTCTCGTAGGCCTCAAAACCTCCTTTTCAGAAACTTCGAAGAAAAAATCTGAAAGATAGGCAAGGTTGCGAATCAGGGTCACACATTGCTCAAGCTGGGCTCGCGAAGCGTTAATTTTTTGGGCAACCACAGTGCCGCTATATGTTCCATCGGTAATGTTGTGAAGTGTGCCTATTACCCCGTTCAGTGGATTCACCACTTGATGAACAAAGTTGGCCAAAAAAAGCATCCCGACATCTTTTCCTCGGGTTTCTTCTATCATAGCTTCCTGGTTCATAACCGCCCTTATTTTCTTTGGCTAATCAAGATGCTGGACTTATCGACGCGATACTCAAAATTGCCCCACAATGCGATCGCATTGAATGTTTCTGAATATCGCTTGATTGTATCCTCTAGATCAATTTTAGCCATCAATTTGCAAGAATATTCCCCATCTTGAGCTATAACGAGCCTTTCGCGGGTGATCGCCGATAATTGACTGGAAAACGCGCTCAAAGCCGGTTCGTCGATTTTGTAGAAACCTGCATGAATGTCGCATGTGTGTATCTGAAATTCTTTTGAATCGAAATAAATCGGGCGGAAACGCCTTTCGCGTTCAACATCTTCTATCCTTCGCTGCAGTAAAAGAGCAAAAGCATGCGCTGACTCGAGCATAGGGTCGGGGGTACCATCGTTGAAGATGACAGTCGAGTAATGCGCACCGACCGATTTCGACAGAGCCAAAGCCAATTGCAGTGCGGATCCAGTAGGCGCAAGTGGGACGTCTGTTAGCCCATATTTCATGGAAATATCCGGATGTTGCTGAAGGATGCTCTCCATCTGGTGACGAGGCCAAAGCCGGACCACAATACCTCGTTTTTTGGCGTTGAAATTGTCCGCCTGAGTGATGGCCGCCGGAGTAAAGCGTGCCGATGTGCACATGAGCAGCACATCGGCCTGGTTCGAATCGGCATAGGCGATTTTTGAATATATGGTCGGCCAATCTACGGAGCCGGTATATCGTTTGCACTCAACAAACCATCGCTCTGATGTTTGTGCCTGCGCAAAGTCACTGGCGACAATCAGTCCTTCAATGTCGCGGCCGCCGTCTGCACCCGGTGTTCTCCATGACACGTTCTTCATCCCTCGCGCGATCATCAGATCGAACGTCAGATTCTCAAACTCCCCCGGCGTGAGGTCGGTGAGCTTACGTTCTGTGAGGGCTTTAGATGACACCGATTCTGTCCTTTCTGTTTATACGATTCTTTGCTTTGCCTCACGACTTGCAGTCGCTACTTTATCGGCCCTGAATTATAAATAACTCATTGATTTTATTGTAAAATAAAGCCACTCCAGACTATCAAATCCCCCAAAAACAGCCCGCTGGGGCTCATTTTCTGGGAGATTGCCCCGAAAC
>NZ_JACHIB010000007.1:0-1536 GCF_014203015.1 Castellaniella defragrans
CGGTCTGGCTTAACCCAGAAAAGCTGCATCAGGAATCACCTGAAACCATAAGACGTGCCGCATGATTTACCGGACATCTTCGTTGACAAACACCGGGTCATTGTGCTGAATTGCCCTCGCGCTGCCATCTCTGCAAATGCACCTGTACGAATGTAGGTGTTCTTTGTGTGGGTATTCCTTGGGCGGGCCTTCCCTTTCTTGGGCAGGCGTTCCTTTGGCATGTTGCCGGACTCGTCCCGGGAGGTTGGTCGAGGCGGGCAAAATCGGCGCGGCCGCGGCGGCGGATGCGCAAAAAAGAACCCCCACTGCCGTGAGGGCAGCGGGGGCTCAAAGGCTTGCGCCTGCACCGTCTGTCGTGGCGGGCGGCGTCTCTGGGGAATCAGATGAAGTTGTAGGAGGTCAGGTTCACCAGGACAGCAGCGGCGTCCTCTGTCCCGATCACGCCGATGAGGACCGCGTCGCCTCCTCCGTGGTCCGTACCCATGTCGGCATCGTACCAAATCTGGACGGTGCCGTTGTTGTCGAACACCAGGATGCCGGAACCCGTGTGATTACTCACGGCCCGAGCCAGGGTATCCACATGGATTGCGTCAAGAGGACCACCCGATTCATTCTGGGTATCCTCGATGACGACCACGTTGTAATTATCAACGGCTGCGGAGAGCGTTGAATATTCACCTCTGATGAAGGCTAGACCTCCAGTGAGCAGAGCAGACACATCCAGAATGTCGCCATCGCTCGACTTGAAATCGGTGATCGTGTCGGTACCGTTGGCTGCCAAAACGGCTGCAGCGGTGGTGCCAGTACCTGCGATGAAGGTGAACGTATCAGCCTCAGCGCCCCCGGTCAGGGTGTCGTCACCTGCACCTCCCGTCAGGGTGTCTTCACCTGCATCTCCCGTCAGGGTGTCGTTCCCGTCGCCACCCGACAGCGTGTCAACGCCATCCCCACCGGCGATAAAGTCCGCAAACGCGGAACCTGTGACGGTTTGATCACCGGCACTGCCAGTCAGATTGACGCCCGTGATGCCTGCCCAAGCAGCATCGCTGAAGTTCATACTATCAGCCGCAGCGATGGTGTCGGCGATGTTGTAGGTGTAGTCGACAGCGTTGGTCGCCCCCTTGATCACGCCGGCTTTCTCCACCGTCACTGTGGTGATGTCGCTGGCGACATCGGTCAGCGCGTAGTCCGCATCCAGTGGCAGTGCTGCAGCTATGTTCGCCAGGGTGTCGGCGATTGAGTAGGTGTAGTCCCCAGCGTTGGTCGCCCCCTTGATCACGCCGGCTTCCGCCACCGTCACTGTGGTGATGTCGCCGGCGACATCGGTCAGCGCGTAGTCCGCATCCAGTGGCAGCGCTGCAGCTATGTTCGCCAGGGTGTCGGCGATTGAGTAGGTGTAGTCCCCAGCGTTGGTCGCCCCCTTGATCACGCCGGCTTCCGCCACCGTCACTGTGGTGATGTCGCTGGCGACATCGGTCAGCGCGTAGTCCGCATCCAGTGGCAGTGCTGCAGCTATGTTCGCCAGGGTGTCGGCGA
>NZ_JACHIB010000007.1:1633-214961 GCF_014203015.1 Castellaniella defragrans
TGATGTCGCTGGCGACATCGGTCAGCGCGTAGTCCGCATCCAGTGGCAGTGCTGCAGCTATGTTCGCCAGGGTGTCGGCGATTGAGTAGGTGTAGTCCCCAGCGTTGGTCGCACCGCTGATCACGCTGGCTTCCGCCACCGTCACAGCGGTGATGTCGACAGCATCATCGGTCAGCGCGTAGTCCACAATCAGTGGCCACGCAGCAGCTATGTTCGCCAGGGTGTCGCTGATGCTGTAAGTCACCGTGCCTGCAACATCAATGAAGATAGCCTCGACCTGCGCCACGGTGGCCGGACCGGAAAGCATCAGGTTGCCGTCGCCGTAAATTTCTTTGTCAGCGAACACATTGGCCGGGCCGGACAGGGTCTTGCCAGCGCCCACCAGGATAGAGTCGATATCCGCTGCGTCGGCGGCGGTGGTGACCGAAGTCGAACCGCTGGTGAACTTCAGTTTTCCGCCGGTTTCCACCACGCTGATGGACGCCCCCGCGTTGTTGAAACTGATCTCCACGTGGGGTGCATCGCCGGTTTCAGTCACCGTGAACGGGACGGACGGCTCGCCCCCGCCGCCCTCGTCGATGGGCTTGAAGGTGTCGGGCAGCACGACGCCCTCGGGCACGATGACCGAGGGCGGGACGACCAGCAGTTGGCCGGGGAGGGGCACGAAGTCGAGCGGGATGGGGGTGTCGGGCGCGGGCGTCCAGCCCGCGGGCGGACGGAAGCTGGGCAGGAAGGGCGCGACTTCGGCGACGCGGGCCAGGGCGTCGAGGATGCGGGCGGGATCGGCCAGGGCGGCGTTGAAGACGGGATCGTTGGCGAACTGGGCGAGGGTGATGCCGTTGCCCAGGTCGCGGCCTTCGTGCAGGCCATGGGTGACCAGGTGCTGGTAGAGATTCAGTCCCTCGATGGCGGCGAGATCGGGGTTGGCGGCGCGGTAGGCGCCCAGGTCGAGGAAGGGGGTGATGGCGCGCGGCTCGCTCTGGCCGTGGAGCAGGAAGTGTTCGTAGGCCGAGCCCTGGCCGGCAGCGACGGCGGCGGCGACGTCGGGGTTGCGCGCCAGGTAGTAGACCGGATCGAAGAGGGTGGCGGGGGCGCGGTTTTCATACTGGCCGTGGAGCAGGAAGTGCTGGTAGGCCGAACCCTGGCCGGCGGCCACGGCGGCGACGACGTCCGGGTTGTGGTCCAGATACCATTGTTCGTGGAAAAGCGAGACAGCCATGAAAACTCCTGCGGCGCGCGGGCCGGTTCCAAATTATTTTATGGTTGAACATTGTGCTGAATTGCCCCTTGCGCTGCCATCTCTACAAATGCACCTGTACAAATGTAGGTATTCCTTTGCCAGGGCTGGCAAAGGGGGAGGCGGCGGCTATGATAGGGCGATCAGCGGTGCCACAGCTCCGGAGGCTGCCTTGACCCAACCCGATTCCATCCTGCTGGTCGACGACCATCCGGTGTTCCGCCTGGGCATGCGCCACGTGCTGGCCCACCGGTTCCCGCGGGCGCCGCTGGCCGAGGCCGGCACCTTCGACGAGGCGCTGCTCAAGGCCCAGGCCCTGCGCCCCGCGCCGGCGCTCTTCGTGCTCGATCTGATGCTGCCGGGCTTCGCGCCCGACACCGGCATTCCCCTGCTGCGCGGCCTGTATCCCCGCGCGGTGATCGTGGTCCTTTCCATGGCCGAGGCCGCCGCGTACGTCGATCAGGTCATGCGGGCGGGCGCCGACGGCTTCGTGGGCAAATCGGTGCCGCCCGACGAGATCGCCGCCGCGATCGAATCCATCTGCGACGGCGAAATCCTGGTGCGCACGGCCCCTTCGCTCCTGGGCGGCGAGGCCCTGGTGCTGTCGCCGCGCCAGCGCGAGGTGCTGGCTCTGCTGGAACAGGGCAAGAGCAACAAGGAAATCGGCGCCGAGCTGGGCATTTCGCCGCTGACGGCGCGCATGCACGTCTCGGCGCTGATGCGGGTGCTGGGCGTCGACAGCCGCACGGCGATCGTGGCGCGGGCCAGCCGCTGGCACCTGCCGCGCTGAGGCCGGCGCGGGCCGCCGGCGCTCAGGGTCCGGGCCGCGGCGGGGGCGGGTGGCGCATCAGCCAGGCGCGCAGTTCGACGGGCGGCACCGGCTTGGGCAGGTAGGCGATGCCGGCGGCGGCCAGGGCCCGTTCGCGCGCGGCATCCATCCGGCCGGCGACGATCAGGGCGGGAACGTCCCAGCCTTCGCGCTCGCGGATGGCGAGGACGGTCTGCAGCCCGTCGGCCTGGCCGGGACCCAGGTCGAAATCGCTGATGATGGCCTGCATGCCCAGGAGGGTGTCGGGCGGCTGGCCGTAGGCGTGGACGGTGCAGCCCCAGCGCCGCAGCAGGCCGGCGCCAGCGGCCAGCACCTCGGGGTCGTCGTCGATCAGGCAGACCGGCCGCCCCTTGAGCGGGTGGGCCAGGCGTTCCCAGAGGTCCTGCGCGGGGGCGCCGTCCTGCGGGGCGCAGGGCTGCAGGCCCGAAACCCGGAAGGTGGTGCCCCGGCCGATGCGCGAGCGCACCCGCACGCGCAGCTGCAGCAGGCGGGCGAGCCGGCGCACGATGGTCAGCCCCAGGCCCAGCCCGTCGATGTGCGGGCCATGCGGCGTTTCGATGCGGTAGAACTCCTCGAAGATGGCGTCCATCTGTTCGGGCGCGATGCCCGGCCCCTGGTCGCTGATCTGGATGCTCAGTCCGTCGGGGCCGCGCCGGATGCCCAGCAGGATGTCGCCCTGCCCGTACTTGATGGCGTTGGTGAGCAGGTTCTGGACGATCGCGCTCAGCAGGCCCGGGTCGCTGCACACCCAGACCGGTGGATCGAAAAGCCGGAAGCGGGCGGCCGCGCGCGCCGCGATCTGCTGCCGGGAGGCGTGCCACTGGGGCTGGGCCTGTCCCCAGGCCTGGCGCAGCAGCTCGCCCAGGTCCAGCGGCTGCGGGTGGGGGCGGATGCCGCCCACGTCCAGGCGCGAGATGTCGAGCAGCGACTGGAAGAGGCCCGAGACCGTGCCCACGGCGCGTTCGATGCCGCCGACCAGTTCCCGCTGGCCGGTGTCCAGGCGGGTATCGTGCAGGGCGGCGGCCAGCAGGCCGATGGCGTGGATCGGCTGGCGCAGGTCGTGGCTGGCCTGGACGAGGAAACGGGATTTGGCCATGCTGGCGTCTTCGGCCTGCCGCCGCGCCTCGTCCAGCGCCTGCGAGGTGGCGGTGAGTTCGGTCAGGCGGGCGTTGAGCGAGACGGAAAGCTGCGCGTTGCGGGCCAGGAAGCTGCCCATGCGCCAGGATTGCAGGGTGAGCAGGCCGCAGTACAGCAGCACCATGACGGCGTTGATGCCGCCGTACCACCAGGCCGGATCGTGGCGGAGATAGGCCAGCGCCAGCAGCGGCAGCGAGGTCCACAGGCTGAGCAGGCAGGAGCGCGGCAGGGCGTGCTGCGACGAGACCGCCCCCAGGGCGGTGCCTTCCAGCGCCAGGGAATACGCCGGCAGCAGGGCGGGATCGTCCCGCGCCACCCACAGGGCGCCCAGGCCCCAGCCCAGGCCGGCCAGGGTGGTGAGCAGCGAGTGCAGGATGCCGTATGCACGGGCGGCCCGCGGCGCCGGCCCGGCGGGCTGCCCGTCGGGCCAGCGCCGGGTGTAGGTCCGCGCCAGGATCAGCATGGCGGCCGACAGCGTCAGCATGCAGGCGAACCAGATCAGGATTTCGCGGCGGCTGGCCAGGTTGATGCCGTGCTGCCAGGCCAGGCCCAGCAGGGCGACGACGCCCAGGTGGATCAGCCAGCTGTGGCGGGCCAGGCTGAACAGGTAGTCGAGCCGCCAGCCGGCCACGGGCCCGGAACGTGCCAAGACGGCCTCTCGGTGAGCGCGGGCGGGCCTAGGACGCTTTTTTCAGCGCCAGGGCGCGGCCCGCGCGGCTGGACGTGGGGCGGCCGATGCGTTCGGAGATCCACTGGCCGATGTCCACGACGGCGTCCAGATCGACGCCGGTTTCCAGCCCCTGGCCGCGCAGCAGGTACAGCACGTCTTCGGTGGCGACGTTGCCGGTGGCGCCCTTGGCGTAGGGGCAGCCGCCCAGCCCGGCCACCGAGCTGTGGAAGATGCGCACGCCGCAGTCCAGCGCGGCCAGGATGTTGGCCAGGGCCTGGCCGTAGGTGTCGTGGAAGTGCCCCGAGACGCGGGTGCCCAGGTCGGCGACCTGGCCCACGGCGCGCAGCACGCGCCCGACCTGGGCGGCGGTGCCCACGCCGATGGTGTCGGCCACGTCGATCTCGTCGCAGCCCAGGCGCAGGAAGCGTTCGGCCACGTCGACCACGGCGGCCACCGGGGTTTCGCCCTGGTAGGGACAGCCCAGCGAGCAGCTGATGCTGCCGCGCAGACGCAGCCCGGCCGCTTTCGCTGCGGCGGCCACGGGCTCGAAGCGGGCGATGGATTCGGCGATCGAGCAGTTGATGTTGCGCTGGGAGAAGGCCTCGCTGGCGGCGCCGAAGATCACGATCTCGTCGGCGCGGGCGGCCAGGGCGCCCTCGAAGCCGCGCAGATTGGGCACCAGGACGGAATAGATCGTGCCGGGACGGCGGGCGATGCCGGCCATGACTTGCGCGCCGTCGGCCATCTGCGGCACCCATTTCGGCGAGACGAAGGAGGCGGCCTCGACGTTGGCGAAGCCGGCGGCGGCCAGGCGGTCGACGAGCTCGATCTTGACGGCGGTGTCGACGAACTGTTTTTCATTCTGCAGGCCGTCGCGCGGCCCGACTTCGACGATCTTGATGTGTTCGGCCATGGAATTCCATCCGGTGGGGGCCCGCGCCGTGCGGGACGGGTCCATCATAGCGCAGCCGGCTCAGGGCCTGCGCCGGTAGCGGCCGTCGGCGGTGCGTTCGATGCGGCCGGCGATCTCCAGCAGGGTCAGGCGGCCCAGGAGGCGGTCGATGGGCCAGTCCAGGTCAACCCCCAGGGTGTCGAGATCCACCGGATCGAGGCCGATCCGCCGCAGCAGGGCGTCGTCCGCGGGGTCGATTCCAGGGCCGGTTTCGGGGGCGGTTTCTGAGCCGGTTTCTGGACCGGTTTCTGGGCCGGCGCCCGCGGCGGGCGCGGCGGCGGGGCCGGCGCCGGGAGCGGTGGGTTCGGCGCCGGGGCCCCTGACGGGCGGCGGGGCGGCCCGCAGGCCCGGCAGCGCGCCCTGGCGGAGTTCTTCGACGATGTCCTGGCCGGACTCGACCAGCTTGGCGCCCTGGCGGATCAGGGCGTGGCAGCCGCGCGACAGGGGGGAATGGATGGAGCCGGGGATGGCGAAGACCTCGCGCCCCAGCTCGCCCGCCAGCCGGGCGGTGATCAGCGAGCCGCTGCGCGCGGCGGCCTCGACCACCAGCACGCCCTGGCTCAGGGCGGCGACGATGCGGTTGCGCCGCGGGAAATGGAAGGGCAGGCCCGGCGTGCCCAGGGGGAATTCCGACAGCAGCAGGCCGTGGGTGGCGATGCGGTGGGCCAGGGCGTGGTGGGCGGCCGGATAGACGCGGTCGATGCCGGTGCCCAGCACGGCCAGGGTGCCGCCGCCGGCTTCGCCGGCGTCCAGGGCGCCGGCGTGGGCCGCGCCGTCGATGCCGCTGGCCAGGCCGCTGACCACGCACCAGCCCTGCAGGGCCAGGTGGCGCGCGAAGGCATGGGCGTTGCGCTCGCCGTCCGCGGTGGCGTGGCGCGCTCCGACGATGGCCAGCATGGGACGGTCCAGGAGGTCGAGCCGGCCGTGGGCGTACAGGATCGGCGGCGGGTCGGTCAGCGCATACAGCGCGCGCGGGTAGTGGGGGTCGGCCAGGGTCAGCAGGTGATGGCCGTCGGCCCGCAGCCAGTCCAGCGCCTGGTCGATGGCGGCCTGGATGTCCGGTCCGGGCGGCTGGCGCAGGCGGGCCGCCAGCGCCGGGTCCAGGTGGCGCGCCAGGCTGCCGGTGGTGGCCGTGAGGATGTCCTGCGGCATGCCGAAGACCGACAGCAGCAGGCGCACCCGGTCCGCGCCCAGGTCCGGTTCGAGGCTCAGGCGGATCCAGGCGCGCAGTTCGGTTTCGGGGGCGTTCAGGGGCATCGCGTCGGGGCGGATTCGCTCGGGTCGGGGGGATCGCGCCAGTGTGCCATGAAAGCGGCCGGGCCTTGCGGCGGGCGGGATGCTCCTGTCCCGCGCCATGGTCCTGATTTATCATGGAGCTTTGGCATCATCGTCACGGTTTTCGACATGGCTCTGCTTCCCATTCTCAAATACCCGGACCCCCGGCTGCACAAGGTCGCCGCGCCGGTGCGGCAGGTGGACGACCGCATCCGCCAGCTGGTGCGCGACATGGCGGAAACCATGTACGCCGCGCCCGGCGTCGGCCTGGCCGCGACCCAGGTGGACGTGCACGAGCGGGTCGTGGTCATCGACGTCTCGGAAGACGGCAACGACCTGCACGTGCTGATCAACCCCGAAATCACCTGGAAGAGCGACGAGCTCCAGGTCTACGAAGAGGGCTGCCTGTCGGTGCCCGGCATCTACGACGAGGTCGAACGCAGCGCGCGCATCCACGTGCGCGCCCTGGACGAGCGCGGCGAGCCCTACGAGTTCGACGCCGAGGGCCTGCTGGCCGTGTGCGTGCAGCACGAACTGGACCACCTGCTGGGCAAGGTCTTCGTCGAGTACCTGTCCGTGCTTAAGCAGAACCGCATCCGCACGCGCCTGCGCAAGCAGCAGCGCGAGGCCCAGCGCGAAGCCGCCGGGGCCTGAATGCGGATCGCCTTCGCGGGAACCCCGGAATTCGCCCGGCAGGCCCTGGACGCCCTGATCGGGGCGGGGCATGGGGTCGTCTGCGTGCTGACCCAGCCGGACCGCCCCTCGGGGCGCGGCATGAAGCTCATGCCCAGCCCCGTCAAGCAGGCCGCGCAGGCCGCCGGCATTCCGGTGCTGCAGCCGCGCAGCCTGCGGCTGGACGGCAGGTATCCGGAGGACGCCGAGGCGGCCCGGACCGCGCTGCGGGACCTGGCGCCGGATGTCATGGTGGTGGCGGCCTATGGCCTGATCCTGCCGCAGTGGGTGCTCGACCTGCCGCGCCACGGCTGCCTGAACATCCACGCCAGCCTGCTGCCGCGCTGGCGCGGGGCGGCGCCCATCCAGCGCGCGATCGAGGCGGGCGACGCCGCCAGCGGCGTGACCATCATGCAGATGGACGCGGGCCTGGACACGGGCGCCATGCTGCACCGGGTGGAACGCCCGCTGGCGCCCGACGAGACCGGCGCGAGCCTGCACGACGGGCTGGCGGCCGACGGCGCGCGCGCCATCGTGGACGTGCTCGCGCGGCTGGCAGCCGGGGATGCGCCGGTGCCGGTGCCTCAGCCCGAGGCGGGCGTGTGCTATGCCGGCAAGCTGCTGAAATCCGAATCGGCGCTGGATTTCTCCCGCCCCGCGGCGGAACTGGCGCGCCGGGTGCGGGCCTTCGATCCGTTTCCCGGCACGACGATGGCGCTGCCCGGATTCGATCAGCCGGTGAAGGTATGGGGGGCGCGGGCCCTGCCGGCCGCCGCCGGCGCGGCGGGCGGGGATGCGCCGGCTCCCGGCGCGATCCTGGGCATGGGGCCCGAGGGCATCGACGTGGCGACGGCGGATGGCGTGCTGCGCGTGACGGCGCTGCAAAAGCCCGGCGGCCGGCGCCAGCCGGTGGCGGAATTCATGCGCTCGTATCGCGGGTAGCTGCGCGGCCTTGGCGCGTTCCGGATCCCGGGCGCGCGGCGGCCGGGCCGGAGGCCGCTCAGCCGCCGGACGATTTCTTGCGTGAAGTGTCGATGCCGAGCTGCTTGAGCTTGCGGTACAGGTGGGTGCGTTCCAGCCCGGTGCGCTCGGACACCCGCGTCATGCTGTGATTTTCGTGCAGCAGGTGGTATTCAAAGTAGATGCGCTCGAATTCGTCGCGCGCTTCGCGCAGGGGCTGGTTGAGCGAGATCCGGCCCAGGTGCGAGTCGTCGTGCGCGGGGGCGGCGGGCGCGGCGCCCGCGGGCTGCGCGGCGGCGGGCGCGCCGGCCAGGGCGGGCGGCTGCGTGAAGACCGGGTCGGCGGGTGCCGCCGGGCGTTCGGTGCGGCTGCGCATGGACGCCGGGATCACCGGGCGCGCGAGGCCCGCGGCGACGGTCTTGAGCAGCTTCTGCAGGGTGATGGGCTTTTCCAGGAAATCGACGGCGCCGATGCGGGTGGCTTCGACGGCGGTGTCCACGGTGGCGTGGCCGCTCATCATGATCACGGGCATGTTCAGCAGCCCCTGGCTGGACCATTCCTTGAGCAGGGTGACGCCGTCGATGTCGGGCATCCAGATGTCCAGCAATACCAGGTCGGGGCGCTGGCGGAGACGGGATTCGCGGGCCTGTGCCGCATTTTCCGCGAGTTCGACCGTGTGGCCTTCGTCGTAGAGAATTTCGGACAGCAGTTCGCGGATGCCTATTTCGTCGTCCACCACCAGAATTCTGGCCATATCACCTCACCTTGTGTTCTGCGTATTATCGTGTGCTTGACTGGGCGCGTCCAGCCGGGCGGGCGCTTCCGCCAGCCTGGAAAACAGGATGGAGATGCGCGCCCCGCCTTCGGTCCGGTTGGAAATGTCCACCTGGGCGGCGTGTTCCTCGACGATCTTCTTGACGATGGCCAGCCCCAGCCCGGTGCCGGTGGACTTGGTCGTCACGTAGGGCTCGAAGACGCGGTGCAGGACTTCGGGCGCGAAGCCCGGGCCGTTGTCCGAGACGGTCAGCCGCACGCGGGCGTGCCCGGCGGCGTCGTCGGGACGGATCAGGCGGGTCTGCACGCGGATCTCGGCCGTGCCGGGCGCGGCGTGCTGGCAGGCGGCGTCGCGGGCGTTGGCGAGCAGGTTGTGGATCACCTGGCGCAGCTGGGCCGGGTCCCCCAGGATGAGGGGCAGGTCGGGCGCCAGCAGGGCGTCGAAGCGGGCCGCGCCCGGGGCGGGCGGGGGCGCGGGTTCGGCGGGATCCCAGCCGTACAGGGTCAGGACTTCGGTCAGCAGGGCGTTCAGGTCGATGTCCTGCATCTGCGCCGGCGGCGTGCGGGCGTATTCGCGGAAATCGTCCACCATGCGTTTCAGGGACGCGACCTGGTTGACGATGGTCTGGGTGGACCGCTGCAGCATGGCGGCGTCGTCGGGCGACAGCCGGTCGGCCAGCTTCATGGCCAGCCGCTCGGCCGAGAGCTGGATGGGGGTGAGCGGATTCTTGATCTCGTGGGCCAGGCGCCGCGCGACTTCGCCCCAGGCGACCGTGCGGTTGGCGGAGATCACCTCGCTGATGTCGTCGAACACCACCAGGTAGCCGTCCTCGTGGCCGTCCATGAGCAGCCGGGTGCCGCGCGCCAGCAGGGTGACGACGTGCTTCTTGCGCTCGTTGTCCGGCGCGTCCTGCAGCTCGACCTCGAACTGCTGCTGCCAGTAGGGGCGCGTGGATTCGACCGCGTCGTGGGCGGAGAACGCCTGGCGGATCAGGCTGGCGAGCGGCAGGGCGCCTTCGGCGGTTTCCAGCGGCCGGCCCTGGACGGTGCGCAGGTCGATGCGCAGGATGGTCTGGGCGCCCTGGTTGAACAGCGTCAGGCGGAAGGCGCGGTCGAACACCAGCACCCCGGAGGACAGGTTGCTCAGCACCGACTCCAGGTACAGGTTGCTCTGTTCCAGCTGGCGGCGGTGGCGGTCGACCATCTGGCGGGCTTCTTCCAGCTGGCGCGTCATGGCGTTGAAGGACCGCGTCAGCTGGCCGACTTCGTCGCGCGCCGGCGGCTCGGGCAGGGGGCGGTAGTCGCCCACGCCGACGGCCTGGGTGCCCGAGGCCAGGCTCAGCAGGGGCCGCACCAGGCGCCGCGAGACGGCCAGCGCCACCACCACGGCGGCGAAGACGGCCAGGATCAGCGCCAGGGTCAGGGTGATGCCGTAGAGCTTGCGCAGCCCCAGGCGCGACAGGGCGAGCTCCTGGTAGTCGCGGAAGCCCTGCTGGACCTGGCTGGCGTTGTGGGCGATGCGCTCGGGCACGGCCTGGATCACCTGCAGCCAGCGCGAATCGCCGCCCAGGCTCATGGCGTTGCCCAGCCGGTCCGAGGCGGCGGAATCCAGCGGGATGACGACGCGCAGGTGCAGGCCGTCGGTGGTCGGCCCGCCGCCGGCGGCCACGTCGGCCTCGGCCGCGGCGTAGCCCTGGGCGACCCGCAGCTGGTTCATGACGCTGCTGGGGGGCAGGTCCGGCAGCAGCTGGCTGAAGGCCGACGAGGAAAAGGCGACCAGGCGGCCGTTGCCGGTGAAGACCATCGCCTCGTCGATCTCGTTGGCGGCGCGCAGCGAGGTGATCAGCAGGGCGGTCTCGGCGTCGCTGGCGCTGTTCAGCCGCAGGGCCATGTTGCGCGCCCGGCCGCTGAGCTCGGTGATCTGGGCGTCCAGGGCGGCGCGCCCGAGGTTCAGGCCGGCCTCCAGGGCGGTGTCCACCCGCACGTTGAACCAGGACTCGATCGAGCGCGACATGAACTGCACCGACAGCACGTAGATCAGCACGCCGGGCAGGATGCCGATCAGGGTGAAGTACAGCGTGAAGCGGGCGGTCAGCCGCGCGCCGAACTGGCGCCGCCGGATCTGGCGCAGCAGCCGGATGGCGAGCATGGCCACCCAGGACATCAGGGCGATCGCCAGCACGCCGTTGAGCAGCAGCAGCACGTCGTACTGCTGCGCGTAGCGCGAGGCGTTGCCGGTGGACCAGACCAGCAGGCCCAGCAGCGCCATCGCGCTGGCGGCGGCGACCGCCAGCGCGGAGCGCAGCGCCCAGCGGATCAGCCGCGGGGCGTTGCGGCGGAGATCGAGAAAGTGAAGTCTTTCCATGGGGTCGTCAGGGTCCAGGCCGCGCTGTTGAGGGCGTCGACCTGGAAGGGGCGGGCCAGGCGGGAGGTGTCCAGCCGCAGCCGCAGCCGTCCCTGGTAGGTCTGGTCCGGCGTGAAGCGGCTGGCGTCCCCGAGGGGCCAGTCGCGGATGTGGCGCACCAGGTCCAGGGCCTCGTCCAGGGACGTGGCCGGCAGGGACAGGTCGCTGGCGCCGACCCGCCATTGGCGCGTCAGGGCGTTGTACTGGATGCGCCAGGTCTGGCTGTCCGCCAGCACCGTCTCGTCGAACCACCACCAGCGCGGGTGCTCGATGACCAGGTCCACCGTGAAGTACAGCGGGACGCCCTTGCGGGCGGCGTCGTGCAGTTCGTCGCTCAGCGTGAAGTCGATGTCGGCGTCCAGCAGCAGCTGGCCCTGGCGCAGCATCGGTTCGATGCGCACCACCTGGCCGTCGTCGGCCCGGGCGGCCGCGGCGGCCAGGAACAGGAGGCCGGAGGCCAGGAGGATCAGGAAGCGGGGCATGCGCTGGCGGCGGTGGGGCGGAAAATCACGGACAGTCGCAGTATTGTTGAGCCCGCGCCAAAGCGCAAGCCAGCGCGTCCATGTGCTCCCTGGGCGCTGCGCGCCGTCCACCCCGGGGGCATTTGCGCTTGGGGCGGTCCGGTACGCTCATGCTGGCTTGCGCAGCAGGGCGTAGAAGAAGCCGTCGCCGCCGTCGGGGCCGCCGGGCAGGATGTGGCCGGGGGCCGGCAGGCGCCGCGCCTCGGGGTGCCGTTCCAGGAAGGCGCGGACCTGCGATTCGCCTTCCTGGGGGAAGATCGAGCAGGTGGCGTACAGCAGGTGGCCGCCCGCGGCCAGCAGCGGCCACAGCGCGTCCACGATGCGGGCCTGCAGCGCCGCCGTGCGCGCGAGGTCGTCGGCGCGGCGCAGCCAGCGGATGTCGGGGTGGCGGCGCACCACGCCCGAGGCGGTGCAGGGCACGTCGGCCAGGATGGCATCGTAGGGCCGTCCGTCCCACCAGCCGGCGGGCCGGGCGGCGTCGGCGCAGCGCAGGGACACGTCGGGGGATTCCAGGCCCAGCCGCCGCAGGTTGTCGCCCACGCGCTCCAGGCGCCGGGCGTCGCTGTCCAGCGCCGTCAGGCGCAGCGCGTGGCGCTCCAGCAGGTGGGCCGTCTTGCCGCCGGGCGCCGCGCAGGCGTCCAGCACGCGCTCGCCGTCGCGCAGCGGCAGCAGCCGCGCGGCCCGCTGGGCCGAAGGGTCCTGCACCGACCACCAGCCCTCGGCGTAGCCGGGGATGTCGCGCACGGGGCGGGGCGCGTCCAGGATCAGCCCGTCCTCGCCCACGGGCCGGGCGGCCAGGCCGGCCGCCTCCAGGCGGGCCCGCAGCGCATCGCGGCCGATGCGCCGCACGTTGGCGCGCAGGGCCATGGGCGGCGGCTGGTCGGCGGCCTCCAGGATCGCGTGCCAGTTGTCCGGCCAGGCGTCGCGCACGATGTCGATCCACCAGCCGGGGTGGTTCCAGACCGCCTCGGGCTGCGCATCCAGCGCGGCCCGCAGCGTCGCGCGCTCGCGCGCGTAGCGGCGCAGCACGGCGTTGATCAGGCCTTTGGCCGGCCGGGTGCGGCGGTCGGCGGCGGCCGCCTCGACCAGTTGGTGGACCAGGGTGTGCTCGTGGTAGACCGGCGTGCCGGGCGGCTGCGCGGCGCCCTCGGCCTGGCGCAGGCTGGCTTCCAGCAGGCTCAGGCCCAGCAGGATCAGGGCCTCGACCAGGCGTTCCGGCGGGCGGCGCGGCACCAGCCGTTCGCGCGCGGCCCGGGCGTGGCCCAGCCGGCGCATGGCATGGAAGGACAGGGCCTGGGCGGCGGGGCGCTGCGCGGCGGGGATCGATTCCAGCGCCTCCGACAGGGACTGGCCGCCCAGCACCGCCCGGATGGCGCGGGCGGCGGCCAGCAACTGGCCGGACAGGGCGGGGGATTGTGGCGATTCCGGCACGGAATGGATCCAGAATGAGGGGGTTGCGGAGCGGATTGCGGGGACTTTAGCACCGATTGGCTAAAATCGAGGGCTGTCCCGGCCACGCCCGCCCGCCGGCTTCGCATGGCCGGAGCGGCGCCGGGCCATTCCCGCCGCATCCCACCGAGTATTCCCATGAATCAATCCCCCCGCGTCGGCTTCGTCAGCCTGGGCTGTCCCAAGGCCCTGGTCGATTCCGAGCGCATCCTGACCCAGCTGCGCACCGACGGCTACACCATCAGCCCCGACTACGAAGGCGCCGACGTCGTCGTGGTGAACACCTGCGGCTTCATCGACAGCGCCAAGGCCGAATCCCTGGACGCCATCGGCGAGGCCATCGTGGAAAACGGCAAGGTCATCGTCACCGGCTGCCTGGGCGTGGAAGCCGACATGATCCGCAGCGTGCATCCGGCGGTGCTGGCCGTCACCGGCCCGCAGCAGTACGAGCAGGTGGTGCGCGCCGTGCACGAGGCCGCCCCGCACGAGCGCCCGCACGATCCCTACGTGGATCTGGTGCCGCCCCAGGGCATCCGCCTGACGCCGCGCCACTATGCCTATCTGAAAATTTCCGAGGGCTGCAACCACAACTGCAGCTTCTGCATCATCCCGTCCATGCGCGGGCGCCTGGTCAGCCGTCCGATCGGCGACGTGCTGGGCGAGGCCCGCCGCCTGGTGGACGCCGGCGTGAAGGAGTTGCTGGTGATCTCCCAGGACACCAGCGCCTACGGGGTGGACGTGAAGTACCGCACCGGCTTCTGGGACGGGCGCCCGGTCAGGACGCAGCTGACGGCGCTGGCGCGCGCCCTCGGGGAATTCGGCGTGTGGGTGCGCATGCACTACGTCTATCCCTATCCCCACGTGGACGAGCTGATCCCCCTGATGGCGGAAGGCCGCATCCTGCCCTACCTGGACATCCCCTTCCAGCACGCCAGCCCGCGCATCCTGAAGGCCATGAAGCGCCCCGCCTTGGAGGACCGCACCCTGGCCCGCATCCGCCAGTGGCGCGACGCCTGTCCGGACCTGACCCTGCGCTCCACCTTCATCGTCGGCTTCCCCGGCGAGACCGAGGAAGACTTCCAGTACCTGCTGGACTGGATGACCGAAGCCCAGCTCGACCGCGTCGGCTGCTTCCAGTATTCCCCGGTGGCTGGCGCGCGCGCCAACGAGCTGCCCGATCCCGTGCCCGACGAGGTCAAGGCCGAGCGCTGGGAGCGCTTCATGGCGCACCAGCAGGCGATCTCCACGCGGCGCCTGGCGGCCAAGGTCGGCCGCACCCTGACGGTGCTGGTGGACGAGGTCGACGAGGAAGGCGGCGCCACCGCGCGGTCCATGGCCGACGCCCCGGAAATCGACGGCAGCGTGCTGCTGCGCGACGCCGCCGGCCACGCGCCGGGCGACCTGGTCCGGGTGCGCATCGAGGACGCGGACGAATACGATCTGTACGGCGTGCCGGCCTGAGCCGGCCGTGCGGAGCCTGGGCCTGGCCGGCACGGGCTTTGTGTCGGACTGAATCCGGTCTATGTTCTTCCCCATGACGATATCGTGCATGAGGAAATCGTGTCCATGAAACTTGCCACTCACGTTCGACCGATCAGCTACCTGAAGTCTCATGCCGCCGAGATCGCGCGGGACGTGGCCGAGACCGGCGAGCCCATGCTGATCACCCAGAACGGAGAAGCCAGGCTGGTCCTGATGGACGTGGCGGCCTATGAGCAGAACGAGCAGGCCCTGGCGCTGTTGAAGCTGCTGGCCATGGGGCAGCGGGATATCGATGCGGGCCTCTGGCGGGATGCCGAAGACGTCTTCGCCGATCTGGATCGGGAAGACGGGGCGGGTGCGTGAAAGCGGCTTTTCTGCCGGGCGCCGAAGCCGATTTACGTGAATTGCGGCGGTATGTACTTCGGAAATTCGGGCCGCACACCTGGCGGGAATCTTTCGAGGGGATCAGGACGGCGGTGCATGCCGCCGAATCGTTCCCCCTGGCCGGCCGCCTGCCGGACGAACTTGCCGAATTGGGTCTGCCGCAATACCGGCAGATCGCCGCCGGCATGAACCGGATCATTTATGAAACCCGGGAGGACCGGCTCTACATCCATATCGTCTGCGATATCCGCCGGGATCTGCGGAGCTTGCTGCATCGGCGGTTGAGCAGGCCCTCCTGAAGCCCGCCCAGGTTCCCTAGTTTTCCCCGTCCGGCTTGCGCGGCACGACGCGCGGGGGCGGCTTGCCGGCCTCCAGCGGCTGGGCGCGCTTGAAGGTGGTGACGGGCAGGTCGCCGAACACGCCGCGCCGCGCGGCGACGCGCCAGGCGTGGCCGTAGGCGACTTCCAGGCTCAGGTGGATCGTGCCGTCGGCGTGGCGGCGGCGTTCCAGGGCGCGGACCAGGCGTTCACGCCAGGCGCGGCCCGGCAGGCCGCGGCGGCGTTCGGGGTGGGGATTGCCGCCCAGGGCGCGCACGTCTTCCAGCAGCTTGTCGGCGGTCTTGTAGGTCAGGGTGATGATTTCCTGGTCCATGACGGGATCGGCGAAGCCGACCTGCAGCATCAGGTCGCCGAAATCGTGCATGTCGACGAATTCCATGGGGCGCGTGTCCGGATCGACCTCGGCCAGGGCGTCGCGCAGTTCGCGGAAGGTGCCGGGCCCCAGGCTGGAATACATCGCCAGGGCGTCGTTGCGCAGGACGCGGCGCCATTCCTGCAGCACCAGGTGGGGCTCCGGGTGCCAGTGCAGGGCGAGGTTCGACCAGACGAGGTCCAGGCTTTCGTCCGGCAGACCGGTCTCGGCCAGGTCGGCCTGGCGGAATTCGGCGGCCGGCGTGGGCTTGTTGCGCAGCCGGTGCCAGAAGCCGGGCTTGGCCGCGTAGCGCTCACGCGCCGTGTCCAGCAGCGCGCCGCAGGCGTCCAGGCCGATGTAGCGCTGGTCGGGATAGCGCGCGCGCAGGGGGTCCAGCGCATGGGCGGCGCCGCAGCCCGCGTCCAGGATGTCGTGCGGAGCGATGCGGATGTAGCTCAGGCGGCGCAGCATGCGCTGGGCGATTTCCCCGTACAGGAACTGGGGCGCGTCCAGGGGCGCGCGCCGGGCGAACTGGCGCGTCACGGCCTGGGGGTCGATGGGTAGGCGGGGAAGCTGTGGCATAAACGATCAAGGCCCGGCCCGGGGCGGCCCGAAGCGTGCTGTGATGGGGTTTTCCTGCGGAAGGACACGCCATTATGCTGCATCTGCCGATCGATCGCTGGCGCGACTGGATCGCGGCCGACTGTCCGGGCTGCGGCCGGCGGGTGGGCGGCCAGGGGCTGTGTCCCGCGTGCCTGGCGCATCTGCGGCCGGATGGCGCGCGGCCGCGCTGTCCGCGCTGCGCGCATCCCCTGGACGAGGCAGGGCGCTGTCCCGATTGCGGCCCGCGGGCGCCGGCCTACGACCGCGTGGTGGCGGCCTTCGACTACGCCGGGCTGGGCCGCGACCTGATCCACGACTACAAGATCCGCCGCCGCCTGCCTCTGGCGCGCTTGCTGGCGGACCTGCTGGCGCGGGCGGTGGAGGCCGGCGACGTCCGGCTTCTCCGGCCGCACTGGATCGTGCCGGTGCCAGCCCGGCGCGAGGCGCTGCTGCGGCGCGGATTCAGTCCGCCGGCCGAGGTGGCCCGCCTGCTGGCCCGGCAACTGGGGCTGCGCTACCGATTGGACGGGGTGCGGCGGGTGCGCGAAGGGCCGCGGCAGGCGGGGCTGGACCGCGCGCTGCGCCTGCGGGCGCAGGCGGGAGTGTTCGCCGTCCCCGAAGCGGGGAGACGGGCGCCCCCGGCGCGGCCGGCGGGCGATGGGTTGCCAGGGGCCTCGGCGGATCCCGCCGGCCCGCTGGCCGGCCAGCGGATCGCGGTGGTGGACGACGTGCTGACCACGGGCGCGACGCTGCAGGCGGTGGCGGCGGCGCTGAAGGATGCCGGCGCCGCGCGGGTCGAGGGCTGGGTGCTGGCCCGCGCCGTGGTTCCCCATGCCGTGGTTCCCCATGCCGACCATGGCGAAGCGTCCGATGGCCGGGCCGGTGAGTCCCTGGGTGGCGGCGCCTTGCGCGAGGCTTCCGGCGGCCGGGGCTTACAGGCCGGGTCTTACAATAAGGGCCGCCGGGCCGGCCGCTGCGTGCGGGCGGGGCCGGCGATGCATTCCCGCGCGGCCCTCATCGATCCCGTTCCATGTTCCACATCGTCCTCGTCGAACCCGAAATCCCGCCCAACACCGGCAACGTGATCCGCCTCGCGGCCAACACCGGCGCCTTCCTGCATCTGGTGCGGCCGCTGGGCTTCGCCCTGGACGACGCGCGCATGCGGCGGGCGGGACTGGATTATCACGAGTGGGCCGACATGCGGGTGCACGACGGCCTGGACGAGGCGCTGGCGGCGATCGGGGGCGATCCGGCGCGGCGCTTCGCGCTGACCACGCGGGGGGCCGTGCCGATCGGCGAGCGCGCCTTCCAGGCGGGGGACGTGTTCGTGTTCGGGCGGGAAACCGCCGGCCTGTCGGAGGCGCAGCTGGCCGCCTTTCCCCCGGCGCAGCGCATCCGCCTGCCGATGCGGCCGCGGCAGCGCAGCCTGAACCTGTCCAACGCCGTGGCGGTCACGGTGTTCGAGGCCTGGCGGCAGGCCGGCTACGCCGGCGGCGTTTAATTATTCGTCGCGCGGATCGCGCGCGAGCAATGCGGCCACGGCCTGGGTGGGGGCGATGCCGCCGAACAGCACGCCGCAGACGGCATCGGTGATGGGCAGGTCCAGGCCGTGCTGCCGGCCCAGCGCCTGGGCGGCGCGCGCGCAGCGCACCCCTTCGGCGGTCATGCCGCCCGCCAGGATGTCGTCCAGCGAGCGGCCCTGGCCGATGGCGATGCCCACCTGGCGGTTGCGCGAGAGTTCGCCGGTGGCGGTGAGGACCAGGTCGCCCAGCCCGGTCAGGCCGATGAAGGTGTCCGCCTGGCCGCCCAGCGCCACGCCCAGGCGCTGGATTTCCGCCAGGCCGCGCGTGATCAGGGCGGCGCGGGCGTTGGTGCCCAGCCGCAGGCCGTCGCTGATGCCGCAGGCGATGGCGATGACGTTCTTCAGGGCGCCGCCGACTTCCACCCCCATGACGTCGCGGGTGCCGTAGATGCGCGCCCGGGTGCCGTGGAAGGCCGCCTGGGCGGCGCGGCCGGTGCCCGGGTCGCGGCCGGCCACCGTGAGGGCGACCGGCAGGCCCTGGGCCACTTCGAGGGCGAAGGACGGGCCCGAAAGCACGCCCGTGCGCAGCCAGGCGATGCCCGACAGCGCCCGGTCCACGATCTGGTGCGGCCACTGGTGCGTGTCGGGGCTGATGCCCTTGCAGGTCCACAGGAGATGGACCGGCGGGGCGCCGGCGGGGCGCGCCGGCAGCGCCCGCGCAATGCGCCGGCAGACGTCGGCCAGGCCCGACATGGGCACGCCCAGCACGATCAGGCGGTCGGCCGGGCCGGGGCCGTCCAGCACGTGCGCCAGCGCGGCGTCGAAGTCGCTGGTCGCCCGCAGGGCGGGCGGCAGGGCGATGCCGGGCAGGTGGCGCGGGTTGACGTGCTGCTGGCCGATGGCCCGCGCCTGTTCAGGATCGCGGGCCCAGATCAGGGCGTCGGACCGGGCGCTGGCCAGGGCCGCCAGGGCGGTGCCCCAGCTGCCCGCGCCCAGGACGCAGAGCCGGACCGGTGCCATGGCGTGCGGGCCCGGCCGCTCAGTTGCGTGCGCCGGGGGGCAGGATCAGGCCGGCGTCCTCGCCCTGGCCCTGCGCATCCGGCTGCTGCGCCAGGCGCTGTTCGTACAGGGCCTGGAAGTTCATTTCGCTCAGGTGTAGCGGCGGCAGCGAGGTGCGCGTGATCGCGTCGGCGACGTTGGCGCGCAGGTAGGGGTAGAGCATGGTCGGGCAGACGATGCCCAGCAGCGGATCGAGCTGTTCGGCCGGGATGTTGGCGGCCTCGAAGATGCCGGCCTGGCAGAGTTCGACCAGGTACAGGACCTTGTCGCCGATGCGCGTGGTCACCGTGGCGGTCACCGTGGATTCAAACACGGATTCCGCCAGCTGCCGGCCGCCGACCTGGATCGAGACCTCGACGGTCGGGCCTTCCTGTTCGAGGAAGATTTCCGGGGCGTTGGGCATTTCCAGCGACAGGTCTTTGACGTAGGTGCGCTGCAGGCCGAAGCTGGGGGCCTGGCCGTTCTGGGAGTTGTTTTCTTCAGACATGGGGATTCCGGTGTGGGAGGGAAAGGCGGGGCGGATGCGCGGGCGGTCAGGCCTGCAGCAGGGGCACCAGGCCGCCGGCGCGGT
This sequence comes from Castellaniella defragrans, assembly GCF_014203015.1. Classification (GTDB taxonomy): domain Bacteria; phylum Pseudomonadota; class Gammaproteobacteria; order Burkholderiales; family Burkholderiaceae_B; genus Castellaniella; species Castellaniella defragrans. Next base: position 20,825 of record NZ_JACHIB010000007.1, read on the forward strand.
CCAGGGCGGAGAGGTCGTCGAAGCCGCCGATGTGGCGCTCGTCGATGTAGATCTGCGGCACGGTGCGCCGGCCGGTGCGTTCCATCATGACGGCGCGCTGGGCCGGGTCGCGGTCGATGAAGATCTTGTGGATCTCCTCCACGCCGCGCTGCTTGAGCAGCATTTCGGCGCGCGTGCAATAGGGGCACACGGAGGTGCAGTACATGGTGATCTGGGCCATGGGAGGATTCCGGTCAGGATTTTTTCAGGGGCAGGCCGCCTTCGGTCCAGGCATTCAACCCGCCATCGAGGCAGGATACCCGATCGAAGCCCTGCTTGCGCAGCTGGGCCACGGCCTTGGCGCCGTCGCGGCCGTGGGCGTCCACCAGCACGACGGGCTTGTCCTTGGGCAGGCTGTTGAGGTGCGCTTCGAGCGTGTCCAGGGGGATGTTGCGGGCCTGGGGGATGGCGCCGGTCTTGAACTGGTCGGCCGGGCGCACGTCCACGAACTGGCCATGCTCCTGGTTGACCAGGCGGATGGCTTCGGCCAGGGGGACGCGCCCGGTCGAGCGGCCCTTGGACAGGCTGGGCCACAGCAGCAGGCCCCCGGAAGCCAGGGCGATGAGCAGAATCCAGAGGTTGTTCTGGCTGAGTAAGAAGTCCACGGCGGTTCCTGTAACGTGTGACGGGAGGCGTTTTGCCCTGGGGCGGCCCGGCGGCAAAAAAAGAAAGCCCGGGGGATTATAAAATGGTCGGCAGTTTTGGACTTTGCGGGCTTGGAATCATGCACAAACTGGTACTCATGCGCCATGGCGAAAGCCAATGGAACCTCGAAAACCGCTTCACCGGCTGGACCGACGTGGACCTCACCGAGACCGGCCGCGAGCAGGCGCGCCAGGCGGGGGAGCTGCTGCGCGCGCAGGGCTATGAATTCGACCTGGCCTACGCCTCGGTGCTCAAGCGCGCCATCCGCACCCTGTGGATCGCGCTGGACGCCATGGACGCCATGCACACGCCCATCGCCCTGCACTGGCGGCTGAACGAGCGCCACTACGGCGCGCTGCAGGGCCTGAACAAGGCCGAGACGGCCGCCCGCTACGGCGAGGCGCAAGTGCTGCAATGGCGCCGCGCCTACGCGATCGCGCCCGATCCCCTGTCCGAGGACGATCCGCGCCATCCGCGCTTCGACGCGCGCTACCGCCGGGTGCCGCCCGGCGAGCTGCCGGCCACCGAATGCCTGCGCGACACGGTGGCCCGCGTGGTGCCCTTCTGGAACGAATCCATCGCGCCCGCCATCCGCTCCGGGCGGCGGGTGCTGGTCTCGGCCCACGGCAACAGCCTGCGCGCCCTGATCAAGCACCTGGACGGGATCTCGGACGAGGACATCATCGGCCTGAACATCCCCACCGGCCAGCCGCTGGTCTACGAACTGGACGACGACCTGCGGCCCCTGCGCCATTACTACCTGGGCGACGAGGAGCAGATCCGCGCCGCCATGCAGGCGGTCGCCAACCAGGGCAAGGCGCAGGCGGTCTAGCGCCGCGTCGATCCCGGGCCCGATCATGGACTCCATCGCCCCGGCGGGCGGGCGCCCGGACACGCGCGGCCGGCCCGCGTCGCGCCTGGGCGGCTGGCGCGGGCCGGCGCTGCTGTGCCTGGCGGCCGTCCTGGCCTGCCAGACGGCCTGGGCGGATTCCGCCCTGGAAGCCCGCCAGGCGCGCGCCCGCGAAGACCGGGCCGCCCTGCGCGCGCAGATCGATGCGCTGCAAAAGCGCATCGAATCGTCGGAATCCTCGCGCGAGGACGCCAGCCGTGCGCTGCAGGCGTCCGAGCAGGCGATTTCCGACATCAGCCGCGAGCTGGCCGAACTGGACCGGCGCGAGGCCACGCTGCAGGACACGCTGAGCCGGCTGGACGCGGCCAGCGGCCAGCAGTCCGAAGAACTCGAACGCCAGCAGCAGGCCCTGGCGGCCCAGCTGCGCGCCCAGTACGCCAGCGGCCTGTCGCCCTGGACCGCCCTGCTCTCGGGACGCGATCCGCAGGAGATCGGCCGCGAACTGGCCTGGCTGGCCTATGTCACCCGTTCCCGCACCCAGGCGCTCGACGCGCTGCGCGCCACGCTGGACCGGCTGGCCGACCTGCGGCGGCAGACCGACGAGGGCCGCCGCGACCTCGAATCGGTGCGCGCCGACGTCCGGCAGCGCCGCGAGGAACTGCAGGCGCAGCAGGCGCAGCGCCGCGAAGTGCTGGACGAGATCCGCGCCCGGCTGGACGAGGAGCGCGGCCAGGCCAGGCAGCTGCAGGCGCGCGATGCGCGCCTGGGCAGCCTGATCCAGGACCTGGACGCCGAGATCGCCCGCGCCGAAGCGCGGCGCCAGGCGGCCCTGAAGGCCGAGGCCGAACGCCGCGCGCGCGAGCGGGCCGAACGCGCCCGGGCCGAAAAGGCCCGCCGCGAACAGGAACGCGCCCGCGCCGCCGAGCAGGCGCGCCAGGTGCGCGAGCAGGCCGAGCGCCATGTGCGGGAGGCCGAGGCGGACGGGACGCGGGCCGCCGGGGCGCCTGCCGACCAGGCTCCGGCGCGGGAAGAAGCCCGGCAGGAGGAGACGCGGCGGGAGGAGGCCCAGCGGGAAGACGCCCGGCAGGAGGACGCCCGTCGCGCCGAACCGGCGCGCGAAGAAGCCCCGGCGGACGCCGGCGAGGCGCCGCCCGAGCGCGAGGCGGCCGCGCGCACCGAGCCCGAGGGCGGCTTCGCCGGGCTGCGCAAGGGCCTGCCCCGCCCCGTGGCGGGCGAGATCCAGGGACGTTTCGGCACCCAGCGGCCCGACGGCGGGCTGTGGCGCGGCATCGTGCTGCGCGCGGTGGCGGGCACGCCGGTGCGCGCCGTGGCCCCTGGCCGCGTGGTGTACGCCCATTGGCTGAGCGGCTTCGGCAACCTGCTCATCATCGACCACGGCAAGCAGTACCTCAGCATCTACGCCTACAACCAGTCCCTGATGCGCCAGGTCGGCGACGTGGTGGCGCGCGGCGACGAGGTGGCGTGGGTCGGCGCCACCGGCGGCCAGGTCGAGCCCGGCCTGTATTTTGAATTGCGGCACCAGGGAGCCCCGATCAATCCGGAACTGTGGATGAGATAGGACACGTGACAGTCCCCTGCGGGCCGCGAGGTGGGGAGATGCCCCGGCTTGCGCGTCCCCCAGGACCATTTGATGCTTAATTTTTCTGTACTATGTGTCATTCGCCGTCCCAGGCGCGCCCAGCGCCGCCGCGACGGCCCGGACATCGCTTAGGAACGTGCATGGGCACTCGAAACAATCGATCGTTGAGCTGGATTCTGGTGGGTTTCCTGGGGGGCATCCTGGTCAGCCTCGGCATCTCGGCGGCCGCCCAGAAGGGCGAGCCCCTGCCGCTCAAGGCGCTGCAGCAGTTCGCCAACGTCTACGGCGCGATCAAGTCCAGCTACGTCGAGCCCGTGTCCGACCAGTCGCTGATCGACGACGCGATCAAGGGCCTGTTCGCCGACCTGGACCCGCACTCGGTGTACCTGGACGAGGAAGCCTACAAGCAGATGCAGGACATCACCCGCGGCGGCTTCGGCGGGCTGGGCATCGAGATCGGCACCCAGGACGGCATGCCCAAGGTCATCGCCCCGATCGAGGACACGCCGGCGGCGCGCGCCGGCATCCTGACGGGCGACCTCATCACCCAGATCGACGGCGAGCCCACCAAGGGCATGAACCTGAACGACGCCGTGAAGAAGATGCGCGGCGAGCCCGGCACCCCGATCAACCTGACGATCCAGCGCGCCGGCAGCCCCAAGCCCCTGAAATTCCACATCGTGCGGGAAATGATCAAGACCCGCAGCGTGCGCGGCAAGATGCTCGACGGCGACATCGCCTACGTGCGCATCAGCCAGTTCCAGGACCGCACCACGTCCGATCTGGTGCGCATGCTGGCCAGCCTGTCGAAGAAGCAGGCGCCCAAGGGCCTGGTGCTGGACCTGCGCAACGATCCGGGCGGCCTGCTGGACGGCGCCATCGGCGTGGCCTCGGCCTTCCTGGAGCCCGGCAAGCTGGTCGTGTCCACCAAGGGCCGCATCCCGTCCTCGAACGAGGAATTCTATGCCCGCCCCCTGAACGGCAGCCATGGCGTCGAGGACGGCGGGCAGCTGCCCGCCTGGACGCACACGGTGCCGATGGTGGTGCTGGTCAACATCGGCTCGGCCTCGGCCTCGGAGATCGTGGCCGGCGCCCTGCAGGACTACAAGCGCGCCCGCATCATCGGCAACCGCACGTTCGGCAAGGGCTCGGTGCAGTCCGTCCTGCAGCTGGACAAGGACACGGGCATCAAGCTCACCACCGCGCGCTACTACACGCCCAGCGGCCGCTCGATCCAGAACACGGGGGTCTCCCCCGACCACGTGGTGGACGACAGCGCCGCCGGCAACCTGTTCCGCATGCAGCGCGAGGTCGATCTGCAGCATCACCTGGAAACCCAGTCCGACACCCAGGCGGGCGATGCGGAAGACGGCGATTTCGTCCAGGGCGAGATCAAGATGTTCGAGTTCGGCGGCGCCGACGACTGGCAGCTGCGCCAGGCCGTCAATGCGCTGCAGGGCCGGCCGATCCAGAAATCCGATCCCGCCCTGGTGCGCCAGGCGCGCGCCGAGGCCCAGGCCGAAAAGCCGGCCGACACGGCGAAATCCCCGGCGGGTCCGGCGAATGAAGCGGCCAAGAAACTCGGCCCGGCAGAAAAAAAAACCCTGAATGATGGCGGCGACGGGGTCGAGCGCTACCGCATCACCCCGGAAGGCCTGATCAGGATCCCGTGATGGGCGCAGAATCCGCCCTGGACGATGCGCGGCTGACGCGCTATGCCCGGCACATCCTGCTCGACGAGCTGGGCATCGAGGGCCAGGAGCGCCTGCTGGCCGCCCGGGCGCTCATCGTCGGCGCGGGCGGCCTGGGGTCCCCGGCGGCGCTGTACCTGGCCGCCGCGGGCGTGGGGCGCATCACCCTGGTGGACGACGACGTCGTCGAACTGAGCAACCTGCAGCGCCAGATCCTGCATGCCATGGCCGGCCTGGGACGGCCCAAGGCCGAATCGGGCCGGGACGCCCTGCTGGCGCTGAATCCCGACGTCCAGGTGCGCGCGCTGGTGGAACGCCTGGACGACTCGCGCCTGCGCGAGCTGGTCCTGGAGGCCGACGTGGTCCTGGACTGCTGCGACAATTTCGCCACCCGGCACGCCATCAACCGCGCCTGCGTGGCGGCCCGCAAGCCCCTGGTCTCGGGGGCGGCGATCAAGTTCTCCGGCCAGATCAGCGTCTACGACCTGCGCGACGCCGACGCGCCCTGCTATCACTGCCTGTTTCCGGAGGCCGACGACGTCGAGGAACTGCGCTGCGCCACCACCGGGGTGCTGGGCCCCCTGGTGGGCATGGTGGGCAGCGTCCAGGCGGCCGAGGCCATCAAGGTGATCACGGGCATGGGCGAGCCCCTGGTCGGACGGCTGCTGTCGGTCGATGCCCTGCGCATGCAGTGGCACACGATCCGTTTCAGGCGCGATCCCGACTGCCCGGCATGCGCCCGGCGCGGGCCTGCAGCAGCAGGGTCCCCAGGCGGTTGATCCGCGCATCCACGTACAGGTCGCGGCCGTTGCGCTGGCGCGAGAACGGCGTGCCCGGGTGGTACAGCCAGACGGTGCGCATGCCGGCCTGGCGGGCCGATTTCAGGTTGCGCTCGGTGTCCTCGACCAGGATGATCCGGCGGGCGGGCACGCCCAGCCGGGCGGCCACCATGCGCATCAGGCCCGGCGAGGGCTTGGGCCGCGCCAGCCCCATGGGCATCATGTGGTCGATGGCCCACAGGCCGTCGAATTCCTGCAGGATCCCCAGCGCATCCAGCACGCGGCGGGCGTAGTGGGCGGGGGCGTTGGTCAGCACGATGCGCCTGCCCGGCAGGCCGCGCAGCCGGGCGGCCAGGCCGGTCTCGGCGTGCACCAGCGGGGCGATGTCGAAATCGTGGCAGGTGGCCAGGAACTGGCGCAGGTTCACCCCGTGGTGGCGCGCCAGGCCGATGGCGGTGGCGCCGTAGCGCTGCCAGTAGCGCAGGCGCAGGGCGTCGGCCTGGTCCTGGGGCAGGTCCAGCGTCCGCGCCACGGCGGCGCCCATGCGCCGGTCGATGGCGCGGAAGATGCCGCGCGAGGCGTCGTGCAGGGTGTTGTCCAGGTCGAACAGCCAGACCGGATCGTCGGGCCCGAGGGGCCGCCGGCGCCGCAGGGGACTGGGGGCGTGCATCGGGCCCCCTGGACGCTTCGCGCCGTCCTCCCGGAAGGGATTTCTCGCCGGGGGCGGCGCCGCGCTCGCGGCGGGAGCGCCGGCGGCTCCCGCGGGCGATGCGCATTGCCGCATGGGGCGGCGCATCAGTGCGAGCTGATCATGGTGCCCACGCCGCGGTCCGTGAGGATTTCCAGCAGCAGGCAGTGGGGCACGCGGCCGTCGATGATGTGCACCGAATTCACGCCATGGCGGGCGGCGTCCAGCGCAGAGGAGATCTTGGGCAGCATGCCGCCCGACAGCGTGCCGTCCTGGAACAGGGCGTCGATGGTCTGGGCCGACAGGCTGCGCAGCAGCTGGCCGTTCTTGTCCAGCACCCCCGGGGTGTTGGTCAGCATGACGAGCTTTTCGGCGCCCAGGACCTCGGCCATCTTGCCGGCGACGACGTCGGCGTTGATGTTGTAGGCCTGGCCGTCCTCGCCGTAGCCGATGGACGAGATGATGGGAATGAACTGGTCGTCCTGGAGCGCCTTGACCACGGCCGGCTCGACGCGTTCGATGTCGCCCACGAAGCCGATGTCCAGCGTCTGGCCGGGATGGTCGGGGTTGGGCATGAGCTTCTTGCGCGCCCGGATCAGGCAGCCGTCCTTGCCGGTCAGGCCCACGGCCTTGCCGCCGGCCTCGTTGACCATCATGACGATGTCCTGCTGGACCTGGCCGGCCAGCACCCATTCGACGACTTCCATGGTTTCGGCGTCGGTGACGCGCATGCCCTGGATGAAGGTGCCTTCCTTGCCGATGCGCTTGAGCGCGCTGTTGATCTGCGGGCCGCCGCCGTGCACCACCACCGGGTTCAGGCCGACGAGCTTGAGCAGCACCACGTCGTGGGCGAAGCTGCGCTGCAGCTGTTCGTCGGTCATGGCGTTGCCGCCGTACTTGATGACGACGGTCTTGCCGTGGAAGCGGCGGATGTAGGGCAGGGCCTCGGAGAGGACCTCGGCCTTGAGGGCGGCCGGCGTTTGGGGGGCGATGTCCGCGTCGGTGTTCGTCATGTCAGGATGCCAGCGCCTGTTCGACCGTGGCCATGAAGGCCTTTTCGTCGTAGTTGCCGAGATAGCGTTTGATGATGCGGCCCTGCTTGTCGATCAGGAAGGCCGTGGGCGTCAGGCGCACGTCGCCGAAGGCCCGGGCGATCTTGCCCTGGGCGTCGATGACCACCGGGAAGGGCAGCTGGCGCGTTTCGGTGAAGTTCTTGACGTAGTTGGGCGGGTCGTACTGCATGGCCACGCCGATGGTGTCGAAGCCGCGGGATTTCAGTTCCTGGTAGTGGCGGATGGTGTCGGGCATCTGCGCCACGCAGGTGGTGCAGCTGGTGGCCCAGAACTTGACCAGCACGACCTTGCCGCGCAGGTCCTGCGTGGTGACGGTGTGGCCGTTCAGGTCGGTGAAGGCGACCTCGGGCGCCGCCAGGGCCGAATCCATGGATTGCCAGGTGACGACGGCGCCGATCGCCACGACGGCCGCGATGGCGAGAAAGAGTTTTTTCATCGCAGGGCCGTCCCAAGATGAAAAGCCCCCTTGGGGGGCAGCACGCCCGAGGGGCGCAGCGTGGGGGTCATGTTTCTCATTGCACGGGCATGGTCTGCGCGCCTCCGTCGCCGCCCGCGGGCGCGGGCGTGGGGCCGGGGGCGCTGGATGAACTGGAATCGGTGACGGGCGCGGGGGACTGCTGGCCGGGATCGACGAGCAGGGTCTCGCGCGCCACGATCGTGAACAATTTTACGACTTTGTTGACCCCCGAGACGCCCGAGGCGGCGGAAGCGGCGCGGCGGCCTTCGTCCTCGGTGACCTTGCCCATCAGGTAGACGACGCCGCGCTCGGTGGTGACCTTGATGGTGCGGAAGGGCACGCCTTCGGCGGCCACGAGCTGGCTCTTGACCTTGGACGTGAGCCAGGTGTCGTTGGTGCGCACGCTGAGCGGGGTGAGGTCCCCGACCCGGATGTAGTCGTCCACCGAGCGGACCTTGGTGATGCCCCGGGCGATGGACTCGGCCCGCTGCCGGTCGGCTTCCGTGGGGACGTCGCCCAGCAGCAGCAGCCGGCCCGCGTAGGAGGTGCCCACGACGCGGGCCTTTTCGCCGAAGGTCTTGTTCATCTCGCTGGAGACGCGCAGTTCGATGGTCTGGTCGTCGACCTGCTCGCCGGCGGTGCGCCGGTCGGTGGCCACGGCGGCGGAGGTGGCGGCCGCGCCGCCGACGATGAACAGCCCGCAGCCCGACAGGGCGGACAGGCAGGACAGGCCGATCAGGAGCCGGGCGAGGGTGCGGGCGGGAACGGGCATCAGAGAGGGTCCCCCAGGAGCAGCGCGTCGATGCCGTCGCACAGGGCGTGCAGCAGCAGGATGTGGATTTCCTGGATACGCATGGTGCGGTCGTGCGGGACGCAGAGGTGGATGTCGGTCTCGTAGAGCAGGGTGCCGATCTGGCCGCCGCCCTTGCCGGTGAGGGCGATGATCTGCATGTCGCGCTCGTGCGCGGCCTCGACGGCGCGCAGCACGTTGGGCGAATTGCCGCTGGTGGTGATGGCCACCAGGATGTCGCCGGGCTGGCCCAGGGCGGCCACCTGGCGCTCGAACACGGAATTGAAGCCGTAGTCGTTGCCCACGGCGGTCATGATGGAGGTGTCGGTGTTCAGGGCGATGCCGGCCAGCGGCAGGCGGTCGCGCTCGAAGCGGCCCACGAGTTCCGCCACGAAATGCTGCGCGTCGGCGGCGGAGCCGCCGTTGCCGCAGGCGAGGATGCGGGCGTTGTTGGTCAGGGCGCCGAACAGCAGGTCGACCGCGGCCGCCAGGGCGGGCGCCAGTTCGCGGGCGCTGGAGCGGAACGCGTCGACGGCGTCGTCGAAATGCGACGTCATGCGGGAGGTCATGTCCATGGGACCGATTATCGCATGAGCACGCGGCCCCGGCGCCTGTGAACGTAACAGTTTGAGGGATGAGTCCAGACACGGGGCAGTCCCTGCGGACTGCTCCGTGCCTGACGAATCCGAACCGCTTGCAAGCGGTGAGGCGGACAGGCAACGCAGCATGGCGAGGCCAGGCGCCGAAGGTAAGGATCAGAATCAACCAGACAGGACCCGAGGTGTTTTACGCGCGGAAGGCGTCGCGGATCCAGCGGGGCCGGTCCGCCTCGAAGGCCACCACGTCGAAGCGGCAGGCCGGCGCCGCGCCGCCGAAGTGCAGCCGCGCGAGCCGGGGCAGGAAGTGGTGCGCGGCGCGGATCAGCCGGGCCTGCTTGGAGCGGTTTACACTGGCGGCGGCGCCGCCGAAGACCGGGTTGCGGCGTTCCCGCACCTCGATGAACAGCAGCACGGCGCCCTCGCGGGCCACCAGGTCGATTTCCCCGGCGCGGCAGCGCAGGTTGACCGCCAGGATGCGCACGCCGCGCGCTTCCAGGTGGCGCGCCGCCCGCGCCTCGGCCGCGCGGCCCTGGCGCTGGGTCGGGGATCCGGCCGGCGGCGGCCCGGCGGCGGCGAGGCCGGGGGGCTTCGCAGGACCCGCACGGTCGGCAAGGTGGGCGGGGCCCGCAGGATCGGCAGAGCCGGCGAGGCGGGCGGGGCCGGCGGTGGAGCCGGCGGCCGCCGTTCCGCTGCGCCGCAGCCGCCGCTTGCGGCGCGCCACCGCGCCGCGCTGGGCCTGCCGGGCGGCTTCGTAGGGATCGGCGGGCATGGCAGGACATCAACTCCGCAGGAGGAAGGATCGAGTATGACGGACAGCGCAGACTGGGAAAAGGCCGGGCCGACATGGAAACGTCACGCCGGGCTGGCGGCGGGCCAGTCCTGGCCGGCGGGCTGCCTGTACGTGGTCGCCACGCCGATCGGCAACCTGGAAGACCTGAGCCTGCGCGCCTGGGAGGCGCTGCGCCGCTGCGACGCGATCGCGGCCGAGGACACCCGCACCACCCGGGCGCTGCTGGATGCCTGGGGGATCGCCACGCCGCTGCTGGCGGCCCACCGCCACAACGAGCGCGAGGCGGCCGAGGCCGTGATCCGGCGGCTGGCCCAGGGCGAGCGCATCGCCCTGGTGTCCGACGCCGGCGCGCCCGCGGTGAGCGATCCCGGGGCGCGGGTGGTGCGCGAGGTCCAGGCGGCCGGCTACCGCGTCGTGCCCCTGCCGGGGCCCAGCGCCGTCATCGCCGCCCTCATGGCGAGCGGCGCCACCCGCGACGAGGAGCCCGGCTTCGCCTTCGCCGGCTTCATGCCGTCCAAGGCGCAGGCGCGCCGCAAATGGCTGGAACGGTGGCTCGCCTGGCCGGTGCCGGTGGTCATGTTCGAGACGCCGCACCGCCTGCGGGCGGCCCTCGCGGACCTGGCGGCGGCGGCCGGGCCGGGCCGGCGGCTGACCGTGGCGCGCGAGCTGAGCAAGCGCTTCGAGGAGATCCGCACCCTGCCGGCGGGCGAGGCCCTTGCCTGGCTGGACGGGGACGCCCACCGCGAGCAGGGCGAGTTCGTGCTGGTGGTGCACGCCGCCGAGGCAGCCGAGGCGGCGGACGAGGAGCTGTCGGCCGAACAGCGCCGGCTCATGGAGGCGCTGCTGGAGGACCTGTCCGTGCGCGACGCGGCCCGTATCGGCGCCCGGGCCACGGGGCTGGCGCGCGACCGCCTGTACGCCTGGGCGCTGGCGCGGGAATGAGTCCGGATGGGGCCATTTTCAAATTGTGGCATCTCTCCACGTCGCGCCTTGCAAGGCGCTCCGATTCGTCAGGCACCGATCAGTCCGCAGGGACTGCTCGGTGTCCGGACTCATCCAGCGCGATCACGGGGTTCAGCCCGGCGGATTCCGCCAGCCGCGAGGCGGTGTGGGCGGCCTCGTCGCGCGACAGGTAGGGGCCCATGCGGACCTTGTAGAGCGGCGGCTGGTGGGTGACGGTGGCGGGGCCGGCCTGGCCGGCGGCCTCGATGTTGACGCGCCGGGCCAGCGCCTGGGCGTTCTGGGCCGAGGAGAAGGCGCCGAATTGCAGATAGACGCCGCCCGGCTGGCGCATGCCGGGGGACGCGGGGGCGGGCTCCAGCGGCGCCAGGGGCTCCAGCGGCGCGGGCGGGGGCGCGGCGGGCAGGCTGACCGCCTGCGTCCGGACCGCGTCGGACGGCGGGGGCGCCGTGGCGGGGGCCGGCTTCGGGGCCGGCGCGGCGGCCGAGGCGGAGGCGGAAGTGGGGGCGGACGCCATCAGGGGCGCCGCCGGATAGCGCCCGGCGCGGATGTCGGCATTGGTGATGGCCTGCACCACCACCCGGCCGCTGCCGGGGCCGAGCAGGCCCAGCTTGGCGGCGGCCACGTAGGACAGGTCGATGATGCGCCCCGGGTGGAAGGGGCCCCGGTCGTTGATGCGCACGATCACCGAGCGGCCGGTGCCTACCCGGGTGACCCGCGCGTAGCTGGGGATCGGCAGGGTCGGATGCGCGGCCGTCATGGCGTACATGTCGTAGGTCTCGCCATTGGCGGTCCGTTCGCCGTGGAATTTGCGGCCGTACCAGGAGGCCAGGCCTTCCTGGCGGTAGGGCTGGTCCTCGCCGATGGGGATGTAGCGCACGCCGAAGACTTCATAGGCGCGGAAATTGGCCGGTGCGTGCCGCTCGATGCGCGGCACGGCGTCGGGGATCGACTCGATGTCGGCCGGGATGTCGCGCCCCGGGCCGTCGTCCTTGTAGTAGCCGCCCGAGCGCGAGGCGCAGCCCGCCAGGACGAGCAGCGCGGCGCCCAGCAGGCCCAGGACGAGTCCGCGCGCCGCCCGCCTCGCGGCCCGCATGCCGCCCGGCGTACCGCTCATGGCCGCGGCTCCTGCAGCCTGGGGTTGCGGTGGCGCACCAGCAGGGGGGAGTGGTCGGCGAAGCGGCGGGCGAGCTGTTCGGTGACGTAGACCGAGCGGTGCTGGCCGCCGGTGCAGCCGATGGCCACCGTCAGGTAGTTGCGCGTGTCCTGCATGTACAGGGGCAGCCATTTGCGGATGAAGGCCGCGATGTCGTCGATCATGCTCTCGACGCTGCCGAACTGGGCCAGCCAGGCGGCGACCGGGGCGTCGCGCCCCGTCAGGGGGCGCAGCTGCGCGTCGTAGTGGGGGTTGGGCAGGCAGCGCACGTCGAAGACCAGGTCGGCGTCGTGCGGCACCCCGCGCTTGTAGGCGAAGGACTCGAAGGTCAGGATCACCGCGGGGCGGTCCGTCTGGACCAGGTCGCGCACCCAGGCGCGCAGCTGTCCGGGCGCCAGGTCGGACGTGTCGATGACGTGTTCCTGGTTGCGCAGGGGCGCCAGCAGTTCGCGTTCGCGGGTGATGCAGTCCTGCAGGGAAGGGTCCAGGCCCTCGTGGCGCAGGCGGTCGGTCAGGGGGTGGCGGCGCCGGGATTCGGAATAGCGCTGCATCAGGGTGTTGTCGTCGGCATCCAGGAAGATCACGTGCAGCGCGGTGCCCATGGCGCGCAGGCTGGTCAGGATCCCGGGCAGGTCGTCCAGGTCGCCGGGCGTGCGCACATCGATGGCGACCGCCACGCGCTCCAGGCCGCTGTCCTGGGTGCTGGCGATGAACTCGTGCAGGAAGCGCACCGGCAGGTTGTCGATGCAGGTGTAGCCGGTGTCTTCCAGCATGCGCAGGGCCACGGACTTGCCCGAGCCCGAGATGCCGGTGATGAGGACGATGTTCAGCATGGCGGGCGCGGCGGGCGGGCCATCGGCCGCGGTGGAAGGAAGCCTCGCCCGGCTGCGCCCCGGGCGGCGGGGCAGGGGCCCGGGCGCGCGCTCACGTCCGCGCCTCCCGGGAGCTTTCCATGATGGCCAGCGCCTGGCGTTCGATGAAGTCGCCCATGGTGTCGATGCCGCGCAGGCTGAGGATGGTGTTGCGCACGGCGGCCTCGACCAGCACGGCCAGGTTGCGGCCCGCCGCGACCTGCAGCATCACGCGGCGGATCGGGATGCCCAGGATGTCCTGGTATTCGTCCTGGGTCGGCAGGCGCTCGAAGGTTTCCGGGGTCATGCGCACCAGGTGCACGATGAGCTTGATCTTCATCTTGCGCCGCACCGAGGTCTCGCCGAAGATCGTGCGGATGTCCAGCAGGCCCAGGCCGCGGACTTCCAGCAGGTTCTGCAGCAGGGGCGGGCACTGGCCCTCGACGAAGTTGGGCGCGGTGCGCGAGAGTTCGACGGCGTCGTCGGCCACCAGCCCGTGGCCGCGGGAAATCAGCTCCAGGGCCAGCTCGCTCTTGCCCAGGCCCGATTCGCCGGTGATCAGCACGCCCAGGCCCAGCACGTCCATGAAGACGCCATGGACCGTGGTCTTGGGCGCCATCCGCTTGCCCAGGTAGATGCGCAGCAGGTCGATCAGCAGGGCGGCGTCGATGGGCGTCGCCAGCAGCGGGATGTCGTGGTCCAGGCAGTAGGCCCGCAGATCGTCGGGCGCCCGCGTGCCGGACGCCAGGACGATGGCCGGGACGCCGCCGGCCACCAGGTCGTCCAGGTGGTGCAGGCGCCGGCGCGGTTCGAGCCGCGTGTAGTAGGACATTTCCTCGGCGCCGAAGACCTGGATGCGGCCCGGGTGGATCAGGTTCAGGTGGCCGATCAGGTCGGCGGCGGCGCCGCCGGTGTCGGAAATCAGGCGATGCGCGGCGGCTTCCTTGCCCGAGACCCACGAGAAGGCGATCTTCTCGGCGTTGTCACGAATCAGCTCTTGGATGGTCAGCATGTTCAGGGGCCGGGGCGCTCGCGCCAGTCAGGATGAGTTGGTGGACTTCCCGAGGGTCCGTGGACTGCGTCAGGGTCTGGCGGATGCCGGCGTCGGACATCAGGCGGGCGATGCCGGCCAGCAGGTCCAGGTGGGCCTGGGTGGCGGTTTCCGGTATCAGCAGGAAGAACAGCAGCCGCGCGGTGCGGCCGTCGTTGGCGTCGAAGCGGACGGGTTCTGCGAGCCGGACGAAGGCAGCGTGGGGCTCGCGCAGGTCCTTGAGCCGCCCGTGGGGGATGGCGACCTCGTGGCCCAGCGCCGTCGAGCCGAGCCGTTCGCGCGCCAGCAGGCTGTGGAACACCGCCGTGCGGGCGACGCCCTGATGGTTTTCAAACAGCAGGCCGGCGTGCTCGAAGGCACGCTTCTTGCTGGTGGCAGCCAGGTCCAGGACGATGTTGTCGGGCGGCAGGATGCGGGCAGTGAGATTCATGGCGTCCATTATAGGTAAATGGGCCGCAAACAATATGGCCCCGGACGGTCGTCTCGAGGCCATGTGCTCATCCGGGCCGGGGAAGGCGGCCCTGCCAGCCGCCGTCAGGCGGGGATTTCCTGGCGCTTCGGGGGTTCGTGGACGTGGTTCTGAGCCTTGGTCTTGTACTTGATGACCTGGCGGTCGGCCTTGTCGACCAGCAGATCGATGGCCGCGTACAGGTTGTCATCCGAGGCTTCGCAGTGCAGGTCCTTGCCACGCAGGCGCATGGTGATTTCGGCGGTGTGCTTGAGGGGCTCGATCGAGAGCATGACCTGGGTGTCGATGACCTGATCGAAGTGCCGCAGCACGCGTGCCGTCTTGGTTTGGACGTATTCGCGGATGGCCGGGGTGATTTCCAGATTGCGACCGGTGATTGTCAGGCTCATATGCAGACTCCTTGCGGAAAGACGGGGAGGGTTCCGGGGGAACCGGGTGCGGACGGGATTGGCCTCCTTTTCTGACAGTTCGATGACAGGTCCAGTGTACCCATTGCCCCCGCCACATCAAGGGCCCTCTTCCGGTGTAAGATGGCGGGATCGGCTGGTGCGCGGAACAGTCCGCCACGGGCCATGCGGCGGGGGATTGCGCAGTTCCGGCAAAATCCCCCGCACGCTCACATGCGGAAATTCTTCCCCAGATACACCTGGCGCACGGCCTCGTTGTCCACGATCTCGCTGGGGTGGCCGCTGGTCAGGACGCGGCCTTCGCTGATGATGTAGGCGCGGTCGCAGATCCCCAGGGTTTCCCGCACGTTGTGGTCGGTGATCAGCACGCCGATGTTGCGGCCTTTCAGGAACTGCACGATGCGCTGGATTTCGATCACCGCGATCGGATCCACCCCGGCGAAGGGCTCGTCCAGCAGGATGAAGCGCGGGTGGGTGGCCAGGGCGCGGGCGATCTCCACCCGGCGGCGCTCGCCGCCCGACAGGGAAATCGCCATGTTGCGGCGGATGTGCTCGATCTGCAGTTCGTCGATCAGGGATTCCAGGCGTTCTTCCAGGGCGGCGGCCGAGAGGGCGCGGCCCTGCGAGTCGCGCTGCAGCTCCAGCACCGCGCGGATGTTCTGTTCCACCGTCAGGCGGCGGAAGACCGAGGCGTCCTGGGGCAGGTAGGACAGGCCCAGCCGGGCGCGCCGGTGCATGGGGATGCCGGTGACTTCGTGGTGGTCGATCAGGATGCGGCCGGTGTCGGCCGGGATCAGCCCCACGATCATGTAGAAGCTGGTGGTCTTGCCGGCGCCGTTGGGGCCGAGCAGGCCGACGACCTCGCCGCTGTCCACCGACAGGGAAACGTCCTGGACGACGGCCCGGCGGCCGAAGGTCTTGCCCAGGCCGATGGCCTGCAGGCTGCCGGAGGCGCGGGTGGCGTCGGCTGCGCTCGAATGGGAATCGTGTGCGGGCATGAGGATCAGCGGCGGCCCGCCTGCTTGGCCTTGCACCGGGCGATGGCCTGGTCGATGCGGGACTGGGGCTGCGCCAGGGAGCGGACGCGGCCGCCGGCGGCGGCCGAATTCGGCCCGCCGAACGCCTCGTAGGTGCCGGACTTCTGGTGGTAGACGATGCGCGCGCCGCGCACGTTGTCGAAGGTCTCGCCGCAGATCTGGCGCGTCACGGTCGCCTGGCCCGTGAGGGTGATGTCGCCCGACGTGCCGGCGTAGTCGGCCTGCAGGCCGGTGGCGATGAGCGTCTCGAATTTCTCGGGGTTTTCCTGGCGGATGGTGACGAACTGGCCCTTGGCGGCCGTGGCGGTGCCGAACTGGTTGCCCTGGGCGTCCTCGCGCGTGACGAGCTTGTCGCCGCGCAGGGTCATCGCGCCGCGGGTCAGGACCACGTTGCCGGTGAAGGTGCTGACCTTGTTGACGTCGTCGTAGTGCAGGGTGTCGGACAGGATCACCGTGTCGGGTTCTTCCGCGGCGGGCGCGGGCGTGTTCTGCGCGCCGGCGGCCTGGGCGGCCAGGAAAAGGGCGCAGGCGGCGACCGATGCGATCAGGGCGGGAGACGGGATTTTCATGGGTGTGCGTTTTTTTGGGGTGCGGCGTTGCGGGCAGCCTGGTCTTCGCCTGAAATCTTGACGTCGCTGGCCGCCGTGACGGTGAGCTGGCGGGTGCGATTATCGTAGCGCATGCCCGTGCCCCGCAACGTGGAATGGCCGTTGACGACCAGCGCCGGGCGGTCGGTGTGGACCAGGTCGCGGTTGGGTTCGATGATGAGCTGGGTGCTGCGCACGTCGAGCAGCTGGTGGTCGGCGTCGGGCAGGCGTTTCACGTGGGCGTTGCCGTTGAGCACGATGCGGTCGCCGTGCTCGTCGACCGTGCCGTGGTCGGCGGTGCCTTCGGTGATGGGCGTGTCGGGCTGGTGGCCGACCGCGCGCGGCGCGGTGATCTCGTAGGCGCCGGTGTCCGGGAAGTGCTCCATGGCCTTGCCTTCGAGGCGGTTGATGGCGCGCCCGGCCGCGTCGGTGCGCACCATCACGAACCGGTCCGACCAGGAATCGCGCTCGTGCGTCACGCGCCGGGGCGGGTCCACCTCGATCGAGCGCAGGGCGTAGTCGGACGCCCACCAGGTGCCCAGCACCAGCAGGCCGAGCAGCAGCACGGCCACGAGGCTGGGCAGGCGGTCCTTCACTGGATGGCTCCGCCCAGCGTGGACAGCGAGGCGGTGAAGCAGGCGCCCAGGCGGCCCTGTGCCGCCAGGATCAGGTCGCAGCATTCGCGCACGGCGCCCGCGCCGCCGCGCAGGGTGCTGGTCCAGTGGGCCGCCTGGCCGACGTAGAAGGGAGCGTTGGGCACGCTGGCGGCGAAGCCCACGCACTGCAGCACGGGCAGATCGATGATGTCGTCGCCCATGTAGCCCACGGCCTGCAGGGACAGGCCGGCCTCGCGCGCGAGTTCCTCGACCGTGGTGATCTTGTCGCGCACGCCCTGGAGCGCGGGGGAGATGCCCAGCTCGGCGGCGCGGCGGGCCGTGATGGCGCTCTTGCGGCCGCTGACCCAGGCGACGCGGATGCCCTGCTCGCGCAGCAGGCGCAGGCCGTGGCCGTCGAGCGCGTTGAAGGGCTTGACGGCCTCGCCGTGCTCGCCGTACCAGAGGCTGCCGTCGGTCAGGATGCCGTCCACGTCGAACACCATCAGGCGCACGGCGCGCGCGCGGTTGCGGACCGTTTCCGGGACGCGGGCCAGGATCTGGGCTTCGGCGGGGTGGGAGAAACCGGGCTGTTCGTTCATCAGATGACCTTTGCGGCGAGGAGGTCGTGCATGTGCAGAGCCCCCAATAATAGCCCGTCGTCGCCCAGCACCAGCATCTGGTTGAGCTTGTGCGCGTCCATGATGGAGGCGGCCTCGATGGCCGGCGCGTCGGCCGGGATCGAGCGCGGGTGGCGGCTCATGCCGGCCGAGACCGGCAGGGCGCGGATGTCGCCGTGCTGGGCGATCATGCGGCGCAGGTCGCCGTCGGTGAACAGGCCCACGGGGCGTTCGCCCTCCAGGACGATGGTCATGCCCATGCCCTTGTCGGACATTTCGGTCAGGGCGTCGGGGATCAGGGTGTCGGGGGCGACGCGCGGCAGGGCCGCGCCGCTGCGCATGACATCGGCCACGGAGGTCAGCAGCCGCCGGCCCAGCGCGCCGCCGGGATGCGAGCGGGCGAAGTCCTCGCGGTTGAAGCCGCGCGCCTCCAGGCAGGCGACGGCGATGGCGTCGCCCAGTACCAGGGCGGCCGTGGTGCTGGCGGTGGGCGCCAGGTTCAGCGGGCAGGCTTCCTGGCCCACGGCGGCGTCCAGCGTCAGGTCGGCGCTGCGGGCCAGTTCGGAGCCGGCGTGGCCGGTCAGGGCGATGATGCGCGTGCCCATGCGCTTGGCCACGGAAATGATGGTGATCAGCTCCTGCGCCGAGCCGGAATAGGAGATGGCCAGCAGGATGTCCTGGCCGGTGAGCATGCCCAGGTCGCCGTGGATGGCCTCGGCCGCGTGCATGAAGAAGGCGGGCGTGCCGGTGGATGCCAGGGTGGCGGCGATCTTGCGGGCGACGTGGCCGGACTTGCCGATGCCGGTGACGACGACGCGGCCGGGACAGTCCAGGATCAGGCCGACGGCCTGCGCGAAGCGCGCGTCGATGCGGCTGCGCAGGGCCTGCAGGGCCTGGATTTCGATGCCGAAGGTGCGGTCGGCGCTGGCGCGGATCGCCTCGGGACTGGGTCGGGGATGGGCATGCATCTTGCGATTTTAAGCGTAACGGGCCCCCCGGTGAGGGAGGCGGCTTGTTAAACTGTGCGCGCCTCCATGCCCCCCCGCCCCCGCCCAGCCCAGCTACACAGGACGCCCGCCATGCAAACCGATCCGGCCCAGTACATCCGCGACACGATCCGCACCGTGCCCGATTGGCCGAAGCCCGGCGTGCAGTTCCGCGACATCACGCCGGTCCTGCAGGACCCGCGCTCGTTCCGCGTGCTGATCGACCTGTTTGTCTACCGCTACATGCGCCAGCGCCTGGACCTGGTGGCGGGCATCGACGCGCGCGGCTTCATCGTGGGCTCGGTGCTGGCCTACGAGCTGAACCTGGGCTTCGTGCCGGTGCGCAAGCAGGGCAAGTTGCCATTCCGCACGGTGGCCGAGGAATACGCCCTGGAATACGGCAACGCGACGGTGGAGATGCACACGGATTCGGTGCGGCCGGGCCAGCGCGTGCTGCTGATCGACGACCTGATCGCCACCGGCGGCACGATGATGGCGGCGTCCCGCCTGCTGCAGCGCCTGGGGGCCAACGTGGCCGAGGCCGCCGCCATCATCGACCTGCCCGACCTGGGCGGCTCCAAGGCCGTCCGGGAGTCGGGCCTGCCGGTGTATACGGTCTGTGCGTTCGAGACGGGCGCCGCGGAATAACCGCCGGGCCGCCCGCGTCACGCCGGGCTTTCGGGTTCGGATGGCTCCCCTGGCGTCGCATGCCCCGCTCGTACGCCTGGATACGAGGCGTCCAGCGAAACACGGTGCTGGACGGCGCCGGGCGGCAGGGCCGCATGCGTAGCCAGCACGACGGTACGGCCCCGGGTCGCACGGGGCAGGTCGGCCAGGAACTCCGCCTCCGTGTCGGCGTCCAGGCCCGCGGTCGGCTCGTCCAGCAGCAGGACGGCCGCGGGCGACAATAGCACCCGTGCCAGGGCCAGCCGCCGTGCCTGGCCGACCGAAAGGCCGGCCCCCGTTTCCCCGATCCAGGTATCCAGGCCGTGCGGCAGGCCGCGGACGAAGCCGCCCAGGCGCGCTGCGTCCAGGGCGTGCCACAGGGCATCGTCATCGGCCTGCGGATCGCCGATCAGCAGGTTGGTCCGTATCGTACCGAGGAACAGCGGCGCGTCCTGGGCCAGCAGGGCGATGCGGCGATGCAGGTCGCGCTGGGCGCAGTCGCGCACGTCGATCCCGCCGAAGCGGATGCAGCCCGACTGGGGATCGTCCAGCCGCAGCAGCAGGTGAAGCAGGGTGGATTTGCCCGAACCGCTGGCTCCGGTCAAGGCGGTGCGGCTGCCGGGGGGGAAATCGAGGTCGATCCCGTCCAGGACGACTCTGTCCGGAGCCTCCGGGTAGGCATAGCGCAGGCCCCGAACCTGCAGGGCGCCCGCCGCCGGCAGCTTGCGGGGCGCGGGCGGATCGTGCAGATCGGGTTCCGCGCCCGTGATGGCCTCGATGCGCGTCAGCGCCGCGAGCGCCGCGCCCATGCGGGCCGCGCCCCGGACGACGGGGCCGGCGGTCTCGAACAGGCCCAGGGTGGCCAGCAGCAGCCCGGCCAGCACGGGGGGCGGCATCGGGCCGCGCGCGACGGCGTCCAGGCCGGCCCACAGGATGGCCAGCAGGGCGGCGCCGGTGGCGGCGTGGATCAGGCTCTGGCCGCCGGCACCCAGGCCGGCCTGGACGCCCCGGGCGCGGGCGGCCCGGCGGCAGGACTGGTCGAAATGCCGCAGGACGGGCGCCGAGAGCGCCAGGGAAAGAATGTCCGCATGGCCTTCGGTGGCTTCCTGGACCGCCGTTCGCAATTGGGCCGCGCTGTCCTGTATGGCCTGGCCGGGCGCTCGGGCCTGGTACAGCAGGAGGGCCGGGACCAGCAGGCAGGCCGCGAGAAAAGCAGCGGCGACGGCGCCGGCGGCCGCCGGCAGTTGCCATGCCAGGATTGCCGTCATGGCCAGACCGGCCAGCAGGGCGCTGAGCAGGGGCGCCATCAGGGTCAGGAACAGGGTGTCGAGCGCATCGACGTCCGACGTCAGGCGCGCCACCAGGTCGCCCGAGCGATAACGGGCCAGCTGGCGTGGCGACAACCGGGCCAGTGCGCGGAAAAGCGTGCCGCGCAGTTCCGCGAGCAGGTGCAATGTGACCGTATGGCCGGCCAGACGTTCCGCATAGCGGGCACCGATGCGGATGAACGAGAATCCGCGCACCAGCGCCGATGGCGCGAACAGATTGAAGGTCTGGGCCGCGCTTGCCGAGGCGGCTCCGGCCAGGGCCGCGCCGGTCAGGAACCAGCCGGCGACGCCCAGCAGGCCCGCGCCGGCCGCCGCGGTCAGCAGGGCCAGGGCGACGGTGGCGGCCAGGCTTGGCCAATGGCGCCGGTAGATCTGGCGCAGAAGGCGCCCGCGGCCCATCGGGCGGTCGCCTTGCCGCGCGTCCGTGGACCCGCGTCCGGGGCGGTCCGGCGGGTTCATGCCGCCGCCTCGACGAGGCCGTTCGAGAGCCGGATGCGGCGGGTCAGTCGCCGCGCGACCGAAGGCGAGTGCGTGACCAGCAGCAAGGTGCGCCCGCGTGCGAAGGACAGGAGGCCGTCCAGCACCGTTTCGCGTGTGTCGTCGTCCAGATGCGCGGTGGGTTCGTCGAGCAGGATGAGGCCGGGGTCGCGCAGGTACAGGCGGGCCAGGGCGACGCGCTGCGCCTGGCCGCCGGACAGGCCGTGTCCGCGCGGGTCGATCCTGCTGTCCAGGCCGTGCGGCAAATGCGCGGCGAACGAGGTCACGCAGGCCCTTCGCGCCGCGTTGGCGATCTCCGCGGGGCTTGCGTCGGGGCGCCCGAGCCGGATGTTGTCGGCGATCGATCCCTGGAGCAGGAAAGGGCGCTGGCCGATCAGGACGACCCGATCGCGCAGGCGTTCCTCCGGCCATTCGGCCAGGGGGCGTCCGTCGAGCATCAGGGGGCCTTCGGCGGTCTGGAGCCGCGCCAGGACTTCGAGCAGGGTCGTCTTGCCGGCGCCGCTGCCGCCCAGCAGGGCGACGTGCTCGCCCGCCTGGATCGACAACGACAGGCCGTCCAGGATGGGCCTGGGCCGTTCCGGCAGGCTCAGCCGCAATGGGCCGGCGTGCACGGAGATGGCGGCCTCGCGCGCGCCCCGGTGCCGCGCTCCGGGTGAAGCGGCCGGCCGCTCCTGCGGAGGGGTGTCGATGGCCGGCAGGGAATCGAAGGACGCTTCGATCTGGGCGACGGCGGCGCGCGCGGCCGCGCGGTCATGATAGTGGGCGGCGAACTGCCGCAGGGGCGCATAGACCTCCGGCGCCATCAGCAGGCAGAAGAACCCCGCCTGGAGGGACAGGGCCTGTCCGCGCAGATCCAGGTAGCCCAGGTAGCTCAGGCCGATGTAGACGGCGACGCCCGCCACGCCGAGCGCGGCGAAGAACTCCAGCACGGCGGAAGACAGGAATGCGATGCGCAGGACGGCCAGGGTGCGGGCGCGCAGCGTGTCGCTGGCCTGGGCGACCGCTTCGGCTTCGGCCTGCGCGCGGCCATGCAGTTTCAGGGTGGACAGGCCGCGCAGCCGGTCGGCGAAGAAGCCCGACAGGCGGGCGAAAGTCCGCAGGTGGCGCCGGCTGGCGGCCTCCGCGCCCCAGCCGACCAGGGCCATGAAGAGCGGAATCAGCGGGGCGGTCGTCAGCAGCAGGAGGCCGGCGACGAGGTCGACGGGCAGGATGACGAGCGAAAACGCGATCGGCAGCACGACGGCGGCCGCCATGGACGGCAGGTAGCGGGAAAAATAGCCGTCCAGGGCCTCGGTCTGCTCGACGACCGCGCCCGCCAGTTCGCCGGATGCCTGGCGCCGCGTCCATGCGGGACCGGCCGCCAGCAGGGTGCGCATCAGCGTCCGGCGGACGGCGTGCTTGACGCGCTCGGCGGCCAGGGCGCCCGCCCGCTCCGCCATCCAGGCCAGAGCCGCGCGGAGCAGGATCAGCGCGGCGATCGCGGCGAGCGGCCGCAGCAGGGCGCCGCGCTCGGCCCCCTGGACGAAGCCGGCCTCCAGGACGTGCGCCAGCAGCCAGGACTGGAGGATCAGCAGGCCGCCGGCCAGCAGGGGGGCCGCCGAGGCCAGGGCCAGCGGGACCCGGGCCAGGCCCGCCAGATCCCGCAGCCATCGGGCCTGGGCCGGCGTCGCGGGCTGGAGAATGGCCGGGTCGTACTCCAGGCTGGAGCGATCGTTCACTCGGCGTCCGCGGAATCCGAGGGCGGCGCGTGCGCATGGCCTTCGCGCAGTTCAAACCACATGGCGTTCAGGATGCCGAACGCGCAGGCCAGGCCCAGGCCGAGAATCCATGAAAAATACCACATGTCCGGTTCCTCAATAGGCGTGGGGGGAAGTGCCGACCGATTCCGCCGTGACCTTGCCCCGCATCACGCGGTAGACCCAGGCGGTATAGGCGGTGACGATGGGCAGCAGGAGCAGCGTCACGAGCAGCATGATCCACAGGGTCAGGCGGCTGGATGAGGCATCCCAGATGGTCAGCCCGGCGGCGGGCTGGCTCGATGAGGGCAGGATGAAGGGGAACAGCGCGAAGCCCGCCGTCAGGATCACGCCGGCGAACGAGGCGGACGAGGCCAGGAACGCCAGGGGGCCGGCCTTGCCGCCGCGCAGCCGCAGGGCCGTGAGCAGCGCCCCGCCCACGCCGGCGGCCGGGGCGAGCCACATCGCGGGCCAGATCGTGAAATTGCACATCCAGCCGCCGGTCTGGAGCGCGACGCTCTTGGCAAGCGGGTTGGAGGGCGCGGCGGGATCGGTGAAGCTGGTGATGGCATGGCCCTGGATGCCGTAGGCCACCCAGAAGCCTCCGATCACGAACAGCACGATCGACAGCAGGGCCGCCGCCGTGCCCCAGCGGCGCGCCCGGACCGCCACCATGCCTTCCGTGCGCCAGGCCAGCAGCACGGCGCCGTGCATGGCCACCAGTGTGACGCTCAGGATGCCGGCGAGCAGAGCGAAGGGCGTGAACAGCTGGAAGAAATGGCCCGTGTAGACGGGGCGCATGGTGTCCGGGTCGAAGCTGGCGGGCACGCCCAGGATCACGTTGCCCATGGCCACGCCGAACACCAGTGCGGCGACGGTGCCCGAAAAGCATAGCGCGGCGTCCCAGTTGCCGCGCCAGCGCGGGCTTGCGAGCTTGCTGCGGTACTTGAAGCCGACGGGCCGCAGGATCAGCGCCAGCAGCGCCAGCATCATGGCGAGGTAGAAGCCCGAGAAGGATGCCGCATACAGGAGCGGCCAGGCGGCGAAGATGGCCCCGCCCGCCGTGATCAGCCAGACCTGGTTGCCTTCCCAGACCGGACCGACGAGGTTCAGCGCCACGCGCCGCTCGGCATCGGTGCGCGCGACGAGGGGCAGCAGCGCGGCCACGCCCAGATCGAAGCCGTCCATGACCGCGAAGCCGATCAGCAGGGCGCCCAGCAGGGCCCACCAGATCACGCGCAGCGTGCCATAGTCCAGAGGAATCAAGGTTTCCATTGCCATCTCCCGTTCAAGTCTGCAGGGGGAGCCGTCCGGCCATGCCGGAAGCCGCCGGATCCAGGGGATCGCCCGCATCCCCGGGGCCCTTCCGGACGGCATGCAGCATGACCTTCACGCCGATCACCAGCAATGCGGTGTACAGCGCCAGGAAGACCGCCAGGCTGATGGCCAGATCCGTGAGCGTCAGGCCGGAGGCCGCGTAGTAGGTCGGCAGCACGCCTTCGATGACCCAGGGCTGGCGGCCGTATTCGGCCACGAACCAGCCGCATTCGATGGCCACCCAGGGCAGGGGCAGGCTCCAGAGCGCGATCCTCAGCAGCCGGGAACTGCCGTCCAGGCGCCCGCGCGAGGCGAGCAGGAAGGCGGCGGCGAAGAACAGGATCAGATAGAAGCCGACGGCCACCATGATGCGGAACGTCCAGAACAGGGGCGTCACGTTCGGGACGGTATCGAGCGCCGCCTGATGGATCTGGTCGTCCGTCGCCTTGGAGAGGTCCTGTGTGTAGCGCTTGAGCAGCAGCCCATAGCCGAGATCGGGCCAGATTTCATCGAAGCGCTTGCGGGCGGCCTGGTCGTCCGGGTGGGCGCGGATGTGGCGCAGGGTCTCGTAGGCGTCGATGCCGTTGCGCACCCGCGTCTCGGCGTGCCGGACCAGCTCGTTGATGCCCGGCATGGGTGTGGTGAGCGAGCGTGTGCCGATGATGCCCATCAGGTAGGGGATCTCCAGGGCGAAATCGTTCTTGCGTGCCGCCTGGTCGGGTATGGCGATCAGGTTGAAGTTGGCCGGCGGCGGCTCGGTCTGCCACATGGATTCCATGGCCGCGATCTTCATTTTCTGATGCTCGGTGGTCAGGTAGCCGCTCTCGTCGCCCAGGACCACCACGGACAGCGAGGCGGCCAGGCCGAAGCTGGCGGCCACGACCATCGAGCGCTTGGCCAGGTCGATGTGGCGCTTGCGCAGCAGGTACCAGGCGCTGATCGCCATGACGAACATGGCGCCCGCGGTGTAGCCGGCGCTGACGGTATGCACGAACTTGGCCTGGGCCACGGGGTTGAAGATCACGGCGGCGAAGTCGGTCATTTCCATGCGCATGGTGTCCGGGTTGAACACCGCGCCGACGGGATTCTGCATCCAGCCATTGGCGATCAGGATCCACAGGGCGGAAAGGTTCGTGCCCAGCGCGACCAGCCAGGTCACGGCGAGGTGGCCGAGCCTGGACAGCCTGTCCCAGCCGAAGAAGAACAGGCCGACGAACGTGGCCTCGAGGAAGAAGGCCATGAGGCCTTCGATGGCCAGCGGCGCGCCGAAGATGTCGCCGACGTAGTGGCTGTAGTAGGACCAGTTCATGCCGAACTGGAATTCCATCACGATGCCGGTGGCCACGCCGAGCGCGAAATTGATGCCGAACAGCGAGCCCCAGAACATCGTCATGCGCTTCCAGATCGCGCGGCCGGTCATGACGTAGACGCTTTCCATGATCGCCAGCAGGAAGGACAGGCCCAGCGTGAGCGGCACGAACAGGAAGTGGTACAGGGCGGTGGCGGCGAACTGGAACCGCGACAGGTTGACGACGTCGAAGTCGATCATGATGGATCCCCCGAGGATGTGGGACTGCGGAGCTTGCCGGCGAAATCGAGCACCTTCTGGACCCGGGCGCCGAGCCGCATCAGGTTTTGCAGGGTTTCCGGCGGCAGGCGCTGGATTTCGTCGAACCAGCCGGTGGACAGCTCGATCAGCTCCAGCATGGCCCGCATGCGCTGGCGGGCGTGGGCCTCGGCCTCGCCTTTGGGCGCCTCGATCAGCATGTCGCGCAGCAGGCTGAGGGTCGGGTCGATCTCCCGCCTGCGTTTTTCCTCCATGAGGACGCGAAAGATTTCCCAGACGTCGCCCAGCGATTCGTAGTAATCGCGCCGATCGCCGACGCGGTTCGCCTGGCGCACCAGGCGCCAGGATTGCAGCTCCTTGAGCCCCATGCTGACGTTGGATCGGGAAAATTTTAGTGTTTCGGCGATTTCGTCCGCATGCAGGGGCTGGGGCGCGATGAACAGGAGGGCGTAGATCTGGCCGACGGTGCGGTTCACGCCCCAGCGGCTGCCCATTTCGCCGAAGTGCAGGATGAAGCGCTCGGATTGAGAAGAGAGGCGCATGGCGTTTGCTTGTTTCTGTAATTTCAGTATTTTCTGAAAATTCAAAGCAAAACAAATTTAGATCAATTTTGATCGTTTGCCAATGCCCCTTCAAAGAATGGGGTTACCGGGCAGGGCTGGCCCGGGGCCCGGGCCCCGCGGCGAAATGGCCGTGGTGCTCCGCTACACCAGCACCCGCTCGATGCCCCCCGCGTTGGCGGCCTTCACGTAGTCCGGCATCCAGTTCTCGCCCAGCAGGTGCCGGGCCATCTCGACCACGATGTAGTCGGCCGACAGGCCGGTGTCCTGCTCGTAGCGCGCCAGGCCCTGCAGGCAGGACGGACAGGACGTCACCATCTTCACTTCGCCCTGGAAGCCGTCGGCGCGGATGGCGGCGGTGTTCTTCGCCAGTTCTTCCTGCTTGCGGAAGCGGATCTGGGTGGAGACGTCGGGCCGCGAGACCGCCAGCGTGCCGGATTCGCCGCAGCAGCGGTCGGTCTTGATGGCGTTGCCCGCGCCCAGCAGGGATTTCACCGTCTTCATCGGATCCTGCTGCTTCATGGGCGTGTGGCAGGGGTCGTGGTAGATGTAGCGCACGCCCTGCACGCCGGCGATGTCCACGCCCTTTTCCAGCAGGTACTCGTGGATGTCGATCAGCCGGCAGCCGGGGAATATCTTGTCGAACTGGTAGCTTTCGAGCTGGTCGTAGCAGGTGCCGCAGCTCACCACCACCGTCTTGATGTCCAGGTAGTTCAGCGTCGTGGCCATGCGGTGGAACAGCACGCGGTTGTCCGTGACCATCTGCTCGGCCTTGTCGGCCAGGCCGTTGCCGCGCTGCGGGTAGCCGCAGCACAGGTAGCCGGGCGGCAGCACGGTCTGCACGCCCACGTGCCACAGCATGGCCTGGGTCGCCAGGCCCACCTGCGAGAACAGGCGCTCGGAGCCGCAACCCGGGAAATAGAACACGGCCTCGCTGTCCGGCGCCGTGGCGGCCGGGTTGCGGATGATCGGGATGATGTGCGGGTCCTCGATGTCCAGCAGCTTGCGGGCGGTCTGCTTGGGCAGGCCGCCGGGCATCTTCTTGTTGACGAAGTGGATCACCTGTTCGCGCACCGGGGCCTTGCCCACGGTGGCCGGGGGATGGGCCACCTGGCGCCTGGCCACCGGCGCCAGCAGGTCGTGGGCCAGGCGCTGGGCCTTGTAGCCCATGCCGATCATGGCGGCACGGGTGGCCTTGATGACGCGCGGATCCTTCGCGTTGAGGAAGAACATCGACGCGGCCGTGCCCGGATTGAAGGACTTCTTGCCCATGCGGCGCAGCAGGGCGCGCATGTCCATGGACACGTTGCCGAAGTCGATGTCCACCGGACAGGGGTTGAAGCACTTGTGGCACAGCGTGCAGTGGTCGCCGACGTCCTCGAATTCCTCCCAGTGGCGGATGCTGACGCCGCGCCGGGTCTGTTCCTCGTACAGGAAGGCCTCGATCAGCAGCGAGGTCGCCAGGATCTTGTTGCGCGGGGAATAGAGCAGGTTGGCGCGCGGCACGTGGGTGGCGCAGACGGGCTTGCACTTGCCGCAGCGCAGGCAGTCCTTGATGGCGTTGGAGATGGCGCCGATCTCGGTGCGCTGCATGATGAGCGACTCGTAGCCCAGCAGGTTGAAGCTGGGCGTCCAGGCGCGCGTCAGGTCGGCGCCGGGCATCAGCTTGCCGGCGTTGAAGCGGCCTTCCGGGTCGATGCGGCGCTTGTAGTCCTGGAAGGGCGCCAGTTCGGCCTCGCTGAGGAACTCGTATTTCGTCAGGCCGATGCCGTGCTCGCCCGAGATCACGCCGTCCAGGTCGCGGGCGATGCCCATGATGCGGGCCACGGCGTCGTTGGCCTCGCGCAGCATCTCGTAGTCGTCGGAGTTGACGGGGATGTTGGTGTGGACGTTGCCGTCGCCGGCGTGCATGTGCAGGGCGACGAAGACGCGGCTTTTCAGGATGCGGTCGTGGGTGGCCTGCAGTCCGGCCAGGATCGCGGCGCATTCGGCGCCGGCGAAATGGCGCTCCATGGCGGCGCGGATGTCGGTCTTCCAGGAAATGCGCAGGGTGTGGTCCTGCACCAGGTCGACGATGCGCGCGTCCGGCTGGGCGGCCAGGCGCTCTTCCAGTTCGGGCCGGCGCTCGCCCAGGCCGAGGCCGGCCAGGGTGTCCAGGCTGCCGGCCAGCGGGGCGTCCAGGTGATCCAGCAGCCAGGCCCAGCGGCGGCGCACGGCGGCCAGGGTGTCCAGGGCGTCGCGGCGGCGGGCGGACAGGATGGTGTCGCGCGTGTGCTCGGCGTCGTCGGGATCCTCGGCCTTGCCGGTCGGCAGGTCGCCGTCCAGGTAGTCCTGCAGGGCGTCGGCCAGGCGCAGCTTGTTGCGCGTGGACAGCTCGATGTTGATGCGCTCGATGGCGTCGGTGTATTCGCCCATGCGCGCCAGCGGGATGACCACGTCCTCGTTGATCTTGAAGGCGTTGGTGTGGCGCGCGATGGCGGCGGTGCGGGCGCGGTCCAGCCAGAATTTCTTGCGCGCCTCGGGGCTGGCGGCGATGAAGCCTTCGCCGTGGCGCGAGTTGGCGATGCGCACGACCTCGCTGGCGGCCAGGGCCACGGCGTGCTCGTCGTCGCCCACGATGTCGCCGATCAGGACCATCTTGGGCAGGGTGCCGCGCTTGCTCTTGGTGGCGTAGCCGACGGCGCGCAGGTAGCGCTCGTCCAGGTGCTCCAGGCCGGCCAGCAGCACGCCCTGGGCGCGGCCCCGGGTGTCCAGGTAGTCCTTGACCTCGACGATGGACGGCACGGCCTGGCGCGCCTGGCCGAAGAATTCCATGCAGACGGTGCGCGTGTGCGTCGGCATGCGGTGCAGGATCCAGCGCGCGGCCGTGATCAGGCCGTCGCAGCCTTCCTTCTGCACGCCGGGCAGGCCGGCGAGGAACTTGTCGGTGACGTCCTTGCCCAGCCCGGCCTTGCGGAAGCGCCGGCCTTCGATGACGAGGATCTCGGTCTTCAGCAGCGCCTGTCCGGGGCGTTTCGCGCCGTCGAACCATTTCAGCTCGAAGCGGGCCTCGTCCACCTCGTGGATCTTGCCCAGGTTGTGGTCCAGCCGGGTGACTTCCAGCCAGTGGCCCTGGGGATCCACCATGCGCCACCAGGCGAGGTTGTCCAGCGCCGTGCCCCAGAGCACGGCCTTCTTGCCGCCGGCGTTCATGGCGACGTTGCCGCCCACGCAGGAGGCGTCGGCCGAGGTCGGGTCCACGGCGAAGACGCGCCCGGCGGCCTCGGCGGCCTCGGCCACGCGGCGCGTCACCACGCCGGCGCCGGTCAGGACGGTGTGGACGGGGGCCTCGACCCCCGGCAGGGCGACCGCCTCGACCGGCCCGATGGCGTCGAGCTTCTCGGTGTTGATGACCACCGAGCGCCAGCTCAGCGGGATGGCGCCGCCGGTGTAGCCGGTGCCGCCGCCGCGCGGGATGATGGTCAGGCCCAGGCGGATACAGGCGCGCACCAGGGCGGCGATCTCGTCCTCGGTGTCGGGCATCAGCACGACGAAGGGGTATTCCACGCGCCAGTCGGTGGCGTCGGTGACGTGCGAGACGCGCGACAGGCCGTCGAAGCGGATGTTGTCGCGGCGGGTCAGGCGGGACAGCTTCTTCAGGGCCGCGTGGCGCAGTTCGGCCGTTTCCACGAAGCGGGCCTCGAAGTCGGCGACGGCGGTGCGGGCGGCCGCCAGCAGCTTCTGCACCTGGGCGTCGCGCGGGCCGTGATCGTCGTCGCGCCGGTGGTCGATCTCGGCCAGCCGGTGGTTCAGCGCCTCGATCAGCAGGTGGCGGCGCTTGGGGTCGTCCAGCAGGTCGTCCTGCAGGTAGGGGTTGCGCAGCACCACCCAGATGTCGCCCAGCACCTCGAACAGCATCCGGGCCGAGCGGCCGGTGCGCCGCTGCGAGCGCAGTTCGGACAGCAGCCGCCAGGATTCCTCGCCCAGCAGCCGGCAGACGATTTCGCGGTCCGACCAGGAAGTGTAGTTGTAGGGGATTTCACGCAGGCGCGGCGCCTGGGGGGATGCGAGCAGTTCGCGGGCGACAGGGGCGTTCATGAAGATGTCGAGGAGTCTGTGCCCCTGATGGCCGGAGGGGCAATCGCTTAGTGTAAAGGCAAAACGCCCTCGATTCGGGATGAGCTTATATCGGGAGGTGATGAGGGGGAGGGGGCGACGGAAGTATCCAAGGGGCCGTTGAGACGGGACAAGGGGCTTTCATGCTGGACTTCGAGGGCTGATTCAGGATCTCTGGAAATCAGGTGTTCATCTATAGAAAACAGGGTGTGCCCGATGGCATGGAACAAGTCCGCCAGCCCGGGCGGCTGCCGGGGGCGGAGTCAGATCATTGCAGTTCGTGCTTGGGCGAGCGGGGACCGTAGAGGATGCCGCCGGGTTGGCCGGCGAACAGCAGGGACTGGCTGGCTGCGCCGGCCACGACGTAGCTGCGGTCTGACAGCGTATTGACGATCTGGCTGACGACGGCATTGACGAGCATGCCAATGAGTCCTCCGCCGCTACCGCTGCTTTCGGCCACTTCCTTGCGCCCTTCCCAAAGGACGGCGCCTGAGCGCAGATCGATCAGCGAAGCCTCGATTGCGACGGCAACCGAACTGGAGAGGACCGCGTAGGATGCGCCATATTTCTTGACGCGCATGTAGAGCGCTGCATCGGCGCCGAATATTTCGCGCAATTTCGCCGCGGGCAACTCCTGGATTTCCGCTGGCGCGGTGAGGCCGTTCTGGCGGAACGTTTCTTCCATGACTGCGACCGGGATGACGTAGTACCCCGATTCGGCCAGGGGAAGAGTGGCTTGCGCCAGAACCCCCTGCGAGGCATCCACCTCGACGGTTTCATTCAGGGGAGGCAGCACCAGGATCGAGGCGGGCCGGCTTTCACGGAACGCGGAATAGTCGAGCTGGTTCCGGTTGGCGGCGCATCCTGCCAGCGTGAAGGCCAGCAGCGCCGCGCCGATATGCTTCAGGGTTCTGATGGAGGTCATCACGATTTTCCTGTGCCGGAATTGCCGTGCTTTGCCGACGTTGAGGATGAAGGGGCGGAGACTTCGGGTTGCGGGCCGGATGGATCGGCCTCGCCCGGCGTTGACGCGCGTGACGTGTTGCGCAGCAGGAAGTCCATGAAGGGAGCCGATTCAGGAAAGGCCGCCTTTTCACTTTCGATCTGCTCGAGCGCGTGGTCGTCCTTGCCGATTTTCAGATACAGCAGTCCCAGATGCGCATGGAAGCCGGGCGGCAAGGCCTGATTGGCCGCGCGCGCGGTTTCGATGTTGTGTTCCATGGCCAGGGCCTGGGCTTCCGCGTCGCCGCCTTCATCCTGGAAGTAGGCGCGGACCTGCGGTTGATAGGTTTCCCAGTTGTAGAGCGGGGGCTGGCGCGATGCGCAGGCGGACAACAGCCCGATCAGGAGGCCCATCCCGGCAAGGCGGAAGGGCAGCGATCCATTGCGGGCCGGACGCTGGCAAGCCTGCCGGCATTGGCGTGATTGGCGCATGGAGTGCCTCATTTCGTCTGGGGCTGCCAGGCGCCCGACTGGACTCCCTCGACCAGGCGATCGACGGCCTCCCGGATGGCCAGATCGAGCACTTTTCCGTTCAGTGTCGAGTCGTAGCCCGCCGTGCCTCCGAAACCGACGATTTCCCTATTGGACAGGCTGTATTCCCCTGCGCCGGAGGTGGAGTAAACAACTTCGGACGTCGTCGCATCGACGACGTTCAGATCGACCTTGGCATAGGCCACTTGCTCTTTGCCTCGCCCCAGCAATCCGAAGAGCTGTTTGTCTCCGGTGACCTTGCGGCCGAATGCGGTGACGTCCCCCGTCACGACGTAGCGGGCCCCTTTGATGGCGAGGGCCTTTTTACTGAACTGGGCTTCCTGGGAGAGTTCGTTGAGATTCTCGCGGTCCATGACCTGGAACCTGCCGGTGCGCTGCAAATGGCTGATCAGGATGGTCTTGGCCTGCCCGCCGAGGCGGTCCACCCCGTCCGAGAAGACCCCCCTGAGGTAACTGCTGCGATTGTCGAATTTGCCGACCGAGATCGGGCTGCGTTCCCCATGGTAGGCGGTGCCGGCCGAGGCCACGGCGGGAACTTGAAGGGCCTGGGAATGTTCGGTGGCGCAGCCCGCAAGCGCGGCGCTCAGGACGGTGATGCATGCGAGGGTGGCCAGAGGGCGTTGCATGAGGCTGCTTCCTTTCGACAGTGTCCGGATGTTGGGAGGGCGATCCCCGAAGTGGGAGAACGGTCCTGAAAGCAGCAGATTATATACATAATGAAACAGTTATATACAAATACCTGTTGTGTGTCGAAGGGCATGAGGTCGGGGCACGAGGCGAGGGCAGCCGCTCCGTTTCAAAGCCACCCGCTCACCCGCGGCCAGGCATGCAGCAGGGCGATCGTCATGACGGCGTAGCGCAGGAACTTGCCGATGGCCATGTAGGCGACGCAGGGCCAGAAGGGCAGGCGCAGCCAGCCGGCCACGGCGCACAGCGGGTCGCCGACGACGGGCAGCCAGGACAGCAGCAGCGCGGGCGGGCCGAAGCGGTGGAACCAGCGGGTGATCTGGGCGTGCCAGCGGCCGCCGGGCGAGGGGGTGCTGGCCGGGTCCGCCGCATGCGTGCGGGGCGGGATGACGGGATTCGCCGCCGCGCCGGCCGGGGCGGTGGCTCCGGCCGGCGATGCCGGCGGGTCATCGTGGCTGGCGGCCTGCCGGGCGCGCCAGCGGTGCCAGGCGGCCTCCGCGCCCGCGCCCATGGCGTAGCTGATCGCGCCGCCCGTCGTGTTGCCGGCGGTGGCGACCAGGACGGCGGGCCAGAACATGGCGGGCGCGATCTGCACGTAGGCGAAGACGGCCGGTTCCGATCCCAGCGGCAGCAAAGTGGCCGACACCAGGCTGATGACGAAGATCGCGGGCAGTCCGATCCTGGGCAGCGCGAACAGGACCAGCAGGGTATGGATCGAGGATTGCAGCCAGGCTTCCATGGTGGGGGAAGTGTAGCCCGATGCCCCCGTACCGTGGTCAGCAGTCGGGCAGGAACGGCGCCGGGTCGATGGCGGGCGGTTCTCCGGCCATCAGGCTGGCCAGCAGATCGCCGCTGCCGCAGGCCAGGGTGAAACCCAGGGCGCCATGGCCGATGTTCAGCCACAGGTTGTCGGCGGCCCGGCTGCGGCCGATCCGGGGTTTGCCGTCCGGAGTGGCGGGACGCTGTCCGGCCCATGCCTGGGCGCCGGCCAGATCCGCCTGGGGCAGCAGTTCCAGGGCCTGGCGCTTGATCAGGGCGATCCGGTCGGCTTCGATTTGCTGGCCGGGCATGCCGATGCCGACCATGGCGGCGATGCGCAGGGTGTCGCCCAGCTTGGCGTAGACGGTGCGCCGTTCGTAGTCGGTGACGCTGATGGCGGGGACCTGTGTCTCGCGGCAGGGCAGGCTCAGGCTGTAGCCTTTCAGCGGATACAGCGGCGCGCGGGTGCCTAGGGCGGCCAGCAGGTCGCGGCTTTCCAGGCCGGCGGCCAGCACGAACTGATCCGCCTCGATGGATTCGCCGGAGGCCGTGACTAGCCGCTCGAGACGGGATCCATGGCGGTCCAGCCGCCGTACGGAGACTCCCATGCGCAGCGACACCTCGTTCATGGCCGCCAGTCTGTCGAACAGCGCCTGCGTGAACCGGGCGCAGTCCCCGGATTCTTCGCTGGATGTGTACACCGCGCCGGCCAGGCGCGATCGGGCGGGTGCCAGGGCGGGTTCCCGTTCGATCAGCCGTTCGGTGTCCAGTACCTGCTGATCGGATCCCAGATCCGCCTGCAGGGCCACTTGCCTGCGGGCTTTTTCCAGCAGGGAAGGCGTGCGGTAAACGATCAGCTTGCCGTTGCGGACATGGGCGAAATCCAGGGGCGTGTTCTCCTGGATGCCATGCAGCACTTGCCTGCTGAGGTACGACAGGCTGAGCAATTGGGCCGTCGTGGCCGATGCCGTCCGGGCGTTGCAGGCGCGCAGGAACTGCAGGCACCAGCGCCATTGCCGGGGATCGGCCCGTGGGCGGAAGCGCAGCGGCGAGCTCGGATTGAGCAGCCAGAAGGGCAGGGTGGGGAGCACGCCGGGTCCGGCCAATGGCGCGACGTAGCTGTAGCTGAGCTGCCCGCCGTTGGCGTGGCTGGCGCTGCTGGCGGGGTACGCGGCCCCATCCACCAGCGTGACCCGCAGACCTCGCCGGGCCAGTTGCCACGCTGTCGTGACGCCGATGACGCCAGCGCCGATGACGCACACATGCATGATGTTGTCCACAATGTAAGAGATGGAGGAATGGCTCAGATTGTGTGGTCTGGCGGACCTTCGCACAAATGCCAATATGAGGGTCGGCCATAACCAAAAGGTAATGGGCGGCAGTGGCGAACCATGCAACGGTCCGCTGCCGGATGGTCGGATCAATTCAGGCTGGCTTCGGATCGGCGGTGGCCTGCATGGGCGCGCCGGCCTGGCGGGCGGCCTTGAGGATTTCGATGCGGCCCGGCTTCATGGCTAGGGTTTACTCCAATATAACAATGCTTTATGGAGGGCCCATAAAAAGGTACTCGCAGCCGGTGGGTATCGCGCTTAGTATTTTGGCATCCGGCTGCGTTCCTGCTTTGGAGGTCCGTGCCGGGCTTACGGGAGACGGCACCATGGAATTCGATCTGACTTTGCGCAATGGCCTGGTCTGCACGGAAGAGGGTCTGGCGCAATTGGACATCGGCGTAAAGGATGGCGTCATCAAGGCCTTGCAAACAGGCCTTTCCGCCGGTGCCAAGGATGTGGATGTCCGGGGGCGCTACGTGCTGCCCGGGGGTATCGACAGTCATTGTCATATCGAGCAGCTCTCGGGCATGGGGGTGATGACGGCGGACGATTTTTATACCGCGTCGCGCTCGGCCGCTTTTGGCGGCACGACCACCATCATTCCTTTTGCCGCGCAGCGCCAAGGCGACGACCTGCTGGAAGTGGTTCGGGACTATGCGCATCTGGCACGTGAAAAATCAGTGATCGATTATGCCTTTCATCTCATTTTGTCCGACCCGTCCGAAAAGACACTGACGGAGCATCTGCCCGATGTGATCGCCGGAGGCATCACTTCCTTCAAGGTCTACATGACCTATGAATCCTGGAAGCTGGATGATTTTCAACTGCTGGATGTGCTGCATGCCGCCGACCGCTACGGCGCCATGGTGATGGTCCATTGCGAGAACAACGACATCATCCGCTGGATCACGCGCCGGCTGCTCAGCGAAGGCCGCGTGCATCCGAAATATCATGCCGTGGCGCATGATCCGCTGGCGGAAAGCGAGGCCACTAATCGCGCCATCGCCTTGTCGCGCCTCATGAGCGTGCCGCTTTTGATCGTGCACGTGGCGGGCCTGGAGGCTGTTCGGGTGATCCATGCCGCTCAGGTCATGGGCGCGCCCATCTATGCCGAAAGCTGCCCGCAGTATCTGTTTCTCACCGCGGACGATATCGACAAGCCCGGGGTGGAGGGCGCCAAATTCTGTTGCAGTCCGCCGCCGCGAGATCCGCAATCACAGCAGGCTGTCTGGGAAGGCTTGCTGAACGGTACGCTGCAGGTGTTTTCGTCGGATCACGCTCCGTATCGTTTCGATGAAACCGGCAAGCTGCCGCGAGGCGATGCCACCACGTTCAAGCAAATGGCCAACGGTTTGCCGGGGATCGAGTTGCGCATGCCGCTGCTGTTTTCCGAAGGCGTTCGCACCGGCCGCATGAGCATCGAGCAGTTCGTGAACCTGACAGCGACCAATCATGCCGTCATGTATGGGCTGTATCCCCGCAAGGGCGTGATCCGTGTGGGCAGCGATGCGGACTTCGCCGTGTGGGATCCCGAGCTGAGCAAGACCGTGTGCTGGGACATGCTGCACGATAACGTGGGCTATACCCCCTACGAAGGCCGCGAGGTCATCGGCTGGCCCCTGGCCGTCTTCAACCGTGGCCGGGCTGTCGTCGAGCATGGCGAACTGCGGGCCCGAGCGGGCGATGGGCAATATCTGCCCTGCGGCGAGCCCGCTCCCATCACGCGCAACAAGAAAGCCATTCGGCAGGGTCTGGTCGTCAAGAAGCTCTTTGCGGCCTGACCCCCCTATTTTCCAGGAGACAAGACATGTCGACATCGAACAAGAAATTTTTCTTCCTCGTGGCCGCGGCCGGCAGCGCCATGGCGTTGCAGATCGGCCCGGCGGCGGCTGAAACGCTGACGACGGGGGTCGATCCCACCTTCGCCCCCATGGCCATGCAAAACCTCAAGGGGGGGCTGGAGGGCTTCAATGTGGATCTGGGCAATGCGCTGGCCAAGGAAATGGGCATTACGATCAAGATCGAACCTTCGCAGTTTTCCGCCATCATTCCCGCCCTGAACGCCGGCAAGTACGATTTTGTGCTGGCCCCCACCACCGCCACCGAACAGCGGGCCCAGACGCTATTGTTTTCCGAGGGCTATTTCAATACCGACTACACCTTCGTCCAGAAAAAGAACGTCCAGCCCGTCACCGATCTGGAGCAGCTTCGTGGAAAGACCATCACCGTGAACAGCGGTTCGGCTTATGAGGCCTGGGCCAAGGAAAATGAAAAGCGGTACGGCTTCAAGTATCAGGTGTTCAGCACCACGGCCGATGCCATTCAGGCGGTGCTTTCGGGCTTGGCCGATGCGGCCCTGATCGACAATATTTCCGGCCCCTGGGCCGCCAAGAAGAACCCCATGCTGCAGACCAGCTATACCATCCGTTCCGGCAAGGTGTTTGCGCTGGTTTTTCGCAAGAACGACGTGAAGGGGCGTGACCGCCTGTCCAATGCACTGAAGTGCCTGAAGAAAAAGGGCGTGGTGGCGGGCCTGGTCAAGAAGTGGCTGGGCACCGAACCGGGACCGGACGCGGCCGCCGTCGTGATCGAGCCGGGTCAAGGCGTGCCGGGCCTGCCGGGCTATGATCCCGCCCCGGCCCAGTATCGCTGCCAATCCTGAGGATCCCATCATGAACATGGCGACCGAGATAGCCGCGACGCCGGCCACCGCCGCGCAGGCGGAGCCCATCCTGCGGATCAAAGGCCTGCACAAGCAGTATGGCCATAACGAGGTGCTCAAGGGCGTGGACCTGGATGTGCAGGCCGGTGAAATGGTCTTCATCATCGGGCCGTCCGGATCCGGCAAGAGCAGCCTGCTGCGCTGCTGCAATCGCCTGGAGGAAAGCTCGTCCGGGTCCATCATCGTGGACGGCGAGGAAATCACCGCGCCGCGTGCCGACTTGAACCGCATTCGCCAGAAGATCGGCATGGTCTTCCAGCACTTCAATCTGTATCGGCACATGAGCGTGCTGTCCAATGTTGCCCTGGCGCTGCGCAAGGTGCAGAAGTTGCCCAGGGCCGAGGCCGAGTCGCGGGCTCGGGAAGCCTTGGAGCGGGTGGGTCTGGCTCACCGTGCGGATTTTTACCCGGACCAGCTCTCGGGGGGGCAGCAGCAGCGCGTGGGCATCGCCCGTGCCCTGGCGCTGCACCCCAGGATCGTGTTGTTCGACGAGCCCACCAGCGCGCTCGACCCCGAACTGGTGGGCAGCGTGCTGAAGGTCATGAAAGACCTCAAGGCGGGAGGCATGACCATGGTCGTGGTGTCTCATGAGATGAGCTTCGCCATGGCGGCCGCCGATCGGGTGGTGTTCATGGATGGTGGCAGCATCATCGAGCAGGGGTCGCCCAAAGAGGTCTTCGGCAATCCGAGGCATGAACGCACCAAGGCGTTCCTGTCCAGCGTATCGCACAACTATTGAGGCCGTTCCATGGATCTCGCCGCCTTGCGCTTTGCCTTCTTCAACCTGGACGTGGCCCGCCAGGCTTTCGATCCCGTGTTGCATGGGATGTGGGTCACGGTGCAGCTGGGTGTGCTCATCACGCTCACTGGATTGGCCGCGGGGCTGGTGCTGGCCTTCGTGCGCGCGCTGCACTCGCGGGTTCTCAATGTTTGCATCATCGCCTTCGCCGACGTCATGCGAGCCATGCCGCCGCTGGTGGTGCTGATGGTGCTGTTCTTCGCCTTTCCGTACGTCGGGCTGTCGATGTCGGCCTTTTTTGCCACGTGGCTTGCGTTGTCTCTGGTGCTCACCGCCTTTGCCGAGGAAATCTTCTGGGCCGGCATCCAGTCCATTCCCAGGGGGCAGGCCGAGGCCGCCCGGTCCACGGGCATGAGCTGGTTCCAATCCATGCTCTACGTCGTCGTCCCCCAGGCCTGCAAGCTGGCCGTGCCACCGCTGACCAATCGAGTGATCGCCATTACCAAGGCCACGGCCTTGGGCGCCATCGTGGGACTGAGCGAGGTGCTGAACAATTCCCAGACGGCCAGCAGCACCCTGGGCAACGCCACGCCGCTTACCCTGGGGGCCCTGGGCTGCCTGGTCATCTTCGTGCCGATCGTGGTGGGCAGCCGCCTGCTGGAACGTCGCTTCCGCTGGAAAAACTAGGAGGGGTCCGTCGTGCAGGAAATCATTCACAATTTCTTCAACCTGGACATCTACCAGGAAGTCGCCCCCTATCTGCTCGAAGGCTTATGGATGACGGTGCTGTTGTCGGCGCTGGTGATCCCGCTGGGACTGTTCTTTGGCCTGATGGCCGCCGTCATGCATCAAGAACTGCGCTGCCGCGGCCTGCGGGTGGCGCTGATGGTATACATCGACATCTTCCGCTCCCTGCCGCCGCTGGTGCTGCTGATCTTCATCTATTTCGGCTTGCCCTTCCTGAATCTGGACATGCCCAAGCTGGTGGCCGTGGCCTTGTGCTTCACTTTGAACACCAGCGCCTATTTTGGCGAAGTCTTTCGCGCCGGCCTGGAAAGCGTGCCCAAGGGGCAGATGGAAGCCGCCCGGTCCACGGGGCTGTCGAGGGCGCAGGCACTGGTCCACGTGCAGATTCCCCAGGCCACGCGGGCGGTGATGCCCGATCTGATCAGCAATGCGCTCGAGGTGGTGAAGCTCACCACGTTGGCCAGCGCCGTATCCTTGCCCGAGATGCTGTATCTGGCCCGCAACGCCCAGGCGCTGATGTACAACCCTTCGCCGCTGGTGCTGGCGGCGATCCTCTATTTGATCATTCTGTTGCCCATCGTGCGTTACCTGGGCCGGCTGGAGCAACGCAAGCTCGCGGCAGCGAGCCATTGAGGCGGAGGCGCACCGGTTTTGCGCGAACCCGCCATCGGGCGGCGCGGACGTGAAAGAGCGCGGGAACCGGACTGTCCGCCGTTCAGAGCAGACCGGCTTCCTGCTCCACGATCTGGCCAAAGGCACGGGCCAGCAGGGGAAGCGGTTCGTAGCGGGAGCAGGCCAGATAGAGCTCCAGCGTGTGCCGGTCCCGAAGGGGCCTTACCACGAGCCGGTCGCTGGTCTGGGCGGCGGCCACGGCCTGATCCACGATGCCGACTCCAAGCCCCTGTGAAACCAGATCGCAGACATTTTGTTGGGCATCGACCTCGACCAGAATGCGCTCGGGTTCCCGGCCTTCGCCGAACAGATCGGACAGCACCTTGGCCAGGGGCGATCCGCTGCGGTAGGCGATCATGGCCTGATCCTGCAGGTCGGACAGGTCGATGGCCGGTTGATCGGCCAGTGGATGCCCGCCCGGCAGCACGCAGACCAGGGGAATGGCTCCGACCTGGGTGGATTTCAGGTTGGGATGGGCGGCCGGCATGAACAGCAGGCCGATTTCGCTTTCGCCGTCGAGGATGCTGCGGACCAGCGCATCGTAGGTGAGCGTGCGCAGACGGATGCGGACGCCAGGGTGCTGGTGGGTGAATCGCTCGATGCAGCGCGGCATCAGGCCGTGACCGAGGCTGGGGCTGCTGACGATGCCCAACAGGCCTTGTTTTTTCTCACCCAGCTGGTGGGCCAGAGCGGAGATGCGCGTAATGCCGCTGTAAACCGATTGCACTTCATTGAAGAGCAGGCGCGCCTCGGTGGTGGGATACAGCCGGCCCTTGATGCGTTCGAATAACGGATAACCCAGTTGCTGCTCGGTATGCGCAAGCAGGCGGCTGACCGCCGGTTGCGAAACGAATAGCAGCTTGGCTGCCGAACTGATGGTGCCGGTGATCATGATGGCTCGGAAGGTATTGATCTGCTTGAGATTCATGGCCTGCGGAGCCCATAACAAAAGGTTAATGCCGAGGGACAAATGAGTATATCAAGATATTGCGGTTTCAACGATAGAATGAATCGGATCGTTATGGGGCGGTTATGGAAAAAACCATTTATGTCATCAATCCGAATCGTTTGACGGATGTCACCCGGGGCCTGAAAGAAAGTCTGGTGCCGTTTCAACTGAAGGGTGGGCCGGCCATCGAATGCATGACGTTGCATGACGGACCCGCCGGCATCCAGAACGAACAGGACGTGGCCGCGGCCGCTGTGCTGGTGGGGCGGATGATCGATGATCTGGCCCGGAGCCGGGGGGATTGCGCCGCCGCGTTCGTGATTGCCTGCTTCAGCGATCCCGGCCTTCATCTGGCGCGTGAAAAGACCGTCCGTCCTGTGCTGGGCATCAATGAGTGTGGTCTGCTGACCGCCCTGGCCCTCGGGCGGCGAGTAGGCGTGATCGCCATATTGCCCACCCTCATGGACCGCCATGCGCGCGGCTACGCCGCCGCCGGCATCGCTTCGCGCATTGCCGGTGAATATCCCCTGGACCTCGCTGTCGCCCAGCTGCGGGATGCCGAAGCCACTCGGCGGCGCATGCAGGCTGTCGGCCGCCGGCTGGTGCGGGAAGACGGAGCCGATGTGTTGGTGCTGGGCTGCGCCGGCATGTCGCAATACCGTGCCTGGCTCGAAGACGCCCTGGGTGTTCCGGTCGTGGATCCGACCCTGGCGGCCGTGGCCGTGGCCATGGGGCGGGTGGCTGGACAGGCACCGGGATTTTGAATCGGATTTTGGAACTGGAGCACATATGAACGCACACATACCTTCCCGCAAATTCGGCTTGGCCGTGGCTCAGATAGGAGGTATCGATCTGGCCGACAGCCGCGCAAGCGTGGTCAGGCGCTTGCTGGACATGCTGCGTGAGGCGCATGGCCGAGGGGCCGGATTCGTGGTGTTTCCCGAGCTGGCCCTGACCACGTTCTTTCCGCGTTATTGGATGCCCCTCGAAGACGTCGAAGCGCGTTATTTTGAAAAAAAGATGCCTAACGCGGATGTGCAGCCCCTGTTCGATGAGGCTCGGCGTCTGGGCGTCGGGTTTTACCTCGGCTATGCCGAACTGACCCCGGAGGGTAAACGCTACAACACTTCGATCCTGGTTGATAAATCGGCCAATATCGTGGGTAAATATCGAAAGATCCATTTGCCGGGACACGATGACCACAAAGCGGGCGCCCCTTTTCAGCATCTGGAAAAGAAGTATTTCGATGTCGGCGAAGACACCTGGAAAGTCTGGAATATGGATGGCATCCGTACCGGCATGTGCCTGTGCAATGATCGCCGCTGGCCTGAAACCTGGCGTGTCATGGGATTGCAGAGCGCCGAGCTGATCGTGCTGGGCTACAACACCCCCGCGCATAATATCCACTGGCCGGAGCCGGTGCATTTGCGCATGCAGTCGCATTTGCTGTCCATGCAATCGGGCGCTTATCAGAATTGCGTCTGGGCGGCCGCCGCCGGAAAGACCGGCTTCGAGGACGGCTTTCACTTGATCGGAGGCTCCGTGATCGTGTCGCCCGCGGGTGAAATCGTGGCTCAGGCCGCCACGGAAGAGGATGAGGTCATCACTGCCACGATCGATCTGGCGATGGGTGAAAATTTCAGAAAAAATATTTTCGATTTTGCGCGCCATCGCCGGCCTGAGCATTACCGGCTGATCGTGGATCGCGTCGGGGCGGGAGAGGCCATCTAGGGCGCATTTCCGCCGCCGGGGCGCCAGGGCCGGTCCGCATGTCCGGGGCTCGGCCCGCGCCCGGCTCCGGGCGGACTACGGTCGCGCCATCGAGGCGCTCTGATCCGCGGGCGCGTTGGGCAGGGGTTCCCAGCGGAACCGGTTCTTGCCGGAATGCTTGGCCGCGTACATGGCGGCGTCGGCGTGGGCCACCAGGGCGTCCGGGTCCTGGCCGTGCCGGGGGTAGATCGCCGCGCCGATGCTGGCCGAAATCCGCACCTGGACGTCGTCGGCGAGGTCGAAGGGGCGGGCCAGCGCCTCCAGGATCGTGCGGGCGACGCGTTCGCAGCCTTCCAGGTCGTCCAGGCCCGCCAGCACGATGCCGAACTCGTCGCCGCCGAAGCGGGACGCGGTGTCCTCGGAGCCGGCGCGCACGCAGTGTTCCAGACGGCGGGCGACCTGCTGCAGCAGGATGTCGCCCATCGCGTGGCCGTGGCTGTCGTTGACCTCCTTGAAGCCATCCAGGTCCAGGTACAGCACGGCCGCCAGGCCGTTGTGGCGGTTGGCCGCCTCCAGGGCGCGGGCGCAGCGGTCCTGGAACATGACGCGGTTGGGCAGCCCGGTCAGCGCGTCGTGCAGGGCGTCGTGCGACAGGCGGGTCTCCAGGTTCTTGCGGGCCGTGATGTCCTGCACGACGGCGACGAGGAAGTCGGGCAGGCCGGCCGCGTCGCGCACGACGCTGAGGGCCTCGCAGACCCAGAGCAGGCTGCCGTCGCGGCGCCGGTAGGGTTTCTCGACTTCGGGCGGGGGCCCCAGGAAATGCGCCGTCAGGCGGCCGTTCAGGAAGGCGCGGGCGCCGTCCCGGTCGCCCGGATCGACCAGGTCGAACAGGGTGCGCTTGAGCAGTTCGTCCGCCTCGTAGCCCAGCATGCGGCAGAACTTTTCGTTGACCTCCAGGAGGCGGCCGTCGGGCGCGACACGGGCGATGCCCATGGCCGCCTGGTGGAAGGTGGCGCGGAACAGCGCCTCGTTGGCCTCCAGGACCTCGGTGGCCGTGCGCTGGCGCAGCGACAGGAAGAGGAACAGGACGGCGAGTCCGGCCAGGGCGGCCGTCGCGCCGCCGGCGAGGAGCAGGTAGGTCTCGCGGCGCTGCCGGGCGGGGGCCAGGACCTCGGCATAGTCCGTGCCGACGGTGATCATCAGCGGGTAGCTGCTCATCGTGCGGTAGCTGATGATGCGGGTGACGCCGTCGATGGAATGGCCGTCGTCCACGAACGAGCCCTCGGGCTGGGTGGCCTGGCGCAGGTTCCAGGGGTGTTTGCCGGAATCCAGGCCGTAGGTGGGGCGCGTGCCGACCAGGCGGCTGCGCAGGGCGCCGTCCAGGCCGGCGATCTCCAGCATGTCGGAGGGGCCCGGGCGGATCCCGCCGTAGAGGGTGGCGAAGTTGGCGGGGTCCACCGACATCACCACCACGCCGCCGAAGCCGCCGTCCGCTCTGGAGATGCGCAGGGACATGGGGATGCGCCACTGGCCGGAGATCCGGCCCAGGACGGGGCGGTCCAGGTAGAGCGTGTCTTTGCGGTTGTCGCGCTGCTGCGTGAAGAAGTCGCGGTCGGCGTAGTTGACGCGGCTGGCGCCCTGGGTGCTGGTGACGACGGCGCCGGTTGCGTCGACGATGCTGAGGATGGTGAAGGCCTGGTCCCGGATGATGCGCTGCTCGGCCCAGCGCGCCAGATCCAGCCCGGCGCCGTCGCGCAGGTACGCCTGGCGGGCGAACGCGGCGATCTGCTCAGCTTCCTTCAGGGTACGGGCCACCTGCTGCTCCAGGGCGATGGCCAGGTTGGCGTTGGAGCGCATGGCGGCGGTCACGGCCTGGGCGCGCTCGAAGGTGGTGCGCTGCAGGGTGGTGAGCCAGATTGCGCCGATGGCCGCGGCGCAGACCAGCAGGACCACCAGCTGCAGAAGGGACAGGCCAGGCAGCCGGAATCCGGTCCTGCCGGAAGCCTGAGAGGTACGGCTGCCGCCCGGCCTGACGGACAGTGTCATCGAAGGGCTCTCCCGTCTGTGTCCGGCGCGATCCGCGCCCGAATTCCGCCTGTCATGGGTGACAGAACTTTACGGCGCCCCACCCGGTTTGTCGAGCGCGGGCGGGGTACGGACATGATATTCTTTTCGATTCCGTATCCAATTGCTGCCGTTCGCGCCATGTCCGTCGATTATCTGAAACGCATCCTGACGTCCAAAGTCTATGACGTCGCCCACGAAACCGCACTGGACCTGGCGCCCCGGATTTCCAAGCGGATCGGCAACACCGTGCTGCTCAAGCGCGAGGACACCCAGCCCGTGTTCAGCTTCAAGCTGCGCGGCGCCTACAACAAGATGGCGCACCTGAGCGAGGACGAGCTGCGGCGCGGCGTCATCGCCGCGTCGGCCGGCAACCACGCCCAGGGGGTGGCCCTGGCCGCCAGCCGCCTGAAGTGCCGGGCGGTGATCGTCATGCCGGTGACCACGCCCCAGGTCAAGATCGACGCCGTGCGCGCCCTGGGCGGCGAGGTCGTGCTGTTCGGCGACAGTTTCACCGATGCCGCCGAGCATGCCGCCGAACTGCAGGCGCGCGACGGGCTGACCTTCGTGCACCCCTTCGACGACCCCGACGTGATCGCGG
Organism: Castellaniella defragrans; assembly: GCF_014203015.1. Lineage (GTDB taxonomy): Bacteria > Pseudomonadota > Gammaproteobacteria > Burkholderiales > Burkholderiaceae_B > Castellaniella > Castellaniella defragrans. Next base: position 65,785 of record NZ_JACHIB010000007.1, read on the forward strand.
GCCAGGGCACCGTGGGCATGGAGATCCTGCGCCAGCACCCCGGCCCCATCGACGCGATCTTCGTGGCCATCGGCGGCGGCGGCCTGATTTCCGGCGTGGCGGCCTACGTCAAGCAGCTGCGTCCGGAAATCAAGATCATCGGCGTGCAGATGGTGGATTCCGACGCCATGGTGCGCAGCATCCAGGCCGGGCGCCGGGTGCGGCTCGCCGACGTGGGGCTGTTCTCCGACGGCACGGCGGTCAAGCAGGTGGGCCAGGAGACCTTCCGCCTGGCCCGCGAATACGTCGATGATTACGTCACCGTCGATACCGACGCCGTCTGTGCCGGGATCAAGGACGTGTTCCAGGACACGCGCAGCGTGCTGGAGCCCGCCGGCGCGCTGGCGCTGGCCGGGGCCAAGCGCTACGCCGCGCAGCACAAATGGAAGGGCAAGACCCTGGTGGCCATCACCTGCGGCGCCAACATGAATTTCGACCGCCTGCGCTTCGTGGCCGAGCGCGCCGACGTCGGCGAGGCGCGCGAGGCCCTGTTCGCCATCACCCTGCCGGAAAAGCGCGGCAGCTTCCTGCGCCTGTGCGAGGCCGTGGGCGACCGCGCCGTGACGGAATTCAACTACCGGATTTCCGACGCCGAGCAGGCGCACGTCTACGTCGGCCTGCAGATCCGCTCCGAAGCCGAAATCGAGAAACTGGCGGCGCATTTCCGCAAGCGGGACTTTCCCACCCTGGACCTGACCAGCAACGAGATGGCCAAGACCCACCTGCGCTACATGGTGGGGGGACGCTCGGCCCTGGCCGAAAACGAAGTGCTGTACCGCTTCGAGTTCCCCGAGCGGCCCGGCGCCCTGATGAAGTTCCTGGGGGCCATGAATCCGGACTGGAACATCAGCCTGTTCCATTACCGCAACCAGGGCGACGACTACGGCCGCATCCTGGTCGGCATCCAGGTGCCGCCCGCCGACAAGAAGGCCTTCAAGGAATTCCTGTCCTCGCTGGGCTATCCGTACTGGAACGAAACCGACAATCCGGCCTACCGCCTGTTCCTGTAGCCTGCGGCTGCGCCCCGCAGCCGGCAACCCGAAGCCCGCCACCCGCAGCCGGCCGCGGCGCGCGGCCCGCCGCGGCCGCGGTCAGGCCGCCCGTGTCGCCGGGCCCGCCGCATCCCGCGCTGGCGCGGCGGGGCCCGCGGGCGGGCAGACGCGCGCCGCCGGAAAGAGGATGCTGAAGACGCTGCCTTCGCCCGGCGTGCTGCGGATGTCCAGCGTGGCATCGTGGCGCATGACGACGTGCTTGGCGATGGCCAGGCCCAGGCCGGTGCCGCCGGTGGCGCGCGAGCGGCCCCGGTCGGCCCGGAAGAAGCGCTCCGTCAGGCGCGGGATGTCGGCGGAATCGATGCCGATGCCGGTGTCCCGCACGCGGCAGGCGGCGCCGCCGCCGGGCGCCGGCTCCCACAGGACCGTGATGGACCCGCCCGGCGGGGTGTAGCGCACGGCGTTGGTCAGCAGGTTGCCGATCGCCGAGGCCAGCTCGGTGTCCTGGCCGCGGATGCGCAGGGTCTCGTCCAGCCGCGCGTCGAAGGTGTGGCGCCCGCCGGACAGGGCCTGGGCCTGGGCCAGGGCGGTGCGCACCAGGGCCGCGACGGGCACGGGGCCGCCTTCCTGGTTGGGAGTCGATTCCAGCGAGGACAGGGTGAGCAGGTCGGACACCAGGGCCTGCATGTTGCGGGTCTGCTGCGCCATCAGGTCCAGGTAGTGGCGGCGCTGTTCGCCGGTCAGGGCATCGCCGGGCAGGTCCTGCAGGGTCTCGACGAAGCCCGACAGCACGGTGAGCGGCGTGCGCAGTTCGTGCGAGACGTTGGCGACGAAGTCCTTGCGGGTGTTCTCCAGCCGCTCGATCTGGGTGATGTCGCGCGTGACCATCAGGAACTGGCCGACGCCGTAGGGCGCCAGGTGCAGCGACAGGGTGCGGGCCGCGCCGCCGTGCCCCAGGTGCAGGATCAGCGGGCGGTCCCAGGTCTCCTGGCCGGCGTAGCGGGCGAATTCGGGCGCGCGCACGATGTTGAGGATGCTGTGCCCGCGGTCCCGTTCCAGGTCCAGCCCCAGGTGGCTGGCCGCGGTCTGGTTGCACCATTGCAGGGCCTTGTGGGGATCCAGCGTCAGGGCGCCGTCGGGCAGGGCCTCGGCGGCCAGCAGGGCGCGGTGGAAGCTGCGCGTGCGGTCCTGCAGGTCCAGGCGGTTCTGCTTCAGCTTGCGGTAGATGGGCGCCAGGATCTCGTCCCACGGGCCGACCGAGGGCGGCGGCGGCTCGTCGATGGCGCGCACCCAGCGGGCGATGCGCGACAGCTGCAGGCCGCTGACGAGGATCATCAGCAGCAGGCCCAGGGCGAAGAAGGCCCAGCCGGTGGCGGCGCCCAGCCAGGCGCCCAGCAGCCAGCCGCCCAGCGCCCAGAGCGCGATGGAAACGAGAGTCTTGCTCATTGAGGATGCGTGATGCTGAAACGGTAGCCCGCCCCGCGCGAGGTCTGGATGGCGCCTTCCAGGCCGGCGGGCGACAGGGCTTTGCGCAGGCGGCGGATGTGGACGTCCACCGTGCGTTCTTCGACGAAGACGTGGTCGCCCCAGACCTGATCCAGCAGCTGGCTCCGGCTGTATACGCGCTCCGCATGCGTCATGAGGAAGTGTAGCAGGCGGAATTCCGTGGGCCCCATGGGCAGCGGCAGGCCGTTGCCCGACACGCGCCGCGAATCCGGCTCCAGCCGCAGTCCGCCGGCCTCGATGGGGTCGGGGGTGTGCTGCGGCGCGCGGCGGCGTAGCAAGGACTTGATGCGCGCCAGCAGCTCGCGCGGGGAGAAGGGCTTGGTGATGTAGTCGTCGGCGCCGGCCTCCAGGCCGTCCACCTTGTCCTGTTCGGCGCCGCGCGCGGTCAGCATGATGAGCGGGATGTCGCGGGTGCGGGCGTCGCCGCGCAGCTGGCGGGCCAGGCGGATGCCGGGCTGGTCGGGCAGCATCCAGTCCAGCAGGATCAGGTCGGGCAGGATCTGCTGGATCTGTTCCTGCGCCTGACGCGCGTCCAGCGCGCTGCGCACGCTGTAGCCGGCGTGTTGCAGGTTGACGGACAGCAGTTCCTGGATGGCGGGTTCGTCTTCGATGAGCAGGATGGTGGCGGGCATGGGGAAGTCTCGCATGGCGGCGGGACCGGAATGCGGGCCCCGCCGTTCCGGGCGCGGGCGGCGCATTCCGGCACGGGTGTCATCATACGGTCGCATTATTTCACTGATGTGACGCTGTCATATAGGGCGCAGCCTGCGCAGCGTGGGGGCCTTTTACGGTGGTACGATACGCGGATCATGAGCACACCCGCACCAGACGCCGGCCAGGGGCCGCAGACGCATTTCGGTTTCGAGACCGTCCAGGAATCGGAGAAGGCCCGCCGCGTGGCCGAGGTCTTCCATTCGGTGGCCTCGCGCTACGACGTGATGAACGACCTGATGTCGGCCGGGCTGCACCGCATCTGGAAGGCCTTCACCATCGGCCGCGCCCAGGTGCGCCCGGGCATGCGGGTGCTGGACATCGCCGGGGGCACCGGCGACCTGGCGCGCGCCTTCGCGCGCCGCGCTGGCCCCGAAGGCGAGGTCTGGCTGACCGACATCAACGACTCCATGCTGCGCGTGGGCCGCGACCGCCTGCTGGATCGCGGCGTGGTCGCGCCGGTGGCGGTCTGCGACGCCGAATGCCTGCCGTTCCCGGACCGGTATTTCGACCGCGTGTCGGTGGCGTTCGGCCTGCGCAACATGACGCACAAGGACCGCGCCCTGGCGGAAATGCGCCGCGTGCTGAAGCCGGGCGGCAAGCTGCTGGTGCTGGAATTTTCCCGCGTGGCGCCGGCGCTGGCGCCCGCGTACGACTGGTATTCCTTCAACATTCTGCCGAAAATGGGCCAGCTGGTGGCCGGCGACGAGGCCAGCTACCGCTACCTGGCCGAATCCATCCGCATGCATCCGGACCAGGAGACCCTGGCCGGCATGATGCGCGAGGCCGGCCTGGGCCGGGTGCAGTACTTCAACATGACGGCCGGCGTGGTCGCCCTGCACGAAGGCATCCGGCTCGACTGAGCGCGCGTCCCGGGCGCGGGCTGCCCGCGCCCTTCCTTCCGCACCCGTGCGCATTTTTCGCCGGGCCGCCCGCGGGCGGCCTGTGCAGGCCCGCGTGCGCCCGGCCTGCGTGTGCCCGGCCTGCGTTCGCCCGGCCTGCGTTCGCCCAGCCTGCGTTCGCCCAGCCGCCTCCGTTCTGTTGCAAGCGGATGTTTCTCGGGATATTTCCCCGCTGCGGTCCGGCCTGATCTGTGTTAACTTTCATGTTCATTCAGCTTTCTGTCAGGTTGCCGGAATCCGCAGGATTCTCCGGCCCTGCCATCCCAGGAGACTCCATGAACCTTCGTCTACCCCGCTGGGCCGCCGCCACCCTGTTGCTGATGGCGGCCTTGTCCCTGCTGGCCGTGACCCAGGATGCGCATGCCCGCCGCATGGGCGGCGGCATGAGCTTCGGCCGCCAGTCCACCAACGTCGTCAAGCAGCGCCAGGCCGTGACGCCGCCGGCCGCCCAGACCACGCAGCGCGCCGCCGCGCCGGCCGCCGGGGCCGCTGCGGGCACGGCGGCCGCGGGCGCCGCCGCCAAGTCGGGCATGTCCCGCTGGCTGGGCCCCATCGCCGGCATCGCCGCCGGCCTGGGCATCGCCGCCCTGCTGTCCAGCCTGGGGCTGTCCGGCGCCTTCCTGGAATTCCTCTCCAGCGCCCTGCTGATCGGCCTGGTGGTCTTCGCGGTGATGTTCCTGGTGCGCCGCCTGCGCGGGGCCCAGCGTCCGCTGGCCGGTGCCGCCGCCGGCGCCGCGCAGGGGCCCAACAGCTACCGCCAGTCGGCGTCCTCCGGCCAGGGCTTCGGCATGCCCGGCCGCCCGGCGTCCGAGCCGGCCGCGGGGGCATCCGCCGCGCCGGTGATCGAGGCCGCGCCGTCCGTTCAGCAGCAGGATCCGTCCTGGTTCATCCCGGCCGGGTTCGACGTGCCGGCCTTCCTGGACCAGGCCAAGCAGCAGTTCACGCGCGTCCAGTCCCTCTGGGATGCGGGCAACCGCGACAGCCTGCGCGAATTCCTCACCGACGACCTGCTGGCGGAGATCACCCCGCGCCTGCCCGGTCCCGAGGAAGGCAACCGCACCGAGGTCGTGCTGCTGAACGCCGAGCTGCTGGGCATCGAGACGGTGGCCGGCGGCCACCTGGCCAGCGTGCGCTATTCCGGCATGCTGCGCGAATCGGCCGGGGCCGAGGCCTTCCACTTCGAGGAAGTCTGGAACCTGTACAAGGCCGATGGCGCCGGCTGGCTGCTCGCCGGCATCCAGCAGACCAACGCGCGCTGATTCCACGCGCCGGATCGGCCTTCGCGGCCGCCCGACCCCGGATGCGGGGCGGGCGGCCGTTTGCGTTCCGGCTCGCGTGAAAGGCCGTGGGCGAGGCCCGGACGACGGCCCGGAACGCGCGCTCCGGCCCGCGTGCGCGGCGCTCAAAACCGGTAAACTGGGGCCTGCGCCCGCTCCTGCCCGGCGCGCCCGGCCCCGTCGTTCATGATCATGCCTCTTCCCTTTCCCTTCCCGTCCCCCTCCGATGTCCTGCTCCGGGGGCTGAACGCGCTGCTGCGCCGCGAACCCTGGGCGCGCGAGCGGCTGGCGGTCCACGCCGGCAAGTCGCTGCGCCTGACGGCGGGCGAGCCCTGGACGCTGCAGTGCGCGATCGCCTCCGACGGCGCCCTGCAGCACTGCCCACGGGCCGTGGTGCCCGACGTGGTGCTGTCCATCCCGCCCGAGCGCCGCCGCGACCTGCCCGGCGCCTGGCGCGGCGAGGGTCTGGCGGGGATCACGGGCCTGGCCCGCATCCAGGGGGACGCCGGCCTGGCCCACCTGGTGTCCGATCTGGCGCGCGGCCTGCGCTGGGACGTGGAGGACGATCTGGCGCGCGTCGTGGGCGACGTGGCGGCGGTGCGCCTCACCCGGGGCGCGCGCGCGCTGGCCGGCGGCCTGCGCCAGGCCGCAAGCCGGGCGCAGGACAACGTGGCGGAATACCTGGGCGAGGAATCCGGCCTGGGCGTTCCGGCGGCGGACTTCCGCGCCTGGGCGGCGGAGCGCCAGGCGCTCGAATCCCGGCTCGAACGGCTCGATGTCCGCCTGCGCCGGCTGGAGGGCGGGGCATGCTGACCTTCCTGCGCCTGGCCTACATCCTGTGGATCGGCCTGCGCTACCGGCTCGACGAGCTGGTCCTGTCGGGCATCCAGCATCCCTGGGCGCACACGCTGCTGAAGATCGTCTGCCTGGGCCGCCGGCCGCGCCGCCCGCGCGGCGAGCGCTTGCGCCTGGCCCTGGAAACCCTGGGACCGATCTACGTCAAGTTCGGCCAGGTCCTGTCCACGCGCCGCGACCTGGTGCCCCAGGACATCGCCGACGAGCTGGCCCGGCTCCAGGACCGCGTGCCACCGTTCCCGTCCGACCAGGCGGCCGCCATCATCCGCGAATCCCTGGGCGACGCGCCGCAGAACCTGTTCGCCCGGTTCGAGCGCGATCCCGTGGCCTCGGCCTCGATCGCCCAGGTGCACTTCGCCGTGCTGCACGACGGCCGCGAGGTCGCGGTCAAGGTGCTGCGTCCCGGGATGCGCGAGGCCATCGAGCGCGACCTGACGCTGCTGCGCGCGCTGGCCGGGCTGGTCGAACGGCTGGCGCCCGACGGGCGGCGGCTCAAGCCGCGCGAAGTCGTGGCCGAATTCGACAAATACCTGCACGACGAGCTGGACCTGATCCGCGAGGCCGCGAACTGCAGCCAGCTGCGGCGCAATTTCGGCCCCGACACCGGCCGCGCCCATCTGCTGCGGGTGCCCGAGGTCGTCTGGGAATACTGCGCCAGCCAGGTCTTCACCATGGAACGCATGCGCGGCGTGCCGGTCAGCCAGGTCGAACGCCTGCGCGCGCTGGGCGTGGACATCCCGCTGCTGGCCCGCCAGGGGGTCGAGATCTTCTTCATGCAGGTGTTCACGGACGGCTTCTTCCACGCCGACATGCACCCGGGCAACATCTACGTGTCCGACGATCCGGACACCCTGGGGCGCTACATCGCCCTGGATTTCGGCATCGTCGGCTCCCTGTCGGAATTCGACAAGAACTACCTGGCGCAGAATTTCCTCGCCTTCTTCCGGCGCGACTACCGCCGGGTGGCCCAGCTGCACATCGAGTCCGGCTGGGTGCCGCCCTCCACCCGCGAAGAAGAGCTGGAGGGCGCCGTGCGCGCCGTCTGCGAGCCCTATTTCGACCGGCCATTGGCGGAAATCTCCCTGGGGCAGGTGCTGCTGCGCCTGTTCCAGACCTCGCGCCGCTTCAACGTCGAGATCCAGCCCCAGCTGGTGCTGCTGCAGAAGACGCTGCTCAACGTGGAAGGCATGGGGCGCGAGCTGGATCCGAACCTGGACCTCTGGCAGACCGCCAAGCCCTTCCTGGAAAAATGGATGCACCAGCGCGTCGGCCTGCGCGGCCTGCGCCAGCGCCTGGACCAGGAAGCCAGCCAGTGGGCGCAGATCCTGCCGCAGATCCCCCGCCTGGTCTATGCCCGCCTGAACCATCCCGATGCGGGGCCGGCGATGCGGGCCGAACTCGAACGGCTGCGCCAGGCCCAGGACCGCTCCAACCGCCTGCTGGCGGTGCTGTGCGGCATCCTGGCGGCCGGGCTGGGCGTGGCGATCTGGGCGCTGACGCGCGGCGGCGGCTTCTGATGGCGGCGCCTCCCGCCTTCGAGTCCAAGATCCTCGATCGCGCGGCCTGCGTGCGGGCGGTGCGCGAGGGACGCCTGTCGCGCCCGCTGATCTTCACCAACGGCGTGTTCGACATCCTGCACCGCGGGCACGTCACCTACCTGGACCGGGCCGCCCGCCTGGGCGCCTCGCTGATCGTGGGGGTGAACACGGACGAGTCCGTGCGCCGCCTGGGCAAGGGCGAGGACCGCCCCCTGAACGGCCAGGACGACCGCGCCGCGCTGCTGGCCGCGCTGGCCTGCGTGGACGGGGTGGTGCTGTTTCCCGAGGACACGCCGCTGGAACTGATCCAGGCCCTGCGGCCCGACGTGATCGTCAAGGGCGGCGACTACGACATGGACGCGCTGCCCGAGACCGCCGTGGTGCGCGGCTGGGGCGGGCGGGCCGTGGCCATCCCGTTCGAGCACCAGCGCTCGACCACGGCGCTGCTGCGCAAGATCCGGACCTGAAACGCACGAGCCCCGCATGCGGGGCTCGCTGGAAACGGAACGCGGCGCGCGTCAGAATTTGAAGCGCGACCGCGCCGTGCCGCGCAGGGGCTTCACGTAGGTGTCGAAGATCGAGTCGGTCTCGAAGTTGGCGGCGCTGGTGCGCGTGATGCGGCACACCGTCATGATCGGGCTGTGGCCGACGATGGCCACCATGCGGCCGCCCACGGCCAGCTGGTATTTCAGCGCGTCGGGCACCGAGGGGACCGAGCCGGTGATCAGGATGGCGTCGTATTCGGCCGTGCCCCAGCCGGCATGCGCGTCGCCCGTTTCCACGGTGACGTTGGCGACCTGGCTGCGTGCGAGGTTCGCCTGCGCGAAGGCCGACAGGCGGCTTTCGAGCTCGATGCTGGTGACCTGCTGGCACAGCCGCGACAGCAGGGCGGCCTGGTAGCCCGAGCCCGTGCCGATTTCCAGCACGCAGTCCGTGGGCTGGAGCCGCAGTTCCTCGGCCAGCCTGGCCTCGACCTTGGGGGACAGCATGGTCTCGCGGGTGTCGACGCCGTCGATCACCAGCGGCAGTTCCGTGTCCGTGAAGGCCAGGGCGCGCATCTGCGGCGGGACGAAGCGTTCGCGGGGCATGTCGAAGACGGCCTGCAGCACCCGTTCGTCCTGGACGTTCCAGGGGCGGATCTGCTGTTCGACCATGTTGAAGCGGGCACGATCGGCGTCGGCGATGTCGTTGACGTTCATGTCGCGGGAGTACCTGAGGTTGATTCGACTGAGGTTGATTCGAGTCCGATTATAGGCCAGCGACCCGGCCGATGGCTTTGAGGCGGGTCAGTCTTGCGGCTTGGGCCACAGGGCGTGGAAGTGATGCACCGGCCCGTGGCCCGAGCCGACCTGGAGCTGGCCGGAGGCGGCGATGGCGCGTTCCAGCCAGGCCTTGGCATGCCGCGCGGCCTCGGGCACGCCCGGGGCGCGCGGCAGCAGGGCGGCCATCGCCGCCGACAGCGTGCAGCCGGTGCCGTGGGTGTTGGGCGTGTCGATGCGCCGGCCCGGCAGCTCGATCAGCCGGTCGCCGTCGTGCAGCAGGTCGATGGTGTCGTCGCCCGGCAGGTGTCCGCCTTTCAGGAAGACCCAGCGCTCGCCGTCGTCGGCCAGCAGCCGGCGCAGGCGCTCGGCGACGCGGCGCATGTCCTTGAGGTTGTCGGCGGGGCTCTGGCCCAGCAGCACGCCGGCTTCGGGCAGGTTGGGGGTGATGACGGTGGCCAGCGGGATCAGGCCTTCGCGCAGGGCGTCCACGGCCTGGCGTTCCAGCAGGTGGTCGCCGCTCTTGGCGACCATCACCGGGTCCAGCACCAGGTGCGCCGGCTTCCAGTGCGCCAGCCGGTCGGCCACGACGCGGGTGACGCCGGCCTGGCCCAGCATGCCGATCTTCACGGCGTCCACGCGCACGTCGGCGAACAGCGTGTCGATCTGGGTTGCGACGAATTCCGGCGGCACGGGGAAAATGCCGGTGACCGCCTGCGTGTTCTGCGCGGTCAGCGCGGCGATCACGGCCATGCCGTAGGCGCCCAGGGCGCTCATGGTCTTGACGTCGGCGAGGACGCCGGCCCCGCCCGAGGGGTCCACGCCGGCAATCGACAGGGTATTGGGGATCATCGCAGGCTCCGTGCGGATGGGGCCGGGGCCGGGGCTGGCGCTGGCGCGCCCCGGCGTGCGCGGCCGAGGGCTCAGGCGGCCCGGGTCGAGGGCAGCAGGCCTTCGGTGGGCGAACTGGGATCGGCGTCGTAGTACTTGCGCTTGATGCGGCCTGCCAGGTAGGCCTCGCGTCCGGCCTCCACGCCCAGGCGCATGGCGCGCGCCATGCGGATCGGGTCGCGCGCGCCGGCGATGGCGGTGTTCATCAGGATCGCGTCGCAGCCCAGTTCCATGGCGATGGCGGCATCCGAGGCCGTGCCCACGCCGGCGTCCACCAGCACCGGGACGCGGGCCTGGTCGATGATCAGGCGCAGGTTCCAGGGGTTGACGATGCCCATGCCCGAGCCGATCAGCGAGGCCAGCGGCATCACCGCCGCCACGCCGATGTCTTCCAGCATGCGGCACTGGATCGGGTCGTCGCTGCAATACACCATGACCTGGAAGCCGTCGGCCACCAGCGTGCGCGCGGCGGCCAGGGTTTCCGGCATGTTGGGGAACAGGTTGCCGGAGTCGCCCAGGACTTCGAGCTTGACCAGGTTGTGGCCGTCCAGCAGCTCGCGCGCCAGGCGCAGCGTGCGCACGGCGTCCTCGGCGGTGTAGCAGCCAGCCGTGTTCGGCAGGATGGTGTAGCGGTCCGGCGACAGGAAATCCAGCAGGTTGGGCTCGCCCGGGTTCTGGCCGATGTTGGTGCGGCGGATGGCGACGGTGACGATCTCGGCGCCGCTGGCCTCGATGGCCTCGCGGGTCTGGCTGAAGTCGCGGTATTTGCCGGTGCCGACCAGCAGGCGGGAATGGAAGACGCGGTCGGCGATGGTGAGGGTGTCTGGGGAGGTCATGGGTGTGTTCGTGGCATGGCGCGTGGGGCTCGTCTTGGCCCGGCTCGTTCGTAAGGATAATCCATTTGGATTCTGGATTGGTCTTGCACGCCAGGGGGGCGTTGTGCGAAGACTGTGCGCCGTTTGGGAAAGGAGATATGACAAAAGGCTATTTTGTAAATTTGTGTGAACGGCTGCGCACCGTTTAAGATGGCACGGGCTTGGCTGATTGAGCGATGTCGCGCGGGACCGCGCCGGCTATCGGCCGATGGAGCCGACGGGTTTCAACATGGGAGAAGCCAGATGAAGGGGAACAAGAAGGCGCTGGCCGCCGTGCTGGTTGCGTCCGTTTTCGCCGCCGGCTGCGCAACGGATGGCAGCGGCGGCTGGGGGACCAAACAGTCGATCGGCACGGCCGTCGGCGCCGTGGCGGGGGTGTTGCTGGGCAGCCAGATCGGTGGCGGGTCGGGCCGGACAGTGGCGATGATCGTCGGCGCCTTCGCTGGCGGCGCGCTGGGCAATTGGATCGGCTCCAGCCTGGACGCCCAGGACCAGGAGGCACTGGCGGCAAGCACCCAGCGCGCGCTCGCCAGCGGCCAGACGGAAACCTGGACGTCCGATCATAGCGGCGCATCCGCCGTGATCCGGCCTGTGTCGTCCGAAACCAAAACGCAGCAGGCAACCGTCAAGCGTTCCGAAAAGATCGTCCAGGTGCAGAACCTGGCGGCGCTCAACGAGACCTGGCAGGCAGCCTCGTCGGTCAATCTGCGTGCGGCGCCGACGGCCTCGGCCACCAAGGTGGGCGGTCTGGCCAGCGGTCAGACGTTCACGGCGCTGGGCCGCACCAGCGACAACTGGATCGCCGTGGGCCGCAAGGGGGTGACGGTGGGCTATGTGTATGGTCCGTTGGTCAAGCCGGTTGTTGTCGCCAAGGCGGATCAGGCGGTGGACCTGGACGGGATCTCGGTGGCCCAGGCCAGGACGCAGGGCTTTGACTTGGACACCATCGAGCCTGCCCGGCCGGTGGTCGAGCAGGTGGCCGTGCAGACGACGTGCCGCACCATGCAGTATGACGTCACGACGGCCAAGGGCAGCGAGTCCAAGACGGTCAATGCCTGCCAGGCTCCCGACGGCGCGTGGCAGATCGGGTGAGGCTCATGAATCAGCGTGTCCTTGCCGTCGCCCTGGCGGGTGCTTTCGCATGGGGTCCGGCATGGGCCGATTCCTTCCGCCTGGCTTTCTCCAAGGCGGAAAACGTCGAGATCTTCGTCGAGCATGCGGCGGGTGCGCCCTGGTGCTCCGCCACCCCGGATCTGCGGGTCGTCTATCATGGTGCGCCGGATCCGGCTGCGCTGGAGCGCCTGCTTCCCAAGCTGGGCGCCTTGCTCGGACAGCAATGCCCGCAGGCCGAGACCGTGACCTGGCGCAGCCAGGATGGAGCGGGCAAGGCGGTGGCTGAGGGCAGCGGCAGCAAGGCAGAACATTGGAGGCCGGTTATGGCCGCGGTCTCGTCGCCTGTTCTCGTGGGGTCCGCTCCTGTAGCGTCCGCGGCACCTGCGCCTGAAGTTGCGCCGACGCCCGCCGTCGCTCCAGTTCCCGCCGTGGCGCAGCTTCCGGCGGCGCCCGCATCGGCCGCGGCGCCGGCCGCCGGGCAGGCCGATGCTCCATCCGCCTCGCCGGCCGTTGCGGCGAAGGGCGCGGTGGAGCAGACTGCCGCTGCACAGCCACAGCCACAGCCACAGCCACAGCCACAGCCACAGCCACAGCCACAGCCACAGCCACAGCCACAGCCACAGCCACAGCCACAAGCGAAATCCCAGGCCCCGCAGGCGGAGACTGAAAATGCGGCTGCGGTAGCCGTTCGGGCGCAGGCCGCGCGATACGCCAGCCTGGGACCGGCTGGTTTTACCGTGGGTGATTGGCAACCGGAAAGCGAAGCGGATGTTCTGGCGAAGTCTTCATTCATCCGAGAGTTGTCGGATCAGAACGGCTGCAAAGTCCGGATCGGCTATCGTCTGGATGACGAGGATGCCAAATATGTCTCTCTGCTGAGTTCGGGCCTGAGCTGCGATGCGGCGGGCCGTGCCCAAGGTGTGGGCGGCCTGACGCTGCGGCGGTCCGATGGCGCGGTAATCTCGCAGGAGCGCAAGGTTTATTTCCTTGATGGCTATGCCTTCAACACGCCGGTCCAGTCAGCCCGGCTGGCAGGGACCAATGGCCAGGATGTGGTCTGGTTCAGCCTGGGCCATGACGCGAAGGACCAGTCGTACTTTCTCCTGCGAGCCGCAGTGTTTGCATGGGGATCGGGTTTGCTGCCTCTGCGAGTGCGGCCGGACCTGGACGTATTGACTGCTCAGGAGTCCAGCTTTCGTCAGGCGGCGGATATTTCCCGGCAGGTCGATGCGGCGCTACATGCCTTGCAGAACGTCGCCTTGCCGGATGCGACAGAAGTGAGCGTCCGGTTTGCCGATAGTCTGGAAGGGGTCGTCAACCAGGATCGAGAGCGCATGATGTATGCCATTAATGCGGACCGGGCCTGGAATTACCGGCAGCGCCAGGCGGTTGGCGAGTGGAGGTTCCGGCTGGATCAGGGCGTCAACTACGTCTTCGCGCGTGAAAAGCGGCGGGCTGACGAGGAGCGCGAGCGCAAGCGTCAGGCGGAGTTCCAGGAGCAGCAGCGCCAACAGCAATTGGCCTGGGAAAAGCGTCGGGAACTGGAAAGCCAGGCTCGCGAGGCCGAGCACCAGTTGCGGCAATACGAGAATCTGGTGGCGGAAGCCCGGCGAGGCCCGGACGGCGCATTGAAGCGCCATTTCGTCAGATCTGACCGCTATATTCCATTGCAGGGTGGCGTCTATGCGCGTTTGTATGGCGGCGGCTCCATTCCTTTCCGGCGGATCGTCCATGTCAGCGGCCGTGACGGCGACGAGGCCAAGGTCGACTTCCCCTACGATCTACGGATCGCGGGTCTCAAGGAGGTGAAAGAAGCCTGGTATGTCGTCGCCGGTGAGGCACGCGTGGATGAAACGCGTCAGGATGCGGATGGCCTTGCGCTGACGGTGGTGACACCGGATCCGGCAGGCGGCCTGCGGGTGTGCGAAGAAAAAGGGTGCGCGGACTTGGCCGAGCCCCTGACGGTGATGCGCTTGCTGTCGGGGCGGTCAGATTGGACGCCGGAGTCTGCTCGGGCGTTGATCGATCAGGCACGAGCCAGGTAAGGTGGAGAGGACGAACACGATGGACAAGCAGAAAAAGATCCTGGTGATCGGCGGCTTGGCGGCTCTGGTGCTGATCGGCGGCTGGCTGGCCGTTTCCCACGTGGCGACCAGCCGTGCCGAGGACAAGTTGTACGCCTTCCTGGACCGGTACCAACTGCGCGATGCCGTTCATTGGCAAAGCCTGTCGGCGTCACCGTTCGGGACAGCCACCTTGAAGGGAATCACGATTCGCCTCGGAGAAGGCCAGAACGCGGAGAAGGGGGCGATCGAACGCATCCACCTGTCCGATCTGGAGGACTCCGAGGATCGCAAGAGTGCCAGGGTCGAGGTGACGGGCATTGCCGGAGGCGATGGCCGCAGCCTCTTGAACCGGACGAGCCTGATCCAGGCCGCTGGCCGCGCCGATTTGCCGCCTTTTTCTCTGACGATGGATTGGCGCCTGGATCGCAAGGACGACACGGGTGCACTGCATTTCTCCCTGGAACAGCCCAAGGCGTTCGATGGGAAGTTCGATCTGGAACTGAGCCGTGTACGCGACCTGCTTCGGCTTGCTGATCGCCTGGCCCATGGGGGTGGAGACGATTTTCAGGAACTGGCTGGCGGTTTCGGATTCCTGGGCCCTTTGGGAGCGCTGGCGGTGGTCAGTCAGAAGATCCAGCAGATGGAGGTTCGTGCCGTGCGAGCCAGCATCCGGGATGAGGGCTATGGCGAGCGGTCCCGTGCGCTTGCCAAGCGGCATGACTTCGATGCGGCGCCGGGTGAAGGCTCGGCGGATGTGCAGCGCGAGCGGTGGTTCAAGGAAAAGATCGATGCGGGCCGGGCACAGTGCAAAAAGGACCCCGAGGCCGCGTTCGGCGGAGCGCCTCTGAGCCGCGACGACTGCCTGGCCTTGCTGGATTTCGTAACGGGGGAGTCTGCCAAGCTGACCGTGAAAATGGAACCCGCGCGTCCGGTTTCCCTGGAACAGCTATTGGAGGGAGGGTCCAGCCGCGATCCTTATCGTTCTATCCGTCTACTCGAAATGCGGCTGGATAATTAATGCGCATAGGCATCCCGCAAATCCGCACAGATCGCCTCGGCCGCGTCCACCAGGCGCGGTCCCGGCCGGTGCAACTGGTCGGGATCGACGGCATAGATGCGGTCCGCGAGGGCGGCGGGCAGGCCGTGCTGGGCCCACCAGGCGCGCCGGGCCGCCAGGGTTTCGCGGCCGTAGGGCGAGACGATCAGCACCTGCGGGTTCAGGTGCAGCACCGACTCCACGCTGACCTGCGGCGCGGCGATCGCGTGCGTGGCGTAGGGGTTGACGCCGCCGCAGCGCGCCAGCAGGTCGTTGGTCAGGGGGTCGCGGCCCAGGGTGTATAGCGGGTCGGCGCTGATCTCGATGAAGACGGTCTGCGGCGGGGGCGGCGCTGGCCGCAGGGCGCGGATGCGGCGCTCCAGGCCGCGCGCGGCGGCGTCGGCGGTGGCGCGGGTGCCCAGACGGTCGCCCAGGTCGCGGATCAGGGCCGGGATGTCGTCCAGCGATTTCGGATTGGCGTAGACCAGGGGCACGCCCAGAGGCGCCAGGCGCCGTTCCAGAGACCGCGTGCCGTCGGACGGCAGCCAGCCGACCACCAGGGTTGGGCGCAAGGTCAGGATGGTTTCCTCGCTGAACTGGATGCCGTCGCCGATGCGCGGGATGGCGCGCGCCTCGGGCGGGTAGTCGCTGCGCAGGACGGTGCCGACGATATCGGCACCGGCGCCGGCGGCGTAGACCAGCTCGGTGGCGTTGGGCGCCAGGGTGACGATGCGGGGCGGCGTGCCGTGCCGGACCGGACCGGTCGCAAGGGGCGCCGCGGCGGCAACGGGCACGGCAGCGGCCCCTGCGTAGGCGGCCCCGGCATCGGCAACTCCGGCATCGGCAGCCCCGGCATCGGCGATCCCGGCATCGACGGTCCCGGCATCCGCGGCCCCGGCCCGCGCAAGGTCCGGGCCGGCAACGGCCGCCCAGGCGGCGCACAGGCCCAGGCAGGCGGCGGCCGCCAGGCGCGGCAGGCGCCGCCGCGCTCCGGCCAAGCCGCCCGCCGTCCGCCGCCGCATGGCTACATCCGCCAGGACAGGTTCACGAACACGTTGGAGCCCGGCGTGTTGTAGCCGTCCACCCGCACGTAGTCCTTGTCCAGCACGTTGTTCCAGCGCACCTGCACGCCCAGCGACTTGCTGAAGTCGTAGGCGGCGGTCAGGTTGACCAGGGCATAGCCGCCCAGGCGGGTGCGGTTGGCGATGTCGGCGTAGCGGTTGCCGGTGTACTGGTATTCCGCGCCCAGCCGCAGGGCCTGGATGCGGTGCTCGACGCCCAGGTGGAAGACCTGGCGGGCGCGGTAGGGCAGCGCCGAGCCTTCGGCGGGCGTGAAGCCCTGGGCGGGCCGCGGGTCGTCGTTGCGCGGATCGAGGAAGTCGGCGCTGGCGCGCAGGGTGGTATCGCCGAAGTCGTGCTCCCCGGCCAGAGTCAGGCCGCGCAGGGTGGCCTGGGCGACGTTTTGCGGGGTCGTCCACCAGGTCACGGGGTCGGAGACGTTGACGATCAGGTCGCGCACCTTGTTCTGGTAGGCGGTCAGCCGCAGCAGGGTGCCGCCGCCCTGGTACTGGACGTGCGCCTCGATGTTGTGGGATTTTTCCGGCTTCAGGTCGGGATTCCCCTTGTAGAAGGCCGCGGGGTAGTCCTGGTACAGGTCGGCGAAGGTCGGGACGCGAAAGCCGGTGCTGCCGGCGATGCCGACCTGCCACGCCTCGCTCAGGTCCAGGTCCAGGCCCAGGCTGCCCGTGGTCTGGTTGCCGTGATCCGTGTAGTTGTCGTTGCGCACGCTGGCCTGCGTGTGCAGCCGGTCGAAGCCGCCCTTGTAGATCAGCGCCGCGCTGTTGACGTTGCGGTCCGTCCGGTCGTAGGAGAAGTCGCTGTTGACGCGTTCTTCCAGGCGTTCGGCCAGGATCGAGACGCGCTGGCCGGGCAGGACCTGCAGGTTGTTCTGCCACGACAGGGTGCGCTTCAGGCTCGAATGCACGAACGAGCCGTCGGTGGGACGGCGGTAGTCCAGGGAATCCCGCGTCCAGCCGAATCGCAGCACGCTTTCCCACCGGTCGGTGATCCGGTCCGTGCTGGTGAGGCGGTAGGCCTGCTGGCGCACGAGGTTGCGCACGTTGTCCTCGGTGGCGTAGGGGTAGTCGTCCTGCGTGCCGTCGGAATCGGCATGCAGGGTGCTGTCGTAGGCGGCCAGGCCGATGTGGTGGCCCGCGGCCCACTGGTAGCCCAGGGTGCCGGCCCAGCCGCGGCTGGCATAGCCGTCCTCGTCGGCGTAGTGTCCCCAGCTGTCGGTGGAACTGTTGTTGGCGAAATGCCGGCGCATGACGTCGAAGCCCTTGCTGCCCGCGGCGCTGGCGGAAAGGCTGTAGTCCCAGCCCGCGCTGGCGCCCGACAGTCCCAGGCTGGACTTGACCGTCTCGTAGGTGCCGTATCCCAGGTTGGCCCAGGCCGACAGCGGACGGTCCTGCGCGCCCTTTTTCGTGATGATGTTGACCACGCCGCCGATGGCGTCCGAGCCGTACAGGCTGCTGGCGGCGCCGCGCAGGATCTCGACGCGTTCGACCAGGGCCGGGTCGATGGATTCCAGCCGGGTTCCGCCCGACAGCAGTTCCGTGGCCCGCATGCCGTCGATCAGCACGAGCGTCTGGCTGGGATTGGCGCCGCGCAGGTAGAGGCCGCTGACGGTCTGCGGCCCGCCGGTGGTCGTGAACTGCACGCCCGGGGCGCGGCCGATGATTTCGGCGAGGCCGTCGCCGCGTGCGCGGGCGAGCGTGTCCTGGCCGATGACGGTGACGTCGCCCACCGCGTCGGCCAGCGGCTCGGGGCTGCGGCTGGCGGTGACGACGATGTCCCGCAGCGTCGGCACGGCGGCGTCGGTGGCGGTGGCGGTGGATTGGGCCGTGGCGGCCAGGGGAAGCAGACAGCAGGCGGCCGCGAGGCGGCGCGGGATGGAAGCAGACATGACGAGGCCCTGTTTGGCGCGCGTCCCCGCACGCCGGCATTGAAAAACGCCCGTGGGCCGCGTTCCGCCATGGAGGGCGGGATGCCGGGGCCGCGCCGGGCGGGATCAGGTATCGAAGCAGGCCGGTATCGGGCTGGCATGGAGGCATGCGCACCGTTGCGGGGGCAGCACAGCTGGGCTCGCGGGCGAGCCGTCTGTTTCCCGTTTGAATACGCCGCACGGGTGGCGCGGCGCATACCTGTTTCGCCGCGAACTATAGCATGCGGCTTCCGTAGGCAAGGGCGATGACCTTGCCGGGAACGCGGTCCGTCAGGCGCTCGTCGCCGCCGGGCGGCGCGCGCCGGACAGGATGTCCAGGACGCGGGCGATCAGGCTCTTGCGGGGCCGGCCCGCGCGGGCGGCGAGTTCCTGCGCCAGCATGCGCTCGAAGGTTTCGTTCACGGGGTAGTTGGAAAAGGGAACCAACATGCTGCGCTCCTTGCGTGTGTCTGCGTGCTTGCCTGTCTGCCTTTCGCAAGCCCGCAAGCAACTGGTGAAAACCCTTTATAGGGTTAACCCTAGTATAGCGAAAGAAGCGGGTCGGCGCCTGCTTTCTGGTTTATAACCTTGCGTTACACCATCATCATTCTGTTGCGCTCATGTTCCTCAAATCGCTCACCGGCCTGTTTTCCCTCACGTTGGCCGGTTTATCCTGCGCACAGGCGTACGAAGTCCACACGATCACGACACCCGCCGGGCAGCCGGCGTTCGAGCTGCGGTACTTCGATCCGGCCGACGGGCCCTTCGTGTCCGACAACGAGGGCACCCAGGTATCGACATGGGCCTGGTCGCCGCATCTGATCCAGCAGATCAATCAGGGGGTGCGCTACTGGGCCAGCCTGATCCAGCCCCAGGGCGCCTTGGAGCCGGCCGTCATCCATATCGGCACCTATGATGCATGGGCCAATGCCTTCGGCCTGTCTATCCTGGGCGATGGCGGGCGGAACCCGAAAACCGTGCTGCAGATGCGGCTGCAGGGCCTGCCGAGCAGCCCCGCCAGCATGGAGGACGGCTCGCACGCGGCCTTCGGCCTGGGGCCGTCCGTTTACCCCACCGTCACGCATTTCAGCCAGATCCCCTTGACGGGCAAGGACGATATCGTTTCGACCGCCATTCACGAACTGGGTCATGGCTTCGGCATCATCAGCTCGATCCGGAACACCGCGGGCACGCTGACGCCGGCCTTCGGCGACGTGCTGGGCGGGTGGGCGTCCCTGATGGTGGACGACAACGGCAACCCCGCGCGGCCGGGGCAGGTCATCCTGTGCCGGGGATGCCCCAACCCCGCAGCGTCCGATGTCTTCGACGTGCGCCAGGACAAGGGCATGCTGGTGGGCCCCCATATCGATGAAGTGCTGGCCGGCGGCCTGCCCGGCGTGCCGGTGGCCATGCTGAAGCACAAGGTCGACGGGACCGTCAGTGTGGATGACAACTACATGAGCCACATCGAGCTGAAGAACAGCATGATGAGCCACCAGAGCTACCGCAACTACACCGGCTTCATGGAAGCGGAGCTGGCGGTGCTGCAGGACCTGGGCTACACCATAGACCGGCGTAATTTCTTCGGGCGCTCGATCTACGGCAGCGGCCTGGATGTCGTCAACACGCAGGGCTATTCCGCCCGCAACGCCGAGGGCACCGCGTATCTGCCGGGCAGCTACAGCACGGCGCTGCTGGGCCTGGGCCTGCACGTCTATGGCAGCGGCAACCGGATCCGCCAGGCGGCCGACCTGCTGACGGCGGGAGAGGGCGGCGCCGGCATCCGGGTCGATGGCGAAGGCAATGCGCTGACGATCGATCCGGGCGTGCGCGTGCATGCCGACGGTTCGTCGGGGCAGGGGATTATGTTCGCCTACGGCAGGAACCATACCCTGGTCCAGCGCGGCGACGTCGAAGCCCTGGGCGAGCGCGGTGTCGGCCTGCGCTTCGATTTCGGTACCAACGTTTTTACCGCGGCGTTCGAGGACCGGGGCTCGTATATCCATGCCTCCGCCGAGGGCCCCTTGCCCCCGCTGCCGGAACTTGACGGCCCCCTGGTGACCCAGGCCGATATCTCCGGCCGGGTGGCGGGGCGAGAAGCCGCCATTTACATGTCGGCCAATGCTTACGTGGCACGCCTGAATCTGATGCAGGGCGCGCGCATCGAAGGCGATATCGTGTCTTTGTACGATCAGCAGGACGATCTGGGCGCCCAACGCCTGACGACCGTGTCCTTCGGCCAGCGCGCCGATGTGGCGGGCCGGGCCACGGGGCAGGCGGATGCGGATTTTCGCTTTGCCTATACGGGCAATATCCTGGGCGGGAAGAACCTGACGCTGACGTTTGACGGCGGCGATACCCGCTTGAACGGCCGCAACGAGGTATATGGTGCGGAGATCCGGCCGGGCGCCCGGCTCGGCGGCAATGCCACCTACACAATGACCGGGGGCGGCGCCTTGACCAATCAGGGGACGCTCGCGCCCGGCAACTCGCTGGGCCGGATCGACGTGATCGGCAATTATGCGCAGACGGCCAGCGGCACCTTGCAGGCCGAATTCGACGCCTCGGGCGCCTCGGACGTGCTGGCCGTCAGCGGGACGGCGACGCTGGCGGGCGGACTGGATCTGATGCCGATGGCCGGCTGGTACGCCGACGGCTGGTCCGCCACGGCGAGCCCCCTGCGGGCGGGCACCGTGGCCGGGGATTTCGACACGGTCGCGTTGTCGCCGGTTTCGCCCACCCTGCGGTTCGAGGCCGCCGGCCTGGGCGCCGGCCAGTATGACCTGAGCATGACGCGGCCGGCCGACGCCTATGGCCGCTACGGCGCCAGCGCCAACGATCTGCGCGCAGGGCGGGCCCTGTCGCAGCTGGCTGCGTTGGGGACGCCGGCGGTGCAGCCGCTGTTCCGCGGCCTGGATTTCTCCGCTCCGGATGGTCACGAAGTCGCGCAGGCGCTGGTGCAGGTGTCGCCCGCCCCCTACAGCACGGGGCTGGCGGCGTCGCTGCGGCGTGATCGCGCGGCGGCGGATGCGGCCCTGCGCAGCCTGGCGCCGGACGGTGCTCCGGCCGGTTCGGGATGGGCCGGCCATGCCGCCCTGTTCGGCGGCACGGGCAGGCAGGATGCCCGGGGCACGCTGGTGGGCGGCCGCGAGACCCTGTATGGGGTGGTGGCGGGCAGCAGCCGGCGGCTGGAGGCGGCCCCCGACGTCACGGTGGGCTTCAGCCTGGACCTGTCCGAGCAGAAGGTCAGCCTGCGGACTCCGTATCGGGGCGAGGCCAAGGCCACGGCCGTGGGGCTGGGCGCGCAGTGGCGCTACCGGCCCGATGCCGGGCGGGGCTGGACCGCGCAGAGCGCCGCGCGCCTGGGGGTGGAGCGCGGAACCATGGATCGCCAGGTGGCCTTTGCGGATTATTCCGCCCGCCACAAGGCGGACTGGACGGGCTACGGGGTGTCGGCCCAGGCCGAGGGCGGCTATCGGTTTGCCTTGACGGAATCGCTGTCGGCGGGGCCTTTCGTGTCGCTGGACTATGCGCGTCTGATGCGCCCCGGGGTGGATGAGTCCGGCGCCCAGGCGACGCGGCTGATGCTGGATCGCCTGCACGCCGATGCCTTGCGCTCGCGCCTGGGGATCGATGCCCGTACGGCATGGGATCTGGGCGGCGAGCGGGCGGTCTCGGCCCGGCTGCAGATCAGCTGGGACCGGGAATGGCTGGACCGGGACGTCAGCCAGACGGCGCGCTTCGACGCGCAGCCGGCCGTGTCGTTTGCCAGCGTCAACACCTGGGTGCCGCGCGACACGCTGGGACTGCGCGCGGGTCTGGACTGGCGGCGCGGCGAGCGGGTCTCCGTGGGCCTGGAGCTGGGCGGCCAGACGGGAGGCAGTTACCGGGCCATCGACGGGCAGCTCAAGCTGCGCTGGGCGTTCCGCTAGCGCACGTTGCCGCGCATCCGCGGCGGGGCCTGGTGTCGGCGATACAATGAAAGTTTGTCCATTGCCGCCCGGATCCCGCCGTGTCCTATCCCGCCTTGCCCTATCCCATCGAATCCTACACGCGCGGGGCCGAGTTCGTGCGCCTGCTGGGCCGGCGCATCGTGGTGCTGGACGGGGCCATGGGCACCATGATCCAGCGCTACAAGCTGACCGAGGCCGATTTCCGCGGCGAGCGCTTCGCCGGTCATGACCGCGACCTGAAGGGCGACAACGAACTCCTGTCGCTCGTGCGGCCCGACGTCATCCGGGAAATCCACCGGGCCTACCTGGACGCCGGGGCCGACGTGGTGGAAACCAACACCTTCGGCGCCACGCGGGTGGCCCAGGGCGACTACGGCCTGCCGGAGCTGGCCTACGAACTGAACGTGGCCTCGGCGCGGCTGGCGCGGGAAGCCTGCGACGCCGTGGCCACGCCCGACCATCCCCGCTTCGTGGCCGGCGCCGTCGGGCCGCAGCCCAAGACGGCGTCGCTGTCGCCGGACGTGAACGATCCGGGCGCGCGCAACGTCACCTTCGAGGAACTGCGCGCGGCCTACACCGAGCAGGTCAACGGCCTGATCGACGGCGGCGCGGACCTGCTGCTGATCGAGACCATCTTCGACACGCTGAACGCCAAGGCGGCCATCTTCGCCATCGAGACGATCTTCGAGGAACGCGGCATCCGCCTGCCGGTGATGATCTCGGGCACGGTGACCGACGCCTCCGGGCGCATCCTGTCGGGCCAGACGGTCGAGGCCTTCTGGAATTCCGTGCGCCACGCGCGCCCCGTCACCATCGGCCTGAACTGTGCGCTGGGCGCCGCGCTGATGCGCCCCTACG
This sequence comes from Castellaniella defragrans, assembly GCF_014203015.1. Lineage (GTDB taxonomy): Bacteria > Pseudomonadota > Gammaproteobacteria > Burkholderiales > Burkholderiaceae_B > Castellaniella > Castellaniella defragrans. Next base: position 88,639 of record NZ_JACHIB010000007.1, read on the forward strand.
TCGCCGAGCTGTCCAAGATCTGCGACACCTACGTCTGCGTCTACCCCAATGCCGGCCTGCCCAATCCGATGGCCGAAACCGGCTTCGACGAGACGCCTTCCGACACCTCCGGCCTGCTGGAGGAATTCGCCCGGGCGGGGCTGGTGAACGTGGTGGGCGGCTGTTGCGGCACCACGCCCGAGCACATCCGCGCCATCGCCGAAAAGGTCCGCAGGCTGCCGCATCGCCAGCCGCCGGTCATCCCGGTCAAGACCCGCCTGTCCGGCCTGGAGCCGCTGAACTTCGACCGCGACACGCTGTTCGTCAACGTGGGCGAACGCACCAACGTCACCGGCAGCAAGATGTTCCTGCGCCTGATCCGCGAGGAAAAGTTCGACGAGGCGCTGTCCGTGGCGCGCCAGCAGGTGGAGAACGGCGCCCAGATCATCGACGTCAACATGGACGAGGGCATGCTCGACGCCCTGGCCATCATGCCGCGCTTCCTCAACCTGCTGGCGTCCGAGCCGGACATCTCGCGCGTGCCGGTGATGATCGACAGTTCCAAGTGGCCGGTGATCGAGGCCGGCCTGCGCTGCGTGCAGGGCAAGTGCGTGGTCAATTCGATTTCCATGAAGGAAGGCGAGGGCCCCTTCATCGAGCAGGCGAAGCTGTGCCGCAAGTACGGCGCGGCGGTGGTGGTCATGGCCTTCGACACCGACGGCCAAGCCGACACCCTGCAACGCCGCATCGACATCTGTTCCAGGGCCTACGACATCCTGGTGAACCAGGTGGGCTTCCCGCCCGAGGACATCATCTTCGATCCCAACGTCTTCGCCATCGCCACCGGCATCGACGAGCACAACCACTACGCCGTGGACTTCATCGAGGCCACCGGCTGGATCACGGAAAACCTGTCGCACGCGCGCGTGTCGGGCGGGATCTCCAACGTCAGCTTCTCCTTCCGCGGCAACGAGGCCATGCGCGAGGCCATCCACGCGGTCTTCCTGTATTACGCGGTGCGGCGCGGCCTGACCATGGGCATCGTCAACGCCGGCCAGCTGGGCGTGTATTCCGACCTGGACCCGCAGGTGCGCGACCTGGTCGAGGACGTGGTGCTCGACCGCCCCGACCCCGTCGGCAGGACCGACCCGGCCGACGAGCGCACGTCCACCGAGCGCCTGGTGGAACTGGCCGAGACCATCAAGGGCTCGGGCGCGAAGAAGGAAGAGGACCTGGCGTGGCGCGAAGGCCCGGTGCGCGAGCGCCTGACGCATTCGCTGGTGCACGGCATCACCACCTTCATCGTCGAGGACACCGAGGAAGTCCGCCAGGAAATCATGGCGGCGGGCGGGCGGCCCATCGAAGTCATCGAGGGTCCGCTGATGGACGGCATGAACGTGGTGGGCGACCTGTTCGGCTCGGGCAAGATGTTCCTGCCCCAGGTGGTGAAGTCCGCGCGCGTGATGAAGCAGGCCGTGGCGCACCTGCTGCCCTTCATCGAAGAGGAAAAGCGCCAGCTGGCCGATGCCGGCGGCGACGTGCGCTCCAAGGGCAAGCTGGTCATCGCCACGGTCAAGGGTGACGTGCACGACATCGGCAAGAACATCGTCACCGTCGTCCTGCAATGCAACAACTTCGAGGTCGAGAACATGGGCGTGATGGTGCCCTGCGCCAAGATCCTCGAAAAGGCCAAGGAAATCGGCGCCGACATGGTGGGCCTGTCGGGCCTGATCACGCCGAGCCTGGAGGAAATGGCCTACGTCGCCGCGGAAATGCAGCGCGACCCGTACTTCCGCGAGCGCAACGTCCCGCTGCTGGTGGGCGGAGCCACCACCAGCAAGGTCCACACGGCCGTGAAGATCGCGCCCAACTACGAAGGCCCGGTGATCTACGTGCCCGACGCCAGCCGTTCCGTGGGGGTGGCCACCAGCCTGATGTCCGACCAGGCCGAGACCTATCTCCAGAGCGTGGCCGACGAATACGAGCTGGTGCGCACGCGCCATGCCAACCGCCAGGCCGCGCCGATGCTGACGATCGAAGAAGCGCGCGCGCACAAGCCGGCGATCGACTGGTCGGACTACACGCCGCCCCGGCCTAAGTTCATCGGCCGGCGCACCTTCAAGCACTACGACCTGCACGAGATCCTGAACTTCCTGGACTGGACGCCGTTCTTTCAGTCCTGGGGCCTGATGGCGCAGTTCCCGGCCATCCTGACCGACGCGGTCGTGGGCGAGGAGGCCCGCAAGCTCTACGAGGACGGCCAGGCCATGATGAAGCGCATCGTCGAGGGCCGCTGGCTGACGGCCAACGGCATCGTCGCCTTCTACCCGGCCAACAGCGTCAACGACGACGACATCGAGATCTACCGCGACGAGACCCGCAGCGAGGTCCTGCTGACCTGGCGCGGCGTGCGCCAGCAGACGGCCAAGCGCGACGGGGTGGACAACAAGTGCCTGGCCGACTTCATCGCGCCCAGGGACTCGGGCGTGACCGACTACATCGGCCTGTTCGCGGTCACGGGGGGCATCGGCATCGAAAAATACGAAAAGCAGTTCCAGGACGCCGGCGACGACTATTCGGTGATCATGCTCAAGGCCCTGGCCGACCGCCTGGCCGAGGGCTTCGCCGAGACCCTGCACGCGCGGGTGCGCCGCGACCTGTGGGGCTACGTGCCCGACGAATCCCTGTCCAACGAGGCCATCATCGCCGAAAAGTACCAGGGCATCCGCCCGGCGCCCGGCTATCCGGCCTGTCCGGAACATATCGTCAAGCGCGAGATGTTCGACCTGCTGGACTGCGGCGAGATCGGCATGCAACTGACGGAGGGCTTCGCCATGATGCCGGCCTCCAGCGTCTGCGGCTTCTATCTCAGCCATCCGCGGTCGCAGTATTTCAACGTGGGCAACATCGGCGCCGACCAGGTGGCCGATTACGTGCGCCGCACCGGCCGCGACGAGGAAGACGTGCGCCGTACCCTGGCCAGCACGCTGCGCTGATGCGGACCGGGGCGTTTGCGGGCGAGTCCCCGCGCCGGGCGCATCTGGGGATCCGGACGGCCCGCGGCCTTGCCCGCCGTGCGGGCCGCGCCGCGCCGGCGGGCCGCCCGCCCGCCGCCGATCCGGAGCAAGGCCGTGCCGCGCGATGACGCGGCCCGGCGCCGGGAACTGGGCGCCTTCCTGCGCAGCGCCCGGGCGCGCGTCGCCCCGGCCGACCACGGCCTGCCGCCTGGTGTCCGGCGCCGCACGCCGGGCCTGCGGCGCGAGGAGATCGCCCAGCTGTGCGGCATCAGCACCACCTGGTACACCTGGATCGAGCAGGGGCGCGAGGTGTCCGTGTCCGTGGACGTCTGGTGCCGCCTGGCCGAGGCCCTGCGGCTGGCGCGTGCCGAGCGGCACTACCTGTTCAGCCTGGCCGAATGCGCCGACCCCGAGGCCGGCCGCCTGGATGCGATCGCCCTGCCCGAGGGCCTGCAGGATTGCGTCGACAGCATCCGCTGCCCGGCCTACGTGCTGGACCGGTGCTGGAACGTGCTGGCCTGCAACGCCGCCCTGCTGCGGCTGTTCGACGGCTGGCCGGCGCGCGGCCAGCCCAATCTGCTGCGCTACATCTTCCTCGACCCGGCGGCGCGCACGCTGGTGGTGGACTGGGAGGAGCGCGCCAGCCGGGTGGTGGCCGAGTTCCGCGCCGACGTGGCGGCGCTGGCGGGCGAATCCGACATCGCGGCGCTGGTGGCCGAGCTGCAGGCCGGCAGCCCGCTGTTCGCCCGGGCCTGGACGCGCCAGGTGGTGGTGGACCGGGAAGGCGGCCTGCGCGAATTCCAGCATCCGGCCGACGGCCGGATGCGCCTGCGGCAGTTCACCTTCCGGCTGGCGATCCGGCCCGACTGCAAGCTGGTGATGCTGCTTGATGAGCCCGGACATTGAATAGTGAACAGTCCCCGCGGGCCGCTCCGTGCCGGACGGACTAGCTGCGTGCCCGCAGCTGGCTGCCCGCGCGCGCCGGCAGGCGCCGGAAGGACAGGGCGGAGGCCGCCACGATCAGGGCGATGACCGCGAAGCCCCACATCACGTCGATGCGGTCGGCCTCGACGCCGCCGCGCAGCGTCATGCTGAGGTTCAGCGTCATCGCCGCGCAGGCCACCCCCAGGCTGATGCCCAGCTGCTGGGCCGTGGCGGCGAAGCTGCTGGCGCGGCTCATCTGCGCGGAATCCAGGTCGGCGTAGGTCAGGGCGTTGATGGCGGTGAACTGCAGCGAACGGAAGAAGCCCCCGACCAGCAGCACCGCCACCATGGCCCAGATCGGCGTGTCGGCCCGGAACAGGGCGCAGGCGGCGATGAAGGCCGCCGCGATCAGGGCGTTGGCGACCAGCACGCGGCGGAAGCCGAAGCGGCGCACGATGGGCGTGGCCACCAGCTTCATGAGCATCGCGCCGGCGGCCGAGGTGAAGGTGATCATGCCGGCCGAGAAGGCCGACAGGCCGAAGCCCACCTGCAGCAGGATGGCCAGCAGGAAGGGCGAGGCGCCGACGGAGAAGCGGCACAGATTGCCGCCCAGCACCGACACGGCGAAGGTCTGGATGCGCAGCAGGCTCAGGTCGATGATGGGGTAGGTGACGTGGCGGGCGTGGCGGATGTACAGGATCCCGCAGACCAGGCCCAGGCCCAGCAGCCCCAGGGTCGGCCAGAGGCCCAGGCTGCCGTGGCCGGCGGCCTCCAGGCAGCTCATCAGGGCCGCCATGGCGGCGCTGCTGAGCAGGAAGCCCACCGTGTCCAGCCGCGGACGGCTGTCGGGCACGTCGGCGGCGATCCAGCGCCGCACCATATAGATGCCCAGGATGCCCACCGGGATGTTGATCAGGAAGATCCAGTGCCAGGAGGCGTAGGTGACCAGAAAGCCGCCGACCGGCGGGCCGATGACCGGCCCCAGCAGGGCGGGGATGGTCAGGAAGGCCATGGCCTTGAGCAGCTCGGCCTTGGGGATGCGGCGCAGCAGGATGATGCGCCCCACCGGCACCATCATGGCGCCCGCGGCGCCCTGCACGAGCCGGGCGGCGACCAGCTGGGCCAGCGTGACGCTGGCCGCGCAGGCGACCGAGCTCAGGGTGAACAGCGCGATGGCCGCCAGGAACACGGCGCGCGCGCCGAACCGGTCCGCCGCCCAGCCGCTGATGGGCACGAACACCGCCGTGGCCAGCAGGTAGGAGGTGATGGTGACGTTCATGTGCACCACCGTGGTGCCGAAATTCAACGCCATGGCGGGCAGCGCGGTGGCGACCACGGTGGCGTCCAGCATCTGCATGAACAGCGCGCAGCCCACGATGAAGGGAATCATCCGGATTTCCCGGGACGAGGCGGCGGACGGGGCGGAGGCGCGGCGGGGCGGGGATTCGGACATGAAAGGGGCCCGACGGGGCCGAGTGCAGTAAACTTGGGGCCCATCGGTCATGGAGATCGGCTACGGCACTATTATGGCAAACAACTACACCTCTGAACTGACCCAGTTCCTGAACCAATACAAATCGGATCATCCCGATACCGAAGCGCGCCAGTTCGCCGGCCGCGCCCGCCTGTGGGACAAGGAACTGGATCCGGAGCTGCAGGAAGGCTTCCGGGCCGCCCGCGTGCCCCAGGACCCCTACGTCTACTACCAGAAGGCCTGACCGGGCCCCATGCCGCCCCGGCCGCCCGATCCCGGGCTGGACGCCCTGATGGCGCCCCTGGAGGACAGCACGCCCGACGTGGTGGACCACGTCGCCCTGGCGCGCCTGTACGGCGAGCCGCTGTTCGCCATCCCCCAGGATCTCTACATCCCGCCCGACGCGCTCGAAGTCTTCCTGGAGGCATTCGAGGGGCCGCTGGATCTGCTGCTCTACCTGATCCGGAAACAGAACTTCAACGTGCTCGACATCCCCATGGCCGAGGTCACCGCCCAGTACCTCGCCTATGTGGAGCAGGTGCGGCAGTCGAACCTGGAGCTGGCGGGCGAATACCTGCTGATGGCGGCGATGCTCATCGAGATCAAGTCGCGCATGCTGCTGCCGGTGCGCCGCTCCGACAGCGGCGAGGAGCCCGAGGATCCGCGCGCCGAGCTGGTGCGCCGCCTGCTGGAATACGAGCGCATGAAACTGGCGGCCCGGCGGCTGGACGAGATGCCGCGCGTGGGCCGCGACTTCCTGGTGGCCCATGCCGTGGCCGACTTCGAGGTCGCGCGGCCGCTGCCCGAGGTCTCGCCGGACGACCTGCGCGAGGCCTGGGCCGCGATCATGCACCGGGCGCGCCTGAACGCCAGCCACCGCATCACCCGCGAGCAGCTGTCCGTGCGCGACCACATGAGCCACATCCTGCGCCGCCTGTCGGACGTGCGCTTCATGGAATTCACCGAGCTGTTCCTTGAGCGCGTGCGCATGGGAGAGCCGGCCGCCGTCATCGTGGTCCATTTCCTGGCGCTGCTGGAGCTGGCCCGCGAATCCCTGCTGGAAATCACCCAGGCGGCGCCCTACGCGCCGCTGTACGTCAGACTGTCCTATACGCGTTCGGCCTGAGCCGCGCACCGGAGAATCCCCTGTGAAAGTCGTCCATACCATCGAGGCGTTGCGCGATCAGCTGCGCGGGCAGCTGCGCGTGGCCTTCGTGCCCACCATGGGCAATCTGCATGCCGCGCACCTGTCGCTGATGCGGCTGGCGCGCCAGCACGGCGATCCCGTGGTGGCCAGCATCTTCGTCAACCGGCTGCAGTTCGGCCCCAACGAGGATTTCGACCGCTATCCCCGCACCCTGGCCGAGGACATCGAGAAGCTGGAGGCTGAGCGCGACGTCTACGTGCTGTTCGCGCCCGACGAGCGGGAGCTATATCCCGAGCCGCAGAATTTCCGCATCCAGCCGGGCGAGGCCCTGGGCAAGATCCTGGAGGGCGAGTTCCGGCCCGGCTTCTTCATGGGCGTGAGCACCGTGGTGCTGAAGCTGTTTTCCTGTGTGCAGCCGCGCGTGGCCGTGTTCGGCAAGAAGGACTACCAGCAGCTGATGGTGGTGCGCGCCATGTGCCGCCAGTTCCAGCTGCCGGTGGAAATCCTCGCCCACGAGACCGTGCGCGACGCCGACGGCCTGGCGCTGTCCTCGCGCAACCGCTTCCTCAGCGCGCAGGAGCGGGCCGAGGCCCCCAACCTGTACGGCCTGCTGCAGCGGGTGCGCGACCAGATCCGGAGCGGCCGGGTGGACGCCGCCACGGCGGAAGGCCAGGCGATGCAGGTCCTGCGCGAGCGCGGCTGGGATCCCGACTACGTCGCCGTGCGCCGCCAGCGCGACCTGCTGCCTCCCACCGCCCAGGAAATCCACGGTGGCGAACCCCTGGTCGTGCTGACGGCCGCCCGCCTGGGCACGACGCGGCTGATCGACAATCTGGAGTTCTAGCCCCCGGATTCCGGCCTTCTTGCCCCCTGGAACGCCCGGGGGAGCGGCAAGCTGTCAGAATTGACAGGTGCGCCACCCCTGCCCGTCATGCAGAATCCCCCGCATACGACAATGAAGGGGGAGACTCCATGCGGGAAAGCGATTCGATACGAAAATGCCCCGACGGCCCGGAGGCGTCGTTCGGCCGCCTGACGATGCGCGAGCGCGAAGTCACGGACTACCTCACGCGGGGTAGGTCCAACAAGTACATCGCGGTCGAACTCGGGGTCACGCAGCGCACGATCGAAGCCCATCGCGCGCGGATATTCCAGAAACTGCGCGTGCGCAACGTGGTGGAACTGACCCGGTATTGCCTGTCCCGGCGCGCGGGCGCGCCGGATGCCGGCACGGGCGATCCCGGGTCGTCGGCCGGCGGGGGCGCCGCCGCGGTGCCGGGGATCAGCGCCCGGCGCAGGCTTCGGCCGGTTTCGCGGCCAGTTCCTGGATGGGGTCGATATCCGCCTGGCGGGTCAGCCGCGATTCCAGCAAGGGGGTCTGGCCGTCCAGGCGGATCAGGCGCAAGACGTTCGGCTGGATGAATTCCAGCGTGGCATGGGGCTGCTCGCCGGCTTGCAGCACGATGCGGACCGGTTCGGTGGACACCAGGTGCCAGCAGCCCATCGCGGCGGTGGCGGCCGTGCCATCCAGCGGTGCGCTGCGGGCGCGCCATTGGCCGTCGGGCGCCAGGGTGAGCGTCATGCGGCGCGCCGGGCAGGCCTGCTGTCCGGCGGGGCAGGCGACGGTGCCCAGGTAGGATCGGGTCTCGGCCAGTTCGCGGGGCATGTGGCCGGGGCCGGCCGGCCGGCCGGCGGCCTGCCCGGTGGCGGCCTGCACAGCGGCGGGGGCCGCATCGGTCCCGGCGGGCTGGGCGGCCGCGGCGCCGCTTTCCGGCGCCGGCTTTTTCTGGCTGTCGGCACCGAAGCCGAATTGCAGCTGCGCGGGGGCGACCGTGTCCGCGTCGCCCTGGGCGCGGTGGCGCGCGTCGGAAACCGTGCCGCCGCGCGAAACGTCATAGAAGCCGGGTTCGCGCTGCTGGGCGCAGGCGGCCAGCAGGGCCAGCAGCCCCAGGCTGAGCAGGCGGGGGATCGTGGGGGAAAGGGCGCGCGGCATGATCATGACGAACTGGATCGAGAAGCCGCCATTCTACGCATTTGCGGGAGGCTTGGCGATGGGATGCGGGGCGATGGCCGGATGGGCGGGGGGCCTGCTCCAGGGGCTGGCGCCCTGGGCCGACGCGGCATGGGACGCGGTGGGCGGGGAGGCTTGGCGATGGGATGCCGCGGGTTGGGGCGCGGCCGGCCCAGGCGTGCCGGGCCTGGCCGCGGCGGTGGGCGCGTGCGTGGGCGTCCTGCTGGGGCGCTGGGCCCGGGCCTATGCGGATCGCCTGGATGCCGATGCGCCGGCCACGGCGGGCACGCTGTGGGCCGCGGCGGCGGATGCCCCCTCGCGCCCCTGGCGGCCGCTGCGCGACGGCCCGATGGCGGCGCTGCTGGGCCTTGCGGCCGGGCTGCTGGCGGCCGGCGGCGGCCTGGCACTCGTGCCGCTGGCCCTGGTCCTGGCCGCGCTCGCCTGGATCGATGCGCGCAGCGGCCTCCTGCCCGATGCGCTCACCTTGCCGCTGATGGCGGCCGGCTGGCTGCTGGGTCCCCAGGGCTCCGGAACCGCGGCCGGCGCGTCCGCCCTGGTCTGGGCGGGCCTGGCCGGCATGGCGGGGCTGTACCGCCGCCTGCGCGGGCGCGACGGCTTCGGCGGCGGCGACGTCAAGTGCCTGGCGGCGCTGGCGGGTTGGTTCGGGCCGCAGGCCGCCCTCGGCATCCTCTGGCTGGCCTGCGTGCTCGGGCTGGCCGCCTGCCTGGCCCGGCGCGGCGGCTGGCGCCGGCCGTATCCCTTCGGGCCCTGCATCGCCGCGGCGGCGGGCGCATGGATGCTGGCGCCGTTCGGCGCGGTCCTCCTGGCGCCGCCCTGGGCCTCCCCGCCGGCGCCGTCCGGCGCCCCCCCGGCGGCCGCCTTCCTTGCGCCGCTCGGCGCACCCTTCGCGGCACTCGACGCATCCCTTGCGGTACATTCATGTCTTTGATTCGACATGCGGGGATGCCATGTTTTCCATCGGCCTGACCGGGGGCATCGGCTCGGGCAAGTCCATGGTGGCCGACTGGCTGGCCGAATGGGGCGCGGCGGTCATCGACACCGACCGGATCGCCCATGACCTGACGGCTCCGGGCGGCGCCGCGATCGGCCCCTTGCGGGAGGCGTTCGGCGCGGCGGCGATCGGCCCGGACGGCGCCCTGGACCGGGGCTGGATGCGCACGCACGCCTTCGCCGACCCGGCGGTGCGGCGGCGGCTCGAAGCCGTGCTCCATCCCCTGATCGACCAGGCCGTGCGCGATCAGGCGCAGCGGGCCCGGGGGCCTTACCGGGTGTTCGTCGTGCCGCTGCTGGTCGAGTCCGGCCGCTGGCGCGACCGGGTGGACCGCATCTGCGTGGTCGACTGCGATCCCGAGACCCAGGTGCGCCGGGTGCAGGCGCGCAGCGGGCTGACGCGCGACACCATTGAGCGTATCATGTCCGCTCAGGCATCCAGGACGGAGCGCCTTGCTGCGGCCGACGACGTCATCTCCAACGACGACTCGACCGATCTGGACGTGCTGCGCCAGCGCGCATTCCAGCTTCACCAGGCCTGGTGCGACCGCGCCTCGCGGTCGGCGGATGGGCGCACCACTCATGGATAGGGTCTTTTGCGCGTGATTTTGTACGAGTATCCCTGCAATGAACGTGTCCGCACCCTGCTGAGGGTCGAATACCTGTTCGACCGCCTGTTCTTCTTCGCCCGGGGCGAAGACGCCCACTGCCACCAGATCGCCATGACCACGCTGTTCGATCTGCTGGACATCTGCGAGCGCGCCGACGTCCGCACGGCGATCCTCCAGGACATGGACCGCCACCGGTCCGCCCTGTCCGCCCTGCGCGAGCATCCGGGCGTGGACGGCGTCACGCTGGATCGGCTGCTGGCGGAAATGCAGTCGGTGTCCGCGGCGCTCGCCGGCCAGGGCCGCATCGGCCAGGGCCTGCGCGACAACGAGTGGCTCGCCAGCCTGCGCGGGCGGATCACGGTGCCGGGCGGCTCCTCGCCCGTGGACATGCCTTCCTACTATTCCTGGCAGCTCAAGCCGGCCGAGGCGCGCGTGGCCGACCTGCGCGGCTGGATCGAGCCGATGATGCCGCTGCACCGCGCGATGGCGCTGATCCTGCAATTGCTGCGCGACGCCGGCGACGCCCGCGACCAGGTGGCCACCCAGGGCGCCTACCAGGAGATGCTGGGCGGCAAGTCCTTCCAGCTGCTGCGCGTCTGGGTCGATCCGGCCCTGGGCGTCTTCCCGGAAGTCAGTGCCAACAAATACGTCATCTGGGTGCGGTTTTCCACCCAGGACAATGAACTCAAGCCCCAGCCGGTCAGCCGCGACGTGGCCTTCCGCCTGGCGCGCTGCAATCTGTAGGACCCCATCATGACCTCTATCACGACGCGGCCCCGTGGGACGCGCCGCAGGATCCTGGCGTGGGCGGCAGCCTGCGGGCTGGCGGCGTTCGCCCTGTGGTATTTCTGGCCGGGCGGCGCCGGCGGACCGGGCGGCCCCGGAGGCCCGGGCGGCCCGGGCGGGCGCGGCTTCCGCATGGGCGCGCAGGCCACGCCGGTGGCCGTCGCGCGGGCCGAGCCGGGCCGCATCGACCGCACCCTGCGGGCGCTGGGCACCGTCACGCCGCTGGCGACCGTCGTCATCCGCGCGCGCGTGGACGGCCCGCTGCAATCGGTGAATTTCGACGACGGCCAGGCCGTGCGGGCCGGCGAGGTGCTGGCGGTGATCGATCCCCAGCCCTTCCGCGTCCAGCTGGACCAGGCCCTGGGCCAGCAGATGCAGCATGCCGCCCAGCTCGAACAGGCGCGCCGCGACCTGGCCCGCTACGAGCAGCTGTACAAGCAGGATTCGGTGGCGCGCCAGCAGCTGGATTCCGCCCGCGCCCAGGTGCGCGAGCTCCAGGGGCAGGCGAAATCGGACCAGGCGGCGGTGGACGACGCCCGCCTGCAGCTGGGCTACACGGAAATCCGCGCTCCCGTGGACGGCCGCCTGGGCCTGCGCAAGGTCGATGCGGGCAACATGATCCGCACCTCCGACGCCGACGGCCTGGTGGTGCTGACGCAGAGCCGGCCGATCGATGTGGTGTTCTCCATTCCCCAGACCCGCCTGCCGGCCCTGCTGGAGGCGCGCCGCGCCGAGCCGGCCCTGCAGACGCGCCTGTTCAGCGATGCCGCCGGGACGGCGCTGGCCACCGGGACCCTGGTGGCGGTGGACAACCAGATCGATGTGGCCACCGGCACCGTCCAGCTCAAGGCCCGCTTCGACAACGCCGACGAGTCCCTCTTTCCCAACCAGTTCGTCCAGGTCCGCCTGCGCCTGGGGACGCAGGAAGGCGTGACGCTGCCCCTGCGCGCGGTGCAGCGCGGCTCGCAGGGCGAGTACGTCTATCGGCTCGACGCCGAGCGCAAGGCTCGGGTCGTGCCGGTCACGACCGGAGTGGACGACGGCGAGCGGGTGGTGATCGAATCCGGCCTGCGGGCGGGCGACACGGTGGTGGTCGAGGGCACGGACCGGCTGCGCGACGGCAGCGAGGTGGAGATCGTCGCGCCGGAGGCCGCGGGTGCCGCGGCCGGAGCCGGGGCCGGCGCCGCGGCCCAGGCGGAAGGCGGCCCCGTCAAGGCCGAAGGCGCCGCCCGTCCGGAAGGGGCGGGGTCCGCCGAGGGCGCCCGCCAGGCGCCGCCCGGAACGGCGGGCGGGCGCCGCGGCGCCGGCCGGAGCCCGGCCTCGTGAACCTGTCGCGCCTGTTCATCCTGCGGCCGGTCGCCACGACCCTGGCGATGGTCGCGCTGGCGCTGGCGGGCCTGCTGGCCTACCGCGAACTGCCGGTGTCGGCGCTGCCCCAGGTCGATTTCCCCACCATCCAGGTCACCACCCTGTACCCGGGCGCCGGCCCGGACGTCATGACCGCGCTGGTGACTTCGCCGCTGGAGCGCCAGTTCGGCCAGATGCCGGGCCTGTCGCAGATGCTGTCCACCAGTTCGGGAGGCTCGTCGCGCATCACGCTGCGCTTCGACCTGGGCCTGCCGCTGGACGTGGCCGAACAGGAGGTGCAGGCGGCCATCAACGCGGCCTCGAACCTGCTGCCCGCGGACATGCCCTCGCCGCCGATCTACAGCAAGATCAACCCGGCCGACGCCCCGGTGATGACCCTGGCGGTGACGTCCCCCACGCTGCCGCTGCCCCAGGTGCGCGACCTGATCGAGGTGCGCGTGGCGCAGAAGCTGTCCCAGATCAGCGGCGTCGGGCTGGTCAGCGTGGCCGGCGGCCAGCGGCCGGCCGTGCGCATCCAGGTCGATCCGCAGGCGCTGGCCGCGCACAAGCTGACGCTGGCCGACGTGCGCAAGGCCGTGACCCAGTCCAACGTCAACCAGCCCAAGGGCAATCTGGACGGGCCGCAGCGCTCGATCACGATCAGCGTCAACGACCAGCTCAAGGACCCGGCCGAATACGAGCGCCTGATCCTGGCCTACGAGAACGGCGCGCCGCTGCGCCTGGGCGACGTGGCGCAGGTGCGCCGCGCGGCGGAAAACCTCGACCAGGCCGCCTGGTTCGGCCGCACGCCCGCCATCCTGCTGAACATCCAGCGCCAGCCGGGCGCCAACGTGATCGAGGTGGTGGACCGCGTCCAGGCCCTGCTGCCCGGCCTGCGCGCCACCCTGCCCACCGGCGTGGACCTGCAGGTGGCCTCCGACCGCACGCACACGATCCGCGATTCGGTGGCCCACGTGCAGATCGAGATGCTGCTGGCCATCGCCCTGGTGGTGGCGGTGACCTTCGTGTTCCTGCGCACCTGGCGGGCCACCCTGATCCCGGGCGTGGTCGTGCCGCTGTCCCTGGTCGGGACCTTCGCCCTGATGGCGCTGCTGGGCTTCAGCATCAACAACCTGACCCTGATGGCCCTGACCATCGCCACCGGCTTCGTGGTGGACGACGCCATCGTCATGATCGAGAACATCGCCCGCCACATCGAGGAAGGCGAGACCGCGATGGCGGCCGCGCTGCGCGGGGCCAGGCAGATCGGCTTCACCCTGGTGTCGCTGACCCTGTCGCTGATCGCGGTGCTGATCCCGCTGCTGTTCATGGCCGACGTGGTCGGGCGGCTGTTCCGCGAGTTCGCCGTCACCCTGGCCGTGGCCATCCTGCTGTCGCTGCTGATCTCCCTGACGCTCACGCCCATGATGTGCGCGCGCATGCTGCGGCCCGAATCGGAGGAAAAGCACGGGCGCTTCCTGCAAGGGGCCGGGGCGCTGATGGATCGGCTGATCGCCGCCTACGACCGCGGGCTGACCTGGGTCCTGGCGCACCAGCGCGCCACGCTGTGGGCCGCGGCGGCGACGCTGCTCGTCACCGCGGGGCTGTACGCCGCCATCCCCAAGGGTTTCTTCCCGCAGCAGGACACGGGGGCGCTGCAGGCCATCACCCAGGGGCCGCAGTCGGCCTCGTTCCAGGTCATGAGCCGCCTGCAGCAGCAGGCCGTCGAGCGGCTGCTGGACGACCCGGCGGTGGCCTCGGTGGCGTCCTTCATCGGCATCGACGGTGACAACGCCACGCTGAACACCGGGCGACTGCAGATCACGCTCAAGCCGCTGGCCGAGCGCGGCGAGCGGGCGGCCGCCGTGATCGAACGCCTGCAGGCGGCCCTGCAGCCGGTGGTGGGCCTGGAGGCCTGGCTGCAGCCGGTGCAGGAGCTGTCCGTCGAGGACCAGGTCAGCCGCGCCCAGTTCCAGATGACGCTGTCCAGCCCCGACGAGGCCGCGCTGGCGGACTGGACCCCCCGGCTGGTGGACGCCTTGCGCGCGCTGCCGGAACTGCGCGACGTGGCCGGCGACTTGCAGGACCGGGGCCTGGCGCTGGCCGTGTCGGTGGACCGCGACGCGGCGGCGCGGCTGGGCGTCACCCAGGCCTCGATCGACGACGCGCTCTACGACGCCTTCGGCCAGCGGCTGATCTCCACGATCTACACGCAGTCGGCGCAATACCGGGTGGTGCTGGAGGCCGACGCCGACCTGCTCGACGGCGGCCCCGCAGCGCTGGAGCACCTGCACGTGCCGACGGCCTCGGGCGGGGTCACGCCGCTGTCCAGCGTGGCGCGCTTCGAGCCCGGGCTGGCGCGCCTGGCCGTGCAGCGCCTGGATCAGTTCCCGGCGGCCACCGTGTCGTTCAGCCTGGAGCCGGGCACCGCCCTGTCCGACGCCGTGGACGCCATCGAGTCGGCGCGCGTCGCGCTGGGCGTGCCCGATTCCGTCGATGTCCGCTTCCAGGGCGCGGCCCAGGCCTTCCAGGCCTCGCTCTCCAGCACGCTGTGGCTGCTGCTGGCGGCGGTGGTGACCATGTACATCGTGCTCGGGGTGCTGTACGAGAGCCTGATCCATCCGGTCACCATCCTGTCCACGCTGCCCTCGGCGGCCATCGGCGCGCTGCTGGCGCTGTGGCTGGGCGGGGCGGAACTGGACATGATCGGCGTGATCGGCATCATCCTGCTGATCGGGATCGTCAAGAAGAACGCCATCCTGATGATCGATTTCGCGCTCGATGCGCAGCGCGAGCGCGGCCTGGGGCCGCAGGCGGCGATCCACGAGGCCGCCCTGCTGCGCTTCCGGCCCATCCTGATGACGACCCTGGCGGCCTTCTTCAGCGCCATCCCGCTGATGCTGGCCTCCGGGTCGGGGGCGGAACTGCGCCAGCCGCTGGGCCTGGCGATGGTGGGCGGGCTGCTGTGCAGCCAAGTGCTGACGCTGTTCACCACGCCCGTGATCTACCTGCTGTTCGAGCGCCTGGGCCACCGGCGGGCGGCGGGCGGCTGACATGCGGTTCTTCGCCCTGTTCCTGCGCCGGCCGGTGGGCACGTCCCTGCTGTGCCTGGCGCTGGTCCTGGCCGGGGCGCTGGCGCTGCGCTTCCTGCCGGTGGCGCCGCTGCCGCAGGTGGATTTCCCCATGATCTCGGTCTCGGCCTCGCTGCCGGGGGCCAGCCCCGAGACCATGGCCTCCAGCGTGGCCATGCCGCTGGAGCAGTCGCTGGGCGCGATCGCCGGGGTGGAAAGCATGAGCTCGCGCAGCAGCGAGGGCCAGACCGAGATCTCCCTGATGTTCGAGCTGGACCGCGACATCAACAGCGCCGCGCGCGACGTCCAGGCCGCCATCAACGCCGCGCG
The DNA here is from genome assembly GCF_014203015.1 of Castellaniella defragrans. Classification (GTDB taxonomy): domain Bacteria; phylum Pseudomonadota; class Gammaproteobacteria; order Burkholderiales; family Burkholderiaceae_B; genus Castellaniella; species Castellaniella defragrans. The sequence goes on from NZ_JACHIB010000007.1 coordinate 104,347, forward strand.
GCCCATGCTGCCCTCGGGCATGCGCAACAATCCCGTCTACCGCAAGGTGAATTCCTCGTCCTCGCCCATCATGACGCTGGCGCTGACTTCGGACACCGCCACGCGCGGCGAGCTCTACGACCTGGCGTCCACCGTGCTGGCGCAGAAACTGGCGCAGGTCAAGGGCGTGGGGCAGGTGACGCTGGGAGGCAGCTCGCTGCCGGCGGTGCGCGTGCTGGTGAATCCGCGCGCGCTGGAATCCATGGAGATCCCGCTGGACCGCGTGCGCGAGGTGCTGCAGGACGTGAATTCGCTGCGCCCCGGCGGGCTGGCGCGGCGCGGCGACACCCAATGGCAGATCCACTCCAGCGGGCAGCTGCGCAAGGCCGCCGACTACGCCCCCCTGGTGGTGGAATGGCGCGACGGCCGCCCGGTGCGGCTGAGCGACGTGGCGCGCGTCGAGGACTCGGTCGAGGACACCAACCAGGTGGGCTATTTCAACGACCGCCCCGCCGTGCTGCTCATCATCCGCCGCCAGGCCGACGCCAACATCATCGAGACCGTGGACGCCATCCGCACGCTGCTGCCCGAGTTCCAGTCGCTGCTGCCCGAGCGGGTGCGCCTGACCGTGGCGCAGGACCGCACGCCCAGCATCCGGGCCTCGCTGTTCGAGGCCGAGCTGACCCTGGTGCTGTCGGTCGTGCTGGTGGTGGCCGTGGTGCTGGCCTTCCTCGGCAACTGGCGCGCCGCCCTGATCCCGGCGATCGCCGTGCCGGCCTCGCTGATCAGCACCTTCAGCCTGATGTGGTGGTTCGGCTTCACCCTGAACACGATTTCCCTGATGGCCCTGATCGTGGCCACCGGCTTCGTCGTGGACGACGCCATCGTGGTGCTGGAGAACATCATGCGCCACGTCGAGCGCGGCATGCGCCCGGCGCGCGCCGCCCTGCGCGGCGTGACCGAGGTCGGCTTCACCGTGCTGGCCATGAGCCTGTCGCTGATCGCCGTGTTCATCCCCCTGTGGCTGGTGGGCGGCCTGGTGGGGCGGCTGTTCAAGGAATTCGCGGTCACGCTGTCGGTGGCCATCGGCGTGTCGCTGCTGGTGTCGGTGACGCTGACGCCGGTCATGGCGGCGCGCCTGCTGCGCGCGCCGGCCGCGCACGAACCGCCGTCCGGGGGCCTGCTGCGGCGCTGGCTGCGGCGCTGGGGCCAGGCGGGCGATGCCGCCTACCGGCGCTCCCTGCGCTGGTCGCTGGACCACGGGCGCATCGTGCTGCTGCTGCTCCTGGCCACGGTGGGCCTGAACGTGTACCTGTACGCCAGCATCCCCAAGGGCTTCTTCCCGCAGCAGGACACGGGCCAGCTGATGGGCTTCTTCCGGGTGGACACCGGGACCTCCTTCGCCGAGACCCAGGTCCGGCTGGACGCGTTCCGCCGCGTGCTGCTGGCCGACCCGGCGGTGGACACCGTCACCGCCTTCGCCGGCGGGCGCGGCGGCAGCAATTCCAGCTTCATCCAGGTGCAGCTCAAGCCCCTGGGCGAGCGCACGGCCAGCGCCACCGACGTCGTCAACCGCCTGCGGCCCCGCTTCGAGCACACGCCGGGGGCGCGCATGTTCCTGGTGCCGCAGCAGGACATCTTCGTGGGCCATTCCTCGCGCTCGGGCTCCTATTCCTACGTGCTGATGGGCAGCGACCTGGGCCTGCTGGCCCAGTGGCTGCCGCGCGTGCGCAACGTCCTGGCCGGACTGCCCGAGCTGGTGGACGTGGACGACGACGTCGAGGACAAGGGCCGGCGGGTGGAGCTGGTCGTCGACCGGGACGCCGCGCGGCGCCTGGGCGTACAGATGGCGGACCTGGCGGGCGTGCTGAACAATGCCTTCAGCCAGCGGCAGGCGGCCGTGCTGTACGGCGCGCTGAACCAGTACCACGTCGTCATGGCGGTGCAGCCGCAGTACGCCCAGGACCTGCATTCGCTGCAGGCCCTGCAGGTGCTCAACGCCGCCGGCGAGCGCGTCCCCCTGACCGCTTTCACCCGCATCACCGAGGGCACCGCGCCGCGCGCGGTCAACCACGAGGGCCTGCTGGCGGCCGATTCGGTGTCCTTCGGCCTGGCGCCGGGCGTGTCCCTGGACCAGGCGCTGACGGCCATCGACCAGGCCGTGGCGCGCATCGGCCTGCCGACGCAGGAACTGCAGGCGGGGCTGGACCAGAGCGCCGGCATGATGCGCGACGCGGTGGCGCAGCAGCCCTGGATGCTGGCGGCCGCGCTGGTGGCCATGTACCTGGTGCTGGGCATGCTCTACGAGAGCACCATCCATCCGATCACCATCCTGTCCACGCTGCCCTCGGCCGGCGTGGGCGCCCTGCTGGCCCTGCGGCTGGTGGGCATGGAATTCACCCTGATCGCGCTGATCGGCGTGTTCCTGCTGATCGGCATCGTCAAGAAGAACGCCATCATGATGGTGGACTTCGCCCTGCAGGCGCAGCGGCGCGAGGGCCTGGACCCGCGCGAGGCCATCTACCGCGCCTGCCTGGCGCGCCTGCGCCCGATCCTGATGACCACCCTGTCGGCCATGCTGGGCGCGCTGCCGCTGCTGCTGGCCACGGGCGCCGGGGTGGAGATGCGCCGCCCCCTGGGGCTGACGATCTTCGGCGGCCTGTTGGTCAGCCAGGTGCTGACGCTCTACACTACGCCCGTCGTCTACCTCAGCCTGGATCGCCTGCGTGGATCCCGCCGCCGCATCCCCCCATCGCCGCAACAGGAGCCTGCCCCCCATGGCTGATCGCGCGTTCCCGCCTTCCGCCGCGGATTCCGCCGCGCGGCCCGCGAGTCCGCGCCGCCCGCCGCGCCGCGCCGCGCGGGCGCTGCTGATCGCCGCGGCGGCCCTGGTCCTGTCGGCCTGCGCCGTCGGCCCCGACTACCGGCGCCCCGCCCAGGATCTCGGCGCGGCCTATGCCCACGCGCCCGAGGGCCGCTGGATCCGGGCCGACGCGGCGCCGCGCGAGCTGCCCGCCGACTGGTGGACCCTGTTCGGCGACGCGGTGCTGGACGATCTGATGGACCGCATGCCACGGGGGAACCTGGACCTGGCCAAGGCCGAGGCCGAGTTCCGCGAGGCCCGCGCCGCGCTGGATTCGGCGCGCGCCGGCCTGTTCCCGACGCTGGACGCGTCGGGCGCCATGAGCCGGGCGGGGCAGGGCGCGGCCGGGTCGGGCAGTGCCGGCAACACCTACAACCTGTCGGCCACCGCCAGCTGGGAAGTCGATCTGTGGGGCCGCGTGCGGCGCGGGGTCGAGGCCGCCCGCGCCGGCGAGCAGGCCAGCGCCGCGGACCTGGATGCCATGCGCCTGAGCCTGCGGTTCGCCCTGGCGCAGGCCTATTTCGGCGTGCGCGCCAGCCAGCTGCAGGACGCCCTGCTGGCCCGCACGCTGGACGAATACGCCCGCGCGCTGGAGATGACGCGCAACCGCCTGGCGGCGGGCGTGGTGTCGCCGGCCGACGTGGCGGCGGCCTCCGCGCAGCTGGACCAGGCCCGCGCCCAGCGCATCCGCCTGGGCTGGCAGCGCGAGCAGCAGATCCACGCCATCGCGGTGCTGCTGGGCCAGGCGCCGGCGAGCTTCCGCCTGGCCGGGGGCGCCGTGCTGCCGACGGTGCCCGAGGTGCCGGTGGGCGTGCCTTCAGCCCTGCTGCTGCGGCGCCCCGACGTGGCCGGCGCCGAGCGGCGCGTGGCGCAGGCCAATGCGCGCATCGGCGTGGCGCAGGCCGCCTGGTTTCCCGACCTGACCCTGAGCGCCCAGGGCGGCTACCGGGCGGCGGAGTTCGCTTCGTGGATCACGGCGCCCGCCCGTTTCTGGACCCTGGGACCCAGCCTGGCGCTGAGCCTGTTCGACGGCGGCGCGCGCGCCGCCGCCGTGGAGTCCGCCCGGGCGGCCTACGACATCCAGGCGGCCACCTATCGCAAGACCGTGCTGGATGCCCTGCGCGAGGTCGAGGACCTCCTGGTGCAGTCGCAGGCGCTGGCCGAGGAGCAGGCCGCGCGGGACCGCGCGCTGGCCGCGGCGCGCGAGACCCTGCGCCAGGTCACCAACCAGTACCAGGCCGGCCTGGTGGACTACCTGAGCGTGGTCCAGGCGCAGGCCAGCGCGCTGAGCGCCGAGCAGACCGCGCTGGACGTGCGCTCCGAGCGCCTGACGGCCTCGGCGCAGCTGATCGCCGCCCTGGGCGGGGGGTATTCGGTGGATGCGGCGGGCCCGGCCGCTTCGATCGATCCGGCGCCTTCGGCCACGCCGGCGGGCCCGGCGGATTCGGCGGTTTCGCGCGGTCCGGCGGGCCCGGCCGCCGCGGTCAACTGACCAGCCGGCCGCGGATCGCCGCGATCCCGTGCGCGCCGTGCAGGCGCGCCGTCTCCAGCGTGTCCAGCGACTGGCCGCCGATGGCGAAGACCGGCCGGCCGGCGGCGTCCGCCAGGGCGCGGAAGCGGTCCCAGCCCAGCGCCGGCAGGTCCGGGTGGCTGTCCGTGTCCAGCGCGTGTCCCAGCACCACGAAATCGGCCTGCAGCTGGCGCGCGCATTCGATGTCCTCCGCCGTGTGGGCGGACACCCCCAGCCAGCCCGGCGGGCGCGTGTCGTCCTGCAGGATGCGGGCCGCGTCGGCCGCCCGCAGCTGCACGCCGTCGGCCTCGGACCACCAGGCGGCCGGATGGACGCTGTTGACCAGGCAGCGGGCGCCGTGCTGGCGGCACAGGGCCAGGGCGGCCAGGAAGGCCTCGCGCAGCGAGTCCGGGTCGGCCTGCCAGTCCGGTTCGCGGAACTGCACCAGCCGCAGCCCGCGCAGCAGTTCCTGGCGCAGGTCGGCCAGCCAGCCGGAAAGCCGGTCGGGATGGCCGATCCGGCTGATGCGGTAGCGCGTGGGCAGGCGCAGCCAGCGCAGCGGCGGCGCGGCGGCCGGCAGCAGCGAGCCGCCGCCCGGGCCGATGGGGTGTTCGGATTCGTCCAGGCGGATCTCCCAGGGGTCCACCCAGTCCAGCGCCTGGTTCTCGCGGCCGTGGGGCTCGCCCTCCCAGGCGGTCACCTGGCAGAAGGCCAGCTCGACGATGGTCTTGGGGTATTCGTGCACGTGCACGACCCAGGGATAGACGCGCGTGGCGCGGATGCCCAGCTCCTCGTCCAGCTCGCGCACCAGCGCCTGCTCGACGGTTTCGCCGGCCTCGATCTTGCCGCCGGGGAATTCCCACCAGCCGGGCCAGGCCTTGCCTTCCGGGCGCTGGCCCAGCAGCAGCCGGCCCCGGGCATCGATGATCAGGCCGGCGGCCACGCGGATGTAGGGTTTGGAGTCAGTCATGGCGGATCGGGAACGATGCGGAGCGGGGGGGAAACGGGGCCTCAGACATGGCGGGCCGCCCAGTCGCGCGCGAACTGGCGCGCCACCCGCCCGGACCGCGAGCCGCGTTCCAGCGCCCATTGCAGGGCCTCGGTGCGCGCTTCGCGGACCTGGGCCTCGCCGCAGCCGTGGACCCGCAGCCAGTGGCCGACGATGTCCAGGTAGTCGTCCTGGGCGAAGGGATAGAACGACAGCCACAGGCCGAAGCGTTCCGACAGGGAGATCTTTTCCTCGACGGTTTCCCCGGGGTGGATCTCGCCGTCGGGCTGGTGCTGGGCTTCCAGGTTCTCGTGCATGTATTCCGGCATCAGGTGGCGCCGGTTCGAGGTGGCGTAGATCAGCAGATTGTCGCCCGGCGAGGCGACCGAGCCGTCCAGCGCCGATTTCAGCGCCTTGTAGCCGGCTTCGCCTTCCTCGAAGGACAGGTCGTCGCAGAACACGATGTAGCGTTCCGGGCGGCCGTGGATGAGCTCGATGATCTCGCCCAGGTCTCCCAGGTCGGACTTGTCGATCTCGATCAGGCGCAGGCCCCGGTCCGAGTGCGCGTCGAGCAGCGCCCGCACCAGCGAACTCTTGCCCGTGCCGCGCGCGCCGGTCATCAGGACGTTGTTGGCCGGCCTGCCGTCCAGGAAGGCCAGCGTGTTGCGTTCGAGGACGGCCTTCTGCCGGTCGACGTGGCGCAGGTCGTCCAGGTGGATGGGAGCGATGCGGCGCACGGCTTCGAGCCAGCCGCGCGCGCCCCGGCGCTGCCAGCGGTAGGCGCGGGCCGTCCAGTCGATGGCGGGCGGCGCGGGCGGCAGCCAGGCTTCCAGCTGGGCCAGCACGCCCATCGCCCGGTCCATCAGCGCCTGCAATCGATCGTCTGCCACGGAATCTGCCACGGAATTCTCCTCGATGTGATGCGGAAAGTATAATCTGGCTCTTTGCGGCCGCTTCCGGCGGGCGCCCCTCAGCATCCGGGTCCGTCTTGAACTTCTCAGAACTGTTCGCTCCCATCGTGTCCGACATGCGGGCGGTCGACGCCGTCATCCGCGCCCGCCTGGATTCCGAAGTCGTCCTGATCCGCACCATCGGCGATTACATCGTCGGCGCCGGCGGCAAGCGCATGCGCCCGGCCATGGTGCTGCTGGTGGCGGGGGCGCTGGGCTACCGGGGCGACAACCACCACCGCCTCGCCGCCGTGGTGGAATTCATCCACACCGCCACCCTGCTGCACGACGACGTGGTGGACGAGTCCGACATGCGCCGCGGCCGCCAGACGGCCAACGCCGTGTTCGGCAACGCCGCCAGCGTGCTGGTGGGCGACTACCTGTATTCGCGCTCCTTCGAGATGATGGTCGAATCCGACTCCATGGCCGCCATGGCGGTGCTGTCGGCGGCCACCACCATCATCGCCGAGGGCGAGGTCCTGCAACTGCTGAACGTGCACGATCCGGACGTGTCCCTGGACCGCTACCTGCAGGTCGTGCGCTACAAGACCGCCAAGCTGTTCGAGGCCGCCGCCCAGGTGGGGGCCATCATTTCGCGCGCCACGCCGGAGCAGGAAGCCGCGGCCGCCGCCTACGGCCGGCACATCGGCACGGCCTTCCAGCTGATCGACGACGTGCTGGACTACAGCGGCGACGTCCAGGCCCTGGGCAAGAACGTGGGCGACGACCTGCGCGAAGGCAAGCCCACCCTGCCGCTGATCCGGGTCCTGGAAACCGGCACGCCCGAGCAGCGCGCCCTGATCCGCGGCGCCATCGAGACCGGCGACGCCGACTTCGAGGCCGTGGCGCGCGCCATCCACGCCACCGACGCGCTCGACTACACCCGCCAGGCGGCCCGCGCCGAGGCCGATCTGGCCCGCGAGGCGCTGTCGGCCTTCCCGGATTCCGTTTATCGGGAAACTCTGCTAAAATTCTGTGCTTTCGCGGTCGAGCGTGATCGCTGAAAAATTTCCCGCTGGCGGGGCTTGCCGGTTGATCTTCATCCGGCCGGGGCCTGAAATATGGTCTTCCATGAACTTCATGGGCCCGCCTGGCAGCACCGTCGGGGTGTAGCTCAGCCTGGTAGAGTACTACGTTCGGGACGTAGGAGTCGCATGTTCGAATCATGTCACCCCGACCACCATTTCCTCAGAAACGCACGGCCGAAAGCCGTGCGTTTTTGTTTATGCGGCGGGCGGGATGCGTCTGCCGCGTGGCCTTCCGGCAGGTCCGTCCGGCGGGCCCGTCCAACAGGTCCATCCACCCGGTTCGGCCGGATTCCCCATCGAGTATTCAGGGTTTCCCCCAAGGCCGAACGCATTGAAACGTTTTACCTTTTCCCAAGTTGTATACTAGAATTCAATCCAAGAAGAGACGCCGGCGATGGGCGGATTTCGGCCTGGACCGATCCGTTGCCATCCTTTCATCAAATGGCGGGGTACTGCCCCGGGAGACAAAGAAATGACTCGAGTTTCGGTGCACAAGATCTGGAGTACGGCCCGGCGGTATTCGCTGGCGGCCTGCGTCGGCCTGGCGATGAGCCCCATGGCCGTTCATGCGGCGGACGTGCCCGTGCCCGCGGACAGCCCCAGGATTCAGGCGATCCAGAAGGCAGGCGTGCTGCGGGTGGGCGTGCTGTCGAATCCGCCCTGGCTGGTGGAAAACACCCGCGGCGGCGATGAAGTCTGGTCGGGCCCCGCCTGGCTCCTGTCCAAGGAATACGCCAGGCTCCTGGGCGTGAAGCTGCAGCCCGTGCTGGTGTCGCACGAGACCAAGGTGCCCGTGCTGGCGTCGAACCAGGTGGACATGACGATCTCCCCGCTGTCGGTGACGCCGGCCCGGCAAAAGGTCGTGGATTTCGTCACCTACTCCAAGACCAGCCTGTGCGTCTTCGGCCGGGCCGACAATCCCAAGGTGGCCAATGCGAAATCCGTGGACGATTTCGACAAGCCCGAAGTCACCGTGGCCTATCTGACGGGCGGCGGCGAGGAAGCCTGGGTCAAGACCCGCTTTCCGCATGCGAACCTGCGGGGCGTGACCAGCGGGGTCGCCGCGCCGGTCGAGGAAATCATGGCGCGGCGTGCCGACGTGACGCCCATCAACCGCATTCCCTGGATCGCATTGAACAAGAAGGTGAAAGGACTGAAGGCGCTGCCGGAAGGAAACAACTGCCAGGACAGCACGGAGATGGCGTCCGACATCGGCCTGGCGATCGACAAGAACCAGCCCGAATTCCTGGCCTGGCTGACTGCGGTCAAGGATCGCATGCAGGCCCAGCTGGCCGCCGAGGAAGCCGCTTCCATCGAAAAGATGTAAGACGGCGGCGGCATGGAGTTCGATTTCAGCCCGGTATTCGACAGCGCCGGCTTTTTGCTCCGGGGCGTCGGCGTCACGGTCCTGCTGTCGCTGCTGTCCGTGCTGGGCGGCGCGATACTGGGCCTGGCGGTTGGCCTGGGGCGCTGCTACGGCCCCAGGTGGCTCGCCATCCTGCTGACGTTCTACATCGATACGATGCGGGCGATTCCCGTGCTGGTGCTGCTGGTGTGGGTGTATTTCGCCTTCCCCATTCTCAGCGGCGCGAGCCTGCCGCCGTTCTGGGCCGCCTTGGCCGCGCTGTCGTTCCACCTGGCGGCCTACGTGGCGGAAATCCTGCGGGCGGGGATCCAGTCCGTCCGGCCGGGGCAGACCCTCGCCGGCCTGGCGCTGGGCATGTCCACAGCCCAGCTGGTGCGCAAGATCGTCCTGCCCCAGGCCTTCGTGCGCCTGTTGCCCGATTTCGGCTCGATCATTTCCCGCACGATCAAGGACACCGCCATCGCCACGGTGATCGCCGTACCGGAACTCATGCGCAGCGCGGATACGATCGCCACCCAGAGCTACCGGCCCATCGAAGTGTTCACGGGGGCCCTGGTCATCTATTTCATTCTCATCTTCCCCGTTACGCGCGTAGTGGACATGTTCTACCGGCGCGTGGCGCATCTGGGCCGATCATGAATCTGGACTGGTCTGTCGTCACGAGCCACTGGCAGTTGCTGGCGCATGGGGTGCTGCTGACGGTCATGCTGACCTTCTTCACCATGCTGATCGCCGTGCCGGGCGGAATCCTGCTGGCTTCGATGCGCCTGTCGAGGTTCCGCGTGCTGTCCGCGGGCAGCGCCTGCTTCGTCGAATTTTTCCGCAATGTGCCCATCATCCTGGTGGTGTACTGGGCGTTCTACGTCATGCCGGTGCTGTCGGGGCTGTCCCTGTCCCCCTTCATGACCGGCCTGGTGGCGCTGGCCCTGAACAATTCGGCCTACAACTCGGAAACGTTTCGCGGCGGGATCAATTCGATTCGCAAGGGCCAGCGCGAAGCCGGCCTCGCGTTGGGGATGAGCGGGGCGCAGACCTTCTTCAAGGTGGTGCTGCCCCAGGCGTGGCGGCGGGTGCTGCCCGTGCTGGCCAGCGGCTGGGTCTCGCTCTTCAAGGACACGTCGCTGGTGTCGGTGATCGCGGTGGGCGAGCTGGCCTATACGGCCCTGCAGATCCGCTCCCAGACCTTCCGCGTGATGGAGATGCTGACCGCCATGGCGGCCATCTACTGGCTGCTGGGCTATCCGCAGGCCAAGCTGGTCGATTGGATCAACAGGAAATACGGAGTCAAGGAATGAGCCTGGTCGATGGCGGCACGCCCGAACGCAAGGGAGCGGACAAGCCCCCCATGCTGGTGTACGAAAATGTGCGGAAATTCTATGGTTCGTTCGAGGCGTTGAAAGGCGTGTCGCTGCAGGTGAACCGCGGCGAGGTCATGTGCCTGATCGGTCCGTCCGGCTCGGGCAAGTCCACCCTGCTGCGCTGCACCAACGGGCTCGAACTCATCGACGACGGCCGCATCGTTTTCGAGGGCGCGGCACTGTCCAAGGACCCGAAATCCCTGCGCGCCGTCCGGCAGCGCATGGGCATGGTGTTCCAGAGCTTCGAGCTGTTCCCGCACAAGACGGCCATCCAGAACATCACGATGGGGCCGATGACGGTCCTGGGCATGTCCGAAGAAGCGGCCACCCGGCGGGCGATGGCGCTGCTGGAAAAGGTGGGGCTGGCCAGCAAGGCCGACAGCTATCCCAGCAACCTGTCGGGCGGCCAGCAGCAGCGGGTCGCCATTGCGCGCGCCCTGGCCATGGAGCCCGACGTGATGCTGTTCGACGAGCCGACTTCCGCCCTGGATCCGGAGACCGTCGGCGAGGTCCTCAACGTCATGAAGAAACTGGCCCACGAGGGGATGACCATGATCGTGGTGACCCATGAGATGACGTTCGCGCGCCGGGTGGCCAACTGGGTCGTGGTGTTCGAGGCCGGCGCCGTCCTGGAGCAGGGGCCTCCGGAGCAGATTTTCGGCGCTCCGCATCAGCCGCGGACGCGCGATTTCCTCAGCCATCTGGGCTGGAGCGGCTGATCCTGGCGGGGGACCGCCAGGGGCCGCGCCGTGCGTGTCCGCCTAGGCGTCGAATTCAAAATATTCGGGAAATTGGGTGGCGGTTTGGCTCAGGTGTTGAAAGATCTTGCGCAGGTGTTCCTTGACGGCGGTCTCGGCGATCGCCGATTCGCCGCTTTTGATGGCCAGGGCGATTGCGCGGTGCTGTTCGATGATCTCGGCCATGCTGTCCACGTGCTTGAGCGTGAACTGGCGGGCGCGGTCCATGTGCAGCTTTGCGTCCGCGATGTCCATCCACAGCTCGGGCAGCCCCGCATGATCGACGATGCTGCGGTGGAAGGCTTCATCGGAGGCATAGAAAGAAGCGATGTCCCCGTTCCGGATGCAGGTTTCCTGAAAGGCGATCTGCCTTTCCAGCTCTTCGTGCAAGGCCAGCTGATGTCCCGATTCGAGCGCCTTCTTGATCAGGTTGATTTCCAGGGATTCCCGGATGAACTGGGATTTCTTCAGGTTGCTGATCCGGATGGGGGCGACGATGGTCTTGCGCTGCGGGTAGATGTCCACGAGCTGCTTGGTGGCCAGCAGCACCAGCGCCTCGCGCACGGGCGTGCGGCTGACGTTCAGGCGGTCGGCCAGCATGTTCTCGGACAGGGCTTCTCCCGGCTTGAGCTCCAGGGTGAGGATCTCGTGCAGCAGGCGTTGATATACCGCCTGCATGACGGTGCGCGTCGAAGCCGGCTCGGCTCGTTTCGGCGCGCGCAACCAGCTCGATGGGGCGCTGGGGGCCCTGGTGTCCGACATGCTGCTTCCTCCCGTACGCGTCATTGATCGACCCTGATTGCATACTACCATGCAGTCGAATCTCACTTACAGAATTAAAGCGTGAATCCCACAGAGGTAAGGCAAGCCATGCGACATCCCAAGATCATCGATTTGAAAGCCACGACGGTCACCGTGCCGCTGGAGGCGCCGTTGCGCCATGCGAACGGGGCTCATTGGGGCCGATTCGTGCGCACCCTCGTCGAGGTGGAGACCGACGCCGGCATCGTCGGCCTGGGCGAACTGGGCGGCGGGGGCGAGAGTGCGGAGCAGGCCATCCGGGGACTCAAGCCGTATCTGGTCGGCACGGATCCGTTCGAGCTGGAAAACCTGCGCTTCAATATCTGCAACCCCACTGGCAGCTTGTACAACAATCGTACGCAGATCCATGCCGCGATCGAATTCGCCTGCATCGACATCATCGGCAAGTTCCTGGGCATTCCCGCGTACGACTATCTGGGCGGGAAGGTGCGCGATTCCGTCGATTTTGCCAGCTATCTGTTCTTCCGTCATCCGGACAGGGCGAGCGGCCAGGGCGAAGTGCGGACGATCGACCAACTGGTGCGCAATGCGCTCGACCTGAAGGCCAGGCACGGTTTTACTTCCCACAAGCTCAAGGGCGGGGTGTTCCCGCCGGAATACGAGCTGGAGGCCTTCAAGGCCGTCGCCGCCGCGGTGGGGGACGATCGCGTCCGCTTCGATCCCAATGGCGCGCTCAGCGTCGAGCAGGCCGTTCGCTTCGCCCGGCAGATCGAGGGGCTGAACAACGATTATTTCGAGGATCCTTCCTGGGGCCTGAACGGCATGCGCCGCGTGCGCGAAAAGACCTCGCTGCCGCTGGCGACCAATACGGTGGTGATCAACTTCGAGCAGCTGGCCAGCAATGTCCTGAACCCCGCGGTGGACGTGATCCTGCTGGACACGACCTTCTGGGGCGGCATCCGTCCCTGCATCAAGGCGGCGGGCCTGTGCGAGGCTTTCCAGCTGGGCATCGCGGTGCATTCCTCCGGCGAGCTCGGCGTGCAGCTGGCCACGATGCTGCACCTGGGCGCGGTGCTGCCCAATCTGGTGTTCTCGGCGGACGCGCATTATCACCACCTGCGCGACGACGTCATCGTGGGGGGCAAGATGCAATATCGGGGCGGGCGCATCGAGGTGCCGACGGGGCCGGGCCTGGGCGTGGAGCTCGACCGGGACAAGCTGCGCGAATATGCGGAACTGTACAAGGAGCTGGGCGGCTACCCCTATGATCGGGACCCGCAGCGGCCGGGCTGGTTTCCCCTGATTCCGAATACGCGCTGGGCCGATCCCGAGCAGGGCGGCGTGGTCGATTACTGAGGCCGGGAGAGCCGGGCATGATACGAATGGACAGGCTTTCCCAGCGGATGCTGACGGCACTGAAGCCGGGGGTGGCGATTCCTTCCTATGACCGTGCGCGCATGGAAACGCGCATCGTCCATCTGGGAGCGGGCGCCTTTCATCGCAGCCACCAGGCGGTCTATACGGATAGTCTCATGGAGGGCGGAGACGTCCGCTGGGGCATCCTGGCGGCGAGCCTGCGCAGCCCGGCGATCAGCCAGGCGCTGGCGCCGCAGGACGGTTTGTATACCTTGCTGATCAACGACGACGGAGAGCGGCAGGCGCGGGTGATCGGCAGCCTGTCGCGGGTGGTGTGCCTGGCGCAGGAGCGCGAGCTGCTGCAGGCCCGGCTGGCCGCGCCTTCGACCGAGATCGTCAGCCTGACCATCACCGAAAAGGGGTATTGCTACGAGCCCGCGTCGGGGGCGCTGGACGAGCGCCATCCCGACATCCTCGCGGATCTGGCGGCGCCGCAGCGGCCGGGCACGGCAATCGGCCTGCTGGTGGCGGCGATCCATGAGCGCAAGCGCCTGGGGATCAAGCCCTTCACCATCCTCAGCTGCGACAATCTGCCGGCGAACGGCGCGACGGTGCGGCGCGTGCTGGAGCGCTATGCCGAACTGGCGCAGCCGCGGTTCGGCGATGGAGACCTCCGGCGCCATTTCCTGGAGCATTACGCCTGTCCGGGCACGATGGTGGACCGCATCACGCCGGCCGTCACGGAGCTGGACAGGCAGGAAGTGGCGCGCCGGCTGGGCGTGTTCGACGCCGCGCCGGTCGTGACCGAGCCCTTTTCCCAGTGGGTGATCGAGGATGCCTTTTCGTCGGATCGCCCCGCCTGGGAGGATGTCGGCGCCACGCTGACCGATGACGTGGCCGCCTTCGAGGAAATGAAGCTGCGCCTGTTGAACGGCAGCCATTCGGCCCTGGCCTATCTGGGCGGGCTGGCGGGGTACGAGACCGTGGCCAGGGCGATGTGCGACGCGCACCTGGCCGGGTTCATCGAGCGGCTGATGGACGATGCCGCCCTGACGCTGACCATGCCCGCGGGCGTGGACCTGGAGGCATACCGCCGGTCGCTCCTGGCGCGTTTCCGCAATGGCGCCCTGAATCACCTGACCGCACAGATCGCCATGGACGGATCCCAGAAATTGCCGCAGCGGATCCTGGCGCCCGTGCGCCATCGCCTGGCCCGGGGGCTGGACGTCGAGCGCCACGCACTGGTCGTGGCGGCGTGGATCCGTTATCTGCAGGGGCGCAGCGAACACGGCGCCACCCTGGCGATCAACGATCCGATGGGCGATGCGCTGACGGGGGCGGTGGCGGCGGCGGGACCTTCCGTGGAAGGGCGGGTCGAAGCCGTCCTCGGCTTCGGCCAGGTGTTCGGCCAGGACCTGCCGCGCGATGCCGCTTTCGTCCGCAGCGTGGAGCGGGCGCTGCACGTCGTGTCGTCCAAAGGCGTGGGCGCCGCGTTGTCCATGCCGGCTTATCGAGGAATCTGATCATGGAACAAACGTGGCGCTGGTTCGGCCCCAAGGACCCCATCCCCCTGAATCACGTCCGCCAGGCCGGCGCGACGGGAATCGTCACGGCGCTTCATCACGTGCCGGCCGGGCAGGCCTGGCCCGTCGAGGAAATCGCCAGGCGCCAGCAGGCCATCGAGGCGGCCGGCATGTGCTGGTCGGTCGTCGAGAGCATTCCGGTGCCCGAGTCGATCAAGCTGCGCACCGGAAGCGTCGAGTCCGACATCCAGGCCTGGAAGACCTCGCTGGCGCGCTGCGGGCAGGCGGGGATCCGCACGGTTTGCTACAACTTCATGCCCGTCGTCGACTGGACGCGCACCGACCTGATGTGGCCCCTGCCTTCCACGGGCTACGCCCTGCGCTTCGATATCCATGACTTTGCCGTGTACGACATCTTCATCCTGCAGCGGGAGAATGCGCGCGATGATTTCGACGGGCGGATCGTGCAGGAAGCCGAAAGGCGGTTTGCGCGCCTGGATGAGGCCGGCATCGAGCGCCTGGAAAAGACCATCATCGCGGGCTTGCCGGGGGCGGATTTTTCCTACGACCGGGCGGCGCTCAGGCGCCTGATCGCCCAGTACGATCAGGTCGGCCCCGACGACCTGGCCCGCAATCTGGCCTTGTTTCTCGAGGAAGTCGCTCCGGTTGCGCAGGCGCATGGCGTCCAGCTGGGGATCCACCCGGACGACCCGCCGATGCCGCTCTTCGGGCTGCCGCGCATCGTCTCCACCAAGGACGACCTGCGGCGGCTGCTGGACGCCGTGCCGATCGCCGCCAACGGCCTGACCCTGTGCGTGGGATCGCTGGGCGTGCGCGCGGGCAATGACCTGGTCGACATGGTGCGCACTTTCGCCGACCGGATCCATTTCGCGCATCTGCGCGACGTGACCTACGAGCCCAATGGATCCTTTTTCGAGGCCGAGCACCTGGATGGCTCCTCGGACATGATCGGGGTGGTCTCGGCGCTGCTGGCGGAAGAGCGCCGCCGCCGGGAGCAGGGCCATGCACAGCCCGAAATCCCCTTCCGTCCCGATCACGGCCATCTGCTGGGCGACGACATCGGCAAGCGGACCAACCCCGGCTACTCGTATATCGGTCGGCTCAAGGGGCTGGCGGAATTGCGCGGCGTGATCCGGACGCTCGAATACGCGCAGGCGCGGGGCGCTGAAAAAGTCCGTTGATTCAGATCTCCCGCCGCAGCAGATCGCAGAAATAATCGGCGGCCAGCGTCAGCGGCAGTTCGCTACGGCGGATGAGCGAGATGTCGGGCGCGACCAGCAGTTCTTCCAGCCTGAGCTGCTCCAGGCACCCGCGCAGGGGAGAAAACGCGGTCCATTGCACGGGCAGGAGTGCCAGCAGGTCGGTGCTGGCCAGCGCCACCATCATGGACAGCGCCGTGCATGCCTCCAGGGCGACCCGGGGCGCGGGCAGGCCCCGCTCCAGGAAGATATGGGTCAGGTCCTGCTCGTTGTTGAAATCGGCCGCCGGCAGCGCCCATTCGGCCTGGGCGAGGTCGGCGAGCGTCCTGGCCCCGAGCAGCGGATGGTCGCGGCGCGCCATGACCGCCCTGGTGTTGCCCGAGAGGCGTTCGTGGATGAAGCCGGGCGGCACCTGCCTGGGCGTCACGCCGACGTAGAAATCGATCTCGCCCTTCCAGAGGCCTTCCTGCAGGTCCGGAAACAGGCCCTCGATCAGGCGGATGCGGACGGCGGGGTAGCGTCTCCTGAATGCCGGCAATGCCCGGGGCAGCATGCCCATGTGCGGCATGATCGAGAGCCCCGCGGTCACCGTGCCGGTGGCGTTTCCCTGCGCCTGCTGCAGTTCTTCCTGCGCCCGCCGCAATTCGTTTGTCACCAGCCTGGCCCGTTCGTAGAAGCGCTGCCCCAGCGGCGTCAGGACCATCCCCGTGGGCTGCCGGTCGAACAGCGGCGTCCCTAATTCCTTTTCCAGGCTTTTGATGCTGCGGGTCAGCAGCGGCTGGGCGACGCCCAGCCTGCGCGCGGCGGCGCGCAGGCTGCCGCTTTCGACGATGCAGGTCAGGTCGCGGAGCTGGTTGAGTTTCATGTCGGCGCGGAAAAGGAAGCGGGAATCAGAAGCGGAAATTGGATGCGGGAAGCGGGGCGGCGCGGCGCCTGCGTCCAAGGCATTGCATCAATCTACCCAGCCCTTCGATAACAATCATTAAGGGTTTTCTCTGGGTAGATATCAAAATCGAATCAGCGGCCCGGTTTTGCGATCTTCTGGCAAGGCGGCGGCGTCATTACAGTGGTTTCGACTGCTCCGCCCGATCTCCGACGTTCGTACAGGCGTGAAAGCAGGTCTTTTCCAACAATCGAGAGGAAGACATGAACCAACGACTCAAGGCGCTCGTCACGGGCGGGGCGACGGGCATCGGCCGCAGCGCGGTCCTCGCATTGGCCGGGGCCGGCTACGACGTGGCGATCGTCTATGGATCGAGCGCCGCGGCCGCCGCCACGGTGGCGGACGAGGCGCAGGCGCTGGGGGCGCGGACGCTGGTGCTGCAATGCGACGTCAGCGACGATGCCGCCGTGCGCCGCGTCATGGGCACGGTGGACGAGGCTTTCGGGCATCTCGATGCCCTGGTCAACAATGCCGGGACCACCGCCACCTGGAAGGTCAAGGACCTGGAGAGCCTGGACATGGCAGAGTGGGACCGCACCTTCGCCGTCAATGTGCGCGGCACCTTCCAGGTCACCCGCGCCGCGGTGCCGCTGCTGCGGAAAGGCACGCGGCCGGCGATCGTCAACACGGCCAGCATCGTGGGCCTGCGCCCGGGGCCGCAGCCCCTGCCGTATGCGGCCAGCAAGGCCGCCGTGGTCAATCTGACCAGGACCCTGGCCTGGAACCTGGGGCCCGACATTCGCGTGAACGCGGTGGCGCCCGGCTGGATGGAAGGCGAGTGGATGGAGCGGATGCTGGGCGACAAGTACGAGGATCTGATGGGCAAGCGTGCCCGGCTGACGCCGTTGCGCCGCTGCGTGACGGCCGACGACGTCGCCGAGGTGATGCTCAACCTGCTGACCGCCAACCGTTTCGTCACCGGCGAGGTGGTGGTGATCGACGGCGGCTTCTCGGCTTCGACCTGACTGTGGGGGTATGCATCATGCTTGAAGGATTCGTCCCATTCCCCGAGGATTTCGCCAGGCGCTACCGCGAGCGCGGCTATTGGCGCGATCGGTCGCTGGCGCAGGAATTCTCGGCCGTGTTCGCGCGTCATGCGCCGCGCATCGCCCTGATCGATGGCGAGCGCCGCTACACGTATGCGCAGCTCGATGCCCTGAGCGACAACCTGGCGCTCAATCTGCTGGCGCTGGGCCTGCGGCCGCTGGACCGGGTCGTGCCCACGCTGCCCAACGTGGCGGAGTTCGTGATCCTGTACTTCGCGCTGCAGAAGCTGGGCTGCATCCCCATCGCGGCCCTGGTCACCCATCGCCATGCCGAGATCAGCCAGTTCGTGCGTCTGGCGCAGGCGCGCTGCTGCGTCTATCCCGCATCCGTGCGCGAGCAGGGGGGAGAGTTCCGCTTCGCTCCCGTCATCGAGCGGATCCAGGCCGAGCAGTCCTGCCTGCAGCTGCGCCTGGTGCTGGGCGAGGCCGGTCCCGGCGAGCATTCGCTGCGGGCATTGATCGAACGGCCCGCCGCGCAGCCGGCCGCCCGGCTGCGCGAGATCCGCATCGATCCGGCCGATCCCTGCATCTTCCAGCTCTCGGGCGGCACCACGGGCATCCCCAAACTGATCCCGCGCACCAACAACGACTATGCCTACAACTCCAGGGTGGCCGCGGAGGTGGCCGGCGTGACCGGCGATTCGGTGCTGCTGCTGGTCCTGCCGATCGCCCACAATCTGCCGCTGGCCTGCCCGGGCATCCAGGGCTTCCTGTTCCAGGGGGCCACTGTCGTGCTGCACGCCAATACGCGGCCGGCGGAGATGTTCGCCCTGATCGAGCGGCACGGCGTCACGCACCTGAAGGTGGTGCCGGCCTTGCTGATCCGCCTGATCAACGATCCGGCCGCCGCCGGTGCCCGGCTGGATTCCGTGCGCCAGATCCAGAGCGGCGGCCAGCGCATGCAGCCGGAGGTGCGCCTGCGCACGCGCCAGCTCTTTCGCAACGCCTTCGTGCAGGAAAACTTCGGCATGAGCGAGGGCCTGCTGATGTTCGTGCGCCCGGACGACGACGAGGAGGTGCAGCTGCAGACCTGCGGCCGCCCGGTCTGCCCCGACGACGAGGTGCTGCTGATCGACGACGAGGGGCGCGAGGTGCCCGATGGCGAGGTGGGCGAGCTTGCCTGCCGCGGTCCCTACACCCTGCGGGGATACTTCGGCGTGCCCGAGTACAACGCGCGCCAGTTCACCCCCGACGGCTTCTACCGCTCGGGGGACCTGATGCGCAGGCATCCCTCGGGCAACTACATCGTCGAGGGCCGCAAGAAGGACCTGATCAACCGAGGCGGCGAGAAGATCAGCGCGGAAGAGGTCGAGAACCTGATCCTCATGCACCCGGCCGTGCAGAACGTCGCCTGCGTTCCCATGCCGGACGCCGCCATGGGGGAAAAGATGTGCGCCTATGTGGTGCTCAAGCAGGGCGCGGCGCTGGATCTGCCGGCGCTGACGGCTTTCCTGAAGGCGCACGAGATCGCCCGGTTCAAGCTGCCCGAACGCCTGGAGGTGCTGCCGGACTTTCCGGTGTCCACCTTCGGCAAGGTGTCCAAGAAGACGCTGGGCGAATGGATCGCCGCCCGGCTGGCCGACGAGGCCCGCGCCGCCGCGGCGGGCTGAGCCGCTCCGCGATTCCTCATTCCCCCCTTTCAGAAAGAGACTTGCACATGCGCATCATCGACCTGCATTGCTACCCCGGCACACCCGCCTGGATCGACGCCCAGGGCCCCTATCCCGAAGCGCTGGCCACCTACTGGAAACGCGACTGGGTGGGCAAACCTGAAGAGGGCGTGATCCAGGAGTTCGCGGCGGCCGGCGTCGAGGCCTGCCTGGTGGCCCTGGATCTGGAGACCACCGTGGCCAGTCCGCCCTGCACCAACGAGTACGTGCACGACATCTGGAAACGCCATCCCGGGCGCATCCTGCAGTGCTGGGGCGCGGTGGAGCCGGCCAAGGGCGAGATCGCCATCCGCCAGGCGAGGAAGGCCGTGACCGAACTGGGCTTCATCGGCTTCCACTTCCACCCCATCATGCAGCACTTCGCGGTGAACGACCGGCGCTACTACCCCTTGTTCGAGGAAATCGATGCGCTGGGAGCGGCGGTGATGATCGACGTCGGCACCACCGGCATGGGCGCCGGCATGCCCGGCGGCCATGGCGCCCGCATCCGCCATGCCCACCCGGGCGCCATCGACGATCTGGCGGCGGATTTCCCGAACCTGCGGATCATCATGGCCCACCCCGGCTGGCCCTGGGTGGACGAGGCCACCGCCGTGGCGCTGCACAAGGGCAATGTGTACTGGGAGATGTCGGGCTGGGCGCCCAAGCATTTCCCGGGCAACCTCAAGGTGGACATACGCGGCCGGCTGCAGGACAAGATCATGTTCGGCAGCGATTATCCCAGCCTGCCCTACGAGCGCATCCTGCGCGAATGGGACGAACTGGGCTACGGCGACGCCGTGATGGAGAAGGTGATGCACGGCAATGCCGAACGGGTGCTGGGACTATGAGCCGCGCCGCCTATCTCTGCGATGGCGTGCGCACCCCCATCGGCCGCTACGGCGGCGCGCTCGCGGGCGTGCGCACCGACGATCTCGGCGCCGTCCCGCTGCAGGCCCTGATGGCGCGTCATCCGCGCCTGGACTGGGAGCGGCTGGAGGAGGTCTACTTCGGCTGCGTCAACCAGGCGGGCGAGGACAATCGCAATGTGGCCCGCATGAGCGCGCTGCTGGCCGGCCTGCCCGTCACGGTGGCCGCGGCCACCGTGAACCGGCTGTGCGGCTCGGGCCTGGAAGCCATTGCCGGCGCGGCGCGCGGCATCGGCATGGGCCAGCTCGATCTGGCGATTGCCGGGGGCGTGGAAAGCATGAGCCGCGCCCCGCTGGTCATACCCAAGGCCGTTGCCGCCTTCAGCCGCCAGGCCGAGATCCACGATTCCACCATCGGCTGGCGTTTCGTCAACCCGCGCATGAGGGAACTGTACGGCATCGACGCCATGGGCGAGACGGCCGAGAACGTCGCCGAAGAGCAGGGCGTTTCGCGGGCGGACCAGGACGCGTTCGCGCTGCGCAGCCAGCAGCGCGCCGCCAGGGCCGTGGCGGCGGGTCTTTTCGAGGGCGAGATCATCCCGGTCCGGTGTCCCGCCGGGCGGAGCGAGACCATCCTCTTCGGCCAGGACGAGCATCCGCGGCCCGACACCACGCCCGACACCCTGGCCCGGCTCAAGCCGGCCTTCCGCCGCGATGGCACGGTCACGGCCGGCAACTCCTCCGGCGTCAACGACGGCGCTGCCGCGCTGCTGGTGGCCAGCGAGATTGGAGCCGCGCAGGCCGGCCTCGAACCGCTGGCCCGCGTGACCGGCATCGCCACGGCCGGCGTGGCCCCGCGCGTGATGGGCCTGGGCCCCGTGCCGGCGGTGCGCAAGCTGCTGCGGCAGACGGGCCTGCGCATCGCCGATTTCGACGTGATCGAGCTCAACGAGGCCTTCGCCGCGCAGGGCCTGGCCGTCCTGCGCCAGCTGGGCCTGCCCGACGACGCCGAGCATGTGAACCCCAATGGCGGTGCCATCGCCTTCGGCCATCCCCTGGGCATGTCGGGCGTGCGCCTGGCGCTGACGGCGCTGCGCCAGCTGCAGAGGACCGGCGGGCGGCGGGCGCTGTGCACCATGTGCATCGGCGTGGGGCAGGGCATCGCGCTGGCCTTCGAGCGTGTCTGAACAGGAGAGCCCCGGCATGACGCAAGAAATGCTGCTTTAGGAACGCGCCTTCTTCCCGGCGTGGCCGTGCCGCGCCGGGCCTGCCGCATCCGATCGCATCCGATAACGACATCATCCCAATCACGAGGAGACAACCATGCATTCATATCGAGACGGCGCGCACGCGCCCTGGCAGATCGCCATTGGCGCCTGCCTGGCCCTGATCGTGGGCAACGGTCCCGTCATGCAGTTCACCTTCGGGGTCCTGATCATTCCCCTGAGCGAGGCGCTGGGGACCGATCGCGGCAGCATCTCCACCGCGCTGCTGGTCGGGCTGGTGACGACCGGCGTGGCGACGCCGTGGATCGGGCGCCTGATGGACCGCCATGGCGTGCGGCGAGTGGGCTCCTTCTGCATCCTGGCATTCGCGCTGCTGATGGCGGCCTGCGGATGGCTCGCCCACTCGGTGGCCACCCTGATCCTGCTCTATTTCCTGGCGGGGGTGTTCGCCGCCGGGCAGACGCCGCTGGCCTACAGCAAGGCGATTACCGCCGCGTTCGACCGGCAGCGCGGCCTGGCGCTGGGCGTGGCGGCGGCCGGGGTCGGCCTCGGGACGATGCTCATGCCCATGGTGGCCCAGTGGCTGCTCAATCAGTTTGGCTGGCGGGGCGCCTATGTGGGATTGGGGGCGATCACCGCCCTGATCGCCCTGCCGGCGTTCCGGCTGATGGTCGTGCCGCGGGCGGGAAGCGGCGCGGCCTGCGTGTCGGCGGTGTCGGCGCAGGCGGATGCGGCCGAAGCGGCGGCCCTGCCCGGCTGGTCCGCCCGGCAGGCGCGTTCGAGCGGCATCTTCTGGACGATGGCGGGCGCCTTCTTCCTGGTGGCCCTGGCGGTGTCCGGCACCATCGCCCATATCGTGCCCCTGCTGGTGGACCGCGGCGTGTCGCCGCAGGCCGCCGCGACGGCGATCAGCACGGCGGGCCTGTCCCTGCTCGTCGGCCGGATATTCGCCGGATGGATGCTGGACCGCTGCCCGGCGCCCCATGTGGCGATCCTGTTCTTTTGCCTGCCCCTGGCCGGCCAGGCGCTCCTGCTGCTGGACCATGGCGCGTCTGCCGGCCTGATGGCGGCCGTCTTGATCGGGCTGGGGCTGGGGGCCGAAATCGACCTGATCGCCTTCATGCAGTCGCGCTACTTCGGCCGGCGGGCATTCGGTGAGATCTACGGCTATTTCTTCGCGATCTTCATGTTCGCTTCCGGGTTCGGCCCCTTTCTCATGGGACAGGCCTTCCGCGTCAGCGGCAGCTACGAGCCCTTTTTGCTGGTCTCGATGGCGGGGCTCGCGGTCGCGTGCCTGCTGATGGTGATGCTGAGCCGGCGGCCGGAGCGGGTGGCGTCCGTGGACATGGCCTGAACCACCGGCCCCGCGCGCGCTGCCCCGGATCCGCGCGGATCCGGCGGCGTCCGGGGCGGCGCCCGTTCACTTCGCCGTGAGCCGCAGCAAGCCCGCGCCGGAGCCGTCCTCGATCAGCCAGACCGCGCCGTCGGCGGCTACCGCCACGTCGCGGATGCGCCGGTCCAGCGACCAGCGGTCCGCCTGGCGGGGGATGCCGTCCTTGCCGAACGCCACCCGTACCAGGCCTTCGGCGCGCAGGCCGCCGATCAGGGCCGAGCCCTGCCAGGCGGGGAATGCCGTCCCCCGGTAGAACGCCAGGCCGGCCGGGGCGATCACCGGGGTCCAGTAGAGGCTGGGCGCGTCGAATTCGGGGCGGGTGGCGTGCCGGGGGATGGGCCAGCCGCTGTACTGGTCGCCGTTCGAGACTTCCGGCCAGCCGTAGTTGCCGCCGGGCCGGATGCGGTTCAGCTCGTCGC
The DNA here is from genome assembly GCF_014203015.1 of Castellaniella defragrans. Taxonomy (GTDB): domain Bacteria; phylum Pseudomonadota; class Gammaproteobacteria; order Burkholderiales; family Burkholderiaceae_B; genus Castellaniella; species Castellaniella defragrans. The sequence goes on from NZ_JACHIB010000007.1 coordinate 127,532, forward strand.
CGCCGCGCGGCCCCATTTCGTGTTCCCAGAGCGTGCCGTCGGGCGCGAAGGCCAGGCCGTAGGCGTTGCGGTGGCCCGTGCTCCAGGTCAGTGCGCGGATGCCGGCCTGCTCCGCCATGGGGTTGTCCGGCGGCGCGGAGCCGTCCGGGTTCAGGCGCAGGATCTTGCCCCGCGCGGCCTCGGGGTCCTGGGCGGTGTCGGGCTCCATCCGGTCGCCGACGGTCAGGAAGAGATGGCGGCCGTCGGGCGAGAAGGCGATGATGCCGCCGGGCTGGCCGCCCCGGCTGGCGGGCCGCTGGCGCCACAGGGTCGTCAGCTCGCTCAGCCGCGCGCGGCCGCCGGATTCGTCCAGCCGGGCGCGGGCCAGGATCAGCGCGCCGCCGCCCTTTTCGGGCGCCACGCGGGTGAAATAGAGCAGGCGGTCGCGGGTGAAGTCCGGCGAGGGGGCCACGTCCAGCATGCCGTTCTGGCCCCGGTCGTAGGCCGCCGGCACGCCGTCGATGGCGGTTTTGGCGCCGGCCTGCGTGACGAGGAACATGCGGCCGGCCTTTTCGGTGAGGACCAGGCGCCCGTCGGGCAGGAAGGCGATCGCCCAGGGGCGGTCGAAGGCGGCGATCCGCCGGACCGCGAACGGGGCGTCGGCCTGCGCCGGCAGGGGGCCGGCGTTTTGCGCGGCGGCGTTTTCCGGGGCGGCATTTTCCGGGGCGGCGCTTTTGGAGGCGGCCTGGTCCGGGGATGCGCTTTCCGGAGCCGTGCCGCGGAGGCCGGCGCCCTGCGGCGCGGCGCAGCGTGCGGCGGGCGCCGCCGCGGCCAGCAGCGCGGCCAGCGCGAGCGCGGCGGGGAGGGCGGAAAAACGTGTCATGTGCATGCCTTTCGGGGGGCGTCCGGCCGGGTGTCCATTCCAGTTTTATAGTCGGCGCGCGGGCCGGCATCAAGAGGCCGCGCCGGGGGCCGTCGGGGGGCTATACTCGATTGAACGGACGGCATCCCGTCCCCTTCCCCTTTCAATCCACCGGTTCCGAACGATGACGACTTCCGCGATGACGACCCCTGCCTATCCCGATACCCGGCTCCTGATCGACAACCAATGGGTCGATGCGGCCGACGGCCGGACGCTCGACGTGCTCAATCCGGCCACCGGCCAGGTAATCGGCCGGGTGGCCCACGCCGGCATCCCCGACCTGGACCGCGCGCTGGCCGCCGCCCAGCGGGGCTTCGAGACCTGGCGCGACACCTCGGCGCACGACCGCGCCGCCGTGATGCGGCGCGCGGCCGGCCTGCTGCGCGAGCGCGCGGAGGACGTCGCCCGCCTGCTGACCCTGGAGCAGGGCAAGCCGCTCGCCGAGGCGCGGGCCGAGACCCTGGCCGGCGCCACGATCATCGAATGGTTCGCCGACGAGGCGCTGCGGGTGTACGGCCGCATTGTGCCGTCGCGCAATCTCTCGGCCCTGCAGCTGGTCATCAAGGAGCCCGTGGGACCGGTGGCCGCCTTCACGCCCTGGAATTTCCCCATCAACCAGGTGGTGCGCAAGCTGGCCGCCGCGCTGGCGACCGGCTGCTCCTTCCTGTGCAAGGCGCCGGAGGAAACCCCGGCCTCGCCGGCCGCGCTGCTGCAGGCCTTCGTGGACGCCGGCCTGCCGCCCGGCGTGGTGGGCCTGGTGTACGGCAACCCGGCGGAAATCTCCGGCTACCTGATCCCGCATCCGGTCATCCGCAAGGTCACCTTCACCGGCTCCACGCCGGTCGGCAAGCAGCTGGCCGCGCTGGCGGGCGCCCACATGAAGCGGGTTTCCATGGAACTGGGCGGCCATGCGCCGGTGATCGTCGCCGAGGACGCCGACGTCGAGCTGGCGGTCAAGATCTCCGCCGCCAGCAAGTTCCGCAACGCCGGGCAGGTCTGCATCTCGCCCACGCGCTTCCTGGTGCACAGCAGCCTGGTCGATGAATTCACCCGCGCCTTCGTGCGCCGCGCCGAGTCCCTCAAGCTGGGCGACGGCCTGGCCGAAGGCACCACCCTCGGGCCGCTGGCCAATGCGCGCCGCATCGCCGCCATGGACAAGGTGGTCGAGGACGCCCGCCGGCGCGGCGCCGAGGTCCTGACGGGCGGCGCGCGCGTCGGCGAGGCGGGCAATTTCTTCGCCCCGACCATCATCGCCGGGCTCACCACCGAGGCCGACCTGTTCAACAACGAGCCTTTCGGCCCGGTGGCGGGCATCCGCGCCTTCGACCGCCTGGACGAGGCCATCGCCGAGGCCAACCGCCTGTCCTACGGCCTGGCCGCCTATGCCTTCACCCGTTCGCTGCGCAACGCGCAGCAACTGATGAGCCGGGTCGAGGCCGGCATGCTGTGGATCAACCAGCCGGCCACGCCCTCGGCCGAGCTGCCCTTCGGCGGGGTCAAGGATTCGGGTTACGGCACGGAAGGCGGCCCCGAGGCGCTGGAGGCCTACCTGAACACCAAGGCGGTGTCGGCGGTGGGGGTCTGAGGCCTTGCCCGGCGCGGGCCGGGCGCGCTTCGGCCGCCGGGCCGCGCGCACGGCGGGCCGTGCGGACAGCGGACCGCGCGGTCGTCGCCCGGGTCGCCCGATCCAGGAATTCAGCGCTTTTCGAGGGTCTTGAGCACGGGGGACTGTTCGAGCTGCTGCGTCAGGGCGTGGCCCCAGGCCGCGTAGCCGGCCCGGTTGAAGTGCACGCCGTCCACCGTGGTCCAGGCGCCGGGCCTGGACAGCTTCAGCGAGTCGATGTAGCCGCAGGGGGCCACGTTGCCGGCGAGGAACGCCGAGACGAGCTTCACGCGGGCGTCGGTCTTGCCGTACTTGCCGCCGTCCTGGCCCCAGGCCGGACCGATCCACAGGCAGGCGGTGCCGGTGGCCGACACGGCCTTGGTCAGGGCGCTGACCTGCTGCCAGGCCCAGGCCTTGGGGAAGCTGGGCTTCGGGTACGAGGCCAGGGTGTCGCCCATGACGATGAGCAGCAGCCGCGGCTTCTCGCGGGCCAGCAGGGTCTGGATGGAAGGGATCTCGGCGCCGGCCGCGAGGATTTTCACCGGCCCCTTGCCGACGCGTTCGGCCGCCCCGCAGGTGCTCTTGACGGGCGCCAGCCAGTCGCTCGGCTCGGTACCGCAGGCCCCCACGGTGTGGACCCTGGCGCCCTTGCCTTCCAGCCCCATGTGCAGCGAGTCGATGAGATTGCCCGCGCTGATCAGATGGCTGTCGCCGATGACGAGGATGGACAGGCCGGCGAGGAGGGTGGTCACCATGTCGGGATTTCCTTCGGAGTGAGTCTGCCCGCCCGGGGAGGCGCGTCTGCGCGGACGAGCGGGCGAGGAGGGCCGCCTGCGGCCGGCCTTGCGGAACCGCTGGCTCGCATTATGGCGCCGATCCCGGCCGGCCGCCAGACCACCGGCCACCAGAACGCGGACCGCCGGACCACCGGCCGCCAGACCACCGGCCACCAGAACGCGGACCTCCAGAACGCGGACCGCCGGACCACCGGACCACCGGACCACCAGAACGCCGCGCGTGCGCGCAGCGGGCCGCTCAGGCGTCTTCGTCGGCCCCCAGGCGGCGCGACAGGCGCGCGCAGATGTCGGCCTGGATGCGCTTGACGTCTTCGATGGAAGGGGCGGCGGCCGCGTCGATGCGCGCGATGTAGGGCACGTTGACGGCGGCCACCACCTTGCGGTTCAGGCCGTACACGGGGAAGGCGATGTTGGTGACGCCCTGGATCTGCTTGCTGGGCATCAGCGAGCAGCCCGCGCGCCGCACGTCGGCGAGCAGGGACAGCAGGTGGCCGGGGTCCATGTCGAGCTCGCCATCGACCTTGATGTGGTTGCGCAGCATGCGGGCGCGGCCGATCTCGTCCTGGTAGGCCAGCAGGATGTGCCCCGAGGAGGTGTCCGTCAGCCCCATGAACGCGCCGGTCTTCAGCCCGAAGGACCAGCGCTCGGGGCTGTCGACCTGGGCGACGACCACGCTGCAGCCGCGTTCGTACACGGCCAGGTGGCAGGACTGGCGCGCCCGTTGCGCCAGTTCGTCGAGCAGCGGCAGCGCCGTCTGGATCATGCGCTTGAGGGGCGGCTGGCGGTGCGCCAGGCAGAACATCTTCAGCGTGAGCGTGTAGCGGTCGCCGGCGTCGGACTGGATGTAGCCGCGCCGGTGCAATGCCACCACCATGCGGAAGATCTGGCTGACGTTGCGGTTCAGGGCGTCGGCCAGCTCCTTCAGCGTGCAGCCTTCTTCCGTCCTGCTGAGGACTTCCAGGATGTCCAGCCCCTTGTCCAGGGCGGGCGCGCTGTAGCGCAGGCTTGCGCCGGCGGGGGCCGGATCGTCCGGCGGATCGGTCGTGTCCATTGGAGGCGTCGTTCCCGGTTGAACAGGGGGCCGCCGCATGGCCTTCATGCGGCGTTCCTGGCGGCAGCCGTATCGGTCATCGGCAAGCGGTCATCGGCAAGCGGTCATCGGCAAGCGGTCATCGGCAAGCGGTCATCGGCAAGCGGTCATCGGCAAGCAGTCATCGGCAAGCGGTCATCTTGTTTTACCAGAAAAATTATAAGTTCATATAGAAAACAAGAAACGTCATTTAACGTCATTTTTCCTGAAAATTTACGTTTTATAGGGTAAACACCGAACGGAAAACAGCGTGATCTCGTTGTCAACAAACGGCCCATCGATGAACATAGAGTCTCATTCAAATAAGAAATCCATTTTCATAAGAGGAAATGGGTTCCGCCTCTCACCACTCACCGAGCCGGCCGCCCGATCCAGGGACGTGCCTGGGGCCGTCCGGTTCGCACGACAAGGAGCATGAACAATGGCAGCTCGTCTTTCCGGAAAAACCGCCCTCGTCACCGCGGCGGGCAATGGCATCGGCAAGGCCACGGCGCAGCGCTTCCTGGGCGAGGGCGCCCGCGTCATCGCCACCGACATCGACGAAGATGCGCTGCGCGCGCTGGCCGGCTGCGAGACGCGCAGGCTCGACGTCACGGATCCGGCGGCCATCGCCGCGCTGGTGGCCGAAGTCGGCCCGGTCGACGTGCTCTTCAACTGCGCCGGCTACGTGGACAGCGGCTCCATCCTCGAATGCAGCCGCGCGGCCTGGGATTTCTCGTTCGGGCTGAACGTCACGTCCATGTATGAAATGTGCCGCGCCGTGCTGCCGGGCATGCTCGACAAGGGCGCGGGCTCCATCGTCAACGTCTCGTCGGTCGCCTCCAGCGTCAAGGGGGTGCCCAACCGCTTCGTGTACGGCACGACCAAGGCGGCGGTCATCGGCCTGAGCAAGGCCATCGCGGCCGACTTCGTGGGCCGCGGCATCCGCTGCAACGCCATCTGCCCGGGCACGGTCGAATCGCCGTCGCTGCGCGCGCGCATGCGGGCCCAGGCGCAGGCGCAGACCGCCTCCCTCGACCAGGTGCGCGACGCCTTCGTGGCGCGCCAGCCCATCGGCCGCCTGGGCACCCCCGAGGAAATCGCCGCGCTGGCCGTCCATCTGGCCGGCGACGAATCCGGCTACACGACCGGTACCATCCACATCATCGACGGCGGCTGGACCAACTGACCCCGTCCGTTCCAGGAGAATACGAATGAAACTGTTGCGCCACGGCCCGGTGGGCCAGGAAAAGCCGGCCCTGGTCGATGCCCGGGGCCGCATCCGCGATCTGTCTCCCGTCATCGACGACATCACGGCCGAGACCTTGCGGCCCGCCGCGCTGGCCGCCCTGCGGGCGGTCGATCCGGCATCGCTGCCGCTGGTCGAGGCCCCGGGCCGGATCGGCGTGCCGTTCCGCGGCCCGGGCAAGTTCCTCTGCGTGGGCCTGAACTACAGCGACCACGCCGCCGAGACCGGCGCCGAGGTGCCCGCGGAGCCTGTGCTGTTCAACAAGTGGTCGCGCCCCTCGGGGGCCAACGATCCCATCGTCCTGCCCCAGGGCTCGGTCAAGACCGACTGGGAAGTCGAGCTGGGCGTGGTGATCGGCAGCAAGGCGCGCTACGTGTCCAAGGGGGATGCGCTGTCGCACGTGGCCGGCTACTGCGTCATCAACGACGTGTCCGAGCGCGAATACCAGCTGGAGCGCGGCGGCACCTGGGACAAGGGCAAGGGCTGCGACACCTTCGGGCCCGTGGGCCCCTGGCTGGTGACGGCCGACGAGATCGCCGACCCGCAGAACCTGGCCATGTGGCTGGAAGTCAACGGCCGGCGCTACCAGGACGGCAACAGCCGCACCATGATCTTCGACGTGGCCGCGCTGGTGCATTACATCAGCCGCTTCACCACCCTGTACCCGGGCGACATCATCTCCACCGGCACGCCGCCGGGGGTGGGCCTGGGGCAGAAGCCGCCGGTCTACCTGAAGGCGGGCGACACGGTGCGGCTGGGCATCGAAGGCCTGGGCGAGCAGCGCCAGCAGGTGCTGGCCTGGGATGCGGCGCTGCTCGACTGAGCGGTCCGCCGGCGATCGCGGGGCCGGTCCCGCCGATCCCGCCGGGGCCGGGCGGGCCGGCGGCGCCAGTGCGGCTCACGGCCCGGCTCACGGGGCGGGACGGAAGCGGTAGCGCTCCAGGGAGTCCCGCTTCATCTCGATCGAATAGCCGGGCCGGGTGGGCGGCATGTAGGCGGCCCGCCGGATCCGGCAGGGATCGACGAAGTGCTCGTGCAGGTGGTCCACGTATTCGATGACGCGGCCTTCCTTGGTGGCGGCGAAGCACAGGTAGTCGATCATCGACAGGTGCTGGACGTATTCGCACAGGCCCACGCCGCCGGCATGGGGGCAGACCTTCAGTCCATGCTTGGCGGCCATCAGCATGACGGCCAGCACTTCGTTGACGCCGCCGAGCCGGCAGGCGTCGATCTGCACCACGTCCACCGCCGATTCCATGATGAACTGCTTGAACATCACGCGGTTCTGGCACATCTCGCCGGTGGCGACCTGCATGCGGCCCCGCAGGGCCTGGCGGATGCGCCGGTGCCCCGCGACGTCGTCCGGGCTGGTGGGCTCCTCGATGAACCAGGGCTTGGCGAAGGCCAGGCGCTCCAGCCAGGGGATGGCCTGATCGACCTCCCAGACCTGGTTGGCGTCGATCATCAGGTGGCGCTCGTCGCCCAGGACCTCGCGGGCGATCCGCACGCGGCGGATGTCGTCCTCCAGGTCGCGCCCCACCTTGAGCTTGATGTGCGAGAAGCCGGCCTGCACGGCCTGCGTGGCCAGGCGGCGCAGCTTGTCGTCGTCGTAGCCCAGCCAGCCGGCCGAGGTCGTGTAGCAGGGATAGCCGTCGCGCTCCAGCTCCGCCAGGCGCCCGGCCTTGCCGGCGGCCCGCTGCGTCAGCAGTTCGAGCGCCTCGTCCGGCGTGACGCAGTCGGTGATGTAGCGGAAGTCGATCAGCCGGACGAGCTGCTCCGGCGTCATGTCGGCCACCAGCCGCCAGACCGGCTTGCCCTCGGCCTTGGCCCAGAGATCCCAGACGGCGTTGACCAGCGCGGCGGTGGCCAGGTGGATGGCGCCCTTGTCGGGGCCGATCCAGCGCAGCTGGCTGTCCGAGGTCATGTGGCGCCAGAAGCGGCCCATGTCCTCGGTGATCCAGTCCAGGTCCAGGCCGATCAGCCGGGGCTTGAGGGCTTCGATCGCGGCGCAGCAGATTTCCGTGCCGCGCCCGATGGTGAAGGTCAGGCCATGGCCCTCCAGCCCATCGACGTCCGTGCGCAGGATGGCGTAGGCGGCCGAGTAGTCCGGGTCCGGGTTCATGGCATCCGAGCCGTCCAGATGCGCGGACGTCGGGAAGCGGACGTCCAGTACTTCGATGGATTGGATGAGGGTCATGGTCCGGTCCGCCTCATTTGCCTTCGGCCACGATCTCGGCCGGCAGATCGGCGCCGTGGTATTTCCTGTAGATGGCGTTCAGCTCGCCGCTCTTCAGGGTCTTGCGGATCAGCTCGTTCATTTTTTCCAGGAGCTGCGGGTTGTTCTTCGCCACGCCGATGCCCAGCATGGAAGTCGCCATGACGACCTTGGTGACCAGCGGCGGCTTGCCGTTTTCGGCCAGCTGCTTGTTCAGCGAGGCGATGATGGCCGGCGCCCCGGAATAGATGTTGCCCCGGCCGCTGGTGACGGCGGTCATGGCGGTGGCGTCGTTCTCGAAGCGCACGATGTTCGTGCCGGCGGGCGCGAGCCTGGTGACGTTGGCGTCGTTGGTCGTGCCGCGCGCGGTCATCACGGTCTTGCCGGCCAGGTCCTTCATCGACGAGATGGCTTCGCTTTCCGGCGCGGCGATGACGGACTGGATGGCCGCGTAGGGAATGGTGAAATCGACGACCTCCTGGCGCTGCGGCGTGATCGTCAGGCTGGAGATCACCACGTCGGCCTTGTTGGTGAGCAGGAACGGGATGCGGTTGGCCTGGGTGGTGGGCACGATCTCGAGCCGCACGCCCAGATCCTTGGCCAGCAGCTGCGCGGTCTCGACGTCCGAGCCGGTTTCCTTGAGGCTGGCGTCCTTCATGCCGTAGGGCGGCGCGTTGAGGTCGATGGCGACGCGCAGCGTCTTCTGCTGCTGGACCTGTTCCAGCGTGTTGGCGTGCGCCGGCGCGGCGGCCGCAAGCAGCGCGGCGGCGCCCAGGGCCAGGGCGGCCATGCCGCGGTTCGGGGGGAATGAGGTGATCATGATGTGTCTCCTGTGGGAATGGTCGGCGCCATCCTGGCGCCTGGGCCGGTCAGAGCCCGTTGCTGACGAACTGCCGCAATTCGGCGGTCTGGGGGTTGCGCAGGATGTCCGCGCCGCCCTGTTCGTGGATCCTGCCCTCGTGCATGAAGATCACCCGGTGGGCGAGCTTCATGGCGAAGGCCATTTCGTGGGTGACCAGCACCATGGTCATCCCGCCCGCGGCGAGCTTCTCGATGACCCGCAGCACCTCGCCGGTGAGCTGCGGGTCCAGCGCCGAGGTCACTTCGTCGAACAGCATGAGCTGCGGGTCCATGGCGAGCGAGCGGGCGATGGCCACGCGCTGCTGCTGCCCGCCGGACAGCTGCTCGGGGTAGCAGCCGGCCTTGTCGCTCAGCCCGACCTGGGCGAGCACGTCGGCGGCGATCTTCCGCGCCTGCTCGGCCGGCAGCTTGCGCACCGAGCGGGGCGCGAGCGTGATGTTCCGCTCGACCGTCAGGTGGGGAAACAGGTTGTAGCTCTGGAACACGATCCCCACGTCCTGGCGCAGCTGTTTCAGGTCGGTGCTGGAGATGCCCTTGCCGAAGGTATGGCCGCAGACCGTGATTTCGCCTTCGTCGATGATTTCCAGGTGGTCCATGCAGCGCAGGGCGGTGCTTTTTCCCGAACCGCTCTGGCCGATGATGGCCACGATCTCGCCCTTGCGGATGCTGAGGTCGATGCCTTTGAGGACGTGGTTGCCGCCGAACCGCTTGTGGACGTTGCTGAGGCGTACGACTTCCGTCATGAAGAAACTCCTTGGCCGGGAATCCGGACTCTCAGTTGCGCGCGATGGTCAGCCTGCGTTCGAGGCGCAGGCTGTACCAGGACAGGGGGTAGCAGATGAGGAAATACAGGACCGCCGCCGCGCCGAAGTAGAGGAAGGGCTTGAAGGTCGAGTTGTTGAGGATCTTGGCGTTGTAGGACAGTTCGGCGAAACCGATGACCAGGGACGCGAACGAGGTGTTCTTGACGATCTGGACCATGAAGCCCACCGTGGGCGGCACGGCGATCTTGAAGGCCTGCGGCAGGATGACCTTGAACATGCGCTGGACGCGGTTCAGCCCCAGGCATTCGGCGGCTTCCCATTGGTTGCGCGGCACGGACTCGATGCAGCCGCGCCAGATTTCCCCGAGGAACGCGGCCGCGTGGACCGTCAGGGCCAGGACGGCGGCGAACAGCGGCGAGGTCTCCGCGGCGCCGAGGATCGAGGGGCCGTAGAAGCAGATGCCCATGATCACCAGCAGCGGCGTGCCCTGGATGACGTTGATGTAGCCGAAGGCGGCGCCCTTGACGGCCCGGCTGCCGGACACGCGCATCAGGGCGACGGCCAGGCCCAGCAGGGCCGAGCAGGCGAAGGTCAGGACCGACAGCAGCACGGTGCCCCAGGCGCCGGCGAGCAGATACAGGACTTGTTCGTGGTTCATGGCGGGGCCTTCAGAGCAGGGTGCCGAGCTTGCGCTTGCGCACGAACAGGAACTTGCCGGCCAGCGCGAAGGCGCCGCGCACCAGCGCCGACATGGCCAGGTACACCGCCCACAGCACGATGAAGACCTCGAAGTTGCGGAAGGTGAGCGCCTGGACGTTGCCCGAGATGCCGAACAGGTCTTCCGTGCCCACGGCCGAGAGCAGGCTGGTCACCAGCATCAGCAGCACGAACTGGCTGGTCAGGGCGGGGTAGACGCGCTCCAGCGCCGGCACGAGGATGATGTGCCAGTAGACCTGGAAGGGGGACAGGCCCAGGCACTCGCCGGCCTCGCGCTGGCTGCGCGGGACGGATTCGATCCCGGCGCGCACGATCTCGCAGGTGTAGGCGGTGATGTTGATCACCAGGGCCAGGATGGCGCCGGTCAGGATCGACAGGGTGAAGCCGACGCTGGACAGGCCGAAGATCAGGAAGTAGCTCTGGATGATGAGGGGCGTGTTGCGGATGACTTCGACGTAGGCGCCCACGGCCCGCCGCAGCAGCGGCCCGCCGGAGCTGCGGGCGACGGCGCAGCCCACGCCCATGACGAAGCCGGCCACGGTGGACCAGAACGACATCAGGAGCGTGGTTTCCACCCCCTGGAGGAACAGGGGCCAGTACTGCAGCACCGCGCCGAAATCGAATTGATAGGTCATGCTCGGGCCTCGCTGGCCGGCGGGCGGCCGGGGAAGGGTTTCGATGGCTGTTTCTAGTCTAAAAGGACTGACCGGTAAAACCAGTTATGGATTTCCCTGATTTTTGTATTACCGGTCAGACCAGATAAAATGGGGCCGCCGGCGGAGTGCGCCGGGGCAGCGGAGATCCCTCATGGAAAAAGCAGCGGACGTTTCGATCCACGTGGTGGACCGCACGCGGGGTTACATGCAGGTGGCCGATGCGCTGCGCCGGGAAATCCGCCGGATGGACCTTCCGGCGGGCGCGCGCCTGCCGTCGGAGCGCGAACTCGCGCAGCATCTCCGGATCTCCCGGCCCAGCCTGCGCGAGGCCCTGATCGTGCTGGAACTGCAGGGCGAGATCGAGATCCGGGTGGGCTCGGGCATCTACCTGAAGCGCGACGTGCCGACGGAGGATGTCGAGGCGGGCGCGCGGGTGCCGGGCATCGACCACGACGTCGCGCCGATGGGCCACAGTCCGCAGGACGTGAGCCAGACCCGGTATTTCCTCGAAGGCGGGGTGGCCGCGCACGCGGCGCGCTTCATCACCCGGGAGCAGATCAAGACGCTGGGCGCCAGCGTCGAGGCCATGCGCCGGGCGGTCGGCACGCGCGACCGCACCGGGGACAAGCCCCTGGCCGACGCCGACCGCCTGTTCCACGTCACCCTGTCCTCCACGACCCGCAACCGCCTGCTGATCCAGACGCTCGAAGAGCTGTTCGACCAGCGCTACACCCCGATCGGCGGCTCCATGCACCGCCTGTTCGACACCGAATCGGTCTGGCTGGACGCCGTGCAGGAGCACCAGGAAATCTACGATGCCGTGGCGGCCCGCGACCCGCTGCAGGCCCAGGCCGCCATGTACCGGCACCTGACGCGGGCCCATGCGCGCCTGATGGCCGTGATCGGCTAGCGCCCCGGCCGGGCCCGCCGCGCCCGGCCCATCGATCCAGCCCGCTGATCGGCCTGGGCTGCGAGACGAGCCAGATCACCGGCCGCCCGCATCGAGGGGCGGCGGGACTTCAGGCCGACAGCAGGCCGCGCCGCGCCAGGTTGCGCATCAGCCAGGCGATGCCGCCCGTCCAGGGCGGCGCCTCTTCGCTGTAGGTGACGCGGTTGATCAGCGTTCCCAGCCGGGGCGAACCGATGCGCACGACGTCGCCCGGCTTGTGGGTGAAGCCCTGGCCGGGCGCGTCGCGGTCCTCGGTGGGGGCGAACAGGGTGCCGGTGAACAGCATGAAGCCGTCCGGATACTGGTGATGCCGGCCGCAGGTCTGGGCCACCAGGTCCGCCAGGTCGCGGCTGATCCGGCGGATGGAGCTGTGGCCGTCCAGGACGAAGCCGTCCTCGCCGGTCACGTTCAGGCGGATTTCGAGCCGGCGGGCGTCGTCCAGGGTGAAGCGCGCGTCGAACAGCCGGATGAAGGGACCGATGGCGCACGAGGCGTTGTTGTCCTTGGCCTTGCCCAGCAGCAGGGCGCTGCGGCCTTCGATGTCCCGCAGGTTCACGTCGTTGCCCAGCGTGGCGCCGCGGATCCGGCCCGCGGCGTCCACCGCCAGGACCAGTTCGGGTTCCGGATTGTTCCACTGCGAGGCCTTCAGGATGCCGATCGCCTCGCCGCTGCCCACGGCCGACAGCACCGGGGCCTTGGTGAAGACTTCGGCGTCCGGGCCGATGCCGACTTCCAGGTATTGCGACCACAGGCCTTCCCGGACCAGGTACCGGCGCGCTTCCTCGGCTTCCCGGGAACCGGGACGGATGCTGGAGATGGCCGCGCCGATCGCCTGGCCGATCCCGTCGCGGATGCGGGCGGCGTCCTGGGGATTGCCGCCCGCCTTTTCCTCGATGACGCGTTCGAGCATGCTGTCGGCGAACGTGACGCCGCAGGCCTTGATGACCTGGAGATCGCAGGGCGCCACGAAGCGCGGCGCGTCCCGGTCGCCGGCGAGGGTGGCGCGCGCCACCGCGTCGAACGACCAGCGGGCGGGGGCCGCCCGCCCCACGGCCGCGGCCGGGTCGTCCTGGTTCAGCAGTTCGGAGACCGTGGGGAACCGATGGGTCAGATCGACCAGGACGCCGTTCCGGAGGGCGACCACGCTGGGGCCCTGGTCGCGCGGGTCATGGATGCGTCCGATCAGCAGGGCCTGTCCGGCATCGGACGGAAGCAGCGCGGAAGTGCCGTGCGTGTCGTGCATGGGATCAGGCGTACGAGACCAGCCCCTTGATCTTCTCCTGGTCGTAGCCCGACCAGGAGCCGTGCTCGGTTTCCACCACGGGGGCGCCGCGGTGGCCCAGGCCGATCAGGCGTTCGAGCTCGTCCTGGCGCTGGGTCAGGTCCACGGTCTCGTATTCGATGCCCAGGATGTCCATGTCGCGCTTGGTGAGTTCGCATTGCGGGCAGTTGGGCTTTGAATAGACGGTGATGGCCATGTCGGATCCTTTTGGGTCGTGGGGGTTGAGAGAGTGGGGGGCGGAGGCGCGGGTCCGGGGAATCCAGCGGGTGCGGCGGATTCAGAAATCCACGTCGAACACTTCGTTCTCGTCGTCGCGCTTCATCACGCCGACCTTGTACTGGGCGGTGTCCTCTTCCTGGTTGGAGGCCTGGACCTTGCTCATGTTGAGCCAGCTTTCCATGTATTTCAGCGGGTTCTCGGTGACGATCGGGAAGGACACCCGGTCCTGGACGTTGAAGAAGCGGGCCACGTCGGTGGCGCTGAAATGGACCCAGTCCTTCATCATCTGGCAGGTCACGCCGGTGAGCTCGCGGCCTTCGGAGAAGGCGTAGTCGGTCCATTCGACCTCGCTGGCGGTGACCTCGTCGATCATCTGGACGATCTTGTCGCGGCATTGCTCGAAGGCGGTGCGGCCGCGCTCGGTCTTGACCATGGCGCGCAGGACTTCCTTGCCGTACTGGACGTGGACCTCGAATTCGTCCTGGGCGATCTTCTGGACCGCCTTGCCGATGGGCTGGAACAGGCCCGTGCCGTCGCAGATGCCGAAGGTGACGGCGAACGAGGCAAGGAACTGGATGCGCTCCATGCACAGCACGGCGACGATGAACAGGTAGATGGCGTTGTAGGTTTCCTGGTCGTTCTCGCGCTGGCCGCGGGCGTAGTCGTAGCTGACCTCGAAGGCGCGGTTGAAGACCTCGCTGACGACGCGCAGGCGGCTGATGGCCTCCTTGACCGAGAGGATCTCGTTGAGGATGTCGTCGGGATTGTCGAAGCTGTTGCGGACGATCTCGGAATACGTGGCGGCGTGGACGATCTCGTTCTTGGTGATCTCCACCCAGCCGGACCAGGCCTCGCTGCTGGTGCAGACCGGGGCCAGCACGGCGGCGATGGAGCGCGAGGCGACGCTGTCGGCCTCCCATTGCCACGCCAGGGTCTTGACCATCATGTCGTAGGTGTGGCGGTCGCAGGTCTTGAACTGCACGTTGCAGGTGGAATAGTCGAACTCGTTCTCGTCCCAGTCCTGGTTCTTCAGCGTCTTGTAGAGCTTCCAGATCTCGGGATAGAACTTGTTGATCGTGTCGAACAGGCCCAGGTCCTGGCCCAGGATGATTTCCGGGAAGGCGTAGTCGGACTTGTCGGTGTTGAAGATCTTGGTGGGCAGGGCTTCTTGGGTCATTTTCGGGTCGTGCCAGGGGTAGGGGGCGGTCGGAGGCCCCGGAACGGTCGTTCGGGGCCGGGGGTCGTGCGGGCCGTGCGGCGCGGGCGGCCCTGATGTCGCGGAAGAGCCTACATCGTGCAGCTTTCGCAGACGACTTTTTCTTCCACGCCGTCGTGGATGCTGCCGGCGTTGTCCAGCGTCTTGTCCGAGGCCACGTTGGAGTTGTAGTAGTAGCGGGTCTTCATGCCGTACTTCACCATGGCGAAGTAGTGGGTGAGCAGTTCGCGGCTGGAGACCTTGTCGTCGTCTTTGATCCGGCGCCACAGGTCGGCGGAGATCCCCTGGTCGGTGAATTTCTGGAACACCGCGTAGGCCTTGATCATGTCGACTTCGGAAATGTCCCAGGCCGACTGGTAGAAGTAGGCCGGGTTGTCGCTGTCGGGCGCGGCCCAGCGGATCGTGACCGAGCCGTCGGTCTTGTTCAGCGTGACGTCGCGCACGGGATAGAGCGAGTTGGGCTTGCCCAGCGCCTTGGAGGACGATTCTCCCGGCATGTACGCCACCAGGCAGGAATGGGCGATGCCGCCGTTCTGCATGATCTCGGTGCGCAGGGCTTCCCAGTCGTAGCGGTTGTGGAAGTCGCCCAGCTCGTCGACGTTGCGGTTGTAGGTGTCGATCGGCAGCCAGCCGTCGGGCCAGCGGGTCTTGTGCATCCAGGGCGCGACGCCGCGTTCCTTGCTGATGCGCAGCGAGGCCCGGATGGCGTGGTACATGTGGCGTTCGGCGATGCGGTGCAGTTCCTCGCGGCCCTCGTCGGTGTCGTAGCGCAGGCCCTTGCGGGCCATGTGGGTGGCCACGCCCATCAGGCCCACGCCGGCGTTCATGCGGGCCTTGGCGGTCACGGCCACGTGGGGCAGCACGTAGTGCGAGTTGAGGATGCAGTAGTCGATCATCTTCAACGTCAGGTACATCGCCTCCTGGTAGGTCTCGTCGTCGTCCTCGCCGATGGCGTCGTAGGCGATGGCGCCCAGGGAGCACAGGGCGATCTCGGGTTCTTCGTGGGTCTCGACCACGCGGGCGACCCGGCCGCCCTTGCCCGGCTCGTCGGACAGGATGTCGTCGCCCGCCTTCAGTTCGCCGGCGAAGATGACGCGCGGCAGGGTGGAGTCGGCGACCGCGACGGTCAGCGGCGCGTTGAAGTCGAAGGTCTGCGTCGTTCCGTCGGCGAGCTCGACGGTGATGTGGCCCACTTCCCGGTCGGAATACAGGTCGCGCATGTCCTGGTAGGGACGGTTGGGCTCGCAGATCTCCAGGCACAGGTTGCTGGAATGGATGGGTTCCTTGAAGGGCGTGTGGCGGTTCATCTCGTCGATGTTGGCCAGGTAGGCCACGCCGGTCTCCAGCGCCTCGTTCAGCGAGGTCAGGATCAGGTCGCGCGGCTTGAAGGTTTCCTTCTTGAAGGAGGGGTCGCGCTCCAGGCGCTCGTATTCGCGCTTGAAGGCGGCCGAGTCGGGGCCGAAGAACAGCCGGGTGAGCTCGGGCGCGGTGCGCACGTTGAACGAGAAGGCTTCCTCGTTGCGGGCGACCTTTTCGGCGAAGAGCTTGTTGGTGACCAGTGCGTAGTGCAGGTCGCGGTTCTTGCGGTCCTCGGTGCTGCGCGGGTTGCGCAGGTAGGCGATGACCTCGGCCTCGGGGTCGAAGCCGGAATAGTAGGTGGTGCAGGCGCCGCCGCGCCCGGCCTGCATGTTGGCGTGCACCGCCTTGCCCAGCGAGGCCAGGTAGGGCAGCTTGCCCTGGTGCTGGATCAGGCCGCCGCGCACCGGGTCGCCCTTGCTGCGGGTGATCAGGTGGCTGCCGATCCCGGCCGAGGCCGCGGTCATGCGGTAGGCGATGTGGTCGCCGATGGCCAGGGACGCCTCGTTGTCGTCCACCACGTACAGGCAGCACGAGGCGAAGCCGCGCAGTTTGGTGCCCAGGTTGACGTAGTTGGGCGTGGGGGCGGAGATCCGCTTGGCGGAGAATTCGGTGTAGAAGCGCCGCACCAGGTCGATCCGGCGCTCGGCGGGCTCGTTTTCCGACAGCGCCATGGCCATGCGCATGTAGACGAACTGCTGCGTTTCGTATTCCTGCCGGGTGACGCGGTTCTGCAGGCTGTACTTCTTGCGGATGTAGTGCAGCGAGAAGTGCGGCGTGTCGTAGTCCTGCTCGTGGTCGATGAAGGACTCGATCTCGGCGTATTCGGCGTCGGTGTAGTCCAGGCGCACCATCACCCCGTCGGCCACCATGCGGTCGTGCAGGGCCTTGACGGTGGGGATGGCGGGGCCGTGGATGATCTTGTGCAGGTGGGACGCGTACAGCCGGCCCGCCATCAGGTAGTAGGACCAGGTGCCCTTGTCCAGGCAGTTCTGGATCAGCTTTTCCTGCAGATCGGCGGTGGAGACCGTCTCGGGCATGGTGCTGACGGCCTGCAGCACGATGCTGCTCCAGTCGACCTTGTGGCCCAGGTTGGCGGCGGCCCAGCGGCCCCAGCCGTTGAGCTTGCTGGGGATGTAGGGTTCGATGCGTCCATCACGCTTGACGATGTTCTTGATCACGGCCGGCAGTCCTTGGTGGCTTGGGGTTCTCCTGCAGAAGACCCCTTTGATTTTCTACATGTAGTGCGGCTGGAAATGATAAACACAATATATGGTGTAGGCAAGCGCGGTTTCAAATTCGTCCGTTGAAACATTTTGAGGGTTTCGGCGGCCCCCCGCGTCGTGATACCCTGGAGCGCTTTGGGGGATTTCGCGGCGGTTTTCGCGCCGCGCGATCCCTGGATTTCATCGCCCGGGCCCGCGCGGCCCGGCGATCCTGCGTGTCATCCCATGAATGGAATCGTCCGGCTGCTGGCCGTGTCGGCCCTGCTGGGCGGCGCCAGCCTCGCGCCGGCCCGGGCCTGGCAGGCGGCCGACCCGGATGCGGCGCTCATCGACCTGGCCCCCCAGCGCTATGCCGTCCCCGACGTGCCCCGCGACGTCCCGTCCGACGTCCCCTCCGACGCGGCCGAGGCGGACGTGCCGGATGCGTCCGGGGCGGTCGCCGTCCCCGGGCTGCGCTACGACCTGCTGTTCCTGGATGAGCCCGGATACGGGACAGTCCTTGCGGACTGTGACGTGCCTGGCGAATCCGGGCCGCTTGCAAGCGGCGAGGTGGAGGGATGCTTCCGCCTGCGCTGGTTCGGCTCGGCCGCCGATCCGGCGGCCGGCGCGGGGCCGTCCGGCGGATTCGGACCGCTCGCCTCCGGCGGCCTGGACGCCTGGACCCTGGGCGCGCGGAACTGGCGCTATCGCAGTTCCGCCGGCTATGGCGTGACGCTGGGCAGCACGGCCACGGGCGCGCCGGACTGGGGGCGGCCCGTGCGCCTCGCGGGGGTGGGCGTGGCCCGCTCCGTCTCCCAGGGGCGCCTGCCGGCCGGGTCGTGGGACTACGCGGTGGCGCTCGGCGCCGTGGACACCGGCCGCACGCCCGCCGAGGGCGACCTGGCCTACGGACCGGTCGCGCTCGATGCGACCACGCGCTACGCACCGGACCGCGACCTGATCCTGGCCTCGCGGCTGCAGAGCGCCCAGGGCCTGACGGCGCTGGGGCTGGGGGGCGATTATTCCATGGGCGGCGCGGGCGCCTGGCGGTTCGGCGTGTCCGGCTCGCGCCAGCCGCTGGCCGAGGGCTGGCGCCGGCAGCTGGGCTATACCCTGGGCCTGCTGCCGGGCTGGGACCTGTCCTGGGTGAATGCGCGGCAGGGCGGGGGCTATGCGGACCTGGCCGCGTACGGCGGCGACCCCGGCTGCGACTGCGTCAGCAACCAGTGGCAGCTGGACCTGGCGGCGGGCCGCTGGGGTTCGTTCAGCGGCTCGTTCGAGCGGCGGCTGGACACGGCGGGCGGCGGGCTGGACGAGCGGGTCGGGCTGGCGCACGGCTTCCGCTACGGTCCGTACCTGCGGGTGCGCCTGGAAACCAACCGCAACCTGACGTCCGGGGACTACGGCCTGGGCGCGCGGTTCTCGCTGCCGCTGGACTGGTAGGGCGGCGGCGCCGCTTGCAGGCGGCTCTGATTCGTCCGGCACCGATCAGTCCGCAGGGACTGATCGGTGTCCGGCCTCATCCACGTGGTTCATGAAGACCCGGCACAGGGCTTCCATCCCGCGCCGGTCGTCCTCGTCGAAGCGGTCCGTGACGGGGCTGTCCACGTCCCAGACGCCCAGCAGCGATCCGTCCGCGCGCACCAGCGGCACGACGATTTCCGATTGCGAGGCGGAATCGCAGGGGATGTGCCCGGAGAACCGGCTGACGTCGCGGACGACCTGGGTCCTCCGGGTGCTCGCGGCCGTGCCGCAGACGCCCGCGCCCAGGGCGATGCGGATGCAGGCGGGCTTGCCCTGGAAAGGACCGACGACGAGTTCCGTGCCGTCGTACAGGTAGAAGCCCGCCCAGTTCAGCTGCGGCAGGCTGTCGAACACCAGCGCGCTGAAATTGGCCGCGTTGGCGATCAGGTCGGGTTCCCCCGCGATCAGGCCGCGCGCCTGGGCGGCGAGGTCGGCGTAGTGTTCCGCCTTGCTGGCGTAGGCGCGGGGAGCGAATGTGAACATCGGGCATTCCAGGAGACGGTCTGAGGAAATCCCATTGTAGGGCGGCCGTTGCGGGCCGGCCGCCGGCCGGACCGCGGCATGATGATCGTTATAATCTTGTATATATAGCGAATGTGTGCCCGACTGGCTTATGCTGGGCCGGGGGACGTTTGCGCGGCATCAAGGCCGCGTGTCCGATCTCCGCATGACAATGTCGGCGGCGCGGCATGGCGCCTGTCGCCGCCGGATCCGACGCCAGGAGAACCGCCCATGATCACGCTGCCGATCGCCGCCATCGTCCATGACCACGAGGACGGGGCCGATGCGTTGATGCGCGCCTTCGCCGAGCGCCAGTCCCGCGCGGGGCTGGACGTGCGCGGCCTCGTGACGGAGCCGGGCGGCGAGGAGGCGGGCCGGTCCCGGCGGCGCCTGCGCGACGTCCGGACCGGCGAGTCCTTCGAGATTTTCCAGGACCTGGGCGCGGGATCCCGGGCGTGCTGCCTGGACGTCTTCCGGCTGGCGGCGGCCAGCGCCGCGCTGCGCGTGGCCGGGAATGACCGCCCGGACCTGGTGGTCGTGAGCCGATATGGCCGCCAGGAAGCGGGCGGCGGCGGTTTCGCCGCGGAGTTCCTCGCCCTGATGGCCGAGAGCATTCCGGTGCTGACCATCGTCGCCGGGGAATTCCTGGAGGACTGGCGGCACTTCACCGGCGGCCTGGGCGTGGAGCTGCCCGTGGATGCCGATCTGTTGAACGAATGGGGCGCGCGGGTGTGCGCGATGCCCGCGCGGAACCGATGGATGATGGCATGAATGACGACGCCTTGACGATCGAGGACCTGGATTTCGCCCGGCTGTACCGCAATCACATGGCCCGCAGCGGCCGTCCGCCGAAGCAGGCGGGCGAGTGGGACGCCCGGGTCAGGAAGAACGGCATGCCCCTGGCCGGTACGAGCGGCTATGCCGGCGAATTCCTCTCGCGCATGGACCTGAGCGGCGCGCGCACGCTGCTGGACGTGGGCTGCGGCCCCGGCACCATCTGCCTGCCGCTGGCCGGGCGCCTGGAGCGCGTCTACGGCCTGGACTACAGCACGGCCATGCTCGACGCCCTGCGTGAGCAGGCCGCGCGGCAGGGCGCCGGCAACGTCGCGGCGATCCATCGCGCCTGGGAGGACGACTGGTCCGACGTGCCGGTCTGCGACATCGCCGTGGCCTCGCGCGCCTCCAACGTGGCCGACCTGGATGCCGCGCTGGACAAGCTGTCGGCCCATGCCCGCCTGCGCGTCTACCTGACGCATCTGGTGGGCGGGCATTTCATGGATCCCGCCGTCGCGGACATCGTGGGGCGCGGCCACCAGGGGTTTCCGGACTACATCTACGTCCTCAACCTGCTGCACCGCAAGGGCATCCATCCCCGCGTGGACTATATCGAAGTGCCCAGCCGCCTGGCGGGGACGGCCTCGTTCGAGGCCTTCGCCGCGCGGGTGTCCTGGACCTATCCGGACCTGGGCGAGCAGGAGCTGGCCCGCCTGCGCGCCTGGCATGATGCCGACCCCGCGCGCGCGGCCCGGGGCGGGGCGCCGATGCGGTGGGCCTTCATCCATTGGGAGAAAACGGCATGAAAAAAAGCGCGCGCAACCTGGGCCTGGCCGTGGGCGAATCCGTGCGGGCGATCTTCAAGGCCTCCAGCGTCATCGTCGGCGTGCCGGGCTGATTTTCGGCGGGTCGATTCCCGCCGGTTCCGTGTATATTTCCTCCTTTCGGCACTACTCCTGGCGCCGGACATGACACGCAGGGAGGCACGGATTGTCCGAATCTCGCGGCACGGGTCCCCGCACAGGATTGCTCGACAGCCTCAGGGCGCGCCTGTTCCTGGCGGTGCTGGCGGTCATCGTGCCGCTCCTCTGCGGGCTGGGCTATTACGTCTGGCATCAGTACCGCGGCCTGGCGGCCGGCAGCGAGCGCGCGGCCGAAAACCTGGTCAGCGTCACGGCGGCCTACGACCGGGCGCTGATCAACGACGCCAGCGACGTGCTCCACACCCTGGCGAACTCCCCCATCCTGCGCCACGAGCGCTGGGCCGAATGCCGCGGCTACCTGGCGTCGCTGCTGGCGCGCCTGCCGCGCTACCTGAACCTGGGCGTGACCGACGCGCGCGGCTACCAGGTCTGCTCGGGCCTGCCCGACCCCGATCCCAACGGCGTCTACCTGGGCGACCGGCCCTATTTCCGCAAGGCCATCGAGCAGGCCGAGGTCACGCTGGGCGGCTTCATCA
This sequence comes from Castellaniella defragrans, assembly GCF_014203015.1. Lineage (GTDB taxonomy): Bacteria > Pseudomonadota > Gammaproteobacteria > Burkholderiales > Burkholderiaceae_B > Castellaniella > Castellaniella defragrans. Next base: position 148,849 of record NZ_JACHIB010000007.1, read on the forward strand.
TCGGGCGCATGTCCAACCTGCCCACGCTGGTCCTGGCGGTGCGCGTGCCGGGCGATTCCGGCGCCAACGGCGGGGTGGTCTTCGGCGGCATGAACCTCGGCTACCTGCGGGCCGGCGCGGCCATTCCCGACCTGCTGCCGGGCGGGCGCCTGTGGATCCTGGACCGCGAGGGGCACGTGCTGCAGCGCGTGCCGGGCGACACCAGCCACCTGGGCGAGCGGCTCGATCCGCATCCGCCCCACGAGGACGGGCTGGTGCGCGGCACCCACCTGGACGCCGACGGCCGCCGCTGGGTCACGATGTCCATGACGGCCGGCCCGCGGGGCGATCCGCACGGCCTGTCGGTGCGCTACGAGGTGCCGGAATCGGTGCTCTACGGCGAGGCCCGCCGCGCCCTGTGGGTCGGGATGTTCATCGTCGCGCTGCTGCTGTGCGTGGCGGTGCTGGCGGCCTGGAACCTGATGCAGCTGGCGGCCGGGCGCAGCCTGGAGCACCTGCGCGGGGCCGTGCGGCGGCTGGCGTCGCAGGACTTCTCCGGGCGCGTGGCCGACCGGCTGCAGGGGCGCGACCTGCGGGAGATCGGCCAGCAGTTCGACGACATGGCCGATGCCCTGCAGTCGTACCAGCGCTCCCTGGCCCAGTCCGAGCAGAGCTACCGGCTGCTGTTCGAGGGCAGCCCCAATCCGATGATGGTGCTGAGCCTGGACAGCGGCCGCTTCCTGGCCGTCAACGACGAGGCGATGCGCCGCTACGGCTACGGCCGGGACCACTTCCTGCGCCTGGGCCTCGACGACCTGCGCATCGAGGTGCTCGAACACCAGCCGGACACCGCCTTTTCCTACGAGCGCCACCGCCGCCGCGACGGGCAGCCGCTGTTCGTCGAGGTCCGCAGCCTGTCGCTGATGTTCACCGGCCAGCTGGCCCACGTGCTGGTCATCCGCGACCTGACCGAGCGCGAGACGCTGAGCCGCGGGCTGAAGGAACGCGAGCGCCTCATCAGCCAGCTGATGGACGTCACGGCGGAAGCCATCTACGGGCTGGATGCGAGCGGCTGCTGCATCTTCGCCAACCAGGCCTGTTCGCACCTGCTGGGGTACGACCACCCCGACCAGCTGGTGGGCCAGCACTTCCACAGCCTGATCCATGACCGGCACGAGGACGGCAGCCCCTATCCGCTGGAGGAATGCCGCATGCACCTGGCCCTGCGGGAGGGCAAGGGGATCCACGTGGACGACGAGGTCCTGTGGCGCCGCGACGGCACCTGCTTCCCGGCGGAATACTGGTCCTATCCGATCCTGCAGGACGGCCGGCTGGAGTTCTGCCTGGTGACGTTCCTGGACATCAGCGAACGCCGCGCGCAGCAGCGGGCGCTGGCCTACCAGGCCACCCACGATCCCCTGACGGGGCTGCTGAACCGCGGCGACATCCTGCGGCGCCTGCAGGCGCGCTCGGAACAGGCCCCCGAGGCGCCCTGGACCCTGGTCATGTCCAATCTGGACGGCTTCAAGGAGGTCAACGAGGCGCTCGGGCACGACGCGGGCGACCGGCTGCTCCAGGCGGTCGCGCAGCGGCTGCAGGGGCTGCTGGGCCCGGCGTGCATGCTGGCCCGGCTGGGCAGCGACGAATTCGCCTTCCTGCTCGACACGGGCGACGAACACCTGGCGCAGGAGCAGGTCCACGTGCTGCTCGCCGCGCTGCGCGATCCGTTCGCGCTGAACGACCTGCAGATCCGCATCAGCTGCAGCTTCGGCCTGGCCGTGCATCCCGGCCATGCGCGCGATCCGGACGAGCTGGTCCGCTGCGCCGACACCGCGATGCGCCGCGCCAAGCGCGACGGCCTGGGGATCGCCGTGTTCAATCCCCAGGACCGCGCCAGCGTGCACGACCACCTGCTGCTGCGCGGGGAACTGCGCACGGCGCTGGCGCAGGGCCAGTTCCTGCTGCATCTGCAGCCCAAGGTCTTCCTGAACGACGGCCTGCGGGCCTCGGGCTCGCCGATGGGTTTCGAGGCGCTGACCCGCTGGATGCACCCGGAACGGGGCCTGATCCCGCCGGGCCGGTTCATCCCCATCATCGAGGTCAGCGACCTGATCCATCCCTTCACCCTCTGGGTCGTGGACCAGGCGGTGGCCTGCTGCTCCCGGCTGCAGGCCGTCCATCCCGGCGTCGGCATGGCCGTGAACGTGTCCGCCCGCAACCTGCTCGACGGCCATTTCCCCAGCCAGATCAGGGACGCCCTGCTGCGCCACGGGCTGGACCCCGCGCTGCTGGAGCTCGAAGTCACCGAAAGCGCCATCATGGCCGACCCCACCCGGGCGCTGGACACCCTGCACGCCCTGCACGCCCTGGGCGTGCGGCTGTCGATCGACGATTTCGGCACCGGCTATTCCTCGTTCGCCTACCTGAACCGGCTGCCCGTCGACGCGCTGAAGATCGACCAGTCCTTCGTGGCCGGCATGGCCGCCGATGCCGACATGCGCGCCATCGTGCGCTCCATCATCGAGATGAGCCACACCCTGGGCCTGATGGTGATCGCCGAGGGCATCGAGACGCAGGAAACGCTGGACCTGCTGTGGAACATGGGCTGCGACGTCGGCCAGGGCTACTTCATCGGCCATCCGGCGCCCGAGTCCAGCGCCGAGGCCTGGCTGCGCGGCCGCTGACCGCGCGGCCGCCGGCGCCGCGCGCGGCGGCCGCGGCGGGGCCCGTCCATGTCCCGGCGGGACCCGCCCATGTCTTGATGCGGGTCGACTGGCGCTCCCGGGAAACGTGGTATGAATGAAATATCGAAGACGGGCGCGGGAGCGTTTCCATGTCAGTTTCCATGTCAGACAGAGCGGATGCGGCCGACCGGGATGCCGTGAACCAGAACGTGCAGGGACTGATGCGGTTCCTGCGGGAATATCCGCCCTTCGACCAGATGGAGCCGGGGCACGTGCGCCGGCTGGTCGAGCGGATGCGGCTGCGGTTCTTCGAGGCGGGGCAGGAGATCGCGTCCCCGGACGACGGGCCCGCCGATGCGTGGTACCTGATCCGCCAGGGCGCGGTCGAAGGCCGCCGGCCCGGCCCGGACGGCGCTGCCGGTGCGACTGCGGGTGCCGGTACAGATACAGGTGCGGGTACGGGTGCCGGTGCCGGTACAGAGACGGGTCCGGATGCCGGGGCCGGCGCGGCGGGGAAGTCCGCCGCGGGCGCCGATCCGGGCGGCGGCTTCGTCCTGGGGCCGGCCGACGCCTTTCCGGTGGCCGCCCTGCTGGAGCATCGCCCCACCCGCACGCGCTACCGCGCCCTGCAGGACACCTTCTGCCTGCAGGTGGACCGGCCCGATTTCGTCGAGGCCCTGGAATGGTCCGAGCCCTTCCGCGCCTACGCCCTGCGCGGCGCGGGCAGCCTGCTCGGGCGGCTGCACCAGCGCACGCGGCAGGAGGCCGCGGCGGTCCAGGGCGAGGGCTATGTCTTCGACCAGGCGCTGGGCTCGCTCATGGCGCGCGACCCGGTGGCCTGTACGCCGGATCTGCCGCTGTCCCGGGCGGTGCAGCGGATGCACGAGCGGCGGGTGGGCAGCATCGTCGTCACGGACGAACAGCGCCGTCCCGTGGGCATCTTCACTCTGCGCGACCTGCGCCGCGAGGTCGCGGCCGGCGCGATCCGGCTGGACGCCCCCATCGGGGAATTCATGACCCGCCATCCGGTCTGCCTGCCGCCCGACGCCATGGCCTTCGAGGCCATCCTGCTGATGACGCGCCATCGCATCGGCCACCTGTGCATCGCGCAGGCCGGCGTCCTGGCCGGCGTGGTGTCCGAGCGCGACCTGTTCGCCCTGCAGCGGATCGGCATCGTGCACCTGGCGCGGGCCATGCGCCAGGCCGAGGACGCCGAGACCCTGGCCGGGCTGCGCACGGACCTGGCCCGGGCGATCTCGGGCATGCTGGCGCACGGCGTCGATGCGCTGCAGGTGATGCGCCTGATCGCCCAGATGAACGACCACACCACGCATCGCGTGATCGAGCTGGCGCTGCGCGACGTCGGCGATCCGGGCGTGCCGTTCGCCTGGCTGGCCTTCGGCAGCGAGGGCCGGCGCGAGCAGACGCTGCTGACGGACCAGGACAACGGCATGCTGTTCCAGGCGGCGAGCGACGCCGAGGCGCAGGAACGGCGCGAAGCGCTGCGGCCGCTGGCCGAGACGATCAACCAGGACCTGGACCGCTGCGGCCTGCCGCTGTGCCGCGGCAGGGTCATGGCCAGCAATCCGGCCCTGCGCCTGGCGGCGCGCGAATGGGAACGCTGGTTCGCCGACATCATCCGGCAGCCCACGCCCGAGCACCTGCTCCAGGCGGTGATCTGCTTCGACCTGCGGCTGCTGTGGGGCGAGGACAACGGCTTCGCGGCGCTGAGCCGGTTCCTGCTGGAGCAGGTGGCCGATTCTCCCCAGTTCCAGCGGATGCTGGCCGAGACGGCCCTGCGCAACCAGCCGCCGTCGGGCGGCCTGTTCGAGATCGCGGGCGGCGCCTGGAAGGCGGGCGCCTCGGGCTTCGACCTGAAGACGCAGGCGCTCACGCCCTTCGTGGATGCCGCCCGGGTCTTCGCCCTGGCCGCCGGCATCGCCGAGACTTCCACGGTGGGGCGCCTGCAGGCGCTGGCCGAGCGCGGCGTGCTGAGCGGGCGCGACGTGGGCGCCTACGTCGAATCCTACCGCTACCTGCAGCTGCTGCGGCTGCGGCAGCACCAGGCGCGCATCCATGCCGGCGAGGCCCCGTCCAACCACGTCCTGCCGGGTTCGCTCAACGCCCTGGACCGGCGCATCCTGCGCGAGGCCCTGCGCCAGGCCGCCGACCTGCAGAAGCTGCTGCGCTACAGCTACCGCCTGTGAAGGAGGACGGCGTGGTGAGCGGGAGCAGCGTGGTGAATGGAGGCCGCATGGCGAATGAGGACAGCGTGGAGGACGGGGGCCGCATGGCGAACCAGGACGGCGTGGCGAACGGAGACGGCGTGCTCCGGCTTCGGGCAGACCGCGCGGCCGTGCGCCGGAGGCGGCGATGTGGATGAGGCGCGAGGCCTGGCGCGCGCGCGACTTCCGCAGCCAGCCGGCCGTCGTCTTCGACCTGGAGGCCAGCGGCCTGGATCCCCGGCGGGACCGCATCCTGTCCATCGGCGCGGTCCGCATCGAGGACCTGGCGATCCCGCTGGGCCGCCAGTACGCCCGCGTCGTGCGCGCGACGGGTCCGCTGGGGCTCGCGGGGCGGCTGTTCCATGGCCTGACGCGCGCCGACCTGGAGCGCGGCGTGGCGCCGCGGGACGCGCTGTCCGGCCTGCTGGATTTCGCCGGCGACGCGGTGTGGCTGGCCTTCCATGCCGGCTTCGACCGCGCGCTGCTGGCGCGCGCCCTGAAGGCGCACCTGGGACTGCGCTGGGACGGCGAGGTGCTGGACCTGGCGGTGCTGGCGCCGATGCTGTTCCCCGACCGGGCCGGTCCGCATGCGGGGCTGGACGAGTGGGCGGCGGCGTTCGGGCTGGCCGCGCCGGCCCGGCACGCGGCGGTGGCCGATGCCATGCTGACGGCGGAACTCGCCCTGGTGGCGCTGCGCCGCGCGCAGCGGCAGGGCCTGCGCACCTGGGGCAAGCTGGCCGCGGCGGCGCGGGACTGGCGGGCCGGCCGGATGGGGCCGGGCGGGCCGGTCTTCTGAGCCGGCGCGCGTCCGCGCCGCGCCGCATGACGCCGTATGATGAAAGATGCGGGCCCGTTCCAGGACGGCACACCTTCGGACGGCCCGCCGTGATCCGCCGTTCCGGCCCATGCCGGCCTTGGCCGGCTGGCGCCCGATGATCGACCTTCCCGATACGACCCTTCCTTCCGATACGACCCGCCTTTCCGACATGACCGACGATTCCGATACGAACCTGACCGAGACCCTGATCCGCAGCGAGCCCCTGTGCGAGGGCAATTTCCTGAAGGCGCGCCGCGACACGGTGCGCATGCCCGATGGCAGCGTCTCGACGCGCGAATACATCGTGCATCCCGGGGCGGTGGTGGTGATTCCCCTGCTGGACGAGCGCCACGTCCTGGTCGAGCGCCAGTTCCGCTACCCCGTGGGCCGCATCATGACGGAGTTCCCGGCCGGCAAGCTCGATCCGGGCGAGGACCCCTGGGTCTGCGCCCGGCGCGAACTGCGCGAGGAAACCGGCTACGCCGCGGAGGAATGGGCGCTTGCCGGGCGGATGCACCTGGCCATCGCCTATTCCACCGAAGTCATCCACGTGTTCTTCGCCCGCGGCCTGAAGGCCGGCGAGCGGGACCTGGACGCGGACGAGTTCCTGGACGTCGGCACCTCGTCCGACGAGGCCCTGCTCGACGCCTGCCGCGATGGCGCGGCCACCGACGCCAAGACCCTGACCTGCCTGCTGTGGCTGCAGAACGTGCGCAGCGGCCGCTGGACGCTGGACTGGCACCGGACTCCGGATGCCGGCCCGGGAGATCAGGATTCGGCGTAGGGCTCGAAGCGGCCGGTCTCCGGGTTGCGGATGAACAATACGCCCGTGGCGACGCCGAAATACGCGCCGTGGATGGCGAGCGTGCCGGCCTCGACGCGTTCGCGCACGGCGGGGAAGGTCATCAGGTTGCGCATGCTGTATTCGACCACGCCCCATTCCATCCGGCGGATCCAGTCGGCGTAGTCGTCCGTGCGGGGGCCGACCGCCTCGGCCACGGGCCTGATCTGGGACATCCACTTGCCGATGAAGTCGCGCTTGGACAGGGGCGCGGCCTGGTTGGCGTAGGCGGACACGCCGCCGCAGCTGGCGTGGCCCATGATCACGATGTGGCCGACCTCCAGGGCGTTGACGCCGAACTCGACGCAGGCGCTGGTGCCGTGGAAGGCGGTTTCCGGATCCTCGTCGCAGGGCGGGACGATGCCGGCGATGTTGCGCACCACGAACATCTCGCCCGGGCCCGCGTCGAAGATGGTTTCCGGCGCCACGCGCGAATCGCCGCAGCTGATCACCATGATGTCCGGGTGCTGGCCCTTTTCGGCCAGTTCGAGGTAGCGCGCGCGTTCGGTGGCGAGCCGGCCGTGCAGGAAGGAGCGGTAGCCGTCGGTCAGTCGTCGAGGGAGCACGATGAGTTCCTTGTGGGTTGAATGGGGTCGGATGCGTCGGTGAAGATGTCTCCGGCCGCCTCGCGCGACAGCAGCCGGCTGAGCGGGCCCGCCAGGTGGCCGTGGCGCACCGTGATGGCGTAGAAGTGTTCGGTCAGCTGCGAGGACTGGCCGACGTGCACCAGCTCGCCCGAGTGCAGTTCGTCCTGCACGACCACTTCCGGCAGCACCGTGATCCAGCCGCTGTCGCGCGCGATCAGGCGCAGCATCGTCATGTCGTCGATCTCGGCGCGCAGCCGCGGCTGCACCCCGGCCGAAAAGCACAGGGCGTCGAACTGCAGGCGCACGCCGTGGCGCACGCTGGGCATGGCCATCTCGACCCCGTCCAGGTCTTCCGGAACGCGCAGCGCGGTGCCCGACCAGCGGTCGGCCCGGCCGACCAGCGAGATGACCTGGCTGCCGAGGAAGCGCGAGGACGTGGGGCGGGTGGGGTCGGACGGCACCGGCTCGTTGGCCAGCACCACGTCCAGCTGGTGGCGCAGCAGGCGTTCCACCAGCGTCTCCAGCGAACCCGAATCCACCGACAGCACGATCGTCGGGTCGTGCAGCAGGGGGCGCAGCCAGTTGACCTGGAAGTTGCGCGACATGGTCGAGACGCTGCCCACGCGCACGCGGGTCGCGCCTTCGTCGCGGCCTTCGAGCCAGCCGAGCATCTGCTCGCCCAGCGCGAAGATGCTTTCGGCGTAGGCGAAGACCTGCTGACCCGTCGCGGTGAGCTCCAGGTGGCGGCCCTGGCGGTCGAACAGGGGCGTGCCCAGGCGGTTTTCCAGCTGCCGTATCTGGGTGGAGAGGGCCGACTGGGACGTATGGATCTGCTCGGCCGCGTGCGTGAGGGAGCCCTGCTTGGCCACGCGCCAGAAGTAGAACAGGTGCTTGAAGTTGAGCTGGTTGATGTCCATCGTTCTGTTTTAGAGAACCGTTCAATATTATAAATGTAATTTACAGAACATACGAAAACTTCAAGAATACGCAGGTCGTTTTTGCCGCCGGGCCGCCGCGACGCAGAAGCCTCCTCCGGCGGGGGAGGCGGGTGGCCGCGGGCCGGGCGGCGGGGGCCTTTTCCTGGAGTACGTGTTGGATTCGTCATTCTCATCCGAGTTGAATTTCATGCTGGCGCTGGCGCCGGCGTTGCTGATGTCGGCGGCGGCGCTGGAGGCGTGGCGCAGCCGGGAACCGGTCGAACGCCTGTGGCGCCGGTTCAACGCGCTGACCTTCGCCGCCCTGGCCTTGGCCCTGGCCGGGCTCGTCGCGCAGCTTGCGCTCGCGCCGGCGGACGGCGCGGCGGACGCCGGCATGGACGGCTGGCTGGCCGCGAACGCGTTCGGCGCCTGGGTCAGCCTGCTGGTGCAGCTGCTGGGCGCGGCGATCGGCGTCTATTCCTCCAAGCACCTGCGCGGCGAGCCGCGCCAGCCCGTCTACGCGACCGCCCTGGCCGCCGTGCTGGCGGCCGTGCACCTGCTGCTGCTGGCCAACCACTGGGTCGTCCTGATCGCCGCGTGGGCGGCCATCGGCGGCGCGATGCATCCCCTGCTGTGCTTCTACGGGGACCGGCCCTTCGCGCTGCTGGCCGCGCACAAGAAGCGCGTGACCGACCGCGCCGCCGACCTGCTGCTGATCGCCGCCGCCGCGCTGGCTTGGTCCGAGACGGGCAGCGGGTCCTTCCCCGTCCTGTGGGCGCACATCGCGGCCGGCCAGGCCTCCGCGGCCCTGGCCTGGAGCGGCGTCTGCCTGGCGCTGGCGGTCATCGCGCGCACCGCGCTGATGCCGGTGCACGGCTGGCTGGTCCAGGTGATGGAAGCGCCGACGCCGGTCTCGGCGCTGCTGCATGCGGGGGTGGTCAACCTGGGCGGGTACGTGCTGGTGCTGTTCGCACCCCTGCTGGGCGTGTCGCTCGCCGCGCGCTGGCTGCTGGTGGCCTTCGGGCTGGTGTCGGCGATGGTGGCGGGGCTGGTGCTGCTGACGCGGGTCAGCCAGAAAGTGCATCTGGCCTGGTCCACGATCGCGCAGATGGGCTTCATGCTGCTGGAATGCGGCCTGGGCCTGTACCTCTTCGCGGCGCTGCACCTGCTCGGGCATTCGCTCTACAAGGCGCACAATTTCCTGAACGCGTCGAGCACCGTCGGGGAGTGCGGGCGCACGCTCGTCACGGGCGAGGCGCGCAATTCGGGCCTCAGCATGGCGCTCGCCGTGCCGGTGGCGCTGGCGGTCGTGTTCGCCGTGCGGGCGGCCCTGGGCGGGGGCGCCTGGCCGTGGTGGTGGAGCGCGGTGCTGGCGCTCGCCTGGGCGCCGATCCTGTGGGTGCCGGCCGCGCCGCAGGGACGCGCCGCCGTGCCCGTGCGCCTGGCGGCGGCGCTGGCCATGACGGTCTTGCTGACGCTCGCGGCCGGCCTCGTCGATCATGCGCCCCTCGGGGTGGCCAACGATCCGCTGGCGCCCGCCGGCCTCGTCGCCCTGGCCGGCATGGCGGCGATGTACCTCGGCATGGCGGCGTTCCAGCTGCGGCCGCGGGCGGTCACGGCCATCCGTCGCTGGGTGTATGCCGGTTTCTACATGGACGAGGGCTATACCCATTGGGTGCTGCGGCTGTGGCCGGCGCGCTGGGCCGGCGCCGGCCGGGCGGCCGCGCCGGCGGCCTGGGGCCTGCGCGGCTCGGCCTGGGGGAGGTCCGGATCGTGAGCGCCGTCCTTTCAGCCACGGTCTCCGCGGACGCGGCCCCCGCGCCGGCCGCGCCCTGCGACGGCGCGGCCCTGCGCGACGCCGTCGCGCACGCCTGCTCGGGCATCATGCCGGCCTGGCCGCTGGACCAGGCGGTGGCGGTCAATCCCCACTGGCGGCGCATCGGCATGCCGATCCGCCACGTGGCGGCGCGCCTGGCGGTGCTGGGCGACTTCCGGGTGTTCCCCGCGCGGGACTACATCCGGCGCGAGTGGGCCGCGGGCCGCATCCTCCCCGCCGACCTGGAGGCCGCGCTGCGCGTCCACGCGGGCCGCGAGGGCGGCGCCGCGGCGGCCGAGCGCTGCATCGCCGAGCTGGCGGCGGCGCCCCGGGTGCGCCGCGCGCCGCTGCTGGTGGACCTGCTCGACGACGCGGTGCAGAAGAACCGGCGCTGGCCGTGGCGCGAGGCCATCGTCTTCCAGATGAGCCAGGCCTGCGCGACCTACTTCGACCGCCACCAGGCCGACTGGCGCGCGTCGGGCAGCCCGGACCTGTACGGCTTCTGGCGCGAGAGCATGGTCGGCGACCATGGCCTGGGCGCGCGGCTGGGCCTGCCCGGGCTCATGCGGCACCTGCGCGGGCTGCCCCTGCGCGCGCAGGACGCGATGGCCTGGGCGCTCGCCGAGCTGGAGCTGGAATCCGCGGCCTGGAAGGATTATTTCGAGGCCCTGCTGCTGTCGATCAATGGCTGGGCCGCGTGGTGCGCGTACGTCGGCTGGCAGAAGGCCGCCGCCGGGCAGGACGACGCCCGCCTGAGCGACCTGCTGGCCTGCCGGATCGCCTGGGAGGCGGTGCTGGCGCGCGCCGTGCCGCCCGCCGCGCGGAGCCCGGCGGTGGCCGCGCTGGGGGCGGCCTGGCTGGACGTCCCGCAGCGGATCGCGCGGGCCGAGGCGGAGCTGGCGATCGACGAGCTCTGGCAGGAGGCGCTGGAGGCGAGCTTCCAGCGCGAATTCGCCCGCACCCTGCGCACGCCGGCGCCCCCGCCGGCCGCGGCCTCCGCCGCGCCTGAAGTCCAGGCCGTCTTCTGCATCGATACGCGCAGCGAACGCATGCGGCGCGCGCTGGAGGCCCTGTGGCCGGGCGTGGAGACGCGCGCCTGTGCGGGCTTCTTCGGGCTGCCCGCGCACTACAGCCCGCTGGGCACCGAGGCCCGCCGGCCGCAGCTGCCGGGGCCGGCCTATCCGAGCATCGCCCTGCGCGACGTGGCGACGGCGCCCGGGCAGGCGTGCGCGGACGAAGCGCGCACGGCCCGCCTCGGTGCGGCCCGCCGGCGGCGGCTGGCGCGGCTGGACCAGTGGCTGGGCGCCGTGCGCTGGCCGAACGCCACCTTTTCCTTCGTCGAGACCCTGGGCGTGGCCTACCTGGGCAGGATCGCGCACTGGATCCGGCCGCCGGCCGCGCCGCGCGCGCCGGCGGACCGCCTGGGCATGCCGGCCGGCGGGCGCGAACCGTGCCGCCCCATGGTCGTGGGGCTGGACGCCGGGGCACGCGCCGAACTCGCCGCCGGCATCCTGCGCACGATGGGGCTGGGCGACCGGCTGGCGCCGCTGGTGATCCTGTGCGGCCACGCCGGGCACAGCACCAACAACGCGCACGCCTCGACGCTGGACTGCGGCGCCTGCCACGGGCGCTCCGGCGAGGCCAACGCGCGCGCCCTGGCGCATCTGCTGAACGACCCGCAGGTGCGCGCCGGCCTGAGCGCGCGCGGGCTCGACATCCCGTCCGGCACGGTCTTCATGGGGGCCCTGCACAACACGACCACCGACGAGGTGACCGGTTTCGACCTCGACCTCCTGCCGCCGGCGGCGCGGGCGCGCTGGGACCGGATGGAGCGGGTCTTCGCGCAGGCCGGCGACCGCGTCCGCCGCGAACGCGCGCCGGCGCTGTGGATGGACGCCGGCCTGGCGCCCGGGGCGCTGCTGAAGGCGTTCCGCCGCCGGGCCAACGACGGCGCGCAGACCCGCCCGGAATGGGGGCTCACCCGCAACGCCGCGTTCATCATCGGCCCGCGCGAGCGCAGCCGGGGCCGGGTGCTCGACCGCGTCTACCTGCACGACTACGATGCGCGCGCCGACCCGGATGGCACGGTGCTGGAGGCGCTGATGACGGGGCCGATGGTGGTCACCCACTGGCTCTCCTGGCAGTACCACGCCTCCACCTGCGACCCGCTGCACTACGGCGCGGGCAACAAGGTGCTGCACAACGTCGTGGACGGCCATGTCGGGGTGTTTGAGGGCAACGGCGGCGACCTGCGCATCGGCCTGCCCAGGCAGTCGCTGCACGACGGCGACGGCTGGTATCACCAGCCCGTGCGCCTGACCGTCGTGATCGACGCGCCGGCGGCCTCGATCGAAGGCGTCATCGCGCGCCATGCCGAACTGGGCCGGCTGTGCGACAACGGCTGGCTGCTGCTGTGGCGCTACGAGGGCGACGAACTGCGGCGCTACGAGCGCGGCCGCTGGCTGCCGCTGGCGGTCTGAACCCGCCAGGACGCGCGCGGCGGGGCGGTGGCGCGCAGGTGCGCCGGGCCCCGGCGCGGCTTCCCCGATGCCGCGGGGGCGAACGCTCCTAGCGCTCGGCGCGGGGAATGCCCCAGGGATTGTCCTGGCGCAGCGCCGGCGGCAGCAGGCCGTCGGGAATGTCCTGGTAGCACACGGGGCGCAGGAAGCGCGCGATCGCCAGCGTGCCCACCGAGGTCGAGCGCGGGTCGGAGGTGGCGGGGAACGGCCCGCCGTGGACTATGGCGTCGCACACCTCGACGCCGGTCGGATAGCCGTTGGCCAGGATGCGGCCCGCCTTCAGTTCCAGGATCGGCAGCAGGCCGGCCGCCAGGGCGTCGTCGGCGCCGGCTTCCAGGTGCAGGGTGGCCGTCAGCTGGCCTTCCAGCGCCCGGGCGACGGCCGCCAGTTCCTCGGGGGATGCGCAGCGCACGACCAGGGCGCTGGCGCCGAACACCTCGGCGCCCAGGCCGGCCGGGTCCGCCAGGAAGGCCTCGGCCGTGGTCGCCGCCAGGCCGGCCTGGCAGGGCGCGGGGCCCTGGCCCGCCGCGCCGCGCGCCAGGGGCGCGACGCCCGCGTGGCCATGCAGGCGCTCGACGCCTTCGCGGTAGGACCGGGCGATGCCGGCCGTCAGCATGGTGGCGGCCGGCGCGGCGCCCACGCCCTCGGCGGCCAGACGCACGAAACGGTCCAGGTCCGGCCCGTCCAGGCCGATGATCAGGCCCGGGTTGGTGCAGAGCTGGCCCGCGCTGCCCGTCAGCGAGGCGACGAAGCCCCGGGCGATGGCCTCGGCGCGCGCGGCCAGGGCGCCGGGCAGCAGGAACACCGGGTTGGTGCTGCTCATCTCGGCGTAGACGGGGATGGGCACGGGGCGCGCGGCGGCCGCCCGCATCAGCGCCAGGCCGCCCTGGCGCGAGCCGGTGAAGCCCACCGCCCGGATCGCGGGATGGCCGACCAGCGCCAGGCTCAGCTCGTGGCCCGGCCCCGCCAGCAGGGAAAAGACGCCTTCGTGCAGGCCGCAGCGCTGGACGGCCCGGCGGATGGCGCGGCCCACCAGTTCCGAGGTGCCGGGGTGCGCGGGATGCGCCTTGACCACGACCGGCGCGCCGGCGGCCAGGGCCGAGGCGGTGTCGCCGCCCGCCACCGAGAAGGCCAGGGGGAAGTTGCTGGCGCCGAAGACGGCCACCGGCCCCACCGGGATGTGGCGCAGGCGGATGTCGCTGCGCGGCAGCGGCGTGCGCTCGGGCAGGGCGCGGTCGATGCGGGCGCCGACCCAGTCGCCGTCGCGCACCACGCGGGCGAACAGGCGCAGCTGGTTCACGGTGCGGCCGCGCTCGCCTTCCAGGCGGGGCCGCGGCAGGCCGGTCTCGCGCATGGCGCGCTCGATCAGCGCGTCGCCCAGATCCAGGATGGCTTGGGCGACGGCTTCCAGGAAGTCGGCGCGGGCTTCCAGGCCGGTCTCGCGGTAGGACGCGAACGCGGCCTCGGCCAGCCGCGCCGCCCGGTCCACCTGGCCGGCGTCCGCGCCCAGCCAGGCGGGCGGCAGCGCCTCGCCCGTGGCGGGGTCGATGGCGTGGAATGCGGCGCCGGTGCCGGGGATGTCCTGGCTGCCGATCAATTGGGTGCCGGTGATCTGCATGATGAGGTCCTTCGTGTCAGGGGTCTGTCGGGGCCGCGCCGTCCGCGCGGCGGGCCGGGTTCGGGCGGACGTCGAGCCGCAGGCCGACGTCCAGGGATGCGCCGGGCGCCAGGACGCGCAGCCCGGTGCCGGCCTGTCCGTCCGCGCTCAGGTTGACGGCGTCGCAGACGTGGGTGGCGGGCTCGACGCACAGGTAGCGTCCGGCGTTGGCGTGCAGCACCAGGTGTTCCAGCGGGCCTTCGGCGCGCAGGTCCAGGCCCGGTCCCCGCTCCCAGTCCAGCCGGGCCAGGCCGTCCCAGCCGCCCAGGAACGCGGTCCAGGTGCGCGTGCCGCGCGGCCAGTCCGCGCGCTGGTTGGCCCGGGGAAAGCGCGCCAGCTCGTCCTCGTGGGTCCATTCGACGGCGGCGTTCAGGCGCACGCCGGCCGCGGTGAAGTAGGGGTGCAGCCCCAGGCCGGCGGGCATGGGAGTGTCCGACCGGTTGCGCAGCGACAGGCGGACGCGCAGGCCGGCGGGCTCCAGCCGGACCGTCTGGCGCAGCCGCCAGGCCCAGGGCCAGCCGCCGACGCCGGCCGGATGGTCCAGCGCCAGTTCGGCGTGGGCGGCGCCGGCGTCCAGGACCGTCCAGGGCATCGCCTGGGCCTGGCCGTGCAGGGCGTGGGGATGGCCGGGCAGGGCTTCCAGGGCCAGCGTGCCCGATCCCCAGCGCAGCCGGGCGTCGCGCACGCGGTTGGAAAACGGCGCCAGCGGAAAGAGGCCGCCCTTGGGCCAGGCGTGGGCGGGCCAGCCCTCGGCCTCGATCGGCGCCAGCCAGTCGCGCGGCCCTTCCTCGGGCAGGTCCGTGGTCCAGCGCAGGATGCGCCCGCCTGCCGCCGGCGCGAGCACGGCCCGGTGGGGGCCGCAGCTCAGGACCAGGCGGGCCGGCCCGGCCGCGTCCATCCAGGCGGCGTACATCCCGGAAGGGCCTTGCGGCGTGCCCATGGTGGCTTTTTGACGCTGCGCGTTCATGCCTCGCGGGGCGCTTCCTTGACGCGGCTGACCAGTTGCGTCGGGCTGACGAAGCGCAGGGCGATCAGGACCCACAGCAGGGTGATGGCCATGTAGATCATCGCCATCGCGTCGATCGCCTGCGGCGCGCGCACGCCGGTGGAGAACACCGCGTAGTACAGCGCCACTACCAGGGTCTGGGAATCCGGTCCCGCCGTGAAGAAGGTCAGCTCGAACATGCCGATGGTGCGCACCAGCACCAGCAGGCCCGCCGCCAGCATGCCCGGCACCAGCAGGGGCAGCAGCACGTGGCGGAAATACTGGTAGGTGTTGGCGCCGAAGATGCGCGCGGCCGATTCCAGGCCGGGGTCGATCTGCTCGATGAAGGGCGTCATCACCAGGATCACGAAGGGCAGGGCGGGCACCAGGTTGGACAGGATGACGCCCGTCAGCGTGCCGCCGACGCCGAGCTGGTACATCGCCGTGGCCATGGGGATGCCGTAGGTGACCGGCGGCACCATCATGGGCAGCAGGATCAGCAGCATGGCCAGGCGCTTGCCCGGAAACCGGGCGCGGGCCAGCGCGTAGGCGGCGGGCACGCCCAGCAGGATCGACAGCAGGACCGTGGCGGCGACGACTTCCAGCGTCACCACCAGGACGTGCGCGAGCTGGAAGTCGTCCCAGGCGCGGCCGTACCAGGACAGCGTGAAGCCTTCGGGCAGGGGCGTGCCGAACCAGCGCGTCGCCACCGAGTTGACCACCACGGTGGCGATCATGAAGACGACGTTGAGCAGGAAGAAGCCCATGACGGTCCAGATCGTGGCGCGCCACAGCCAGCCCCAGCGCCGCGAGGGCGCGGCGGAGGCGGGCAGGCCGGTCCGGGAAGTCGGGAGTGTGTTGGCGGTATCCATGATCATCAACCCTTGCCGCTGGTGGCCGGCCCGCTGTAGAAGGCGCGCCGGAATGCGAAGATCGCGCAGACGATGAGCAACTGCACGAATCCCATGACGATGGCGATGGCCGAGGCCATGCCGTAGTCGTACTGCTCGAAGGCCGCCTCGTAGGCGGCGATGGAGATCACCCGCGTCGGCCCCGCCGGGGCGCCCAGCAGGATGGCCGAGGGGAACACGGCGAAGGCCTGGACGAAGGACAGCGCGGCGGCCATCGACAGCCCCGGCACCAGCAGGGGCAGGTAGATCAGCCGGAACTGGTTCCACGGGCCGGCGCCCAGCGTGCCCGCCGCCCTGGCCAGCGTCGGGTCGATGCCCGAGATGTAGGACAGGGTCAGCAGGAAGGCGAAGGGAAAGCCCGAGATCACCAGGGAGATCAGCACGCCCCAGAAATTGTGGGTCAGGCGGACCTCGTCCATGTACAGGTGCAGGCCCTGCAGGAATTGCGGGAACCAGCCCGCCGGGCCGTAGAAGGTCAGCATGCCGTCGGCGACCAGCACGGTGCCCAGGGTGATCGGGATCACCAGCAGCGTCGTGACGATGCGCTGGGCGCGGCTGTTGCGGCGCAGGGCGAAGGCGACCGGCACGGACAGGCCGACGTTGATGAGGGTGGCGGGCACGGCCAGCTTCAGCGTCACCCACAGCGTGCTCCATTGCGACGGCGTGGTGAAGAAGTGCGTGTAGTTGGCCCACAGGCCGCCGCCTTCCAGCGGCTGCGTCGAGATGACGACGCCGTAGACGAAGGGGTAGACGAACAGGGCGAGCAGCACCAGGACGGCGGGCGCCACCAGCCAGCCGCGCCGGTCCCCCGTGGGTGCGACGCTCAGGGCGGTCGAACTCATGCGGCCCCCTTGGCGCTGCGCGCCGTCCCCCCAAGGGGGAATTCGTACTTGGAGCGGTCCTGCGTACTCATGCGGCCTCCGCGTAGGCCAGGACCCGGTCGGCCGGGATGTGCAGCCGGATGCGGTCGCCCGGCGCGAAGGCGCCCGGCAGGCGCACGTACAGGTCGCCCAGGCCGGTGGCGACGGACAGCAGGGAATCGCGTCCGCCGAATTCCAGGGTCCGGATGGTGGCGTCGAAGGCGTTGGTCTGGCCCTGCGCGGCGATCTCGAAATCGTCGGGCCGCATGGCGACGGCGACTTCCCGGTGGCCGGCCAGCTCGCCGATGGCGGTGCCGCCGAGCTGGATCTGGCTGCGTTCGAGCGTCAGGCTGTCGCCGGCCTGGCGCACGGTGCGGAAGTCGAGCACGTTGCGGTAGCCCATGAAGCGCGCCACGTGCAGGTTGCGCGGGCGGCCGTAGACTTCGCGGGGCGCGCCGATCTGCTGCACCGAGCCGGCGCGCATCACCACGATCCGGTCGGCCATCGAGAGGGCCTCGTCCTGGTCGTGGGTGACGTAGATGGTGGCGCGTTCGAGCTGGCGGTGGATGCGGCGGATTTCCGCGCGCATCTCGATGCGCAGCTTGGCGTCCAGGTTCGACAGGGGCTCGTCCATCAGGATCACGGGCGGTTCGATGACGATGGCCCGGGCGATGGCGACGCGCTGCTGCTGGCCGCCGGAGAGCTGGCCCGGCAGCTTGTGTTCGTGGCCTTCCAGCTGGACCAGGCTCATGGCCGACTGCACGCGGCGGGCGATCTCGTCCCTGCGCACGCCGCGCATCCGCAGGCCGAAGCCCACGTTGTCGCGCACCGACATGTGGGGAAACAGCGCGTAGTTCTGGAACACCATGCCGAAGCCGCGCCGCTCCGGCGGCAGCACGTCGATACGGGTATCGTCCAGCCAGATGCTGCCCTCGCTGAGCGAGGTCAGGCCGGCCAGGCAGTTCAGCGCGGTCGATTTGCCGCAGCCCGACGGCCCGAGCAGGGCGATGAACTCGCCGCGCCGGATGTCGAGACTCAGACCGCTCAGGGCGGCGACGGCCGAGCCGGAGGCCGTGTCGAATTTCCGGCCCACGCCATCCAGACGCAGCTGTTGAAAAGAATGATTCATGATCCTTGATCCAGGAGGGTCGGGCCGCCCGCGCGCCCGGGGCGGGCAGGCGGGCGGCCGTTCACGGGAATGCGACTGCGTTACTTCTTCAGGGCGCCGACTTCGGCGTCCCACTTGCGGAAGGCCTCGACCATCGCCTTGGCGTCCAGCGGCACGGCGTTCGGGCGGCGCGCGATCATTTCGTCGTATTCCGGCCGGCCGAACTTCTTGATGACCTCCTGGCTTTCGGCCGGCGCGGCCGACAGCGGCACGTCGCGGATGGCCGGACCCGGGTAGAAGTAGCCGGAGTCATAGGTCATGGCCTGCTGCTTGGGTTCGAGCATGAACTTCAGCAGCTGGAACAGGACTTTCTGCTTTTCCGCCGAGACGCCCTTGGGGATCACCATGTAGTGCGCGTCGTTCACCCAGGTGAAGTTGTCGAAGGCCTGGATCTTGAACTCGGCGGGCACCACGCCCAGCGCGCGCGGGTTGATGTCCCAGCCCGTGACGGTCACCGTCATGTCGCGGCTGCCTTCGCCCAGCTCCTTCATCACGGCCGAGGTGCCGCCGGGGTAGTAGGGCACGCAGTCGTTCAGCTCCTTCAGGAACTGCCAGGTCTTGTCCCAGCCGTTGATCGGATCGTAGGGATCCTTGTCGCCCAGCAGGTAGGGCAGGCCCATCAGGAAGGTGCGGCCCGGGCCCGAGTTCGCCGGCCGCGCGTAGATCAGCTTGTTGGGATTGGCCTTGCACCAGGCCAGCAGCTCGGCCGGCGTCTTGGGCGGGTTCTGCACCTTGGCCGGGTTGTATTCCAGCAGCGGGCCGGCCGGCATGAAGGTGACTTCCAGGCCGTAGCCCTGGGCCAGTTCCTGCATGCGGGCGGGGCCGCGCGCGTACCGGGTGAGGATGTCCTTGAACTCGGCCTCGTGGTCGGGCAGCAGCTTCAGCCACAGGCCCTGCTCGATGCCGGCGGCCAGGGCGTCGGTGCCGGTCAGGACCAGGTCGATGTCGGAGCGGCCGGCATTCTGCATGGCCTTGATCTTGCCGGGCAGCTGCGGCGAGGGCGCGTTGGTGAAGGTGATGTTCGAGACCAGGTCCGGGTGCTGGTCGCGGAAGGCTTCCAGGGCCTTCTGAGTCAGGGCCAGGTTGCCGGCCACGTCGACGACGTTCAGCGTGACGGGGGCGGCGTGGGCCGACAGGGCAGCGCCGGCCAGGGCCAGGGCGCCCGCCAGCGCGTGGAATCGTCCCAGTCGCGGGGACTGCTTGATGCCTTTCATGAGTTGTCTCCTAGGGTGTTCGCCAGTGCGCGGAAGAAGCCGGCAAACGGAATGTCCAGTTCGATCGCGGCCCGGATGTCCAGCCGTTCTTCTCGTAAGTCATCATATAAGTTCATGGGTCCGGAGGACAACATTTTTTTGCATCTCGCGGGCCCGTGGACGCGGTTCCATAAAATGAATAATAGTCCTAATATTATGATTTACATGGACTAAATTCGGAAATTCCGCTTCTTGTCAGTATATTCCCTAGTAGTCCAGGATTTCCCGCTGAATCTACAGTCTGCATGTCATACGACAACATGCAATCTCACCGTCCCCGCAAGGCCTCCCATGAAACTCAAGACTGTCAAGATCACGCCCATCGCATTCAAGGATCCCCCGCTGCTGAACGCCGCGGGCATCCACGAGCCCTACGCGCTGCGCACCATCATCGAACTGGAAAGCGACACCGGCCGGATCGGCCTGGGCGAAACCTACGGCGACGCGCCCATCATCGAACTGCTGCGGGCCCTGCAGCCGAGCCTGATCGGGCTGGACCCCTTCGACCTGAACGGCCTGCGCCGGCGCGTCCAGGACACCGTGGCACGCACCCAGGTCAGCGCCAACACGGCCTACAAGCTCGCGCCCGGCACCGATCCGGCCAAGAACGTCCAGAAGCTCTATTCCGCGCTGGAAGTCGCCCTGATGGACATGCAGGCGCGCCACCTGGGCGCGCCGCTGGTGGACCTGCTGGGCGGGCGCGCGCGCGACGCGGTGCCCTTCAGCGCCTACCTGTTCTTCAAGTATGCCCGCCACGTCGATCCCTCCTATCCCGACGACGCCTGGGGCGAGACCCTGACGCCCGCGCAGCTGGTGGCCCAGGCCGGGACCATGATCGGCCGGTACGGCTTCCAGAGCATCAAGCTCAAGGGCGGGGTGCTGGAGCCCGAACAGGAAGTCGAATGCGTCAAGGCGCTGGCGGCCCGTTTCCCCGGCATGCCGCTGCGCATCGATCCCAACGGCAACTGGTCGCTCGCCACCGCGATCGAGATGGGCAAGCGGCTCGACGGCCTGCTGGAATACTACGAGGACCCCTGCCCGACGCTGGCCGACA
The DNA here is from genome assembly GCF_014203015.1 of Castellaniella defragrans. Classification (GTDB taxonomy): domain Bacteria; phylum Pseudomonadota; class Gammaproteobacteria; order Burkholderiales; family Burkholderiaceae_B; genus Castellaniella; species Castellaniella defragrans. The sequence goes on from NZ_JACHIB010000007.1 coordinate 169,122, forward strand.
TGGCCGCGCTGCACCGGGCGACCGGCCTGCCGCTGGCGACCAACATGGTGGTCACGGACATGGCCCAGTTCCGCGAGAACGTCTCGGCCAACGGCTGCCAGATCATCCTGTCGGACCACCACTACTGGGGCGGGCTGCGCGATACGCAGCTGCTGGCGCGCATGTGCGAGGTGTTCGGCATGGGGCTGTCCATGCATTCCAACTCGCACCTGGGCATCAGCCTGATGGCCATGGCGCACGTGGCTGCCAGCGTGCCGACCCTGAGCTACGCCTGCGACACGCATTACCCCTGGCTGGATCCCGACGAGGAAGTCGTCGCCGGCGGGCACCTGCGCTTCCATGATGGCGCCATCGTGCTGGGCGACGCCCCGGGCCTGGGCCTGGAGATCGACCAGGACGCCCTGGCGCGGCTGCACGAGCAATACCTGAGCTGCGGCATCCGTTCGCGCGACGACGCCGCGCAGATGCGCAAGTACCGGCCCGACTGGAGCGGCAAGGCGCCGCGCTTCTGAGCACAGCCGGGACGGCCTGGGCGGGAAGCCAAAGACGGTGCAGATTGCACGGCGGGGCGAACCAACAACGCGATCCGCCTCCAGGCCGTTCCGGTCAAGTCACGGGGCCGGGGTTGAACAGCACCAGATCGTTGACGATGCCCCAGTGCTCGGCCCAGGTCTTGCGGCCGCTGGCGACTTCCAGGATGCGCTCGAACAGTTCCTGGCCCAGTGCCTCGATGCTGGCCTCGCCGCTGGCGATCCGGCCGGCGTCGATGTCCATCAGGTCGTGCCAGCGGCGCGCCAGGTCCGAGCGCGTGGCGACCTTGATGACCGGGACCTCGGCCAGGCCGTAGGGGGTGCCCCGGCCGGTGGTGAAGATGTGCACGTTCATGCCCGCCGCTAGCTGCAGGGTGCCGCAGACGAAGTCGCCGGCCGGGGTGGCGGCGTACAGCAGCCCCTTGTCCCGTGCGCGCTCGCCCGGGGGGACCACGCCGCGGATCGGCATCGTGCCGGACTTGACGATGGAACCCATGGCCTTCTCGACGATGTTCGACAGGCCGCCGCGCTTGTTGCCCGGCGTGGTGTTGGCACTGCGGTCGGCCTGGCCGCGCCGCAGGTAATCGTCGTACCAGGCCATCTCGCGGATCAGGTCGCGAGCGACCTCGGGCGTGGCCGCGCGCGCCGTCAGCTGGTCGATGCCGTCGCGCACCTCGGTGACCTCGGAGAACATGACGGTGGCGCCCGCGCGCACCAGCAGGTCGGCGGCATGGCCCACCGCCGGGTTCGCGGTGGCGCCGGAAAAGGCGTCGCTGCCGCCGCATTGCACGCCCACCACCAGGTCGGAGGCGGGACAGGTTTCCCGGCGCCGCCGGTTCAGGCGCTCCAGGTGGGTTTCCGCCATCGCCAGGATGTCGTCGATCATGCTGCCGAAGCCCACGTGCCGCTCGTCCTGCAGGCGCACCAGGTCCGGGTGCGTCTCGCCGCGGTCCTTGAAGCGCTCGGGCATGAGGCGCTCGGGCTGCAGCTTTTCGCAGCCCAGGCTGACCAGCATGACCTCGCCGCCGAAATTCGGATTCTGCGCGATGTGGCGCAGGGTCTTCACCGGGATGGAGGCGCCGGGGGCGTCGATGGCCACGCCGCAGCCGTAGCCGTGGTGCAGCGCCACGGCGCCGTCCACGTTCGGATAGCGCGGCAGCAGTTCGCGGCGGATGCGCTCCAGGGCGATGTCCGCCACCCCGGCCACGCACTGCACCGTCATGGCGATGGCGAGGATGTTGCGCGTGCCCACGGAGCCGTCGGCGTTGCGGTAGCCCTGGAAGGTGTAGCCGGCCAGGGGTTCGGGCTCGGGCACGGGGGCGGTGCAGATGGGCAGGTCGTCCAGGGACGGCGCCGGCGGCATGCGCATCACGGCCTCGTAGACCCAGCTGCCGGCGGGCAGCGGGCGGGTCGCGTGGCCGATGACGACGCCGTAGCGCACGATGGCGCCGCCCTCGGGGATGTCGCACAGGGCGACCTTGTGGCCCTGCGGGATGGCTTCGAGCAGGGTCGGGCCGTCGGCGATGCGGGCGCCCGCGGGCAGCCCCCGGTCGTTGGCGACGATGGCGACGTTGTCGCCCGCGCGCATGCGGATCATGCGGGGGACCTGGACGGTCGGTCTGGGGGAATGCACGGGGGAGTCTCCTTGTGATCATCTCATCATACAACTAGAGATTTGCACTGACAATCGGCCGTATGCGGCTGGATCGAGATCATTGCCCTATGCAGTCCGATGCCGGGTCCGGCGGGAACAGGGCGATCGATAATGTGTCGTCGTATGAGTTATCTCTTCGGGAATGCAGTATCATGAATCGGTCCGAACCCACTGACCCCGCCCATGGCCTCCGTTCCCGCCCGCCGTTCGCGCAACCTCACCCAGAATGTCGTGGCCGCGCTCTCCGAGCGCATCCGCCACGGCGAATTCCACGTCGGCGAAAAGCTGCCGACCGAGTCCGCGCTGATGGAGTCCTTCGGCGTCAGCCGGACCGTCATCCGCGAGGCGATCTCGCGTCTGCAGGCCGCCGGCCTGGTCGAGACGCGGCACGGCATCGGCACTTTCCTGCTCGAACCGCGCAACGAACAGCAGCTGCGCATCCGCACGGAAAACATCCTCACCATGCTGGACGTGCTGGCGATCCTGGAACTGCGGATCAGCCTGGAAACCGAGGCGGCGGGGCTGGCCGCGCTGCGCCGCACGGACGCCCAGCTGCAGCAGCTGCGCGTCATCCTGGACGAGTTCGCCGAACACGTGCGCAAGAAGACCGGCAACGCGGTGGTCTCGGACATCGCCTTCCACCTGATGGTGGCCACGGCCACGGGCAACCGCTATTTCCACGACATCCTCAAGCAGCTGGGCAAGGCCATCATTCCCCGCACGCGCGTCGATTCGGCGGCGCTGGCGGAAAACGACCGCACCGGCTATCTCGGCCGCGTCCACGTCGAGCACGAGGACATCTACAACGCCATCGTCCGCAAGGACCCGGACGCGGCGCGCGCCGCGATGCGCACGCACCTCACCAACAGCCGGGAACGCCTGCGCCGCGCCCAGGAAGCCGCCGCGCAGGACGCCTGAGGGCGTTCGCGCGCCCGCCGCCGCCCGGCCTCCTGACCCGTTGACCCGTTGACCCGTTGACCCGTTGACCCGGCACCGGCACCGTCCATTTCCAACGCGCCGCAGCGCCTCGGCCTCTTATAGGTATGTCATCGTATAAGATGATGAGGTCCGGCTTCCCGCACGGGTTCCTGGCGAAATTGCCACACAAACCATCCAGATGTAAGGGTATACGCTAATCCGGCAGGATTCCGCTTGTTGCCCATTGCCCTATGTCATATGATAACGTACGACATGAACGGACGAGAGGGCGTGACGCACGCCTTCCAGAATCAGAGGACACCACGCATATGACGACTTGCCAGGAATTGAAGGACATCCTGAGGGACGGACTCCTGTCGTTTCCCGTCACGGATTTCGACGCCCAGGGGGATTTCGACCCCAAGGGCTATCAGGCCCGCCTGGAATGGCTGATGCCCTACGGCGCCCGCGCGCTGTTCGCGGCCGGCGGCACGGGCGAATATTTCTCCCTCACGCTGGACGAGTTCTCCCGGGTGGTGAGCACGGCGGTCAAGACCTGCCAGGGCCATACGCCCATCCTGGCCGGCGCGGGCGGGCCGACCCGCACGGCGATCGCCTTCGCCCAGGAGGCCCAGCGCCAGGGTGCGGCCGGCCTGCTGCTGATGCCGCACTACCTGACCGAAGCCCCGCAGGACGGCATCGCCGCGCACGTCAAGGAAGTCTGCCGCTCCGTCGAGATCGGCGTGGTGCTCTACAACCGTGGCCAGTGCCGCCTGTCGGCCTCCATCCTGGAGCAGCTGGCCGACGAATGCCCGAACCTGATCGGCTTCAAGGACGGCGTGGGCGACATCGAGAACATGGTGCGGGTGCGCCGCCGGCTGGGCGACCGCTTCGCCTACCTGGGCGGCCTGCCCACGGCCGAGGTCTACGCCGAGGCTTACCGCGCCCTGGGCGTGCCGGTGTATTCTTCCGCCGTGTTCAATTTCATCCCCGCCACGGCCATGAAATTCTACGAAGCGGTCAGGGCCGGGGATCACGAAACCACCGGCCGTCTGCTGGACACCTTCTTCCTGCCGATGCTGGAGATCCGCAACCGCAAGCAGGGCTATGCGGTCAGCATCGTCAAGGCCGGCGCGCGCATCGTCGGCCATGCGGCCGGCCCGGTGCGCGCGCCGCTGGTGGACCTGCAGCCGCAGGAAGAAGCCGCGCTGCGCGAGCTGATCGAGGCGCTCTGATCGACGGAGGCGAGCATGGCGACTGAAGAGTCCGGCATTTCCCGGCCATACGGCCGCATCCTCCTCACCGGCGCCGCCGGCGGCCTGGGCAAGGTGCTGCGCGAGACGCTGCGGCCCCATGCGCGGGTCCTGCGGCTGTCCGACATCGCCCCGATGGCGCCGTCCGAGGGGCCCCATGAAGAGGTCGTGGCCTGCGATCTGTCGGACAAGGACGCAGTCGACGCCCTCATGGAAGGCGTCGACGCGGTCGTGCACCTGGGCGGGATCTCGGTGGAGCGGCCCTTCGAGGAGATCATCGAGGCGAACATACGGGGCACGTACCACATCTACGAGGCCGCGCGCCGGCACGGGGCGCGCCGCATCGTGTTCGCCAGTTCCAACCACGTGATCGGCTTCCACCGGCAGGGCGTGCGCCTGGACAGCCGGTCGCCGCGCCGTCCCGATGGCTACTACGGCCTGTCCAAGTCCTTCGGCGAGGACCTGGCGTCCTTCTATCACGACCGCTACGGGATCGAGACCGTCAGCGTGCGCATCGGCTCGTCCTTTCCGGCGCCGCGCAATCGCCGGATGATGCACACCTGGCTCAGCTACCGCGACCTGACGGATCTCGTGCGGCGCGGCCTGTTCACTCCGGGCGTGGGCCACACCGTGGTCTATGGCGCCTCGGACAACCGCGACGGTTGGTGGGACAACTCCGGCGCCGCCATCCTGGGCTATGTCCCGCAGGACAGTTCCGAGCCCTTCCGCGCCGAGATCGAGCGCCAGCCGGCACCGCCGGCCGACGATCCCGACCAGGTCTACCAGGGCGGCGCGTTCACCGCCGCCGGACCCTACGAGAACATGCCGCCCGTGCGCCGGGCCACCCGCTCGGCGGGAGACGCCGAACTGGTCCTGCACCTGCGCAACCAGACGGGCGAGAGCCCGGTCTGGCATGCGGGCGAGCAGGCCCTGTACTGGGTCGACATCCAGGCGGGCGCGCTGCACCGCTGGCGTGTCGGCGACCAGCAGCACGCCAGCTGGCGCGCCGATCAGCAGCTCGGCTGCATCGCCCGCCTGCCCGAAGGCGGCTGGATCGGCGCCATGGAGGACGGCATCCATCGCCTGACGCCGGGCGCGGGCCAGATCCTGGCGACGGAGCGCTGGACGGGCGTCGATCATGCGCGGCCCAGCATGCGCTTCAACGATGGCCGCTGCGACCGCCAGGGACGCTTCTGGGTCGGCACCATGCTGATGGACATGTCGCAGGCCGCCGCGGTCGGCGCGCTGTACCGCATGACCGGCCGCGGCGACGGGCTGCGCCTGGAGCGGATGGCCGGGGATCTGATCGTGCCCAACGGCATGGCGTTCAGCCCCGACGGGCGCACCATGTACCTGTCGGATTCCCATCCGTCGCGGCAGTGCGTGTGGGCCTACGACTATGACGCCGACGAAGGCGTGCCGGGCCGGCGCCGCGTGTTCATCGAAGCGCTGGCCGGCGGCCGGCCCGACGGCGCCGCCATCGATGCCGAGGGATGCTACTGGATCTGCGGCAACGACGCGGGGCTGGTGCATCGCTACACCCCGGACGGCCGGCTGGACCGCAGCCTGCGCGTGCCCGTGGCCAAGCCCGCCATGTGCGCCTTCGGCGGCGCCGGGCTGGATACCCTGTTCGTGACCTCGATCCGCCTGCCGGATGCGGCTCCGCATGCGCTGGACGGCGCGGTGTTCGCCCTGCGGCCGGGGGTGAGCGGAATCGAGGAATCCCCCTACGCGCCCTGATTCACCCTGGCGGCCCGTCTTGACGGGCCGCCTTGATTTTGCGGCACCCGCGGTACCCCCTGAAGTTCCAAACACAAAACCATCCTTCGACAGGAGAGAGGAAGACATGTCCTATTCAACTCTGAAGCGCGTCTCGCTGGCCATCGCCGCCGGCATGCTGCTGTCCACCGGCCCGGGGCTGTCCCAGGCCCTGGAGCTGCGCTCCGCCGACATCCACCCGGAAGGCTATCCCACGGTGCTCGCCGTCCAGAAGATGGGCGAGCTGATCAAGGAGCGCAGCGGCGGGCGCATCACCGTCAAGGTGTTCTCCGGCAGCGCGCTGGGCAGCGAAGGCGATTCGATCGAGCAGGTCAAGCTGGGCGCGCTGTCCATGGCCCGCGTCAGCAGCGCGGCCATGCACAACATCTGCGAAGTCACCCGCGTGCCGTCCCTGCCGTTCCTGTTCACTTCCAAGGAGCACCTGCACAAGGTGCTCGACAGCGGCATCGGCGAACAGATCCTGAAGTCGTGCGAGCAGGCCGGCTTCGTCGGCCTGGCCTGGTACGACAGCGGCGCCCGGTCCATGTATTCCCGGGGCAAGCCGGTCCGCAGCGTGGCCGATGCCAAGGGCATGAAGATCCGGGTGCAGCAGTCCGACCTGTCGGTGGCGATGATCGAGGCGATCGGCGCCAACGCGACGCCCATGCCCATGGGCGAGGTCTATACCTCGCTGAAGACCGGCCTGATCGATGCCGCCGAGAACAACTACCCCAGCTACGAGAGCGGGCACCACTACGAGGTGGCGAAGTTCTTCTCCAAGACCGAGCACACCATGACGCCCGAGATCCTGCTATTTTCCAAGCGCCAGTGGGACAAGCTGCCCGAGGCCGACCGCAAGATCATCCAGGACGCGGCCCGCGAGTCCGTGCCCTACATGCGCAAGCTGTGGGCCGAGCGCGAAGACAAGTCCCTGGCGATCGTCCAGCAGGCGGGGGCCCAGGTGGTCGAGGCCGACAAGGCGTCGTTCCAGGCCGTGATGAAGCCGGTCTACGACCGGTTCGTGACGACCGACGAGATGCGCGATCTGGTCAAGCGCATCCAGGCGGTGAAATAAAGTGCGGCGCGCCTCCGGAACCAGCCTGGCCGCAATGGCGGCGGGCGGCGGCGCGGCCGCCGCCCCGGCGGGCTGGTGGATCCGCCTGTCGGACGGCTACACCCGGGCCTGCGCCCGCCTGGCGCGGCTGTGCATGATGCTCAGCGTCGCGGGCATGATCGCCTTGCTGGCGGCGGTCGCGTTCCAGGTCTTCGGCCGCCACGTGCTCAACGACACGCCGACCTGGGCTGAGAGCCTCTCGCTGCTGCTGGTCCTGTACGTGACCATGATGGGCGCGGCCGTCGGCGTGCGCGACGGGACGCACATCGGCTTCGAGTCCCTGCTGCTGCTCGTGCCCGCCGCCCGCCGCCGCTTCCTGCTGCTGCTGGTCCATGCCCTGGTGCTGGCCTTCGGCCTGCTGATGGCCTGGAACTGCGCCGTGCTGGCCGAGTCCGTGCACGCCTACAAGATTCCCAATCTGGGCGTGTCCGAGGGCTGGAAATACATGCCCGCCACGATCGCGGGCGGGTTGATCATGATCTTTTCCGTCGAACACATCGTCGCAGTCCTGCGCGACAGGAAGGTGGAACCCTCATGGCGCTGACCATTCTTTCCCTGGCCTTCACGGCCTTCCTGGTGATCGGCGTGCCGGTCGCCTTTTCGATCGGGCTGGCGTCGGTCACGGCCATCGTCTACGAGGACCTGCCGATCGCCGTGGCGTTCCAGCAGATGACCTCGGGCATGAACGCCTTTTCGTTCCTGGCGATCCCGTTCTTCATCTTCACCGGCGAGCTGATGCTGTACGGCGGCGTGGCCGACCGCATCGTCGCCTTCGCCAAGGCGGTGGTGGGCCACGTGCGCGGCGGCCTGGGCATGTCCAACGTGCTGGCCTGCACGCTGTTCGGCGGCGTGTCGGGCTCGCCCGTGGCCGACGTGTCGGCCATGGGTTCGGTGATGATCCCGATGATGAAGCGCGAAGGCTACCACGCGGACTACGCCGTCAACGTCACCACGCACGCCGCGCTGGTCGGCGCGCTGATGCCGACCAGCCACAACATCATCATCTACACGCTGGCGGCCGGCGGCAAGGTCTCCATCGCCGCGCTGATCGCCGCCGGCGTGGTGCCCGCGATCCTGCTGACGGCATGCAATCTGGCCGCCGCCTACCTGGTCGCGCGGCGGCGCGGCTATCCGGCCGGCATCTTTCCGGGCTGGCCGGCGGTGCTGCATTCGCTGGCGGCGGCCGTGCCCGGCATGCTGGTGATCGTGCTGATCATTTCCGGCATCCTCAGCGGCGTGTTCACCGCGACGGAATCGGCGGCGGTCGCGGCCCTGTACGCCCTGCTGCTGACCGCGCTGGTCTACCGTTCGCTGAGCTGGCGGCAGTTCGTCGCCGCGGCGGCCAAGGCCGTCCAGACGACCGGCGTGGTGCTGCTTCTGATCGGGATCTCCGCGACCTTCGGCTATCTGATCGGCTTCTACGGCGTCGCCGAAAAGACCGGCGCGCTGATGGCCGCGGTCTCGGACAGCCCCTGGGCCATCTTCCTGATGGTGAACGTCGCGCTGTTCGTGCTGGGCACGTTCCTGGACATGGCCGCCACGATTCTGATCTGCACGCCGATCTTCCTGCCGATCTGCATGCAGTACGGCATGGGACCGGTCCAGTTCGGGATCGTGATGCTGCTGAACTGCGCGCTGGGCCTGAACACGCCGCCGGTGGGGACCACCCAGTTCATCGGCTGCGCGATCGGGCAGGTGTCGGTGGGCACGGTGATGCGCACGATCTGGCCGTTCTACGGCGCCCTGCTGGTGGCCCTGGCGCTGGTCACCTACGTGCCGGCCTTTTCCCTGTGGCTGCCCGGGCACCTGCTATCCTGATCCCCGTCCGGAGTCCGACCCATGACATCTTCCGCCGTCCTGCCGCGCCGTTCCGCCGTGGCGATCCTGCTCTGCGTGGGTGCGCTGTTCGCGGCGAACCATGTGGCGGCCCGCCTCGCCTTCGACGACCGGGCGGGCCTGCTGCTGGCCATCGTCTGCCGTTCCGGCCTGACCCTGCTGGTCCTGGCGGGCTTCGTGCTGTGGCAGCAGCCGCGCCTGCGCCTGGCGCGCGGCCAGGCCAGGTGGCAGCTCGTCCTCGGCGTGCTGATCGCGCTGCAGAGCCTGTGCCTGTATTCCGCCGTGGCCCGCATCCCGGTCGCCCTGGCGCTGCTGATCGGCAACACCTTTCCGATCCTGCTGGCCCTGCTGACCTGGGCGCTCGGCGGCTCGCCGCCCACGCGGCGCGCCAGCCTGCTGATGGGGCTGATCCTGTGCGGCCTGATCCTGGTGCTGGATCTGCCGGCCTGGCTGTCGGCTGCGGGGCCCGCGGCGCCGGGCTGGCAGGCGGGCATCGGCTTCGCGTTCATGGCGGCTTGCGCGTTCGCCTGCGGACTGTGGATCACCGAGCACCGGCTGTCGTCCCTGCCGGGTGCCGTGCGCAGCCTCTACACCATCCTGATCGTGTTCTGCGGCATGCTGGCGGCCGGGGCGGCGGGCGTGGTGCCCGGGGGCATGAGCCCGCCGTCCGGCGGGCAGGGCTGGGCCGCTCTGGCCACGCTGTCGGTCCTGTACGCCACGGCGTTCACGGTCCTGTTCGTGTTCGTGCCGCGCCTGGACATGGCGCGCAATGCGCCGGTGATGAACATCGAGCCCGTGGCCAGCCTGCTGTTCGGCTGGCTGCTGCTGGATCAGGTCTTCGGCGGCCTGCAGCTGCTGGGCGGCGCGGTGGTGCTGGGCGGGATCGTGCTGCTGGCGTATTCGAGGCGGCACTGAAGCGGTTCCCACCTCGCGGCCTGCAGGCCGCTCCGATTCGGCAGGCACGGATCGTCGGGGGTTGGGGCAGCTCTCCACCTCGCCGCCTGCAGGCGGCTCCGATTCGGCAGGCACGGATCGTCGGGGGTTGGGACATCCCCCCACGTCGCGGCCTGCAGGCCGCTCCGATTCGGCAGGCACGAAATAGTCCGCGGGGACTATTTCGTGTCCGGCCTCATCCCGAATTCCTCAGCCCGGCGGCGATGCCGTTGATGGTCATGTGGATCGCGCGCTGGTCGCGCGATTCCTGCTCGTCGGCGCGGCGCGCGGAGGCGTGGCCGGAGCGCACGCGGCGCAGCAGCTCGACCTGCAGGTGGTTGAGCGGGTCGATGTAGGCGAAGCGCTCGGCCAGGGCGCTGCGCAGGGGCTCGTCGTGCGCCAGCAGGTCGTGGCCGGTGACGGTGCGGAAGGCGTCCAGCGTGGCCTGGTATTCGGCGGCGATGCGCTCGAAGATGCGCTTGCGCAGGGCCTTGTCGGGCACCAGTTCGGCGTAGGCGCGGCCGATGGCGAGGTCGGTCTTGGCCAGCACCTGCTCCATGTTGGACAGCAGGGTGCGGAAGAACGGCCAGTCGCGCGCCATGGCCTGCAGGCGCCGCAGGCGTTCCTCTTGCGGCAGGGCCTGGTCGGGGCCGCCCTCGGCCAGGTAGCGCCGCAGCGCCGTGCCCATGCCGTACCAGCCGGGCAGGGGCAGGCGGCACTGGGCCCAGGAGAACGACCAGGGAATCGCGCGCAGGTCCTCGATGCGCTGCAGGGCCTTGCGCGAGGACGGGCGCGAGCCGATGTTCAGGCCGGCGATCTCGCGGATCGGCGTCGAAGCGAAGAAATAGTCCGTGAAGCCTTCCGTGCCGTAGACCAGGTCGCGGTAGGCGTGCCGGGCGGTCTCCGACATCCAGGCCATGGCCTCGCCGTAGCGGGCGGCGTGGTCGTCCTCGGCGCGGCTGGCCGGCGATCCGGACGCCAGGCTGGCCTCCAGCGTGGCGGCGACGAACAGCTCCAGGTGCGAGCGCCCGACCTCGGCGTCCTTGTAGCGGCCCTGGATGATCTCGCCCTGTTCGGTGAGGCGGATCTGGTTGTTCACGGTGCCCGGGGGCTGCGACAGGATGGAATCGTAGCTGGGGCCGCCGCCTCGGCCCACGGAGCCGCCGCGTCCGTGGAACAGGCGCAGGCGGGTGCGGTGCCTGCGGAAGACTTCGACCAGGCGCCGCTCGGCCTGGTAGAGCGACCAGTTCGAGGTCAGGTAGCCGCCGTCCTTGTTGCTGTCGGAATAGCCCAGCATGACTTCCTGGATGCCGTGCTGGGCGTGGCGCACGCGCGCGGCGACCTCGGGCAGCGACAGCCAGGCGTCCATGATGTCCGGCCCGCGCTCCAGGTCGGGGATGGTCTCGAACAGCGGCACCACCATCAGCCCGCTGTCGGGCTCGGCGTCGTTCGCCGCGGTCGGCGCGATCAGGCCGGTTTCCTGCTGCAGCACCAGGACTTCCAGCAGGTCGCTGAGAGTCTCGGTATGGGACACGATGGTCTGGCGCAGGGCGGCCTTGCCGAAGCGGCGGCGGCAGTCGGCGGCCATGCGCAGGATGGCCAGTTCCTTGGTGGTCTCGGCCGAATATTCGATCCAGGGCGACACCAGAGGTCGCGGCTCGCGCAGTTCCTGGCGCAGCACGCGGACGCGGTCGGCCTCGGGCAGCCGGGCGTAGCGCACCGGCTTGCCGTCCAGGGTCACGCGGGCGTGGCGCATCAGCTCGTCGAGCACGCGCTCGTGCACGTCGGAACTCTGCCGCAGGTCCACCGTGGCCAGGTGCAGGCCGAAGATCTCGACCGCCTGGCGCAGGTGCGTCAGGCGCAGCCGCGCGACCAGGGCGCCGTGGTGCGCGTCCAGCGACTCGGCCACGATGCGCAGGTCCGCGGCGAGTTCGGCGGCCGAGCCGTAGGCCGGGGCGTCGTAGATGGTGCGCCGGGCCAGGCGCCGGCCGGTCAGGGCCTGCGCGGTGGCGGCGAGCCGGGCATAGATGTGGATGCAGGCGCGCCGGTAGGGCTCGTCCTGGCGGTGGGGCGAGGGGTCGCGGCTGGCGGCGGCCAGCTCGGCCAGGGCCGGGGTGACGTGCATCAGGGACTGCGAGACGGACAGCTCGGCGCCCAGGGCGTGGACTTCGGTCAGGTAGTGGCGCAGCACGTGCGCGCACTGGCGCAGCAGCGCCTGCTCCAGCGTGCCGGCGTCCACGTTCGGGTTGCCGTCGCGGTCGCCGCCGATCCAGCTGCCCATGTGGACGAAGGGCGGCAGCGGCGTGTTGTCCACGTCGAACACGGTGCGCGCCGGCTTGCGCAGCAGCGTGCCCATGTCCAGGTGGAGCTGGGGCAGGGTGCTGAAGAAGGTGCTGGTGTAGTAGGACAGGGCGTTGTCGATCTCGTCGAGCACGGTGAGCTTGCTCTGGCGCAGCATGCGGGTCTGCCACAGGGCGGCGATCAGGCCGGCCAGGCGTTCCCGCAGCCGGGCGGCTTCCAGCGGCGCGTGCGGCGTGTCCAGCTGGCGCAGGTGCCCGGCGATGGCCTGGTGCAGGTCCAGCGTGCTCTTGCGCTGGACTTCGGTGGGGTGCGCCGTCAGCACGGGCACGATGCAGGCCGAGGCCAGGTGCTGGCGGATGCGGGCGCCGGACAGGCCGGCGGCCTGCAGCAGATCGACGGCGTGCCGCAGGCTGCCCGGGACGGCGGGGCCTTCGGCCTGCCACTGCCGGCGCTGGCGGCGGGTCTGGTCGCGGTCCTCGGCGATGTTGGACAGGTGCAGGAAGTAGCTGAAGGCGCGCGCCACGGAATTGGCCTCGCCGTCGGCCAGGCGGCGGATCTGGCGCTCCAGCATGCGGCCGTCGCGGTCCAGGCCCTCGCGGCGGAACTTCACCGCCGCGCGGCGCAGTTTTTCGATCACGTCGTAGACGGCGCGCCCCTCGCAGTCCCGGATGACTTCCCCCAGCGTCCGACCCAGCATCCGGATGTCCTGTCGCAGGGGGGAAATGGCTTCGTTCGGGGTTGCGGGCTTCACGGGGTCTCCATCGTCGGAATCAGGGCGTGCGCTGCCTGCCCGCCCCATCGTGCCAGGCGGGAGGAACCGTTTATCATAAGCGCTTTTGCCCCTTCCGTTTCCAGGACAGCCGCCATGCCGCACTATCGTTCCCGCACCTCGACCCACGGCCGCAACATGGCCGGCGCCCGCGCCCTCTGGCGCGCCACCGGCATGAAGGATGCGGACTTCAGCAAGCCCATCATCGCCGTGGTGAACTCCTTCACGCAGTTCGTGCCGGGCCACGTGCACCTGAAGGACATGGGCCAGCTGGTCGCGCGCCAGATCGAAGCGGCCGGCGGCGTGGCCAAGGAATTCAACACCATCGCGGTGGACGACGGCATCGCCATGGGACACGGCGGCATGCTGTATTCGCTGCCTTCGCGCGAACTGATCGCCGATTCGGTGGAATACATGGTCAACGCGCATTGCGCCGACGCCATGGTCTGCATCTCCAACTGCGACAAGATCACCCCGGGCATGCTGATGGCCGCCATGCGCCTGAACATCCCCACCGTGTTCGTGTCCGGCGGGCCGATGGAGGCCGGCAAGGTCATCGCCAAGGACGGCAAGACCGTGGTGCGCAAGCTGGACCTGGTCGACGCCATGATCGAGGCCGCCGACCCCAATATCACCGACGAGCAGGCCGAGACCGTCGAGCGCAGCGCCTGCCCGACCTGCGGATCCTGTTCCGGCATGTTCACGGCCAATTCCATGAACTGCCTGACCGAGGCGCTGGGCCTGTCGCTGCCGGGCAACGGCACGGTGGTGGCCACGCACGCCCGGCGCAAGGGGCTGTTCGAGCTGGCGGGTAGCCTGATCGTGCAGCTGTGCAAGCGCTGGTACGAGCAGGACGACGCCTCCGTCCTGCCGCGCAGCATCGCGACGTTCGAGGCCTTCAGCAACGCCATGACGCTGGACGTGGCGATGGGCGGCTCCACCAACACCGTGCTGCACCTGCTGGCCGCCGCCCAGGAGGCCGGCGTGGCCTTCACCATGGCCGACATCGACCGGATCTCGCGCCGCGTGCCCTGCCTGTGCAAGGTCGCCCCGGCCACGCCGGACTACCACATCGAGGACGTGCACCGCGCAGGCGGCATCATGGGCATCCTGGCGGAACTCGCCCGCGCGGACCTGCTGGACCTGAACGTGGGCAACGTGCACGCCGGCACCCTGGGCGAGGCCATCCACCGCTGGGACGTGCGCGGCGAGCACGGCGCCGGCGTGGCCGACTTCTACCGCGCGGCGCCCGGCGGCGTGCCGTCCCAGACCGCGTTCAGCCAGGACCGCTACTACGAGACCCTGGACCTGGACCGCGAATCCGGCTGCATCCGCGACCGCGCGCACGCCTATTCGCAGGACGGCGGCCTGGCCGTGCTGTACGGCAACCTGGCGCCCAACGGCTGCATCGTCAAGACGGCCGGGGTGGACGAAAGCATCCTCACCTTCACCGGCCGCGCGCGCGTCTACGAGAGCCAGGAAACCTCGGTCGCGGGCATCCTGGGCGGCGAGGTCGGCGCCGGCGACGTGGTCGTCATCCGCTACGAAGGCCCCAAGGGCGGCCCCGGCATGCAGGAAATGCTCTACCCCACGTCCTACCTGAAATCCATGGGCCTGGGCAAGTGCGCGGCCCTGCTGACGGACGGCCGCTTTTCCGGCGGCTCGTCGGGCCTGGTGATCGGCCACGCCTCGCCCGAGGCGGCCGAAGGCGGCAACATCGCCCTGGTCGAGGACGGCGACCCCATCGAGATCGACATCCCCAACCGCCGCATCCACCTGGCGATCGGCGAGGAAGCCCTGGCGGCGCGCCGCGCCGCCATGGAGGCGCGCGGCGCGCAGGCCTGGAAGCCGGTGGACCGCCAGCGGGAAGTGTCCCAGGCGCTGCGGGCCTACGCGGCGCTGGCGACCTCGGCCGACCGGGGCGCCGTGCGCGACGTCGGGCAGCTGAAGTGATGCGCCCTGGCGGCGGTTTCCGGGCCCCGGACGGGGATCAGAACCTGTAGTTCACGCCCGCCGTCACGCTGCGGCCGTTGCCGGGCAGGAAGGTGGGCATCGCGGTCGTGCCGGTGTTGCGGATGACGAAGGCGCTGGCGTAGGTCTCGTCGGTCAGGTTGTCGCCCTGCACGTAGGCCTGCCAGTGCTTGTCGATCTGGTAGTCCACCTTGAAGCCGAGCAGGGCGTAGCTGTCCTGCTGGGTGTCGGGCGTGTTGGCGTGGTTGGTTTCCGTGGCGGCCGGCATCCAGCGCACGTTCGGGCCGAAGCGCAGGCCGCCCACGCGGTACAGGACCTCGGCGCTGACCAGGTGGCGCGGCACGCCGGCGATGCGGTTGCCGG
Source organism: Castellaniella defragrans (assembly GCF_014203015.1). Classification (GTDB taxonomy): domain Bacteria; phylum Pseudomonadota; class Gammaproteobacteria; order Burkholderiales; family Burkholderiaceae_B; genus Castellaniella; species Castellaniella defragrans. The sequence continues at coordinate 184,522 of NZ_JACHIB010000007.1, forward strand.
CGTACTCGCCGCCCTTGAAGCGGAAGTCGCTGAAGGTGTAGGCGACGCGGTAGTCGAAGGCCGCGCCCTCGCCGAAGGCGGGCAGGCTGCCGTTCAGGCCCAGCTCGATCCCCTGGTGGCGGGTGCCGCCGCGGTAGTTGTAGGTGCCCGCCGCGGTGCCGTTGGCGGTGCTCACCGACATCAGCTCGTCCTTCACGTCGCTGTGGTAGAGCGTCAGCGCCCAGTGCGGCGCGTAGGCGCCGGCGCCCAGCAGGCCCTCGCCGCCGATCTCGACGGTGTCGGCGCGCTGCAGCTTCAGCTCGCTGAGGCCGGAGGTGCCGACCGCGTCGTTCAGGGGATTGGGCAGGCTGCCGCCGCCGATGATTTCCCAGTACGTCGGCGCTTCGTTGCTGCGGCTCACGTTCACGAAGAAGCGCTGCGACTCGACCGGCTGCCAGACCAGGCCCAGCTTCGGGCTGACGTAGTTCCAGTCCTGGTCCAGCGATTTGCCGGTGAACCGGTCGCGCGCGTCGCGGATCGCCTGGGTGAACTTGGCATCGCCCACGACCGTCCACTGCGGCGCGACGTGCCAGGCGAAGCCGAGCAAGGCGTTGCGGTTTTCCGCCTGCAGGTCGTAGTTGCCGTAATGGGTCTTGCGGCTGCCGGTTTCCTTGTTGACGGTGTACAGGTCGCGGTCCATGTCGCTGCGCGACCAGTCCAGGGCGACGCGGTAGTCGATGGTGCGGAACTTGCCCGCGAGCTGCCATTGCGCGCCGTAGGTCATGCCCTTGGTCGCGGTGGCCGTCAGCGGGTCCTGGAAGACGTCGTCGATGTTCTGCGCGTAGACGCCGACGGTGTTGTTCAGGGCCTCCGTGCCCCAGTAGGTGCGGTTGGCGGCGCGGAACTGGCGCGACGTGCGGTGCGGCTGGCGCTTGCCGATGTCGATCTGGTTGAAGGGCGGGTTCACCTTGACCCCCTCGCCGTTGGTCTGGCGCGGATCGTGTTCCATCTGCTCGCGCGTCACGACGAACGGGATGTCCACGTCCAGGTCGGTGTACGACAGGTAGGTGCGGTTCTCGAAGCCGTCGCCCTGGATGCCGAAATTGCCCTGCACGCTGGTGCGCTCCGAGCCGGAGTAGTGGCGGTAGCCGTCGTATTTGTCGTGGGTGACGCTCAGGCGGCCGTCCAGGTTGTCGCTGCGCAATCCCTTGGCGGCCTGGGCGCCGAAGCGGCCGAAGCTGCCGCCTTCCACGCGCAGCACGTCGCCTTCCGTGCCGGTCAGGGACTGGAAGTCCAGCTCGCCGCCCAGGGTGGTGGCGGCCGGCGACAGGGCGTTGGCGCCCCGGCGCGCGCTGATCAGGCGGGCGTTGCGCGGCTCCAGGAAGCCGATCACGAAGGAGCCGTCGGCCTCGTTCAGCGGCAGGCCGTCCTGCAGCAGCATCACGCCCCGGTTCACCGGATTGCTCTGGATGCCCGAGCCGCGGATGTTCAGGCGCGGCTGGTCCAGGCCGCCGAAGAATTCCTGCACCACCAGGCCGGGCTGGTAGTCCAGGGCGTCCTTCAGCGTGACCAGGCGGGTTTCCTTCTGCGGCTCGATCAGGTTGGTGCCGCCGGCCACGCCGTCCAGGCGGGCGCGTTCGGCCTTGACGCCGGGATTCAGGGGGGTGGCCTGGGCGTCGCCGCTGACGGTGATGGGGTTGAGGCTCTTGACTTCTTGGGCGTGGGCCGGCGTCAGGCCGGCAGCCGCCAGGGCCAGGGCCAGCGCCAGGGGGGTGTGGGCGTAGGGTGCGCTCATCGGGGGTCCTCGGTCGAAGGGGATGTGGAGAAAGGGTCTTGAAATCGGGCTATGGGCCGGCGGGCGGGCTCGGCGGGGCGCCGGCGGCGGGCTCGTCGGGACGGCCGAAGGGGGCGGCCTGTTCCCGGACCCGGCCGTCGGCCACGAGCAGGATGCGGTCCACCAGGCCGGCGAGCTCCCAGGGCTGGTGGCTGATGCAGACCAGGGCGGCGCCGGTGGCGCGGGCCTGTTCGGCGCACAGCCGCCCCAGGTCGGCGCGCAGCGCCGGGTCCAGCGCGCTGAAGGGCTCGTCGAGCAGCAGCAGGTCCGGCTCCAGCGCCAGGGCGCGGGCCAGGGCGGCGCGCTGGGCCATGCCGCCGGACAGTTCGCCCGGCCAGGCGCGCGCCGCGCCGGCCAGGCCCACGCGGGCGAGCCAGCGCTCGCGCCGCGCGGCGATCTCGCCGGCGGGGACGCCGCCCGCGCGCAGGGCGATGTCCAGGTTGTCGGCCACGCTGCGCCAGGGCAGCAGGCGGGGCTCCTGGAATACCAGGCGGGTGCGCTGGAAGGTGTTGCGGCAGGTGCCTTCGTCCGGCCGCAGCAGGCCGGCCGCCAGGCGCAGCAGAGTGCTCTTGCCCGCGCCGCTCGGGCCGATGACGCCGATGCGCTCGCCGGGCCGCACGTCCAGGCCGATGCCGTCGAGCACGGCGTGCGGCCCGAAGGCCAGGCGCAGGCCGCGCATCTCAAGCATGGCTGGGCTCCTGCCAGCGGGTCAGGCGGCGCTGGATGGGCTGCAGCAGCAGGAATTCCAGCAGGGCCACCAGGCCCAGGATCAGCAGCACCCAGGCGTACAGCCGGCCGCTGTCGAAGGTGCTGCGCGCGTTGGCCAGCGCGTAGCCCACGCCGCTTTCGGCGCCCAGCACCTCGGCCATGACCACCAGCCGCACGCCGCCGCAGGCGGCGATCAGCAGCGCCGCCGTCAGGGGCGCGGCCAGCGCGGGCAGGTAGATGTGGCGCAGCCGCGTCCAGGCGCCGAAGCGGTAGACCTGGCCCATTTCCAGCAGGCCGGCGTCGATCATGCGCATGCCCTTGACCGTGTTGACGTACATGCCGGGCGCCATCATCAGGATGGTGATGAAGATCACCATGCCCGAGCCCAGGCCGAACCAGAGCATGGCCAGCACCACCACGACCACGGGCGGGATGGCCATCAGCAGCCAGCGCAGCGGCTCCAGCAGGCCGCGCAGGCGCGCGTCGTGGCCGGCGAGCACGCCCAGCGCGAAGCCGATGCCGCAGCCCGTGCCCACGCCCACGGCGATGCGCGTCAGGCTGTCGCGGCTGTGCGCCCAGAAGCCCGGGTCGCCCGCCAGCACGCCGATCGAGCGCAGCGCTTCGAGCGGCGTGGCCATCAGCATGGGCCCCATCAGGCGGGCGGCGAGCTCCCAGCCGGCGAAGATCAGGACCACGCCCAGCGCGGACCAGAGCCGGGAGGTGCGCTTGGGGCGGCCCGGCGCGCTCATGGCCCGTAGAACCCCGTGTCGGGCAGGCGGCCGCCGACGGCTTCGGGGTTGTGCTGCAGGATGAGGCCGTAGAGGGCTTCGAGGGCGGGCCGCACGGCCCGCGCGTCGCGGCTTTCCAGGCGGGTGACGCGGATCGAGGCTTCGATGGCCTCGACCGGCAGGAAGTCCAGGTGCTTGTGCACCAGGCGGGCGCATTCGGCCGGCTCGGCCTTGCACCAGCGCGTCGACCGGTCGTAGGCGCGCGTGAAGGCCTCGCCCAGGGCGCGGTCGCCGGCCACGCCGGCGTTGGCCATGATGCCGGCCTGGGGCAGGTCGGGATGGGCCGGGAAGGTGCCGCGCCAGGCCTCTTCCAGGCTCTGCACGCGGTGCAGCGCCGCGCCGCCCCGGCGGGCGTTCTGCGCCAGCAGCAGCGAGACCGAGGGCTCGGGCAGCAGGGCGCTGCGGGCCTCGCCGGTGAGCAGCAGGGCGATGGCGTCCTGGGCGTCGCGCGCGTAGCGGATGGCCGGCGCGCGCGCGCCGGTCAGGCCCTGCGCGTCCAGCAGGCGCTCCAGCAGCAGGGCGGGCAGGTCGCGCTGGAAGGTCGTCAGCAGCGGCTTGCCGGCCAGGTCGGCGACCGTGCGCACGTCCGGGTCGGCGCTGACGAACCACAGCAGCCCCCAGACCGAGACGTTGAGCAGGCGCACGGGCATGCCGCGGTTGGCCATGATGGCGGGCAGGTTCACGGGCGTGGCGCTGAAGTCCACTTTCTGCTTGGCGAGCAGCACGCGCAACTGGTCGGGGCTTTTCCAGTGGCGGAATTCCACGGTGCCGGCCCAGTCCGCCAGGGCGCCGGTCTCGACCATGTGGATGAGCGGAAAACTGACGGCCGCCGTGGGGCCGGCCAGGACCAGGCGCTCGCGCGGCGCGGCCGAAACCGACAGGCCCATGCCCAGCAGGACGGCCAGCAGGCCCAGCCGCGCCAGGCGGTATGATGCTCGAAGGGATTCCCACATAACTGAATGCGAATTATTATCAATCTCGCATCGTCGCATTCCGAATCGCTCAACGCAAATGACAAAAGTCAATCCGACCGAGGATTCTCCCGCCCGGGTGCTAGGGCATCCGCTGTTCCGGGACGCGCCGCCGGAGGTGGTGCGCCTGCTGCTGCGCGACGCCGCGATCCTGCACGTCGAGGACGGCGACCTGCTGTTCCGGGAAGGCGAGGACGCCGTCGAATACCTGTACGTCCTGAGCGGGGGCATCGAGGTGCTGCGCCACACCCAGGACGGCCAGGAGCGCGTGTTCCACATCTTCCGCGCCGGCCAGCTGCTGGCGGAGACGGCCATGTTCATGACCCACGGCCGCTACCCGATGCACGCCCGGGCGCATGGCGACGCGATCGCGCTGTGCCTGAAGCGGGCCGGCCTGCAGGCGGCCTGCCGCGCCTGGCCCGACCTGGCCATGCGGCTGCTGGCGCGCCTGAGCGACCGGGTCTACCAGCGGGTCAACGAGGTGGAATGGTTCAGCGACAGCACGGCCGCGCAGCGCCTGGCCGACTACCTGCTGCGCCTGCGGCCGGGCGAGGGATCGTCCGTGCGCCTGCCCCTGACCCAGCGCCAGCTCGCGGCGCACCTGGGGGTGCGCGCCGAGACCCTGAGCCGGCTGCTGGCCGACTGGGTGGCGCAGGGCCGCATCGCCGGCGCGCGCCGGGACTGGGTCCTGCTCGATCCGGCCTTCCTCGACGATCTGGCGCAGCCCGCCCGGCGCAGCTTTTGACCGCGCGGGCCGATCCGCGCCCGGCGCGCCCCAATACCCGCATTCGACGTGCGCGTGTCCGGCCCGCCGGCGCGGAGAAGTCTTAAACTGAAAGATTCCCCACCGACTTCCCGAAAGGATCCCGCCATGGCCAAACCGCTGCGTTCCTCGAACATCACCCAGGGCGTCGCCCGGGCGCCGAACCGATCGATGTATTACGCGCTCGGCTACACGGAGGCCGATTTCGACAAGCCCATGATCGGCATCGCCAACGGCCAGAGCACCATCACGCCGTGCAACAGCGGCCTGCAGCCGCTGGCCGACGCGGCCGCCGCCGCCATCAAGGAAGCGGGCGGCAATCCCCAGATGTTCGGCACCCCGACGATCTCCGACGGCATGGCCATGGGCACGGAAGGCATGAAATATTCCCTGGTGTCGCGCGAAGTCATCGCCGACTGCGTGGAGACCTGCGTCCAGGGCCAGTGGATGGACGGCGTACTGGTGATCGGCGGCTGCGACAAGAACATGCCCGGCGGCATGATGGGCATGCTGCGCGCCAACGTGCCGTCCATCTACGTCTACGGCGGCACCATCCTGCCGGGCAGCTACTGCGGCCAGGACCTGAACATCGTTAGCGTCTTCGAGGCCGTGGGCGAGCACGCGGCCGGGCGCATGTCCGAAGTCGAGCTGCACAACATCGAGACCCACGCCATCCCCTGCAGCGGCTCCTGTGGCGGCATGTACACGGCCAACACCATGAGCTCGGCCTTCGAGGTCCTGGGCATGAGCCTGCCGTATTCTTCCACCATGGCCAACGTGCACCAGGAAAAGATCGATTCCGCCGCCGAATCGGCCCGCGTGCTGCTCAAGGCCGTCGAGCTCGACCTGAAACCGCGCGACATCGTCACGCGCGAGTCCATCGAGAACGCCGTGGCCGTCATCATGGCCACCGGCGGCTCGACCAATGCGGTGCTGCACATCCTGGCGATCGCGCACGCCGCCGGGGTCGAATGGACCATCGACGACTTCGAGCGCGTGCGCCGCCGCGTGCCGGTCATCTGCGACCTGAAGCCCAGCGGCAAGTACCTGGTGGTGGATTTCCACCAGGCGGGCGGCGTCCCGCAGGTCATGAAGCTGCTGCTGAACGCCGGCCTGCTGCACGGCGACTGCATCACCATCACCGGCAAGACCATCGCCGAGACCCTGGCCGGCGTGCCCGACGCGCCGCGCGCCGACCAGGACGTGATCCGTCCGCTGGACCAGGCCCTGTACCCCGAAGGCCACCTGGCCATCCTCAAGGGCAATCTGGCGGAACTCGGCGCCGTGGCCAAGATCACCGGCCTGAAGAATCCGGCGATCACCGGCCCGGCGCGGGTGTTCGACGACGAGCCCTCCGCCATGGACGCCATCCTGGCCGGCACGATTCATGCGGGCGACGTGATGGTGCTGCGCTACCTGGGGCCCAAGGGCGGCCCGGGCATGCCGGAAATGCTCGCGCCGACCAGCGCCCTGGTGGGCGAAGGCCTGGGCGATTCGGTGGGCCTGATCACCGACGGCCGCTTTTCGGGCGGCACCTGGGGCATGGTCGTGGGCCACGTCGCGCCCGAGGCCGCCGTGGGCGGCACCATCGCGCTGGTCGAGGAAGGCGATTCCATCACCATCGACGCCCACCGCCAGCTGCTGCAGCTGAACGTGCCCGACGACGTCCTGGCCGCCCGGCGCGCCGCGTGGACGCCGCCCGCGCCGCGCTACACGCGCGGGGTGCAGGCCAAGTTCGCCTTCAACTGTTCCGACGCCAGCACCGGCGCGGTGCTGGACCGCTTCGAGGATCGCTGAAACGAGAACCGCCGGAGAGAACCGCCGAGGATGCGCTGAATGGAAGACCGTTGGATCCGGAACCGCCGGATCGAGGATCGCCAAGAACCGCCGGATAGAGGATCGCCAAGAACCGCCGGATCGAAGACCGTCGAATTTCAAGGACCGCCGCATGAATGACGAGCAACGCGCCCTGCAACTGCACATCCGCCTCGCCCTGGGCGTGGCGGACACCTTCGACGCCCAGGCCGAGGTCGAGCGGCGGGTGGAATTCCTGGCCGAACTGCTGCGCGCCACCGGCGCCCGCGCCCTGGTGCTGGGCATCAGCGGCGGGGTCGATTCCCTGACGGCGGGCTGCCTGGCGCAGCGGGCCGTGGAACGGGTGCGCGCGCAGGGCGGAGACGCCCGCTTCGTGGCCATGCGGCTGCCCTATGGCGTCCAGCTCGACGAGGCCGACGCCCAGGCGGGCCTGGCGGTGATCCGGCCCGACGAGACCCTGGCCGTGGACGTGCGCCCGGCCTCGGACGCGATGCTGGATTCGGTGCGGGCTTCCGGCCTGGCCTTCCGCGACGCCGCCCAGCAGGATTTCCTGCACGGCAACATCAAGGCCCGCCAGCGCATGATCGCGCAGTACGCCGTGGCCGGGGCGCGCGGCGGGCTGGTGGTGGGCACCGACCACGCCGCCGAGGCCCTGATGGGCTTCTTCACCAAGTTCGGCGACGGCGCGGCCGATGTCACGCCGCTGGCGGGGCTGAACAAGCGCCGCGTGCGGGCGCTGGCCGCCGCCATGGGCGCTCCCCATGCGCTGGTGTTCAAGGTCCCCACGGCCGACCTGGAACTGCTCAAGCCGCTCAAGCCCGACGAAGAGGCCTTCGGCGTCAGCTACGAGCAGATCGACGATTTCCTGGAAGGCCGGGACGTCGCGCCGGAAGCCTTCGACATCATCGTGTCCACCTGGCGGCGCAGCGCCCACAAGCGCGCCCTGCCCATCGCCCCCTGAGATCCCGGCCCCGGGATCCCGCTCGGGCGTCCCGCGGGGCGGCCGGCGAAGCGGGGCGGCCGGCCTGAGGCTGGACGCGGCCGGCCCGGCGGCCGCTCAGGCGGCCGTTCAGGCGGCCGCGGCCATCGCCCCGGCCGTGATCTCGTAGGACCGCAGGCGGGCCGCGTGGTCGTGCATGTTGCAGGTGATCATCAGCTCGTCGGCCCCGGTGCGCGCCACGAAGGCGCCGATCTGCGCGGCGACGGTGTCCGGCGAACCGATGGCGGCGCAGGCCAGGATCTGGTCCAGCAGCGCCCGGGCGGGCGGCGGCAGGGATTCCAGGTAGCCCTCGACGGGGCGCGGCAGCAGCCCCGGCCGGCCGGTGCGCAGGTTGACGAAGGACTGCTGCCAGGAGGTCGCCAGGAAGCGCGCCTGATCGTCCGTGTCGGCGGCGAACACATTGAAGCCCAGCATCACGTAGGGCCGGTCCAGGTGGCGCGAGGGCCGGAAATGGCGCCGGTACAGGGCGATGGCGTCCATCATCTGCGCCGGCGCGAAATGCGAGGCGAAGGCGTAGGGCAGGCCCATCAGGGCGGCCAGCTGCGCGCCGAACAGGCTGGACCCCAGGATCCAGACCGGCACCCTGCAGCCCGCGCCGGGCACGGCGCGCACCGGCCCGCGGCCCTCGAAATAGTCCATCAGCTCGGCCACGTCGCGCGGGAAGGCGTCGGGATCCGAATCCAGCGTGCGGCGCAGCGCCCGCGCGGTGGCCTGGTCCGACCCGGGCGCCCGCCCCAGGCCCAGGTCGATGCGGCCGGGATACAGGGTTTCCAGCGTGCCGAACTGCTCGGCGATCACCAGCGGCGAATGGTTGGGCAGCATGATGCCGCCCGCGCCCACGCGGATGCGCGCGGTGGCCGCCGCGACGTGGCCGATCAGCACGGCGGTGGCCGCGCTGGCGATGCCGGGCATGCCGTGGTGTTCCGCCATCCAGTAGCGCCGGTAGCCCAGGGATTCGGCGTGGCGGGCGAGGTCGGCGGTGTGGGCGTAGGATTCGGCCGCGCCGCCGCCTTCGGCGATGGGGGCCAGGTCCAGGACCGAGAACGGGATCGAAGTGCGCCTCATGCGGGTTCCGGCAGATTGATGAGGGTTTGCTGCATCAGCGCCACCGGCGTCTTCTCGCCCGCGCTCAGGGCGTAGACGTCGATCTGGGCGATGGTCAGCGTGCGGCCCGCGCGGACGACCCGGCCGACGGCCTCCAGGGATTCGCCCTGCGCGGGGGCCAGCAGGTTGATCTTGAATTCGACCGACAGCACCGTGTGGCCCAGCGGCGCGCGCGTCATGGCGGCGAAGCCGCCGGCGGCGTCGGCGATCGCGGCCGTCGCGCCGGCGTGGAAATAGCCCAGGTGCTGGGTCAGGTCGGGGCCGTAGGGCAGGTGGATGTGGACCCGGCCCGGGGCGACGTCGCCCAGGCGCGCGCCCAGCTGGCGCATCAGGCCGGAGCGGTCGAAGCTGTCCCGGATGCGGGCGTGCAGGGCGGCGGAGTCGGGCGTGTCGGGCGCGGCGTTCTGTGGCGTCATGAGCGGTCCTGTATAGTCGTCAATCGCAAGAATCCAGAGATCGGAAGCAATCCCCGCAGTGTCCTACGATAAGCCATTTTCCCCCATGTCCCAATACGACCCGGCCCGCGCGCGCGGCCGCGCGTCCGGGCGGCCCGGGCCGGGCATCGGCCTGGCGGTCGGCCTGGCCGTGGCCGCCATGGTCAGCGTGCAGACCGGCGTGTCGCTGGCCGTGCCGGTGATCCACGACTACGGCGCGCTGTCCACTTCCGGCCTGCGCCTGTGCTGGGCCGCGCTGGCGCTGCTGCTGTTCGTGCGCCCGCCGCTGCACCGCTACGGCGCCGCCCAGTGGCGGGCGGCCCTGGTGCTGGGGACGGCCATGGCCGTCATGTCCCTGGCCTTCTTCCTGGCGATCGAGCGCCTGCCCCAGCACCTGACCGTGGCGCTGGAGTTCTGCGGGCCGCTGGCGGTGGCGGCGCTGGGCGCGCGCGGCTGGCGCGCCCTGGCCTGGCCGCTGCTGGCGGCCGCCGGGATCGGGCTGCTGGTGTCGGGCGACGCCCACGCGGCCGGCGGCGCCGATCCGGCCGGCATCGCCTACGCCCTGCTGGCGGCGGCCGGCTGGGGCGTCTACATCGTCATGATGAAGAGGATCGGCCCCGCGTTTCCCGGCCTGCAGGGGCTGACCGTCTCGCTGGCGGTCGCGGCGCTGCTGTCCCTGCCCTTCGCGGCGGGCGAGGCCGGCACGATCCGCTTTCCCTGGGAGCAGCTCGCCTTCACGGCGGGCCTGGCGGTGCTGGTGCCGCTGGTGCCCTACATCCTGGAGATCACCGCCCTGCGACGCATGCCGGCCGCCACGTTCGGCGTGCTGATGAGCCTGGAGCCGGCCGTGGGCGCGACGGCCGGCTGGATCTTCCTGAGCCAGGGCATGAGCGCGGGCCAGATGCTGGGCACCGGCCTGGTGGTCGCCGCCAGCGTCGGGGTGGTGCGGGCACGGCGCTAGGCGGACCGGGATCGATGGAACTCGCGGTACGATCCGGTTACTGAAGCGCTTTCCCTTTCACCCTCCCGCGCACCGGGTGCTTCCCGGACACCCAGGCCCGTTCCATGCGATTTCCGCTGATCCCGGCATTCCTGTTCAGTCTGCTGATCGCCCTGTGCCTGGCTGCCGGCACCTGGATGACGGAGGGGTCGCTGCTCAAGGCCTACCGCGGGATCCTCGAATCGCGCTTCGCCATCGCGCTGGACCGCGCCGCCGCGGGCGCCACGCACGCCGCGGCGCTGGGCGTGGGGCTCGACAGCCAGGAAGAGACCCTGGGCGCCGCCCTGCGGCGCGAACTCGACCTGGATCCCGGCATCCTCGGCATGGCCGTCGACGATGCCCGCGACCGGCGGCTGTACGGCGCAGGCGCGGTGCCCGAACCCGCGCCACCCGGCACCCTGCGCCAGACGCTGCTCGACGACCTCGGCCTGCCCATCGGGCGGATCCTGCTGCGCTACGATCCGCGCGCCCTGGCCTCGCCCGCGGCGGAAATCCGCCGCGGCATGCGCGGGCATGCCGCGCCCATCGTGGCGGGCGCGGCCCTGCTGGGCCTGCTGGCGGCGCTGATGCTGCACGGGGGCCGCGCCGGCGCGGGCCGGGGCGCGCGGCTGCGCCTGCCCGTGGCGCTGGCGCTCATCCTGGGGGGCGGCCTGTTCCTGATCGACCAGCAGGCGCTGCGCATCATCGATCGTACGTTCGATCCCCTGATCGAGAGCAAGGTCGAGTCGATCGGCACCGGCGCCCGCACGCTGATCGACAAGGCCCTGGACCTGGGGATCCCGCTTGGCCAGCTGCAGGGCGTGCCGGACTATTTCGAGTCCCTGCGGCGGCGCTACCCGGAACTGGAGCGGATCGAGCTGGACACGGCGCCGGCCGTCCCAGGCGCGGCCGCCCCGGGCAGCCTGCTGCTGCCGGTCCCGGCGCGGGGCCCGGCGGCGGCCACCCTGGTGGTCACGCCCGATACCCGCCAGGCGGCCGCCCAGATCCACGGTCTGCTGCTGGACACGGCTTTCCTGGGTCTGGTGGCCCTGCTGATCGGCTTCGAGCTGCTGGCGCTGCTGACGCAGACGGGCGCCTTCAGGCGCGCCGGCGCCGCGGCCGATGCCGGTGCCGGCCCGCCCCCAGCGGCCCGGCAGATCCGCGGCGTCCTGTTCGTCTTCATGATGGCCGAGGAACTGAACCGGCCGTTCCTGCCCAGCCTGACCGAGCGGCTGCTGCCGGCCGGCGCCGGCTACGCGCCGCTGCTCGTGAGCCTGCCCATCGTCGTCTTCATGGCCATCGTGGCCCTGGGTCAGATTCCCATGGCGATCTGGTCCGAATCGCTGGGCCGGCGCCGCGGCCTGATGCTGGGCGCCGCCATCGCGGGCGCGGGCTACGCCCTGTGCGCCTGGGCCGATTCCTATGCCGGGCTGCTCATGGCCCGCGCGCTGAGCGCCGTGGGCTTCACCCTGGTCTTCACGTCGGCGCAAGGGCACATCGTCGACCAGCGCGATCCGCAGGCCCGCGCGGCGGGGCTGTCGGTCTTCATCAGCGCCATCCTCACCGCCGCGCTGTGCGCGCCGCCCATCGGCGGCTTCCTGGCCGAGCATTTCGGCGGCGGCACGGCCTTCCTGGGCGCCGCCGGCCTGTGCCTGGCCGCCCTGGGCCTGGCGCGGGCGATGATGCCCGCGGCCCGCCCGCATGCCCGGCCGCCCGCCGCGCAGCGGCCGGCCGGCGGCGCGATCGGAGAAGTCTGGCGCATTCCCGGCCTGCGCTCCCTGCTGCTGGGCTGCGCCGTGCCGGCCAAGCTCCTGCTCACGGCGCTGTGCTTCTTCCTGGTCCCCCTCGTCCTGGCCGGCGAGGGCCATTCGCTCTCCAGCATCGGCCGCGTCCAGATGATCTATCCCCTGATGATGGTGCTGTTCGTCCCGCTCTTCTCGCGCTGGGGCGAAGCGCCCGGGCGCGACGTCCGGGCCGGCAAGATCGTCCTGGGCGGGCTGATCGCCGGCCTGGGCGTGCTGCCGGTCGTGGCCTGGCCCGGCCTGGGCGCGATCATGGCCTTCCTGGTCCTCCTGGGGCTGGGCCAGGCGCTGTCGATCACGCCCCAGTCCTCGCTGATGGCCATGTACGCCCATCGCGGCCAGGGCCGGCACTCCGCCCGGGTCCTCGGGCTGTTCCGCCTGGTCGAGCGCGGCGGATCGGCCGCCGGACCCGCCCTGGCGGGCACCCTGCTGGGCCTGCTCGGCCCGGCGCCCACCCTGGCCCTGTTCGGCCTGTTGACCACCGGCGGCGCCCTGCTCTACGGTTACGGGCAATGGCGCCCCGCCTCCGATGCCTCAGGCAGTCTTTCATGACCCCCACCGCTCCTTCCTCCCCCTTCCGGCGGCGCCTGCTGCGCGCCGCCCTGGCCACCGGCCTGCTGGGCGGTGCCGCCCCCCTGGCGGCGCGCGCGGCGGACCGGCGCCGCATCCTGATGATCACCTACCGCGGGCGCACCGAGGTCGAGGACGGCTTCCTGGAATACCTGCGGGCGCAGGGCCGGGAGCCGGACATCGTCCACCGCGACGTCGGGCAGGACATCCGCCGGCTGCCGGCCATCCTGGACGAGATCCCCGGCCTGGCCCCCGACCTGATCTACACCTGGGGCACGCCGGTGACCCTGGGGGTGGCCGGCTCCTGGCGGCACCCCGATCCCTCCGGCAAGGTGGGCGGCATTCCCGTCGTCTTCGCCCTGGTGAGCGCGCCGGTGGCCGCCGGCATCGTGCCCTCGCTCACGCGGCAGGGGCGCGGCATCACCGGCGCGGTGCACGTGGTGCCCACCGAAACCCAGGTCAAGGCCATGGCGGCCTACCGGGAATTCGGCAAGGTCGGCCTGCTGTATTCGACCACCGAGCCCAATTCCCGGGCCATCGCCGCCGAAATGGACGCCCTGTGCGCCGCGACGCACCGCACGGCCATCCACCGCCACTTCCTGCTGGATGCGTCCGGACGCCCCAGCGCCGAGGGCCTGGAGCGGCTGGTCGGCGAATTGCGCGAGGAGGGCGCCGAATGGTTCTACCTGGTGCCCGACACCTTCCTGGGCACGGTCTACGACCGCGTGATTCCCGCCAGCATCGCGCACCGGCTGCCCACCTTCGGCGCCACCGAGCTGGCCGTGCGGCAGTATTCGGCCCTGACCGGCCTGATCAGCCGCTACCGGTCCGTGGGGCGGCTGGCCGCCGTCCAGGCCGAGGCCATCCTGTACCAGGGCACGCCCGCCGGCGAGATCCCGATCGAAACCCTGAAGCGTTTCGCCCTGCTGGTCAACCTGCACACGGCCAGGGCGCTGGGGGGCTTCTATCCGCCCATCGAAATGCTCAACTACGCCGACGTGATCAGCCGCGCTCCGCAACCGATGGGGCGCATCGGATGAGCCCCGGCACGCTGGCCTGCCTGCGCTGGCGCCGCCTCGGCCCGGCGGACCGCGACCGCGTCCATGCCCTGCACCTGCGCGCGATCCAGGGCATGGGGCCCGACCAGGTGCGGCCCGAGCATCCCGAATTCTTCGGCGCCCTGCTGGACGGGGCGGGGCTGATCATCGGCGCCTGCGACCCGGACGGGGCGCTGGTGGCCTATGGCGTGCTGCAGCACGGCCCCGACCCGGGCACCCGGCCGGACCTCTGGCTGGACTGGCCCGCCGGCGCGCGCATCCAGAAGCTGGCCGGATCGTCGGTCGCCGCGGAATACCGCGGGCAGCGCCTGCAGCGCGCGCTGATCCGCCGCCGCGTCGCCCTGGCCGAGCCCGGCGCCCATCTCTACGCGACGGCGGCGCCGTCGAATCCGGCCAGCTGGCGCAGCCTGCTGCACGAAGGCTTCGAGATCCGGCGCCTGCGCAGGGTCTACGGGGATTCGCTGCGCTACCTGCTGGCCCGCCGCGCCGCCCCGCGGGCGGAACCGGCCGGGACGGTCGAAGCGTCCATGGCGGTCGAAGCGTCCATGGCGGTCAAGGCGTCTGGATCGGCTGGGACGACTGAAGCGGTCGAAGCGGTCGAAGCGGCGCCGGCCGCCCGGCCCGCCGTCCTGCCCCTGGACGGCGTGCCCCTGGACGAACAGGAGCGGCTGCTGGCGCAGGGCTGGCGTGGCCGCCTGCTGGCCGGGGCCGGCTGCGTCCTTGTGCCGCCGGAGGACGCCGCGTGACCGCCGCCGTGCAGGCTGACGCGCCTTCGATGGAGATCGACCTGGGCCGCCTGGGCGAGAATTGGCGCACCGTGCGCGGCCGCTACACCGGCGCGGAACTGGGCGCCGTGGTCAAGTGCGACGCCTACGGCCTGGGCCTCGATCCCGTCGTCGCGGCCCTGTCGGCCCAGGGGTGCCGGCAGTACTGGACCCTGGATTTCGACGAGGCCCGGCGCGCGCGCGCCCTGGCGCCCCAGGCCGAGATCTTCGTCCTCGACGGCCTGCGCGGTGCCCCGGCGCGGGCTTTCCGGGAGTGGCGCCTGATCCCCGTGCTGAACGATCCGGACGAGATCGCCCTGGCCGCCCGCGCCGCGCCGCTGACGGTGGCCATCGCCCTGGACACCGGCCTGGGGCGGCTGGGCCTGCGCCCCGAGGCCGTGCGGGCGCTGGCGGCGCGCGGACTGGACGGGCTGCGGGTGCGGGCCTGGGTCACCCAGCCCGCCAGCTTCAGCACGCCCGAAGGGCCCGAGAGCCAGGGGCTGTACGACCGCTTCCTGGATCTGACCGCGCCGCTGCCCCGCGCGGCCCGCAGCCTGGCGATCTCGGCGAGCGTGTTCGCGCGCCCCGAGCATCATCTGGACATGGCCCGCGTGGGCAGCGCCCTGTACGGCGTGGACACCACGCCCGGGCGCGCCCTGCCGCTGCGCCCCGTGGCCCGCCTGGACGCCCCGGTGCTGCAGGTCGCGGAACTGCCGGCCGGCGCCGGCATCGGCTACGACGGGCAATTCCGCTGTCCCCGTCCCATGCGCGTCGCCACCCTGGGCATCGGCTATGCCCATGGCCTGCCCTACGCCCTGATGAACCGGGGGGCGGTGCGTTTCGGCGCCCATGCCGCGCCCATCGTGGGCGGCATTTCGATGGGCCTGACCAGCGTGGACGTGACCGGGCTGCCACTCCATCTGGCGGTCCCGGGCGCGCGCGCCGAGATCTTCGGCGACCGGCAGCGGATCGAGGACCTGGCGGCCCAGGCGGGGCTGCCCGCCAACGCCCTGCTCAGCCTCGCCGCCGCCGTGTGCCGCAAGCGCTATCATGGCCTGCGTCCTGACCAGCCCCTTGCCTCCAGCCTGTCGGAAAGCCTGCCATGAGAACGCCCCTGTCCCTGATCCTGGCCCTGGCCAGCTGCGTCCTGGCCGCCGTGCTCGGTGCCACGCTGCTGACCGTGCGCATCGAGCAGCAGGCCATCGACCAGACCCGGCAGGCCCACGAGGAATACGTCCTGGGGAACCTGCGCAACACCATCGAGGCCACCCTGACGCTGGGGCTGAGCCTGGAGCAGAGCTCCAGCCTGCAGCGGCTGATCGAGCGGGAAAAGTCCGGCATGCCCGACATCCAGGACATCAGCATCCACGGCCCGGCGGGCCGCGTGCTCTACAGCACCGACCTGGGGCTGCTGGGTGCCGCCGTGCCGCCCGCCTGGGTGCGGGCGGACGGCTCGCGGGGCATCTGGTGCGCCGAGGACCAGAACGCCCGCAGCTGCGGCATCGGCCTGCGCGACGAGCTGGGCCGCAATGCCGGCGGCCTGGTGCTGGTGGCGCCGCATGCGGCGCAGGCCTACAGCCTGCAGGCCTGGCTCGCGCGGGGCCTGCCCACGCTCGCCCTGGCGGCGCTGGCCGTGCTGGTCTCGACCGCGGGAGCCTGCCTGCTGGCGCGCCGCCGCCTGCGGCCCTTCCTGCTGGCCGGCCGGCTGCTGCGCGACCCGGCGCCCGCCGGCGAACCGGGCGATTCCCTGGTCGAAGCCGCCCGGCAGGCCGGGGCGCGCCATCGGGCCAGCCAGCAGGCCCTGGACCGCCAGCTGCGGCAACTGAAGGATCTGGACCATGCCGAAGACTGAGCGTCCTTCCGTGCGTGCCTGGCTGCGCGATGCCGCGGGCGGCTTCCTCATCGTCCTGGTCGCGGCCAGCCTGGCCAGCGGGATCCTGCTCTGGCGCCTCCAGGATACCGTCGCGGCCGCCACGCAGGGGCAGTCGCGCGACCTCGCCGCCTCGGTGGGCCGGTCCCTGGGCCGGCAGTTCGTCCGCGCCGGCCAGCTGGGCATTCCGCTCGACGCGATCCCGGCCATCGACCGCAGCCTGGACAACACCCTGGCGCACGTCCCCCAGCTGGCCGCCATCACCCTGACCGACGCCGGCGGCAAGGTCCTGGGCGCCGCGCAGCGCTCCCGGGCCGGCGCGCCGACGGCCGTGGCCACGGAACTGGCGGTCGGCGCGCAGCGGATCGGCACCCTCGAAGTCGCGGCGGCGCCGCCCGTCCTGCCCGGCTCGCATGCCGGCCTGCTCGCCGGCATGCTGCTGCTGATCCTGCCCCTGGCCCTGCTGGGCGGCCTGTGCACCGCCCTGCACGGGGCCCATCTCCGGCGCCACCGGCGCCGGCTGCGGGAGATGCTGCGGACCGCGCCCGAGGACCTGGTGCCGCCGGTGCCGGGCCCGCGTCCCGAATCGCGCGACATCCTGGGGCAGGCCTGGCACGCCCTGCAGACGACGGCGGCCCGGACCGCGCAGCGGCGCGCCGACCTGGCGCACCAGGCCGAGTCGCTGCTGGCCGTCGATTTCGACGGCAGCATCCGGCCCCGGCTCGCGGCCCTGGGGATCCCGCTGGCCGCGCCGGCGCCCCGCACCCGCATCGTCCCGCCGGCGCGCGCGCGGCGGTTCTCGCTGCGCCTGCGCCTGACCCTGATCATCGCCCTGGGCTTCGCCCTGCTGATCGGCTCGCTGTCGGGCCTGCAGGCGCTGCGCGAGCATCTGCTGCGCCAGCAGGCGGCCAATCTCGGCCAGGAGGACCAGAGCGCCCTCTGGAAACAGTTCCTCTCGTCCCAGACCCTGCTCATCGCCGGCGAGCTGCAGGACCTGTCCGCCCGGCTGGAGGCGGCGGGCGGGACCGCCGGCGCCCCGCGCGACGGGCACACCGCCCTGGACCGCCTCGTCCTGGTCGATCCCAACCGCCAGGTGTACCCGCTCCAGGGCGCCGCGACCGATGCCGCGCTGCTCGACGCCGGCACCCTGGACGAAGTCCTGGCGGGGCGGCCGGCGCAGGGCCTGCGCAATCTGGACGACGACCAGACCCTGGTGGTCGCGGCGCGGCCCGTGCGCATGCAGGGCGGCACCTGGGCGCTGATCGGCGCGCGCGCGCTGGACACGGCCCTGCAGCAGGTCGATCCGGACGGGCTCGACGAGCAGTACAGCATCCATTTCCTGAATCCCAAGGGCCGCCTGGTGGCCAGCACCGGGCGGGCGGCGTGGACGCGCCTGGGGCTGGCGCCGCCCGTCGGGCGCACGCAGTACCGGACGCTGGAGGACGGCGGCCGGATCCTGCTGCTGACGGCCACGCCCGTGGCGAGCGTGTCGGGCAGCGCGGGCGGCCTGCTGCTCACCCTGAAGGACGTCACCGCCCTGATGAAGCCCAGCCTGACCCTGGGCCGGCTGGCGCTGCTGCTGGCCGCCGGCCTGGCCATCCTGGGGCTGGCGCTGATCCATCGCATCATCTGGCGCAGCTTCCGCCCGCTGCAGGATTCCCTCCAGACCCTGGACGAGCTCAGCGGCCCGCAGGACGACGCGCGCGGGCGGGCCGACGGCCGCCGGGACGAGATCGAGCAGCTCGGGCGCAGCATCGCCGCCTTGCGCCACAAGACCCTGCAGCTGGCGCGCGACCAGGCCCAGCAGGCGCGCATCCGCCGCCGCCAGGAGGCCGTCATGGCGGGCGAATTGCGCGCCCTGGCCGATTCCATGGACGCCGCCAGCCGCCAGGAAGTCCAGGCGCTGATCGACCGCCAGGCGGGCCCGGACGAGGACGGCGACGGCCTGCGGCGCCTCGCGGAGGTCATGGGCGACCTGCGCCACCGGCTGGTCGACCAGCACCGGCGGCTGTCGGACATGGTGATCGAGCTGCGCGACGCCCTGATCACCAAGACCAAGCTGGCCGGGCTGCAGCAGGAACTGCAGATCGCCAGCGCCGTGCAGCTCAGCATCCTGCCGCGCTCCATGCCCGACGATCCGCGCATGGAGCTGGGCTGCCGGATCCTCCCGGCCCGCGAAGTGGGGGGCGATTTCTACGACTTCTACATGCTCGACGAGCACCATCTGGGATTCGTCATCGCCGACGTCTCGGGCAAGGGGATTCCCGCCGCCCTGTTCATGGCCATCTCGCGCACCCTGCTGAAATCCACGGCGCGCTTCGTCCGCCAGCCGGCCGCCTGCGTCCAGCGGCTGAACGCGCTGCTGGCTGCCGAGAACGAGCAGATGCTGTTCGTGACGCTGTTCTACGCCACGCTGGACCTGCGCACCGGCCGGCTGGACTACGTCAATGCCGGCCACCATGCGCCCTGGCTGATGAGCGCCGGGGGCGAGCTTTCCGCCGTGCCGCCGACCCATGGCATCGCCGTCGGCATCGAGGAAGACATGCCCTACGCGCAGAAGACGCTGTACCTGCAGCCGGGCGACCTGCTGTACCTGTACACGGACGGCATCACCGAAGCCTTCGATCCGGCCGGCCAGGTCTTCGGCGACGACCGGCTGGCCGGCCTGCTGCGCGCGCAGTCCGCGGACGTGGCGCCGGACGCGCTGATCGACGCCGTCATCGCCGACGTGCGCGCGTTCGAGCAGGGCACCGATCCCACCGACGACGTCACCAGCCTGTGCCTGCGCTACCGCGGCTGACGCGCCCCCGGCCTCAGCCGATCCGCATGCCCAGCGTGAGGCAGTTCCAGCCGTCCTGGCGGCGGTAGTCGAGCGTGTCCAGGTAATGCCGCATCAGCCGCACGCCGTGGCCGCCGATGCCGCTTTCGTCCAGGCAGGCGACCAGGGGCGGCGGATCGCCGGCGGTGGGATCGTAGGGGCTGCCGTTGTCGCGCAGCTCCAGTTCGATGCGCCGCTCGTCCGAGCGGCAGGACACGGTGATGGCCGGCGCGCCCGCGGCCGCGGGTGCGGACGCGCCGAAGGCGTAGGACACCACGTTGGTGAGCGCCTCGTCCAGCGACAGGGTCAGGCCGAAGGCGGTGCGGGGCGGCCAGCCTTCGCGCTCGGCGAGGGCCTCGATCCATTGCAGCGCAAGCGGAACCGCGCTCAGGTCGGCGGGCAGGTCGAGCGTGTCTTGGCGGTCTGGCATGGGATCCCTGGCGGTCGTGGAATTACCGGGCGGCATCGCCCCGGATGCGGGCGGCGAGATCGGCGGCCGCCTCGGCCGTCGGGACCTCGAAGGCCAGGATGCCGCGGTCCAGCGGGCCGGCGATGCGGGGCGCGGCCACCAGTTCGCGGCCGATGACCAGGGCCAGCAAGCCGCCGGCGTTTCCGCGGCTGACGGCGGCCAGCCTTTCGGCGCCGGCGGGCGTCAGGCGCAGGCCGACGAAATGCCCGCCCTGGCGGTCGGACAGGGCGGCGGCGTCGGTCAGATCCTCGCGCGCGAGGACCGGGCGGGCATGGAGATGGATCGCGCCTTCGGGCACCGGAACGGTGACCAGCTGGTCGCCGGGCGCCGACTGGGCGAGGTAGATGGCGACCGGCTCCACGACGCGAGGCGCGCCGGCCGGGCCGTCGGCCGTGGCGGCCGGCGCGTCCGGCGCCGGCCGCGGAGAAGCCGAGGGCAGGGTCTTGCACCCGGCCAGCGCCAGCAGGGCGGCCAGCAGGGCGGGAACGAAAGCGCGGGTAGACAGATGCATGGTGGTGGGAGTGGTCCGGCGGAGTGGGAATCGGCCGCCGCGCGCAGATGCGCCCCCCTTGCGGGATCCCATGGCGGGGGGCCTGGCGCACAGCGGCCGATCGGCGCGCAACGGCGCCGCAACCGCAGACTATACACACGGACCGCAGCCAAGCCAATGCCCCCGCGGCCGCCCGCGCGATCGGTGGAACCTTGCGGCGGGCGAGGTTACTCACTGGCCAAGATGGCATGAGCCTTGGACGAAACGACGGAGAACGCGATGGCAGTCGGCCTCGAAAATTTCAGACAGGTGA
This sequence comes from Castellaniella defragrans, assembly GCF_014203015.1. Classification (GTDB taxonomy): domain Bacteria; phylum Pseudomonadota; class Gammaproteobacteria; order Burkholderiales; family Burkholderiaceae_B; genus Castellaniella; species Castellaniella defragrans. The sequence continues at coordinate 205,051 of NZ_JACHIB010000007.1, forward strand.
GCAGCGGGGTGCTGGAGCGGGAAATCCGCCAGGATCCCCAGGGGGAGGGGGTGCGCAAGAGCGGCCAGTCGCGCCTGGCGGAGCGCATCCAGGGCTGGCTGCGCCCGCCCGACGATCGGCGCGTGCGCCACGACGAACGCATCCAGGTCAAGCAGGCCTTCCTGACCCTGCTCGAAAAGACCGAGGGGCGCGACGGCGCGCGGCGCGCCCTGTGCGCCTGCGGCCTGCCGCGCGACTGGGCGGACAACGATCGCCCCCTCACCAATCACCAGGTCGGCAAGATCCTGAACAAGGCCCAGGAATTCCGGCAGCAGGTAGTGCGGCACAATGAAGCCCTGCTCGGCGAAACGCTGCGCGGCCTGGAGGGCACCGGACTGCGCGACCTGCGGGCGGCCATCGCCGGCGCCGTGCGGAACGATGCCCGCTACGGCAGCGCGAAAATGAGCCCCGTGGACATCCAGGCCCTGCGGACCGATGCCGAAGCCGGGCTGCGCGAACTGCAGGCCCGGCAGTGCGAAGAGCGCTTTCCCTTACTCACGGGCCTGATCCGTTCCGCGTCCGACGGCAGCGTGCTGTCGGGGATCGAGCTGAATCCCGCCCGCCTGATCGGAGACCTGCGTCAGGCGTACGGTCAGAGTCCGCAGTACCGCGACTACGTGAAGTCGGCGCTGGATCTCATCGACAGGGCCACGGAGTTGCTGGGACGGCAGGCCTGGAACCAGCGCGATCTGGCGCGCCTCGCTGAAGATCTGAAGAATCTGAAAGAAGGTCTGGCCGGCGAGTGTGAGAACCTGAGTTTCGGGCTCTATAACATCCAGCATTGGACCCCACTCACAGCGTCCCGCGCCGAACTGGAAGAGATCGACGCCCGCCTCGAAAAGAATCCGGATCCCGTGGAGATGGCGTCGCTGCAGGCGCGCAAGGGCAGGCTCGAAGCCATAGTGCAGGAGCAGTCGCCATGGGAGAATCTCTACAAGGTGCTGAGCCATGAGATATCCCATCAACAGAATCTTCTGGACGCCAAGATCGCCTATGCCGATGAAATGCGCCTGATCGATCCCCTGACCGACCGTTTCCTCAAGCACAGCAGTCTGCTCTGGGCCGAGGCGGGCAGGCACCTGCTCGATCAGTTGAACCGCGATGTCTACCAGGGCAATCCGAAGCTCGCCGACGATCAGCTGGAGCAGTTCGTGCAGCTTCGCGCCGACTGGGCGCTGCTGTGCCACGACCGCGCCCAGGCCTACAAGGACAGCGAGAACGTCGAACCGCGGCCTCTCGCTGCGCCCAGCAGATCGAACAAGAAGACGCACCCCGTCGTCCAGGACAAGCGCGACACGCTGAATGGCCTGCGCGCCCGCCTCAAGACCATCGGCATTCCCCGCGAAACGCTCGATGCGATGTTCTCCAAGTCCGGCCAGTCGCGCGGCGAGCGGCTGGCCCTGTCGGGGATAGAAACCTGGCAGCCGGTGAAGCGGGAGATGACCGTGATGCGCGATGGCGCGATGCAGACCTACACCAGCGAGATCGTGCCGGCCCACTTCATCAGTCCCCAGTTGGGCGTCCAGTCCCACCATGGCAGTGTGGGCGGCGTGACCTCCGGCGTCAAGGACAGCGGGGACCACGCCCGCAATCTCAAGGTCAGCAGCCTGATCGGCCCCGACAAGCGGGTGATGACCACGGTGGTGGGCCATGGCGTGCTCGACATGTGGGACATCAAGGACGGCGACGAACGCCAGGCCGCCAACGCGCGCGGCGCGCGCGAGGTGCTGGAGGTCGCCCTGGCCAGCAACGCCCGCCTGCGCGGCGCGCTGGCCGCTCCGGACCGGCCGCAGGACGCGCCCCCGCCGCGGCTGGTGCACGTCAGCGTCAACCTGATCTCGCCCGATCTGGTACGCGACTACATCCCCTCTTTCATCAAGCCGGACTATCGTGAGCGCACCTACACGCAGAACCAGTTCAGGGCCTTCGAGGCCAATTCGGGGCCCGGCCGGGAACTGCGCCTGTTCGATCCGCAGAACCGCAGCCTGCATGGCGACGTGCGGGTGGACGTGGATGCCATCACGTTCTCGTTCGGCATCAACATCGTTGCCACCAGCCCGCTCGCAACGCTCATGCGCGTCTGGAGCAATGTCCACGAGCACAATACCCGCAACATGATCAAGCTGGTGGGCGATCTGGGCCAGGGCGGATTCGGCGCCCGCGGCACCCGGCCCGGCGGCTTCGTGGGCGAGGCCTACGACCGCCTGGAGGCCGTGGCCAATGACCCGGCCGCCGCGCCCGAGCAATCGGCGAAGGCCGAACGCCTCATGGCCCAGCTGCGCGGCCAGACGGACCTGGTGCGCGGCATGTTCACCGAGGAAACCTTCCGCACCGGCAACGGCGACACCGCCAAGATGGGCCGCGAGATCCTGGTGCTGCAGGGCCTGGCCGAACAGGGTCTGGATCTGGTGGGCGCCACCGACCTGGCGGGCACGATGTCCAAGGGCTGCAAGAGCGACAAGGACCGCGGCGGCGTCACCGACGTGGAGCTCAAGTCCAAGCTGATCCTGCGCGATCTGGGCGGCGAGATGAATCCCGACGAGCGCCTGGAAGGCGACGACCAGGGCGTCTACTATACGGTCAGTGCCCGCTCCGGCCAGCTCGAGAACCAGCGCTGGAACACGGGGCTGCCCGGCAGCAAGGAAGCCGGCCACCTGGAGCAGCGCCTGCCCGACGCCGAAGTCCGCCAGTTCCTTTCCGGCCTGGCCAAGTTCGCCAAGGCCTGATCCCGCTTCACGACCCAACACCTTGAATCACAGGAGCACCGCATGTCTCTTTCTTCATACCAGGCCTTGATCGCCGAACTGGGCCAGACACTGGGCATGGCCGACATGGCGGCGGGCGAGGACGGCTACGTGGGCCTCATGATCGACGGCCACGAGATCCACCTCCAGCACGAGGCGGAGGACGACGCCGTCATCCTGTTCGCCCGCCTGCCCGAGGCCGACCCCGACCGGCGGGACGCCATCTACGCCATGCTGCTGGCCGCCAACGTGTTCTGGCAGGGTACGCGCGGGGCGACCCTCGGCGCCGACTTCGACACCGGCCGCGTCTTCCTGGCCGACCGGCGGCCGCGGACGGGCCTGGACGCGGAATCGCTGTCGGTCTGGATCGAGCAGTTCGCCAACGTGGCGGCCCACTGGCGCCAGCGCATCGAGGACGCCAACGACGGCGGCCCCCTGCGCACACCGGACGCCCTCGATGCGGCCCCGGCCGCGCCGTCCGGCATGCCGCCCGCCGGCTCCCTCGCCTGATCCGTCCGCAGTTCGATCCCGGGGGCGTCCGCGCGCTTCCCGGGGTCTCGTCCGCCGCCCCCTGGTCAAGCGCGCCAGTCTGGCGTATTTTTAGCAATTCTCAAATTCATGCCCGCTCGCGTCGGGCGTTTCGCCCATGCCAGCCGATTCTTCCTATGCCCACTTGATCGCCGAACTGGGTCTCGCATTGGGCATTGCCGGCCTGGCGCCTTCCGACGAGGGCATCTGCCAGCTGGTGTTCGACGGCCGGCAGGTGGTGCAACTGGTGCACGTGGGCGCGCGCGGGCTGGTGCTGCTTTCGTGCCGGCTGGCCGACCATGGCATCGACGCCCGCCAGGCCGAGCGCATGGCGCGCGCCAATTTCCTGCAGGCCGGCCGTGGCGTGGTGCTGTGCGCCGCGCCCGACGGCCGGCCGCACATGCAGGTCGCCCAGGAACTGGCCGGCTGCACCGCCGCCACGCTCTGCGCCGCGCTGGAATCCCTGCTGGACCAGGCGGAATCCTGGTCCCGGGCCCAGGCGCGCACGGCCGATCCCGCATCCGGCGGCCGCGATCCGGCCTTCTTCCTGCAATCCGTCTGAACGCGGCCCGCCGCGCCGGAGCGCGGCGCGGATTCAGGACGATTTCTGGATGATGCCCTTGAGCGAATCGGAAATCTGCTTGGTGATCGTGCTCTGCAGTTCGATCATCATCGTCCATTGCTGGGTCTGCTGCTGCAGCATGAGCAGGTCGGTCTGCGAGATGTTCCCGTCGCCCTTCGCGCTGAGGTCGGACAGGGTCTGGCGCAGCTTGGTTTCCTGGGTGCGGATGCCGCTGTAGATCGTGTCGTTGACCGCGTTGAAGTTCAGGCCGGACGAGCCGGAAAGAGCGGTGAGTGCCATGATGGGCTCCTGGTGTGGGTGGAAGGCGGGGGGTTCAAAGAGGATGCGCGGGGCCCGACGGACCGGGGGCGTCCGCCGCGGGCGCGTCGTTGGCCGGCCACGCGGCCAGGACCGCGCGCGCGGCGGCGGCGGCCTCGGCGGCGTCGCGCCAGGCGGGAAAATCCTGGCGCGGCAGGCCGTCGGCCATGCGGGCGCGCAGGGTGGCTTCCATGCGGGCGGCGCGCTCGGCCAGGGCGTCGCGCAGGGCGCCGCCGCCGGGGGCGGCCAGGCGGGTTTCGAGGTCGGTGAGGGCGGTGGGGGTCATGGGGCGTCCGGGTTCAGCGCAGCACGATGGCGGGGCGGGGGCCGTCGAAAGTGAGACGTTTTTCCTCGATGCCGGTCAGGCGGTAGCGGCGGTAGGTGCCGCCCACGAGCAATTTACTCCCATCTTCCAGCACGATGAAGGGTGTTTCCCCGCCGACCACGCTGAGAATGCCGAAGGGCACGGTCCCGGCCGCGGGGCGGTCGGCGTCGAGCGGCGCGGCGACGTCGAAGAAGCGGCGGTTGAAGTCCGCCAGGAGGGTCTCGAACCGGGCCATCTGCTCGTCGTCCAGCCGGGAGGCGTCGGCCTGCAGGCGGTGGCGCTCCCAGGTCAGGGCGATGCCGCTCAGGTCCGCCGCCGCGAATTCGCGCGTCAGGGCGTCGGCCACGGCCGGAGCCAGCAGGATGGTGTTGCCCATGACGGCCATGCCCGGCAGCTGGGCGCGCACGGCTTCGAGGGCCGCCGCGCGGTCGGCCTCGTCGGCCGCGATGCCCAGGATGCTCATGCGGCCGTCGCCGTCGTAGCGGGGCTCGTATTTCACGGCGTAGCCGTCCAGGATCCTGCGGGCGGTCCGGATCGCATCGGCCTCGATGCTGATCTGCATGGCCGGCATGGGCCAGATCTGCGCCAGCGCGGAAGCGAGCGCGTCGCGTTCGGCCGCGTCGCGCACCCAGCCCGACACCTGCGCCGTCGCGCCGCCGGCCGCCAGGGCCGTCCGCAGGCGGTGGGCCAGGCCCAGGCGCTCCAGGGCGGCCTGGATGCGCGGCATCGATTGCTCGGCGGCGATGCGCGGATCGGGGCGCGCGGGCGCCGGTGGGGCGGCCGGCAGCAGCCAGGCGAGGATCAGCGCGATGGCGATGGCCAGGCCGGCGGCGGCCAGCCCCAGGCCCATGAGCCAGGACCGCCTGCGCGCGGCGGCGCGGGGCGGCCGGCCGGCGGCATCGGCGGGCCGCCCCGCCGCATGCCCGGCGCCGGTTGCCGGACGGGCGCCAGGCCCGGCCGCACGGGCCGCGCCGGACGCGGGGCCCGGGGCATCGGCAGGCGCGGCGTCCGCGGGCACGGCTGCGGCGGAAGCCTCCTCGGCGGATGCTTGTTCGGCGGACTCGTCCCCCGGGCCGGTTTCGGGCGCCGCCACCCAGGGATCGCCGGGGCGGGCCACCGTGAGCCAGACGGGACCGAGCGGCAGAGGCTGGTTGTAGGGTGTGCCGGCCGTTGCGTCCGGCCCGGGGTCGCCGTCGCCGGGCGTCAGGCTCCAGCCTGCCTCCCGCAGGACCAGCCGGGCGGCCCGCGCCGGCAGGCCGGCGTCGGCCAGGACGATGTCGCAGGCCGGATCGGCGCCCACCAGGTCGCCGGGGCGGGCCGGGCAGCGCGCCTCGCGGTGCAGGCCCGAGAGCACGCGCAGTTCGAGCGCCGCGGTCATCCGGGCCTCCGCGCGGAAGGCCGCTGCGCCGGGAGCGCGCGCGGCGCGGGCAGGCGGGTGCGGGCCGCGGTCATAGCTCCACCCGGGCCAGGGGCTGCACGTTGATTTCCTGGGTGAGTTCCTGGTAGGACAGCACGGGCAGCTCGTACAGGTCCTGTTCGATCATCTTGCGCAGGTAGCGGCGGATGTCCATCGAGGTGAGCAGCACCGGCTTGCGGGCGGCGGCCGCGATGTCGCCCACCGCCTTGCGGATGTTTTCCACCAGCTTGCGGGTGGCGTTGGGGTCCAGCGCCAGGTAGCTGCCCGCCGAGGTCTGGCGGATCGCCCCGCGGATAGTTTCCTCGACGTTGGGCGCCAGCAGGTAGGCCGGCAGGATGTTCTGCCCGCTGGAGTACTTGTAGCTGATGTGCCGCTTGAGCGACACGCGCACGTATTCGGTCAGCAGGACGGAGTCCTTTTCCTTCTGGCCCCACTCGATCAGCGCTTCCAGCACCGCGCGCAGATTGCGCACGGAAATGTCCTCGGACACCAGCCGCTGCATGATCTCGGCGATCTTCTGCACCGGCATCACGCGCAGGGCCTCCTTGACCAGGTCGGGGAAGCGGTCCTCCATGGCGGTCAGCAGGAAGCGCGTCTCCTGGATGCCGATGAAATCCGAGGAATATTTCTTCAGCACGAAGGCCAGGTGCCAGCCGAGGATCTGGTGGGCGTCCAGGCAGGGGATGCCCGCGGCGGCCAGCAGGGGGACGTGCGCGGCCTCGGTCCAGAGCGAGGGGATCCCGGGCAGGAAGGGCTTGTCGGTAGCGTAGGGCACCTGCAGCGCCTGAAGGTTCTGCTCGGTGTCGCGCACCAGCACGTGGCCGGGCCGCAGCTGGCCCTGGGACACCGGAACTTCCGAGAGCAGGATGAGATAGGTGTTCTCCGGCAGCGCGTCGTTGAAGCGCAGCTGGATCCCCGGGAACGGCACGCCCAGGTCGAAGTACAGCGCGCGGCGGATCTTGATGAGCTCGTCGTTCAGTTCGTCGGCGTCGAAATGCCGCTGCAGGCCGGCCGCCACGTCCATCATCAGCGGCAGGGTGGGGGCGAACTCGGTGCCGCCCTCGCCGCGGGGCTTGGGCGCCGGCGGGCCGTCGGCCGCCAGCGCGGGGATCTCGGTGATCTCGCCGGTCTTCTCGTCCACGACCTTGCGGGTGTTGCGCAGCAGCACGAAGCCGATCGTCCCCACCACGGCCGCCAGGGCGAGGAAGGTGAGGGTGGGCATGCCCGGGATCAGGCCCATGCCCAGGGCGACGGCCGAGGCGATCAGCAGGGCGCGCGGCTGGGCCAGCACCTGGGCGCCGATGTCCTTGCCCACGTTCGACGGGCCGCCCTCGCCGGTCTGCACGCGGGTCACGATGATGCCCGCGCAGATGGCGATGAACAGGGCGGGGATCTGGGCGATCAGGCCGTCGCCGATGGTGAGGATCGAATACACCTGCACCGCCTCGCCGGCGCTCAGGCCGCGCTGCATCGTGCCGATCAGGATGCCCCCCAGCAGGTTGACCGCGACGATGATCAGGCCCGCGATGGCGTCGCCCTTGACGAACTTCATCGCGCCGTCCATGGCGCCGTAGAGCTGGCTTTCCTTTTCGACCACGCTGCGGCGCTTGCGCGCCTCGTCCATGTCGATCGTGCCGGCGCGCAGGTCGGCGTCGATGGACATCTGCTTGCCCGGCATGGCGTCCAGCGAGAAGCGGGCCGCGACCTCGGCGACGCGCTCGGCACCCTTGGTGATGACCACGAACTGCACGATGGTGAGGATCAGGAAGACCACCAGGCCGACGATCAGGTTGCCGCCGACCACGAAATTGCCGAAGGTCTCGATGATGTGGCCGGCGTCGCCCTGCAGCAGGATCAGCCGCGTGGTGGCGATGGAGATGCCCAGGCGGAACAGGGTGGTGACCAGCAGCACCGAGGGAAACGACGAGAAGGACAGCGGCGAGGGCAGGTACATGGCCACCATCAGCAGGATGGCCGACAGCGTCATGTTGGTGCCGATCAGCACGTCCACCAGCGACGTGGGCAGCGGCAGGATCATCATGAAGATGATCGAGACGATCAGGACCGCCAGGACGATGTCGTTGCGGCTGGTGAGGAGATTGACGGCGCGGTTGAGGACTTGCTGCATGGGGGCGGCTCAGCGGGGATCGGCGGGTGCGGCCTGCCGGGCGCGCAGGTTGACGTAGGCCCGCATGGCGGCCTCGGCTTCGGCCGCGCGGCCCAGGGCGACCAGGGTCTGGGCCCGGACCAGGTGGAAGGCGCCGCTCAGCCCGCCCTGGAGCGCCACGCGGTCCAGGGTGGCCAGGGCGGTCTCGGGCTTGCCGGAGCGCAGCTGCGCCAGCGCCAGGGAGACGCGCTGGCGCGCGTCGGCCAGGCCCAGCTCGTCGAGCGCGGCCAGCAGCACGGCGGCCTTTTCCGGGCGGTCGTTTTCCAGGTAGATGTAGGACAGCAGGTCCAGCAGCGCGGGGCCGTGCTCGCCCAGCGGATGGGCGGCCCCGGGCGCGGTCCCGGCGGCCTGGAGTTCGGGCGGCGCGTTCATGCCGCCCCCTCGGGGCCGCGCGCCCATGCCCGTGGGTGCCTGAAACGGTCCGGCGTATTCATGTTCATCCCTGGTACAAGGCGCTGCGGTACATCGCCACCAGGTCGCGCAGATTGGTTTCTTCCTTGAGCAGGCGCACGGCGCGGTTGAGCACGCGGCTGTCGCCGCCGCGCTCGGCCAGGCCGGCGAGCCCCTTCAGGGCCTCGCGCAGCGCCTCGGCGAATTCCGCGGGCATGAGCAGGTCGCGGTTGCCGATGTCGGGGCGCAGGGCGTCTTCCAGGAAGCGGCCGATGTTGGGCTTTTCCAGCAGCAGCGTGAGCTGGGCGCGCACCGGGTCGTCCGACGGCATCAGGTTGCGCCGCTCGGGCAGGCTCTGCGCGGCCTGCTCGTCCTTGCGGGCATGGACGATGGTGTCGATGCCGTGGTCGAAGCTCATGAGCCGCTTGGGGCTGATGTCGGGCATGGGGCGCTCCGGTTCAGATGTCGGCGTCCAGGGCGTCGAGCCACTGGCACAGGTATTCGAGCGCCTGGCGCAGGCGCGGTTCGGTGAAATCCCGCTCGTCCAGGCGCACCAGCGCCAGCAGGTGCGGGACGCCCTCGTATTCGCGCAGCGCCGGCTGCACCGGCCATTCGCCCAGGCAGCTGTAATGGGCGCGCCTGCAGGCGCGCCGCAGCCAGTCGCCGCCGTCGTAGCGCACCGGCAGGGCGGCGTAGACGAGGATTTCCCCGGCGGCCTGCTCCAGGCCCAGCAGGCGGCCGGCCGCGGTGCGGAACACGGCCTGCCCCCGGGCGTCGAAGCGCAGGCCGGGCATGCCCTCGGCCTCGCCGAATTGCTGCAGGATGGCTGCGGCGCCGCTCATCAGAGATCCTCCTCGTCGATGGCCGTGTCCAGGGCGTCCTGGATGGCGTTCAGGGTGGCCTGCCGGGCCTCGGCGTCCGGGAACACCGGGACGGGGAGGTCGCGCATCAGGGCCTTGACGCCGGACAGGAATGCCACCCGCCCTTCGGGCGTGGCGACGCCGTGCTGCTGCGCGAGGGCCGCGATGCGCGATGCGTTGAGCCACTTGTCCGCCGTGAGCCCGACCAGGTCGCGCATCAGGCGTTCGCCGTCCGGCGCGCCCAGGCCCTTGGCCCGGAGGCTGCCGGACAGCCCGGCGCAGCCGTCGAGCACGGTCACGGCGACCTGCAGCTGGTACAGGTCGCCGGCGAGCGCCTGGAGCCGCTGCGGCGAGACGGAGGGGCGGGCGGAGGACAGGTCCCGCCCGAGGGCCAGGATCAGCTGCTTCAGGCCGCGGCCCGCGTCCTTGCCGCCGAACCGCTCCAGGGCCAGGTCCAGGGTCTTGCCTAGCCCGGAAATTTCGTCAGGCGGGTAAAAAGGAATAGGCGATTCTTGCCCGAGGGCTTATGGTTATTGGTTCTCACGCCAAACAACCAAAAAG
>NZ_JACHIB010000008.1 GCF_014203015.1 Castellaniella defragrans
TATCGGCACATCTTTCCCCAAAATCTTGTTCGCACCTTGATTTTATGCGGGTTTCAGGGATGTGCCGATTCCTTTTGGTGAAAAATCCAGGCTAGAGGGCCGGCTGCGCGCCACCCACACCACGCTGCTGTCCCCTTTCGACCCGCTGGTGTGGGACCGCGAACGCGCCTCGGCGCTGTGGGGATTCGACTACCGCATCGAGTGCTATACGCCCGCGGAGAAGCGCACCTACGGCTACTTCGTCCTGCCCATCCTGCACCGGGGCGCACTGGTGGGGCGGCTGGATGCCAAGGCGCACCGGACGCAGGGCGTGTTCGAGATCAAGGCGCTGTTCACGGAACGGGACGCCACGCTGAACGACGCCGCGCTGCAGGCCGTGGCCGGGGCGATCCGGCGATGCGCGGACTGGCACGGCACGCCCGAGGTGCGCGTGAGGCGCACGGAGCCCGCCGACCTGCTGCCGCGATTGCGCGCCTGCCTGGAGTCACCGGCAAGCCTCATCCGGGCAGGGCGTTCTTGAACAACTTGCCGTTCTTCATGATCACGGCGAAGTTCTTCTCCGGATCCGCGATCAGGCCGATGTCGGCGATCGGATCGCCTTCCACGAGCAGCAGGTCGGCGAGCGCGCCTTCTTCCACGACGCCCAGCCTGCCCGGATAGGGATTGCGGGGGCCCGACAGCGCGAGCAGTTCCGCGTTGGTGCTGGTGGCCATCCGCAACACCTCGGGTGCCGCATACCAGCGCGTCATCGTCGCCAGCATCGCCCCCTGGTGGACGGGCATGCCGGGGTCGAAGAGGATGTCGGTGCCCCAGGCGACCTTGAGCCCGTATTTCTTTGCGAGCCGGTAGGCGTTGTCGGTTCCGGCGTACACCTCGAGCTGCTTGGCGCGCGACTCGCCGGTCTTCGGATTGGAAAACTCGTTGTCGATGAAGGCCTGGGCGCTCAGCCAGACGCCCCGCTCGGCCATGAGCCGGGCGGTCGGCTCGTCCATCAGCTGGCCATGTTCGATGACCTTGACGCCGGCGCGGACGGCCGCCTGGATGGCGCGCGGCGTGTAGGCGTGAACCGTGACATAGGTGCCCCAATTCTCGGCGGCCTCGACGGCGGCGCGGAATTCGCCCTCGGAGTACTGGGCGACATCGATCGGATCGTAGTGCGACGACACGCCGCCGCCCGCCGCCAGCTTGATCTGGGTCGCGCCCAGCATGAGCTGTTCGCGGACGCGCTTGCGGACTTCGTCCGCGCCATCGGCGATCACACCGCCATTGACCGCTTCGCCGCGGCTGAGCGGAGCGTTCCGGCCGGCGGGAACCTCGTACGGCATGCGGAAATCACCATGCCCTCCGGTCTGCGAGATCATCGCCCCGGAAGGCCAGATCCGCGGCCCGTCCACCACGCCCTCGTCGATGGCCCGCTTGAGCCCGAAGGCGGGGCCGCTGAGATCGCGGACGCTGGTGAAGCCCCGCATGAGCGTGTTGCGGGCTTCCTTGCCGGCCACCAGGTTGATGTAGCCGATGTCGCCGGTCAACAGCACCGGCATGGGAACGGCCGCCATCATGGCATGCCAGTGCGCGTCGATGAGCCCGGGCATCAACGTCCGCCCGCCGCCCTGGATGATGCGGGTATCGGCCCGGCGGTCGACGGGGATCGGGCCAGTGGCGATCCGTTCGATCACATGGCCCCGCACCAAGACATTCGACGGCGCGGAGAGCGTATCGCTCTTGCCGTCGAAGATCCGCACGTTCTCGAACAGCACGGCGGCCGGCTGCACGTCCTGCGCACATGAAATGGCCGGCACGAGACAGCCGGCCGCGAGCCACAGCTTCAGTCGCATTCCCTGTACGAATCGCATGGCGCCCCCTGTTTTCCCGTTGAATTCATGCCCAGCCTCGTCATGCCCGGCCTCGATGAGGCGGGCCCGTCTCATGATACCTGGTCGTTCCGGCGCATCGAGGAAACGACCTTGATGCTGGAAGGCGAGGAAGCCGACCGGGAGCTGGGGAGTGCGAAATGAGTGCGGTGCCCGCGGCATCCCTTATGCGGGATCAGTCGATCCCGTGGAACACGCTGTCGTCCGGCCCGATGTGGGACGGCGGCGTCCAGGTCACGTCGCGCAGCGAATGCTGCACCAGGCCTTCGACGCCCATCAGCACGGCGAAGATCGCCATGCGCACCGGGATACCGTTGTCCGTCTGGCGGAAGATCGCCAGGCGCGGGTCGTGGTTCAGGTCGGTGCTGAGGTCGTTGGCGCCCTCGCGGCTGTCGCGCGGCAGCGGGTGCATGACGATGGTGTCCGGGCCGCAGCAGGCGTCCACGATGGCGCGGTTGACCTGGAAGTCGGCCGAATAGCCCTCCAGGCTTTCGCCCGAGAAGCGCTCCTTCTGCACCCGGGTGGCATAGACCACGTCGGCGCCCTTCAGGCCGGCGGCCAGGTCGTGGGTCTGCTCGATGACGTGGCCGTTGCGGCTGGCCTGGTCCAGCAGGTATTCCGGCATTTCCAGGCCCGGCGGCGACACCAGGGTGAATTTCATGCCGCGGTACAGGGCCAGCAGCTTGATCAGCGAATGCACCGTGCGGCCGTATTTCAGGTCGCCGGCCATGACGATGTGCGCGCCGTCCAGCAGTTTCCCCAGCCGGGAAAATTCCGTCAGGATGGTGTAGAGGTCCAGCAGCGCCTGGCTGGGGTGCTCGCCCGCGCCGTCGCCGCCGTTGACCACGGGGATGTTGGTCGCGGCGGCGAACTCGGCCACGGAGCCCTTTTCCGGGTGGCGGATCACCATGGCATCCACGTAGCCGCTCATCACGCGGCTGGTGTCGTAGATGGATTCGCCCTTGGCCATGGAAGAAAAGGTGAAGCCGGTGGTGTCGCACACCGAGCCGCCCAGGCGGCAGAAGGCCGCGCCGAAGCTGACGCGGGTGCGCGTGCTGGCCTCGAAGAATAGATTGCCCAGCACCGCGCCTTCCAGGACGCGCGAAACCTTCTGCCGCCGGGCGATGGGCTGCATCAGGTCGGCCACGCGGAACAGTTCCTCGACGGACTCGCGCGTGAACTGGTCCACGGACAGGAGCTGGTGCTTGTTGTCGATGGCGATACGGTCGCGCAAGGGCCCGGATTGTGCGCTCTGCGCATACTTCTGCATCAGTGCGTCGTTTTCCACGATCTCGGTGACGAAGCGGGACACCACTTCGGGCATCGCCCGCGCTTCCTGCGAGCCTTCCGGCAGCAGCCAGGTATCCAATGCACGGCGCTTGACTCCGATGCGGGCCGCGAACACGTCGCGGGTCAGGTTCAGACGGCGCATCGCGTCGCGCAGGAAGACTTGCTGGGAAATCGCCATCTTCGGCTCCTATATACGCAATGCGTAGATTTTTACCGATACAGCGTCATCGCGGCAAGAAAAAATTGCAGTCCCGCGCCGACCGCATCGAAAAAACAACGCGGCGCGAGCCGGGAGGCGGCGCGGGGCTCAGGGTCGCGTCCCCCTCAGAACCCCTCCGTGGATGGAGGAGCGTCCACGCCGGCGACCGAGCGGGCGGCCAGTTCGGCGTTGCGCGCCGAGCCCACGCCGAAGGCGAGCTGCTGCTGGGTGATCGGCGCGGCATAGCCGGGCGCAGCCAGCATGGTGCGGCCCACGACCAGCGCCAGCCGCAGGCCGGGGTTCGCCGCCGTGGCTTCGCGCAGTTTGCGCAACCCCTCGTCGCTCAGGATCAGCACCAGGATGCCGTCGCCCTTCTGATCGGTCGCCGACTGGATGCCGATCAGATCACTGCGGCCGATCACCGCCGTGGGCCGCACGTACAGCATGCCCGAGGGCTTCAGGCTGACCGGTGTCCAGCCGGGCCGGGACCGCACATCGGCCAGGAACACTCGCAGGTCCAGCGCCTTGCGGTTCTCGGTGATGGCATGCCGGGGTCCCGTCTGCGTCGGCGCCGCGGCCGGCACGGCGGCCATCTCGTCTCCCCCGCTCCGCGACCCGGGCGGAACCTGGCACCCCGCCAGGCCCAATACCACCGTCCCGGCCAGAGCCGCCGACCAAAGCCTGCCCCCACTGCACGGATTGCGCATCCTTCGCCTCCTTTGCATCTTGTTCATGTCCGCATGATGGCATATTTCGCTGTGATCAATGTTTACCCTGAGGAACAGAATGGTTCCCCGGATCCCGGCCGCCCGCGCGGCCTCCGGCCAGGACGCCGGCCGGGATCCTTGCTGGAACCCCGTCTGGAGTCCCTGCCGGCGTCCCGTCTGGAGCCCCTGCTGGCGTCCCGTCTGGAGCCCCTGCTGGCGTCCCGTCTGGAAGCCCTGTTGGAATACTGGCTGGAACCCCGGCCGCGAACCGCGCGCCCCGGACGACGACCCGGGCCCGGTCCAGCACCGCGCCGGCCGCATCCCGCAGCTCGAACACGTGCGCACCCGGACGCGGCGCCCAGTCCGGCGCCCCGCCCGCGCCGTAGGGTTCGCCATCCAGGAACCAGCGCGCATCGTCCACCGGCCGGGAGGCGGCATCCACCGCCCGCAGGCGCAGGCGCTGGCGGTCCCAGGGAATGTCGGGGTCCAGGGCCAGGATGGTGCCGTCCACGGGCTCGGCGATGCGCGGCCGGCCGGGATCCGCCCGCGCGTCCGGCGGCGCGAAGCGGGCCTGGGCCGTGTCCCCCAGGAAATACTCGATGCGCGCGGGTTCCAGCCCCTCGCCGAAGGACACGGCCCGCTCCACGACGCCCGGCGGCCGCGGCGGCGCCGGCGGGACATGGTCGCGGTAGAGCCAGTCGAACACGTCGTGCCAGACGGGGCCGGCGCCGCTGACGCCCGACACGTTGCGCATGCTGGCGCCGGCGCTGTTGCCCACCCACACGCCGACGGTGTAGTCGGCCGACCAGCCCACGCACCAGTTGTCGCGCATGTCGCGGCTGGTGCCGGTCTTCACCGCGGTCCAGAAGCGCGTGGTCAGCGGGCTGTCCAGGCCGAAGGTGCGGGCGCGCGCGGGACGGTCGGCCAGCATGTCGCCCACGATCCAGGCGGCTTCGGACGAATACAGCCGGCTGCCCGCCTGAACCTCGGCGCCGGGCCGCGCCCGCAGGTTCACGGGCGCGTAGTCGCCCCCGCGCGCCAGCGCCCGGTAGGCGTTGGCGAGGGACAGCAGCGTCACGTCCGCCGAGCCCAGCGCCAGGCTGTAGCCGTAGTAGTCCCCGTCCCGCGCCAGGGGCAGGCCCAGCGCCGTCAGGCGGCCGGCCAGCGCGTCGGGGCCGACCAGCATCAGGGTGCGTACGGCCGGCACGTTCAGGGATGACGCCAGCGCCGTGCGCGCGCTGACCCAGCCGCCGAAGCGGTGGTCGTAATTGTCCGGCACGTAGAGCCCTCCGCCCCCGTCCAGCCCCACCGGGCTGTCATCCAGCAGCGAGGCGGCCGTCAGGCGCCGCTCGTCCAGCGCCAGGGCGTACAGGAAGGGTTTCAGGGTCGAGCCCGCCTGGCGGACGGCGCGCGCATGGTCCACGTCGGCGGCCTCGGACAACGCGCCCGACGAGCCCACGTAGGCGAGCACGGCGCCGCTGCGGTTGTCGAGCACCACCACGGCCGCGTCGGTCACTCCGGTGCCGCGCAATTCGCCCAGGCGCCGGCGCACGGAGCGCACCGCCGCCGCCTGCAGGCCGCGGTCCAGCGTGGAGCGGATCTCGCCGCGCGCATCGGCCAGCCCGGCCTCCCACAGCAGCCGCGCCCAGTGCGGCGCCAGCGCCGGGGTGTCGAAACGCGCCTCGCGGGCGCGCGCCAGGGCCGCCTGCGTGAAGTCCCGCAGGCCACGGCACTCGCCCGGCCGGCCCAGTTCCCGCAGCAGGGCGCAGCCGCGCTGGACCAGCGTCGGGACCGGTGCGTTCGGTCCGCGCAGCAGCACGGCGGCCAGGGCGGCCTCGCGGAAGGTCAGGCCCGAGGCATGCTTCTGGAACAGCACCCGGGACAGGGCATCGACGCCGACCAGCTCGCCGCGCCAGGCCGCCAGGTTGAGATAGGCTTCCAGGATCTCGGACTTGGTCCAGCGGGATTCGAGCGCCCAGGCCGCCTGCATCTGGTCGAGCTTCTGCAGGATGCCGCGCCCGCCGGGCCCGCGCCGCAGGCCAGGGTCCAGCAGGGCCGCCAGCTGCATGCTCAGGGTCGAAGCGCCGCGCCGGGCGCCCGTGCCCCAGGCCGACGACCAGGCCGCCGAGACGCTCGCCAGCCAGTCCACCCCGCCATGCGCGTAGAAGCGCCGGTCCTCGGACGCCACCACGGCCCGCTGCAGGGCGGCCGAGACTTCGGCCAGGGGCAGCCAGTCGCCGCGCCGGCCGGAGAAATCCGTGCGCAGGCGCTGCAGTTCCCGCCCGTCCGCGGCCAGCAGGCGCGCGTCCGAAGGGCGCCAGGCCGCCCGGACGGCCGCGTAGTCCGGCGGAAAGGCGTCCGAAGAAGCCCGGACCTGGACCGGAGCTTGAGCCTGGGCCCAAGGCTGCGCCGCCGCGGCCAGGGCCAAGGCCAGGCCCAGCCTCCGCGCGACGGTCCGAAGGCCTCGGCGCACCCCGTCCATCCGTCCCATCAGGGCTGGGGCGCCACGCGCAGGGGCGCGTTGGGCGCGCTGCCGAAGACATCCGGCTGGTACAGGGCCTCGGCGCGCGTCGGCGGCAGCTGGTAGTCCCCCGGCACGTTCAGCCGCACCGTGTATTCCAGCGTCCGCTCGCCCGGCTCCATGACCTCGTAGTAGGCGCGGAACACGCCGGCGTCCCGTTCCACGAAGCTGGGCCGGTTCCACCAGTCCTCCTGGCTTTCACCCGCCGCCGCCAGGCTGGAATCCCGCCCCAGCCCGCCGCCCAGGATGGAGGCGCCCGCCGGCACCGGATCGCTGATCACGGACCAGACCAGGGCTTCCCGGGCCTGGACGCGCAGACGCACGCGGTAGACGTCGCCCACCGACCAGCGGTCGGCCCGCGCCTTGAATACCGGCGTGACCGTGCGCTCGACCCGCAGGCCGGCGTCCACGGCCTGGGTCTGGGGCACGGCGGCGCGCGCCGCGACCGTCGCCCAGCCGCCGCCCCGCCCCTGCTGGGCGATTTCCAGCGCGCCCTTGCCCGCCGGAGGCCAGGGCAGGTCGAGCGTCTGGCGGCGGATGCCGTCGGCCTGCGGCATGTCGGACCAGGGCAGCACGGCCGGCTCGCCGGGCGGCAGGGCCACGCGCACCGCGCCCTCGCCCGCATGGGTTTCCGTCGCGCGGGCGAACTGGTCCACCGCCAGGGTGCCCAGGGCATTGGCCGCGGTCGTGGACCAGGCGCCATCGCGCTGCATGGCCAGCAGGCCGGTCAGCAGGCGCGGCAGGTCCGCGCGCCAGCCGGGCCGGTCCAGCACCGTCATCAGCAGGCGGGCCTGCGCCGTGGCGGCATTGCTCATCAGCCACCAGCCCGAGTTCGCCGTCTCGTCGGCCAGCGCCAGCGAAGTGCCCCGCCGCGCCAGCCGTGCGCGCAGCACGGCCTCGGCCTGGGCCGACAGGGCGTCACGGTCGTCCAGCTCCGGCACGTGCCGCAGGATCGACAGCCAGGTCACCACGGCGGCCGTCGGCCAGTCGTCCACGGCCAGGGCGAAGCTGTCCAGCATGCCGGGCTGCCAGGCGCCTGCCAGCGCCAGCGCGTCGACGGCGATCAGCTTGCGCCAGAAATCGTCCTGCACGGGCGCCCAGCCGTCTTCCGTCAGACGGCCGAACACGTAGTCCTGCAAGGCCGCCAGCATGCGCTCGCGCGTCCCGGCCGGCAGATCGTAGGCCGGGACCTGCGCCCGCGCGGCGAGTTCCAGCAGGTGCGCCGTCAGCACCACGCTGCCGCGCCCGCCGGGGAAATACGACAGCAGGCCGGACTCGGTCTGGTAGTCGGGCAGGCGCTTCATCAGGGCCTGCCACGCGGCCGGATCCCGCCGCCCGAGCGCCTTGGCGCTGAGCTGCTCGACGCAGGTGTAGGGATAGGCTTCCAGCCAGGCGCGCACGCCCGGCAGGGAGCCCGCCAGGCTGGACTGCAGGCTGACCCGGACGCCACCGCGCGGCAGCCCCGACGCATCGGCCAGCGCCCGCGCCGAGGCATCCACCGGCACCCGCTGCGGCACCCCGTCCGCGATCCGCAGCAGCGTGGCCTGGCGCACCGTCACCGGCACGGCGGGCAGCAGCGTCTGCGTGACGACGATCCGGTCGGCCGCCGCCTCGCCCTCGATGGTGCGCGCCTCGAAGCGCCACTTCAGCGCCTCGGTCTCCGACCGGCCGGACAGCATTGGCGCCGTCACCGGCCAGGCCACGGTCTGCGCCGCCCCCGGTTCGAGTTGCAGGGCCTGCTCGGGCAGTGCCTGCTCGACACCGTCGGCCGCAGCCACGGCCGCCGACAGCGCCAGCGTCATCGGCCGCGCCGTGCGGTTGCGCACCGTCGCGCGGGCCTCGTAGCGGTCGCCCTCGCGCGCCACCAGGGGCAGCCCCGACACCACCTGCAGGTCCTGGGTGCTGACGATGTCGGTGAAGCCCGTGCCGAACATCCCCTGCCCCTGGTCGACCACGGCCACCAGGCGGAAGCGCGTCAGGGAATCGTTCAGCGGCACCTCCAGCGTGGCCTGGCCCTGCGCGTCCAGCGTCAGGTCGCCGCGCCACAGCAGGCGCGTGTCGAACAGCTCGCGCGTGGCGTTGAAGCCGCCGCCCCCGCCTGCCGCCACCGCCTTGCGGCCGTAATGGCGGCGCCCGACGACCTCGCCCTGGCCGGTGGCGGTCTCCACGCCGTAGTCGCGCTCCACGCGCATGGCGCCCAGCAGGTCCCAGCTGGCGTTGTCGCGCAGTTCCAGCAGGGCCTCGTCCACGGCGGCGAAGGCCACGCCGGCCCCGGCGGCCGGCGTGCCGTCGGGCAGGGTCGCCTGGATGCGGACCTTGGCATGCTGGCGCACCTGGTAGGCGTCGCGGTCGGCCTCGACCTTGACCTGCAGACGGTCGGCCTCGCTCTGGACGCGGATGCCTGCCAGGCCGAAGCGGAACGCCGGCTTGGCCAGGTCCACCAGCCCGGCGGGCTCCGGCGCGGCGTCCGACCGGGCGGCGCGCGCCTGCATCCAGTCCAATGGATGGCGCCAGCCCCACTCGAAGAACGAGGTCCAGGGCACCTGGCGGATACGGCCGCGCACGACCAGCACCGAGACGTAGACGTTCGGCCCCCAGCCCGCTTGCACGGGCAGGCGCACCACGGGCTCGTCGCCATCCAGCTCGACCACGTGGGTTTCCAGCACGCCCTCGCGCTCCACCGCCACCAGCGCGCGCGCCTGGCGGAACGGCATGCGCACGGTGAATTCGGCGGTCTCGCCGGGCTTGTAGTCGGCCTTGGCGGGAATCACGTCGATCCGGTCGTCGTTGCCCTCGCCGAACCAGGCCTCGCCGCCCCAGACCCAGATCGAGGTCGATGCGCGCGACACGCGCGACTGGGCGTCGCGGGCCTGGGCGGACAATTCGATCCGGCCGTCCCGGTCCAGGCTGACCGGGCATTCCAGCATGCCCTTCGCATCGGTATTCCCCTGGCACAGCGTACCCAGGGAGGCGACCCGCTCATGGGAATCGTAGGCGTAGAACCCGCCCACCAGGCGCTTGCGGGTGCTGTAGGTGGTGCGCACGCGCCCATCGAGCTGAACCGGCACGCCGGCCTGAGGCCGTCCGGCCGTGTCCAGCGCCAGCAGCGTGACGCTGGACTTTTCCCCGCGCGACATCCAGCGGCCCGTGCGCAGGCCAACCACCACGTCCGCGGGCCAGACCCGCGCCGTCTGGGCCAGCGTCTGGATCTCGCCGGCGGGATCGGCGAAGGACGCCTCGAACAGCCAGGACTGGGGCTCCGCCGGGTGCGGCAGGTCCGTCAGGTCCACCCGCGCCCCGCCCTGGCCGTCCAGGCGCAGCGGCCGCCGGTCCAGGATCAGCCGCCGCAGGCCGGCAGCCGCGGGGCCGCCGGATTCCGGATCCCCGGACTGCGCGTCGTCCCCCTCGGCCGACGGCTCCATGCCGAAGCTGAAGTCGCCGTACCCGGCGAAATCCGGCGTCAGGGGCCGCGCCACCGCCGACAGCGTGGCGGGCAGGTCGCGCGCCGGTCCGCCCGAGATCCAGGACAGCTGCAGATCGGCCCGCACTGACGGCGGAGCAACCAGCGGCCCGGCGGCCTGCGCCTCGCCGCCCGTAATCTTCAGCGAACCCGTCAGCAGCGGCAGCTTGAAGGACTCGACGCGGAATTCGCCGGCGTGCAGCCAGGGCGCCCACTCGTCGTCCGGCTGGTCCGTCACGGGCTGCAGTTCGATCGAGTAGCTGCCCAAATGGGCCTTGCGCGGGATCGTGTAGTCGACCAGGGCGTACTGGCCGCCGCTGGGGCTGGTTTGCCAGTGCAGGGCCAGGGTCTGCGCATCGCCCGAACCGTCGTGCGTCAGGCGGACCTGCGCGGGCAGGCGGTCGGCGGGCAGGTTTTCCACGCCGGCCCGGCTCAGGCGGCGCAGGAACAGCTTCATGGAGACCGTCTCGCCCACCCGCAGCAGCGTGCGGTCCAGCACCGCATGGGCCACCAGGTCGGGATCGCGGGACCGGCTGACCGGCACGTTGAAGCGCCAGGGCTCGATCCCCCGGTCCCAGTTCGACCAGGCGAAGGAAAAATCCGCCTGGCCATGGGCCTGGGGATGGTCGGCGGGAATGCGCGCCGTGACGAACACCCCCGATTGCTCCACGCCTTCGCAATACCGGTCCGTCGGCACGGGCGTGTCCGCATGCCAGATCCCCTGCGCGTCGGTCTGCCCGTCCAGCAGGCGGCGGCCATCGCAGTCGAGCACCGCCACCCGCGCGCCCGCCACCGGCCGGCCCTGGTCCAGCGTGGTCACCCAGACCAGGGTGTCGTCGCGCCCGGCCTTCAGGTGGACCGCCAGGTTCGTCACTAGCACCGCCGAGCGCACGTGCATGACCTGCTCGTCCGCCGCCGCGCCCTCGCGTTTCAGCAACGCGGCTCCCAGGCGGGGCGAGGCGACCTCCAGTACGTGCAGGCCGGGCTCGGCGAGAGGAATGCCGACCATCTCGATGTCCTGGCCCTCCGCATCCCGCACGCCGGGCAGCGCCAGCGTCCGGACCTCGTCCTTGGGGCCGAACACGGAACGCGCGCGCACGTCGATGAGGGGTTCGCCTTCGCGGGCCTCGCGCGGCGGGCGCAGCGCCAGCCGGTCGGCGAACTGGCCGGCCGTGAGCGAGCCCTCCTGGAGATTCCTCACCCGGGCATACCATTGCAGGGCCTGGACGTCGTCGGTGATCACCTGGTCGCGCGCCTGGCCGGCGGACAGAACGAGCTCACGGGTCTGCAATTGCGGCTCCACTCGGCGCAGTGCCAGCGGCGCCAGCGCGGGCCGGTCCTGGCCCGGCGCGCCCTCGGCGAAACGCTCCACGATGCCGAACGTGCCGGAGGCGAACTTCGCCAGCGGCGGCATGGCGTCCATCGTGATCGCCAGGGGAAAGCGGTCGGCGTTGTCCAGCGGCCGCCCCATGTCGTCGCGCAACGCATCGGGCAGCGCCAGGGTCAGGGTGGACCGCTCCGCGAAGGGCGGATCGAAGCTCAGGCTCTCGAGGGCGTCGCCCGACGCTTCCGCGTCGGGCCCGAACTGCCGCGCCGTGCGCCGCCCCTGGGGCGTTTCCAGCGCGATGCGCGCGGCCTGCTCCCGGGGCACCGGGCTGGAAAACGACAGTTCGATGGGAAACAGCGGCGAGCACGGCGCCTGCGCATGGGTGCGCGTGCAGCGCATGGACGCATGGAAGGCCGCGCGGACCTCGAAGTCCTCGGCCAGCCCCGCCGTGGACGGCACGCCCGGCCGGCCCGCCTGCCCCACGGAGCGCACGCCGGGCGCCACCACCAGCCGCACCCGCGCCTTGGACGGCAGCAGGCGCTTGCATTGCAGCAGGCGGGCGTCGTCCCAGGCGTCCGTCTCGCCGTCGCCGGCGACCGCCTTCAGGATCCGCTCGCGGTCCACGCCCGTCACCATGCGCACCGGCACGGCCTCGCCCAGGCCTTCGACTTCGCAATGGCTGTGCTGCAGCAGGGACTGCGTGTCCGGCGCGGCGTTGAAGCGCAGCACGAAGACCTGGTCTTCCGCGATGGTGCGGTCCCAGGGGCGGACCAGGCGGGCGCGCGGCCCGCCGGTGGCGAATCGGCGGGTGTCGCCGGTCAGCGGTCGGCCCTGCAGGTCGCGGAAATCGGGGTTGGGTTTCGCCTGGCACGACACCGCCCCCGCCAATGGCTTGTCGAAGGCATAGACCCAGTGCTGCGGATCGGTCCAGCGGCCCGAGCCCCGGGCCGTGTCGTCGTCGCAGGCGATCAGGAAGGGATCGGCCGCCCCGTCGTCGCCCAGCGCCACGGCGGGCGCGTCGAAATCGGCCTGCACCCGGGCGATCCGGGCCATCATGCCCTCGGGGGAGAACCGCGTCACCGACAGGGCCGAGGCGGAGGCGGAACCGCACAGGATCAGCGCCGCCAGCGCGATGCGCGAAAGAAGATGCCGCATGGAGGACTTCCCGGGTCGTTGCTGTTTTTATGCCAGGGTCCAGATTACCATCGGGACCGGGGCGCGGCCATCGCGCGGCGGGCGGCTGATCGCCCTTCCATTGCCGCCGTCCGCCCTCCTCTCCGCCGCGGGCGGCGGCGGGCGGCGCGCTATGCGATAATCCCCGACTTCCGGCCCCGGGCGCAACGCACCGGGGGACTGGGGCGGGCCTCTAGCTCATGCCTGGTTAGAGCAGCGGACTCATAAAAGGCGGGTCGAATTGTGGTTTCAGGCTAAAAAATTTATTAAAAACAGATACTTAAAAACGATTCTGAATGCACAAAATACGGCGGTGTAACCAAAATGTATGCCGCTGTACAGTTAAGGGCCTCTAGCTCATGCCTGGTTAGAGCAGTGGACTCATAATCCATTGGTGCCGAGTTCGACTCTCGGGGGGCCCACCACCTAAAGCCCCACATCCTAAGGGTGTGGGGCTTTTTCCTTGCCTACGCCACAAGTTCAAGCCTCCGTTACATGACACATACATGCAACCTAATGGAGTCTTGCAGCACCACACTGGAACCCCGAACCTATTTCTTGTGCTGCTTCAGGTACTCACGTTCAGCCTCTTCGGTGGGCTTGCCCCACCACTCCGGACAGATCAGATGGCATGATCATGCCTGGAGAGCGAAACGATGGCACGAACCAGAAGGCATTTCACAGACGAGTTCAAGCGCGAGGCGGTACGGCTGGCTGAACAGCCCGATACCAATGTGTCGCGTATTGCGCAGGACCTGGGGCTGGACCCCAGTGTTCTGCGGCGGTGGGTAGGACAGATGCGCGGCGGCACCTGGGAGCCCGCGCCTGGCAAGCCGCTCAAGAGCGCGCAGCAGCAGGAGATCGAGCAGTTGCGCCGAGAGTTGGCGAAGGTCAAGACCGAGCGAGACATATTAAAAAAAGCGGTCGGATACTTTGCCAAGGATCAGACATGAAGTATCCGTTCATCGCCCGGCATCGGGCCGTCTGGTCGGTCAGCGAACTGTGCCGAACGCTGGGCGTGTCGCGCAGCGGCTTCTACGAGTGGCACGCCCGATCGCCCAGCGCCCATCAACGGACCAACGAGCGGCTGCTGGGTCGAATTCGCGAGAGCTTCCAGGCCAGCGACCGAACGTACGGCAGCCCCCGGATATGGCGGGATCTGAGCGCCTGGGGCGAGCACTGCGGCAGGCATCGCGTGGCACGTCTGATGCGCCACGCAAACATCGTGGTCCGGGCCAAGCGTCGTCGTCATCCGTCCGATACCGGATCCAGGTCGGCCCATGCCATTGCCGCCAATGTGCTGGATCGCGACTTTACGGCCAGTGCGCCGAATCAGAAATGGGTGGCCAATGGAGAGTAGTTCCAGGCATATACCTTGATGATGGGAGCGGCGGTCATCGGATTGCCCCTCTGTTTTCCGTTCATCGCGTGAGGCGGTGTCAATAGTGATGGAGAGATCGGCCAAGCTGGCATCTCCCGTCCCCATCGCCTCGATCAGCCACTTGCCTTTCAATCAGCGTTGTAGTAACGTACCTACCATTATTGATGCTGGAGGTGCTCTATGACCATCACGACCCTATCCAGTCGAGAGTTGAACCAGGACGTGACGCGAGCAAAGAAGGCCACCAAGAGCGGCCCGGTGTTCATCACGGATCGCGGCAAGCCCGCGCACGTGCTGCTCAGCTTCGAGGACTATCAGCGGTTGACAAAGCAGCGGCGCAACATTGCCGACGCGCTGGCGATGCCGGGTGTTGCGGACATCGAGTTCGAGCCACCGCGCGTGACCATTGGAGCCCGGCCGGCTGATCTCTCATGATGTATGTGCTCGATACCAACGTGCTGTCCGAGCTGCGCAAGGTACGGCTTGGCAAAGCCGATGGGAATGTGACGGCATGGACGGAAAGCGTCGATGCCGCCGACCTCTTCGTATCGGCCATCACCATCATGGAGTTGGAGTTCGGCGTTCTGTCGATTGAACGCAAAGACGCTGCCCAGGGAGCCATTCTGCGCTCGTGGCTGGAGCAACACGTACTACCCGAGTTCTCCGGGCGCACGTTGCCTATCGATACCGCTGTGGCGCAGCGCTGCGCTCGACTGCATGTGCCGGACAAGCGCGGCGAGCGTGACGCGCTCATCGCGGCTACGGCGCTGGCGCACGGCATGACGGTGGTAACGCGCAACGTGGCCGATTTCAAACCGACGGGGGTGACCATCGTCAATCCGTGGGAGCCATCACCATGACCGCCCCAGGGTTCAGATTACCCCTCTCTATCCCCACTCACGCCTCATATCTCATTCAAAAATGGCAATCATTAGAACAACAGAAATAGAAATACACCTTGAGAAACTCGAACGGAACTTTCTGGAGCTCAAGGAAATAATCAAAGGCACGGAACCGAATCAAAATATATGGGATCAGTACAGTCTCAACCCAGACGACTACAGGCGGGATTTCATAGAAATCAATCTGACCAGGCTTGACTATGCCATTGACAGCTACAAGTCTTCCCTGGCCCAGTTGGCAAAGCTCAGAAATCGACAGGCCTCGCGACGAGCATCAAACAAGTAGTTCTCCTATCCGGCTTCACGCCAAGAATACCCATCAGCAGGAATAGATGCCGCATAAGCCATGAGTGCCGAGCCTGGCTCCCGGGAATTTCATAAAAATGCCGGCAGCGCACTACCCCATGAGCGAGTGGTGGCACTCATCAGACACGGCTGATGATGTAGAGCCTGATGCAGAGCCGCCATCAGCTTCCCTGGGCCTGCGCCTTGCGCGCGGCGCGCTCCCGTTCCACCCGCTCGGTCACGTCGCGCGCCATGGCGACCGAGCCGATGGCGGCGCCCGACTCGTCCTTGACCAGGGCGAAGGTCATTTCCACGTACAGCTTCCGGCCGTCCTTGTGCACTCCGCGCGTCAGGGTCGGACGGCCTGCGAGCTTCGTGCGGCCGCTGGCGAGCGCGGCGTCGTAGCCGGCCCAGTGGGCGGCGCGCAGGTGCTCGGGAATGATGATATCCAGGCTGGCGCCCAGCGCCTCGTCGCGGGAAAAGCCGAACAGCCGGCAGGCCGCCTGGTTCCAGCGCGCGATCCGGCCGGCGCGGTCGGCGTAGATCAGCGCATCGGTCGTCTGCTCGACGATCCGTTCCGCCAGGTCCGCGGGCGGCGCCGAGGCCTCGCGGATGTCGCTCAGGATGCGGCAGAACAGGGCCGCCGGCAGCGAGGTGCGCTCCGGCTCCGGCCCCTCGCCGGTCTGGTGCAGGATTTCCAGGCCGCGTGTGGAAGCCAGGAGGCGGCGCAGGCCCTCGTTCTGGGCGAAGCGCGCGCGCAGCGCCCGCTCGACCAGCCGGTGGTGCTCGTCGGACCCGAACTCGATCCGCGCCTCGCCCCAGTAGGCGTGGCGCTTGTCCGCCCCCTTGCCGCATTCCTTGGCCTCCCAGGCCGCCGAAGCGAAGGCGCGTTCGCGGGCCGGATGGCCCGGCGGGAACTTGATGCCCTGGATGAAGCCTTCCACGGAGGCCAGCGGCACGCCGTCCAGCTCGAAGGGCGACAGGCTGAAATTGGACAGCGCGACGCCGCGCCAGTCGTCGGACGTGAATGCGACATTGATCGTCTTGCGGGTCATGCGGGACCTCCCATCAACAACAGACCGAAACCACCTGCGCCGGCTGCCGGCTGAGGCTGACGTAGACGTGGCCGACGCCGCTGTCGAAGTAGGCGGCCTCGTGCCGGCCGAGCTCGACGGCCTCGCCGTTCTCGAACAGGATGCGCACCCGGCCGGACAGCACCATGACGAATTCCTGGCCCGGATGCCGGATGGTCTCCGAAAAATCGCGCGCCTCGCGCGCATTGATCAGCGCCACGAGCGGCTGCATCTTCTTGCCCGGAAACGCGCCGCACAGCACGCTGTATTCGTACTGGTCGGTCTCGTAGCGCTGCACGTCGGCGAAGCGGTCCTTGACGACCGTCGGGCTCCCGGCCGCGTCCACTTCGAGCCGCGCGTCCGCCTGCATGAACAGGCGCGTCATGTCGATGTCCAGCGCGCGGCCGAGCTGCAGCACTTTCTCGTAGCTGAGGGCGATCTGCCCGCGCTCGGCCTTCGAGACGGTGGACACCGCCAGGCCGCTGCGCTGCGCCACCTGCTGCAGCGTCAGCCGCCGCTCCTTGCGCGCCGCGCGGATCCTGGCCCCGACCTCGTGCCGGCCCGCCAGCCCGGGGCTGGCGGCGGAGGCCGGCGGCGCGGCCGCGCCCGGAAGCACCTTGGAGAGGACCTGGACTGCGCGGGTTTTCTTGTTCGTCGGGCCGGGCATGATGGCGAAGGTTGCGATGCGCCCCGATCGGGCGCTTGCGACATTCTATGTCGATCCGGCGTCCGGCACCGGCGATGCGGCCTCAGGCGCGGGACGCGGCGCCGTCCCCGCGGCGCGCCACGCGCAGCCAGCCCACGAACGCCAGCGCCATCAGCACGAAGCCGATGTAGCCGTAGATCGGATACACGATCCCCACCAGCTGGATGAAGCCGACGAAGCTGCCCGCCAGCGCCAGCACGCCCGCCGCGACGGTGCCGACGCGGAACCTGCCGCTGTCGGCGGGCACGATGCGCGCCATGAAGGCATAGAGCATGCCGACCGCCGTGTTGAGGATCATGCCGAAAATCACCAGCGACATCAGGTGGCCGAGCCAGGGCGAGATCTGCGTGGCGATCGAGAGCATCGGCATGGGCATCCCGCCGATGGTGTCCATGCGCAGGTACATCGCCACGGCGATCAGCAGGATCAGGACGCCCAGCAGCAGCCCGCCCAGGACGCCGCCCCACAGCGCGGTCGCCCGCGACCGGGCCTGCCCGCCCATGATCACCAGGAACGGCATCCCCGCCACGATGTTGTAGGACACGTACAGCAGGGCCGCGACCAGCCACTGGCCGGCGCCGCGGGGCTGGGTCTGCGCGGCGGCCGCGAGCGCCTCGTGGCCGGCGTGCGGCGTCATCAGCACGTAGCCGGCCACCACGACCGTCATGAACATGAGGAACGGCGTGACGGCGCCGATGAAGGCGATCACGCTGCGGATGTCCAGGCACACGATCAGGATGGTGGCGACGGTGGCCAGCACGCTGCCCCAGACCTCCGGGATGCCCAGCCACTGATTCAGCAGCGAGCCGGCGCCGGCCAGCATCACCACGGTGATCGCGAACAGGAAGAACGTGATCAGCACGTCGAACACCAGGCCCAGGTGGCGGCCCAGCATGGCGTTGACGACTTCCTTGTGCGAATCCGCCGCCAGCCGCTGGCCCATGGTGGAGAACGCCATCGACAGCAGGGCGAAGAGCACGCCCGAGACCACGCAGCCGACCAGGCCGATGGCGCCGAAGCTGGCGAAGAACTGCAGGATTTCCTGCCCCGACGCGAATCCCGCGCCGATGATGACGCCGACGAACGCGCCCGCGATCCTGCAGACGTCCTTGAACGAATCCATGCCCTTGTCTCCCGATGGTCTAGTGATGCCAGTGATGATGGAATGAATCGGCGCGCCCGAGGCGCGGGCGCCCGGCGCTCGCGGCACCGGGCGGATTTCAGGTCCGGTCCGCGTCGAAGCGGCGTGGGCTCAGCCGGTCGGCGGCGACGCCCTGCCGCGCCAGGAATTCCGGCAGCGCCCGGCCCAGCAGCAGCGCGCAGGCGGCCGCCGACGCGCCCGCCGAAGTCTGGATGCCATAGCCGCCCTGCCCCGCCAGCCAGAAGAATCCCGGACGCCGCGGATCCCAGCCGATGACGAAATCGCCATCGGGGGCGAAGCTGCGCAGCCCGGCCCAGACATGCCGGGGCCGCCGGATGCGCAGGCTGGTGAGCGATTCGATCCGGTGGATGCCCAGGGCGATGTCGAGTTCCTCGGGCACGACGTCGTGCGGCGCGACCGGGTCCGCGTTGGCCGGCGAGCCGAGCAGCTGGCCCGCGTCGGGCTTGAAGTAGAAACTTTCATCGACGCCGATGACGGCCGGCCAGGCGGCGACGTCCACCCCCTCCGGCGCGGCGAACGTGAACGCGGAGCGGCGCCTGGGTTCGATCCCCAGCGTCCGCGCGCCGCACAGCGCCGCCACCGGATCGGCCCAGGCGCCGGCGGCATTCACCACGGCGCGCGCCCGCACGGCGTCGCCGCCGCCCAGCGTCAGCGTCCACACGCCAGCCTGCTCGTCGAGCGCGGCGGCGGCCAGTTCGGCGTCGCAGCGCAGGCGGGCCCCCTGCCGCGCCATGCCGCGCAGGAAGCCCTGGTGCAGCTCGGCCACGTCGATGTCGGTGGCGTCCACGTCGTGCACGGCGCCGACGAGCTTGTCCGCTTCGAGGCACGGCGCCATGGCCTTCGCCCGGGCCGCGTCGATCCGTTCGGCCCGCAGGCCCTCGCGCCGGTACATCGCCAGCGCGTCGTCCAGCAAACGCTCCTGTCCCGCCGTCCCGACGTACAGCACGCCGCGCGGATGCAGCAGGGCATGCGCGCAGAAGCCTTCCGGGGGCTGCTCGAAGAACGCGCGGCTGGCCCGCGTCAGGGCGCGGATCTGCTCCGTGCCGTAGCTTTCCATGAACATGGCCGCCGAACGGCCCGTGGAGTGGTAGCCGGGCCGGGACTCGCGCTCCAGCACCGCCACGGACGCCCCTTCCCGGGCCAGGCGGTAGGCGACGGAAGCCCCCGCCATGCCCGCGCCGACCACCGCGAAGTCGAACACCTCGTCGCTCATTGCCTGTATTCCATTTTTTCCGATAGGAAAATTATCTTATAGGAAAAAAATCCCGGATACCCTGGTTTACCCCCATCCGCGCCCAGGCGGCCGCCGCATGCCCCACGCCGGGCACGTTCCTCATCGGGCATGTTCCTCATCAGGCATGTTCCTCATCAGGCATGTCCCTCGCCGGCCACACGTCCCCCTGCCGGCCGCACGCCCTCCGCCGGACGCGTGCCATCCCGGGTGCGTGCTACCGTATCTTCTTCACGGATTCCCTCCCCTTCATCCACGAGGCCCCGCATGCGCGCCCATACCGCCCGACTGGTCGACGACCGGATCCGGATCGAACCTCGAGACACGCCGATCCCCGGGCCCGGCGCGCAGCAGCTGCTGGTGCGCGTGCGTGCCGCCGGCCTGAACCGCGGCGAGTTCCTGGCGCTGCGCAAGCAGCCGCCCGGCGCCCCGGCCGTCCTGGGCATCGAGGCGGCTGGCGAGGTCGTGCGGGCCGGGGCCGATGCCGGCCCCTTCCAGGCCGGCGACCGCGTCATGGGGCGCTGCCGCGCCGCCTTCGCCGACTACGCGCTGCTGGACGCGCACGAGGCCATGGCCGTACCCGAGCGCCTCTCCTGGATCCAGGCCGCCGCCCTCCCGATCGCCACCATGGTCGTGTACGACATGCTGATCGCCCAGGGCCGGCTGGCCGCGGGCGAATGGCTGCTGGTCACCGGAATCTCCTCGGGCGTGGGCGTGGCCGCCCTGCAGCTGGCCAAGGCGCTGGGCGCGCGGGTCATCGGCACCTCCGGCTCGGCGCGCAAGCTGGCGGACCTGGAACGCCTGGGCCTGGACGTGGGCCTGCACACCCGCGCCGCCGATTTCCACGACGCCGTGATGGCCGCCACCGGCGGCCGGGGCGCCGGCCTGGCCGTCAACATCGTCGGCGGCTCGGTGTTCGCGGAATGCGTCCGCTGCCTGGCCTTCGAGGGCCGGCTGGCCACGGTCGGCTACATGGACGGCGTGCTCGAAGGCCGGCTCGACCTCGCCGCCCTGCACGCCCGGCGCCTGACGGTCTTCGGCGTGTCCAGCAAGGGCTGCGGCCCCGAAGAGCGCCGGCGCATCGTCCGGGGCGTCGCCGAACAGGTCCTGCCGCTGGTCGCCGACGGCCGGCTCGTGCCCGCCATCGACCGGGTGTTTCCATTCGGCGAACTGGAAGCGGCCATCGCCCGCATGGAATCCGACGAGCAGCTGGGGAAGATCGTGGTGGGCGGGGAATAGCCCCACGGTCCGGCCCCGCCGCCGCACCGGGTCCGCACGGCCGCCCGCCTGCTGGCCGCCTACTGGATCAGCTGGTTGATCTCGATGATGGGCAGCATCACCGCCAGCACGATCACCAGCACCATGCCGCCCATGGCGAGGATCATCAGCGGTTCGAGCACGGCGGTGAAGGTCAGGGCGCGCCGCTCCAGGTCGGCGGCCAGCACGCCCGCGGCGCGATCCAGCATGGCGGGCAGCTCGCCGGTGCGCTCGCCGCTGGCGACCAGATGGATCAGCAGCGGCGGGAAGACCTTCTGCGCCTGCAGCGCCTGGGCCAGGGAGCCGCCTTCGCGCACCCAGCGCAGGGCATCGGCCACGGCGGCCCGCAGCCTGCGGTTGCGCAGCGTGCGGCCCGAGGCCTCCAGGGCCTGCAGCAGGGGCACCCGGCTGCCCGTGAGGATGGCCAGCGTGGCGGCGAACCGGGCCACGTCCACGCCCTGCGCATAGCGCCCCAGCAGCGGCAGGCGCAGCACCCGGGCGTGCCAGGCCAGCCGGGCGGCGGGATGCCGCAGATGCAGGCGCCACAGGACGAAGCACAGCGCCAGCCCCGCCGCCACCGCCAGGCCCCAGTCCTGGATCCCGGCGCTCGCGGCCAGCAGCAGCCGCGTCAGCCAGGGCAGCGTCTGGCGCGCCTGGGTGAAGGCCCCCACCACCTGCGGCACCACGTAGCTCAGCAGGAAGACGACGATGGCCATCGACACCACGGTGACGATCCCGGGATAGATGAAGGCGGTCAGCACCTTGTTGCGCAGGGCGCCGCGCGCCTCGATGTAGTCGGCCAGCCGTTCGAGCACCCGGTCCAGATCGCCCGACTGCTCGCCGGCATCCACCAGCGCCCGGTAGACGTCGGGGAAATCGCGGGGATGGGCATCCAGGGCCTGTCCCAGACGCAGGCCGGCGCGCACGTCGTCGCACACGGCCGTCAGCACGCGCACCACCTGCGCACGCTCGGCCTGCTCCAGCGTCGCGCGCAGCGCGGTCTCCAGCGGCAGGCGGGCCGCCAGCAGGCTGGCCAGCTGGCGCGTCAGCCAGCCCAGATCGGCGTCGCGCAGCCGCGCGCGGGCGCCGATGCCCGCGCCCGCGCGGCGGCGCGCTTCCACCACGCTCAGCGGCAGCAGCCCCCGGTTGCGCAGCGTCTGGCGGGCGCCGCGCTCGCTGTCGGCCTCGATCCTTCCCCGCTCGGCGCGGCCGGCGGCATCGATCGCTTCGTATTGATAGGAGGGCATGGGCTAGGACCTGTTCATGCGCGTCGAGGAGACCGCCTGCGCGCCGTCACGGATCGCGCGCGACGCGCTCGATCTCGGCCCGGGCGGCGACGCCTGCGCGGATCCAGCGCTCGCCATCCTGGCGCAGGTCCGGCATGCCGCCGCGCCGGGCGGCCTCGCGCAGGGCCTGCTCGCCGCCGCCCTCGTGGATCATGGCGCGCAGCGTGTCGTCGAGCATGAACAGCTCGTGCACGCCGGTGCGCCCGCTGTGGCCGGTGTGGCCGCAGGCCGGACATCCCTTCGGATCGCGCTCGGCCGTGCCGTCGGCCCGCATCCGCCGG
The DNA here is from genome assembly GCF_014203015.1 of Castellaniella defragrans. Classification (GTDB taxonomy): domain Bacteria; phylum Pseudomonadota; class Gammaproteobacteria; order Burkholderiales; family Burkholderiaceae_B; genus Castellaniella; species Castellaniella defragrans. The sequence goes on from NZ_JACHIB010000008.1 coordinate 22,113, forward strand.
CAATGGACGCACAGCTTGCGCACCAGCCGCTGGGCCAGCACCCCCTGCAGCGTGGAGGCGAGCAGGAACGATTCCACGCCCATGTCCAGCAGGCGGGTCACCGCCGACACGGCATCGTTGGTGTGCAGCGTGGCCAGCACCAGGTGGCCGGTCAGGGAGGCCTGGACGGCGATCTCGGCGGTCTCCAGGTCGCGGATCTCGCCGATCATCACCACGTCGGGATCCTGGCGCAGGATGGCCCGCAGCGCCGCGGCGAAGGTCAGGTCGATGCGCGGATTGACCTGGGTCTGGCCGATGCCGGGCAGATCGTATTCGATCGGGTCCTCGACCGTCAGGATGTTGGTCGTGGCGGCGTCCAGCCGGCTCAGGGCGGCGTAGAGCGTGGTGGTCTTGCCGCTGCCGGTCGGCCCGGTCACCAGCACGATGCCGTGGGGCCGCCTGATGAGCGCGTCGAGCCCCCGCAGCACGGCGGGCGACATGCCCAGCCGCTCCAGCCGCAGCCGCCCCGCCTCCTTGTCGAGCAGGCGCAGGACGACGCGTTCGCCATGCCCCGTGGGCAGCGTGGAGACCCGCACATCGATGGGCCGGCCGCCCACGCGCAGCGCGATGCGCCCGTCCTGCGGCAGGCGTTTTTCGGCGATGTCCAGGCTGGCCATGACCTTGATCCGCGACACCAGGGCGTTGTGCAGGGCGCGGCGCGGGCTGACGATGTCGCGCAGCGTGCCGTCCACCCGGTAGCGCACCACCGAGTGAGCCTCGAAGGGCTCGATGTGGATGTCGCTGGCGCCGTCGCGGGCGGCCTGGGTGAACAGGGCGTTGATCATGCGAATGATCGGCGCGCCTTCGCGGGTATCGAGCACGTCCTCGACCTCGGGCAGGTCCTGGAGCAGGCGGTCCAGATCCACGTCGAGGGCCGCCTCGTCGACGATGGCGGCGGCATCCCCGGCATGGGCGTAGGCTGCGGCGAGCAGGGTGTCGAGCTCCGCGTCGGACACCGTGCGCAGCGGGACCGCGCCGTGCACCCGGCGGATCTCGGCCAGGGCCCAGGCGGGCGTGCGCGCCGAGACCGTCAGCGTCTCGCCCGTCGCCCCGGTCTCCAGCAGGGCGCGCCAGGCGCGCGCCCAGGCATAGGGCAGGCGGCGGCCCGGCGCGCTCATCGCGCCCCCGGCCGGCCGACCGGCGCGGCCACCGCCGGAGCAGCGTCCGGGTCCGCGGGCGCGCCGGCGGCCGGCGCGGCTTCGTCGGCGCGCCGGAAGCCGCGCAGGTCGAGCAGGCCCGTGCCGGGATCGCGTTGCAGCGCGGGCAGATCGGTCATGACGTCGTCCGGCATCAGCCAGGACGCCTGGACCGGCAGGCCGGCCTGGGCCGCCCGCATGAAGTTGTAGCGGTCGAGCGTCAGGCGGGCGCCGTCCTGGGCGGTGCGCACGATGTGGGGCCGCAAGAACAGCATCAGGTTGGTCTTGGTGTGGTTGCGCTTCTGGTACTTGAACAGGTTGCCCAGCACGGGGATGTCGCCCAGCAGGGGCACCGACGACGTGGAATCGTCCATCCTGTCCTCCAGCAGGCCGCCGAGCACGATGATCTGGCCGTCGTCGACCAGCACGCTGGTCTCCAGCGCCCGCTTGCGGGTCACGTCCGAGGTGCCGTTCTGCGAGGCGGTCGGGACGAGGCTGCTGACCTCCTGGTAGAGGGCCAGCTTGACCGTGCCGCCTTCGGAGATCTGCGGCCGGATGCGCAGGGTCAGGCCCACGTCCTCGCGCTGCACGGTCTGGAAGGGATTGCTGGCGCCGTCGCCCGAGGTCGTGTAGGAGCCCGTCACGAACGGCACGGTATTGCCCACGATGATGCTGGCCTCCTCGTTGTCCAGCGTCATCAGGTTCGGCGTGGACAAGACGTTCACGCCGCCGTGCCTCTGCATGGCCCGGGCGAGCACGCTGAGATTGAGAATCTGCGTGCCCATGACGTTGACCGTGCCGTTGATGACGCCCAGGTTCAGGCCCTGGCCCAGGGCGTCGATCGTGGTGCGGGTGGCCGTGTCCAGGCCGATGCCGGTCCCGCCCAGGTTGGCGCCGCCGAAGAAGGCGGCGCCGTCGCCGTTCAGGCTGTTGCCGCCGGCCATCCACTGCACGCCGAACTCGGCGGCCTTGTCGGCGTTCACCTCGACGATCAGGCTTTCGATCAGCACCTGGGCGCGCCGCTGGTCGAGCAGGTCGATGACCTCGCGCAGGCTGCGGTACAGGGGTTCCGGCGCGGAGATGATGAGGGTGTTGGTGGCGGAATCCGCCTGGATCGTGGCGCCTCCCGCGGAGAAGGCCATGCTGCGGGCGTCGGCGGCCGGCAGCGCCGCCGCGGCGCCCTCTCCCTGGGACGACGAGAGCGCGGCGGCGGGCAGCCCGGTCTGCGCCTGCGTGGCCGACAGCGGCGGTCCGTCCAGGGCATCGGTGCTTCCGCCTTGCCCCGTCAGCGCTCCCCGCAGCACCTCGGCCAGGTGGCTGGCCTGGGCGTTGCGCAGGTAGACGACATGCAGATTCCCGGTGCGGGATTCGGGCGTGTCCAGACGCAGGATCAGCTGGCGCGCCTGCTTCAGGCGCTCGGGCGTGATGGCGCGCAGCAGCACCGAATTGCTGCGGGGATCGGCCAGCACGGACACGTCCCGGGTCTTGCGCCCGCTGCCGTCCTGCAGCAGCTGCTGCGCCAGGGCGGCCACGTCGAGGGCGACGCCGTATTCGATCGGCACGACATCCGTGTTCACCGCCAGCGGCGTGTCGATGCGGGCTATGATCTGGGCGATGCGCTCCAGGTTGTCGGCATAGTCGGTCACGACCAGGGAATTGCTGCCTTCCTGCGCGGCCAGGGTGTTGTTCGCCGCCACCAGGGGGCGCAGCACCGGCACCAGATCGGCGGCGTTCTCGTAGCGCAGGGCGAAGACGCGGGTCTGCAGTTCGCCGCGGCGCGCCGGCTCCGCGCCGGACACCACCGCCCCGCCCAGCAGCTTGGCGTCGGCCTCGGGCACGACGCGGCTGACGCCGCCGACTTCCACCACGGCAAAGCCCTGCATGCGCAAGGCGCCCAGCAGCATGGCATACGCCGTATCGGCATCGACCGGCGCATCCGACACCAGCGTCAGCTGGCCGCGCACGCGCGGATCGACCAGGAAATTGCGCCCCGTGAAGCTGGCCAGGGCACGGACCACCGCGCCCAGATCGGCCTCCTGGAAATTGAGCCGGGTCATCGGCCCGTCCGCGCCGGCGCCGGGGGCGGCGGCCGAGGCCCCAGGCCGTTCCGCGATGGGCTGCAGCCGGCGGGGGCGCGGCGCCTGCCGGGGCTCATCGGCCCTCGCCGGGCGCCCGACGGGCACGGGCGGCGCCGACCCCACCGAGGTGCGGACCACCAGCGGCGATTCCTGGGCCTGGCGCGCGGCGTCCGGGACCGCGCAGCCTCCCAGGGCGAGCACGGACAGCAGCAGGGGCAGGTATCGGGCAGTCTCTCTTTTCATGAACGAATCCGCAGAAGGGTTGCTCCGTCGGGACCGGTTCGGGGCCCGAGGGTGTCCAGCAGGCGGCGCAGCGCGACCCGCGTGTCGGGGGATGCCGAGGCGTCGGCCCAGGCCCGGCCGTCGAAGACGAGACGGCCGGAAGGCGACCACGTTCCGGCGCCGTCCAGCCGCAGAGGACCGTCCTCCGTGCTCAATCGCAGGGCGAAGCCCGGCTCCGGGCCGGCGGCGGCCGCCACCGAGAGGCGGTAGTCGCCCAGCGGCCTGATGCGGCTCAAGGCGGACCCGGCCTGCCGCCACCGGATCCGCAGCAGTTCCCCTCCCGGCGCGGCCTCGGGCCCGCCGCGGCCGACCACGAGGTCGGGCCATTGCAGCAGGAGGTCTCCCTCGGGCTCCAGGGTGTTGAACACGGCATGCAGAGTCGTCAGGAGCGCCGCCGGCACCCGCAGGGTCTGGCCGGAAATGCGTACGCCGCCCCAGGCCGGGCGGATTTCCAGCGGGCCGCCCAGCCAGGCATGCGACACCGACACGCGCGGTCCGCCGGCGAACGCGAAGCGCCAGTGGAGCGGCTCGGGCAGGCTGCGCCGCAGCGGGCCGGCGCCGACGGCCAGCGTGGCCTGCGCCGACCAAAGGCTGCCCTGGGCATCGACCAGCGTGACGGGCGCGCCGTCCGGCACCCAGGCCATGGCCCAGCGGGCCGGCAGCACGCCCGCCGCGGCCAGGAGGGCCGCGCCGGCCAGCGCCAGGACGCCGGCCAGGCGCGCCGCGCGGCTCGTCGCGCGGCCATCGCCGGACGCGTCCCCATGCGCGCGCCGAACTCGATTGGGCGCGCTCATGGCGGGCTCCCTGCCGGCAGCGCCAGCTCGATGCTGCCGCTCAGCAGGCCGGGACGGTCGCGCCCCCCGACGTGGCTGCGCGCCAGGTCGAGGCGATGCACCCGCACCCGGGCGATCTCAGGCAACTGCGCCAGCCAGGCCAGCAAGCGGGCGGCGGGCGCCTGCTCCACCGTCAGCGGCTGCCGCATCGCGCCGTCGACCGCGCGCACCGGGCCGAAGCGGCCGTGCGCCTGCAGGCCGGCCCGCCGCAGGCTTTCCTGCAGCGCGGCGGCGGTTTCTTCGAGGGTCATGGCGCCGCGCCGTTCGCGCCCCAGCGCCCGGGATTCCAGCACGACGGCCTCCAGCTCGGCCGCCTGCGCCCGCAGCACGGGCAGCTGTTCCCGTGCCTGCCGCAGCGTCCCGATCGCGGGACGCAAGGCCGCCAGCCACAGCACGGCGACCCCCAGCAGCAGGACCGCCAGGCCCAGCAGGCGCCGCTCGCGCGGGCTCAGCCGCCGCCAGGCCGCATGCCAGCGGCCCAGCGCGGGCCGCGCCCGCGCGTTCCAGGCGTTCCGCCAGCGCTGCGCATGCGGCCCGCTCATCCCGCCTCCCCGGCCGGACGACGCGTGCCCTCCGACGCATCCGGACGGCCGGCATGCCAGACATGGGGCCGGGTCTCGTCGCGCGCCAGCCGGATGCCCCGCTCCGCCGCCGTCCGCGCCAGCGCCGCTTCGTCCGCCGGCGGCCGGTAGCCTTCGGCCAGCGTCAGCGTCAGGCGGCCGTCCGCGTAGCGCAGGCCGAGCACGTGCCCCTGCGCGAAGTCCAGCACCTCGGCCGCCGCCAGCGCCAGCGGGATGAAATCGTCGGCGGCCTCGCCGCCGCCGGCGAGCCGCAGCGCGTCGCGCTGCTGGCGGGCCTGGCGCAGCGGATCGATCACCACGGGAATGCGCGGATAGGCCTGCTGCACGGTCCGGCGCATGGATTCGCGCAAATCCTCCAGTTCGCGCCCCTGCCGGGCGGCATAGGCGTTCAGCCCCAGGATCCAGACGGCGCCCGCCGCGGCGGCCCAGGCGAGCGGCCGGCGCCAGCGTCCCGCCCCGCCCGCGGCGCGCAGCTCCCGATCGACGAAGGACCAGGCCGGCAGGGGGGCCAGCCAGCGGGGTCCCGCCGGCAGCTCCAGCACGCGGCCGGGATGCGGATCGTCCGCGGGCAGCGCCAGGGCATGCGGCACCAGGGACTCGACGCGCAGGCCCGCGGACGTCAGCAGCGACCAGGCCCGCTCCAGGGGTTCGCGCGCCGTCCAGGCGACGGCCACCGCGCCGTCGGGCTGGCGCGGCCCATGGGCCACGCGCAGGCGGTCGAGGTCGGACAGCACCATGGGCTCGACGCTGCCGCGCACCGCGTCGCCCAGCCGCCGGGCGGGGACGGGCGGCACCGTGATGCGGGCGACGACCGCGTCCTCGTCGCGCACGATGGCGTGCACCGGCCCCGCGCCCGCCACCGCGGCCAGCGACCGCAGGCCCAGCGCGCCCGAGCGCAGCAGACGCCCATCGCGCCCCACGAGCGCGAAGGCCAGCGGCGTGGCGGGCGTCAGTTCGGAAAGGGGAGGCAGCAGCAGCCGCATGTGTTGTCTCATGTTCTTCTTATCCATAGCTGACCCAGCGGACCGAGGCTCTCCCCTGCCGGTCGCGCTGGAGCAGGGCCCGCAGCCCGACCATCGTATCACCCACCACGACCTGCCCCGCGACGCTGAACCAGTCGCTGCGCACGTCCAGGCGCCGCGCCTGGCCGGCCTGCAGTTCCGGCAGGCGATTGAGGAGATCGCCCCGGTTGACGAACCAGAGCCCCCGGTCGCGCTGGGCGGCCAGGCCCCGCGCGCCGGCCAGGCCCAGCCCTTCGATCACGGCGCCCAGCACCTCGGCCGGCGCGGTATTGGCATTGAGCGGCACGGTCTCCGGCAGGTAGACCACGTAGGGCCGCAGCGCTTCCACCCCCGCCGGTCCCAGGCCCGCGACCCACTGCAGCTCGTCCACCCCGCGCAGCCCCATGGCGGCGGGCGCGCGCCCCGGCGCCGGCTGGCTGTCGGCCACCCGCCGCGCCAGTGCGCCAGCCAGGGCGGGATCCCGTCCCAGCCACTGCAGCAGCCGTTCCAGCGACCGCACGGCGGCGGGGCTGGGCTGCCCGTTCGCGGCCAGGTCGCGCAGATTGAACTTGCCCTGCGCATCCTCGATGCGGCCGGAGAACAGGGCGGAGCCGGGGTCGTCGGCCGGCCCCACGGGCAGATCCGCCAGCGGCTGGGTCCACAGGCCGTCGAGCCGGGTCGTGGCGTTCTCGCGCGCGTCGAGCTGCAGGATGATCCGCGACCAGTCCAGCCCGCCGCGCAGCACCCAGTGCGCCTGGGCCAGGTGCCGTTCGGTCGCCAGCACCCTCACCAGCCGGCCCTGCCCTTCGATCAAGGCCGTGGCCAGCGCGGCGGCCGCGATCACCACCAGCATGGCGGCGATCACCGCCATGCCGCGCTGGGAGGACCGGGCGGCGATGCCCGCCGGACCGCCTCCGTGCCGCGCATATGGGCGCGGGCTCGGGTGCGTGCGATCCGGCGTGCCCGGATCGACGGAACCCCCTACGATCCCAAGCGGCATCGTGCCGCGCAAAACCTCGGTCTCGCCGCCGGAGCCTGTCACAGGATGTCTCATGGCAGCACCACCACCTTGCGATAGGCGCGTTGCTCGCCGGCTTCCTGGCGCAGCAGCACGATTTCCAGACCCACGGCCGCCATTGCCTGCGCGGCGTCCGTCCCCGGGCGCGCCGCGCCGCGACCCGCGCCGGAGGCATCGGCCGGCGGAGCCTGCGGGTCCGTCCAGCCCTGGCCATGGCGCCATTCGCGCAGCGACCAGGCGCGCAGGCCGTCCAGGACGGCGACCGCGTCCGTGGGTCCGGGCAGGGGCAGGCGGTCCGAAGGCGCGCCGGCCGCCCGGTAGAGGACGCCCTGGTTCACGTACCAGTGCAGCCGCTGCCAGCGGCCGTCATCCGTCGAGCGCACCAGCAGCAGCCCGGATGCGCGGGCCCAGGCCACGCCCGGCGCGGGAAACGCCAGGCCGGCGCGGTCCGGTCCGCCCTCGGCCGCCCGCCAGGCGGGCAGAACGTCCTCCCCGGCATGCCGGCGCAGGTCGCGCTCCAGCTGCCTCCAGGCCCTGACCAGCGACAGGGTCTCCTCGGCCCGCGCGTCGAGCCGCCCGGAGACGCGCTGGACGGCATCCAGCCCGCGCCAGGCAATCAGGCCCAGCAGCGCCAGCAGCACCAGGGCGACCAGGACCTCGATCAGGGTGAATCCCCGCTGGGCGCCGGGCGCGGCGCCCGCCGGCCGGCCCGCGTGGCGCGGGCGCCCATGTGCGCGCCTGGGGCGGCCCGGCATGCTCATGGCAGACGCGAGGCCAGGCCATCGAGCTTGGACAGCACAGGGCCGTCCTCCAGCCGCACGCTCACCGACACGCGGCGGAAGCGGGCATTGGGCGTGGCCTGCACCCATTGTTCGCATTGCAGGGCGAGGTCCGCCTGCGGACAGGGCCGGCGATGCCGGCCGACCGCCGGGAATTCCCCCTGCAGGCGCATTTCCCCCAGGACGTTCTCCGCCGACTGCAGCGCCAGGCTGCGCAGCCGCAGCGCCTGCGCGCCGCCGATGCCCACCCCGAGCGCGCGGATGCCGGCCGCCAGCGCCACGCCGACGATGGCCAGCGCCACCAGCACCTCGATCAGGGTGAAGCCGCGCTGGCGGCCCGGCGCGCTCATGGCCGGACCTCGTAATGTCCGCTGCCCGAGCGCGAGATCCGCACCGTCCGGTCCCCGGCGCTCAGCGTGATCTCGAGCGGCGCGCCCACCCAGTCGCCGCCGAAGACCAGGGCGCCGGCCGGCCGGATGTCGACCGACACCGGCCCGGATGAAAGCCAGGAGCGCGGCCGCAGGGGCGAATCCGCGCCGAAGCGGTCGTCCCGCCCCCCGGCCGAGCGCACGGCCATCCGGGCCGGCAGCACCAGAGGACGCGGCAGCCGCTCGAAGGCGTAGCCCTGCGCCCCGGGGCGCCAGGCGATGCGCCCGCCTCCGGCCCGGGCCTCGGTCTGCGCCGCCATGAACAGCCCCGCCAGCCGGTGGGCGTCCTGGCGCAGCGTGCGCATGCCGGGATCGCCGAACGCGGACACGCTGGCCGCCCCCATCGCGATGCCCATGATGAGGAGCACGACCATCATCTCCAGCAGCGTGAAGCCACGCTGCGCGTCAATGCGCATCGATCCCGATCTCGGCATCCACGCCCTCGCCCCCCGGCTTGCCGTCGGCTCCCAGGGAAAACACATCGACCTCGCCCCGCACGCCGGGATTCAGGTATTGGTAGGGCGTGCCCCAGGGATCGCGCGGCACGCGGTCCATGTAGCGGGACTTGCCGTCCGGTCCGCCGGCCAGGACCTCCAGACCCTGTTCGACGCTCGGGTAGCGGCCATGGTCCAGGCGATAGAGCTTGAGCGCCTGCTGGATGGAGGCCACGTCCTGCCGGGCCGCGATCACCCGGGCCTGGTCGGGCCGGTCCATGACGTTGGGCACGACGAGCGCGGCCAGGATGCCCATGATGACGACCACCACCATGATCTCGATCAGCGAGAAGCCGCGCTGCGACGGCGCGCCTGGAAGGGAAAAACCTGCTTGCATGATGCTCCGTCCGGACGGACGCCTCGTCCCGCCGCGAAGCCGGCGCACGAAGTCCGCAGCCGGCACTATACTAAAAAGACTGAAAAGCCCGGACAGCGCGACCCGCGACCCATGCCCGCCCTCCGTCTTCCCGCCGCCGCATCCCTGCGCCGCCACGCCCCCGGCATGCTGCGCGGCGCCGCCCTGCTGGCGATCGCCGCGGGGATCGGGCTGTGGGGCGCCCTGCTGCTGGCGCCGCGCCCCGCTCCGGCGCCGCCGCTGCTGGCGCCGCACGCCGCCCAGGCGCCTTCCCTGGCCCCCCTGGAAGGCTGGTTCGGCAGCGGCCGGGGCCGCCTGCAGGTGCGCATCGCCGGCCTGATGGCCGCCGGCGCCCGGAGCACCGCGGTGCTGTCGATCGACGGCGCGCCGGCGCGCGCCTTCCGGATCGGCGACGACCTGGCCCCCGGCATCACCCTGACCGCGATCCGCGCCGGCGAAATCGTCGTCAGCCAGGACGGCATGGAAGAAACCATCGCCACGCCCGCGCCGCCGGCTCCCGCGCCGGGCTTCGTTCCGGTCGAGCGACCGCCGGCAAGCCGCTGAATCCATCCGCACCTCCTTCACCCGCTACATCCCCCACAAGGCGGCCACGCCGGCCGCGGCCAGGAAAGGCCCGAAGCCGAAGGCCTCGCCCGGCGCCAGCCGCCCCGCCAGGCGCCGCGCGAGCGCCACCGCCAGGCCCAGGCACGCGGCCACGAACACGATGCGCGGCAGGGCCGTCCAGCCCAGCCAGGCTCCCAGGGCCGCCAGCAGCTTGCAATCGCCGCGGCCCAGGGCTTCGCGGCCCGTCAGCGCCCTGAACCCGGCGGCCACGCACCAGAACGCCAGATAGCCGCCCGCGGCGCCCGCCACGGCATGCGCCAATGGCGCGAAGGCCGCGTCCATATTGACCAGCAGGCCCAGCCACAGCAGCGGCAGCGTCAGGCGGTCCGGCAGGTAGCCGGTCTCGGCGTCGATCCAGGCCAGGACCAGCAGCACCGACACGAAAACGATCGCGGCCAGGGCCGCGCCGGTCGCCCCGAAGCGCCAGGCGCAGGCCACCGCCAGCAGGGGCGCCGCCAGCAGGAACGCCCGGCGGCCCAGCCGATGGGCGGCCGTCGGCTCGGCCGGCAGGGTGCCATCCAGGGCGCGCGGCAGCCGCCAGGCGGCCCGGGCGAGCGGCACGTTCAAGGCCAGGGAGAAAGCCAGGGCGGCGCACAGAGTCGCCGCTTGCCCCAGGTTCCAGGAAGCCCACAGCATGCTCATGGTCCGCTCCACCTCCCCGCTCCGTCTCAATGCGGCCACAGCCGCGCCAGCACGGACGGCGAGGCCGGCGGCGGCGCGTCGGACACCAGCCGGAAGCCCACGTGCGACATGGGGCTGTAGGGGTCCGCCGCCTGCCGGGCGCTGGGCCGGTAGGCCAGGCAATAGCTTTCGTTGCACAGGAACGAGCCTCCCCGGATCACCCGCCTGGGCGCATCGGCCGGGACGCCCGGATCGGAGGGATCGTAGGACCGGGGCGGGCCGCGCGGATCGGCGATGGGCTTGCCCTGCGCCGCCTGCGCCTGGCGGGCGAAATAGCGCGCGTCGTACCAGTCGGCCACCCACTGCCAGGCATTGCCCGTCATGTCGTAGAGCCCGTAGCCGTTGGCCGGGAAGGACATCACCGGCAGCGTGCCGGCGGCGCCGCCCGCCTCGGGGCTGACGACGGGAAAAGCGCCGCGGCCGGAATCCCAGTAGTTGGCCATGGGCTTGCCGTCGGGCATCAGCTCGTCGCCCCAGACGTAGGTGGCCTGCTCCAGGCCGCCGCGCGCGGCATATTCCCATTCGGCCTCGGTCGGCATGCGCTTGCCGGCCCACCGGGCATAGGCCTGCACATCGGCGTAGCTGACCTGGACCACGGGATGGTCGCCCTTGCCCTCGATCGAACTGCCCGGCCCCTGCGGATGGCGCCAGTCGGCGCCCGGCACGTAGCGCCACCACTGGCTGTAGTCCGCCAGATTCACGGGCCTGTCCGTGCCGACGAACACCAGGGCGCCGGGCACCAGCACCGAATCGGGCGGCCTGGGCGTGCCGGGCGGCAGCTGGACGCGGACGGTCTCCCAGTCGGGCGTGCGCTCGGCCGTGGTCACATGGCCGGTCTGCCGCACGAACTCGGCGAACTGGTCGTTGGTGACGTGGGTGAGGTCCATCCAGAAGCCCTTCACCCGGACCGGATGGGCCGGCTTCTCGTTGCGCTGGGCGAGCCGGCTGTCGCTGCCCATCAGGAAGACGCCGGGCGGCACCCATGCCATGTTCCCGGGCGTGTCCTTGCCGTCGCCGAGGATGGCGACGGGTTCGGCCGGCCCGGCCTGCGCACGGACCTGGAACCAGGCGTAGCCCCCCGCCGCCGCGGCGATCAGGACCGCGGCGGACAGGGCGACGAATCGCGGGCGGAGGCGGGGGCGGTCAGTAGACACTGGCGGGATAGACGCAGGTCTTGCCGAGGTTCAGGCTGACGACGTCCTGGTCGGGACCGTTCGTGTAGCCATCGGGCGGGCTGCCGGGGACGGCGCCCGCGAAATCGTAGACGCTGGACTTGCCCCAGTCGGCGTGGATGCGGCGCCAGTTCTCCAGGTCGGCCTGGTCCACGATCCCGTCGATGTTGCCGTCGCCCTCGCAGAGCACCGCCGACTGCATCAGGCGGTCGAGCCGGTCCTTCAGGTCCTTGTAGGCGGCTTCCTCCCCGGCCTGCCAGCCCGGCCTGGGGGTGCCGTCGGGGTTGACCTTGCTCGTGCCCTCCTCGTCGAGCAGGGGCGTGCCCTTGGCCTGATCGACTTCGTAGAACTCGTATTCCACCTCGTCGTGGATGCCCTTGACCGGATCGAAGCGCTTGAAGGTATTGCGCACCAGCTTGTAGCGCGCTTCCCGCACGGCCACGGACTGGTCGGGCATGACGGTGTACAGCTCGGCCTCGGGCACGCCGTTCCCGTAGCGCACCTGGTTCACCTGGGCGCAGGTGCCGTAGGAGGCGATGGCGTTGTCGCCGCCCATGGGCGCGAGGTCGTCGTGCCCCTCGCCCCACCAGAAGCCGCTGTTGTCGCCGCAGACGGACTTCGAGGTGGCGATCTGCATGCAGGTGCCGCCGCCCGCCGCGGTCGTCACCACGCAGGGCCCGTTGCGTCCGCCGTCGGCCTGCTGGTTCAGGCCGCTGATGGCGAAGTTGGTCTGGCGCAGGGCCGACTGCGAGGGATTCTTCAGGTAGGCCTGGATGCCGACGGAATCGACCGGGCGCGAGGCCGGCAATGCCTGGCGCACATCGATGCCCGCCAGCTCGCCGAAGAGCTCGAACAGATCCACCCCGTTGACCATGTGCTCGACGTCGCGGCCGGGATCGGCCACGCCGCGCCCCGCCACGATCAGCGGCACCCAGACGCCCGTCTGGTAGGCCGTGCCCTTGGCGCGCGAGCTGTCGAAGGGCGCCTTGACGGCCAGACCCAGCGAGCCGTTGTCGCCGACGATGACGATCACGGTGTTGCTGGCCGCGGGATCGTAGTTCAGGCTGCCGTCGGGATTGCGGGCGGCGATCCCGGTTTCCACCAGCAGGCGGCCGAACTCGGCGTCCATCGCCTGGGTCATGCGGTTCTGCAGGACCTGCATGCGCAGCACGTCGGCGGCCGATCCGCTGCTGGTGCAGCTGAGGTTGTCGAACACGTGGGCATCGGGATAGCCGCCGGGGCCGACCAGGTCGGACAGCAGCGCCGCAGGCGGCTGCTGCCAGGGCGTATGCGCCGCGGTGTAGCTGACCGTGGCCATCCAGGGCTTGCCGGCCGCGCGCGACTTGATCCAGTCGATGGCCGCGTCGGTCTCGATGGTGGTGCGATAGCCGCGGGCGCGCTTGTCCCCGGGCGGCACCTGCTCCGCCCGGCCGTTTTCCAGGATCACCAGGGGCGACACGTAGTAGCCGTTGTAGCGGGAGAAATCCAGGCCGGCCGGCTTCGGGTCCGCGCAGCTCGCACCGGGCACGAGGATGCCGCCGGCCGCCAGGCACTGCAGCCCCGCCACGTCCTGTTCCGGCGCGTCCTTGCGCACCGGCCGGCAGCTGTCGTCCGGAAAATGGCAGGCGCCGTGCGCGGCCCCGTCCGCGGCCGCCGCCCCCGGCACGAAGCCGCACTGGTTCGAGGTGCCGGCCGGCACGGCGCCGCCGGCCCGCAGATCGATGGATTCGGGCAGCCCGCCGATCCAGCCATAAAAATAGTCCCAGCCGAACAGGGCCGGCGTGGCGATGCCCGCCTCGTTGTTTTCCGGGCCGGCGAGGTGAAACTTGCCGAACATGGCGCTCTCGTACCCCGCCTTGCGCAGCAGCTGGGGCGCCGCCGTTTCATAGGGCGAGAGCTGGGCATTGGCCAGGTCGCCGGGGCCCAGCGCCTGGTAGGTGTGGGTGCGGGTGGGATAGCGTCCGACAAAGAAGCTCGCCCGCGCCGGCGAGCATTCCGGCTGCGACCAGGTATTGCGGAAACGGATGCCGGCCTGCGCCACGGCATCCATATTGGGCATCTTCGGGGGATTGGCGCCGCCGTAGCCGAAGGACCTCATCTGGTCGATGCCGACGTCGTCCATCATGACGAACAGGATGTTGGGCTTATCGGGCTGGGACGGCGCCTCGGCCACCTGGCCGGAGCCGCCGCCATCGCAGGCGGCCAGCAGGAAAACCGCCCCGATCGCCGCGCCCGCGGCAGGAAAAATGCTTCTCCGTCCTTCCGACATCTCCATCCCCTTCTTTTGACTTTGTCAAACATTGAAGGAAAAAAATTGATGTGTGTCAAGAAGAAACCGCCTCTGCGGTGCCTGCCGCCACGGAGGCGACGGCCGGCGGCCCCCGGATCCTCCCGCATTCCTCCGTCAGAACGTGCCTCGCAGCGTCAGCGCGGCATTGACCGGATCCCCGTAGCGGTTGCTCCAGTTCAGGCTGCTGAAGCTCTGGTAATACCTGCGGTCGAAGACGTTGCTGACGCTGAGCGCGGCCGTCCAGCGCTTGTCGATGCGGTATCCCACCCGCAGGTTCGCCAGGGCATAGCCGCCCTGATGCAGGGTGGCGCCGCCGGATACGACCTTGTATTCGCTTTGCACCTGCACGCCGCCGCCCACGCTCCAGCGCCGTCCCTGCCACGGCAGGTCGTAGTGGGTCCACAGGCGCAGGATGTGCTTCGGATTGAACGTCGCGTACTGGCCGCTCTGGGTCGAATCCTCGACGTATTTCGTGGTGTCGAAGGTGTAGCCGGCCGACAGGGTCCAGAACGGCGTGACGCGGCCGGAGGCCGTCCACTCGAATCCCTGGCTGCGGACCTTGCCGCCATTGATGTAATAGCAGGTCGAGCCCACGCAGGGATGGGCCGGATCGACCTGGACGTTGTTGCTCAGCTCGGTGCGGAACACGGCCGCCGACACGTTCAGCGCGCCGCCCGCGAGCTCGCCCTTGATGCCGGCCTCGTAGGTCTTGCCCTCGACCGGGTCGAGCAGGCTGCCGTCGAAGGCGAGGCGCGTCTGCGGCTGGAACACCTCGGCGTAGCTCAGGTAGGCGGACCAGTTCCGGCCGAAATCCCAGATCAGGCCGCCATAGGGCGTGAACTGCCGGCCGGGATCGAAGCGCGCCGTCAGCGTGCGCTGGTCCCACCAGCTCACGCGGCCGCCCAGCACCAGGGTGAGCGGATCGGCCAGCTTGAACCGCCCCAGGGCATAGGCGCCCTTCTGCGTGGTGTCGGTCTCGCTGGACAGCTGAAACGGCCCCACGGCGGGCTCGGGCACACTGGACGGATCCCAGCGGTACACGTTGACCGGCACGCCATTGCCCGAGAGCAGCCGGGCCTGGCGCTGGTCGCTGGTCACGTTGGCATGGCTCAGGCCCAGCAGCAGCTCATGGGTGCGCCCCAGCAGCTCCACCGGCCCGTGCACGTTGAGGTCCACGCTGCGGTTGTCGCTGCGGAACCGGTAGGCCGCGCCATTCAGCGCGCCGCCGTCGCCCGTGGCGGGGTCGATGGCGCCGAAGGAACCCGCATACTTCATGTCGGAATCCATCGTCTGGTATTCGCCGCTCAGCCTGGCCTTCCAGCCCTGGCCGAACCGCCGTTCGAGCGAGCCGAAGGCGCGCGTCGTCTTCCAGTCGAAGCGATCCCAGTCCACGTCCAGGTAGGTCGAGCGCGGCAGGTCCAGGTCGGAGCCGTCGCGCGCCATCGGCACGCCCGCCATGTTGGGGACCGAGCGGATGGACTGGTGCTGCAGGCCCACGGTCAGCAGGGTGCCGGGCGCAATGTCGAACTCGGCGATGCCGTAGAGGGAACCGGTCTCGCGCCTGGCATGGTCGTAGAAGAAATCGCGGTCCTCGTAGGCGGCCGCCAGGCGGCCGCGGGCGGTGCCCGCTGCGTTCAGCGGACCGCCGACGTCCACCTCGGCGCGCCGCCGGTTCCAGCTGCCCAGCGTCAGCGCGCCGCTGGCGGCGAACGCACGCTGCGGGCGCTTGCGCACCAGGTTGATCGTGGCCGCCGGATTGCCCGCGCCCTGCATCAGGCCGTTGGCGCCGCGCAGCAGTTCGACGCTGTCGTAGGCCGACATGTCCTGGGGCGAATCGGCCGTCCCGCCCAGGGCCACCGGCACGCCGTCGAAGGCGAAGGAATCCACCTTCAGGCCGCGCACGTAGTACGCCGTCGTCAGGAGCACGTAGGGCTGGACCACCACCCCGGGCGCGCGCAGCATGGCGTCTTCCAGCGTGGACGTGTTCTGCTGGTCCATCTGCTCGCGGTCGATGACCACGACCGACTGCGGAATCTCCCGCTGGCTCAGCGGCAGCTTGGAGAGCGTGGTGGTGGATGCCTCTTTCGCCGATCCGGTCACCTTGATGGCCGGCAGCTCGGAGGGCGACGCCGGCGCGGCGTCCCCTCCGCTTCCAGTCTGCGCCGCCGCGGGCAGCGGACCGGCCGCCAGCAGCAATCCCAGGCAGAGCGCCGGAGCGGGCGGCCAATCGCCGATATTCATGTCTTCTACCTCTTGTTGAATGATTCTTATTATTATCATTTACATTTTCATTCAACTCTTTCGATTGCCGGTCTTTCCCTATCGATCCTGGGATCGTTCGCCCGGCAGACGCGTCCGCCTCAAGTGCCGGCCTCGCGGACGCACGCATCCGCCGGATCCACGGCCCTGAGCTCGCTCGGGGAGACGCCGTAGCGCTTGCGGAACGCCACGGAGAAATGCGCCGGACTGTAGCCGACACGATAGGCCACGGTGGACACGCTGGCCTCCTCGTCGCACAGCATCTTGTGCGCCTCGCGCAGCCGGTGCTCGGCCAGCAATGCAAAGACGCTGGTGCCGAACACCTGGCGAAACCCCGCCGTCAGCTTGCGGGGATTGGTGCCCACGCGCACGGCCAGCGCCTCCAGCGACGGGGGATCGCGCAGCGCGCCGAACAGCAGGTCGCGCGCGGCATGGACCCGCTCCACGTCGCTGGAGGTGACGCGAAGCGCGGGAGTCCTCCGGCCGCTTTCCGTGCACAGCAGCTGCGTGCCCAGGGCCGCCAGCTCGAGCGCCTTGCCGCCCAGATAGAAATCGCGCGCGCCGCCTTCCAGCGGGCACGTGGCAATCTGCGCCGCCAGCGCCTGCAGCGCGCGACTGGCCGGGCAGCTGAGCAGGCGCGGCCCGCCGCCGCGCGGCAGCAGCGGCTGCGGCAGCAGGCCGCAGTCCCGGTCGAGGATCTCCCGCCCCAGGCGCACGATGGTGTAGCGCAGCGGCGCGTCGCGGCCATAGCGTTGCCTGGTCGAGCTTTCGCCTTCGTTTGCGATGAAGCACAAGGACGGCCCCTTCAGGCAGTGTTCCGCTTGTCCCGGCGCGCTGCAGCGCACCTCGCCGCTCTGGACGAGGACCAGCTTGACGCCCTGCTCCAGCGGCTCCTCGTGCCAGTCTTCGCTGGCCGGATGCAAAATGCCCGCCACCAGTTTGACGCTAGCGTCGAAATGAGAGACGTCCGGATCGTGGCCGGGCGGCGCGCCGGCATGGCCGCGCTTCGAGGGGAGAATGAGGGTGATGGCCATCTGCCGTTCCATGGACGAGCCGCGCGCCCCGGGCTGCCGACCGCCGTCGGCAGCATCAAGGAACGATTATCATTCGTATTTACTCCAAGACCGGAGATTCTGGCAAGCATTTTCATGGCCAGTTTTCACGGCCAGGCTCGCCGTCCCCCTCTCCGGATGCGGCTTGCGCGCATCCGGGACCCGGCCGGGACCCGCGCCGGCGCCGACGCGATTAAACTTCCGGCAAGGCGACTGGACGGGCGCGAGGCCGGAACACCCACGAAAGCCCGGACCGCGGCTCGATCCGGTCCGGCCGCCGGCGCCCCCCGGCCACACCCGGATCGTTCAACGCACTTGCCCAACGCGCTCCAAGGAAGATCATGAAGGTCCATTTCGTCGTGCACGAGTCGTTCGAGGCCCTCGGCGCCTATGAAACCTGGGTCGAGGACCGCGGATTCGAGGCGAGCCATTCGCGCGTCTACGACCATGAGCCGCTGCCGCGGTCCATCGACGGCATCGACCTGCTGGTGGTGATGGGCGGCCCGCAATCGCCGTCCACCACCCGGGAGGAATGCCCGCACTTCGACGCCGCCGCCGAATGCGCCCTGATCGCCCGGTGCATCGCCGGCGGAAAGGCCGTCGTCGGGGTCTGCCTCGGATCGCAGCTGATCGGCACGGCCCTCGGCGCCCCGCACGAGCGCAGCCCGGAAAAGGAGATCGGCAAGTTCCCCATCACGCTGACGGCCGCGGGCAAGGCGAACGGCAAGTTCTCGCACTTCGGCGACACGCTGGAAGTGGGCCACTGGCACAACGACATGCCGGGCCTGACCGCACAGGCGAAGATCCTCGCCTACAGCGCAGGATGCCCCCGGCAGATCATCGAATACGGCGATCTCGTCTATGGCTTCCAGTGCCACATGGAATTCACGCCCGCGGTGGTGGAACTGCTGATCGCCGCATCGGAGCGGGAACCGGAAACATTCGCCGCGCGCCGGTTCGTGCAGCCGCCCGACGTCCTGCGCGCCCACGACTACGGCGCCATGAACCGGAAGCTCTACGGCTTTCTCGACCGGCTGGTGGAAGCCTACGCGCACGGGCGCCGCGGCTGACCAGCAGCTAGCCCGCGGCGCGCACGGCGCTCAGGTAGCGGTAGACCGTGGCCGGAGAGCAGCCCAGTTCCTCGGCCAGCAGGCCCACGGCGCCTTTCACGCCGAAGAAGCCGCGCGCATCCAGGCCGCCGACCCATTTCAGGCGCTCGCGATGGCGCAGCCGCCCCGGTTCCTCGTTCAGCTCGGCCCTGGCCCGGGCCAGAATGTCCGCCGCCAGCCCGCGCGCCGAGGCCGGAGACGGGCGCGGCGGCATTTCTCCGGCCGCGGACACGTCCTCCAGCGCTTGCGAGACGAAATGGCTGTCGACGAAGGAATCGGGGTGGCGCAGCCGCAGGATCCGTTCGCTGAGATCGCGGTAGCGGCTGTCGTCGAAACTGATGGTCAGCAGGCCGGCCCGGCGCCGGGCCTCGTCGGTGACGACGCGCGCCGAGGTCCGCAGCAGCTTGCCCGTCGCCGTCATGTCGGCGAGCTGGATCCACTCCTCCGGCTGCTCGTCCCGGGGCTCGTCCAGCCACTGCCCGAGCAGCGGGGGCAGCGGCGCTCCGAGCGTGCGCTGGGTGACGTGGCCGTTGGCGATCGCCACGACCGCGGCGGCCGGTTCCGTCAGGTCGTACAGGGCGATTTCATAATCCGGCCCCAGGGTCCTGCCCAGGAAGCCGGTCAAGGCGATGTGGTTCGGCAGCCAGGCTTTCTGCATGATGTTCGTCCGTTCTCCGCGGACAGCGGTGCTCCGCAGGCCATCGCACGGCTGTTCCGCCCGAGGATGGAAAGAATGAAACCTCATGCAAGATGATAATTTTTTATCAGGTGAAGCGCAACGAATTCAATGATTCTTGCAAATTTTCCGCCTCATCGGCATAATCCGTCGCATAGGCGGCTGTTACGCCTATAAACTGATAATAATTTCTTAAAACATCGCAGACAAGAAATCTTTATCCTTCGCACTGTCCGCCTGTCCACGGCCGCCGGCAAGGCGGCCACGCGACGACCGGGGTGTCCTCCCATCCAATCGTTTCCGGAGGCCTCTCATGGCGATCAAATACATCCCCGAACCCTTCCGCATCAAGTCGGTCGAGCCGCTGCGCATGCTCACCCGCGAAGAACGCGAGTCCCGGCTCATCGAAGCCAAATACAATCTTTTCGGCCTCAAGGGCGAAGATTGCGCCATCGACCTGCTGACCGACTCCGGCACGGGCGCCATGAGCACCGGGCAATGGGCCGGCATCATGCGCGGCGACGAAGCCTACGCCGGCGCGGCCAGCTACGAAAAGCTGATCGATACGGCCCGCGACCTCTTCGGCTACGACTACATCCAGCCGGTGCACCAGGGGCGCGCCGCCGAAAAGGTCCTGTTCCCGCTGCTGCTGTCCGCCGGCAAGCTGGCCCTCTCGAACATGTTCTTCGACACGACGCGCGCCCACGTCGAACTCGCCGGCGCGCGCTGCATCGATTGCGTCGTCGAAGCCGCCAGGCACCCCGCCGAACGGGCCCGCTTCAAGGGCAACATGGACGTGCCGCGCCTGGAGCAACTGCTGCGTGAACACGGCGGGCGCGTCGGCCTCATCGTCATGACGATCACCAACAACTCGGCGGGCGGGCAGCCGGTCTCGATGCAGAACCTGCGCGAAGTCGCGGCACTGGCCAGGCAATACGGGATTCCGGTCTGCATCGACGCCGCCCGCTACGCCGAGAACGCCTATTTCATCCAGCGCGACGAGGCGGAGTACAAGGACGTGCCGATCCCCCGGATCGTGCGCGAGATGTTCAGCCACGCCGACCTGTTCACTATGTCGGCCAAGAAGGACGCCATCGTCAACATGGGCGGGCTGCTCGGCGTGCGCGACGGCGCCTCGGACCTGATCCAGGGCATCCGGACCGCCTGCATTTCCTACGAAGGCTTCTACACCTATGGCGGGCTCAGCGGACGCGACATGGAGGCGCTGGCCGTCGGGCTGCGCGAAGGGGTCGACGAAAGCTACCTGCGCTACCGCATCGGCCAGATGGAATACCTGGGCGGCCTGCTGGACGATGCCGGCATCGCCTACCAGTCCCCGGTCGGCGGACACGGCATCTTCGTGGATGCGGCCGCCCTGCTGCCGCACATCCCCTATACCGAATATCCCGGCCAGGTCCTGGCCATCGAACTGTACCGGGAAGCCGGCATCCGCAGCTGCGACATCGGCTCGTACATGCTGGGCAACGACCCCGACACCGGCAAGCAGCTGCAGGCCAGCTTCGAGTTCACGCGCCTGGCCATCCCCCGGCGGGTGTACACCCAGGCCCACCTGGACGTCGTGGCCGAGGCGCTGAGCGAAATCAAGCAGCGCGCGCACCGCATCACGCGAGGCTACCGCATCACCTGGGAACCCCCCATCCTGCGCCACTTCCAATCCTCGCTGGAACCCATCGCCGCCTGATCCCGCACAAAGCAAAAAACAAACCAAAGAACAAGCCGGATCCGGGAGCAGGCCGAAGCCGCCCCGGAATCCGGTGCCTCAGGAGACAATCCCATGTCAGCCACTCAAGCCGGCGGACTCGCCCGCAACCTGAAAAACCGCCACATCCAGATGATCGCTCTGGGCGGCGCGATCGGCACCGGGCTTTTCTACGGCTCGGCCGCGTCCATCCAGCTGGTCGGTCCGGGCATCATCCTGTCCTACGTGATCGGCGGGCTCTTCATCTACCTGATCATGCGCATGCTGGGCGAGATGTCCACGCAGGAACCCGTCTCGGGCGCCTTCAGCCATTTCGCCTACCGGTACTGGGGCGCCTTCCCCGGCTTCCTGGCCGGCTGGAACTATTGGCTGCTCTACATCCTGGTCAGCATGGCCGAGCTGTCCGTGGTCGGCATCTACGTCTCGTACTGGCTGCCCGGCTTTCCCGCCTGGGCGAGCGCCTTGACGGTCCTGGTCGGCATCACCGCCATCAACCTGATCAACGTCCGGTTCTTCGGCGAATGCGAATTCTGGTTCGCCCTGATCAAGATCCTGGCCATCATCGGGATGATCGTGCTGGGCCTGGTCCTGATCGTCTTCGGCCTGGGACACGAAAGCACCGGGATCGACAACCTCTGGATCCACGGCGGCTTCCTGCCCAACGGCGTCCACGGGCTGCTGCTGTCCCTGGTGGTCGTGATGTTTTCCTTCGGCGGCACCGAGCTGATCGGCATCACGGCGGGAGAATCCGACGACCCGGCAAACAGCATCCCCCGCGCCATCCGCCAGGTCATGTGGCGCATCCTGGTCTTCTACATCGGCGCGCTGACCATCCTGGTCGTCATCTACCCCTGGAACCAGGTCGGCATGGAAGGCAGCCCCTTCGTCATGATCTTTTCCCGGCTCGGCATCCCCGCCGCCGCCGACCTCCTCAACCTCGTCGTGCTGACCGCCGCCATCTCGGTCTACAACAGCGGCATGTACAGCAACGGCCGCATGCTCTACAGCCTGGCCGAACAGGGCAACGCCCCGAAGATCTTCCTGCGCCTGAACCGCAACCGGATCCCGGCGGCGGGCATCCTGTTCTCCTCGGCCTGCACCCTGGTGATCGTCCTCGTGAACTACCTGATCCCCGAAGGCGCATTCATGCAGGTCATGGCCGTGGCCACGGCCGCGGCCACCCTCACCTGGATGCTGATCGTCCTGGTGCATTTCCGGTTCCGCCGGGCGCACCGGCGGCAGGGTTCCACGCTGCGCTTCGAGTCGCCCTTCTTTCCGTACGCCAACTTCCTGACCGCCGCCTTCCTGCTGCTGATCCTGGCGATGATGACGCAGCTGGACGGCACGCGCAACGCGGTCTGGATCCTGCCCTTCTGGATCGGCCTGCTCTACGCCGGCTACCGGATCGCCGGCCTGCACCGGCGGCCCGAAGGGCCGCGAGCCCGGCTGGGCGTCAATCCCGAGTCGGCGGCCGGAATCGATTGAGGCGAGGCTTTCTTCGCCCGACTCAGGCGGCCTGCAGGTGCGCCTTGAGCAGCGCATTCACCTCGCTTGCCTTCTCCATCTGCGGCATGTGTCCGGCGCCGGCCAGGATCTCGATGCGCGCGCCTTCGGGGGCGGCCTGCGCCTGGGCGCTGGGGATGATGCGATCCTCCCGGCCCCAGACCACGAGCACCGGCTTGCCGAAACGGCCCAGCTCGCGTCCAGGCTGCTCCGCCTGCCGCCCGCCGGCGAACAGTTGCCGGTCGAGCGCCGTCAGGGCCTGCGTGACGCCATCCAGACGCTTGTACCTCAGCAGATCGTCGAGCATCTGCCGAGTGACCAGACTGTCATCGGCGAACAGCAGCTGGGCGACGGGCTTGAGCTCGCGGCGCGAGGCGGCGCGGATGAAACCGCCGGTGTAGTCGCCGTTGATGTCGTCGCCGAAACCGGCGCTGTCGATCAATGCCAGCGAGGCCGCCCTGCCGGGGGCGTCCAGCGCCAGGCGCATGGCGATCGCGCCGCCCAGCGAATGCCCGATCAGATGGGCCGATTCCACGCCGACCGCGTCCATGAACCGCGTGACGAAGGCGGCCATCTCGCCCAGGGTGGCGCCGGCCAGCGCGATGCTGGTCTGTCCGTGCGCGGGAAGATCGAAGGCGATGACCGGGCCGCGCCCGGCCAGGGCATCGATGTTGAACAGCCAGTTGTTCAGATCGCCGCCAAAGCCGTGGATCAGCAGCGCCGGCACGCCCTCGTCCGGCCCGCGCCGCACATGGCGCACGCGGATGCCGCCCACGTCCGCATACAGGTAGGCCGGCCCGTCGTCCCCGCCTTCGGCTTCCGCGGCCGGCACCTCGTAGGCCGCGATGTACGCGTCGATGTCGGCATCGCTCACGTCGGGCCCGGCCATGACGGCGAGCAGCGCCTTGACCGGCAGGACCTCGCCGCTGGCCGCCACGATGCGGCGCAACACTCCCGGATCGGTGGCTTCCACCGCATTGGAGATCTTGTCGGTCTCGACGTCGACCAGCGCCTGGCCCCTCTCGATGGGGTCGCCCACCGACACCAGCCATTCCAGCACCGTGCCCTGGCGCATCTCCAGCCCCCACTTGGGCATGACGATCGGGGTAATCTCCATAGCCATCACTTGCTCCCTTTCTTGCCCATTGCGCGGCGCGCCGCCTGGGCGATGCGCTCGGCGCCGGGGATGTACATGTCTTCCAGCGCCGGCGAAAACGGCACGGGGGTGTGCGGCGGCGAGACCATCTGCACGGGCCCTTCCAGGGCATCGAAGAGCTGCATCGCCACCTGGGCCGCCACGTCGGCCGCGATGTTGCAGCGGGGACTCGCCTCGTCGACCACCACCAGATGCCCCGTGTTCTCGACCGACTCCAGCACGGTGTCCATGTCCAGCGGCGACAGCGTGCGCAGGTCGATCACCTCGGCCTCGATGCCCTCCCGGGCGAGCAGCGCCGCGGCCTCCAGGGCGCGGTGGACCATGAGGCCGTAGGCCACGATCGAGACGTGCTTGCCGTCGCGCACGATCTCTGCCTCGCCGAAGGGAATGGCATAGGGCGCCTCGGGCACGTCGCCCTCCATCCCGTACAGGTTCTTGTGCTCGCAGAAGATCACGGGATCGTTGTCGCGGATCGACTGGATCAGCAGTCCCTTGCTGTCGTAGGGCGTGCTCGGACACACCACCTTCAGCCCCGGGATGTGCGTGAACAGCGGAGTCAGCATCTGCGAATGCTGGGCCGCCGCGCGAAAGCCGGCGCCCACCATCGCCCGGATGACCACCGGGGTCTGCGCCTTGCCGCCGAACATGTAGCGGAACTTGGCGGCCTGGTTGTAGATCTGGTCGAAGCACACGCCCATGAAGTCGATGAACATGAGCTCGGCGATCGGGCGCATGCCGCAGGCCGCCGCGCCGATCGCCGCGCCGATGTAGGCGCTCTCGGACAGCGGCGTATCGAGCAGGCGTCCGCCGTGCTTGCCGTGCAGATCCTTGGTGACGCCCAGCACCCCGCCCCAGGCATCGCTCTGCCCTCCTCCGCCGGCGCCGCCGACGATGTCCTCCCCGAGCATGATCACGCTCGGATCGCGCGCCATCTCCTGATTGATTGCTTCATTGATCGCCAGTTTCATACTGAGTTTTCGGGCCATGATAAAAGTTCCTGGTCGGTTCAGTCGGGTTCAATAGCTGACGTACACGTCGGTGGTCAGGTCGGCCTCGGTCGGCAAGGGAGCGGCCTTCGCCTGCTGCACGGCGTCTTCGATCAAGGCCGCCACCTCGCGGTCTATCGCATCGAGCTCGGCCTGCGCGATGACGCCGGCCTCGGTCACGCGCGCGGTGAAGAGCTTCAGGCAGTCGCGGTTGAGGCGGATGTCCTCCAGCTCGCCCGGGGCGCGGTAGGTCTGCGCGTCGCCTTCAAAGTGGCCATAGAAGCGCACCACCTTGCATTCGAGCACCGAGGGTCCGCCGCCCTCGCGGGCGCGCCGGATCACCTCTCCGGCCGCCTCGTGCACGGCGAAGAAGTCGATGCCGTCGACCGTGACGCCCGGGATGCCGAATCCCGCCGCACGATCGACATAGCTGTCCACGGCAGTGGCGTAGTAGCGCGAAGTGGCCTCGGCATAGCCGTTGTTCTCGATCACGAAAATCATCGGCAGGTCCCAGGCCGCGGCCAGGTTCATGCTTTCGAGCACCGTCCCCTGGTTGGACGCGCCGTCGCCGAAAAAGGTGATGCCCACCTCGCCCTTGCCGCGGAACTTGGCCGCCAGCGCGGCGCCGCAGACCAGGGGGGCGCCGGCGCCCACGATCCCGTTTGCCCCGAGCATCCCCTTGGACAGATCGGCGATATGCATGGAACCGCCCTTGCCGTTGCAGGCCCCGCCCTTCCTGCCATAGATTTCCTCCATCATGGCGACCACATCCACGCCCTTGGCAATGCAGTGGCCGTGGCCGCGGTGCGTGCTGGCGATGCGGTCGCCGTCGCCCAGGTGGTGGATGACACCGACGCCGGTCGCCTCCTCTCCGGCGTACAGGTGGACGAAGCCGGGGATGTCTCCCCGCGCGAAATCCACATGCAGACGTTCCTCGAATTCGCGGATCGTGCGCATTTTCCGATAGCAATGCAGCAGTTCATCGTGCCCGAGCGGCAACGCGGTCGATCCGGTGGGATGGGCAATGGCCATGCGGCTCTCCTTGCTGGGTGGGATGGCGCCTCAGGAAACTGAAGCGGTGGGGGAAATTGGCGGGGAACCGCCGTGCGCGCGGCGCAGCAGCCCGTGTTCGGCGGCATGGCGCAGGCAGGCGCCGACATCGACGCTGCGAAACGCGCGTTCGCGCAGCGTCACGGTGAGCACGTCATCGGGGCCGAACGTGATTTCGCGCTCTCCGTCGAGCGCCACGACGCCCTCCCGCTGGCGCACGCGCACCGGCTCGCCATCGGACAGCCGCCGCCAGGCATGCACGGGTACGGTCTCGATGAGACCGGGCACGATGGGCGCCCGCAGATCGAAGCGGGGAACTCCGGCCGCATCCGGTCCACCGGCGCCGGCGGCCCGCGCGGCCTCCGCGCCGGGGACGCCCGAGGGGGACAGCTCGACACACAGGCCGCCCGGCTCATGCCGCCCCACGGGGTCGAGCAGGCCGCCGATGGACGACAGGCCAAGCGCATCGGGCTCGGCGAACGACAGATAGACGGCGGCGAGCGAATCCGTTTTCCAGAGGGCCCTGGCGCCGATGTAACGCTCGCGCGCAATCGCGACGTCCACCAGGGCGATGTCGCTGCGCGCATCGGCGCGTCCCGCATTGAGCGCCACGTCCAGGCGCTTGTTCCACGCCAGGGCCCGTGCCGCCGGAATCCGTCCGCTCGCGTACAGGCCGACCGCCAGGCCGGCCGTCGTGGCCTCGCGCATTTCCGGATAGGCGTTGTTGGTGCCGGTCGAGATGCCCGCGATGGGAACCCGGCCGCATTCGCGCACGACTGCGCGATGGGTGCCGTCGCCGCCGAGCACGATGATCGCGGCCGCCCCGGCTTCGCGCAGCAGGCGGGCCGCCCTGAAGCTGTCATCGACCCGGCCGGTCACCGGCATTTCCAGCCAGCCCAGGCGCGGCCAGCGGCGGTCGCTCCCGTCGGCCGCGCGGGCACGCGCCAGATGGCGCGTGAGCATGACGCGCAGGCCCTCGTGATCGGGCATCATCAGGACCTGGCGCACATCGCAGGCGCCCAGCGCCGCGAGTGCGCGCAACACGATATTGGCCCGGTCCGCAAGCTGCAGGCTGCCCGCATTGGCGACGACGCGCCGGATGTCGCGCGCCGATACGGGATTGGCAATGATGCCCACGACCGCGCCATCCCCGGCCGCCCCCGCCCGATCCGATACGCCGGCCGCCGCCTGCCGTGCAGCTTCGCGCATTGCGTTCTCCCAGAATCATTGCCATGACCTGGGAGATGCAAAAGGCGTGCCAACTCTGCGGAGGCTTCCAGCCGGCGGAATTTAAGGGTTGACCCTGAAAAAACGGCCGGATCGGCCGCGACACCTGGAACGGCCTGTGACAGCTGTCACAGGCCACCTGTCACAGCGTATCCCCCGCCGCGCTGATCTGATTGGGCGAGCGCACGCCATAGCGCTTCATGCGCCGGTACAGGGTCATCCGGCTGATGCCCAGCTTGCGCGCCGCGGCGCTCACGTTCCAGCCCGCGGCGCACAGTTCCCTGACGAGCGGCGCCGCATCGTACGGCGGCGGGCCGCCATCCGGATGGCCAGGCGGCCGGCCCGCCAGCCGCGGCCCGCCGCCATCGCCCGGCACCGGCGCCGCCGCGCGCTGGCATTGCGCGAAATCATCCGGGAGATCCGCATCCCGGATGATGCCGTGATTGCAGACCGCCCGCGCATATTCCAGCACGTTGCGCAGTTCGCGCAGGTTGCCCGGCCAGCCATAGGCTCCGAGCCGGGCCCGCGCGGCCGGTTCGATCCGGATCCCCGTGCCCAGCAGCTTGCCGATGAGCCAGTCCAGGTCGCTGCGCTCGCGCACGGGCGGCAGCGTGAACACGACGCCCTTGAGCCGGTAGTACAGATCCTCGCGGAAGCGTCCGTCGAGCACGAGCCGCTCCAGGTCATGGTGACTGGCGGAAATCACGTGGATGTCCACCGGCACCGGGCGCACCGCGCCGACGGCCAGCACCTCGCGCTCGGCGAGCACCCGCAGCAGCCGCGCCTGCAGCGCATACGGCATGTCGCCGATCTCGTCCAGAAACAGCGTGCCGCCGTCAGCCTCCTGGATCAATCCGCGCTTGCCGTTGGGTCCGGCCCCCGAGAAGCTGCCGGGCAGATGGCCGAACAGCTCGCTCTCGATCAGGGCCTCCGGGATGGCCGCGCAGTTGACCGAGACGAACGGCCGCCGGTGGCGGGCGCTGGCCGCGTGCAGCGCCTTGGCGAAATATTCCTTGCCCGAGCCGGTCTCGCCGTGGATCAGCAGATTGATCGGCGAATCCACCAGCCGCGCCGCGCGCTGCAGCTGGCGCGTGAGCGGCGCATCGCCGCCCGTCAGCGCGGCGAGCGGCGCGGGGAGGTCCGCCACGCTGGGCAGCGTTCCCGGCATCCCCTGCGGGCGTTTCACGGGGGGCACCGCCGCGAGGAACAGCGTATGGCCGGTTTTCGTGAAGGTGATGGCCCGCCCTTCCGGCCGCCGGGAGCCGAGATAGTCTCCCAGCCGCTCGAAGGAAGCATCGAAGATCGCATCGAACGCGCAGCCCAGGATCCGGCTCTCGTGCCGCGTCCCGGCGCCCGGCAGGCCAAGCTCGCGCTCCAGCAGCTTCTGCGCATACCGGTTGTGGCCGATCACGCGGCCCCCGGCGTCCAGAGCGATCAGGATGTCCGGCGCCACGTCGACGAAGGCCGGCGACGCCGACAGGCGCAGCGTCCAGTCATGGTGGTGCGCCCGCATGAAGCAGGCGTTCTCGATCCGCTGAGCGTAGATCTTGACCAGCTGCAGCGCGAACTGCTGGCTGGACTTGGGAGCCGGGGACGTGAGCGCCGAGGCATCCAGCACGGCGCTCATCCGCCCCTGCGAATCGAATACCGGCACCGCCGTGCAGGTCAGCGGAATATGCGTGACGTCGAAGTGATCCGTCTGATGCACCGTCAGCGCCTGGCCCGTCGCCAGTGCGGTACCCACGGCGCAGGTCCCGGCATGCGTCTCCGCCCAGTCCGCCCCGAGATAGAGGCCGGTGCGGCGCAACTCCGCCGCGGAGCGCTCGTCGCCGATGTAATCCACCGTCACGCCCTGGGCGTCGGTCAGCAGGACCACATAGCCCACGCCCGCGATCTGGTGATAAAGCTGGATGAGGCCGTCGCGCGCGATCCGGGTGAATTCTTCGACGCGCTCCTGGTGTTCGCGCAGTTCGCCGCCGGGCAGGATCCGCGCCGGCTGCGGGCTGGTCGGGTCCAGCCCATGGACATCGACGCAGCGCTGCCAGGAGTCCTGTATGAGACTGTCGCAACCCGTGCCGTGGATCGCGGGCGCGCGCTTGCGCCCGCTCGTCAGGCCGAGCACGGTTTCGATGTGGCAGCGCTGGTTCAGGTCCACCGGCGTCTCCTGTGCGGTGGATAGAATGACCCCAGTGTAGCGAATTTGCCTGCGAACCGCATGATGGTC
The DNA here is from genome assembly GCF_014203015.1 of Castellaniella defragrans. Classification (GTDB taxonomy): domain Bacteria; phylum Pseudomonadota; class Gammaproteobacteria; order Burkholderiales; family Burkholderiaceae_B; genus Castellaniella; species Castellaniella defragrans. Next base: position 50,866 of record NZ_JACHIB010000008.1, read on the forward strand.
ACATCCGGCGGCGCACGCGCAGCGGCACGAAGCACGGCAGCGTGCCCGGCGGGGGGAAGGCCCAAGGAGGCCGATGGCGCAAAAGAGCATCGGCAGGGCCATGGCCATCACCAACAGGAAGGGGCAGGCCCGCCGGGGAGCCCGGATATCGGCTTTCGGTGCTCATGGACATGCCGGCCCATCCCGTTCCACCAGCATCGGCTGCGTGGATCGAGCAACCGCCTCGCGCACCCGGAAGGCGATACCAAAGGCGGCCAGAACGCCCAGCGTGAGCACCGCCAGCATGCCGTCGTAGCCCAGCACGTCGAGCAACATGCCCGCCAGCACCGGCACGGCCAGGCGCGCCACCGTGAACAGCGTGACCTGCAGCCCATAGTCGGTCGCATTGCGCTGGCGCCGGGTGAAACACATCGTCAAGCCGAACATCAGCGCCGACACCAATCCCATGCCGGCCGCGACCAGGATCGCGCTGGCGATCAGCCAGCCCTCTTCGCCCAGCGGCATCCAGACGGTCAGCGTCAACAGGACCAGTGCACCCAGCGTCACCAGCAGGTACAGCACGATGGCGCGCGCAATCCCCAGCAGCGGTATCAGCAGGCCACCGATCAGACTGAACAACGCGCCTGTCGAGCCCCCCACGATGCCGACGATGAAGGCCACGCGCTCGAGCGGCATGCCCAGATCCAGCATCAACGGCTTCAGGTACAACCACGCCGCGCCGATGAAAGGAAAGCTGGTCAGCAGCAACAGCGTCCACTGCCGTGCGCCGGGCTGGCCGAAGAATCCCGCCCAGTCGGCCAGCATGCCGGGCTCGGGCGCCTGATCGGCGGCCATCGCTCCCCGCGGCGCGGCCCGTGAGCACAGGAGCAGGAACGGCGGCATCCCCAGCGCCAGCCCGGCGCCCATCAGCCAGAATGGCGCCTGCCAGCCATGGCGCGCCTGCACGACGATCAGGATGCCGCCGCCCACGATCGCCCCCAGGAACATCGCCGCCGAGCGGATGCTGCCCGCCCGCATCTGTTCGGCGCGCGGCAGCCACTGCACCGCCAGCGCATTGAGCGGGATGTCGGCCCAGGTGGCCGCGACGCTGACGGCCAGCGTCAGCGCGAACAGCAGCGCGTGATCATCGATCAGGTTCGCCCGGCCAAGCTGCCAGTACAGCGCCAACAGCGCCACGCACAGCAGCAGCAGCCAGTGCACGAAGTGCCCGCGCCCCAGCCGCATCCGCTGCACCGGCACGGCGAACAGGAACTTGAAGATCGCCGGCAGCGCCGCGAGCTGGAACAGGCCGATTTCCGTGCCGCTCCAGTCATGCTGGCGCATCACCACCGGCATGCCGAACATCAGGTAGATCGCCGGCACGGCCAGCGCCAGATTCATCCAGCCAAACAGCCATTGCAAACCGAGCAGACGCATCCTGGCCATGGGGCTCTCCTGTGTGAGTGAATCTGCGAGTGTGGCCTCCTCCTTGGCATCCTGGAACCGGATCCGAGAATCGCATAGGAATAAGATCGCTTTGCATATGAATGTGAATATCAAGCATTCTCATTCGTATCTATCATGACAAAAGGCATCCACATGTCCACCGACAGCGACAGCCCCGCAACCCTCACAGACAAGGAACGCAGACGAGATGGAACGCGCATCCCGCACACATGGTCCGATCCACAGACACATCCCCCTGCGCGCGGTCACGGCGGCATGCGGCGCGGCCCTCATCCAGATGAGCCTGCCGGCCCCGGCGCTGGGACAGACTGCGCAGGACCGGCCGGCGGCCGGCAGTCCTGCGGAAACGGATCGAGCCACCGGACTGCCTCCCATCATCGTCCATGCGCAGAAGCAGGACGAGGATCTCCTGAGCGTGCCCGCGGCCATCGCCGTCGTCGATGGCGAGACGCTCGCGGAAGAAGGCGCGCAAAGCCTGGATGCGCTGTCGGGCATGGTCAGCGGCCTGAGCTTTCAGCCCATGGGGCAATCCGGCCTGCTGCCTCCCGTCATCCGCGGCATGAACGCCAACGTGACGTCCTTTTCCTCCTCGACCGCGCTCATCGTCGATGGAGTGCCCACGCTGCGCGGGCAGGGGTTCGAGGATCCATTATTGGGCGTCGAACAGGTGGAAGTGCTGAAGGGGCCTCAGTCGACGCTGTACGGCCGCAATGCCGAGGCGGGGGTCATCAACATCACGACCCGCAAGCCCGGCAACGAGCCCTACGCCTTCATTTCCGCCGAGGCGGGCAACCATGAGCGGCGCGCCCTGCGCTTCGACCTCAGCCACCCCCTGGTCCAGGACCAGCTGTTCCTGGGGGTCGCGGGTTCCTTCAGCCGCCAGGACGGCTTCCTGGAAAACACGTGGCTGGACCAGAAGGACGGCGGCCAGATGCGGCGCAGCGGCCGGTTCGCCTTGCGCTGGACGCCAGGGGCGCGCACCGACGCCATCCTGCGCTACACCCAGAACGAATACCGCGACCAGGCCTCGCTGTGGGGATCGCCCTCCTCGCCCGAACGCGCCGAGGTGCGCTCCGGCACCGAGGGCTGGAACCGATCCACGGCGCGCACCTGGTCGCTGGACGTCACGCACCGGTTCGACTCCGGCATCCGGCTGCGCTCGACCACCGCGCGCAACACCTACGTGGACGACCTGCAGCAGGACACCGATTTCCAGCCCGCCGACATGATGCACATCGGGCGCCGGCACGAGTTCACCACCCTGTCGCAGGAACTGCGCCTGGAGGGCGGCGAAGCGGGCCAGACGCGCTGGCTGGCCGGGCTGTACCTGGACGACGACAAACAGGACTTGTCCTTCGCCCAGAAAACCCCCATGGCCCTGACCCTGACTTCGGGAATCCAGAAGCAGCGCACCGCCGCACTGTTCACGCACTGGACGATCCCGCTGTCCGGCCCGTGGTCCCTGGTCGCGGGCGGACGCCTGGAACAGACCCGGATCCGCTTCGACATGCCCGGCATGGATCGGCAATCTCGCACCTATACGCAATTCTCCCCCAAGCTGGCGCTGCAATACGCCGTCAATCCGCGCACCAGCCTGTACGCCAGCCTGGCAGAAGGCTATCGCGCCGGCGGCTTCAACGCCTTCTCGCCCGCCGCCTATCGCGAATACGATCCCGAGAAGGTGTGGGCGCTCGAACTCGGCGCCAAGGGCACCGCGCTGGACGACACGCTGCGCTACGGCGCCGCGCTGTACGCCATGGACATCCGGCAGATGCAGGTGCAGCAAATGGTGACGCCCGGCCAGGTCTTCATCACCAACGCGGCCACCGGACGCTCCATCGGGGCGGAATTCGACATCGACTACCGGCTGGCGCCCGGCTGGAACCTGCAGGCGGGCCTGGCGCTGAACCGCAGCACGTTCCGCGAATTCCAGGACGGCGCCAAAAGCTACGGCGGCAACGACAACGCCTTCTCGCCCCGCGTCAGCGGCTACGCCGGCCTGCGCTACCAGGATGCGCGCGGCTGGTACGCGCAGGCGCGGCTGCACGGCGCAAGCAAGGTCTATCTGGACGCGGCCAACGCATACTCGCGCAACGGCTTTGGCATCCTTGATCTGAGCGCCGGCTACATGCTCAAGAACGTCGATCTGACCGTCTATGTCAACAACGTCGCCGACCGCCACTATGACGCGGTCGGCTTCCTGAACGGACTGGTCACCATCTACAGCCCCCCCAGGGAAGTGGGCGTGCGCGTGAGCTGGAAGCTGTGAAGCCTGGCCATCGCGGGCACCCTGCCCCAGCAGGATCACGGGCGCTTCGCCGACCTGTGGCTGGACCGCTTCAGGAGGATACTGCTGAAACATATACTGCTGAAGCATGCGGAGGACTCGGCCCTGATCCAGGCCCGGGATCTCCGAGCTCAGGCGCAATCCCCGTCTTTGCGCGCGAGCAGCACGGTGACGGGCGCCATCGGAAAGCGCACCTCGTCGATCTGCTCGATGCAAGCGAACCCCGCATCCCGCAGCAGCGCCGCCAGCCGGCCGCCCGGCAGCACGTGCCGGCCCTGCATGCGCAGGTGCAGGTAATACTGCAGTACCGGCCGCGCCCGGCGCGCATCGCCGCCGATCTCGGCATGGCAGCAGACCAGCAGCCCGCCGGGCCGCAACGCCGCGCGCAGCCGTGCCAGCACCGCGGGAATGTCCGGTACGAAATGCAGGACCGACGAGCACCAGATGAAGTCGTAGCCACCGCCGAAATCGGCCTCCGCCAGATCGCCGCCACGCGCCTGCAGGCGGTCGGCCAGGCCCGCGCGCTCGATCGCCGCCTGCGCGACCGCGGCCACCGGTGGATACTCGAAGACGACGCCCGTCAGGCGAGGCTGAAGCCCCGCCAGGGCAATCGCCACCAGGCCGGGGCCGCCTCCCAGGTCGAGCATGCGGCGCGCCCGCGCGAATTCCGGCTGCCGGCCCAGGATGTCGCAGGCCACCCGGGCCGTGACCGCCCGCTGCTCCTGAGCGATCTGGACCTGGGCCGCCCGCGCCCAGCCCGCCTGTACCACCGCCGGATCCGCCGCCTGGGTGTGCGATGCGCCATCGCGCACCAGCCCCTCCAGTTGCGTGCCCACCTGCCGCAGCACCTGATGGCGAAACAGCAGCGCATCGCCGCAGTATTGCTCCGATGCCGTGTGCAGGTACGGCCGCAACGCCGCCTGCGTGCGGTATTCCGGCTCACCACCCCCCCGCGGCCTGCGCTCCAGCAGCTCCATGCCCCACAGCAGCTCCAGGAAATGGCCCGTGTTCACCGGGTCCAGCCCCAGGCGCCGCGCCAGTTCAGGCGCGCCGGCGAACTCGTCCAGATGGGTGAACATGCCGGCTTCCAACGCCATGCGCATAGCATCGGCCCCCAGGCCCGCCAGCTGCATGTCCCAACAGGGCTGCAGGGCATGGGGCAGCGTCACGGAGGCGGGAAGGTTTTCGAGGACGACCTGCGCCATCACGCAGCCCTCCCCGCCCACTCGTCGATCCCGATGGACGGGCCCAAGCCCGCCCCTGTCTGTTCGGTGGTACTCGGACACATGAATTCATCCTCCTAATGCGTTGATTACATTGATTTGTCTCAAACCAAAACGCCCGCTGCGGTACAAAGATCTGGCATTCCACAGCCGGCCAACTTATGATATTGAGAATCATTCTCGAATTTCTATGAGATGAGCATGATTTCCTATGCGAGAGGCCTTTCGCAGCGGAAAAGCAGGAGGGAAGAAAGTGGACACGTGCACAAGCGGCTACCGGTTGTCGATCGACGAACCCCGCATCCACAGTCGCCCGGGAAACGGCAAGGCTCGGCAGCAACTTCCCGATGACCTCGGGCACTGCTACCAGGACTTCGTCGAACTGGAACCCGGCCTGGGCCTGAACCGCCTGCACTATCATCCCCGCATCCCGCTGATCGAAGAAAGCAGCGGCCCGCACAAAGGCCGCGTCATGGTCATCACCCTCGGCATGCAGGGCCGCTCCCGCTACGAAGGCCAGGACGCCACCCGGCTGGAATTCGCGCAGGGCCACACCACCATCACCGCGTTTCACGCCATCCCGGGCGAACGGCGCTACGAGGCCGGTGGCGTCGTGTCCCAATTGCGCATCATCGCGCATGAGGCCCTGATCGACAGGTATGCCGGACGGGAGCGCACCGACAGGATCCTCGGCAACCGTCGGCTCAACTGCCTGGCTTTCCGCGCCAGCACGCCGGCGGCGATGGCGCACGCCCGGGCCCTGCTCAGCCTCCTGCAGCCCTGCCAGGGCGAGCCATCCCGGCTGGACCTGCACATCCACACGCTCAGCCTGCTTGGCGAACAGTTCAATCTGCTGGCGCCTCCGCGCCGTGCCCGCGCATTGCCGTTCTCGCCCTCGGAGATCGAACGCATCGAACGGGCACGGCGGATGATGGGCGAATGCCTGGACAAGCCCATCACGCTCGACTATCTCGCCGCCGCCGTGGGCATCAACAAGAACAAGCTCAAGGATGGCATGATCCTTCTGTACAACGGCACGCCCGCGGAGCTGCTGCTGGAGCTGCGGATGACCAAGGCGCTCGCCCTGCTGGAAGCCGGCTATCAAGTCGCACAGACCGCCTGGCAGGTCGGCTACAAATACCCGAACAATTTCACCGCCGCCTTCACCCGCTATCACGGGAAATCGCCCAAGGCCATGTTCGGCAGGCGCACGGCGCTGTGACCAGCCCCTGCGTCCGCAGGTTCGCCCTTCCCCTTTCCAGGATCCCCGCCATGTCCATCGCCGCCCGTCTGAAGCTCGTCTCCATCATCGGCCTGCTGACGATCCTCCCCACGATCGCCATGGCGGCGGATACGCCGGACCAGGCCGCGGTCCGGAAGCTGCTGATGGACACGTACGACACGCCGCAATCGCATCTCGTCGTCGATCCCGTCGTGGTCGGCTCGAATCGCGCGTTGGCGGGCTGGACGCAGGGCGAGCGCGGCGGCGTGGCCCTGTTCACGTGGGAGCCGGACGGCTGGCGATTGTCGCTTTGCGGGAACGACTTGATCAGCCAGCCCGACAGCCTCGTGCTGACCGGCATGGCGCAATCGGACGCGCAGATCCTGTCGAAGGCATTCACGGCCGCGGCGCGGGAGACGCCGCCGGAGCGGCGCGCCCTGTTTCGGACCTTCGGCGAGACGATACGCATGAATTAGGGCCTATCCGGTCCCGGGGCTGCCGCGGCCGAGTTGCCCGATTTCTACATCGGCGCCCCGTGAGGCAGGGCCGACCCGCCCTCTCAAGACTCATCGATCCCCTGCTCCACCCGCCACCGGGCCCGCATCAGGTCCAGTTCGTCGCCGGTGGCGTCCGCGGTCTGCCACCAATACCACGGGGCGCCGGGGCCGCCTTCCATCCTGTCCACGCGTCCGCGCACGACACCGGGCGCATCCACATAAAGCCAGGCCGTGCCCCGATGGACCCATCCATAGGACCCGCGAAAACTCGGCCAGAAACGCACTTCCGGGGGCGCATCGTGCGCACGCGCCGGTTTCGCGCTCGATAATCGGACCATCGTCATTCTCCCAGTCCGGTGAGGATCATTTGCCGATCCATGTTCATTCCCCCGCCCAGGACCTTGTACAGAGTGACCCGGTTATTGGCCTCGGTCAGCGACAGGGAAATGAGCCCCTGCTGCGCCTCGTACAGCGTTCGCTGCGCATCCAACGCATCCAGATAGCTGTCCATGCCGTTGCGATACCGCGCCTCGGCCAGTTGAAAGGTCCGGCTGCTGGCTTGCACCAGCGCCTGCTGGGCCGCCAGGCGTTCCTGCATCGACACGCGCACGGACAAGGCATCGGCAACTTCGCGGAACGCGGTCTGGATGGCCCGCTCATATTCGGCCACCGTGATGTCGCGCTCGATCTTGGCGACATCCAACGAGGCGCGCAGGCTGCCGGCATCGAAAATAGGAATGGTGATGCTGGGCGCAAACGACCAGCTCCGGCTGGCGCCGGAAAACAGGTCGGAGAGCTGGCTGCTGATGCGTCCGTCCGACGCGGTCAGCGAAATGGTGGGAAAGAATGCCGCACGCGCCGCGCCGATATTGGCGTTCGCCGCCTTGAGCGCATGTTCGGCCGATACGACATCCGGCCGAACCAGCAACGCGGTGGAATCCAGACCGGCGGGAACCTGAGCCAGCAGGACCGGCTCGTCCCCCGATCCGCTCGGCAACAATGCGTCCGGCACGGGTGCTCCCACCACCAGTTCCAGGGCATTGCGGTCTTCTTCGACTTGCGCGGCGTAGCTGGCCGCGTCGGCACGCGCGCTTTCCACGGAGCTGCGGACCTGGGCCAGGTCCAGGCCGGACACTACGCCCAGCGCATGGCGATGCTCGCTCAAGACGAGCGTCTCATGCTGGCTTTCCAGTGTCCGGCGGGCAAGCGCCAGAAGTTCCCTGTCGGCCGCCAAGGTCAGCCAATCGCCCGCGATCTCGGCCATCAGGCTCAGGCGCGTGCTGCGCTGCGTCGCGGCGGTGGAGAGATAGCTCTCCAGCGCCTCGTCCTTCAGGCTGCGGATGCGTCCAAACAAATCCAGCTCATAGCTGCTGAAGCCCACCTCGGCCGAGTACTGCCGGCTGACGGCCGACGTCCCGGTGGCGCTGACCGAGGCGGGGCTGCGCGAGGCGCTCTGGCCGGCATCGACCTTCACCGAAGGCAGCGCTGCGGCACGCTGGATACGGTATTGAGCGCGGGCCTTCTCGATATTCAACAGCGCGATGCGCAGGTCGCGATTGTGCGCCAGCCCCAGCGCGATGACCTGGCGCAGCCGTTCATCCCGGAAGAACGAACGCCACTCCACATCGAGGAGCGACACCGGCCGCGCGCCGCCTTGCGTGGCATCGCTGGCCGCCGCCACGCCCCGCCACTGCCGCGGCACGGGGGATTCGGGACGCGCATAGTCCGGCGCCATGCTCACGCACCCGGCCAGGAGGACCGCGGCAGGCAGCATCACGGAAAACATTCGCTTCATCACCGCGCCTCCTTCATCGCCACATCCGCCGCATGCGAACGCCCGCCCGGGAACCGGGTCCGCACGATGACATAGAACAAGGGCACGAAAAAGATGCCCAGGACCGTGGAAAACAGCGTTCCGCCCAGCACGCCGGTCCCCAGCGAATGCCGTCCCCCCGAGCCGGCGCCGGAACTCAACACCATCGGCAGCACCCCCAGCATGAATGCCAGGGACGTCATCAGGATGGGCCGCAGGCGCAGACGCGCCGCCTGCAGCGTCGCATCGACCAGGGACTGCCCCTGTTCCTCGAGCGCCTTGGCAAACTCGACGATCAGGATGCCGTTCTTGGCGGCCAGGCCCATGGTGGCTAGCAGCCCCACCTGGAAATAAATGTCGTTGTTCAAATCCCGCAACCACGTCGCCAGCAACGCGCCGGCCAGGCCGACCGGAACCGCCAGCATGACCGACACGGGGATCGACCAGCTTTCGTACAGCGCGGCCAGGCAGAGGAACACGAACAAGGCCGAGACGGCGTACAGCAGCCAGGCCTGGGACCCCGCCTGCCGTTCCTGGTAGGACATGCCCGACCAGGCATGGCTGAAGCCGCCGTCCAGCCCGGCGACGAGCCCGGCGATGTCCGTCATCGCCGTGCCGGAACTGACGCCGGCGGCGGGGCTGCCGGTGATCTCCATCGACTCGGCGCCATTGAAGCGCGTGATGGTCTGGGGGACATAGGTCCACCGGCCGCTCGAAAACTCGGAGAGCGGCACCATGTCGCCGTCGCCATTGCGCACCTTCCAGCGCCCAATGTCCTGCGGCAGCATGCGCGCGGAGGCCTCTCCCTGCACATACACGCGCTTGATCCGGTCGTTGTGGACGAAGTCATTCACATAGGAGCCCCCGAGCGCCGCCGACAGCGTGCTGTTGACGTCCGACGCCGACACTCCCAGCGCCCCCGCCTTCCGGTCGTCGAGCGCCAGCTTGTAGGTCGGCGCATCCTCCAGGCCGCCGTACCGGACGGCGGACAGGCTGGCGCGGCTGCCGGCCCGCTCCAGCAGTTGTTCGCGCGCCTGGACCAGGGCCTCGTGGCCGTTGCCGGCCGGGTCCTGCAATTGCAGAGTGAAGCCCGCATTGCGCCCCAGGCTGGCGATGGCCGGCGGCAGAACGGCAAAGACCTGCGCATCGCGCACGGCGTCCGCCATCGCGGCATTGAGGCGGTCGGCGATCTCGCGGGCGGAGGCCGTACGCTCGCTCCAGTCCTTCAGGCGCACGAAACCCATCCCGGAGTTCTGGCTGCTGCCCGCGGTGCTGAAGCCGGCCACCGTGAAGAGGCTCTCGACTTCCGGCTGCCGGCGGATGAACCCTGCCGCCTCGTCCATCGATTGCAGAGTGCGCTGCTGCGTGGCGCCGGCCGGCGCATTGAGCATGACCATCAGCATGCCCTGATCCTCCTCGGGCAGGAACGCGGTCGGCAGCCGCCAGAACAGAAGCCCCATCCCGGCCAGCACGCAGGCATAGGCCAGGATGCCGGGACCGCGGCGGTCGAGGAGGCGGCCGACCCCGTGCCGATAGCGGTCCGTCATGCGACCGAAGCCGCGGTTGAACCAGGGGAAGAAGCGGCCCAGCGGCCCTCTGGCCGGCACGCGCCCGCCCTTTTCGACCGGCAGCAGCAGGGTGGCGCACAGGGCCGGGCTCAGCGTCAGCGCGACGATGACGGACAGAATCATCGCGGCGGCGATCGTCACCGAGAACTGGCGATAGATTTCCCCGGTCGAACCGCCAAAGAACGCCATGGGGATGAACACCGCAGTCAGCACCAGGGCGATGCCGACCAGCGCGCCGGTGATCTGCCCCATGGATGCGTACGCGGCCTCGCGGGGAGGCAGCCCTTCCTCGGACATGACGCGCTCGACGTTCTCGACCACGACGATCGCGTCGTCCACGAGCAGCCCGATGGCCAGCACCATCGCGAACAGCGTCAGGGTGTTGATCGAATACCCCAGCAGCGCCAGCACGCCGAAGGTGCCCATGAGCACCACCGGCACCGCCACCACGGGAATGAGCGTGGCGCGCCAGTTCTGCAGGAACAGGTACATGATCAGGATCACGAGCGCGATGGCCTCGCCCAGGGTCTTGACCACCTCGGTGATCGACAGGCGCACGAACGGCGTCGTGTCATACGCGATCCGATAGGACAGGCCATCCGGGAAATACGGCCGCAACTCTTCGAGCCTGGCCTTGACTGCCTCGGCCACGTCCAGGGCGTTGGCGCCCGTGGCCAGCTGCAGTCCCATGCCCGAAGCGGGCACGCCATTGAACCTGGACACCGACGAGTAGTCCTGCGAGCCCAGCACCACCGTGCCCACATCGCCCAGGTACACCGCCGCGCCGCCCGCATCCGACTTGAGCACGATGCCGCGGAACTCCTCCGGCGTGCGCAGCCGGCTGCGCGACGTCACGGTGGCGTTGAGCTGCTGCCCCGACGCGGCTGGCAGGCCGCCCAGCTCGCCGGACGACACGTCGGTGTTCTGCGCCTCGATCGCCGCCACGACGTCCGACGCCATCAGCCCGTAGTGGGCGAGCTTTTCCGGGTCGAGCCAGATGCGCATCGCATATTCGGAACCGAAGACGTTGACGCTGCCCACGCCGTTGACGCGGCTGAGCGGATCCTGGACGGAGGACGCCATGTAGTCGGCGATGTCCGTCGCATCCATGCTGCCGTCCTCCGACAGGAAGGAGACCACCATGAACATGTCGCCCATGGCGGATTTGCTCACTATGACGCCCTCCTGGCGCACGGCCTGCGGCAGCATGGCATCGGCCTGCGATACCTTGTTCTGCACCTGGACCTGGGCCGTGTCCGGATCCGTGCCGGACTCGAACGTCAGCGTCAGCTGCGCGCTGCCCGTGGAGCTGCTGGAAGACATGTACAGCAGATTGTCCAGCCCGGTCATCTGCTGTTCGAGGATCTGCGTCACGGAATGCTGCACGGTCTCGGCGGATGCCCCCGTGTAGGTGGCGCGCACCGAAATCGAGGGGGGGGGCGATGTCGGGATACTGCTCCAGCGGCAGCGTGAATATCGAGATCACGCCGCCCAGGGTGATCACGATGGCGATGACCCAGGCGAAGATCGGCCGGTCGATGAAAAAACGTGCCATGGATCGCCTCAGTCCGCCTGGGTGCCGCCGGAGGCCGGCTGCTCCGAGGTCCCGGATGGAGCCGGACGCGCCTCGCCCGGGCTCGATGCGGCCGAGCCCGGGTCGATCTCCACCGCGCGGACCGCGTCGCCGGCCCGGACCTTCTGCGCCCCCTGGACGACGACTCGTTCGCCGGCCGCCGCGCCGGCGGTGATCACCCAGCGGGAGCCGACGGCCGCACCGGTCTGCACCACGCGCGACCGCACCCGTCCGGCATCGTCCACGACCAGGACGGTGGCCTCGCCCTTGCCGTTGCGCGACACCGCCTGCTGGGGCGCCAGCACGGCCCGTTCGTCGATGGCCATCGACAGCGAGGCCTTCACGTACATGCCCGGCAGCAGTTCATGGTCCGGGTTGGGCACGACCGCGCGCAGCTTGACGGTTCCCGTCGCCTCGTCGACTTCCGAGGCCACGACCGCCAGGGTCCCCTCGTGGGCGTAGCGGCTGCCGTCTTCGAGCGTCAAGCCGACCGGCACGCCGCCGCCGGCGGATTTCAGCGCCCCCTCCCTCATCCGGCGGCGCAGATTCAGCAGCTGGACGCTGGACTGGGTCACGTCCACGTAGATGGGATCGAGCTGATGGATCGTGGCCAGGGCGTCCGTCTGGTCCGCCGTCACCAGGGCGCCCGGCGTGTAGGCGGAGGTTCCGATGCGCCCGGAAATCGGCGCGCGCACCCGGGTGTACTCCAGATCGATGCGCGCGCTCTCCAGGCCGGCCTGGGCCGCCACGACCGCGGCCTGGGCCTGTTTCAGGCTGGCCAGCGCGTCGTCCCTGTCCTGCTGGCTGACCGCATCCAGCTCCGCCAGCCTGCGATAACGTTCGGCCTTGGGGCGCGCCGACAGGACGGCGGCCTCGGCCTGGGCGAGCGTCCCCCGGGCGCTGTCGTAGGCGGCCTGGTAGGGGGCCGGATCGATCTCGTACAGCACGTCGCCTTCGTGCACCACCGCCCCTTCGGTGAACAGGCGCTTGCGCAGGATGCCGCCGACCCGCGGGCGCACGTCGGCGGTGAGGTAGGCGCGCGTCCGTCCGGACAGCTCGCTTGCCACCGGCAGGCGTTCCGACCGGAGCGTCACCACCCCCACCTCCGCGTGCGGCGAGGCGGGCGGATCGTCCTGTTTCGCGCAGGCCGCCAGCCCCAGCACCAGGGCGGACAGCAGCAGAAGCCGCCAGAGCGGCCTGCGACCAATGACTACACCGGACTGCATGGGCGGATTCCACAAAATTTCAACGAGTGCATGCTGCCCAGGGAATGTGATGAAAATATGGAGTTCGCACCCCGGGCGCCGGAATGCCGCCGCACGCCGGCCCGCGATGGCTACACTGGGGACGCTCCGGACCGATCCGGGGACGAACCGCCGCGCACCGGCCTGCCTTTCCCCGGGCTCGCATGAAGATCAGCATCATCATCAAGCTATTCCTGGCCGTATTGGCCGTTTGCAGCGCCGTCATGCTGATGCAGGCCGTCGCCATGCGGATCAGCGTGCAGCAGGGCTTCTTCGGCTACCTGAACGATCAGGGACGCCAGAGCATCGAGGAAGTCCTGCCGCGCGTAGCCGCCTTCTACCGCCGGCATGGCGGCTGGGACGAACTGCACGACAACATCCGCCTCTGGATAGACACCGTCCGGCCGCCGCCGGCCAAGGACGCGGGCATCCATCTATCGACGGCGGACCAGACGGGCGCGGGGGTCCGGATGGGCCTGCTCGACGACCACTACGTCCGCATCGTGGGCAACCCCATGGTCGATGCCCGGTCGATCCGCCAGCCGGTCGTGGTCGACGGCAGAACGGTCGGGTGGGTCGCCATGGTGCCCTTCGAGCAGGCCCTGGCGCCCGGCGAAGCGCGCTTTCTCGCGGAGCAGCTGCGCATGCTGTGGATCATCGCCGCCGCCTCGGTGGTGCTGGTGGCCCTGTTCACCTATCTGGTCACCCGGACGGCATTGCGGCGCGTGCGCAACCTGGCGCAGGCCACGCGCGCCCTGGCGGCAGGGGACTACGCCTTGCGCATCGAGGCCGGGCCGCGCGACGAGCTCGGCGCATTGGCGCAGGATTTCAACTACATGGCGCAGGCCCTGGAACACAACGAACGCGCCCGGCGCACCTTCATGGCCAACATCTCGCACGAACTGCGCACGCCGCTGGCGGTCATCCGCGCGGAAGTCGAAGCCATACAGGACGGCATCAACCCGCCCACCGCGGAATCGCTGGGCGTCATACACCAGGAGGTCGGCCAGCTGGGCAAGCTGATCGGCGACCTGCACGACCTCTCGCTCACGGACATCGGCGGGCAGGCCTACCAGCGGGTGCCCATCGACCTGGGCATGGTGCTGAACACGACCGTGGCCAGCATGCAGCGGCGCTTCGAGGGCGCCGGGCTGCGGCTGCGCGTATCCATCCAGGCAGGCCCTCTGCTGGTGCTCGGCGACGAAAGCCGCCTCCAGCAGCTCTTCGCCAACCTGCTGGAGAATTCGCTGCGCTACACGGACGCCGGCGGCGAAGTGCGCATCCGCTGCGCGCGGCAGGCGGACGCCATTCAGCTCCACATCGAGGACGGTCCTCCCGGCGTGGCGCAGGACAAGCTCGGTCACCTGTTCGAGCGGTTCTACCGCGTGGAAGAATCGCGCAACCGGGCCAGCGGCGGGAGCGGACTGGGCCTGGCCATCTGCCGCAACATCGTCCAGGCCCATGACGGCCGCATCCACGCCGCGCGCTCGCCGCTCGGCGGCCTCGGCATTTCCATCGAACTGCCCCTGATCCCATGAACGCCACCGGACACGGACACATCCTGATCGTCGAAGACGAGCCCCGGCTGGCGGCGATACTGGGCAAGTATCTGACCAGCGCGGGCTACACGCACCACTGGGTCGCCGACGGCCTGCAGGCCTTGCCCGCCTGCCGGACGCAGCACCCCGACCTCGTGCTGCTCGACCTCGTGCTGCCCGGCATGGGAGGAATGGACATATGCCGCGCCCTGCAGCGGGCGGGCGGCCACCCTCCCGTGATCATGGTCACCGCGCTCGTCGAGGAAATCGACCGCCTGCTGGGCCTGGAGGTGGGCGCGGACGACTACATCTGCAAGCCGTTCAGCCCGAAGGAAGTGGTCGCGCGCATCGGCGCCGTGCTGCGGCGGTATCGCCACGTCCCGCAGGCGGGGGGCCGCGGCCCCCTGATGCTGGACGAGGCCGCCTATTGCGCCCATCTGCACGACAGGCCCCTGGACCTGACCGCCGTGGAATTCCGCCTGCTGAGCCTGCTGTACCACGCGCAAGGCCACGTCTTCTCCCGCAACCAGGTGCTGAACCACATCTATACCGACCACCGCGTGGTCACCGACCGCACCGTCGATACGCACATCAAGAACCTGCGCCGCAAGCTGGCCGAGGCCGGCGGAAACGAAGAATGGATCAAGTCGGTCTACGGGGTGGGCTACCGGATGGAGCTTTGAGGGGGTCCGGAAACCGGCGGAAGCCCTTCGGGCGGCGATGCCTTGCATGGGGCGTTGTCCACCGCATCCCGAGCGGCCTGAGAATTTCTATGCTAGAATTTCGTTCTTTCGGGGCGTAGCGCAGCCTGGTAGCGCACTTGCATGGGGTGCAAGGGGTCGCGAGTTCGAATCCCGCCGTCCCGACCAGCATTATCAAGGGCTTACAGATTTCGGTCTGTAGGCCCTTGTTCTTTTCCGGCGACCCCTAACGATGCGGTGGACAAGGACGTAGCCGACGGAGCCGCCGACGACGCCCGCGGCCGGCGGCGCTCGACGTACAGGCACGGCCCGACGCGTTTCTTGGCCTGGGTCTTGGCCTCGCTGGCGGCCTGGGCGATCTGGTGGCGCGACTGGTAGGCGCCGGGCTCGACCAGCACCGCGCCCAGCGACAGGGTCGGGGGATCGTAGTGCCGACGCTGGCCCTGGCGGTCCTCGGCCTCGTAGCCGGCCGCCGCCACCCGCCCCATGCCCTCCAGCAGCCGGGCCATGCCGCGGGAAAAGTCGGCCAGCATGGCTTCGCACTTCGCCTGCCAGTCGGGGCTGCGGAACAGCAGGATGAAATCGTCGCCGCCGATGTGGCCCAGGAAGTCCTGGCCGGCGTCGGCGTGCGCCGACAGGACCCGGCCCAGCAGCTGGATCACGTCGTCGCCGCAGCGGTAGCCGAACACGTCGTTGAAGGGCTTGAAATGGTCCAGGTCGGCATGGCAGGCCACGAACGCCTGGCCGGCGGTGAGGAAGCGCTGGATCTGCCGGTCGATGGGCACGTTGCCCGGCAGCTGGGTCAGCGGGTTGGCATGCTGCGCGGCGCGCAGCTGCAGGCGGTTGAGCGCCTGCAGCAGGTCCTGGCTGGAGCCAATGCCCAGGTAGCGCCCCCGCCCCGTGATGATGAAGTCGTTCGCCAGGCCGTGGCCTTCGGATTCGGCCAGCCAGCGGCTGAGCGTCATCAGCGGCGTGTGCATGTCCACGATCAGCGGCGCGACGTCCATGAAGAGGCGGCAGGGCTTGGGGCCGTACAGCTCGCGCTGGTACGGCAGCGAGAAGCGCTCGATCAGGCAGGCCCGGGTCAGCATGCCCACCGGCACCTCGTCATCCACCACGGGGACGGTATGCAGATCCGGCTGGCGGCGGAACAGGTCGAACACGGCTTCGTTGGACACGGCCGAGGACACGCACGGCACGCGCCGCAGCAGCCGCAGCGCCCGGCCTTCGGCTCCGTCGTGCGCTGGGTCGGACTCCCGGCCATCGCTCGCCTCGTGCATGTCGCGCATGTCGCGCAGCCGGCGTTCCGCCAGGCCCGCGGTCAGTTCGGACCAGCGCGGCGGGACCGGTTCGTCCGCGGGACGCTGGATGTAGTAGCCCTGGGCGCAGGCCACGCCCAGATCGGCCATGCAGGCCAGTTCGTCCAGGGTCTCGACGCCTTCGGCGACGACCACGGCGCCGGCGACGGTGGCGATGTCGCAGACCGAGCGCAGGATCTGCTGGCGCAGCAGGTCGTCCTGGATGCCCGCCGTGAAGACCTTGTCGGTCTTGATGAATTCGGGCCGCAGGTCCAGCCAGCGCCCCAGGTTGGAAAACCCCGACCCCAGGTCGTCGATGGCGAACTGCAGGCCCTTCGCGCGCAGCCGGGCGATGACCGGAGGCAGGTCGGTCCAGAACGCGCCCTGGTCCTGCTCGGTGATCTCGATCACCACCCGAGCGGGGTCCAGGCCGGATTCGGCCAGCAGCGCGATCAGGTCCAGCGCCCCGTCGGCCGCGTGCAGCAAGGCCATCGGGCCGATGTTCAGGAACAGGCGGCCCGGCAGGCCCAGCGCCGCGAAGCGCCGGACCACGACGCGGCAGCAGCGGTGTTCGATCCGGACGCTCAGGCCGCGGGCGCGCGCCGCCTCAAACAGGCGGTCCGGCGCGTGCAGCGGGCTGCCCAGCGGTCCGCGGACGAGCCCCTCGTATCCCAGGATCGCGCCTTCCCGCATCCACACGATGGGCTGGAAGACGGCGTTCAGTTCTCCCCGGAGCAGCAGCGCGGCGATGTCGTCCAGCCCTTCGCGGCGGACTGCGTCGCAGATTGGCGGTTCACACACCGGGGGATCCAGAAGCGAAGACATGATGTGTGCAGCAAGATGAAATGCCGCATACTTTACCCGCGATTCATGACATGAATATGGATCCGTGCGCCGCCGCGCTGCGAAAAATCAAGAACGCCCCCGTCGCGGCGCCCGATCGGGGCGCTTCTCGCCGCGGCGGGCGCTACAGCAGGCCCAGCTGCAGGCGCGCGGGCTCGCTGATCATCTCGCGGCTCCAGGGGGGATCCCAGACCAGGTCGACGGTGGCCTCGTCCACGCCTTCGATGTTGAGCAGCTTGTTGCGGGCCTCGTCGGCGATCATGGTGCCCATGCCGCAGCCGGCCGCCGTCAGGGTCATCTTGATCTCGATGCGGAAGCGGTCGGCGACGCTGGCGGGCACGACCTTGCATTCGTACACCAGGCCCAGGTTGACGATGTCCACGGGGATTTCCGGGTCGTAGCAGGTGGACAGCATGGCCCAGGCGGCCTCCTCCACCGACTCGGCGGTGGCGGGGCCCTGGTGGACGTGCTTGACTTCCTCGACCGGCTCGAAGCCCAGGGCGTCGCCGTCCTTGCCTTCGATGCGGTAGAGGTTGCCCTCGACCATGACGGTGTAGGTGCCGCCCAGCTGCTGGGTGATGACGGCTTCGCAGCCGGCCTCGATGGTGACGGGCGAGCCGTAGGGGACGGTGACCGCCGGGCAGTCCCGGTTGACGATCACTTCCTGACGATTGAAGCTCATGATGTTACCTTTGGTTCATCGCGTTATTCAGTGACGGCCGTGTCGCCCGCCTGGATGATGGCGTTGTGCAGGGTATGCCAGGCCAGGGTGGCGCACTTCACCCGCGAGGGGAATTCGCGCACGCCCGACAGGACCTCGAGCTTGCCCAGGTCGCAATCCGGATGGGCCTCGGTCAGCATGGCGTGGATGTTGCGAAACAGCGCCTCGACCTGCTCGACCGGCTGGCCGCGCACGGCCTCGGTCATCAGCGAGGCGGACGCCGTGGAAATGGCGCAGCCATGGCCGATGAAGCTGACGTCCTGGACGATGCCGCCGCTGACCTTGGCGTAGACCGTCAGCTGGTCGCCGCACAGCGGGTTGTGGCCGTCGGCGCGGTGCGAGGCGTCGTCCATCGCATGGAAGTTGCGCGGCGCGCGGTTGTGGTCGAAGATGACCTCCTGGTAGAGGTCACGCAGGCCGTCGTCGTCCCTCATAGCCTATGCCACCCCGAACAGTTTCTGCGCCTTGCGCACGCCCGCCACCAGGGCGTCGATGTCGCGCCCGTCGTTGTACAGGGCGAAGGACGCGCGCGCCGTGCCGGGGATGCCGAAGCGCGACATCAGGGGCATGGCGCAATGGTGGCCGGCGCGGATGGCCACGCCGTCGGTGTCCAGGATCGTGCCCAGGTCGTGCGGGTGGATGCCGTCCACCAGGAACGACAGGATGCCGGCCTTGTGCGCGGCCGTGCCCACCAGGCGCACGCCCGGCAGTTCCAGCATGCGTTCGGTGGCCTCGGCCAGCAGCGCGGCCTCATGGGCGGCGATGCGTTCCAGCCCGATGGCCAGGACGTAGTCGATGGCGGCGCCCATCACGATCGAGCCGCCGATATTCGGCGTGCCCGCCTCGAAGCGCTGCGGGCCGTCCGCCCAGGTGCTGCCCTCGAAGCTGACGGTGCGGATCATGTCGCCGCCGCCCTGCCAGGGCGGCAGGCCGGCCATGATGGAACCGCGCACGTACAGCGCGCCGATGCCGGTGGGGCCGTAGAGCTTGTGGCCGGAGAAGGCGTAGAAGTCGCAATCCAGGGCCTGCACGTCCACCGGGGCGTGGGCCACGGCCTGGGCGCCGTCGACCAGCGCCAGGGCGCCGGCCTCATGCGCCAGGCGCACCAGTTCGGCCACCGGGTTGACCGTGCCCAGGGCGTTGGATACGTGCGCCACGCCCACCAGGCGCGTGCGCGGGTTCAGCTGGGCACGGAAGTCGTCCAGGTCCAGTTCGCCGGAATCGGTGATGCGCGCATGGCGCAGCACGGCGCCGGTGCGCGCGCACAGCAGCTGCCAGGGCACGATGTTGGAGTGGTGCTCCATGCCCGTGACCAGGATTTCGTCGCCGGGGCGCAGGGACTGGCCCCAGGTCTGGGCCACCAGGTTGATGGAGGCGGTGGTGCCGGCCGTAAAGACGATGTCCTGGCTGTCCGGCGCGTTCAGCAACACGCGCACCCGGTCCCGCGCCTGCTCGTACAGGTCGGTGGCGTGCTGGGACAGCCAGTGCACGCCGCGGTGGATGTTGGCGTTGGACTGCTCGTAGAATGCCTCCATCGCCTGGATGACGGCGCGCGGCTTCTGCGTGGTGGCGCCGTTGTCCAGGTAGGCCAGGCGCCGCTTGCGCACCGGGCGCGCCAGGATCGGAAAATCGGCCGCCCAGGGCGAAACCAGCGGGCCTTCCCCGGCGGGGTCGGCGGCCAGCCGGGCGCTTTGCTGCGGGGTGAGCGGCGCGTTCATGCGGCTTCCTCCAGGGCGGCGCCGCCCGGCAGCAGGGCGCGCACGGCGCGCTCCACCCGCCGGCGCAGCGGATCGGATTCGATGCGCGCGACGCTGGCGGCGGCGAAAGCGTAGATCAGGATGTCGCGCGCGTGGGCCTCGTCCAGGCCGCGCGAGCGCAGGTAGAACAGGCTGTCCTCGTCGATCCGGCCGACGGTGGCGCCGTGGGCGCATTTCACGTCGTCGGCGTAGATCTCCAGCTCGGGCCGGGCGTCGGACTTGGCCAGGCGCGACAGCAGCAGGCTGTCGTTGCGCTGGATGGCGTCGGTGCCGTCGGCGCCGGGCGCCACCAGGATGCGGCCGCTGAAGACGCCGTGCGAGGCGTCGGCCATGATGCCGCGATAGGACTCGTGGCTGACGCAGCGCGGCTTTTCGTGGCCGATCAGGGTGTGGTGATCGACGTGGCGGCGCTGGTCGACGTAGTACAGGCCGTTTAGCAGGGTCTCGCAGCGTTCGTCGGCGAAATGCGTGGCGATGTCGTGGCGCGCCAGCCGCGCGCCCAGGGACACCGAATGCGAGGCGAAATACGAGCCGCGCCCCTGGGTGGCGTCGATCTCGCCCAGATGCCAGGCCTGCTCGGATTCCTGCTGCAGCTTCAGGTGCGTGATGCGCGCGTCCTGGTCCAGCCGCAGGCGCGTGGCCGCGTGGCGGAAATTGGCCGCCCCCGGGGCGCCCACGTAGTGCTCGACCACGGTGGCCTGGGCGCCGGCTTCGGCCTGCACCAGGTGGCGCAGGAAGTGCGCCGCGCGCGGCGAGGCCGCCGCGCAGACCAGGTGGATGGGCCGATCGAGCGCGACGCCGCGGCCCAGCCGGACCCAGGCGCCGTCGCTGGCCAGGGCCAGGTTCAGGGCGCTGGTGCTGTGGCCGTCGGCCGCGTCGCCGTAGGCGGCGCGGATGGCCTCGGCGTGCTCGGCCCAGGCCTGCGACAGGGGCAGGACCGTGGCGCCGGCCGGCAGCGCGCCGACTTCGGACAGGGCGGCGTCGTAGGCGCCGTCGACGAACACCAGCCAGTGGCCGGGGTCGGCGGCCTTCAGCGCGGCGACCTGCTCGGCGACCGGCTGGGCGTCGCCGTCGTCGAATGCGGCGGCGGCCAGGGGCGCGAGCGAGGTGTGGCGCCAGGCCTCGATGCGGGGCGTGGGCCAGCCTTCGCTCATGAAGCGGTCGAGGGCGCGGCGGCGCACGTCGGCCAGCCAGGGCACCCCGGCGCCGGGCAGACTCCCGGCGCGCCGGCCGAACGCATCGGCCCAGGCCTGCAGGCCGGCGCTCGCCGGACTGGCTTGATGCTGTCCGCTCATGCCGCGGCCCCCCGGGCGGCGGGCCTGGCGGCGGGCGCCGCGCCCTGGATCCAGCCGTAGCCCTTTTCTTCCAGCTCCAGGGCGAGTTCGCGGCCGCCCGAGCGCACGATGCGGCCCTGGGCCAGCACGTGCACGTAGTCGGGCACGATGTAGTCCAGCAGGCGCTGGTAGTGCGTGATGACGATCATGGCGCGCTCGGGCGAACGCAGGCGGTTGACGCCGTCGGCCACCGTCTTCAGGGCGTCGATGTCCAGGCCCGAATCGGTCTCGTCCAGGATGGCCAGCTTGGGCTCCAGCAGCGCCATCTGCAGGACTTCGTTGCGCTTCTTCTCGCCGCCGGAAAAGCCTTCGTTGACCGAGCGGTAGAGGAATTCGTCGCGCATGCCCACTAGCTTCATCTCGGCCTTGGCCTTCTTGACGAAGTCCATGGCGTCCAGCTCGGGCAGGCCGCGCTCGCGGCGCATGGCGTTGACGGCAGCGCGCATGAAGTAGGCGTTGGAGACGCCCGGGATCTCGATCGGATACTGGAAGGCGAGGAAGATGCCGGCGCGGGCGCGTTCCTCGACGCTCAGCTCCAGCAGGTCGCGGCCCTCGAACTCGACGGTGCCGGCGGTGACCTTGTAGGCCTCGCGGCCGGTCAGCACCTGGGACAGCGTGCTCTTGCCGGCCCCGTTGGGACCCATGATGGCGTGGACCTCGCCCGGCTTGACCTCCAGGCTCAGGCCCTTGAGGATTTCCTTGTCCTCGATCGAGGCGTGCAGATTGTCGATTTTCAGCATGAGAGGGCTCCTTAACCTACGCTGCCTTCCAGGCTCACGCCGAGCAGGTTCTGTGCTTCGACGGCGAACTCCATGGGCAATTCCTTGAAGACTTCCTTGCAGAAGCCGTTGACGATCATCGATACCGCGTCCTCGGCCGACAGGCCGCGCTGCATGGCATAGAACAGCTGGTCCTCGGCGATGCGCGAGGCGGTGGCCTCGTGCTCGACGTTGGCGCTGGGATGCTGGACTTCCATGGTGGGGAAAGTGTGCGCGGCGCACTTGCTGCCGATCAGCAGCGAGTCGCACTGCGTGTAGTTGCGCGCGTTCTCGGCCTTGGGCGTCATGCGCACCAGGCTGCGGAAGGTGTTGCTGCCGTGGCCCGCGGAGATGCCCTTGGAGATGATGGTGCTGCGCGTGTTGCGCCCCATGTGGATCATCTTGGTGCCGGTGTCGGCCTGCTGGTGGTGGTTGGACAGCGCCACGGAATAGAATTCGCCGGTGGAGTCGTCGCCGCGCAGGATCACGCTGGGGTATTTCCAGGTGATGGCCGAACCGGTCTCGACCTGGGTCCAGGAAATCCGCGAGCGCGGCCCGCGGCAGTCGCCGCGCTTGGTGACGAAGTTGTAGATGCCGCCCACGCCGTTCTCGTCGCCGGGGTACCAGTTCTGCACCGTGGAATACTTGATCTTGGCGTCGTCCAGCGCGACGAGCTCCACCACGGCGGCGTGCAGCTGGTTCTCGTCGCGCATGGGCGCCGTACAGCCTTCCAGGTAGCTGACGCTGGCGCCTTCGTCGGCGATGATCAGGGTGCGCTCGAACTGGCCGGTGTCGGCGTTGTTGATGCGGAAATAGGTGGACAGCTCCATCGGGCATTTCACGCCCTTGGGGATGTAGACGAAGGAGCCGTCGGAGAACACCGCCGAATTCAGCGCCGCGTAGAAGTTGTCGCCGGGCGGCACGACCGTGCCCATGTACTTCTGCACCAGTTCCGGGTGCGAGCGCACGGCCTCGGAGAACGAACAGAAGATGATGCCGACGTCGGCCAGCTGCTTGCGGAAGGTGGTGGCCACGGACACGGAGTCGAACACCGCGTCCACCGCCACGCCGGCCAGCTTGGCGCGCTCGTGCAGCGGCACGCCCAGTTTTTCATAGGTGCGCAGCAGTTCGGGATCGACCTCGTCCAGGCTCTTGGGACCGTCCTTCTTGGACTTGGGTGCCGAGTAATAGCTGATGTCCTGGAAGTCGGGATCCGGATAGTGGACCTTGGCCCAGCGGGGCAGGTCCATCTTGAGCCATTCGCGGTAGGCTTTCAGGCGCCATTCGAGCATGAACTCGGGCTCGCGCTTGATGGCGGACAGGCGGCGAATCACATCCTCGTCGAGCCCCTTGGGGAAGGTCTCGGATTCGATCTGCGTGACGAAGCCGGCCTCGTAGTCGCGGTCGAGAAAGGAATCGAGCTTGTCGTTGACGGTACTCATTTGGACAGACTCCAGTTCGTGATGTTCGGGATGGCGCGGCGCGCGCCGGCTTCGGGCGCGGGAACCGGAACGGCGGATGCGTGCACGGGCGCGGACACGGCGCCGGGACCCTCGCCGTCGAGCATGTCGGCCACGGTGACGGATTCCAGCGTGCGGCGCACGATGCGGTTGATGCGCTGCCAGTGGGAGCGGATGTGGCAGGCGCCCTCGACGCTGCAGGCGCCCGGCAGCGCGGTGCATTCGGTCAGGCCGAAGGGCTGGTCTTCGAGCGCGTCGATGATTTCGGCCACGTTGATCCGCTCGGCCTCGCGGCCCAGGCGGTAGCCGCCGTGGGCGCCGCGGGTGCTGGCGACCAGGTCGCGCTGGGCGAGCAGTTTCAGGACCTTGCTGACGACGGGCTGGCCCAGGCCCAGGTCGCCGGCCAGCTCAGCCGCGCTGCAGACGTGCGTCGGACGGGAGGCCATGTGCGTGAGCACGAGGATTCCGTAATCGACGATCTTGCTGATCCGCAGCATCGGGGGTTCCAGGGACGGGCGTTGAAAACCAAATAGTACCTCTTTGGTACGATATAGGTCAAACCCTGATGTCTTCCACGGGCCTGGACTGTTGCAGATGCCACATGCGGGCGTAGCGGCCGTCGAGCGCGAGAAGGGCCGCGTGGGTGCCCTGCTCCACCACCCGGCCGGCCTCCATGACGAGGATGTGGTCGGCGTGGACGATGGTCGAGAGGCGGTGCGCGATGATGAGCGTGGTGCGCCCCTGGGCGATGCGTTCGAGCTGCGACTGGATGGCGCGCTCGGTGCGCGTGTCCAGGGCGCTGGTCGCCTCGTCGAAGACCAGGATCGGGGGGGACTTGAGCAGCGCGCGGGCGATGGCGACGCGCTGCTTCTCGCCGCCGGACAGCTTCAGCCCGCGCTCGCCCACCGGGGTGTCGTAGCCCTGCGGCAGCGAGGCGATGAAGTCGTGGATGTGGGCGGCCCGGGCCGCCTGCTCGACGTCGTCCTGCGTGGCGTCCGGACGGCCGTAGGCGATGTTGTAGCCGATGGTGTCGTTGAACAGCACCGTGTCCTGCGGCACGATGCCGATGTGGGCGCGCAGGCTGGCCTGGGTGTAGTCGCGGATGTCGCGGCCGTTCACCCGCACACAGCCCCCGGTGGGATCGTAGAAGCGGAACAGCAGACGCGACAGGGTCGATTTCCCGGCGCCGGAAGCCCCCACCACGGCCAGCGAGCCGCCCGCCGGCACGCTGAAGCTGACGCCATGCAGGATCGGGCGGTCGGGCTGGTAGGCGAAATCCACGGCCTCGAATGCCAGGCTGGCCCGGTCCGCCCGCAGCTCGACGGCATCGGGGCGGTCGGCCACCTCCTGGCGGTTGCCCAGCAGATCGAACATGCGCTCCATGTCGGCCAGGGCGTGCTTGATCTCGCGGTAGACGAAGCCGAGGAAATTCAGCGGCGCGTAGAGCTGGGTCAGGTAGGCCGACACCAGCACCACGTCGCCCACGGTCATGTGGCCCTGCACCACGCCGCGCGCCGACTGCCACAGCAGCGCGGTCATCCCCACGGTGATGATGGCGCCCTGGCCCATGTTCAGGAGATTCAGCGATACCTGGTTGCGCACGGCCGAGTCCACCCAGCGGCTCAGGTCGGCGTCGTAGCGGCGGCTCTCGTAGTCCTCATTGCCGAAGTACTTGACGGTCTCGTAGTTCAGCAGCGCGTCGACCGCCCGGCCGTTGGCCTGGCTGTCCAGGGTGTTCATGGTGCGGCGGTACGTCATGCGGCGTTCCGTGACCCTCAGCGTGAAGAGCACGTAGGCGGCGATGGTGCCCAGCGTCAGCGCGGCGAAGGTCCAGTCGTAGCGCCACAGCAGCACGCCCGTGACCATGGCGATCTCCAGCAGCGTGGGCACGATGTTGAAGACCATGAAATTGAGCAGGAAGCCGATGCCCTTGGTGCCGCGCTCGATGTCGCGCGTGAGCCCGCCGGTGCGCCGGCCCATGTGGAAGCGCAGCGACAGCGCCAGCAGGTGGCGGAAGACCTGGCCGGCGACGCGCTGGATGGCGCCCTGGGTGACGCGGGCGAACAGGGCGTCGCGCAGTTCGCCGAACACCGAGGTCGCCAGGCGCGACAGCCCGTAGCCCAGCAGGGCCGCCAGCGGCACGGCCAGCAGCGTGGGCGCCACGCCCAGCGCATCGACGATGTCCTTGAGCCAGACCGGCGTGGCGACGTTGGCGACCTTGGCCGCCACCAGACAGACGAAGGCGAGCGTCACCCGGCCGCGGAAGGCCCAGACGTACGGCCACAGGGTCTTCAGGGTCAGCCAGTCGTCGCGCCGCGCGGGCGCGGCGCCGGTGTGGGAAAAGCGCATGGAAACATCCGGAAAACAGGCGGGCGGCGAGCGGCTGGGAGCGCGCCGGCGGGACCGCATACAATAATGCATCCCTGGAGGACGCGCCTTTGGCGGCGCATCCCGCGACCCGGTGAACGGGAAAGATTGTATGACTGTTTCGGTTTTCGATTTCGAGGCGGAGCTGAGCGCCTGCGCGGCGGGCGACCGCGCCGCCTTCCTCGCGCTGTACCGCCACGAGGCCCCCGCGATGCGCGCCCTGGCCCTGGCCATGCTGGACGATCCCGACGCGGCCGACGCCGTGCTGCACGAGACCTTCGTCCTGATCTGGCGCAACGCGGCCGGCTACAGCCCGGCCATCGGCACCGCGCGCGCCTGGATCTACAGCATCCTGCGCTACCGCGCCTCGGCCCAGGCGCGGCAGATGCGCGCCGAAGGCCGCCATCCGGCGGAAAACACGCCCCTGCCCACGCTCCGCCTGCCCGCGGACGCGCCGGCCGGCACGGTGGCCGGCGCCCTCGCCGCCCTGCCCGCGCCGCAGCTCGACGCGCTGCTGCAGGCCTATCTGCACGGCGGCGATCCCGCCCGCATCGCGGCCCGCCTGGACCGCACCGAACCCGACATCGAGGCCTCCCTGGGCGCCGCCCTGGCGCACATCGACGAAGCCGTGCGCGCATGAGACCCACCTACCCTTCCTACTCCGACGACGAGATCGCCCGCTACGTGCTGGGCCTGGACATGCCCGACCGCGTGGCGGACATCCAGTCGCGGCTGGCCCACGACGACGCGGCAGCCGCGCGCGCCCTGAAATGGGAAGCCTATTTCCTCGGGATCGTCGATGCCCTGCCCGTCCAGCCGCCGCCCGACGCCGTACTGGAACGCATCCGCCAGAGCCTGGGAATGGAACGGGACGAGCCGCCCGTCCTGGGCGAGGCCCGGGCGTCCGGCGCCGCGCCGCGCGCCGCCGCCGGCGACGAACCGCCGCGCCGCACCCGGCGCGTTCCGCGGCTGCGGCGCGGCCGGCTGGCCCTGGCGATCGGCATCGGCGTGGCGCTGTGCCTGGCGACCCTGGCGCTGTGGGCCGGCCTGCGGCCGCCGCCCGCCGGCACGGTCGTCCAGCAGCCGGTGCATCTGGAAGGCCGCTGAATCAGAGATCCGGCCTCAGAGATCCAGCCTCAGAGATCCAGCAGTCCCGCCGCCTGGTGGGCCCGACGATTGCCGTCCAGGGCCTGGGCCAGGCGCTCGTGCACGGCCTGCAGTTCGGCGCGCAGCGCCTGCAGTTCGGCGCCGCTCAGGCGCACGGCGGCGTCCTGGTCGTGCGGCGCGTCGCCGCTGTCGCCCAGGCGGTTGCGCGCCCCGGCGATGGTGAAGCCCTGCTCGTAGAGCAGGTCGCGGATGCGGCGCACCAGCAGGACTTCGTGGTGCTGGTAGTAGCGCCGGTTGCCGCGCCGCTTGACCGGCTTGAGCTGGGCGAATTCCTGTTCCCAGTAGCGCAGGATGTGCGGCTTGACGCCGCACAGCTCGGAGACTTCGCCGATGGTGAAATAGCGCTTGGCGGGGATGGGCGGCAGCGCGGCCGCCGGCGTGGCGGCGGTCATGCGGCGCCTCCGTCGGTGCCCACGCCGTCCTTGAGCTTCTGGCTGGGGTGGAACGTGACCACCCGGCGCGCGGCGATGGGAATGACCTCGCCGGTCTTGGGATTGCGTCCCGGGCGCGGCGGCTTGTTGCGCACCTGGAAGCTGCCGAAGCCCGACAGCTTGACCTCCGTGCCCTGGACCAGGGCGTCGCGGACTTCGGAGAAGAACGTGTCCACGATGTCCTTGGCCTCGCGCTTGTTCAGGCCCACGCGCTCGAAGAGCAGTTCGGCCAGATGGGCTTTGGTCAGCGTCCGATCCGTATTCACCAGGGATTCCTCCTATGAGCGCAGGCGCGCGCCATGCGTCTCGGCCAGGGCGGCGAGCAGGCTTTGCACGCAGTGTTCGACCTGGCGGTCCTCCAGCGTCGCATCGCGTCCCTGGAACCAGAGGCGCAGCGCCAGGCTGCGCTGCCGGGCGGTCGCGGCTTCGCGCCAGATGTCGAACAGTTTAATGTCTTTGACCACGGAGAGGGCGCCGTCGGCCGCGATCCGCTGCCGCAGTGTATCAAGCAGCGACTGCCACGGCACGTCCGCATCCACCCAGATCGCCAGATCCCGCACCGCCACGGGCTGGCGGGACAGCTCCTGCGGATGGGGGAAGATACGTTCGGATACGGCTTCGGCGTCGATCTCGAAGACCACGGGGGCGTGCGGCAGATCGAGCGCCTGGGCCCAGCGCGGATGGACCTCGCCCAGCCAGCCGATCGCGCGGCCGCCCAGCAGCAGGCGGGCGCTGCGGCCCGGATGCAGCGCGGGATGGCCGGCGGCCTCGCAGCGCAGTTCGGCCGCGCGCGCGCCCAGCAGGGCTTCGAGATCGCGCTTGACGTCGAAGAAGTCCACCGGCCGCGCCGGCTCGCCCCATTGTTCCGCCAGGGCCGGCCCCCAGGCCGCGGCGGCCAGGCGGGTCGGCTGGGCCACGCCCGCGACGGCCAGGCCGCCGTCGGCCACCGAGGCATCGCGGGCGAACACACGGCCCAGCTCGAACACCCGCACGCGCGTCTGGCGATGCTTGGCGTTGTAGGCGATGTTGGCCAGCAGGCCGCCGATGAGGCTGGAGCGCATCACCGCGAGCTGGCTGGCGATGGGATTGAGCAGCCGGATGGGGTCGGCGTTGCCGCAGTAGTCGCGTTCCCAGGCTTCCTCGACGAAGGAGAAATTGATGACTTCCTGGTAGTCCCGCGCGGCCAGGGCGGCGCGCAGCGCGTGCGGGCCGCAGCGGGTCTCGGGCACCGCCCGCATGACGGCCGGCGCCACCGGGGGCCGGTCGGGAATGCGGTCGAAGCCGTGGATGCGGGCGACTTCCTCGATCAGGTCTTCCTCGATCGTCAGGTCGAAGCGCGCCGCCGGCGGCGTGACGACGAAATCGTCGCCCTGGCGCTCGTAGGCGAAGCCCAGGCGCGTGAAGACGGCGCCGACGGCCTCGGCGTCCAGCGGGATGCCCAGCACGCGGGCGCAGCGCGCCAGGCGCATGCGCACCGGCTCGCGCGCGGGCAGGTTGACGACCTGGTCGTCCAGCGGACCGGCCTGGCCGCCGCAGACGTCCAGGACCAGGGCCGTCATGAGCTCCAGGTGCTCGGGAATGGTGGAGAAGTCCACGCCGCGCTCGAAGCGGTGGCCGGCCTCGGAATTGAGCTTGTAGCGGCGCGGCCGGCCCATGATGGCCTCCGGCCACCAGAAGGCGGCTTCCAGGTAGACGTCGGTGGTCTCCAGCGTCACGGCCGAATCCTGCCCGCCCATGATGCCGGCCAGGCTTTCCAGGCCCCGGCCGCTTTCGATGACGCCCACGTCGGGCGTCAGATCGACGGTCTGGTCGTTGAGCAGTTCCAGCCGTTCGCCCTCACGCGCCCAGCGCACGGTCAGGCCGCCCTGGACCTTGGACAGGTCGAAGACGTGCGTGGGACGGCCCAGCTCCAGCATGATGTAGTTGGAGATGTCCACCAGCGCCGACACCGGCCGCTGGCCGGCGCGCTCCAGGCGCGACCTGATCCACGCGGGCGTGGCGGCGCGGGCGTTCACGCCGCGCACGATGCGCCCGGCGAAGCGGCCGCACAGGTCCGGCGCCTGCACGGTCACGGGCAGGCGGTCGTCGATGGTGACCGGCACCCGGGGAACGTCCGGCGCGCGCAGCGCGCAGCCGGTGAGCGCCGCGACTTCGCGCGCCACCCCCAGGATGGACAGGCAGTCGGCCCGGTTGGGAGTCAGCTTCAGGGTGTAGATCGTGTCGTCCAGGTCCAGCGCCTGGCGCAGGTCCTGGCCCGGCTCCAGACCGGCGGGCAGTTCGAGCAGGCCGGCGTGGTCCTGGGACAGGCCCAGTTCGCGGGCCGAGCACAGCATGCCGCGCGATTCGATGCCCCGCATCTTGACCGGGCCGATGCGCAGGCCGCCCGGCAGTTCGGCGCCCAGCCGCGCCAGGGGCACCAGCAGCCCGGCCGCCGCGTTGGGCGCGCCGCAGACGATCTGCAGCGGCTCGCCCGAGCCGTCATCGACCCGGCAGACGCGCAGCTTGTCGGCATTCGGATGCGGCTCGGCCGATTCGATGCGCGCCACCACCACGCCGGAGAACGGCGGAGCGTAGGGGTCGGCGTCCTCGACTTCGAGGCCGGCCATGGTCAGCCGATGGGCGAGTTCCTGGCCGTCGATGTCGGGATCGGCCCAGGCGCGCAGCCATGATTCGGGAAATTGCATGATTCGGATTCCGTGTCGCGGAAGGCCTGGCGGGCCTAGTCGTTGAACTGGCGCAGGAAGCGCAGGTCGCCCTCGAAGAACTGGCGCAGGTCGTCCACGCCGTAGCGCAGCATGGTCAGGCGCTCCAGCCCGGAGCCGAAGGCGAAGCCGATGTAGCGTTCCGGGTCCAGCCCGAAATTGCGCACGACCTGGGGATGCACCTGGCCGGAGCCGGAGATCTCCAGCCAGCGGCCCTGGTTGGGACCGGAGGTGAACATCATGTCGATCTCGGCCGAGGGCTCGGTGAACGGGAAGAACGAAGGCCGGAAGCGCAGCGTCAGGTCGTCGGTCTCGAAGAAGGCCCGCAGGAAATTCGTGTAGACGCCCTTGAGGTCGGCGAAGGAGATGTCCTCGGCGATCCACAGGCCCTCGACCTGGTGGAACATGGGCGAATGGGTGGCGTCGCTGTCGACGCGGTAGGTGCGCCCCGGGGCGATGACCTTGATGGGCGGCTTGTGCATGCGCGCGTAGCGCACCTGCATGGGGCTGGTGTGCGTGCGCAGCACCAGCGGCAGCCCGTCCGCGTCCTTCATGTCCACGTAGAACGTGTCCTGCATGGAGCGCGCCGGATGGTTTTCCGGGTTGTTCAGGGCGGTGAAGTTGGTCCAGTCGTTCTCGATCTCGGGGCCGTCGGCCACGTCGAAGCCGATGGAGCGGAAGATCTGCTCGACGCGCTGCCAGGTGCGGATCACCGGATGGATGCCGCCCGTGCCGCGCCCGCGGCCCGGCAGGGTGACGTCGATGGTCTCGGCCGCCAGGCGCTGGTCCAGCACGGCCTGGGCCAGTTCGGCGCGCCGCGCGTTCAGCAGGGATTCGACCTGCTGCTTGGCCTGGTTGATCTGCGCGCCGCGCGTGCGCTTTTCCTCGCCCTGCAGGGCGGCGAGGCCCTTGAGCAGCGCGGTCAGCGAGCCCTGCTTGCCGAGGAAGGCGGCTTTTTCGTTTTCCAGCGTGGCGGCGTCCCCGGCCTGGGCGAAACGGGCGCGGGCCTGGGCGATCAGTTCGTCGAGCGATGAGTCCATGTGCATTCCAAAACGCAAACGGAGCCCGATGGAGCTCCGTTTGCGATGATACAGAATCGAAAACGAAACTGTGTCGGTCAGGCGGCCAGCGCGGATTTCGCCTGGGCCACGACGGCGGCGAAGCCCGCCTTGTCGTGCACGGCCATGTCGGCGAGGACCTTGCGGTCGAGTTCGATCGAGGCCTTCTTCAGGCCGGCGATGAAGACGCTGTAGGTCACGCCCAGTTCGCGGCAGCCCGCGTTGATGCGGGTGATCCACAGGGCGCGGAAGGTGCGCTTCTTGTTGCGGCGGTCGCGGTAGGCGTACTGGCCGGCGCGCATGACCGCCTGCTTGGCGATCCGGAAGACGTTGCCGCGGCGGCCGCGGTAACCCTTGGCGGCCTTGATGACTTTTTTATGGCGTGCACGAGCGGTGACGCCGCGTTTGACGCGAGGCATGTGTAATCTCCGATCAGGCGAAAGGCAGCATCGCCTTCACGGAGGCGACGTTCGTTTCATGGACGGCAGCCGAACCGCGCAGCTGGCGTTTGTTTTTCGTGGTTTTCTTGGTCAGGATGTGACGCTTGAAAGCCTGGCCGCGCTTGATGGAACCACTGCCGCGCACCTTGAAGCGCTTGGAAGCGCCTTTTTTGCTCTTCATCTTGGGCATGACGATACTCTGTTGGCTTGGCAAATCCAGGTGGCCCGGGATCCGGGCGCTTGTCAGACCTGGCATTCGCATGTGTTTCGGACCCGGCATGCGCAACCTGCATGCACGAACCCTGCTTCCCGCCTTTCCCCGCCCAGGACGTCCCCCGTTCACGAAAGAACCGGAAGCAGCCGGGCCAAAAGACGAATCCCCTGGGATGAAGCAGACCCAGAGGAAATTGGGAAAAGCCCTTGATTATAGGGTGATTTGCCTGGATCTGTCTATTCCTCGTCCTGCTCCAGAGCCTGGACGCGCGCCTCCAGGGCCTCGATGCGCTCCAGCGCACGGGCCAGCAGGTCGGCCTGGATGTCGAATTCTTCCCGGGTGACCAGGTCCATGCGGGCGAAGGTCTGCGCCATGAAGGCCTTCATGTTGCGCTCGATGTCGGCGGCCGGGGTCTTGGCGAGCAGTTCGGACATGTTCTTCTGGAAGTCGTCGAACCATTGATTGGGGGCGATCATCGCGGCCTCCTGGAATGGGGAAGGGAAAACCGGCATTTTACCGCCCTGCCGCAGATTGCTGTCCACGCCGCGGCTCACGCGCCGCTGTCGGGGCGGTACTGCACCGCCTGGGCCATGTGCCCGGCCTCGATCCGGTCGCTGCCGTCCAGGTCGGCCAGGGTCCGGGCCACGCGCTGGGCCCGGCGCGCGGCGCGCGCCGACCAGCCCCAGGCCGCCGCCGCACGCATCAGCAGCGCGCGGCCCTCGGCGTCCGGGCCGGCGTGGCGCTCCAGGGCCGCGCCGTCCAGCTCGGCGTTCAGGCAGCCCTGGCGCGCCAGCTGCCGGTGCCGGGCGGCCAGCGCCCGCTCCCGCACCGGCGCCGAAGGCTCTCCCGGCGGCGCATCCAGCCACGCGGACTCCACCCCCAGGCCGACGTGCAGATCGATCCGGTCGAGCAGCGGTCCGGAGATCCGCCCCCGGTAGCGCGCGATGGCCTCCCGCGAGCAGCGGCATTCCCGCTGCGGATGGGGATGCCCGTGCCAGCCGCACGGACAGGGATTCATCGCGGCCACGAGCTGGAAGCGGGCGGGAAAGGTGCAGCTGCCGGCGGCCCGGGCGACCGTGACGCAGCCGGTTTCCAGGGGTTCGCGCAGGGCTTCCAGGGCCTGGCGGCCGAATTCCGGCAATTCGTCCAGGAACAGCACGCCGTGATGGGCCAGGCTGATTTCCCCGGGCCGGGGACGGGCGCCGCCGCCCACCAGCGCCGGCATGGAAGCGCCGTGGTGCGGCGCGCGAAACGGCGGCACCCGGGACAGCAAGGGCCGCGAGCGGGCCAGCCCGTGCACGGCGGCGACTTCCAGGGCCTGCTCGGGCGTCAGGGGCGGCAGCAGGCCGGGCAGGCGCCGCGCCAGCATGCTCTTGCCCACGCCGGGACAGCCGCTGAGCAGCAGACCGTGCCCGCCGGCCGCCGCCAGCTCCAGGGCCCGCCGGGCCGCCGCCTGCCCCCGCACGTCGGACAGGCACGGCGGCGGGGCCTCGTCGGCCGGCTCGCCGCGCGCGGGCGCGGCGGCGGGCAGCTCCGCGCGGCCGGTGAAATGCGCCACGACCTCGTCCAGGCCGGCGGCGGCCAGCACCCGCAGGCCCGGCACGCGGGCGGCCACCCCGGCGGCCTCCGGCGCCATGATGAGCACAGCGCGGGGATCGTCGCGCGCGACCGACAGCGCGATCGCCAGCACGGCGTCCGCCGGCACGATGCTGCCGGTCAGCGAAAGCTCGCCGGCCAGCACGTAATGCCGCACGTCCGGCGCCTGCCCCCGGGCGTCGGCGATCTGCCCCGAGGCCAGCAGCACGCCCAGCGCGATCGGCAGGTCGAAGCGGCCGGAATCCTTGGGCAGGTCGGCGGGCGCCAGATTGGCCGTGATGCGGCCTGCCGGGAACTCGAAACCGCTGCTCAGCAGCGCCGAGCGCACCCGCTCGCGGCTTTCGCGCACGCCCGCGCCCGGCAGGCCGACGATGGAAAACGACGGCAGGCCGCCGCCCACGTGGACCTCGACCTGCACGGGCCAGACGCGCGGCCCGAACAGGGCCCGGCTGGACAGAACGGCAAGCGACATCGGAACTCCTCCCGCATCATCCCCGCCCCCACTATAGAGGCGGACGCGGGGCCGCGGGCGGCGCGCGGGACGGATTTGTCCCGCCCCTCCCGCCCTGGATTCCTGCCCTGATTCCCGCCCTGGATTCCCGCCCTGGATTTGTCCCGGCCCCACGCCATGGCTTAGAATGCTTCTCGCTCGTATTTTTCGCATCGTATTTTTCGCATCGGATTTCCGTACCGGTTTTTCAGCATCGGGTTTCCCTGGTACAGGTTTTCGGCACCGGTTTTCCGCAACAGGTTCCCGCAGGCACTTTCCCCACTCCAGGATCTTTCAGGCCCCCGCAGCCATGGTTTCCGGACCCCGCAAACGCCCCGCCCGTCTGGCCGCCTGGCTCGGCCTGGTGGCGATCTGCCTGCTCGCCGCCGCACCGACGATCAGCTGGCTGCTGCAAGCCGCGCCACGGGACGTGGCCGTGGCCGTGTGCTCGCCCGCCGACCTGGAGGGCTCGCCCGCGGCGGACTACCGCATCCAGGTCGGAAGCCACCACGACGGCCCGGCCGACGCGCTGGACGCGTGCGGCTATTGCGGCCTGCTCGCCGGAAGCTCCCTCCTGCCCGCCCAGGCACCGGCCGCCCCGGCCGTGCTGCTGCTGGCGCTCGTCCTGCTGGCGGCGCCCCGCTGGATCCGCCACGTGCCGCTCGGCACGTTCCCCGCGGGCCGGCCGCGCGACCCGCCGCCGTCTTCCTGACCCCTTCCGGCCGCCGCGCCGGTTTTCGTGCCCGCGCCGCGCGCCTCGCCAAAGGCGCCGGCACGGCCACCCCCTTCTCGTCAGGAAGAACACCATGCACCCCGCTTCCACCAGGAAGATCGCGCACGGCCTGCGGCCGCGCGCCGGAGCCCTGTGCGGCTCCGCCCCGCTCGCTTTCGCCGTCCTCGCCGCCCTCGCCGCCCTCGCCCTCCCCCGCGGCCCGGCATGGGCCGAAGAATCGTCCGCCGCCGCCCTGCCCGCCATCACGGTCACCGGCACGGCCGAACGCCCCGCCACCGATGCCGACATGCCCGCCTCGGTCGAATCCGTCACGCGTGAGCAGTTCGGCAACTGGAACGTCGTCAACAGCGAAGACACCCTGAAATACCTGCCCAACCTGGACGTGCGCAAGCGCTTCATCGGCGACCAGAACTCGATCATCGCAGTGCGCGGCACCAGCAACACGCAAAGCGCCCGCGGCCTGGTCTACGCCGACGGGCTGCTGCTGAGCAACCTGCTGGGCAACAGCTACTCCTTCCCGCCGCGCTGGTCGATGGTGTTCCCCGACGACATCGAACGCGTGGACGTCGCGTACGGCCCCTTCTCCGCGCTGTACCCGGGCAACGCCATGGGCTCGACGGTGCTGATCACCACCCGCATGCCCGCCCGGTTCGAGGCGCGCGCCAACGTGAAGGCATTCACGCAGCACTTCGACCTGTTCGGCGTCGATCGGGACTTCGAGGGCCACGAGGCCTCCGCCACGATCGGCGACAGGATCGGGCGCCTGTCGTACCTGCTGGGCGTCAACCGCCTGAAGAGCACCAGCCAGCCGATGCAGTTCGCCACCCTGGCGCAATCGAACAAGGCCGCGACGGCGGCCGCCACGCCGGTGTCGGGCGCGTATTTCTACGACAACCAGACGGAGCAGCGCACGGCGGTCCTGGGGGTGAGCGGCGAAGGCATCAAGCACACGACCCAGGACCAGTTCAAGCTCAGGCTGCAATACGAGCTGGCATCGGAACTGCAGGCGGGTGCGTCCGTGGCGTACTGGCGCGAGCGCTCCACCAGCGACACCTCGACATTCCTGGAGGACGAGAACGGCAATCCCGTCTACTCCGGCAAGGTGGCCATCGACGGACGCGAGTACGACATCCCCGCGGCGGCGCTGGCGGCAAGCCAGGGCGAAAGCGACAACTGGCTCTACGGCCTGTCGCTCAAGACCACGCGCGCGGGCGGCTGGAACGCGGAGGTGAACGCCTCGGCCTTCGAGGTGACGCACAGCGTGGGGCGGCAGGCCAATGCCGGCGGCTCCAGCGACGGTCCCGGCACCATCACCTACGGCGACGGCACGGGCTGGAAGACGTTCGACCTGAAGGCCAGCTACACGCCGCAGGCGCAGTCCGGCCTGCGGGCCCACCGGCTGGCGCTGGGCTACCACTTCGACCACTACTTCACGAACAGCGGCACCTTCGACACGGCGAACTGGCGCGGCGGCGACTCCGGCGCGCTGAAGAACGCGTTCGAGGGCAAGACCAGCACGCAGGCGCTGTACGTCCAGGACGGCTGGCAATTCCTGCCGCGCTGGAAGCTCGTCTACGGCCTGCGCTACGAGGATTGGCGGGCCTATGCCGGCGGCCAGGCCTCCGCGGCCGCGCGGCTGGCGTATCCCGCGGCCGCGCAGCGCCACGCCTCGCCCAAGGCGTCGCTGTCCTTCGACGTGTCCGACGACCTGACGCTGCGCGCCTCGATCGGCCGGGCCTACCGCTTCCCGACCGTCGGCGAGTTGTTCCAGGGCCAGATCAGCGGCTCGTCCATCGTCAACAACAACCCCGGCCTGCAGCCGGAAGACGACCTGGGCAAGGAACTGTCGGCCGAGTGGTGGCACTGGAACGGCGTGTTCCGCTTTTCCCTGTTCCAGGACGACGTGCGCGACGCCATCTTCCGCCAGACGGACACCACGGTCATCCCGAACGTCACCAATTTCCAGAACATCGACAAGGTGCGCTCGCGCGGCGCCGAACTGGGCTACCAGGGGCGCGACGTGGGGATGGAGGGCCTGGACCTCACCGCCAGCGTGGCCTACACCCAGTCGAAGATCCTCGCCAACGCGTCCAACCCGGAATCCGTCGGCAAGTACTTCTACCGGATCCCGCTGTGGCGCGCCAAGCTGCTGGCCACGTACCGGTTCGGCGAACGGGCCTCGGCGAGCGCGGGCGTGCGGTATTCCGGGCGGCAATACAACACGCTGAACAACGCCGACACCAACCCCAACGTCTACGGCGGCACCAGCACCTACACCGTCGCCGACCTGAAATTCACCTACCGGCCCGACCGGCGCAGCGAATTGAGCGTGGGCGTGGACAACCTGTTCGACGAACGGTATTTCGTCTACCACCCCTATCCCGGCCGCACGCTCTACGTGCAGGCGGCCTTCCGGATGTGAAGCGGTCCCATTTCATCGGGAGATGCGAAAAATGAACACCTGGCTGTCCCTGCTGCTGTCCGCCGTGCTCGCGGCGGCCCCCTGGAGCCTTTCCGCCCGGACGGCCGTCCCGGCGGCGGCTTCCCATTCCCATCATGGCGCGAACGGGGCGCCGGTCATGGCCACCAGCGCCGCGTTCGGGCCGGACGGACGGCTCTGGATGGCGTCCGCCGACGACGGCCGCCTGTCGGTGCGCCATTCCGACGACCTGGGCCGCACGTTCAGCGCCCCCGTCCTGATCGACGTGCCGGCCGGATCGGTGCTGACCATGGGCGAGGACAGGCCCATGATCGCCACGGGTCCGCGGGGCGAAATCTACGTCGCCTGGACCCGCGCGCTGCCCCGGCCGTACACGGGGCACATCCTGTTTTCCCGCTCGGTGGACGGAGGCCGGCACTTCTCGACGCCCGTCCGGGTGCACCGGGACGACGCCGAAATCACCCACCGCCTCGCGGCGATGTCGGTCGATGCCGAAGGACGCGTGCTGATCGCCTGGATCGACCGGCGCGACTTCCAGGCGGCCAAGGCGCGGGGGGAGCCCTACGCGGGCACGGCCGTCTACTACGCCTGGTCGGACGATGACGGCGCCCGCTTCGGACCGGAACGGCGGCTGGCCGACCACAGCTGCGATTGCTGCCGCATCGCCGCCGCGCCCGCCCCGGCAGGCGGCATCGGACTGCTCTGGCGCTTCACCGATGCGGACGGGCTGCGGGACCACGCCTACGCGGAGGTGCGCGACGGGACCGTCGCGCGCGAAGCCGCCCGCGCCACCTACACCGGCTGGCGGGTGGACGCCTGCCCCCACCAGGGCCCCGGCCTGGCCCTCGCCGCCGACGGCACCCGCCACGCGGTCTGGTTTTCCGCCAAGGACGGCGAGCCGGTCATCTGGTACGGACAGCTGCGGCCGGGGCAGCCGCCCGGCCGCCTGCTGGCCGTCGCCCGGGAAGGCGCGGCGCACGCCGACGTGGCGGCGGCGGACGGGCGCGTCTGGATCGTCTGGAACCAGGCCGATGCCGACGGCCTGAAGCTGATGGCGCGGGTTTCGGCCGACGCGGGCGCGCATTTCAGTGCCGCCCGGGAACTCGCCCGCACCGACGCGGACGCCGGCTCGCCGCAGGTGCTGCTCGATCGCGGCGGCCGCGCCTACGCCGCCTGGGGCACGGCCGACGGCCTGCGCCTCGTCCCTCTCACCGGAACCGAAGGAACTGGACAACCATGAACATGCGGCTTCAAATGCGGCTTCTGATCCTGTCGATGCTGATCCCCGCGGCCGCCGCCGCGGCGCCCCCGGAAACCCTGGAACCCCTCACGGCCGAGGACGTGCCGGCCCTGCTCGAACCGCCGGCGCGCGGCGTGCGCATCATCGAACTGTGGGCGCTGTACTGCGCCTATTGCGAAACCAATCTGCGGGCCGTGGCCGAACTGAGCGCGGCCGACGCCGGGGTCCAGGCCGTGACGGTCAATACCGACCGCAACGCCTCCGCCGCGGCCGTCCTCCAGCGCCTGCGCTCGGCGCAGGCCACCGGCGTGCCCGCGCGCGCCTATGCCGGCGCGTCCGTGCAGCGCCTCAACTACCTGATCGATCCGCGCTGGGGCGGGGAGATGCCCCACACGGTGGTGCTGCACGCCGACGGCACGCGGCGCTCGGCGAGCGGCACGCTGACCGCCGAGCGGCTGAAGGCCCTGGTGGAGGGGCCGAAGGAAGGCCCGAAAGAAGGCCCGAGGCCTTGAGCCGCGCGGCGACATGAAGGCGCGCACGGCGCGCCCCTCGGGACGCGCCGGCCGCCCCGGGCGGGGGGTTCCGCGTGGGCGTGCCGTCCCGCCCTGATGCGCAGTCCTGCTTGACCGCGTCGTCCCGCGCGGACGGGTCGTTTACTTGGAACCGCCGTTCGAGTTGCCGACGGCGTTCTGGATGGAGGCGTCGGCCTTGGCCGCGCCTTCCTTCACGGATTCGCGGGCGTCGTTGGCGGCTTCGCCCGCCTGATGGGCCAGTTCGCTGGCCTTGTCGGAGACGGCCTGGCTCACCTGGGCCACCTTTTCCTTGGCGGCGTCGGTCGATTCCTTGATCTTGTCCTGCATGGACTGCTGGTCGGCCGGGGCGCTGTTCTGCTGCTCCTGCGGAGCGGGGGTGACGGGAGGCACGGGAGCCGGAGTCGGCGCCGTCGAAGGCGCGGGGGCCGCCGGAGGCGGGGCCGAAGCGTCATCGCTCTTGGAGCAAGCGGCCAGCAGGCTCAGCGATGCCGCCAGGGCGGCCAGAGTCAGCGTTTTTCGCGTCATGTTCATGATCTTCCCTATATGTAGAATTCCGCTGCGTGAAGAGGCGGATCATTTTCGAGGACCGGTCTGTTACAACCGGCTTGGTTACAATTCTAGCGGCCTGCGGGCGCGGGTAAACCCTGACATGTAATGACTGATGTCCGGCCCGGCGGCGGCGCCGGACGGCCAAACCCTTTTCCCCACAAGGGGAAAGCGGCCGGAACCGGCGCCGCCCCGCCCGCCGCGCACTCCACAACTGGACACAAAACCAGGGCCTTTCGCAGACGGAATCACCGCGCGGGCGCCCCGCGCACCGTTGCGGGGCGGGCCCGCACCTCTCTGGTGCGCCGCAGCGGCCGGGCCCGGCGCCGTCCCGCCCCCTGCCATCCCCCTGCCATCCCCCTGCCACTCCGCACCTGCCACTCCGCACCCGCCATCCCCCTGCCACTCCGCCCCTGCCACGCCCGCCGCGACTCCGCCCCCTCGCGGCCGGCTTCGGTGCCCTCCCGTCCCCCGTCCCCCGCCAGGCGTCGTGAACCCGCTACCACGTGAAAACTGGCACGCCTTTTGCTTGAATCCTCCGTGCAAGCACACCGCAAAGGAGCATTCATGAAACTCGTCACGGCACTCATCAAGCCCTTCAAGCTGGAGGAAGTCCATGCCGCGCTGGAGGCCGCCGGCATCCAGGGCATGACGGTCACGGAGGCCAAGGGATTCGGCCGCCAGAAGGGGCACACCGAGCTCTACCGGGGCGCGGAATACCAGGTCGATTTCCTGCCCAAGCTGCAGATCCAGGTCGCGGTTCCCGACGCCCTGGTCGAGATGACGGTGGAATGCCTGTGCCAGGCGGCCCGCACCGGCAAGATCGGCGACGGCAAGCTCTTCGTCACGCCGCTGGAGCAGGTGGTGCGCATCCGCACCGGCGAAACCGGCGAAGCCGCCCTCTGACCCCACGAAAACAGGAGCTTTCCTCATGGACAAGAGCGATCTGGTCTGGACCCTGATCTCGACCCTGCTGGTCTGGCTGATGTGCGTGCCGGGCTTGGCGCTGTTCTACGGCGGACTGGCGCGCAAGCGCCACGCCCTGTCCGTCATGACGCAGGTGCTGGCCGTCTGCGCGCTCATCACGGTGCTGTGGTTCGCCTACGGCTATTCCCTGGTGTTCACCGAGGGCTTCGGCGGCCTGGGCGGATGGACGCGCCTGGGACTGGCCGGCCTCTACCGGCCCGGGGACGCCGCCGCCCCCCTGCCCCTGCTCGGCACGATCCCGGAGCTGCTGTTCGCCCTGTTCCAGGCGACCTTCGCCGCGATCACCTGCGGCCTGATCACCGGCAGCATGGCCGAACGCACCCGCTTCGGCGCGGCGCTGGCCTTCGCCGGCCTGTGGTTCACGCTGGGCTACCTGCCGATCGCGCACATGGTCTGGGCCGGCGACGGCTGGCTGCACCTGCGCGGCGCGCTGGACTTCGCCGGCGGCACCGTGGTCCACATCAGCGCGGGCGTGGCCGGCCTGGTGGGCGCGCGCTGGGTGGGCCCCCGCCTGGGATACGGGCGCGAGGCGATGCTGCCCCACAGCCTGCCGCTGAACCTGACCGGCGCCGCGCTGCTGTGGGTCGGCTGGTTCGGCTTCAACGGCGGATCGGCGCTGGCCGCCAACGGGCAGGCCGTCCTGGCGGCGGCCAACACCTTGCTGGCCGCCGCCTGCGGGGTGCTGGCCTGGGCGCTGGCGGAACGCGTCCTGAAGGGCCATGCCTCGCTGCTGGGCGCGGCCTCCGGCGCCATTGCCGGGCTGGTGGGCATCACGCCGGCGGCCGGCCTGGTCGCGCCGGGCGCGGCCCTGGTCATCGGCGCGCTCGCCTCCTGGGCCGCGCTCTGGGGCGTGAGCGGCCTGAAGCGGCGCCTGGGCGTGGACGATGCCTTCGACGTCTTCGGCATCCACGCCGTGGGCGGGATCGTCGGGGCGGTCCTGACGGGCGTCTTCTATTGCGCCGATCTCGGCGGCCCCGGCCCGGCGGGCCTGGGGGCGCTGCTGCGCCAGACCTGGCTGCAGATCGAAGCCGTGCTGGTCAGCCTGGCATGGGCGGGCGCCAGCGCCGCGGTCTGCGCCCTGCTGGTGGACCGCCTGATGGGGCTGCGGGCCGCGCCCGACGAGGAACGCCAGGGCCTGGACGCCGCGGAGCACGGCGAAACGGCCTATCCCGACTGAAGGCCTCCCGACTGAAGGCCGTCGCGCGCGAGGGCGGGCGCGCGCATCTCGGGCGCGTAGACGCGGAAATGGTTGCGGCCCTCTTCCTTGGCGGCGTACATCGCCAGATCGGCGGCCCGCAGCAGTTCCGCGTCGCCGTCGCCGTCGCGCGGATGGAAGGCCGCCCCCATGCTGGCGGAGATCTGCACCACGTGGTCGCCCAGGGTGAACGGCTGGGACAGCGCGCCGAGGATCTTGTCGGCCAGCGCGAAGATGTCGTCCGGATCGTGGATGTCGCGGATGATGAGCGTGAATTCGTCGCCGCCCAGGCGCGCCACGAGGTCCGAACTGCGCACGCATTCGTTCAGCCGCCGCGCCACCAGGCGCAGCAGCTGGTCGCCCGCTTCGTGGCCCATGCTGTCGTTGACGTCCTTGAAGAAGTCCAGGTCGAGGAACACCAGGGCGAAGGGCACGCCGCTCTCGCGGGAATGCTCGATGCTGCGGCGCAGGTTTTCCTGGAACATCTGGCGGTTGGGCAGCTGGGTGAGGAGATCGTAGTGCGCCTGGTGCCAGATCGACGCCTC
Organism: Castellaniella defragrans; assembly: GCF_014203015.1. Classification (GTDB taxonomy): domain Bacteria; phylum Pseudomonadota; class Gammaproteobacteria; order Burkholderiales; family Burkholderiaceae_B; genus Castellaniella; species Castellaniella defragrans. The sequence continues at coordinate 92,833 of NZ_JACHIB010000008.1, forward strand.
CCGGCGGCGTTTTTCGGTGACGTCGGAAAACAGGCCGATGCGGCAGTTGACGCTGCCGTCCTCGTTGTAGGACGTATTGATCGACAGGCGTTCGACGTATTCCTCCCCCGACTTGCGCCGGTTGTGGATGTCGCCGCTCCAGCGGCCGGTCTCGTGCAGCCGGGCCCACATCGCCCGGTAGAATTCGTCGCCGTGGCGCCCCGAACTGAGCACGTTCATGGTGCGCCCGACCACGTCCTGCAGGGTGTAGCCGGTGACCGCCGTGAAGGCCGGATTGACGTCCTGGATGGCGCCGTCGGCGTCGGTGACCACCATGGCCTCGCTGGTGTGGGCGTAGACCAGGGCGGCCCGCCGCGCCGACGCCTCGGCGCGCTTGCGCTCGGTGATGTCGAACATGATGCCGATCAGGGCCGGCCGGCCGTGCAGGGACATCAGCGAGCCGAAGGTTTCCAGTTCAACCATGGAGCCGTCGCGGCGCCGCGCCGTGCATTCGAGCCGCGTCCGGGCCTCGCTTCCCGCGAACCGGTCGCGCACCCGGCGCAGGGTGGCCTCGTAGGACGGGCCGATGAACACCCGGTCGAGGGGGAAGCCGTCGGCCAGCTCGGCCTGCGGATAGCCCAGGATGTCCGCCATCCGCGCATTGGCGTAGATGAAGCGCAGGTCGGCGTCCATCATGTAGATGCCGGCCAGCGTGTTGTCCGACAGGCCGCGGAACATGGCCTGGGCCTCGGCCAGCGCCGCATGCTCTTTTTCGATGTCCCGCAGGAGCTGCCCGATGTGCGCCGCGGAATCGTTGAGCGCGCGGCCCAGCTCGCCCAGCTCGTCGCCCGGCGGCAGCGCCGAACGGGCGGCGTAGTCGCCCACGGCCAGGGCCCGGCACTGGCGCACCAGGGCATGGATGGGCCGCAGGATCTGGCGGGACACCACCCAGCCGGCCAGCCCCAGCAGCAGGAGATCCAGTGCGAACAGCGCATAGGCGCCGTACAGCGCCCGCTGCTGCACCACCCGGACCTGGGCGACCAGTCCGTCCATGAGCGCCTCGGTGCGCGCCAGCAGCGCCGAGCCGGCCCGCATCAGGTCCGCCACGGCGGCTCCGGTCGCGGTCCCCGCTCCGGCCACGGCCCCATTCACAGCCTCGGCTCCGTTTTCCGCCCGGGTCCCAGCCCCGGTTCCATTTCCGGCCTCAGCCCGGGCCTCGGCCAGGGCATCGACGGCGTCCCGGTAGCGCGTCCAGGCCTCGCGCACGGCCAGCAGCTGCGGCGCGAGCGCCGCCGGCACGGGGGGTACGTCCAGATCGAACGCGTGGCCGCCGTGGCGCAGCGCGTCGTGCGCCGCCTCGAACGCGGCCGGCAGGTCGTCCGCCGGGGCCGGCGCGCCCGGCGGCTGGTGCCCGGCCAGCGCTTCCAGGCCGATGCGCTGGCTGAGCATGCGCATCTTGCCCGCGACGTTCAGCGTGGCGGCCATGCCATCGCTCTCCCGCAGCAGGAACTGGACGATGGAGACATTGCCGATGGCCAGCAACACCACCAGGATGAAGGCCAGCGAGGCCTTCTGCCGCACGGTGCGGGGAAGAGGATCGAGTCGCAAGAGGAGCCTGGATATATCGGGGTCGGGAACCAGGTGATGGCCACCGGACGATTCTACCAACGAACCGGAGGGCCAGGAACCCGGGCATGGCCTGGAAACCGGCGGCTTCAGGCGTCCAGGGTGGACAGGTCGATACGCTCGGCCCGGTTCAGGGCCGACGCGACCTTGACCCGCAGGGCGTTGGAATGGGCCCGGCGGATTTCCTTCTTGACGTCGAGCAGCTGCTGCGGATGCATGGAGAAGCCGGTCAGGCCCAGCCCCAGCAGCATGCGGGTGACGCGCACGTCGCCCGCCATCTCGCCGCAGATCGACACAGGCTTGCCCAGCCGCTCGCCGACGTTGATGGTGTGCGCGATCAGGCGCAGCACCGCTGGATGCATGGGATCGTACAGGGAGGCGACGTCGGTGTCCCCCCGGTCGATCGCCAGCACGTACTGGATCAGGTCGTTGGTGCCGATGGAGAGGAAGTCCAGCGCCTCGGCGAAGGGCTCGATGGCGATGGCGATGGCCGGAATCTCGACCATGGCGCCCACCTGCACGGCGGCGTCGTGGGGCAGGCCGGCGGCGCGCAGTTCCTCGGCGGCCCGCGCCAGGGCGCGGCGCGCGGCGTGGATCTCGTGCATGTGCGACACCATGGGAAACAGCACCCGGATCGGCCCGTGCGCGGCGGCCCGCAGCAGCGCGCGCAGCTGCGTGTTGAACATCTCGGGATTGGCCAGGCAGTAGCGGATCGCGCGCAGGCCCAGCGCCGGATTGGTGGCCACGGTCACCTCGCCGTCGAGCGTCTTGTCGGCGCCGATGTCCAGCGTGCGGATGGTGACCGGCCGGCCCGCCATGGTGCGCACCACCGAGGCGTAGGCCTCGTACTGCTCTTCCTCGCTCGGCAGGCTGGAGCGCCCCATGAACAGGAATTCGCTGCGGAACAGCCCGATGCCCTCGGCGCCGGCCGCCAGGGCGTCGGCGGCTTCCTCGGGCAGTTCGATGTTGGCTTCCATGCGGATCTGGATGCCGTCGAGCGTGACGGCCGGCGCGAAGCGCAGCGCCTTGAGCTCGTCGCGCTCGCGCAGGAAGGCGGCCTGCCGTTCCTGGTATTCCCGCAGCACGGCGTCCGAGGGATTGACCAGGACCAGCCCGTTCAGGCCGTCGACGATCAGCCGGTCGCCGTCGCGCACCAGCGTGCGCACCAGCCCCATGCCGACCACCGCCGGCACGTTCATGCTGCGCGCCACGATGGCCGTGTGCGAGGTGGCCCCGCCCAGGTCGGTCAGGAAGGCGCCGAAGCGCCCGCCGCGCAGGCGCATCATGTCGGCCGGGGAGATGTCGCGCGCCACCACGATGAGGCTGCCGTCCACGTCCACGGCGTCCAGGTTCGGCAGCCAGTGCACGGACCCCGACAGCACCCGCAGGACGCGCTCGATCACCTGGCGCACGTCCGCCCCGCGCTCGCGCAGGTAGGCGTCGTCCATCAGGGAGAACTGCTCCACCAGGAGCTGGCCCTGGGCCGTCAGCGCCCATTCGGCGTTGTACTGGCGTTCCGCGATCAGCTGGCAGACCGACTGCACCAGCATGGGATCCTGCAGCAGCATGGCATGCACCGACAGCAGCACGCCCAGTTCGCGCGGCGCGTCGGCCGGCAGGTCTTCGGCCATCTGCCCCAGTTCGCGCACGGTCTCGTCCACCGCCAGGGTGAAGCGCCGCTGCTCGGATTCGATGTCCTTCTCGGCGATGCGGTAGTGGGCGACTTCGAGCGAGGCCGCGCTCATGACCACGGCCCGGCCGATGGCATAGCCGCGCACCACGCCCTGGCCGTACAGGCACAGGGTGGAACACATCGCGGACGGCACGGATTCCGGCGGGCTCATGCGAGGATCGGCCTGGTCTATTCCGCTTCTCCGAAGCGGCCCTCGAACAGGGCGCGGATATCGGCCAGGGCCTGGGCCTCGTCCTCGCCCTGGGCATCGATCCGGACGGTGACGCCCAGGCCCGCGGCCAGCATCATCACGCCCATGATGCTCTTGGCGTTGACGCGCTGAGCCCCCCGCGAGATGAAGATGTCGCTGCGATAGCGCCCGGCCAGCTGGGTCAGCTTGGCGGCCGCGCGCGCATGCAGCCCCAGCTTGTTGGAAATCACCAGATCGATGGAAGGCATGGGCACGGGCTCCTGGGCTCTAGCAATCACATGGGGGTTCCGCATTCACGATACCGCGCAGCGCCCCCTGTCGCACGCGTTCACCGAGAGATTCGGGGTTTTCCTGCTGGTCTGTCAAGGCTTTCAGCACCATGCAGGCGTTGGTGCCGGTCAGCAGGTGCGCCACGTAGCCTTCCTCCAGCGCGCGGCGCAGGGCCTGGGCGGCGATGTTGAACGGCGTCGCGCCGTACAGGTCGCAGAGGATCAGCACGGGCTCGGCCGGCCCGCGCGCCCGCATCCAGTCCAGGATGCGGGCGGTCTGGGCGGGCGGATCGGCGTCGGGCGCGATGTCGAAGACCGTCAGGTCGGGCACGCGGCCCAGCACGTGGCGGGCGCAGGCCTCGAAGGCCGCGCCCAGGGGCTCGTGCATGACCAGGGCGATGCGGGTGTTCATGGGGCCTCCGCCGCGGCGGCTGCGCGCCGCGTACTCCGGCATGCGCGCGAGGGGCGGCCCGGTGCGCGCGGGGTCATGCCGCGCCCACGGCCCGGACCAGGGCCTGCACGAAGCGCCCGGCCACGTCGTAGCCGGTCTGCTCGGTGATTTCCACGAAGCAGGTGGGGCTGGTGACGTTGATTTCCGTGATGTAGTCGCCGATCACGTCCAGTCCGATCAGCAGCAGGCCGCGCTCCGCCAGCTTGCGGCCCACGGCCTGGGCCAGTTCGAGGTCGCGGTCCGACAGCGGCTGCGCCCGGCCGCTGCCGCCGGCGGCCAGGTTGCCGCGGGTCTCGCCCACGAGCGGGACGCGCGCCAGGGCGAACGGCACCGGCTCGCCGCCGATGATCAGGATGCGCTTGTCGCCGTCGAGGATCTCGGGGATGTAGCGCTGCGCCATGATGGTCCGCGTGCCCAGTTCCGTCAGGGTTTCCAGGATGGAGCCCAGGTTCGGCTCGCCCGGCCGCAGGCGGAAGATGCCGCTGCCGCCCATGCCGTCCAGGGGCTTGACGATGACGTCGCCGTGCTGCGCGTGGAAGGCGCGCAGCCGCGCCATGTCGCGGCTGACCAGCGTGGGCGCCGTGTACTGCGCGAATTCGGTGATGGCGAGCTTTTCCGGATGGTTGCGGATCGCCGCCCCGGCGTTGAACACGCGCGCGCCCTGCGCCGCCGCATGGTCGAACAGGTGCGTCGCGTAGACGTATTCCATGTCGAAGGGCGGGTCCTTGCGCATCAGCACCGCATCGAAGTCGGCAAGCGTGCAGTCGCGCGGCGCGGCATCCTGCGTCCACCAGTCGTGGCCGTGCCAGTCGGCATCGGCGCGCAGGCGCATCGCCGTGGCCGACACCCGCACGCGGCCTTCCAGGACGTAGAGATCGCCCATCGTGGCGAAGCTGAAGTCGTGCCCCTGCGCCGCCAGGCCGCGCATGATGGCGACGGAGGAATCCTTCCAGGCCTTCAGGGCGGGCAGCGGATCGATGACGAACAGAAAATGCATGAATGCCTCTGTGATGCCTGGCTAACTCGCTTTCTTGCGCGGTGCCAGCACCATCACCATCTGGCGGCCTTCGAGCTTGGGCATGGCCTCGACCAGGACCAGTTCGCCCAGGTCGTCGCGCACCCGTTCGAGGACGCGCATGCCGAGTTCCTGGTGGGCCATCTCGCGGCCGCGGAAGCGCAGCGTGACCTTGGCCTTGTCGCCATCCTCGATGAAGCGGCGCAGATTGCGCAGTTTCACCTGGTAGTCGCCTTCGTCGGTCCCCGGGCGGAACTTGACTTCCTTGACCTGGATGATCTTCTGGCGGGCGCGGGCTTCCTGCTGGCGCTTCTGTTCCTGGTACTTGAACTTGCCGTAGTCCATCAGGCGGCAGACCGGCGGACTGGCCGTGGGGGCGATTTCGACCAGGTCGACGTCGTTCTGTTCGGCCATGGACAAGGCCTCGGATGTGCGGACGATGCCCAGCTGTTCGCCATCCACGCCGATCAGGCGGACTTCATGAATGCGGATCTCACCGTTGACGCGGTGTTTCTTTTCGGTTGCGATGTCGAGAACTCCTGTGAGTTGATGAAAAAGGGGTCGAATCAGGCCTGCGCCGGTTCGGTCCCCTGCTGTCGGGTCGAGATTTCGTGCTTGAGCCGGGCGGTGAAATCCGCCACCGGCATCGTGCCCAGGTCCAGATTGCCGCGCCCGCGCACGGACACGGCGCCGGACTCGCGCTCCTTGTCACCGACGACCAGAATATACGGAATTTTCTGCAGGCTATGTTCGCGGATTTTACGGGTGATCTTTTCGCCCCGCACGTCGGCGAACACGCGCAGGCCCTGCGCCTTCAGGTCGCGGGCGAGCTGTTCGGCGTAGGCGGCGGAGGCGTCGGAGATGCAGCAGACCACGGCATGGTGCGGCGCCAGCCAGGCGGGCAGCGCGCCGGCGTGGTTTTCGATCAGCATGCCGATGAAGCGTTCCAGGGACCCCAGGATGGCCCGGTGCAGCATCACGGGCGTGCGGCGCTGGTCCTGGGCGTCGACGTATTCGGCCCCCAGGCGCGCGGGCATGGAGAAGTCCACCTGGATGGTGCCGCACTGCCAGTGGCGGCCGATGGCGTCCTTCAGGGTGTATTCGATCTTGGGGCCGTAGAAGGCGCCCTCGCCCTCGGAGACCTCGTAGTCGCAATGGGAGAGGTCCAGGCTGTCCTTCAGGGCCTGCTCGGCCTTGTCCCAGACCTCGTCGGCGCCGATGCGCTTTTCGGGGCGGGTGGCGACCTTGTAGAGGATCTCGGTGAAGCCGAAATCGGCGTAGACCTTCTGCAGCAGGCGCGTGAAGGCGGCGCATTCTTCCTGGAGCTGGTCCTCGGTACAGAAGATGTGCCCGTCGTCCTGGGTGAAGCCGCGCACGCGCATCATGCCGTGCAGCGAGCCGGAGGGCTCGTTGCGGTGGCACTGGCCGAATTCGCCGTAGCGCAGCGGCAGTTCGCGGTAGGAATGCAGGCCGGCGTTGAAGATCTGCACGTGGCCCGGACAGTTCATGGGCTTGAGGCCGTACACGCGGTTCTCGGATTCCGTCGTGAACATGTTTTCCTGGTAGTTGTCCCAGTGGCCGGTCTTCTTCCACAGGGACAGGTCCAGGATCTGCGGCGCCTTGACTTCCTGATAGCCGTTGTCCTGGTACACCTGGCGCATGTACTGCTCGACCTGCTGCCAGATCGTCCAGCCCTTGGGGTGCCAGAAGATCAGGCCGGGCGCCTCGTCCTGGAAGTGGAACAGGTCCAGCTCGCGGCCGATGCGGCGGTGGTCGCGCAGTTCGGCCTGTTCGAGCATGTGCAGGTAGGCGTCCTGGTCTTCCTTGCGCGCCCAGGCGGTGCCGTAAATGCGCTGCAGCATTTCGTTGTTGCTGTCGCCGCGCCAGTAGGCGCCGGCCACCTTCATCAGCTTGAACACCCGCAGACGGCCGGTGGACGGCACGTGCGGGCCGCGGCACAGGTCGATGAAGTCGCCCTCGCGGTACAGGCTGATCTTTTCGTTGGTGGGGATCGAGGCGATGATCTCGGCCTTGTAGGCCTCGCCGATGCCGCGGAAGAACTTCACGGCCTCGTCGCGGTCCCATTCCTCGCGCGTCACGGCTTCGTCGCGGCGCGCCAGTTCGGCCATCTTCTTTTCGATGGCTTCCAGGTCTTCGGGCGTGAAGGGACGCTTGTACGAGAAATCGTAGTAGAAGCCGTTCTCGATCACCGGACCGATGGTGACCTGGGCATCGGGAAACAGGCTCTTGACCGCATAGGCCAGCAGGTGCGCCGTGGAATGGCGGATCAGGTCCAGACCTTCGGGATCCTTGTCGGTGACGATGCTCAGGGAGGCATCCCGGTCGATCACGTGGCTGGCGTCCACCAGCCGCGCCGGCTCGCCGTCGACAGCCAGCCGGCCTGCCAGCGCCGCCTTGCCCAGCCCGGTCCCGATGGAGCGCGCGACCTCGTGCACGGAAACGGGATGGTCGAATTCGCGCCGCGAACCGTCGGGAAGGGTGATGCAAACCATGTAAGCGTGTCCTGAAAATGCGAAACGCGGCCTGCGCCGCGTAGGTAAAAAGCCTGAATTTGCCATGCAGGAGGAATCCATCCAGTGTAGCAATCAGGCGGACAACAATCAATTTGATACGAGGAAATGCGCGGGATTCCGGGCGCTCCGGCGATCCCCGGCGGCGGGGATCGTTGCAAAAAGGCCAGTCCGCGGGGACTGGCCTTTGTCCTGGCGCATCCCCCAAGGGGGATGCGGCGCGTCAGAACCGCATGGCCACGCGCAGGCTGAGCTCCTGGTTGCGGAATTCCGAGGCCAGCTGGGCCCGGTATTCCGCGCGCAGTTCGTACTTGTCCTGCGCGTAGAGCTGGACGCCGGCGCCCACGTTGAACAGCCGCTCGGGCAGGGACGAACTCGAAGTGAACGTGATGCCCTTGCCGCTGCCGTCGGAGAAGGACACGTCGCTGTCCAGGCTCCGGTTGTTGATGAACGTGGCTCCGACCGACACGTAGGGGCGCAGCCACCCGTACCGGCCCAGGTCGACGCGGGTGCCCGCTTCGAGGGTCGGCGAAACGGCCACGCTCCATTCCTTCATGGCGCCGGCCTGGAGGGTCGCGCCGTCCCCGGCCAGGGTGTAGCCCGGCATGTAGGTGTGCAGCACGTCCAGGTCGGCATAGGGCCGCAGGTACCAGTCGTCCGAGGCCAGCTCGTAGGCCGCCCGCAGCCGCAGGCCGGCGGTCCAGACATCGTTCTTGTTCTCGGCGCTCCACAGGTCGTCGCCGACCCAGAACAGGGAACTGGAGTCGTAGTCGCCGTAGCCGGCGTGCAGGGCGCCCGCCAGCAGCCACGGGCCGGTCTGGTGCTTGAGCGAGACGGAGACGTCGCCGCTGCGCCCGTGGACCGAGGTGAGGCTGTCCCGGGTGTGCATGGAACTGACGTTGTAGGCCGCCGTGGCGCCGAAGAACCAGTCGGGGCGGATCTCCCATTGCCCGCCGATGCGGTAGCTCAGGCCGTCCTGCGAATAGCCGTCGCTCGCCGACCCGCGGTCCTGCGTGGTGCGCGAGCCGGTGATGCGCGACCAGACGCATTGGGTCTCGCGCAGGGTGACGCCCGCACCGTCGAACACCGGGCAGCTCAGCGCGGCATTGAGCGACTTGCGCCCGGCCAGCGTCTGGTCCGAGGCCAGCTGGCCCAGGTCCTCGGTGGGCGTCATGCTGCCGATCGCGGTTTCGTACTGCTGGGCCGATTCGATGTTGGCCATGCTGGCGAATATGCCCGCCATGCCGGCTTCGTTGCCGTCCCAGGCGCGCTGCAGGCTGTCGAGCAGCGAGCGGTCCGTATCGGTCAGATTGCCTTGCGCCTTGCCGACGAAATCCGCCGAGGGGGAGATCGAGATGCCGCCGCCGCTTTGCGACGCCGACCAGGCGATGGGGCTGCCGGGGCCGCCGGCCGCCGTGGCCGCCCGTCCGGTCTGCAGGGACGAGGCCGACACCACCGTGAAGCTGCCGGGCAGCAGTCCCTCGACGGCATGCGGCTTGATCTTGACGCCCTCGACGAGCACCCGGGATGCCTGCACCAGGTCGGCCTTGGGGCCCCCGGCGGCGACGCTGTTGACATCCACGAGCAGCGTGCCGCCCAGCTGGAGGTCCACCTTCTGGACCGTGGCGGTGGCGATCCTGCCCACCCCGCCGACATCGAAGGTGCCGGCGTTGTAGAACCAGCCGTTGCCGACCTTGATCGTTCCGCTGCCGCCGCTGACGTAGGTGCCGCCCACTTCGTTGCGGAACTCGTTCCATTCCGTGGTGTTGCCGCGCGCCAGGTCGATGTCGCCCACCACGGTGCCGAAGTTGCGCACGGACTCCTGGCCGAAAGTGGAGACGATGGCCCGGTCGGAAAGCGCGCCGACGCGCGAACCGGCGCCGATGACGATGGTGTTGTTGCGCCCGCCGTCGATCACGATGCCCGCGCCCTCGCCCGAGCCGCCCTGCAGCGTGCCCGAATAATCGACGGCGATGCTGCCGCCGGCGCGGCTGGCGTCCAGCGCGCCGCTGCTTTGCTGGAAGCCGCTCTGGGCGAAGATCCCGTACGAGCCGGCGCCGCTCGTGCGGATGTCGCCGGCGAGCTTGATCGAGATGTCGCCGCCCGTGCCCTGCGAGGCGCTGCGCTCGTTCAGGCTCTTCCTGAGCGCGGCCAGGGCGCTCTCGACCGTGTCCTTGTCGTTGCCGAACAGCCTGACGATGCCCTGGAGGTCCTCGGGCACCTTGTCGATGTTGTCCAGCACCGTGCCCGAGCCGCCGGCCTTGCCGATGAGGCCGGCCAGGACCGTGGCCGTCTTCTCCAGCGCGGCGCGCGCCGTGTCGTCGGTCTTGAGCGCATCGCTGACCGTGCCGCCGCCTCCGCCCAGCGACTGCGCGAAGACGCCGTGCGCCTTGGCCCCCGTCGTCCGGATGGTGGTGCTGCCCGTCAGCGTGCGCACCTCGATGTAGCCGCCCTGGCCGCTGGAGCCGCCGGCGCCGCCCAATACCGGCAGCGTCCAGCCCTGCAGCACCGAGGCGCCGCCGTAGCCGCCGCCGCCGCCGATGGACTGGGCGAACACCGCCGCGGCATAGTCGCCGGAGGTCTGGATCGAGGCGTTGCCGTTGAAACCGATGTTGACGGTGCCGCCGTCGCCGCTGGCGCCGCCCTTGCCGCCGTAAGACGCGGCGTACTTGACCCCGCCGGGGCTGCCCGCGGCGCTGACGAGGCCGCCGCCGCCGCCGACGGACTGGGCCAGGATGCCGAACGCGGCCAGGCCCGACGTCGTGATGGAGCCGCCATGGACGACGTTGACCGCCCCGCCCGAGCCGGAGACTCCGCCCGAACCGCCCAGCGTGAGGCTGCCCGACTTGGCCGAGGGCTTCTTGCCGGACCCTGCCGTCGAGACGGCCGGCACCTTCTCGATCCCGACGGCCTTCAGCAGTTCCTTCATCGTGCCCGCCGGCACCGCCTTCTCGTCCGTGCCGGCGGACGCGGTCTTGTCTTCCGGCACGCTCATCATGAAGGCGCCCCCGCCGCCGCCGATGCTCTGCGCCACGATCGCGTGCGCTTCCTCGCCCTGCGTGCGGATGGTGCCTTCGTTGCGCACGGAGACGCCGCCGCCGTTGGCGCCCGAACCCCCAGCGCCGCCGGCCGTGAAGTTGAGCACGAGGTTCTTGTTGTCGCTGCTGAGCGCGCCGACGCCGGTGCCCCCGCCGCCGCCGACCGACTGGGCGAACAGGCCGAACGATTCCTGGCCCCGGGTCTGGATCGTGCCCGTGTTCCGGACGCTGACGTCCCCGCCGATGTTGCCGGTGCCGCCCGCGCCGCCCAGCGTGGCGCTGAGATTGGTCTTGTTGGTGCCCGAGGCGTAGGCGACGCCGCCCTGGCCGCCGCCGCCGCCGATCGACTGCGCCATGATCCCGTGCGACAGCTGTCCGGTGGTCAGGATGGAGCCCGTGTTCGCCACGTCGATGATGCCGCCGCGGTTGCCCGCCCCGCCGTCGCCGCCCATGGCGAGCGTGAGCGACACGTCGGGGCGCTTCACCGAACCCTTGGACTGCTTGTCCAGGTAGTCGGTGACCTGCTTGCCGGCCGCCTGCATCTGCCTGTAGAAGTCGGACTTCTTGAACGAATCGGCCAGCGACTTGTAGGCGTTGGAGTTCTGGACGTCCTTGATGAACGCGTCGAGGGCTTCCTTGGTCTCGGCATTGCCCTTGTCGGCCGCCCACGCCTGATAGGCGTCCACGCCGACCGCGTTCTTCAGCACCGCCCAGACCTCGCCGACCGTATCGGGCGTGTCGTCGGGCGCGGCCGTCAGGCTGCCGCCGTTGCCGCCGCCCCCGCCGATCGACTGGACGAAGATGCCATGGGAGGCATCGCCATGGGTTTCGATCGTGCCGGCGCCGGACACCGAGACCATGCCGCCGGATCCGCCGGCGCCGCCCTTGCCGCCCATCGCCAGCTTGAGCGCCAGCGTGCCGCCGGACACGGCCGAGCCGCCGCCGCCCATGCCGCCGCCCCCGCCGACGCTTTGCGCCAGCACGCCGTCGGCCTGCGGGCCGAGGGTGCGGATCAGGCTCGACGCGGTCAGGGAGGCGCTCACGCTGCCGCCGTCGCCGCCATTGCCGCCATTGCCGCCGATGGCGTTGACGACGGTGACCGAATCGGCCAGCGGCAGCTTCTCGACGAGGCCGTTCAGCGTCTTGTCGAAGGACAGCCCGGAGGAAGCGGACGCGTTGACCGCGCCGCCGTACCCGCCGCCGCCGCCGATGCTCTGCAGCAGGATGCCGGTGGCGCCGGCGCCCCGCGTCTCGATCCGGCCGCGGTTCTCGACCTGAGCCGCGCCGCCGCGGCCCCCGCCCGTACGGTTGGTGCCGCCGATGGTCTGCCCGAGCGCGATCGTCCGGTAAAGACTCAAGGCGTCGGCCGAGGCGTCGGCGGACCCGGCGTTGCCGCCGCCGCCGCCGATGCTCTGGACGTGGATGCCGATGGCGCCGTCGCCATGGGTGCCGATGGAGCCGTCGTTGTACGCCCGGACATTGTCGCCCGAGCCTCCGCCCCCGCCGCTGCCGCCGACGGTATTGGTCGCGTTGAACGCCGTGGCGCCCGGCGCGGCAATGGCCAGGCCGTAGGCGAACGCGTTGCCCGCGTTGCCTCCGCCGCCGCCGATGCTCTGCGCCAGGATGCCGGTGGCGCCCACCCCGAAGGTCTCGATGCCGGCGTTGCGGTTGTCGACGGCGGCGGCCGCGCCTTTGCCGCCATCGCCGCCGGAGCCGCCGATCGCATTGGTCAGGGCGATAGAAGGCAGGGGCTGGCCCGAGGGGGTGACCGCGGGCAGCGCCACGGCGAACGCCGCGGCGCCGCCGCCCGTGCCGCCGCCCCCGCCAATGCTGGAGGCCTGCAACCCGATGGCGGCTTCGCCCGAGGTCCGGATGGCGGAATTGTTGCTGATCCTGACCGCGCCGCCCTGGCCGCCCTTGCCGCCGGAGCCGCCCAGCGAGGAGGCGGCCGACACGGCCGGGCTGACGGACCTGGAAGTCGCGTAGCCGCCCGTGCCGCCGCCGCCGACGGATTGCGCCAGCACCGCCGTCGCGTTCCTGCCTCCGGTCTCGATCCGGCCCAGGGTGCTGTTGAAGGTCACTTCGCCGCCGTTGCCGCCACCCCCCCGGCGCCGCCCAGCGCCACGGACAGGAACGCGGTGGAGCCCGAAGCCGCGCCGCCCGTGCCGCCCCCGCCACCGATGCTCTGCAGCAGGACGCCATGGGCGGCATCGCCCGCCGTGCGGATCACGCCGCGATGCTCGGCCTTGACGTCGCCGCCGACGCCGCCCTGGCCGCCCGTGCCGCCGCTGGCGAAAAGCAGGATGCCGCTGTTGCCGCCCGATCCGCCGCCCTGGTTCACCGTCGGCCGGGTGGCGTAGAACGCGTCCAGGGCGCTGCCGCCGCCGACGCTCTGGGCCACGATCCCGCTCGAACCGGCGCCCGTGGTCGTGATGGTGCCGTAATTGGTGATGGAAACCAGTTTCCCCAGGCCCGCGCCGCCGCCGTCGCCGCCGTCCACGAAGGCGGCGCCGCCGCCGCTGCCCCCCACGCCGCCCACCGACTGGGCCATGATGCCGAAGCTGTAGTCGCCGCGCGTGGCGATGGTGCCGCCATTGAGCGCCTTGACCACGCCGCCGGCACCGCCCCGGCCGCCCGGGGTGCCCGCGGCGAAGGCGCCATTGGCGCCGCCGCCGCCCGCGCCGCCGGCGCTTTGCAGGATGACCGCGGTCGAATTGCTGCCATTGGCGGCGATGGTGCCCCAGTTGGCGAAATCGACGGCGCCGCCGGCGCCGCCGTTGGAGGGATAGCCGCCGCTGTTGCTGGCGTGCCCGCCGTCGCCGCCCAGGGAGCTGACGGACACCGCGGGCGCCAGCGCCCCGGTCACGCCGACGCTGGCGCTTTTGTCGAAGGTGGCGGAGACGTCTCCGCCGGAGCCGCCGCGGTCGGTATCGACCCGATCCTTGTACGTGCCGTCGGCGGACCGGCGCCCGTCCTTGCTGACGCCGGCCGCCCCGCCCTGCGAGAGCACCTGGATGGCGGGCAGCGCGCGGGTCCGGGCCGCCGGATCGCTGGTCGCGGTGACGCGCGACGCGATGTTCAGGGAAACCGGACCGCCGTCGCCGCCGCGCCCGATGCCGCTTTCGCTCTCGGTCCACGAGGTATAGCCCAGGCCGCCCGTGCCGCCCACCGAAAAGACGCGGATCAGCGGCCTGGCCTGCGCGGAGACGCCCAGCACGCCGGAGATCTCGGCGGACTGCGCCACGGAAAGCGAGGCCGCGCCGCCCTTGCCGCCCGGCTTGCCCGGCAGGTTATGGAAGACGCCCTTGGTGTGGACCGAGCCGCCGGCGCCGCCGACGGAACCGATCTCCAGCGCCGGCGAGGCCACGTTGCGGATCGGCTGGGACTGGGTCCAGGCCGAGGGATCCGCGTCCTTGCCCTCGGTCGCGGAGGACCAGGTGAACGCCGTTTCGCCATCGCGGCCATCGGCGCCGCGGCTGACCTGGGAAATGCCTTCGTCGGCCCGCGCCGGCCCGGCCGCCATCGAGCCCAGGGACGCGAGCAGCGCCGCAAGGCCGATGCCGCCGTGCAGCGCGGCTGCCAGGCGATTCAGGGAAAATTCGGCGCGCTTGCCGCGACGCCGCTCGATGGATGCCACGTAAAATCGTTTCACGATGATTCGTGGTTCGCCCGACGGAGACTGCGGCGAATTTTATCGTAGAAACTTGTTTCAACCGCGAAATGTTCATGGGTATGCCAACAGGTGTGGGTTTCCCGCCATATGCCCAAGTCGGCCTCCGGGCGACCCCATGGCGGCCCATTCGCGGCCTGGCTCGTTTGACAGTGCCCAGCGCCCACTCTATAATGCTTTTCTTTCCTGAAGGCGGTTAGCTCAGTTGGTTAGAGCGCTACGTTGACATCGTAGAGGTCGCTGGTTCGAATCCAGTACTGCCTACCAGAATTCATGCAAGGGGTGCAAGCCCGGGGCGCCAAGCCCCGCCAAGAAAAGCCGTATTCTCAATGAGATACGGCTTTTTTGTTGCCAAGCGGTTTGTTGCCAAGCGGTTTGTTGCCAGGAGGCGCCCAGCAGTACCAAACCCAGGGTGCCGAGCCCAGCCAGCACAGTGTGGGGTATGCATACCCCAAATCAGCGAGGGCCATACCCCAAAACGGAGCTCAGGCGCCGATCAGCAGCGACCGCGCCCAGCGGCGCGCCGGCAGGCCGGTGCGCGATTCCAGCCGTTCGGCCCGGTCCAGCAGGTCCTGGCGCGACAGGTCCAGGGCGTCGCCCTTGAAAGCCAGGGCCACCGTGTTGCCCTCGTCGATCTCCGGCAGGCACAGCACGCGCCCGCCGAAGGCCGCGCGGATGCCGCGCAGGTTTTCCTCGAAGCTCTCGTGGCGGCCGAAGAGGTTCACGCTCATCACGCCCGGCTCGTCCAGGATCCGGTGGCAGTCGCGGTAGAACTCCGGATCGCCGCACACCGGGCCTTCGGCCCGGCTGTCGTACAGGTCCACCATCAGCGCGCGGTAACGCCCCGCCCGCCCCGGCTCGGCCACCCAGTCGCGCGCATCGGCATGATCGATGACCGAGCGCGCGCTGCCCGGCAGGCGGAAGAACGCCCGGCACAGGGCGGTGACGGCGGGATTGCGCTCGACCGTATCCACCGGGGAGCGCGTATGCCGCAGGGTGAAGCGCAGCAGCGACCCCGCCCCCAGCCCCAGGATGCCGACGCGATCGCGCGGGCCGGACGGCGCGAACAGCAGCCAGGCCATCATCTGCTGGGTGTAGGCCAGCACCAGTTCGGAGGGGCGGGCGATGCGCATCGCCCCCTGGATCCATTCCGAATTGAAATGCAGGTAACGGATGCCGCCCTCTTCCGACAGGGTCGGCAGGTCGGCCTCGATGGCCTCGGCGGCCGGCCGCCGGGCGTCCCGGGCGGCGCGCGGCCGCGCCACTACAGGCGCTCGAAGATGGCGGCGATGCCCTGGCCGCCGCCGATGCACATGGTGACCAGGGCATGGCGGCCCTGGACGCGCCGCAGCTCGTGCAGCGCCTTGACCGTGATCAGGGCGCCCGTGGCGCCGATCGGGTGCCCCAGGCTGATGCCGCTGCCGTTGGGATTGACCTTGGCCGGATCGAAGCCCAGTTCGCGGGACACCGCGCAGGCCTGCGCGGCGAAGGCTTCGTTGGCCTCGATCACGTCGATCTGGTCCAGCGTCAGGCCGGCGCGCGCCAGCGCGTTGCGCGTGGCCGGCACCGGGCCGATGCCCATGTATTGCGGGTCCACGCCGGCGTGGCCGTAGGACACCAGGCGCGCCATGGGCGTCAGCCCGCGGGCCCGGGCGGCCTGCTCGGTCATCAGCAGCACGGCGGCGGCGCCGTCGTTCAGGCCGGACGCATTGCCCGCCGTGACAGTGCCGTTCTCCTTGGCGAAGACGGGTTTCAGTTTGCTGAAGCTCTCGGGGGTGGCGTCGAAGCGCACGTGCTCGTCCTGGTCGAACACGACTTCGCCCTTGCGGGTCTTCTGCGTCACCGGCACGATCTGCTGCTTGAAATGGCCCTGCTCGATGGCATGGGCTGCGCGCCGGTGCGATTCCAGCGCCAGGGCGTCCTGGTCCTCGCGGCTGATGCCGTATTTCTGCGCCACGTTCTCGGCCGTGACGCCCATGTGGTATTTCTCGAACGGGCAGGACAGCGCTCCCGTCATCATGTCCACCAGGCGCGAATCGCCCATGCGCGAGCCCCAGCGCTGGCCCACCGCCACGTAGGGCGCGCGGCTCATGCTTTCGGCGCCCGCGCCGATGGCGACTTCGGCGTCGCCCAGCATCAGCACCTGGGCGGCGGACACGATCGCCTGCAGGCCCGAACCGCACAGGCGGTTGACGTTGAAGGCCGGCACGGCCTGCGGGATGCCCGCGTTCAGCGCCGCCACGCGCGACAGGTACATGTCGCGCGGCTCGGTGTTGATCACGTGGCCGAAGACGACGTGGCCGACCTCGGCCGCCGCCACGCCCGCGCGTTCCAGCACGTTGCGCACCACGAGTTCGCCCAGTTCGCAGGGGGCGACGTCCTTCAGCCCTCCGCCGAAATCTCCGATGGCGGTGCGGCAGGCTTCCACGATGACGATGTCTTGCATATCGATTCCTATAATGAGAATGCTCCCACGCTGCGCCTTCGGCTTGCTGCCCCCCAGGGGGGCGTTTTTACTTGGGGCGGCCCGGCGGTAAAAATCAACGTCCCAGCGCCTTGCGGATGGCGCTGGACAGTTCCTCGGCGGAGAACTTGGGCACGTAGCCGTTGGCGCCGACGCTGCGCACGTGGTTCTCGTTGGCCGAGCCCGACAGGGACGAGTGGATCACCACCGGCATGGCGCTGAAGCGGGCGTCCTGCTTGATGTTGCGCGTCAGCGTGAAGCCGTCCATTTCGGGCATTTCCAGGTCGGTCAGCATCAGGCAGACCTTGTCGTGGATGGTCTTGCCCTCGGCCTCGGCGTTGGCGGCCAGGGTGTTCAGGCGGTTCCAGGCCTCCTGGCCGGACTTGGTCATCTCGTAGGGGACGCCCATGGCCTTGAGGGTCTGCTCCATGAGGGCGCGGGCCACGAAGGAATCGTCGGCCACCAGCACCACGGTGCCCGGCTTCAGGGCGAACTTGTCGCCGACTTCCTTGGGATCGACCTGGTGGCGGTTTTCCTCGGGCGTGATGGCCTGCAGGATGGCCTCGACGTCCAGCACCTGGGCCAGGCGCGCCTCGTCGCCGCTGCCCTCGGTCAGGCGGGCGATGCTGGTGATCAGGCTGGGGCCCGTGCCGGTGTTTTCGGCGGAGATGACCTGGTTCCAGTCCAGCCGCACGATGTCCTCGACCGACTCGACCGTGAACGCCTGGGTCGTGCGGGCGTATTCCGTGACCAGCATCAGGGTCGGCGCGGCCGCCAGCTTGCAGCCGATGATGCCGGGCAGGTCGTACACCGGGATCACCTGGTCGCGCAGGTGCACCACGCCGAGCGAGAACTTCGGCGCCCCCGCGATCGGCGTGATGGCCGGCATGGTCACGATTTCGCGGACCTTCAGGACGTTGATGCCGAAGAGCTCGGACTGGCCCAGGACGGCATCCGTCCCCAGGCGAAACAGCAGCAGTTCAAACCGGTTGGTGCCGGCCAGGTTGGTGCGTTCATCGATTTCTTTCTGGAGTGAGCTCATGTCAGGCCTTTTATGAATGCGGGGGTCTCCGAACCGGAGATTCTAAAGGGCTCGGGCATCTATTGCAGCACCGGCATGGAAATATTCCCGTCCCCCGATGCCCATCCCGCCGATCCGCACCCGCATACCTTAACCCAAGGCGGCTCAGGGCGGCAGCACCCCCTCCAGCGTCACCTGCTCGAAATCGTTCACCAGGATCTCCATGCTCAGCCGCCAGTGTCCGGCGCCGGACGCGGGCAGGGAGCCCGCCTCGACGCGCCAGCGCCCGTCGGGCAGGCGGCGGGCCTCGCGGCGCAGCGGCTCGATGCCGGCCTGCGGATTGCTCAGCGCCAGCGTCAGCCCCTCGGCCGCGAGCGGCTGGCCCGACGGATCGCTCAAGGCGACGAGCCACGCGCCGCCGGAGCGCGTCAGCAGGGCATGCGCCCGATCATTGGACAGCATGAAGGAGGCCGTGCCCTCATCGGGCCGGGGAGCGGACTCGGCCACGGCGGCGTCCAGGCTGCGCGGCGGCGGCGTGAAGCGCCAGAGCGACACCACTCCCAGCAAGACCACGGCGACGGCCGTTTCCACCTGGATGCTGCGCCGCAGGCGCGCGCGGGCTGCCGCCTCGCCCGCCAGGGCCGGGCCGGTGCAGCGCCAGCGGTTGAACGCCGCCAGGGCGAGCAGTCCGCACACCAGAACCAGCTTCGCGCTCAGGACGATGCCGTAGGACGTACGCCACAAGTCTCCGGGCCGGTCCAGCTGCAGCAGCGCCAGCCCCGCCCCGCTCGCCAGCAGGACGAGCACGACGGACGTGATCCAGCGGGAGAACCAGGCCAGGGGCGCCAGACCGGCCCGCCCGCCTCCCCCGGCGCCGAGCAGCCTGAGCAGCGGCACGAGCGCGCCCAGCCAGGCCGCCGCCGTCGCTACGTGCAGCACCACCAGGGGGCGCGACAGCCACTGGGGCGGCGCCGTGCCGGCATGGCCGCTGGCGGCGAGCGCCACGCCCGCCAGCGCCAGGCCCGCGCCCGCGCACCCGCGCACCATGCCGGGCCGGCGGGCGCGCAAGGCCGCCGCCGAGGCCAGCAGGGCCAGGGCGGTCAGGCCCAGCGTCCAGGCATAGCGGCTGTCCAGAGCGGCCGCCCAGGCCGGCCAGCCTGCGAGGGCTGACCGGGGCAGGTCCAGCAGGTCCAGCCCCTGCAGCCCCAGGTTCACGGGCAGCAGGCCCAGACCGAGCCAGACCAGGGGACGGGCCCAGGCCTGGCGGTCCGAGGGATTCCGCGTACGGAACAAGGCCGCGCCCACGCAGGCGAACAGGCAGGCGTAGCCCAGCCAGCGGCCCAGCCAGATGGCCGCCTGGCGCGCGGCGGGCGGCGACTCGGCCGCGCCCGCCCTGGCCGAAGCGGCGGCCGGGCCGGCCGCCGGGCCGACCGTGTAATCCAGCGCGCCGCCCACGGGATGCCCGTCCGCCGACACGACGCGCCAGCTGAGCAGGTAGGCGCCGCGCCCCGCGCCGCCGGGCAGCGGCACGCGGATCCGGCTGCCTCCGGTCTGCTCCGGCTTCACGTCCACGGGCGGGCCTTCGGGGCCGAGCAGGCGCAGCGCGGTGACGCTGACGGGTTCGTTGAACATCAGCACGGCGGCGCCCGGCGCCCGGTCGAGCACGGCGCCGGGCGCCGGATCGGCCGACACCAGCGCGGCATGCCCCCAGACCGCCTGGCCCCACATCAGCAGGCAGGCGGCCAGGAGGTGAGCGGCCTTCAATGGTGATGACCGTGGCCGCCGCCCTCTCCCTCATGGGCGGGCGCCACGATCTTCACGCCCGGCGCGGGGCCTTTCGCATCCGGATCGCCCGAGGTGTCGATCCAGCGCGACACGCTCTGGCCGCATTCCTGAACGACCGGGAAATACACGGTCTGGCCGGGCTTGAGGGCGTCCGACAGGTAGGCGCGGAAGACGAACTCGTCGTAGTAGGCGTCGGGCAGGCCGCCGCTCCAGCTGATCTCGCGCACGCCGCTTTCCACCGGCGCGCCGTGCAGGGTCTGGGGCTGCTCGTACTTGCCCTGGGTCAGGTCCAGGGTCCAGCCGGCCTTGGGCTGCGGCTTGGCCGCCAGCACGCCGTCGGGGATGCGCACGCGCAGCCGGGTAGTATCGGCGCCATCGCAGCCGTGGCCGACGCGCAGCACCGCCTTGTAGTAGCTGCCGGCGGCGGCCTGGGTCGTTTCGAGGGTGACGTGGGCCTGGGCGGCCGTGGCCAGGCCGAGCAGGGCCATCAGGCCCGCGGCAAGAGTGAATTTCATGAAGATGCCTTTCGGATGAATCGTGGACGAAAAAACGGACGAGCGGGATCGGAAAACCGCGCAACGGGTCCGGAGGTTTCTTAAACGAAAGCGAAGGGCGGGGGCGGCGCGCGCGAGCCGAGCGGCGCGCCGCGCACGCGCGAGACGGGCGGCACGGCGGCGGCGGCGGGCGCGGCCGGGAGGACCGCGGCCAGCGCCGCCAGGACCGGCATGGATACGGCCGTCGGCAGGGGTGGACCGCCGGCATGCTGAGCCAGCAGGCACAAGGGGCAGGCCTGGGATTGCGGACGGTCGTCGGGATGAGGATGGCCGTCCATTGGATGGTGGCCGGCCATCGACAGGCCCGGATTCTGCACCGGGCACAGCACCAGGCCCGGAAACATGCCGTCCCGGGCCTCGACGTCGAGCATGGTGCCCGCCGGCACCAGCGCGCGCAGCGCCAGGGCCAGACACAAGGTCCAGATCCAGGGCGGGCACAGGGCGCGCAACGGCCGTCTCGACGCAGGGAGATTCATGCTCAAAGTATAGGGCACCGGGAAAGGCCGCGTCCGGCGCCGCGGGCCCCCGGAAACCTCTTAACGCCTAATTGTCCCGCTTCCCGGGTCCATTTCGGCACACTCTCGGATTTTTATCCATGTTAAAGATAACGTTATTTCATTCTGTTTCAGCATAAAACGGCGCCGGCATGCCCTGCGCCGTTCTGCGTCAGCCGCCAAGGAGCCGCCATGAGCATGCGCAACATCAAAATCAGCACCAGACTTTCGCTCGGATTCGGCATCCTGATCCTGATCACCGTACTGCTCGCCAGCCTGGGTGTCCTGGAAACGCAGAAAAACCTGGAGAACGGCGAGACCGTCCAGGTCCGCAACGAAATCAATGCCAAGATCCTGCAATGGGCCCGCTCCGTCGAAGTCAACGGCGAACGCACGCTCGCCCTGACGCACATCCCGGACCCCGCGGCGCGCGAGGCCATCCAGGCGAAGATGGCGGCCACCTCGAAGAACATCACCTCCCTGCAGGACCAGATCGGCACGCTGCTCCAGACCGCCGAGGGGCGGGCCCTGTACGAGAAAGTGCTGCAGGCCCGCAAGAACTATACCGGCCAGCGCAAGACCGCCATCGAGGACCAGAAGAAGGGCGACGTCGAAAAAGCCAACACATTCTTCCTGCAGGACATGCCCGGCCTGATCGCCGCCTACCAGGAGTCGATCGACGCGCTCTACACCTTCCAGCGGGAACGCGAACAACAGCTGTTCGCCGAGAGCCAGCGGGCCGGCCAGCGGACGCTGGTCCTCGTGGCGCTGGCGGCCGTCCTGGCGCTGGCCTGTGGCATTCTCCTCGCCTGGCGCATCAACCGCTCCATCGCCCGTCCGCTGAAGCAGGCCGTGGCACTGGCCGGCCTCGTCGCCCAGCGCGACCTGGACCATGACGTCACGCCCCAGGGCAAGGACGAAATCACCGTGCTGGAACACACCCTGCACGACATGATGATCAGCCTGCAGCAGACCGTGCAGGACGTGCGCGCCGGCGCCGATTCCATCGCCTCGGCCTCGGCGCAGATCAGCGCCGGCAACCTGGACCTGTCCTCGCGCACCGAGCAGCAGGCCAGCTCCCTGGCCGAGACCGCCGCCACGATGGAGGAAATTACCGCCACCGTGCGCCAGAACGCCGACAACGCCCAGCAGGCCAACACCCTGGCCGCCTCGGCCGCCAAGACCGCCACCGACGGCGGGGCCATCGTCGCCGAGCTGGTCTCCACCATGAGCGAGATCAACACCAAGTCCCAGCAGGTCGCCGACATCATCGGCGTGATCGACTCCATCGCCTTCCAGACCAACATCCTGGCGCTGAACGCCGCGGTCGAGGCCGCGCGCGCCGGCGAACAGGGCCGCGGCTTCGCCGTGGTGGCCTCCGAGGTGCGGGCGCTCGCCCAGCGCTCGGCCGGCGCGGCCAAGGAGATCAAGGGCCTGATCGACACCTCGGTCGAATCGACCGCCAAGGGCAACGAGCAGGCCTCGCGCGCCGGGGCCACGATGCAGGACATCGTCGACAGCATCAACCGCGTCACCGACATCATGGGCGAGATCAGCGCGGCCAGCCGCGAGCAGACCACCGGCATCGAGGAGATCAATGCCGCCGTCACGCAGATGGACGACGTCACGCGCCAGAACGCCAGCCTGGTGGAGGAATCCGCCGCCGCGGCCTCCAGCCTGCAGGAGCAGGCCGACACCCTGGCGCGCCTGGTCGCCACCTTCCGCCTGAAGGACCAGGGAGGCCCGGTTGCCGCGCGGTCCTCCGCCGCCCTGCCGGCCCCGGCGGCGCCCCGGCTGGGGCATGGGGGACGCTGAGGGGGGCGCTGCAGACCGGACCTATCAGTCCTGTTGGACAGCGGGCCGGCTCTGCTGGCTATGGACGCACAACCCCGAGCGCCCCAACCAGCCGGCGCAGATACACCGATGCGCCGGCGATGGTGCCTCGGAACATTTCGGCGTATTCGATCAGCCGATGCTGCGGGCCCATGAACAGCACCGCGAACACCATCAGACGTGAGCCTCATGTCCACCTTGGTTGACACCCTGAGCTGGATCAGCGCGGCCGCGTCCGGGCGGCGCCCATTCCCCGTTCATGGCCAACAGGCGGGACCAGGCGACCTGGCTGATACCATAGCGGCATCCGCGCTTCCGGACGCCGCATCTTCCAATGCCCTGAAACTGGGTAGCCAAAAAGCAAATCCTCATACCATGAAACTCGCCACCTGGAACGTCAATTCCCTGAACGTCCGCCTGGGCCACGTCCTGGACTGGCTGCGGGCCAATCCGGTCGACGCGCTGTGCCTGCAGGAACTGAAGCTGCCGGACGAAAAATTCCCGCGCGAAGCCCTGCTGGACGCCGGCTACCACGCCTGCTGGGCGGGGCAGAAGACCTACAACGGCGTGGCGATCCTGAGCAGGACGCCGCTGCTGGACGTGCAGCGCAACATCCCCGGCTACGACGACCCCCAGCAGCGCATCATCGCCGCCACCCTGCCCGGCCCGGACGGGCGGCTGGTGCGCGTCGTCAGCGCCTACTGCCCCAACGGCCAGGCGGTGGGCTGCGACAAATACGCCTACAAGCTGGACTGGTTCCAGGCGCTGCGCGGCTGGCTGGGCGAGGAAATGGACCGCCACCCGGAACTGGCGATCCTGGGAGACTACAACGTGGCCCCGGCCGACGAGGACGTGCACGACCCGGCCGCCTGGGCCGGCGGCATCCTGGTCTCCGATCCCGAGCGCCAGGCCTTCCGCGACCTGCTGGGCCTGGGCCTGCAGGACACGTTCCGCCTGTTCGACCAGCCGCCGCGCACCTTCAGCTGGTGGGATTACCGCCAGATGGGCTTCCGGCGCAACGCCGGCCTGCGCATCGATCACATCCTGGCGACGCCGGCGCTGGCGGCGCGCTGCCTCGAATGCACGGTGGACAAGGCGCCGCGCGGCTGGGACAAGCCCTCGGACCATGCGCCGGTGGTGGCCACCTTCGGTCTCGCCTGACGCACGACGGCGGGAGGCACCGCCCCGCACAATCTCCACAACCCGGCCCTGCGCAGCCCGGCCCTGCCCAGCCATGCCTGCGGGCAATCAGGCCGCGTGGCGCGCCCCGGCGGGCGCCGTGCCCGCCCCCCGGACCCGGGCCACGCCGGCAAAGCGTCTATAATCGAGGACTCGTCCCACGTTCCCCATGCCCATGCCGCTCGAAAGCCGACTGATCTCCCATCTGGACCGTGGGCTGGTCCTGGACATCACCCTGGAAGACCTGTCCTTCCGCGTCTACGTGGCCCAGCGCGAAGCCGACGTCGAGCAGGTGGCCGAGCTGGTCCCGGCCGAGCAGTTCCAGGGGGACGGTGACGTCCACGTCGCCGCGATCCACGACGGCGACGACGCCTCCGAGCAGATCCAGGACGTGCTCTTCAACCTGAATCCGGGCGACGCCATCGTCTTCCTGTGCACGGGCCCGCAGGCCTACGCCGAGGCGCTGGCCGAGCTCGGCCAGCCCGGCCCGGCATCCCCGCGCGCCGACTCGAACGCGACATGACACAGTCTTCCGGCAATATCTTCATGGTGGTCGCCCCCAGCGGGGCGGGCAAGTCCAGCCTGGTCAATGCCCTGCTGGAAAAGGACGCCAGCCTGGCGCTGTCCATTTCCTGCACCACCCGCACTCCCCGCCCCGGCGAAGAAGACAAGAAGCACTACCGCTTCGTGTCCGTGGAAACCTTCCAGGCGATGCGCGACCGCGGCGACATGCTGGAATGGGCGGAAGTGCACGGCAATTTCTACGGCACGCCCCGCGACCGGGTCGAGCAGGCCCTGGACGGCGGCACCGACATCATCCTGGAGATCGACTGGCAGGGCGCATTGCAGGTGCGCCGCCACTATCCCCAGGCGATCGGCATCTTCATCCTGCCGCCCTCGATCGAGGCCCTGGAAGCCCGCCTGAAAAAGCGCGGCCAGGACGCGCCCCAGGTCATCGCCCGCCGGCTGCTCGCGGCGGGCGGCGAGATGGCGCATGCCTCCGATTGTGAATATGTTATTATTAATCAAGAATTTAGCCTTGCACTGGAACAGCTGCGGCACGTGATCTGCGCGGCGCGGCTGCGCTATACGGCGCAATCCGTCCGGCACGCCGACCTGTTCACCCAGCTGGGCATCCGCAAACCCCTGTCAACCGCTTCCTGAACCAGGACACCCATGGCCCGCATCACCGTAGAAGACTGCCTCGAAAAAGTCCCCAATCGCTTCGACCTGACGCTGGTCGCGACCTATCGCGCCCGCGAACTGGCCCAGGGACACGAGCCCCGCATCCAGAGCCACAACAAGCCCACGGTCACCGCGCTGCGCGAAATCGCCCAGGGGCTGGTCGGCACCGAGATGCTGCGCAAAGTCCCCACCTGATCCGGCGGGGCGGGCCATGGCGTTTTCAGGTTTGCGCGGCGCGTCCTCGGGACTGCTCGCCGTCCTGCGCAAGGGTCCCCGCCTGCGGCGGCGCAAGCCGCACACGGCGCCCGCCCCGCAATCCGAACCCGCGCCCAGCCCGATCGCCTCGCTGGCCGGGCTCAACCAGATCGTCTCCGGCTACCTCGGCCCGCGCGACATCGAGCGGATCCGGGAAGCCTACCGCTTCGCCGACAACGCCCACCTGGGGCAGTTCCGCGCCAGCGGCGAGCCGTACATTTCCCACCCCATCGCCGTCACCGAGATCTGCGCCGGCTGGAAGCTCGACGCCGACTCACTGATGGCCGCCCTGCTGCACGACGTGATCGAGGACCAGGGCGTCAGCAAGCAGGAACTGGCCGAGAAATTCGGCGGCGAGGTCGCCGAGATCGTCGACGGCCTCACCAAGCTCGAACGCCTGGAATACGCCACCAAGGCCGAACAGCAGGCGGAATCCTTCCGCAAGATGCTGCTGGCCATGGCGCGCGACGTGCGCGTGATCCTCATCAAGCTCGCCGACCGGCTGCACAACATGCGCACGCTGGATGCGGTCAACCCCGAAAAGCGCCGCCGCGTGGCGCGCGAAACCCTGGAAATCTACACCCCGATCGCGCACCGGCTGGGCCTGAACGCCTTGTTCCGCGAACTCCAGGACCGCTGCTTCAAGGCCATCTACCCGAACCGCTACGTCGTCCTGCACAAGGCCATGATGGCGGCGCGCGGCAACCGCCGCGAGGTCATCTCGAAGATCGCCGAGGCGGTGCGCGCCGCCCTGCCCGCCGCCGGCCTGGACGCGGAAGTCAGCGGCCGGGAAAAGTCGCTCTACGGCATCTACAAGAAAATGGTCGAGCAGAAGAAGTCGTTTTCCGACGTGCTCGACATCTACGGCTTCCGCGTCATCGTCCACACGCTGCCGGAATGCTACCTGGCCCTGGGCACGCTGCACCAGCTGTACCGGCCGGTGCCCGGCAAGTTCAAGGACTACATCGCCATCCCCAAGATCAACGGCTACCAGTCCCTGCACACCACCCTGGTCGGCCCCTACGGCACGCCGGTGGAATTCCAGTTCCGCACCCGCGACATGGACCACGTGGCCGAGGAAGGCGTGGCGTCCCACTGGCTCTACAAGGAGCAGGGCACCTCGCTCAACGATCTGCAGAAACGCACCCACCAGTGGCTGCAGTCCCTGCTGGACATCCAGAGCCAGACGGGCGATTCGGGCGAGTTCCTTGAGCACGTCAAGGTCGACCTGTTCCCCGACGCGGTCTACGTGTTCACTCCCCAGGGCAAGATCCTGTCGCTGCCGCGCGGCGCCACGCCGGTGGACTTCGCCTACGCGATCCACACGGACGTCGGCAACCACGCCGTGGCCTGCAAGATCAACGGCGAATTCTCGCCGCTGCGCACCGAGCTGCACAGCGGCGACGCGGTGGAAGTCATCACCTCGGCCGCCTCGCGCCCCAGCGCCCAGTGGCTGAACTACGTGCGCACGGGCCGCGCGCGCTCGGAAATCCGCCATTACCTGCGCAACGAGCGCTACGAGGAATCCGTGGCCTTCGGCCGCCGGCTGCTCAACCAGGCTTTCGACCAGCTCTCCATCCCCTACCCCAAGGACGACGATCCTCAGTGGGAACGGCTGGCCAAGGGTTCGGGCGGGGCCTCGCGCACGGAGATCCTGGCCGACATCGGTCTGGGCAAGCGCCTGGCCGCCGTGGTGGCGCGCCGCTTCGCCCCGGAAAACGCCATGCTGGAAACCACCGCCATGGCGGTGGACGAATTCACGTCCGTCACCAGCGCGCCCATCGTGATCCACGGCAACGAGGGCCAGGCGGTGCAGCTGGCGCCCTGCTGCGGCCCGCTGCCGGGCGACGCGATCATCGGCGGCATCCGCCTGGGCCACGGGCTGGTGGTGCACATGAGCGACTGCCCGGTGGCCAAGCGTCAGCAGGCGCGCGAGCCGGAGCGCTGGATCCCGGTCATCTGGGACACCAACACCGCCCGGCACCTGACCACGCGCCTGGAACTGACCGTGCTGAACGAGCGCGGCGTGCTGGGCCGCCTGGCCGCGGAAATCACCGA
This sequence comes from Castellaniella defragrans, assembly GCF_014203015.1. Taxonomy (GTDB): domain Bacteria; phylum Pseudomonadota; class Gammaproteobacteria; order Burkholderiales; family Burkholderiaceae_B; genus Castellaniella; species Castellaniella defragrans. Next base: position 120,123 of record NZ_JACHIB010000008.1, read on the forward strand.
GGCCGACTCCAACATCATCCAGCTCACCATGCCCGACGAGGCCGCCTCCACGGCCCTGCTCAACATCATGGTGCAGGTCGACAGCCGCAAGCACCTGGCCCAGGTCATCCGCGCCATCCGGCACGTCCCCCAAGTCCAGAAAATCGTCCGGGCGAAGGGATGAGGCCGGACACAGGACAGTCCCTGCGGACTGTCCTGTGCCGGCCGAATCGGAGCGGCCTGCAGGCCGCGACGTGGAGGGATGCCACATCCCAGGACGAGCCCCGCCGGCCGAATCGGAGCGGCCTGCAGGCCGCGACGTGGAGGGATGCCACACCCCAAGACGAGCCCCGCCGGCCGAATCGGAGCGGCCTGCAGGCCGCGACGTGGGGAATCCAGGCCGCCTCAGCCTTCAGCGTCCCCTGGCAGCCGGGGCGGCAGCGTCAGCGTGACCCGCGTCCCGTCCGCCAGCGCCTCGATGCGCAGCGCGCCGCCCAGGGAGGCCGCGCGCCGGCGCATGTTCCGCAGGCCCGCGCCCCCGGCATCCGCCTCCGTGTAAGGGACGCCGTCGTTGTCGATGACGATGAGCGCCTCGCCCCGCGGGCCGGCGAGGCCGCGCACCGCGATGCGGGTGGCCGGGCCGTGCCGCAGGGCGTTGGTGACCGCCTCCTGCACGATGCGCAGCACGTTCAGGGCGGAGGTCGGCGTGACGCCGGACACCTCGGGCAGGCGCGCCATCGACCAGTCCAGCGCCACGTCCAGGCGCCTGAGCCGGGGTTCGAGCCGCTCGCGCAGGCCGGCGAGCGCGGCCACCAGCTCGCGGTCGCCGATATCCAGCGAATGGATCACCAGACGCAGATCGTCGAGCGCCTCGCGCGCCGTGCGCTCGATGCCCGCCGACCGCTCGCGCTCGGCCAGCGCGATGATCGAGGCCAGGTGGCCGCTCAGGCCGTCGTGCAGGTCCACCGTCAGCCGGTGGCGTTCCTCGCTGCGCACGCGGCACGCGGCCTTGCCGCGCTCTTCTTCGTACAGCCGGTGCAGTTCGGCCTCGCGCTCGGCCAGCCGCTGCTTGAGGTGGGCGTTGGCGCCGTCCAGGCGCGTCAGGCTCAGGCCCAGGCGGCGCATGAGGATCGCCGCGATCGCCACCAGCAGCAGCTGGCGGTAATAGATCGACAGGAAGACCGGGCCGTCCAGCAGGCCGGCGACGATCGCGCCGTCGTGCAGGGTGGCCAGCGAGAACAGGCACAGGGGCAGCAGGAGCAGCCAGGCCTCCGGCACCTTCCGGACGAAGGCACCCCAGGCCGAGAGGGCGACCGTGACCAGCGGCGAGAACACCAGGATGGGCGCCACCACGCCCAGCACCAGGGTGCGCGCCGGCGCCACGCCCGCCGCCAGCGCCAGCAGGCACGCGCCGGGCACGGCCGCCACGCAGGCGCGCAGCCACGCCGGCGGCACGGTGCCGTTGATCTTCAGCGCGATCACGTGCAGGATGAAGACGCTCGACATGCTGACGGTGAAGGCATACGGCAGCCAGGCGGACACGTCGGGCACGATGTCGGCCAGCAGGCCCGCGTACGAGGCCGTGGACACCAGCAGCAGCAGGAACAGCCAGCCGTACAGGGATTCCCGCGGCCGGTAGATCCAGATCATCAGGGTGGCGATGGCCAGCAGCAGCTGGCAGGCCAGCACCATCATGCGCGAGTGCTCGAATACCAGGACCCTGAGCCTGTGGTACGGCAGGATCTGCTGCGCGGTGCCCACGTACAGGGCCGACAGGTAGCCGCGCGCGACGCCCGGCGCTTCGAGCAGGATGTCGATCTCGTGGCGGCCCGGACTCAGATGGCGTTCCGACAGCGGCACCAGCGCCGAAGCGCCCAGCGTGATGCCCGGCACCAGGGAATCGGCGCCCGTGTCCAACATGCGGTCGCCGTCCAGGGCGATGACCGCGCGATAGCTGAACGTGGGCACGAGGAGATGGAGCGGCTGCGCGGGCGCCTCGTCCAGCTCGAAGACCGCGCGGTAGCGGCTCCGCGCCCGGTGGCGGTCCTGCGCGTGGGGCAGCGCCACCCACCCGGGCTCGTCGCCGGGCGCCGCCGTGAACCGGGCCTGGTCGATGACCAGGGCATGCCGCGGCACGGGCAGCGTCAGCCACAGCGGCGAACAGGCCGCCGCCATCGCCAGGACCGTCAGCACGATGCCGGGCCAGCGCCGGCTCAGAGCCATATCAGGCCCAGGCGCGAAGCCTCGAACACCGCCTCGGAGCGGTTGCCCACCTGCAGCTTGCGATAGATGTTCTTGATGTGCACGGGCACGGTCTGGCGCGACAGGCCGAGCTGCTCGGCCACGTCGGCATAGGTCAGCCCCTTGGCGATGCTCAGCAGGATTTCCGTTTCGCGCGGCGTGAGCAGCGCCGCCTCGCCGGGCGGGCCCGGCCCCCGGTCGCGGACGGGCGGCCCCTGCCCGCCCAGCCGCTGCACGATGACCCGCGCGATCGAGGAGGAAATCGGCGAGCCGCCGGCGAGCAGTTCCTCGATGGCCGCGATCAGCTCGTCGGGGCCGACGTCCTTGAGCAGATAGCCGGTCGCGCCGGCCTCGATGGCCGCGATCACGACCTCCTTGTCGGCCAGCACGGAGATCACCATGGCCTCTGCCCGGGGATGGAGGGCGCGCAGATGCCGGATGCCCTGGATGCCATGGCCGTCCGGCAGGCGCAGGTCGGTGATGAGCAGGTCGACCGGTTCGCTGCGCAGGACGGCCATCGCCGCGGCCAGGGTGCCGCAGGCCGCGACCAGGCGGCCGCCCCGCCAGCCCGTCAGGATCGTCTCGAAGCGCCGCCGCAAGGCCGCGTCGTCCTCGAGCAGCAGCACCCGGCAGCACGCCGCCTCGCCGCTCCGGTCCATGCCGGCATCCGGACATCCGCTGCCAGATTCCATCGCCCCTACCCTTTTCATGGTATAGGCCGGCGGCGGGCCGGCCTTTAATCTTCAATCTTGAATATTTTATTCATTGTCACCGTTTTTTTAGTTTGTCACGGCCGGGCCGGTTTGTCATTCCGGCCGCACACGAGGAGCGCCCATCATGACTCAAAGACAAGCCCGGCCCCTGCTCTCCGCGACCCTGGCGGCCGCCGCGCTGCTGGCGGCCTGCTCCGACTCCGGTTCCGGCTCGTCCGCGCCCGACGGCCCGGTCGCCTCGGCCAAGCCGAACATCCTCTTCATCGTGCTCGACGACCTGGGCGTGGACCAGATGACGGCCTACGGCTACGGCGGCGCCGCTCCGGCCCGGACCCCCAACATGACCGCCATCGCCCGCGCCGGCGTGCTGTTCCGCAACGCCTGGGCCATGCCCGACTGCACCCCCACGCGGGCCACCTTCTTCACCGGACGCTATCCGTCCCAGACCAACGTGCTGAACGCGCTGGTGGCGACCGACCTGGCCAATTCCGCGCCCTCGCCCTACGAGATGACGCTGCCCAAGCTCCTGAAAACGGAGGGCTACACCAGCGCCCTGATCGGCAAGATGCACCTGACGGGCTCGGACCTGAACGGCGCATTCAACCTGCCGCACGGCTACGACAGCATGTGGAAGCTGGGCTGGGACCATTTCGACGGCTTCCTGGACGGCGCGCCCTACAACATCGACACCCGGGCGGGCCTGGCGACCCAAGGCGCCGACGTCGACAGCGGCCCCTACAAATGCGGCTTCGTCCCGACGCGGCGCATCGACGCCGTCAACGGCGCCGATGCCGGCGCCTGCTACTTCGCCGGCGGCGGCTGCACGCAACTGGCGGTCGGCGGCGACGTCGTCACGCCGGGCCGCACCTGCATGGAACGCGGCGGCATCCTCGATCCGGGCCAGTCCTGCCAGGCCAGCGCGCCCGCCTACATCGACTTCGAGGCGCAGAACGGCTACTACACGGGACGATGGGTGAAAAGCTCGGCCAACGGCGGCGGCTATGTCGTGCCGGCCTCCGACCCATCCTCGCGCGGCTACCGCAGCATCCTGGAAACCGACCGCGCCCTCGCCTGGGCCGGGCAGCAGCCCGCCGACCGGCCCTGGATGCTGACCGTGGGCTACTCGGCCATCCACACGCCCCTGCAGGTGCCGCCCGTCGCGCTGATCGCGCAGGACACGCCGGGACGCGACGACAATCTGGTGTGCTCGCCCCTGGCCGACTCGGAGCGCACGCCGGGACTGACGCAGGCCACCGACCTGATCGACGGCCATCTCATCACCAACCTCATGATCGAGGCCGTGGACAGGAAGATCGGCGACCTGCTGGTGGGCCTGGGCCTGGCCAGATACAAGGACGACGGCACACTGGACTACCATCCCGAGCGGACCAACACCCTCGTCGTGATCATGGGCGACAACGGCACCTACGTGAACAGCGTCAAGTTCACCGCGCCGGGCCGCTTCGATCCCACGCGCGCCAAGGCCTCGCCCTACCAGACCGGCGTGTGGGTGCCGCTGCTGGTGGCCGGTCCGATGGTCGCCTCGCCCGGGCGCGAGGTGCCGCACATGGTGGGCTCGGTGGACCTGTACCGGCTGTTCGCCGAGATCGCGGGCGCCGACGCGGACACCGGCATTCCGGCCGGCCAGACGCTCGACGCGCAGCCCATGCTGGCCTACCTGACCCAGGCCGACCAGGCCGGCATCCGCAGCACCAACTTCACGGAAATGGGCACCAACTTCAGGGCGGCCGGCTCGTCCGAAAACGAATCCCCCTGCGTGATCCCGGCGGCCAACAACGTCTGCACGACCCTGTTCCCGCAAAAAGGCGTCTGCCTGGCGCAGGGCGGCATCTGGTACGGCGACAACCTGTCTCCGGAGACCAGCGGCGTGCCGGCGGAGGGCTACCACAACTGCTGCCAGGCCCAGGCGTACCGCGCCGGCCGGAACGAATCGACCACCTTCCTTCCGGTCACCACCAAGGCGGTCACGGACGGCACCTTCAAGCTGGTGCGCCAGACGCGCAACCAGTGCGATCCGGCCATGGGCACGGCCTCGGACCCCGGCGCCTACCGCTACAGCACCACCGGCTTCGACATCCGGGACGAGCTCTACCGGATCGACACCGCCGTGCCTTCTCCCGCGCTCGACCGGGACGGCAGCGAACTGACCGCGATCACCGCCCCGCCGCTGGACACCGCCACGCTGGATCCCGGGCAGCAGCAGGCCTACGAGCGGCTCAAGTCCGAGATGGAGCGGCACGACAGCGTGGCCGACTACCACTGGAACTACGACAGCACCAACTGCCCGGGCGACGGCAACCACGACGGCGTGGTGGACCGGCAGGACCTGGACAACTGGCGGGAGCTGAGCCAGCTGAACGGCGCCCAGTCGAGCTGGTACGACTTCAACCACGACGGCAGGACCGACGCGACCGACCAGATGATCATCCAGAACAACATGGGCAGGACCTGCCACGGCGCCTGAACGGCGGACCTGCCGCGGCGCCTGAATGGAGGACTTGTCGCGGCGCATGGAGGACAGCGGCCGGATCGGGGCGCTCGAACCGGGACGCTCGAATCGAAGCGCCCGGCACCCCGCCCCCGTCCCCGGGGCGCAAAGACGAAGGCCCCGATGGAATCGGGGCCTTCGTCCTGAAGAGGCGCGGCGCGCCGCGCCGGTCAATTCGACCCGCCGTCTCCCTGCTCGATCAGCCTGCGGCCCTCGTCCGTGACCTTGACGCCCAGCTGCTGGCGCAGTTCGGCCAGCACGGCCTGCTGCTCCACGCCGCCCCAGACCCGGGCCATCTGCTGGCCCAGGCCGTCGAGCGCGGGCGCGTCCGTCGTGCCGGGCTGGACCTTGTCCACCTGGACGATGGCGTAGGCGTGCGCCAGCGCCACGCCGCCGAAGGCCGGCAGGGTCTTGTCCGCCTCGACGGCGAACGCGGCGTCGAGCACGTCCTTGGACAGGCCGGCCGGGTCCAGGCGGCTGACCGTCGCCGGCTCGCCGAAGCCCTCGGCCGAAGGCTGGGCGCGCAGTTCGGCCAGCGTCTTCTCGCCCTCGGCCACGGCGGCGGCCCGGGCGCGCTCGCCGGTGAGCTGCGCGCGGATGTGGTCGCGGACCTGGTCCAGCGGCGGCACGTGCGCGGGCGTCGCCTCGCGCACGCGCACCACCGCCATGGTGTCGGGCGAGATCTCGATCACGCCGGAATTCTGCTTGTCGGTGAAGACCTGGGCGCTGAACAGGGCCTGGCGCACGCGCACGTCGCCCAGGATGGCGGAATCGCCCGAGGCGGAGGCCGCGCCCGGACCCGCCTCGTCGGCGCTCAGCAGGCGGTCGCGCGCGATCCCGCCGGCCTGGCGGACCTGCAGGCCGAGTTCCTTGGCGGCGGGCTCCAGGCTGGACGGATTGTCGTAGACCAGGCTGGTGAGCTTGGTCGCCATGTCGGCATAGCGGTCGGCGGCCAGCTGGCGGCGCACCTCGTCCTCGACCTTGGCGCGGGCCTGCTCGAAGGATTCGCCCTGCTCGGGCTGGACTTCGTCGGCCATGAAGATGTGGTAGCCATCGGGGCCCTTCACGGGCTCGGAGACTTCGCCCTGCTTGAGGGCGAAGACGGCCTGTTCCATGGCCAGCGGCAGCGTGCCGCGCTGGATCCAGCCCAGCCGGCCGCCGTCGCGCGCCGTGCCGGCATCCTGGGATTCCTTGCGCGCCAGTTCGGCGAAGCCGGCCGGCTCCGCGCGGACGCGGGCGACGATGTCTTCGGCCTTGGCGAGCGCGGTCTTGGCGACCTCGTCGGACGCGCCGGCCGGCAGCTTGATCAGGATGTGGCTGACGCTGACGCGCGCCGGCACCACGTAGCGCGCCTTGTTCTGCTCGTAGTAGTCCCTGAGCTGGGCTTCCTCGATGGCCGGCACGCTGGCCAGGGCGGCGGCCTCGTCGAGCACCAGGTAATCGGCGGACACCTGCTCGGGCAGGCGCAGGGCGTCCTGGTGGCCGTCGTACCAGGCCTGGATGTCCTGGTCGGACACCTGCACGTCCTTGGCGTGGTCCTCGGCCTTGAAGACCCGCAGGCGGATGGTGCGCTCTTCGGTCAGGGCGCGCTTGAGGCCATCGAGCACCGGGGCCGGCAGGCCGGCCGTGTCGCGCACCGGGCCGAGCACGCGGTCCAGGGCCAGCTCGGCGCGCTGTCCGGCCTCGAAGTCGCGCGGCGTCAGGCCGTAGGAGGCGAGGACCTCGTGGTAGCGGTCCGGGGAGAACTGGCCGTCGACCTGCAGCTGCGGCATGGCGGCGATGGCGCGGCGCAGGGCGCCGTCGGACACGCTGAAATGGTTCTCCGTCGCCACGGCGATCTGCAGCTTGCGGTCCACGAGCTGGTCCAGCAGGGCCTGGCGCGCCTGGGGGTTGTCCAGCAGGGCGGGATCGAAGCGGCCCTGGCTGCTTTCCTGCATCTGCTGCAGCTGATTGCGCTGGGCCTGGACGAATTCGTCGCGGCTGACCGCGGCCCGGCCGATCTCGACCAGAGCCGGATCGGCCGTGACGAAGGAATAGCCGCTGATCCCCAGGAACACGAAGGACGGCACCACCAGGATCAGAAGGATCAACTGCATCAGGCGCTGATGCGTGCGAATGAAATCGAACATGAACGGCTCACCTGCTGGAGACTGACGGCCCCAGGGCCGCGCGAACGAAATGTTCCGCAGTTTACCACCGCGGCCGACCGTCTCGCCAAGGCGGCGGCGGGGCGGACCCGCACCGTACCGACGCATCCGACGCATCTGGCATGTCCGGGGCATCCGGGGCATCCGGCACATCCAGCGCGCCCGAGGGGGCCGGCGCAGCCCCGGCCTGGCGCGGCCATGGCCCGGCTCGTTCAAGGCTTCCCTGGCGGGGGGCGCCCCCGCTGGCTAAAATGCGGACTGTCCTCCTTTCACGGCGCCGCCCCATGCCTCCATCCCATCCCGCCTGGCCCTGGCCGGCCTTCATCGCCCACCGCGGCGGCGGCCGCCTCGCGCCCGAAAACACCCTGGCGGCGATGCGCGCAGGCGCCGCCGCCGGATTCTCGATGGTGGAATACGACGTCAAGCTGAGCGGCGACGGCATGCCCTTCCTGCTGCACGACGACACGGTGGAGCGGACCTCCAACGGCCGCGGCCTGGCCAGCGAACTGGACTGGCGCGCGCTCGGCCGGCTGGACTTCGGCGGCTGGCACGGGGCGGATTTCGCCGGCGAGCCGGCCCCGTCCCTGTACGCCGTGGCCCGCTGCACCCGCGCCCGCGGCATCCACAGCAACATCGAGATCAAGCCCACCACGGGCCACGACACCGCGACCGGCGCGGTCGTGGCCCGCGAGGCCGCCCGCCTGTGGGCGGGCGCGGCCCTGCCGCCGCTGCTGTCGTCGTTTTCCGAGGCCGCCCTGGAAGCCGCCCGCGCGGCCGCGCCCGAACTGCCCCGCGCCCTGCTCATCGAAGGCCCGGTGCCGGCCGACTGGCGGGTCCGCCAGCAGGGCCTGGGCTGCATCGGCCTGAACATCGACGTGCAGCACGCCGACGAAGCGACGGTGCGCGACATCCTCGACCAGGGCGCCACCCTGGCCGTCTGGACGGTGGACGATCCCGGCCAAGCCCGCACGCTGTTCGGCTGGGGCTGCCACGCGGTCTTCACCGACGAACTGCACCACGTCCGGGCCGATGCGCCGGGCCTGGCGCGCTAGCCCCGCAGGTCGCCGCGATGTTCAGCTACCGTCACGCCTTCCACGCCGGCAACCACGCCGACGTCCTGAAGCACGCCATCCTGGTCCAGATCCTGGACTACTTCAACCGCAAGGACGCGCCCTACTGGGTGATCGATACCCACGCCGGCGCGGGCCTGTACGCCCTGGACGGCGAATGGGCCGGGCAGAGCGGCGAAGTGGTCGACGGGCTGGACCGGCTGCTGGGCGCGCCCCGGCCGCCCGAACTGGTGGCGCGCTACCTGCGCGCGGTCCAGGACTTCAATCCCGACGGCGTCGCCAGCCGCTACCCGGGCTCGCCCGCGCTGGCCCTGCACGCCCTGCGCCCGCACGACAAGCTGCGGCTGTTCGAGCTGCACCCCACGGAAATCGAAGTGCTGGAAAGCACGCTGCGGCAGCTGGACACTTCGCGCCGCCAGGTGTCCATCGCCCGCGAGGACGGCTTCGGCGGGCTGAAGCGGCTGCTGCCGCCGCCGACCCGGCGCGGCATCGTCCTGATCGATCCGTCCTACGAGGACAAGCAGGACTACCGCCACACCCTGCAGGCGGTGCGCGACGGCCTGGAACGCTTCGCGTCCGGCTGCTTCGCGGTCTGGTATCCCCTGGTGCAGCGCGTCCAGGCGCACGAGATGGCGCGCGTCCTGGAACGGCTGCCGGTGGAATGGCTGCACGCCACCCTGACGGTGCGCAAGCCCTCGGCCGACGGCCTGGGCCTGCACGGCAGCGGCATGTTCGTCATCAATCCGCCCTGGACGCTGCACGAGGAACTGCGCGCCGCCCTGCCCTGGCTGGAAAAGACGCTGGCCCAGGACGAGCACGCCCGGCATACGCTGCAGAACCACGCCGCCGCCGGCGCCTCGCCCGCCGGAAAGCCGGCCCGGCCGCCGCGGCCGGCCGAAGGCCGCGCGCCGCGCGCCGCCGCCCGGCCCGCGCCGGCTCAGAAACGTTCGCCGGGCCGCAAGTAGCGCCACTGCCCCACGGGCAGGTCGCCCAGCACGACGCCGCCCATGCGTACACGCTTCAGGCCCACGACCTTCAGTCCGACCTGCTCGCACATGCGGCGGATCTGGCGCTTGCGGCCTTCGCGCAGGATGAAATGCAGCTGGTCCTCGTTCTGCCATTGCACCTTGGCCGGCCGCAGGGCCTGGCCGTCCAGCGACAGGCCGTGGTTCAGCAGGGCCAGGCCGCCGGCCGACAGGCGGCCCTCGACGCGCACCAGGTATTCCTTTTCGATCGAGGAATCGTCGCCGATCAGCTGGCGGGCGATGCGCCCGTCCTGCGTCAGGACGAGCAATCCCTGGGAATCGATGTCCAGCCGCCCGGCGGGCGCCAGCCCGCGCAGATGCGCGGGATCGAAGGCCGGTCCGCCATGGCCCGTCCGGTACTGGGTGCGCGCCTGGATCAGCGACACGGCCAGGCGGTAGCCCTTGTCCGACTGATGCGACACGTAGCCGACCGGCTTGTTCAGGATGAGGGTGACCTTGTCGGTCTGGCGGCGGGCCGCCTGGCGTTCGAGCGTGATGCGGGCGCTGGGCAGGGCCTTGGTGCCCAGTTCGCTGACGATCCTGCCATCGACGCGCACCCAGCCGCGTTCGATGTAGGCGTCGGCTTCGCGCCGCGAGCACAGGCCGCGCTGGGCCATGAGTTTGGAGATTCGGACGGGTTCCATGATGCTGCGCATTGTATCGCGCCGCCCGGCCGGGCCGGGCGCCATCGGTCATGCTATCGTGATGCCCCTCGAAGACATGCTTTCCATGACCCCGGACACCGCCCTCCCCCGCCCCTGGCGCAGCGTACCCGCACCCGGACTGGACCGGACGCGGCAGGCCTGGCTGCGGCGGCCCGGCGCCCTGACTGCGGGACTGCGCCGCCTGGGCGAGGTGCGGCTGACGGTGCGCCGCGAAGCCGTCGAGGCCCTGACGCCCGGCTGGGCCGCAGAGGCCGGGCTGCCGGCCGGCGCCCCGGTCTGGTGGCGCGAGATCCTCATGACGATCGACGGCGTCCCCGCCGTGCAGGCCTGCAGCTTCACCCCCCTGCGCGCCAGCCTGGGCGTCTGGCAGGCCATGCGCGGCCTGGGCCAGCGCCCGCTGGCCGACATCCTGTACCGGGACCCGCGCATCGCGCGCAGCGGCTTCCGCTTCGGCCGGCTGCGGGTGCGCCGCGCCGACGGCACCTGGACGGGCGCCGCCACGGGCGCGGCGATCCTGGCCCGGCATTCGGTGTTCGTGCGCCTGGGACAGCCGCTGCTGGTAGCGGAATACTTCCTGCCGTCCTTCTGGGCGGTCGCTGGGCGGCGCCGGCCCTGAAGCCGGACGGCACAAGCAGAGGAAACGAGGCGGCGGGACCCGATCTACAGCGCCTCGATGCCGCTTTCGCCGGTGCGGATGCGCACGGCCTGCTCGACCGGGGTGACGAAGATCTTGCCGTCGCCGATCTTGCCGGTGCGCGCGGCGCGGATGATGGCCTCGATCACGCCTTCGGCCTGGTCGGCCGCGACCACCACGTCGATGCGGATCTTGGGCAGGAAATCCACCACGTATTCGGCCCCGCGGTACAGCTCGGTGTGACCCTTCTGGCGGCCGAAGCCCTTGACCTCGGTGACGGTCAGGCCGTTGACGCCCAGCTCGGACAGGGCTTCGCGCACCTCGTCGAGCTTGAAGGGTTTGACGATCGCCGTGATCTGCTTCATGTCGGACTGCGCCATGGTGTCGGGGTTCCGCTGAAAAGCTTTTAATATAGCGCAGACGCCGGCCGCCCGGCCCGGCGGCGGCCACGGCGGCGGCCGCGCGGGACGGCCCCTCCCTTATAATGCGCCCACTATGCCCAATCCCAACACCCCGTCCGCACACAATCAGTTCGACAACAAGTCGCAGGCCTGGTCGGCCCGCTTCTCCGAGCCCGTCTCCGACCTCGTCAAGCGCTACACCGCCTCGGTCGGCTTCGACCAGCGCATGGCGGCCTTCGACATCCAGGGCTCGCTCGCCCACGCCGACATGCTGGCCGCCGTGGGCGTGATCAGCGCCGCCGACCTGGCCGACATCCAGCGCGGCATGGCGCAGATCCTGGAAGAGATCCGCGCCGGCGACTTCACCTGGTCGCTGGACCTGGAAGACGTCCACCTCAACATCGAGAAGCGCCTGGTCGAGCTGATCGGCGACGCGGGCAAGCGCCTGCACACGGGCCGTTCGCGCAACGACCAGGTGGCCACCGACATCCGCCTGTGGCTGCGCCACGAGATCGACCTGGCGATCGGGCTGCTGGGGCAGCTGCGCCAGCGGCTGGCCGCCCTGGCGCTGGAGCACGCGGACACCATCCTGCCGGGCTTCACCCACCTGCAGGTCGCCCAGCCGGTCACCTTCGGCCACCACCTGCTGGCCTACGCGGAAATGTTCGGCCGCGACGCCGAGCGCCTGGCCGACTGCCGCCGCCGCACCAACCGCCTGCCTCTGGGCGCGGCCGCGCTGGCGGGCACGTCCTACCCCATCGACCGCGAGCGCGTCGCCCGCACCCTGGGCTTCGACGAGGTCTGCCGCAATTCCCTGGACGCCGTCTCCGACCGCGACTTCGCCATCGAGTTCTGCGCGGCCGCCGCGCTCGTCATGACGCACATTTCGCGCCTGTCCGAAGAGCTCGTCCTGTGGATGAGCCCGCGCGTGGGCTTCATCGACCTGGCCGACCGCTTCTGCACCGGCAGCTCGATCATGCCGCAGAAGAAGAACCCCGACGTGCCCGAACTGGCGCGCGGCAAGACCGGCCGCGTGCACGGCCACCTGGTCGCCCTGCTGACCCTGATGAAGGGCCAGCCCCTGGCCTACAACAAGGACAACCAGGAAGACAAGGAAGGCCTGTTCGACACCGCCGACACGATCCGCGACACGCTGACGATCTTCGCCGACATGATCGGCGGGGTGCGCGTCAAGGCCGACGCCATGCGCGCCGCCGCCCTGCAGGGCTACGCCACCGCCACCGACCTGGCCGACTACCTGGTCAAGCGCGGCGTGCCCTTCCGCGACGCCCACGAGACCGTGGCGCTGGCGGTGCGCTCCTGCGAGGAGCGCGGCTGCGACCTGGCCGACCAGTCCCTGGACGAACTGCGCGGCTTCCACGCCGACATCCAGGACGACGTGTTCCAGGTGCTGACCCTGGAAGGGTCGGTCGCCGCGCGCAAGCACATCGGCGGCACCGCGCCCGAGCGCGTGCGCATCGAGGCGCGGCGGATCCTGGACGAGTCAGGACACGGGTCGGCCCCTGCGGACTGATCGGTGCCTGACGAATCCGGGCCGCCTGCAAGCGGCGAGGTGGATGGCGGCGGACAGGCCTAATCCCCCGGCGTTCCCGCGCCGCCGTTCCCGGGCGGCGGCGCGGCGGGCGCGTCGCGCGGGCCGCCCGCCGCGCCGGCCAGGCGCGCGAACACGTGTCCCGAAGGCGCCTGGTACACCCGCAGCGACAGTTCCGGCAGAATGGCCAGCAGATGGTCGAACAGGTCGCCCTGGACCCGCTCGTAATCGACCCAGGCCGTCAGGCGCGAAAAGCAATAGACCTCCACCGGGATTCCCTGGCTGTCGGGCTCGAGCATGCGCACGATCATGGTCATGTCCTGGCGGATGTCCGGATTCCGCTGCAGACAGGCCAGCGCATAGGCCCGGAACGTGCCCAGATTGGTCAAGCGGCGCCGGTTGGCCGAAATCTCGGCGGCTTCCCGCAGGGCCTGGTTGGCATCGTCCAGGGCCGACTGCTTGGCCGCCAGATAGTCGCCCAGCAAGCGGTAGCGGCGCAGCGCCAGGATTTCGGCATCGTCCAGGAACCGGACCGATTCCGCGTCGATGCGCAAGGTGCGCTTGATGCGCCGCCCGCCCGATTCAAACATCTGGCGCCAGTTGCGGTAGCTTTCGGAAAAGAGCTTGTAGGTGGGAATCGTGGTGACGGTCTTGTCCCAGTTCTGCACCTTCACGGTGTGCAGGGCCATGTCGATCACGAAACCATCGGCGCCCGCCTGGGGCATCTCGATCCAGTCGCCGATGCGCAGCATGTCGTTGGTGTTCATCTGCGTGCTGGCCACCAGCGAGAGCAGCGTGTCCTTGAACACCAGCAGCAGCACGGCGGACAAGGCGCCCAGGCCGGAAATCATCAGCAGGGGCGACTGGTCCAGCAGGACGGACACCACCAGCACCAGGCACAGCGCCCAGACGGCCAGCTGCGCGATTTCGAGATACCCCTTGATGGGACGCCCCCGGCCCTGCTGCACCCGCAGCATGTTGACGTCCTGCCAGGCGCGCAGCAGCCGGGTCAGGGCCAGGAACACGTAGATCAGGGCGACCGCCTGGATCAGCCGCTCCAGGGAGGCTTCGATCCGGCTGCCGATGGAGAGCAGCCGGATGTTGGCGGCGATCAGCAGCAGGGACACGGCGTGGCCCAGGTGGCGATAGACGCCGCGGCGCGCCACCGCCCGGCTCCAGTCGTCCCGGCCCAGGGCCTGCAAGGCGCGCCCCAGGGCCAGCGCCAGTCCGCGCGAAGCCAGCAGGCCCGCCAGCCACACCACGCCCGCCAGCGCCAGCGTGCCCACCAGGGCCTGAGCCCAGGGCTCCTGGGGCACCCAGGGCAGAACCCAGGCATCCAGCCAGATTTCCAATGGGGTCCTTGCGGTGTCCAGCGTGGGCGGCATGGCGTGCTCGATCCGAACGGCAGAAAAAACAGAAACAGGAGGCCTTACTGTATCCGATCGGGCCGTATCCGATCGGGTCCGGCCCCGCGCGGCGGCTGCCGCCCTACCCCCGCTTCCCGCGCCCCACGGGCACGCCCAGGCCCAGCAGCGCCGCGGCGGCGAAGCCCGCGCCCGCCAGGAAGGTCGCGGACGGCCCCCAGGACTGCCACAGCCAGCCTGCCAGGACGCTGGCGAGCAGCATGCAGATGCCGCTTGCCAGGTTGAAGATGCCGAAGGCCGTGCCTTTCAGGCCCGCCGGCGTCGTGTCGGCCACCATCGCGGCCAGGATGCCCTGGCTGAAGCCCATGTGCAGCCCCCACAGCGCCGCGCCCGCCAGCAGCAGCCAGGCGCCGCCGCTCGTGGCCGCCAGCGCCAGGTCCGCGAGCACCAGCAGGACCAGGCCGGCCGCCAGGATGGCGCTGCGCGGCACGCGGTCCGACAGCCGGCCGGCCGGATAGGCCGACAGCGTGAAGAACAGCGACATCACGATCAGCACGGCGGGCGCCCAGGCGGCGCTCAGGCCCATGTCCTGGCCGCGCAGGATGAGGAAGGCTTCGCTGAAGCGGGCCAGCGTGAACACCGCGCCGATCGCCACCACCCGCCAGTAGGCGGCGCCGAAGCCGCGCGCCGCGTCCCAGCGGATGGGCGAGCGGAACGCCCGCGCCTCCGCCGGATCGGGGCGCGCCTCGCGCACGCCCCAGAACAGCAGGGCCATGGCGACGACGCCGGGCACGACGGCGAACCACAGGACGTGGCGGATGTCCGTGAAGGCCAGCATCAGCACGACCGCCAGCGCCGGCCCAAGGACCGCGCCCACGGTGTCCATGGACTGGCGCAGCCCGAAGGCCGCGCCGCGGATGTCCGGCGGCGTCACATCGGCCACCAGGGCGTCGCGCGGCGCGCCCCGGATGCCCTTGCCGATGCGGTCGATGAAGCGCGCGGCGAACACCATGCCCACCGAATGCGCCAGGGGAAACAGGGGCTTGCTGAGCGCCGCCAGGCCGTAGCCCGCCAGCAGCAGGCCCTTGCGCCGGCCGAGGAAATCGCTGATCGCGCCGGAGAAGACCTTGACGATCAGGGCGGTGGCCTCGGCCACGCCTTCGATGACGCCCACGGCCAGCACGCTGGCGCCCAGGCCCGAGACGAGGAAGATCGGCAGCAGGCTGTGGATGAGCTCCGAGGACAGGTCCATGAACAGGCTGACCAGGCCCAGCATCCAGACCGTGCGCGGGATGGCGCGTCTTCCGTTCGCGTCCGGAGCGGAATGCCCGTGACTCATTGCCCGTGACTCATGCGGTTTCCTTCAGGGTTCAAAGACCGCGATCGACTCCACGTGCGCCGTGTGCGGGAACATGTTGACCGCGCCCGCGGCCGCCAGCGTCCATCCGCCCACGTGGTGCAGCACCCCGGCATCGCGCGCCAGGGTGGCGGGATTACAGGACACGTAGACGACGCGGCGCGGACGTTCGTCCGGTGCCAGGTCAGCCAGGGCCTGCGCCACGGCCAGCGCGCCCTCGCGCGGGGGATCGATCAGCATGCGGTCGAAATGGCCCAGGCCACGCAGCCAGCCGGCGTCCACCTCGAAGAGGTTGAGTTCGGCAAACGATGCCTTGTCCGCCAGGCCCTGGCGGGCGGCGTCCTCGCGGGCGCGGGCCACCAGCGCGGCGCTGCCCTCGATGCCCACGACCGCGCGGCCCTGCGTGGCCAGCGGCAGGCTGAAATTGCCCAGGCCGCAGAACAGATCGGCCACGCGGTCGCCCGGCTGCACGTCCAGCAGGCTCAGCGCGCGGGCGACCAGGGCCTGGTTGATGTGCGGGTTGACCTGCGTGAAATCGGTCGGCCGGTAGTGCATGCGCAGGCCGTAGGCCGGCAGCGCGTAGGCCAGCGCGTCGGCGCGGGCCGGATCCAGCGGATGGGCCGTCTCCGGCCCCTTGGGTTGCAGCCACCAGTCGATGCGGTGCCGCGCGCCGAAAGCGCGCAGGCGGTCCAGGTCGGCCGGCGTCAGGGGTTCCAGGTGGCGCAGGCAGAAGACCGTGGCCTCGTCGCCCACGGCCACCTCGATCTGCGGCACGCGGTCGGGCCGCGACAGGCCGCCGACCAGGTCGCGCAGCGGCATCAGCAGGGCCGAGACGTGCGGCGGCAGCACCAGGCAGGATTGCATGTCGGCCACGTAGCTGCTGGCGCGCTCGCGGAAACCCACCAGCATGCCGCCCTTCTTCGGCACCAGCCGCACGGACAGGCGCGCGCGGTGGCGGTAGCCGGAGGCCGGCCCCTGCAGCGCCGGCAGGATCTGCCGCGGCCGGACCTTGCCGATGTGCGCCAGGGCGTCTTCCAGGGCGCGCTGCTTGACGGCCATCTGCGCGGCCGGCTCCAGGTGCTGCATGGCGCAGCCCCCGCAGACGCCAAAATGCGGGCACGGCGGCCGGGTGCGCTGCGCGGAGGGCCGCAGGATGCGTTCGACCTTAGCCTTGTCGTAGGACGGCTTGCGCCGCGTCACGCGGGCCAGGACGCGCTCGCCGGGCAGGGCGCCCTCGATGAAGACGACCTTGCCCTCGTGGTGGGCGATGCCCTGCCCTTCGAGATCCAGCGATTCGACGTCCAGGGACAGCAGGATGGGTTCAGACATGAGGCCAGGCGGAGAGGAATTCTTGCCAGTGCGGCGCATCGATCGCCGCCAGGGTGTCGCGCACCAGCGCGAGCTCGGCCGCGTAGGCGGCGGCGTCCAGTTCGCCCTTGATGAGCCGGTAGCGGCAATACACCAGCCAGGTGTTGACCACGTCGGTCTCGCAGTAATTGCGCACGTGGTCCCGCTGTCCCGCATGCCAGGCCTGCCACACCTGGCCGCCGTCCATGTCGAGCTTGCCGGGAAAGCCGCACAGCTTGGCGAGCTGGTCCAGCGGCGCGTTGGCGCGGCCGTTGAACTTCGCCAGCACGTCCATCAGATCGACGTGGCGGGTGTGGTAGCGGTTCAGGTAGTTGTTGAAGCGGAAGTCGCGGTCGTCTTCCCCGGTGTCCCAGTAGCGCGGCGCGGCCACGCCGTGGATCAGGCTGCGGTAGTGCAGCACCGGCAGGTCGAAGCCCGAGCCGTTCCAGCTGACCAGGGTGGGCGTGTAATGGCCGATGGTCTTGAAGAAGCCCGAGATCAGGACTTCCTCGGGATCGTCGGCCTGGCCCAGGGTGCGCACGCGAAAGCCCTGGTCGTCGCGGAACACGCAGCCGATGACGGCGATCTTCTGCAGGTGCAGCGGCAGGAAATCGTTGCCGTGGGTCTCGCGGCGCCGCGCCAGGGCGGCCTCGACGAGGGCGTCGTCGTCCAGGTCCGCCCATTCGGGGTTCAGGCGCCGCAGGCCGTCCGCATCCGGAATCGTTTCCAGGTCGAAGACCAGCGTCGGGATCATCGCGCCGGCAGATACGACAAGGGGTTCACGGGCGTGCCGCGGCGGCGGATCTCGAAGTGCAGGCGCGGCGAGGAGGTGTCGCTCTGGCCCAGGGTGGCGATCTTCGCGCCCTTCTTCACGGATTCGCCGGTCTTGACCAGCAGGGACTGGTTGTGGGCGTAGGCCGTGATGAAGCCGTTGCTGTGGCCCAGCAGGATCAGGTTGCCCAGGCCGCGCACGCCGTTGCCGGCGTACATGACCTTGCCTTCGGCGGCGGCCGTCACGGGCGCGCCCACCGCGCCTTCGATGTCGATGCCCTTGGTGGTGGCGTTGAAGCCCTGGATGATCTTGCCGTTGCTCGGCCAGCCCCAGGAGATCAGGCTGGCGTCGCTGGCGCGCGCCGCCGTGGTCTCGACCGGCGCGGACGTGCCCGCGGAGGCCGTCCCGGAGCCTTCGCCGCCGGCCGGGGGCGTGGTCTTGACCGGCGAGGTCGTGGCCGTCGAGCCGCCCGAGGGCATCGGGGTGTTGCCGTCCAGGCGCAGGACCTGGCCGATGGCCAGCTGGGAGGGATTGCTGATGTTGTTCAGCTGCGCCAGGCGGGAGACGTCCATGTCGTGGGCCTGGGCGATCTTGAAGAGCGTGTCGCCGGCCCGCACGACGTAGGTGCCCGAGGCCTGGGCGCTCGTGGCGGCGGTGGCGCCGCCGCCGGTGGAATGATCGGCGACGGGCGCGCGCGCGGAGCGCGAGGCGCAGCCCGACAGGACGGCGGCCGACAGCAGGGCGGTCAACAGCAAAAGGCGCCCGGTGCGTGGCGATTGGGTGAACGGAGCATCTGTCACCAGCGTCCCATCGAGCATGTGGTTCTCCTACTTACTTAAGTCTGCGTGCCGGGACGCAGCGGTACGAATCGGACATCTTCGAGTTCGAGCCGGTGCCAGGAAGACGGACCGGTCCGCTCGATCAGGATCAGCCTTTGATGCGCGGCGCCTTCCGGGGCGATCAGGCGCGCGCCCACAGCCAGCTGGTGCAGCAAGACTTCAGGGATTTTAACCCCCGCGGCGGCGACCACAATGCCGTCGAAGGGTGCGCGGTGCTCCAGGCCCTGCATGCCGTCGCCGAAGGTCAGGCGCACCCGCCCCCGGGCGCGGCCCTGGGCCAGGTTCAGGCGCGCCTGCTCGTACAGGCCGCGCACCCGCTCGATGGCATGGACCTCGGCCACGAACTGGGCCAGCACGGCGGCCTGGTAGCCGCAGCCCGCGCCGATCTCCAGCACCCGCGCCGGCGTGCGGCCGTCGCACATGGCCGACAGCATGTGCGCCACCACCCAGGGCTGGGAAATCGTCTGGCCGTAGCCGATCGGCAGGGCGGCGTCCTCGTAGGCCCGGCTGGCCAGGCCCTGGTCCACGAACAGGTGGCGCGGCACCGCCTGCATGGCCGCCAGCACCCGCTCGTCGGTGATGCCCTGCTCGCGCAGGCGGCGCACCATCTGCAGGCGCAGCCGGTCCGAATTCAGCCCCAGGTTGACGGCGGCGGGCGCGGCCTGCCCCCGGGCCGGGGATTGCGGCAGGGTGAACGGGCGCGGCCCATGGATGCGCGTATTGCTGTTGGCGGCCGAATAGCCGGGCCCCAGCGCGGAACTCCCGGGAGCGGCGCGCGCACTGCGGGCAGGCTTGACCAGCGGGTGACGCGGCTTGTTCATCGGGCCTCCGGGGCGCTCACGCGGTCTGCCATCCAGCGCGCGACCGCGTCGGTGCGCGCATGGTCGGTGAGATCGACGCGCAGGGGCGTCATCGACACGGCGTGCGCCTCGATGGCGCCGAAATCCGTCTCGGCGCCGCCGTCGAGCGCCCGCCCCACCGGGCCGATCCAGTATACGGTCTCGCCATAGGGCGTGGTGCTGCGGATGACGGGCTCGGCCGGATGGCGGCGCCCCAGCCGGGTGGTGCGAAAGCCCGCCAGGTCGCGGTAGGGCACCGCCGGGATGTTGACGCTGAGCAGCAGCGGCTCGTCCCAGGGCCGGTCGCGGAACCGCGCCACCAGATCGTGCGCCACCCGCGTGGCGCAGTCCAGATGGCGCCATTCGCGGTCCACCAGGGAAAAGGCCATGGACGGCACGCCGAACAGGTAGCCCTCCATCGCGGCCGCCACCGTGCCCGAATACAGGGTGTCCTCGCCCATGTTGGCGCCGTTGTTGATGCCCGAGACCAGCAGGTCGGGCCGGAAGCCCAGCAGCCCGGTCAGGGCCACGTGGACGCAGTCCGAGGGCGTGCCGTTGACGAAATGGAATCCGTTGGCCGCCTGGCGCACCGTCAGGGGGCGGCGCAGCGTCAGCGAATTGGAGGCGCCGCTGCAGTTGGTCTCGGGCGCCACCACCGTGACCTCGCCCAGGGGCCGCAGCGCCGCGACCAGGGCTTCGATTCCCGCCGCGTTGTAGCCGTCGTCGTTGGACACCAGGATGCGCATTTTCTTCCTTCCCGCCTGAAACCGGATGGTGCGAATTGTACCCGCGCGCCGCCGCGCTTTAGAATGCGCCCATCACCCACCCCCGCGGACCGCTCCGGCCGCCCCCTCTGCCATGACCACTTTCGCTTCCATCCTCGGCGTGGCCGCCGCCCTGCTCATCGGCTACCTGATGGGTTCCGTTCCCTTCGCCGTGGTGGTCAGCCGCGCCATGGGCCTGAAGGACCCGCGCAGCTTCGGCTCGGGCAATCCCGGGGCGACCAACGTGCTGCGCGGGGGCAACAAGCTGGCGGCCGTCCTGACCCTGATCGGCGACGCCGCCAAGGGCTGGCTGGCCGTGACGCTGGCCGCCTGGGCCGCGCAGCGCGGGCTGCTGCCCGGGGCGGCGATCCCCCTGGCCGGCCTGGGAGCCTTCCTGGGCCACCTGTATCCGCTGTTCCTGGGTTTTCGCGGCGGCAAGGGCGTCGCCACCGCCCTGGGCGTGCTGCTGGCCCTGCAGCCCTGGCTGGCGCTGGCGACGGCGGCCACCTGGCTGATCGTGGCGCTGGTGACGCGCTATTCGTCCCTGGCGGCGATCCTGGCGGCCATCTTCGCGCCGTTCTACTACATCCTGGGGGACAAGGTGGCCTGGCGCGCGGACGCGCTCACGATCTCCGTGATCGTGTTCATCAGCGTCCTGCTGCTGGCGCGCCACCGCGAGAACATCGCCCGGCTGCTGGCGGGCAAGGAAAGCCGCATCGGCTCGAAGAAGAAGTCGTAGTCATCCGGGCCTCTGGGGGGCCATCCGGGCCTCCGGGCAGTCGATCCGGGGCGCCGGGGTCCGGGCCGCCGGGGGTCGGAGGCCAGCCCCGATCGGAAGGGCCGGCCGCGCGCACGGTGCGGCCCGCAACGCGCCCCGGGCGATCAGGCGACGCACACGTCCTGCAGGTCCCAGCGGGGCCGCACGGCGAAGGCCGCGTCGCCGCGCAGGGACGGCAGGTCGACCAGGCCGGCCCGCGCCCGCAGCACGGCCGCCCAGGCGATCATCGCGCCATTGTCGGTGCACAGGTGCAGGGGCGGGAAATACGCCCGGCCGCCCAGGGCGGCCAGCGCCTGCGCCAGGCGCGCGCGCAGGTGCCGGTTGGCCCCCACGCCGCCCGCCACCACCAGGGTCTTCAGCCCGGTGCGGCGCAGCGCCTCCAGGGACTTGGCCGCCAGCACGTCGACGATGGCGGCCTCGGTCGAGGCGGCGAGGTCGGCGCGGGCCGCGGGATCGGCGGCGCGGCCGGCGTCCTGCAGGGCCCGCATGCGGGTCAGCACCGCCGTCTTCAGGCCGCTGAAGCTGAAATCCAGGTCGCCGCTGTGCAGCATGGGGCGCGGCAGCGCGTGCGCGTGGGGATCGCCGCGCTCGGCCAGGCGCGAGAGCTCCGGCCCGCCCGGATAGCCCAGGCCCAGCAGCTTGGCGCTCTTGTCGAAGGCCTCGCCCGCCGCGTCGTCCAGGGTCTCGCCCAGCAGTTCGTAGCGCCCGACGCCATCGACCCGCATCAGCTGCGTATGCCCGCCCGACACCAGCAGCGCCACGAAGGGGAAAGCGGGCGCTTCCTCGGCCAGCAGGGGCGACAGCAGGTGGCCTTCGAGGTGATGGATGGGAATCGCGGGCAGGTCCCGCGCCCAGGCGAAGGCGCGGGCGAAGCCGGCCCCCACCAGCAGGGCCCCGGCCAGACCCGGGCCGGCGGTGTAGGCCACCGCGTCGAGCGCGTCCGCCCGCACGCCGGCCTCGTCCAGCACCTGGCGCGTGAGCGGCACGATGCGGCGGATGTGGTCGCGCGAGGCCAGTTCCGGCACCACGCCGCCGTAGTCCCGGTGCATGGCGACCTGGCTGTGCAGGGCGTGCGCGAGCAGGCCGCGTTCGGTGCACGCCACGGCCACCCCGGTCTCGTCGCAGGAGCTCTCGAATCCGATGATCAGCATAGGGCGCCAGTTTACAACCGATCCTTACAACCGATCCCGAAAGGGATTTAGAATGACGCAGTCAAAAAGCGGCCTCCACGCCGCGCCTTCGGCTTGCCGCTTTCCCAGGAAGGGCGCGGTTTGCCTCGGGGCGGTCCGGCGGCAAAAACAAGCAGTGAACATCGACGTCCACCCGACAGGAGACACCATGCTGGAACAGTTCTTCAGGCTCAAGGAACACGACACCTCGGTCCGCACGGAATTACTGGCGGGCCTGACCACCTTCCTGACGATGTCCTACATCGTCTTCGTCAACCCGGACATCCTGTCGGGCACCGGCATGGACAAGGGCGCGGTCTTCGTCGCCACCTGCCTGGCCGCCGCCCTGGGTTCGCTCATCATGGCCTTCGTGGCCAACTGGCCCATCGGCATGGCCCCGGGCATGGGCCTGAACGCCTTCTTCGCCTTCACGGTGGTGGCGCAGATGGGCTACACCTGGCAGCAGGCGCTGGGGGCGGTCTTCATTTCCGGCGTGGTGTTCGTGATCCTCACGGTGACCGGCATCCGCGAATGGCTGGTGGCGGGCATCCCGCCCTCGCTGCGCTCCGCCATCGCGGCGGGCATCGGGCTGTTCCTGGGCATCATCGCGCTGGGCTCGGCGGGCATCGTGGTGGCCAACCCGGCCACCAAGGTCGGCCTGGGCGACCTGACCCACGCCACCACCCTGTTCGCGGTCCTGGGCTTCTTCATCATCGCCGCCCTGGGCGCCATGAAGGTCCGCGGCGCCATCCTGATCGGCATCCTGGCCATCACGATCCTGTCGATCGTGACCGGCTACACCCAGTTCCAGGGCGTCTTCTCGGCCCCGCCCAGCCTGGAGCCCACCTTCTTCAAGCTGGACATCCTGGGGGCGCTGAACACCGGCTTCTTCCACGTGATCCTGGTGTTCGTGCTGGTCGAGGTCTTCGACGCCACCGGCACCATGATCGGGGTGGCCACCCGCGCCGGCCTGATCCGCCCGGGCAACCCCGGCCGCCTGGGCCGCGCCCTGCTGTCCGACAGCTGCGCCATCGTCGCCGGCTCCATGCTGGGCACCAGCAGCACCACCGCCTACGTCGAAAGCGCCTCCGGCGTGCAGGCGGGCGGGCGCACCGGCCTGACGGCGCTGACCATCGCCGTGCTGTTCCTGCTGGCGCTGTTCCTGTCGCCGCTGGCCGCCATCGTCCCGCCCTACGCCACGGCGCCGGCCCTGCTGTACGTGGCCTGCCTGATGCTGCGCGAGCTGGTGGACGTGCGCTGGGACGACATCACGGAATCCGTACCCGCCGCCATCGCCGCCGTCGCCATGCCGCTCACCTACTCCATCGCCAACGGCCTGGCCTTCGGCTTCATCAGCTACGTGGCGATCAAGACCCTGTCCGGCCGCTTCCGCGACATCCACCCGGCCACCCTGCTGGTGGCCGTGCTGTTCGTCATCAAATACGCGCTGTTTCCGGGATGAGACAGGACTGAGAATGGTCCCTGCGGACCATTCTCAGCCTGGCGAATCCGAGCGGCCTGCAGGCCGCGAGGTGGAGGGATGCAACGGCTTGAAAGTCCCTGCAGACCATTCTCAGCCTGGCGAATCCGAGCGGCATGCAGGCCGCGAGGTGGAGGGATGCAACGGCTTGAAAGTCCCTGCGGACCATGTTCAGCCTGGCGAACCGGAGCGACTTGCAAACACGCTCATCGGCCTCATATAAAAGGAAATCCGGGCGGCATCCTGCCGCCCCGCCCCGCCCCCGGAGACTCCATGAGCGTCATCGAACTCACCCAAGACACCTTCCAGGCCGCCACCCAGGCCGTCCAGCCCCTGATCATCGATTTCTGGGCGCCCTGGTGCGGCCCCTGCCGCCAGTTCGGTCCCACCTTCGAGGCCGCCGCCGAGAAGCACGCGGACGTCACCTTCGCCAAGATCAACACCGAAGAGCAGCCCGAGCTGGCCGCCGCCCTGCGCATCCGCTCCATCCCGACCCTGATGGTCTTCCGCGAGAACGTGCTGCTGTTCCAGCAGGCCGGCGCGCTGTCGGCCTCGCAGCTGGAAGAACTCCTCACCCAGGTGAAGGCCGTGGACATGGCGCAGGTCCACGCGGAAATCGCCGCCCAGGAAAAGCGCGGCGCAACCACGCACTGAAGCCCTGCCGCGCCCTGCGGACCGCACGCCGCCTGGATTCGCCCGGCGTGGTTCAGTCCGCTGGAGCCGAGCCGGGGCCGGGCTCGGTCACGGCCTCGAAACGGCCCTGGCCTCGCGTCAGGTCGGTGTACAAGGCCCGCAGCGCGGCCGCATCGGCGCGCGCCACGGCCAGGCGCCAGCGCACGCCACGGCCGTCGAATTCCGCCTGCTCGATGCGCGCGCCGGCCGCCAGCAGGCGCGCCTGCACGCGGTCCATGTCCGCATAGGGACAATCGCACAACACCCGGCATTCCTCGCGCAGTTCCACCCGCTCCGCCACACGCAGGCATTCCGCGGCCGTGCCGCCATAGGCCCGCGCCAGCCCGCCCGTGCCCAGCTTGATGCCGCCGAACCAGCGGATCACCAGCACCGCCACGCGGTCGTAGCCCTGGGAATCGATGGCCTGCAGGATCGGCCGGCCGGCCGTGCCGCCGGGCTCGCCGTCGTCGTGGAAGCGGTAGTGCGCGCCGAAGCGCCAGGCCCAGCAGTTGTGGGTCGCCTGGGGGTCGCGCGACGCCTCCAGAAAGGCCTGGGCGGCCTCGGGTGCGTCGATGGGCGCCGCCAGGGCCAGGAAGCGGCTCTTGCGGATCTCGGCCTCGTGCCGGACCGCGGCGGTCAGCGTATGCGGCATGCCTGCGCCCCGTCCTCATCCCGACGATTTCCCCGACGATTCCGCCCCGGCATCCCCGCCGTGGCGGGCATCCCGCGTTCGACGATTCGCGGACCCAATGCGGCCTCTCCGGTCCGGGCCGCCGCGCGCTAGGCCTCGATGCCCTGGGACGCGAGGTATTCCTCGTAGGTGCCCGGGTAGTCGTTCAGCCGGCCGTCGGGCAGGATCTCGATCACCCGCGTCGCCACGCCCGACACGAACTGGCGGTCGTGCGAGACGAACACCAGCGTGCCCTGGTACTGTTCCAGCGCGTACTGCAGGGACTCGATGGATTCCATGTCCAGGTGGTTGGTGGGCTCGTCCATCAGCATGACGTTGTGGCGCCCCAGCATCAGGCGGCCGAAGCTCATGCGGTTCTTTTCCCCGCCCGAGAGCACGCGCACGGGCTTGGTGATCTCGTCGCCCGAGAACAGCAGCCGGCCCAGCACGGAGCGGATCGACTGGTCCTCGTCGCCCGGCTGGCGGTAGTCCGTCATCCAGTCGAACAGGTCGCGGTCGGAATCGAACTGGTCGGACACGTCCTGCGCCATGTAGCCGATGTCGGCGTTCTCGGACCAGCGCACCGTGCCCTCGTCGGGCGGCAGCTTGCCGGCCAGCAGGCGCAGCAGGGTCGTCTTGCCCACCCCGTTGGCACCGATGATGGCGACCTTCTGGCCGGCCTCGATCATGGTGGTCAGGCCCTGGATGATGGGCCGGTCGTAGGACTTGGACAGGTCCTCGATGTGCGCGGCCTGGCGGTGCAGGACCTTGTTGACCTCGAAGCGGATGTAGGGGTTCTGGCGCGAGGACGGCTTGACCTGCACGGTCTCGGCCTTGATGCGGTCGATCTGCTTCAGGCGGGACGTGGCCTGGCGCGACTTGGACTTGTTGGCGGCGAAGCGGCGCACGAAGTCCTGCAGCTCGCTGACGCGTTCCTTGGCGCGCGCGTTGGCGGCCACCTGGCGCTCGCGCGCCTGGGTGGAGGCCAGCATGTAGTCGTCGTAGTTGCCCGGATACACGCGCAGTTCGCCGTAGTCCAGGTCGGCCATGTGGGTGCAGACGGCGTTCAGGAAGTGGCGGTCGTGGCTGATGATGATCATCGTGCTGTCGTAGCCGTTGAGCACGTTCTCCAGCCAGCGGATGGTGTTGATGTCCAGGTTGTTGGTGGGCTCGTCCAGCAGCAGCACGTCGGGATTGGAGAACAGCGCCTGGGCCAGCAGCACGCGCAGCTTCCAGCCCGGGGCGATCTCGCGCATCGGCAGCTGGTGCTGCTCGACGGGGATTTCCAGGCCCAGCAGCAGTTCGCCGGCGCGGGCCTCGGCCGTGTAGCCGTCGTATTCCGCGAACTTGCCTTCCAGCTCGGCCGCGCGCATGTAGTCGTCCTCGGTCGCCTCGGGATTGGCGTAGATGGCGTCCCGATCGGCCATGGCCTTCCACATCTCGACGTGGCCCATCATCACCACGTCCAGCACGCGCACGTCCTCGAAGGCGAACTGGTCCTGGCGCAGCTTGCCCAGCCGCAGGCCGGGTTCCAGCGCGACGTTGCCCGAGGTCGGCTCCAGGTCGCCGCCGATGATCTTCATCAGGGTGGACTTGCCCGAGCCGTTGGCGCCGATGAGGCCGTAGCGATTGCCGTCGCCGAACTTGACGCTGACGTTCTCGAACAGGGGCTTGGAGCCGAACTGGATGGTGAGGTTGTTGGTGGAGATCACGGTGGCGGTGGGGAAAATTGGAGTCAAAACAACCTGCTAGTTTAGCAGGTGGGCTACCATGCCATTTTGGCTGGAGGCCGGGGACGAGGATCGACATGGATGGCCCGCTGCTGGATGCCCTGCTGCAGACACCCGAAGGCAAGACGCTTGAATTCAAGCGGGATCTGTCTTCCCCGCGCAACGCGATCAAAACTCTGGTGGCCTTTGCCAATTCGGCCGGCGGACGCCTGATCATTGGTGTGGATGACGCGCGGCGGCTGATCGGGGTGGCGGACCCACTGGACGAGGAGGAGCGCATCTGCAACCTGATCGCGGACTCCATCGTCCCAAGGCTGATTCCCAACGTGGAGCTCATCAGCCAAGGAAATCGCACGGCGCTGGCCGTCGAAGTCTTTCCCAGCAGCAACCGGCCGCACCATGTAAAAGCCCAGGGCCCGGAACAAGGCGTCTACGTGCGCCTGGGGTCCAGCAACCGCCAGGCGGGGCCGGACCTGATCGCCGAACTGCAGCGATCCGCACGAGGCGTGGTGTTCGATGAGATCACCATGCCGGAACTCACTCTGGAAGACCTGGACCTGGCCGCCGCCCAAAAGCTGTTTGGCGACCGCCGAACGCTGGACGAAAAATCGTTGGCCACGCTGAAGCTGGTCCGCCGCGAACAGAATCGCCTGGTTCCCACCCAGGGAGCCGTCCTGCTCTTCGGCAAGGATCGGGAACAATACTTTCCGGACGCCTGGGTGCAATGCGGGCGGTTCCGGGGCACGGACAAGGTCCATATCTTCGACCAGATGGAAATCCATGATCCACTGCCGCAGGCGGTGGAGGCCATCGAATTCTTTCTGAAAAAACATGCCTTCAAAAGCGCGCGATTTGGCGCCATGCGCCGGGAAGACGTATGGAGCATCCCGCTGACCATCCTGCGCGAGGCAATCGTCAACGCCCTGGTGCACAGCGATTATTCCCAACGCGGCACCCCGATCCGCATCGCATTCTTCGATGATCGCGTCGATGTCGAGAGCCCTGGCCTGCTGCTGCCCGGCATGACGGTGGAGGATATGAAAAGCGGCGTCTCCCGCATCCGTAATCCCGTCATCGCGCGGGTATTTCGGGAATTGGGGATGATCGAGCAATGGGGCAGCGGCGTCAGACGGATCTTTGATGAAGCGGTTGCCCAGGATCTGCCGGAACCGAAGGTGACGGAAATAGCCACCGGCGTGCGGCTGAGCGTCTATTTATCACAGGATCGGCGGTCTGTTCAAATCAAGGAGCCGTCTCCTCCGGCCCATCCTCTGGGCACTGCCGACATTTCACGGCTAGAGTCACGGCTAGAGTCACGGCTAGAGTCGAGCCTGGCGGCCAAAGTCGTATTGCTGCTGAAAGAGCACGAGTCGGGCAAGGCCCAGTTGGCCAGAGCCCTGGGGCACAAGACGGTTTCCGGAGAATTGCACAAACAGATCCGGCGGCTGCTCGAAATGGGCATGATTGAAATGACCTTGCCCGA
Source organism: Castellaniella defragrans (assembly GCF_014203015.1). Classification (GTDB taxonomy): domain Bacteria; phylum Pseudomonadota; class Gammaproteobacteria; order Burkholderiales; family Burkholderiaceae_B; genus Castellaniella; species Castellaniella defragrans. Next base: position 148,323 of record NZ_JACHIB010000008.1, read on the forward strand.
TACGCCCACCAGCCGCATGCAGCGCTACCGTCTGACGGTGGAAGGCCATGCCACCGTAGCCGCCCCGTCGAAAGGAACTCGGGATTGAGCAAGACTGCCCTCCCTCTGGAGTCAGCAGCTTGCTGCAGCAAGCGCATGGCAAGCCAGGGCGAATAAGACCAAACAGCAAGGTTACTGCCGATCAACCACGGCAGGCGATCTTCCAGGCCGCCGGCACGATGCCCCGTGCAGCCAATCACGGGTATCGTGCCGGCTTCACGTCTTCCTGCCAAGCAGCTTCTCGACCGGCAGCTTGGTGATGGCAAAGCCGACCAGCAGCAGCGTGGTGAAACCCACCAGATCGAGAGAAACCACCGCCCCCTCGTACCAAGTGCCGATGACGATGGCGAAGACCGGGAAGATGATGAAGACGAACGACAGCACGATCGGGCTCAGCCGCTTGAGCAGGAAGAAATAAACGATAAACCCGCCGACTGACGCCGCCAGTCCGAGATACGCCAGGGCGGCCCAGGAATTCGCGGTGACAAGGGAAAGGTCCGGGTGCTCGACCAGCAACCCGGTCACGAACAGCCCCAAGCCCGCGATTCCAATCGGCAGCGTATTGAAGGTAATGACCCCGATGTCCGCGCCCCGCTGTTTGGTGATGACGTAGACGAGCGCATGCATCACCGCCGCCGCCAAGACGGCAACGGCCCCCAGAAGCTCCGAGTAATCCAGGTGCAGGCCCTGGGATTTGATGATCATGAAGAGGCTGCCGAATCCAACCGCGATGCCGGCGATTTGCGACAGGAAGATGCGCTCTTTCAGAAAGAGCGCGGAGAAGATCAAAATGAAGACCGGCATGGTGCTGAACAGCAGCGCGGTCAAACCCGAAGCGACGTATTGCTCGCCGTAGTTCAGCAGGTAGTACGGCACGCTGAAGTAGCCAAGCGCGACGAATACGAAGAACGCCCGATGCCGGCGCGGGAAAAAGATCGGCGCCCGGCGTGCCGCGGCGAAGAGCAGGAAGAGCGGGAACGCGATCAGGAAACGCAGCCCCGCCGCGGTGAGCGGCGGCACGCTTTCCACTGCGATCTTGATGCCCAGCCAGGTCGTTCCCCAACTGAGACACACCACCAGGAACAGCAAGGCGGTCACCAGACCGGCCACCGGTATCCTCCGGCCCTCTTCCGATACATCAGAAATTGACATTAATGAATCCTTTAATAATAATATCAATCAAAAATTGATATCCTTTATTGAATTTTTATTTGGTGAGAAACAAGCATATGTTCGGAAATCATGCCAGTCAAATCAAATATTGACACCATTTCAATACTGGAAACTTTTCTGGTCGAAGGCAGCGGACTGAAATACAAGCGGCTCGCCCAAGGCATCGAGGAATCGATCCGCAATGGCACCCTCAAACCGGGCGCAAAACTGCCCCCGCACCGCATCCTGGCGGACAAGCTGGGCATCACCCCCGGCACGGTGAGCCGAGCCTATGGCGAACTCGAGCGCATGGGCCGGGTGGTGGCGCGAGTCGGAGACGGCACCTTCGTCCGCGAGCAGAGCCAGGAGCGCCCCAAGGAAATGGGCTTTCGCAACTTCGTGGATGGCGCCGATGTCTGCAATGACATGAGCCGGAACATGCACATTCCCGGCAATGAGGTCGAACTGCTCGCCCGCAGCCTGCGGCAACTGTCCGACGAATCCGAGTGTCTGCGGGAACTGACGCTCTACGCACCCGATGCCGGCTTGCCGCGCCATCGGCAGGCCGGCGCCACATGGCTATCGCACGACGAATTTCATGCGCAAGCCCAGCAGGTCGTGTGCGTCAATGGCAGCCAACACGGCCTGCTCGTCGTGCTCATGGCCATGCTCCGCGCCGGCGACACATTGGTGACGGAACACCTCACCTACCCCGGGCTGATCAGCGCCGCCCGGCTCCTGGGCATCAAGGTACTGGGGCTGGATATGGACGAAGAGGGCTTGTTGCCTGAATCGCTGGAAGAACTCTGCCGCTGCAATCGGGTCGTCGCCCTGTACTGCACCCCCACCCTCCAGAACCCGAGCACGGCGGTGATGTCACTCGCACGCCGGCAGGAGATCGCGCGCATCTGCCGCGCGCACAATCTCTTCGTCATCGAAGACGAGACCCACGCAGTACTGATGCGCCAGCGTCCCCTCCCCATCAGCCATCTGTTGCCCGAACGCGGCATCCTGATCGGCGGCATGAGCAAGGCGGTGGCCGCGGGGCTGAGAGTCGGCTACGTCCACGCCCCGGTCTCCATGGTCGGCCGCATATCGGCGTCCGTACGGAATTCGTGCTGGATGGCGACGCCTCTGCCGCTGGAACTCGCAAGCCGCTGGATCCAGGACGGAACGGCTCGGACGCTGCTGACGCAGCAGGTCGCGGAAATCGAGCGGCGCCAATCACTGGTCATCGATCTGCTGCACACGCTCACTTACCGGACACATCCCTGCTGCCCGCATGTCTGGGTAGAAGTCCCCGCGCCATGGCGCGCAATCGAAATCGAGCACGATTTACGCAAGCGGCAACACCTGATCTCCACAGCGGAAGCCTTCAGCGTCGGGCGGGGCGCATTGCCTCAATACATCCGCGCCAGCGTGAGCAACGCGCCGGGTGGAGATCAGGCGCTGCGTGAAGGTTTCGCGGCGCTCGCCGACGTGCTGCGCAACGGACCGGACGAGGCACGGACGATGCGGACCTGACTCCGCCGCCCGCACGGCCACCCGCTCAGTGCCCGTGCTCGCGCAGCACCAGGTGCGCCATGCCGTCCTCGGTGGCGATGCCGACGAGGGCGCCCACCGGCAGGGTCGCCTTGACCTTCACGTGGCCGTAGGGCAGGCCCGTGATCACCGGCACGCGCACGGTCTTGCGCAGCCAGCGCACCACCGCGTCCAGGTCGTAGCCATTGTCGTGCGGCGCGAGGCGGTAGTCGGTGAACTGGCCCAGCACGATGGCGTGCTGCTTTTCCAGCACGCCGGCGTGCCAGAGCTGGGTCAGCATGCGCTCGATGCGGAAGGGGTGCTCGGAGACGTCCTCCAGGAACAGGATGCCGCCCTGCACGTCGGGCAGGTAGGGCGTGCCGACCAGCGAGGCCACCATGGCCAGATTGCCGCCCCAGAGGATGCCGCGCGCATCCACCGGATCGGCACCGGGGGACTCGAAGCTGAGGATCTCCAGCTCGCCCGACAGCGTTTCCTGGAACAGGGCCTGGGTCAGGTCGTCCACCTTCTTGCCGCCGAAGTCGAACACCGCGGTGGGGCCGGCCAGGCTGACCGCGCCGGTGCGCGCCAGCAGGGCCAGGTTGAAGGCGGTGAAGTCGCTCTGGCCGATGAAGGTCTTGCCGCTGTCAGCCACGGCCCGCCAGTCGATCTGCGGCAGCAGGCGGCTCAGGCCGTAGCCGCCCCGGGTCGCCATGACGACCGGGTGCTTCTGCTTGAGCGCGCGCTGGATGGCCGCCAGGCGCTGCCTGTCGGTGCCGGCGAAGCGTTCGTGCACGGCCAGCGCGGTCCGGTCGACGGCCACGCGAAAGCCCAGGGCGCGCAGCCGCTCGACGGCCAGGTCCAGAGCGGCGGGATCGGCCACGGCGCCCGAGGGCGAGATCAGGTAGATCCCGGAAGGCTGCTCATGCACGCCGTGCGCGCCGCAGTCCAGGTCGGCGCAGACCAGGTGCGTGTGTTCGCCGCCGGCGGCCGGATGGGACGCAGGATGGGGCGCCGGGCTGGCGGGCGCGGCGGAAGCGGGTTTCTGTTTGGGCATGGAAAGGGAATTCCGTAAAAGGGGAGCGTCGGCCTCGGGGGCTTCGGAGAAGGATGCGGGTGCCGCGCTCGCCGTCAGGGTAGCAGGTGCGGCGGGCGCGGCGGAAGCGGGCAAGGAGGAAGCGGGCACGAAGGAAGCGGACGCGGGCGCAGTCGCCGCCTGGGCCCGCGCCGCGCGGCCGGCCGCGCGCCGGGCGCGGAAGAAGTCGCGCAGCAGGTCGCCGCAGGCCTGCGCCCCCACCCCGCCCCGCACCCGCGCGTGGTGGTTCAGGCGCGGCTGGACGGACAGGTCCACCACGCCGCCGCAGGCGCCGGTCTTGGGATCGGGCGCGCCGTAGACGATTTCCGCCAGCCGCGCGTGGAACATGGCGCCCAGGCACATGGCGCAGGGCTCCAGCGTGACGAACAGGCGCGCGCCGGTCAGGCGGTAGTTGTCCAGCCGCCGGGCGGCGGCGCGCAGGGCCACGACCTCGGCGTGCGCGGTCGGGTCGCGGTCCAGGATCGTGCGGTTGTGCCCGGTCGCCAGCAGATGGCCGGTGGCATCCAGCACCACGGCGCCCACGGGCACCTCGCCCAGTTCCGCCGCCAGGCGGGCCTGGGCGAGCGCCAGCGCCATGGCGCCGTCGTCGTCCAGGAGATCGGCCGCCTCGGCGGACGGGGCCGCGGCCAGTCGAACCGGACGGGACTCAGCCACGGTACATCCGCGCGCGCAGCACGATCTTGGAGGCCAGGCTTTCGACGGCGGCCTCCAGCCACTGGTAGAGCTCGGCGTCCTCGCCGAAGCGCGCCTGGTTCAGGTTGGACACCCGGCCGTCCTCGATGAAGCCCCAGGCGCGGCTGCGCTTTTCCTTGTGGCGCGGGTCCCAGACGCCGAACGCGACCCCGCCCGAGCGACGGATCAGGGAAAAGCAGGGAATGTCGGTGTAGCCGTCGCCGACGAAGATCATCTGCTCGAAAGGCACGCGCAGCTTGTCGGGATCGACCTTGCGGTTGACCTCGAAGGGCTTGTTGCGCGAGTCGGAGCCGATGATGCCCTTCTGGATGTGGAACAGGTAGCGGGTCTTGTCGGTGAAGCTGACCACGCGGCGCGGAAACTCGATGGCGCCGTCAGGGCCATAATGGAATTCGGACGCCCAGATGTCGGAAAACCAGCCGGCGATGGGCGTCTCGCGCAGCACGTCGCCGATGCCGCTGGACACCAGGTAGAACTCCAGCTGCACGGTGGGATGGGCATGGCGCAGCCGCTCGCGCAGGCGCTCGAACAGCGTCGTCACGCCTTCGTGCAGCGGCAGCCGGCGCCCCCAGTCGCGCAGGCGGTCGCGGGTGATGGGGCCCTGGGGTCCCGAGCGGGACAGTTCCAGCATCCGGTACAGGTAGGCCGGGACCGGGTCCCAGTCCTCGTGGTTCAGCAGCGGATCGACCTGCTCGTGCCAGAAGGCCGGCACGTCCACGCCGATGTCCTGGAGGAAGCCCGAGGTGCTGTCCGGCGCCAGGGTGTCGTCGAAATCGAAGACCAGCGCGACCACGTCCGCCATGGGATTATTCCTCCGCGTCCCGATCCATGCCGGCCAGGACGGCCAGCGCCCCGGGCAGGGCGCCCGGCAGGTCCTCGGCCAGCAGCCCCCAGCCCAGCTGGTCGGCCGCCAGGCCGTGCAGCCAGACGGCGGCGCAGGCGGCCTCGAAGGCCGGCATGCCGGCGGCCAGCAGGCCGGTCACGCAGCCCGCCAGCACGTCGCCCGTCCCGGCGGTGGCCAGCGTCGGCGGCGCATTGTCGTTGATGACGCAGCGGCCGTCGGGCGCCGCGATCACGGTGTCGGCGCCCTTGAGCACCACCACCGCGCCGGCACGCCGGGCGGCGGCGCGCGCCCGTTGCAGCTTGCTCTCCGCCGGCGCGGATGCCGCACCGCCCACGCCGTCCGCACCGCCCGTACCACTCGCGCCACCCGCTGCCACACCGCCCGCAACCTCCGGCGCGGCATCGAACAGGCTGGCGAACTCGCCCTCGTGGGGCGTCAGCACGCAGTGCCCGTGCAAGGCGCCCAGCAGCGCGTCCGGCTGGCCGGCGAAGACGCTGAGCGCGTCGGCGTCCAGCACGCAGGGCCGGCCGGTCGCCAGCAGCGCCAGGACCTGGTCCCGTCCCTCGGGCGCACGGCCCAGCCCCGGACCGATCAGCAGCGCATTGCGGCGCGGATCCGCCAGGGCCTGGTCCAGCGCGCCGTCCGGCGGCAGGGCCTCGACCATGACCGAGGTCAGCGCCCCCGCCTGGATCGCCCAGGCGGCCGGCGGCGCCGCCAGCGTCACCAGCCCGGCGCCGATGCGCGCGGCCGCCAGGCAGGCCAGGCGGCTGGCGCCCAGCATGCGCCCGCCGCCCACGACCAGGGCATGGCCCCGCCGGTATTTGTGGCCCTCGGAACGCGGCCAGGGGAAGGCATCCGCCCAGAGGTCGGGATGGTTGGCGTGGGCCTCGGGGACGATGGCGTCCAGCGCGGCGTCGGGCATGCCGATGCCGGCGCAGATCAGCGCGCCGCACAGCGCGCGGCCGGGCAGCAGCAGATGGCCGGGTTTGCGGCGGCAGAACGTGACCGTCAGATCGGCCCGGACGGCCGCGCCCGGGCAGCGGCCGCTGGCGCCGTCCAGGCCCGTGGGCACGTCGATGGCGCACACCGGCGCGCCGGCGGCGTTGGCGGCATGGATGAGCGCTTCCAGCGCGCCGTCCGGCGCCCGGCTCAGTCCGGCGCCCAGCAGGGCGTCGACGATCAGCCCGGCGCCGTCCAGGCAGCCAGGAACGGCGGGCTCGACCGGCCCGCTCCAGGCCTCGGCCGCCCAGGCCGCGTCTCCGCGCAGGGCGTCGCGGCCGCCCCATAGCGCCACCCGCACCGGCCAGCCGGCTTCCCGCAGCAGGCGCGCGGCGACGAAGCCGTCGCCGCCGTTGTTGCCCGGCCCGCACAGCACCCGCACCGGCGCCGGCGCCCAGCGCTCGCGGATCGCCCGGGCCACGGCGGCGCCCGCGGCCGCCATGAGCCGGGTGCCGGGCACCCCCGCCGCCGGGGCGGCGCGGTCGGCGGCGCCCATCTGCGCCGGGCTCAGCAAGGCGTGCGGCGACAGGTGCGCCGGGCCGCCGGCGCGCCGTGACCGGCCCGGGGCGGCGCCGGCCCGGCCGGACGCAGGCGGGGCCGCGGACGGGAGCGCCGAGGACGGCGCGGACAAAGGCGCCGACGAGGGCGCGGACGAGGACGGCCGGATCGACATGTCCGGCCTCAGGCGGACTGCGCCGCCCGCTGGCGCAATTCAAACTTCTGGATCTTGCCGGTGGACGTCTTGGGCACTTCGCCGAACACGATGTGGCGCGGGACCTTGTAGCCGGCGAGATGGGCCTTGCAGTGCGCGATGATGTCCTCGGCCGTGATCTGGGCGTCGGGCTTGAGCTCGACGAAGGCGCAGGGGGTCTCGCCCCAGCGCTCGTCGGGCCGCGCGACCACGGCGGCGGCGAGCACCGCCGGATGGCGGTAGAGCACGTCCTCGACCTCGATCGAGGAGATGTTTTCCCCGCCGGAGATGATGATGTCCTTGCTGCGGTCCTTGATCTTGATGTAGCCGTCCGGATACATCACCGCCAGGTCGCCGCTGTGGAACCAGCCGCCCGCGAAGGCCGCCTCGGTCGCCTGCGGGTTCTTCAGGTAGCCCTTCATGCAGATGTTGCCCTGGAACATGATCTCGCCCATGGTCCGGCCGTCGGCGGGCACCGGCTGCATGGTCTGCGGGTCCAGCACCGCCGCGGCTTTCTGCAGGTGGTAGCGCACGCCCTGGCGGGCGTTGAGCTCGGCCCGCCTGCCGATGTCCAGTTCGTTCCAGGCCTCGTCCTTGGCGCACACCGTGGCCGGCCCGTAGACCTCGGTCAGGCCGTAGACGTGCGTGAGGTCGATGCCCAGGGCCTCCATGCCCTCGATCATCGAGGCCGGCGGCGCGGCGCCCGCCACCATGGCGCGGATGCCCGGCGGGATCGTGTCGCGCAGGGCCTGCGGCGCATTGACCAGCATGCTCTGCACGATGGGCGCGCCGCAGTAATGGGTGACGCCGTGCTCGCGCATGAGCGCGATCATGGCCGCCGCATCGACCCGCCGCAGGCAGACGTTCACCCCCGCCCGGGCCGCCAGGGTCCAGGGGAAGCACCAGCCGTTGCAGTGGAACATGGGCAGCGTCCACAGGTAGACCGAATGCTTGGGCATGTCCCATTCGAGGATGTTCGACACGGCGTTGATCGCCGCCCCCCGGTGGTGGTAGACCACGCCCTTGGGGTTGCCGGTGGTGCCGCTGGTGTAGTTCAGGGCGATCGCGTCCCATTCGGAATCCGGCATCCGCCAGGCGAAGTCCGGGTCCCCCTCGGCCAGCAGGGCCTCGTAGTCCATCGAGCCGACAGCCTCGCCCGGGCCGTCGTACAGGGGATCGTCGACGTCCACCACCAGGAGGGGTTCGGTGCGCGTGCGCTGCGCCAGCGCCTGGCTCACGACGCGGGAGAATTCCCGGTCGACCAGGAGGACGCGCGCCTCGCCGTGGTCGAGCATGAAGGCGATGGTGGCGGGATCCAGCCGGGTGTTCAGGGTATTGAGGACGGCGCCGCTCATGGGGATGCCGAAATGCGCCTCGACCATGGCGGGCACGTTGGGCAGCATCACGGCCACCGTGTCGCCGCGGCCGATGCCGCGCGCGGCCAGGGCGCCCGCCAGGCGGCGGCAGCGCCGGTACAGCTCGGCCCAGGTGTGGCGCACGGCGGCGGCGCCCCCGCCATGCACGACCGCCGTGCGGCCGGGATAGACCTCGGCGGCCCGCTCCAGGTACAGCAGGGGTGTCAGCGGCGCGAAATTGGCCGGGGTCTGGGGCAGGTCCTGATCGTATATCGAGGTCATGAAGGTCTCCATCCGTCTATCGGGGGCGTTGCTGCGCAGGCATGGCGCCTGCCCCCGCCGGTCCTCATTTTAGCGGGGGCGCAATGACGGCAGGCCCACTTTCGGCATGGCCGCCCTGTCTGAAATCAATGAGCCGGACGGTACGCCCGCTCAGGGATTCCAGATGCCGCCCGCGCGCCGGGTCCTGCGCCGCACGGCATGATCCAGCAGGACGTCGCCGCCCGGCAGCACCAGCGCCAGCGCGCGGCGCGCCCGGGTCGCGCCGGTATAGAGCAGTTCGCGCGTCAGCAGGGGCGATTTCCGGTCGGGCAGCACCAGCGCCACGCGGTCGAATTCCGAGCCCTGGGACTTGTGCACGGTCAGGGCGTAGACGGTCTCCACTTCCGGCAGGCGCGCCGGCGACACCCAGCGCACGGCATCCCGGGTGGCGCCGGCGAAGGCCACCCGGATCATCCAGGCGCCCTCCCGCTCGGGATCGGGCAGCGGCAAAGCCACGCCGATGTCGCCGTTGGCCAGCCCCAGGGCGGGATGGTTGCGCAGCACCAGCACCGGCCGGCCGGGATACCAGGCGTCCTCGGCCGCCGGGACCAGACCCTCGGCCCGCAGGCGGGATTCGATGCGCCGGTTCAGCCCGCGCGCGCCCCAGGGGCCGTCGCGCAGGGCGCACAGCACCTGGAAGCGGGCCTGCTGCGCCAGGACGGCGCGCGCCCAGCGGTCCCGGTCCGCCTGCGCCGCCCGCGGATCGGGAGACGCCCGCAGGGCGCGGAACAGCGCGGGACAGCCGTCCGCGTCCAGAATGCCGCTGTCGTACAGCCAGGCATCGCCGGACGCGGCCCGTGCGCCCTCGGCGGACGGCCCGACCCGCACCAGGCTCAGGCCGTCCGGCGGCCGGCGCAGCAGTTCGGCCACGGCCGGCGCATCGCCCCGGTTCACGGCGGCGGCGAACCGGCCGATGCCGCTGTCGGCCTGGAAGCGGTGACTGTGGCGCAGCATGACCACGGCCTGGTCCAGCGCGGTGCCGGCGGGATCCCGCCAGGGCCACGCGTCGGGCACCGTCTCGCCGCAGCATTCGAGCAGGCGGCGGCACTGCGTCGGGGTGTAGTGGCCCTCCTCGGCGCGCGCGCACAGCTCGCCCAGCACCGCGCCGGCCTCGACCGAGGCGAGCTGATCCTTGTCCCCCAGCAGCACCAGGCGCGCATGGGCGGGCAGCGCGGCCAGCACGGCGTCCATCATCTCGATGTCCATCATCGAGGCCTCGTCCACCACCAGCACGTCCAGGTCCAGCGGATTGCCGGCGTGGAACTTCAGGCGCCGGGTATCGGGCCGGCTGCCCAGGAGGCGATGCAGGGTGAGCACTTCGGCCGGCACGCGTTCGAGCGCGGCGCGCAGCGCCGCGTCGGCCGGGGCCGACAGGCGCTCCAGGGCGCCGGCGATGGATTCGTTCAGGCGCGCCGCGGCCTTGCCCGTGGGCGCCGCCAGGCGGATGCGCAGGCCACGCTCCAGGCCGCGCGCCTGGGCCAGGCCCTGCAGGACCGCCAGCAGGCGCACGACCGTGGTGGTCTTGCCCGTGCCGGGGCCGCCGGTGACGATGCTGAAGCCGTGCAGCAGGGCCGCGGCGCAGGCGATCTTCTGCCAGTCCGGCGATTCGGCGGCGGGGCCGGCGAACACCGCGTCGAGCCAGGCGCGGATGCGGGCGGGCTCGCGCGCCTCCGGCGGCTCCAGGGCGAGGCGCCGGCCGAGATCCTCGCGGATGCGCCGCCCGGCGCGCCAGTAGCGGGCCAGGTACAGCCGATGCCCGTGCAGGACCAGCGGCTGCGGGCCGTCGCCGTCGCCCGCGAAGCCGGCCGCCGCCAGCGCCGCCAGGCAGCCGTCGAGCCCGCCGTCGATCCAGGCGGGCGGCCCGGTCCGTTCGTCCGCGTCCGGGTCGCCGCCCGGCGCGTCGAGGCCCGATTCGCACAGGGCCCGCAGGTCCAGGCAGGGATGGCCGTGGGCCAGCCGCGCGCTGCACAGGACCGCCAGGCGCAGCGCCAGCTCGGGCGCCCGCGGCGCCTGGCGGGCGAGCAGGCGGCCGAACGCCACGTCCAGGTCGCGCAGGCCGTCCTCGGGCTGGCCGAATGCCAGCCAGGGGGGAAATTCAGTCATCGCCCGCCTCCCCGTCCGCGCCGTCGAACAGCGCGTCCAATGCCTCGACGAGGCCGCGTTCGGGCCGCAGGGCCACCAGCCCCTGGCCGGGCGCCTCCTGGCCGCGCAGGAACAGGTACAGCGCGCCGCCCATGTGGCGCGCATAGTCGTAGTCCGCCAGCCGCGCGCGCAGCTGCCGGTGCAGCGCCAGCACGTACATCAGCATCTGCGCGTCGTAGCGGGACGCGCACATGGCCGCCTCCAGCGCCTCGGGAGCGTAGTCGGCCGCGCGCGCACCCAGGTCGTTGGACTTGTAGTCGATCAGGTAATAGCGGCCGTCGGCCTGCAGGACCAGGTCGATGAAGCCCTTGAACATGCCGTTCAGCCGCCCCGCCGCCAGCGCGGGACGGGCGGCGCCGCCGAACGTCGCGCGGCGCAGCAGCCCGTCCAGGCGTCCGATGTCCACCCGCTGCGCCGGCAGCCAGAACTCCATTTCCGGCAGGCAGGCCTGCAGGCTGTCCAGGCGCAGCACCGGGTCGCCCGGCAGGGCCGGCCGCCATGGCGTGCGCGCCAGCCGCAGCAGCCAGTCGTGCAGCGCGTCGATGTGCGCCTCCCAGCCGCGCACCGCGCAGCGCCGGGCGATCAGGTCGCGCGCCTCCGCGTCCAGGTCGCGGAAGCCGCGCCGCGCCGCCCACTCCAGCAGGCCGTGCAGGAACGTCCCGGCCTCGCTGCCGCGCGGAAAGTCGCGCAGGCCCGAGGCGAGCGGCACCGGCGCAGCCTCCGCCGCCCGCGGCGCCGGCGCGGGATCGGCCTGGCGGCCCTCGCGCAGCACGTCCTCGGCGGCGGTCTCGGGCGCGGCGGCATCGGCCAGGCACAGCGCGGAATAGCTGGAGATCCACCAGGGCTGGCCGACGGCCGGCGCGGCTAGGCGGCGGGCTTCGCCCAGCGCCTCGGGCGCTTCGGCCGGCGCACCGGCAAACGGCGCCTCGCCGGCGTCATCCGCCGATGCCGCGTCCCAGGCCATCAGGCCGGGATGGGCCCGCGCCAGCCCGTCCCAGGCCGCCCGCAGGTCCGCGCCCAGCAGGTGGCCGATGGCGCTGCCGCCGCCGGCCTTCAGCGGCCCCAGCGCCATCCAGACGGCGTGGCGCGCGCGCGTCAGCGCCACGTACAGCTTGCGCACGTCCTCGCCCAGGCGCTCGCCGTCCAGGCGCAGCAGCGCTTGGGCGTCCGCCTCCATGACCCATTCCCGGCCGGCCGCGCCGGGCAGCAGGTACGGCCCCTCGCCCGCCTTCACCGGACGCGCCTTGCAGACGAAGGGCAGGAAGACCAGGGGATATTCCAGGCCCTTGGACTTGTGCACGGTCACGACCCGCACCAGGCCCTCGTCGCTTTCCAGGCGCAGGCGGCGCCCGTCCTCGCCTTGAGGCGATTGGGCCTGGCGATGCAGGTAGCGCAGCACGGCCTGCTCGCCGTCCAGATGCGCGGCGGCCTGCTGCAGCAGCTCGGCCAGGTGCAGGAAATCGGTCAGGCGCCGCTCGCCCTCGTAGCCGTCGGCCAGCAGGCGGGCCGGCACGTCGAAATCGTGCAGCAGCCGGCGCAGCATGGGCAGCACGCCGCGCTGGCGCCAGATCTGGCGGTAGGCCTGGAACCGCTCGACCTGGGCGTCCCAGGCGCGTTCATCCTCCACCAGCCGGTCCAGCGCCTGCCAGTCCAGGCCCAGCGCCGGGGCCGCCAGGGCCGCGCGCACGGCGCGCTCGTCCTCGGGATGGGCGCAGGCGTCCAGCCACAGGGCGAGTTCCGCCGTCTGCGGCGATTCGTAGACGGAATCCCGCTCGGACAGGTACACGCTGCGCACCCCGGCCCGGGCCAGCGCCTGGCGCACGCTGCGCGCCTCGGCATGGGTGTTGACCAGGATGGCGACGTCGGCGGGCCGCACCGGCGTCCACCGGGCGTCCTCGCGCATGCCCGCCGCGCCGCGCCGGCCCAGCGCCAGCGTTTCGGCCACGCGCCGGGCGCAGAGCGCGGCGGCGTCCTGCTCGTACTGGGTCGAGGACAGGGGTTTGTCCGGCGCGGCCGGCTCGATCCAGCAGGCGCTCATGGCCGGGGCCGGGCGGCCCAGGACTTCCCAGCGTTCGGCGCGGCCCTGGGCCTGCACGGGGTGGAAGGCGATGCCCACGTCCGGCAGGCCGGTGGGAAAGGCCTGCGCGCCGCGCAGGGCGAAGCAGCGGTTGACCGCGGCGACCATGGCCACGGACGAACGGTAGTTGCGCCCCAGCGTCTGCACCCGTCTGGCGCAGGCCCGGCCCGCCCGCAGGTAGGTGTGCACGTCGGCGCCGCGGAAGCCGTAGATGGACTGCTTGGGGTCGCCGATGAAGACCAGCGCGGTGTCGGGGTCGTCGTCGGCCACCCGGTAGACGCGGTCGAAGATGCGGTACTGTACCGGGTCGGTGTCCTGGAATTCGTCGATCAGCACCACCGGGAACTGACGCCGCAGGGTCTGCGCCAGGCGCGCGCCCGCGGCGCCTTCCAGCGCGGCGTCCAGATTGCCCAGCAGGCCGTCGAAGCCCAGCAGCGCGGCGCTGGACAGGGCCTGGCGCAGGCGCCGGGCCATCCAGGCCAGGGCATGGCGCAGCAGGGACGCGCGCGCGCCGGGCAGCGCGGCCAGATCGGCGCGCAGGCGGACCAGGGCCGCGCTGGCGGGATGCTGCGGCGCCGGCTCCTCGCCCTGCCACTTGTCCTGGATGCCCTGCGGCGTCAGGCGGTCCCAGCCGGTCTTGAGATCCAGTTCGGCCAGCTCGGGGTCCCGCGCCCAGGTCCGCAGCGCCTGCATCCAGCGGCGCAGGTCCGCCGGCCGGATCTTCGTGTCCTTGCCCAGCGAGACCAGCCAGTCCTCCAGCGCGTCGGCGGCCTCGATCCAGGGCGCCTTCAGCGCGGCCAGGCGTTCCCGCCGCACCGCCCGGTGGCGCGCCAGCACGGCGGACAGGCTTTCGTCGGCGGCCTCGGGCAGGGATTCGCGGGTCAGCAGGCCGGACAGGCCGAGCAGGGCATCCGGCCCGGGCCAGACGGCCAGCACCTCGGCCAGGTCATCCGGCGCCAGCGGCGCCACGTGCGCGCGCCAGTAGTCCCAGGCCGTCTGGCGGATCTCGGCGCCCAGGTCCGGCTCCAGCCGCTGCTCGAACAGGCTGCCGCTGTCGAAGGCGTGCTCCTGCAGGACCCGGGCGCACCAGGCGTGGATGGTGGAAATGGCGGCCTCGTCCATGGACTGCGCCGCCAGGTCCAGCGTGCGGGCGCAGCCGGCCCAGCGGTCCCGCGGCCATTCCCGGCGCAGCGACGCCAGGAAGGGATCGGCCGCATGGCCGGTCTCGTGACCGGTTTCGTGATCGGCCCCATGACCAGCCCCATGATCGGCCCCATGGCCGGCTTCATCCCGCGCCTCGCCGGCGAACCAGACGGCGGCCTCGGCCAGGCGGGCGCGGATCCGGTCGCGCAATTCCTGGGCGGCCGCCTCGGTGAAGGTGAGGACGAGGATCTCGGTGGGCAGGCGCGGATCCTGCCCGCCATGGCCCAGCACCAGGCGCACGTACAGCGCGGCGATCGTCCAGGTCTTGCCGGTGCCGGCGCTGGCCTCGATCAGGTGGCTGCCGCGCAGGGGGAAGCGCAGCGGATCGACCTGGGGAATCGCGGGCGCACCGTTCATGCCGTCCCCCTGGCGCTGCGCACTCATGCTCCGCCCTCCGCCGCGGCGGGATACGAGCGGATGGCCCGCGACACCTCGCCGTACAGGACCTGCGCCCAATGGAAGAAGCCGCCGCCCGCGCACAGGCGGTCGAAATCGGGATAGCTGCGCCGCAGATACAGGTCGTCGGCCACCCGCTTGAGGTAAGTTTCCTCCGCCGCGCGCCAGGCCTTGCCGCCGGGTTCCGGATCGGCGCCGGCCCGCAGCCAGGCGCCCGCCGCGTCGATGTCCACCGGCAGCGCGGCGCGCATGCCGGTCCGCCAGGCGTCCCACAGGGCGCGCCACTGGCCGGCGGCCCGGTCCGGATCCAGCGGATCGAAGGACACGCAGCCCTTGGGGCTGACGAGCACCGTCGTCAGGGACCGGCCATGCGCGTGCGCGGCCAGATGGTCCAGCCAGGCCGGCACCATGGGCGCAATGCGATAGGAATCCCTGCCGTCCACCAGATGGCTGGCGAGCAGCACGATCCGGCCCCACCCGCCCTGCGCATCGCAGCGCCAGCCGCCCAGCGTGTCCTCGAACGTCCAGCCGCCATCCGGCGCGGCGCTGGCCATGCGCAGGGTCTCGTCGGACACCTGCGGCCAGTCGCCGCAGGCGCGGCGGTAGGGGTCGATGGCCTCCTGCACGCTGTCGCGCAGCGCCCGGGCCGCCGCCTCGCCCAGGCCGCCGGCGACCAGCGCGCCGCGCCGGCGCATGCGCTCCAGGCAGTCCCGGAACGCCGGCTCGGCTTCGACCGGGCCGGGCGCACGGCGCAGGGCTTCGAGCAGCTCGGCGCGCAGCTGCCACTGCGCCAGGCCGTCCCGGACGTAGGGTTCGCCTTCGTCCAGGTCGGGATCCGGCGCCTCGAAGTACACCTGCAGGCGCTGCTGGAAGAACGCGCGCACGGGATGCTTCAGGAACTGGCGCAGGACGTCCAGCCGCACGGCGGCGTCCCGGCGCGGCGGCGGCAAGGGAGCCGGCGCCGGCGCGGCGGCGGCCGGCCGGCGGGCGCCGCGCCATTCGGCGGCATAGGTGAACAGCGCGCCCGGGCCGCTGTCCGGCGGGACCGGAAAGTAGCGGCGGCTGAAGGGCTGCAGCGGATGGTGCAGGCTCAGGGCGCGGGACGGGGGCCCGGCCCCGTCGGCGCACCGCCAGCCCCGGTCCAGATGGTCCATGAGCTGGGACACCAGCACGGACGGCGGCTGCGGCGTGTTGTCGTGGATGCTGTGCCCGATCCAGGAGATGTAGAGCTGGTCGCGCGCGGACAGCAGGGCCTCCAGGAACAGGTAGCGGTCGTCCTCGCGCCGGGAGCGGTCGCCCGGGCGCGGATACAGCGCCATCAGGTCGAAGTCGGCCGGCACGCGCTGGCGCGGAAAGGCGCCGTCCTGCATGCCCAGCAGGCACACGCGCCGGAACGGGATGGCCCGCATGGGCATGAGCGTGGCGAAGGTCACCGCGCCGGCGAAGAAGCGCTGCGACAGGCCGGCCTGGTCCAGCTGGCCCAGGCAATGCTCGGCGACGATGGACGCCGGCAGGGCCTCGTCCACTCCCGCGGTCTCGCACAGCTGCGCCCAGTCCTGCAGGATTTCCCGGAAACGCGCCAGGGTGTGCTCGTCGGCATCCGACACCGGCAGGAAGAAATCGTCGAGCAGCGCCTGCAGGGACGCCACCCACCGCGCGGGCGCGGCGTCCTGGCGCAGCAGCCGCCAGTGGCGGTCCAGCGCGTCCAGCAGGCGGGCCAGCGCGCCCAGCGCCTGGGCCTGCAGCCCGCCCGTCTCGCCATAGGGCTCGATGGCCTGCCAGGCCGGCGCGTCGGGACCCGCCGCATAGCCCAGCAGCATGCGTTCCAGGCCGAAGCGCCAGGTGTGTCCATGGGCCGCCTCGGGCGCCTGCGCCAGGCCGAAGGCGCCGCGATGCTCGGCGTGCAGCCCCCAGCGCACCTCGGCGTCCCGCACCCAGGCCTGCAGCAGCGGCAGGTCGCCGGCCTCGATGCCGAAGCGCGCCCGCAGCGCCGGCACGTCGAGCCATTCCAGGACCTCCTGGATGCCCAGCCGCAGGCGCGGCAGGGACAGCAATTGCTCCAGCACGATGACCAGCGGATCGGCCTGGCGCTGCCCGCGGTCCGCCAGGGCATAGGGCACGTGGCGCCGGTCGCCGGGGCCGTACTGGCCGAAGACCGCCTGCACGTGGGGCGCGTAGGCCTCGGTGTCGGGCACCATCACGATCACGTCGCGCGGCTGCAGGCCGGGATCGGCGGCGAAGGCCGCCAGCAGCTGGTCATGCAGGATCTCGACCTCGCGCTGGGCGCTGTGGGCGACGTGGAAACGCAGCGAATCGTCGCGCGCCGCGTCCAGCGCCGGCCAGCGCGCGCGCGTCTCGGCCAGGGGCCGCAGATCACGGATGTCGTCCTGCAGCTGCTCCAGCAGCGTGGTCCCGGGCAGTTCCTCGAAGGCGTCGATGCGCCGGTGCAGGGCTTCGAGGGCCAGGCCGCAGCGCGTCCGGTGCGCCGGATCGTCGATGTCGTCGAGCAGGCCGATGAAATCGCGCCCCTGGCGTCCCCAGGAGGCCAGCAGCGGATGCGTCTGCTGGTGCAGCGCGTCCTCGTCCAGGATTTCCGGCATGCCCGGCCGGCGCGACTGGCGCCGGAAGCGCGCCCGCAACAGGTCGCGGTCGCCCAGGATGTCGGCCCAGTAATGGGCGCAGGGATTGTTCACGCACACCAGGATCTGGATCCAGCACGACAGGCCCGACAGGGCCTCCAGGATCTGGCGCGGCATGGCGGAAATGCCGAAGACCAGCAGGCGGCGCGGCAGCCCCGCCGGACGCGGGGCGCCGCCGGACGCCCGGATCCGCGCCATGAAGGCCGCGTGCACGGCGGCGCGGCCGACCGGCTCGCCCGCGGCCGCGCCCAGGTCGTCGAGCAGGGCGCGCCACAGGCGGGCCTGCCAGGCCTGGGATTCGGGCAGCGGCCGCTCGCGGCCGTACGCATCGGGCAGGACGGCCTCGCCCCGGCTCCAGGCATCCAGCCAGTCGGCCCGGTAGACCTGGTACTGGTCGAACAGGTCCGCCAGCCGGTGGGCCAGCTGGTGGCGCTTGCGCACGCCGGCGTCGTCGGCGAGGAAGCGCGCCACCGGCTCGAAGCCGGGCTCGCCGGCCAGCGCCGGCAGCAGGCGCATCAGCCGCCAGGCCAGTGGATCCTTGTCCAGGGGGGACTGCTCGGGAACCGCATTCGCACCCAGCACGGCGCGATAGGCCTGCCACATGAAGCGCGACGGCAGCAGGAAATCCAGCGCGGCCGCGATGCCGCAGCCCTGCTCTCGCTCGGCCAGGGCCAGGCGCAGCCACTGCGCGATGCCATTGCTGTGCACCAGCAGGCATTCGTTTTCCAGGGGGTCGAGCGGCGAATGGCACAGCCAGGCGACCAGCACCTCGCGCAGCTGTTCCGCCCGATTGCCGTGGACCAGCATCAGCCCCGGAGTGAGTTCCGTCACGCCTGCTCCTTCGATCGATCAGACAGCATCATAAAAGGCTTTCGGCCCCGCCGCATTGGGATTGCCGCGCGTTGGGGTTATCCTAGGGACTGCCCTCGACCCATCATCCTTCTTGCCCGAGACCGCTGCAATGAACGCTGTGCCATCCCCCGTCCGGCCCGCCTACCGGACGGCCGCCACCCTGGAGGAAATCCGGGCCAACCTGGCCGACATCCGCGCCCGCATCGACGCGGCCTGCGCCCGCGCCGGGCGCGATCCCGCCGAAGTCCGCCTGCTGCCGGTCAGCAAGACCGTGGACGAATCCCGCATCCGCATGGCCTACGCGGCGGGCTGCCGCCTGCTGGGCGAGAACAAGGTCCAGGAAGCCTACGGCAAATGGGAGGCCATGGCCGACCTGACCGACCTGGACTGGGCGATCATCGGCCACCTGCAGACCAACAAGGCCAAGTTCGTGGCCCGCTTCGCCCGGGAATTCCAGGCCCTGGACAATCTGCGCGTGGCCGAGGCCCTGGACCGGCGCCTGCAGGACGAAGGCCGCGGCCTGGACGTCTTCGTCCAGGTGAACACCTCGGGCGAGGCCAGCAAGTTCGGCCTGGCGCCGGAAGAGGCGCTGGACTTCGCCCGCGCCCTGCCCGCCTACGCCTCGCTGCGGGTGCGCGGCCTGATGACGCTGGCGCTGTTCTCCCCGGACGAGGCCCGCGTGCGCCCCTGCTTCCAGTTGCTGCGCGACCTGCGCGAGCGGCTGCGCCAGGACGCCCCGCAGGGCGCGGATTTCGCCGAGCTGTCGATGGGCATGTCGGGAGATTTCGAGTGGGCGATCGAGGAAGGCGCCACCACCGTGCGCGTCGGCCAGGCGATCTTCGGCGCCCGCGCCCTGCCCGACAGCCATTACTGGCCGGAAGGCAGGACGGCCCCGGGCTGATCCGCGCATGGCCGCCCTCCCGTCCGCCGCGAGCCGCGCCGACCCGCCTCCGGGATGGCGCGCCGCCCGCGCCCTGGCGGCCGGCCTGCTGTGCCTGTGGCTGGCGGCCTGCGCCGGCCCGGGCGCGCGCAGGCCGGTTGCGGCCAATCCCAACATCGACCCGGCGCAGCGCACCGAGGTGGTCATGACGGCCCTGAGCCTGCTCGACACCCGCTACCGCTACGGCGGCTCGCAGGCCCGGCAGGGCTTCGACTGCAGCGGCCTGGTGAAATACGTGTTCGGCACGGCGGCCGGCGCCGCCCTGCCCCACAATACCGAGCAGATCGCCCGCATGAGCCGCCCCGTGCCGCGCAGCGAGCTGCAGGCCGGCGACCTGGTGTTCTTCGACACTCTGGGCCGGCCGAACTCGCACATGGGCATCTACCTGGGCGACGGGCGCTTCATCAACGCTCCGTCCACCGGCGGCCAGGTCCGCATCGACCGGCTGGACAATCCCTACTACCGGCGCCACTTCCAGTCGGTGGGGACGCTGTTCGCCCGATGAGGCAGGCTCCCGCCCGGCCATGAAAAAAACCAGGGCCGGCGCGATGCCGGCCCTGGACTTCCGGACTTCCGGACTTCCGATCTTCAGCCGCCCGGCCTGCCCGGACCGATCCAGGGCGAGGACGGGCGGGCACCGTCGGCGGCGCCGATCAAGACTTCGCGGGCTTGCCGGCGCGCTTGGGCGCATGCATGTCGGCCAGCTTCTGGCGCTGTTCGGGTGTCAGCACCGCGCGGATCTGCGCGCCGGTCTGGGCACGCAGCAGGGCCAGCTGCGCCTGGGCCTGGCCCAGGGCGTCGGCCGCCTGCTTGACCTTGGCCTCGTCGAAGGTGTCGGCCCGGCTCAGTTCGCGCAGCGATTCGTGCGCTGCGCGCAGGGCCTTCTTCTGGTCGTAGAAAGCCTGTTCCTGGTCGTGGCGGATCTTGAAGATCTTGTCCTGCTGATCCTGGCTGAGATCCAGGCCGCGCAGGCCGTGGGCCCCGCCGAAGCGGACGAAATCGCCGCCGCGCGGACCGAAATCACCGCCGCGGGGGCCGAATTCGCCACCACGCGGGCCGCAGTCGGGGCCGCCCTTCTGGTGGTGGCGGGGACCGCCCTCGTCCGGCATGCCGGGAGCGGCGGAGGCGGCCAGGGGCGCGGCGACCAGGGCGGCGGCCATGGCCAGGGCGGAGAGCGAGCGGGCGCGGGTGAGGTGGGTGAAGTTCATGTCGGTCTTCCTTTCTTCGTTTCCGGCGGCCCCCCGATGGAGCCGCGATGGAGACAGATTAAGGGCCGACTGCGGCGCAAAAATGGGCGAATCGTGAAGACTTCGTGGAGAAGCGTCAGCGGATCCTGCGCGAGCCGCCGAACGGGCGAACGAACCAGACGAACCGCCCCGCTGAGGTTCAGACGCCCCCGAGATCCAGCCGGTAGCCCACGCCGTAGACCGAGCGGATCAGTTCCTCGTCCGGACGCACGGCGGCCAGCTTGCGGCGCAGGTTCTTCACGTGGCTGTCCACCGCCCGGTCGGTGACCACGCGGCGGTCGTCGTACAGGCCGTCAAGCACCTGGTCGCGGGAAAAGATGCGCCCCGGCTGGCTGGCCAGCAGCGCGAGCAGGCGGAATTCCACCGGCGTCAGGTCCAGCGGCACGCCGTCCAGGCGCGCGCTCCAGGCACCCTCGTCGATCTCCAGCCCGCCGGTCTCGCGCGCACGGGCGGGCGCCAGGTCCGCCGCGCTGCGGCGCAGGACCGCCTTGACGCGGGCCACGACCTCGCGCGGGCTGTAGGGCTTGCAGATGTAGTCGTCGGCGCCCAGCTCCAGGCCCAGCAGGCGGTCGATCTCCTCGGTGCGGGCGGTCACCATGATGACCGGGATGGCCGTCCTGGCGCGGATGTCGCGGCACAGGTCCAGGCCGTCGCGTCCAGGCAGCATCAGGTCCAGCAAGACCAGGTCGGGCGGCCAGTCCGCGATCAGGGGCATGACCTCCAGGCCGTCGCCCGCGCAGCGCACCTCGTAGCCGGAGGCCTGCAGGTAGGTCCGCAGCACCTCGGCCAGCTTGGGCTCGTCTTCCACCACCAGGATCCGCATGCCTCACTCCTCGTCCATCGCGCGCAGGCCGCCCGACCCGCCTGCTCCGACCGCCGCATCCGCCGCCCGCGCCTCGGCCAGGGGCCATTCGACGCGGATCGCCAGGCCGCCCAGGTCGGACGGCGCCGCCGAAATCCCGCCGCCATGGGCCTGGACGATGGAACGGCAGATCGCCAGGCCCAGCCCCGATCCGCCGTGGAGGCGGCTGCGCGAGGATTCCACCCGGTACAGGCGGTCGAACAGGCGGGGCAATTGATCGGGCGCCACGGCGGGCGCGGTATCGGCGAGCTCCAGCACGATGCGGCCGTCGCGCCGGCCGAGCCGCAGCCGCACGCGCCCCGGGCTGTCGGTGTAGCGCAGGCTGTTTTCCAGCAGGTTCGCCAGCAGCTGCTCCAGGCGGCGCTCGTCGCCGGAGAGCCGCAGGCCGGGCTCGATGTCCTGGTCCAGCGCCAGGCCGGCCCGGGTGTAGCGCTCCCGCACCGCGTCGAGCGCCCGTGCGGCCAGCGCCGACAGGTCCAGCGGCTGCATGCGGTAGTCCAGCGCGCCCGCATCGGCCAGCGACAGTTCGTGCAGGTCGTCCACCAGCCGGTTCAGACGGCCGATCTCGTGCGCCAGCGAGGCCAGGGCGGCCTCGTCCGGCACGCGCAGGCCGTCCTGCAGGGCTTCGATTTCCCCGCGCAGCACGGCCAGGGGGGTGCGCAGTTCGTGGGACACGTCCGCCATCAGTTCGCGGCGCAGGCGGGCGTTGCGCGCCAGGCTGTGCGCCAGGCGGTTGAAGTCGCGCGCCAGGCGTCCGAGCTCGTCGGGAGCCCCGACGCGCACGCGGATGTCGAAATCGCCGTCGGCCAGCCGCCGGGTGGCCAGGGCGAGACGCCGCACCGGCACCAGCAGCAGGCGCGCCAGCAGCAGGCTGACCAGGGCGGCCAGCAGCACAGACAGGCCGACGATCACCCAGGTCGCCCGCAGCTGGCGGGCCTGGAAGCGGCGATCGATCTCGTCGTTGACCACCATGGGCATGGGCGCGGGACTGAGCAGCCAGCCCACGGAGCGGCCCTCGACGGTCACGGGATGGCGCATCAGCTCGGCCCCGGGGCGCACGCGCGGCCCCGCCAGCCAGCCGCCGTCGGCGTCCAGCAGCGTGACGCGGAGCGGCGGCCCCGGCGGCGGCCCGCCATCGCGGTCGCGCTCATGCTCGTGCTCGCCGCCCGGCCGGCCGTAGCGCGACAGGCGCAGGCTGCGCCCCCAGCGATCGCCGCTCCCGGCGAGGAAGCCCCAGCCGCCGGCCTCTGCGTAATCGACGGCGAGCGCCTGCGCCAGGCTGTCCAGCCGCTGGTTCTCGCGTTCCCGGATGTAGTCGTCGAAGCCGCTGTCGAAGCTGTAGCGCACGGCCATGCCCATGGCGAGCGCCACGACGATGCAGGTCGCCAGGATGGCCAGGAACAGCTTGAAGGTGATGCTGGAGCGCATGAAGTCATTTCCACGGGCGGGGATGCGGTCCCCGCCGTCCACGCTATCGTACCGTAGGCGGGCCGCGGACGGCCGGCGAGGACGGCTGCCGCATGGCCGCGCCTGGATGGCGATGACCGGCGCACGGATCGCGCCGCAGGCAGGCGGCCGACACACGGCCGGCGCACGCCCCCCGCGCGGGCTACACTCGGGGCCGCATACCCGCTCGCCAAGGAGACCCGCATGACGCCCGCATCCGATCCGACGCCCTTCGCCGCCCTGGTGGCCCGCTGCGCCCCCGAATGGGAAGCCTATTGCCGGCACGAATTCGTGCGCCGGCTGGCGGCCGGCACCCTGCCGGCCGAGGCCTTCCGCCGCTACCTGCGCCAGGACTACCTGTTCCTGCTGCACTTCGCCCGCGCCTGGGGGCTGGCGGTCTACAAGAGCCGCAGCATCGCGGAACTGCGCCAGGGCCTGGACAGCCTGAAAGCCATCGTGGACCTGGAAATGGGCCTGCACGTAGACTATTGCGCCCAATGGGGCATCGGCGCGGACGAGCTGGAAGCCCTGCCCGAAGCCCGCGAGACCATGGCCTACACCCGTTACGTGCTGGACGCCGGCCATCGCGGCGACCTGCTGGACCTGCACGTGGCGCTGGCCCCCTGCCTGGTCGGCTATGCGGACATCGCCCGCTGGATCGAGGCCCAGCCGTTCACCGTGCGAGGGACGGCCAATCCCTACGAGGCCTGGATCGCCATGTACGCCAGCGAGGAATTCCAGGCGGCGGCGCAGGCCGAGCGCGCCTGGCTGGACGCGCGGCTGGCGGGCCAGACCGCCGAACGCCTGGACGGGCTGGCGGCCACGTTCCGCGACGCCACCCGCCTGGAGATCGACTTCTGGCAGATGGGGCTGGACAGCGCCTGAAGCCCATGCCCGGGCGCCGCGCCCGGATCCGGTTACGCCCGGATCCGGTTACGCCTGGATCCGGTCCAGCGCCCGCGCCAGGGTGGCGACGGTACGCTCGACGTTGTGCAGCTTGTCCAGGCCGAACAGGCCCAGGCGGAAGGTCTTGAAGCCTTCGGGCTCGTCGCAGGCCAGGGGCACGCCGGCGGCGGCCTGCAGCCCTGCCTCGGCGAACTTGCGCGTCGTGTGGATGCCGTCGTCGGTGGTGTAGCTGACCACCACGCCCGGCGCCTCGAAGCCGGGCGCCGCGACGCTCTTGAAGCCGCGTTCGCGCAGCAGCGCGCGCACGGCCTGGCCGAGCTGGCGCTGCTCGGCCTTGACGCGCTCGTAGCCGTAGGCCTCGGTCTCGGCCATCACGTCGCGCAGCACGGTCAGGGAATCCGTGGGCAGCGTGGTGTAGTAGGCATGGCCGCCCTTCTCGTAGGCTTCCATGATGCCCAGCCACTTGCGCAGGTCGCAGGCGAAGCTGGTGCTCTGCGTGGTCTCGATGTGCTTGCGGGCGGCCTCGCCCAGCATCACCAGGCCGCAGCAGGCCGACGAGGTCCAGCCTTTCTGCGGCGCCGAGATCAGCACGTCCGCGTGCACTTCGCGCATGTCCACCCAGATCGTGCCCGAGGCGATGCAGTCCAGCACGAACAGGCCGCCCGCCTCGTGCGTGGCGTCGGCCACCTGGCGGATGTAGTCGTCGGGCAGCATGATGCCGGAGGCCGTCTCCACGTGCGCGGCGAACACGACCTCGGGCTTGAACTCGCGGATCGCCGCGACGACCTCGGCCACCGGCGGCGGCTCGAAGAAAGGCTGGGCGCCGGCTTCGGTCGGGCGGGCCTTGAGCACGCGCTCTTCGGAGGGGATGCGGCCGGTCTCGAAGATCTGGCTCCAGCGGTAGCTGAACCAGCCGTTGCGGATCACCAGGCAGCGCCTGCCGGTGGCGAACTGCCGCGCCACGGCCTCCATGCCGAAGGTGCCGCTGCCCGGCACGACGATGGCGGAATGCGCCCCGTACACCGACTTGAGGGTGCGGGAGATGTCGCGCATCACCTGCTGGAACGACGAGGACATGTGATTCAGGGCGCGGTCGGTGTAGACCACCGAATATTCCAGCAGCCCCTCGGGGTCTACTTCAGGCAGCAATCCAGGCATGGGTCTCTCCGGCGGAACGATGCCCGATTGTAGACCACCCCCCGGAAAACGGGCGCGCGGCGTCCCGGAGGGCGGACATCTCGCACCGCGTGACGGAAACGTCCTCCCGCGAAGGCTGGCGGACCGGCCGGTGCTGACCCCCGGCGGCAGGCACAGTACAATGCTCGGCGGCGGCTGCACGGACGAGCCGCCGCGGGCGGGAAGCCGGGAACAACAAGAACAAGACCAGAACCGCCGTTTTCTTTTCAAGACGACGACAAGAGACAAGGCCTGCGCGCGAGCCGCGTGCCCGTGAAAAACACCGCAGGCGCCCACAAGGAGACCCGATGGAAGAACCTACCCTGACGACCGATCCGTCCACCGACGCCGCGGCCGAGGCCCCGCCCCCCCTGCCGCCGCGCCTGATCCGCCGCGAGCCGATCCTGGACCAGAACCGCGGCCTGGCCGGCTACCGGATGCGCGTGCTGTGGACCGCCGAGCCGCAGGCGCCCGATCCGGACACCGGCGCCGCCCTGATCGAAGCCGCGCGCACGCATGGCGCCAGCGCCTTCTTCGCCTACGTTCCCCACTGGATCGACGGCACCCCCGGCCTGCTGCAGAACGCCTACGTGCACATGCTGCCGCGCCACCGCACCTATCTCGAATTCCCGGAAACGACCGAGATCACGCCGGAACTGATCCAGGCGCTGCAGGGCCTGGCCCGGGGCGGCACGAAATTCTCCATCCGCGGCGACCTCGCCGCCCAGCCCGGCCGCGAAGCGCTCCTGCCCTTCTGCAAGATCGTGCGCTTCGATCCCGCGCTGAGCACCAAGGCCGACATCTTCCGCCAGAGCTTCCAGCACAAGCAGGCCGGCCGCCAGCTGATGGCCGTGAACTCGCCCGACAAGGCGACGCACGACAATTTCATGCTGCTGGGCTTCACCCTGTTCCAGGGCCACTGGCCCATGGACCTGGCCTCCGCGGCGTCCCTCACGCCGCGCCAGAAGACCCTGCTGCGCCTGGTGACGCTGATCATGGGCGAAGGCGAAGCCCCGGAAATCCAGGCCTGCCTGCAGCAGGACCCCGAACTGGTCAAGACCCTGCTCGACATGGTGAACACCCCGGCCTTCGGCCTGAGCCAGGAGGTCGAGTCCCTGAACCAGGCCATCATGCTGCTGGGCCGCCGGCAGCTGCAGCGCTGGATCCAGGTCCTGATGTACACCGAGGCCGGCCGGCCGGCGGGCTACCTGTCGCCCATCCTGCTCCAGGCCAGCGCGCGGGCGCACCTGATGGAAGCCCTGTCCACCCTGGTCCACCCCGAGCAGACCGTGCGCGCGGAAGCCGCCTTCACCACCGGCATCCTGTCCATCATGGACCAGATGTTCCAGGGCACCATGCAGGACCTGCTCGCGCAGGTCCACGTCGACGTCCCGGTGCGCGACGCCCTGCTGCGGCGCGAAGGCGCCCTGGGTCCGGACCTGCGCCTGGCCACCCTGATCTTCCCTTCGGACCGCGACGCCGAGGAAGACCCCGCCCCGCTGCTGCAGGCGCTCGGCGTCACCGCCGAGCAGCTCGACCCGCTGGTCCAGCAGGCCTTCACCTGGGCGCACAGCATCACCCAGGCCGCGCCATGAAATGCTGCCCCCCGCACGTCCAGGGAAACGCATGAGCACGGACACGACAGCCGGAGGGATCGCGGGCTGGCTGCGGATCTCGCACATCTCGGCCGGCTTCATCGCCGTCCTGGTCGGCTACACCAGCTCCGTCGCCATCGTGTTCCAGGCGGCCAGCGCCGCCGGAGCGCACGGCGAGCAGCTCGCCTCGTGGATGTGGGCGCTGGGCATCGGCATGGGCGTCACCTGCATCGGTCTGGCGCTGGCCTGGCGCGCGCCCGTGCTGACCGCCTGGTCCACCCCCGGGGCGGCCCTGCTGGCGACCAGCCTGGGCGACGTCGGCCTGGCGCAGTCCATCGGCGCCTTCCTCGCCTGCTCGGCCCTGATCACGCTGTGCGGCGTCATGGGCTGGTTCCAGAAGATCATGGACTGGGTGCCGCGGCACCTGGCCTCGGCGATGCTCGCCGGGATCCTGCTGCGCTTCGGCATGGACCTGTTCGTCTCCATGCAGGGCCGCCCGCTGCTGGTGGGCGCGATGCTGCTCGCCTTCCTGCTGGCCCGGCGCGCCCTGCCGCGCTACGCCGTCCCCCTGGCCCTGGCCGCCGGCATCGTCTGCGCCGCCCTGCAGGGCGGCCTGTCCCTGGCCGGGCTCGACTGGACTCCCGCCCGGCCGGTCTGGATGGCGCCCGAGTTCTCGCTCTCGACCTTCGTGGGCGTGGCCCTGCCGCTGTTCATCGTCACCATGACGTCCCAGAACATCCCCGGCCTGGCGGTGCTGCGCGCCAACGGCTATGCGCGCGTGCCCGCCTCGCCGCTGATCTCCTGGACGGGAGCGACGGGCATGCTGCTCGCGCCCTTCGGCGGCTTCGCCTTCAACCTGGCCGCCATCACGGCCGCCATCTGCATGAGCCCCGACGCCGACCCGGACGCCGCGCAGCGCTACAAGGCCTCGGTCTGGGCGGGCGTCTTCTATCTGTTCACGGGCATCTTCGGCGCCACGGTGGTGGCCCTGTTCGCGGCCTTCCCGCACGAACTGGTCGCCGCCATCGCGGGACTGGCCCTGCTGGGCACCCTGAGCGCAGGCATCCACGACGCGCTGCAGGCGCCCGAGCACCGCGATGCCGCGCTGGTGACCTTCCTGGTGACGGCCTCGGGCATGAGCCTGCTGGGCATCGGCAGCGCCTTCTGGGGGCTGGTGCTGGGCGGCGCCTGCCACCTGGCCCTGAACCGGCACCGCTGAACCGGGCCGCCCTCCGGCCCGGGCGGGCTCAGCGCCGCATCGAGAACTCCTTGACCAGGTTGCGGGCGGCCGTGTACAGATCGGCGCCCTGGCCGCCCTTCTTGTCGACCGCCTCGATCCACAGGTCGCGCACGCCCTGAGTCGCGTCCACCCAGCGCTGGTATTCGGCCTCGTCCATGGCGTGGAACTCGCTGCCGTTTTCCCTGGAGGTCTTCATGAACTCGGCCTCCCGCTCGTCGAAGACGGTGCGGCCCGCCCAGGCGGACACCTCGATGCCGCTGTTGTCGTCGATGACTTTCTTCAGGTCGGGCGGCAGGCTGTCGTAGCGCGCCTGGTTCATGCCGAACAGGAAGATCGAATTGCCCATGCGCGGCTTGCCCTGGGGCACGTCCAGGTGGTAGCGCGAGATCTCGTCGAGCTTGATGGCCGGCACGCCCTCCCAGGGCACCGCCGCGCCATCGACCACGCCCTTGGCCAGCGAATCGGGCACGGCGGGCAGCGGCATCTGCACCGGCACAGCGCCGATGGCCTCCAGCATCTGGGAATTGACGCGGTTGGCCGAACGGATCTTCAGGCCCTTCATGTCCGCCAGAGTCTTGGGCCGCTTGCCGACGAAGTGGATCAGGGTGCCACCGTGCATGTGCATGAAGATCGGATGCACGCCCTTGTATTCGTCCAGGGCGTACTTCTGCGTGAAGGCCCACAGGGCCCGGCTGCCGGCCTCGGCGTTGGGCACCAGCCAGGGCAGCTCGTACACCGCGCTCTTGGTGAAGCGGCCCGCCGAATACGTCGGCAGGGTCCAGACGATGTCGGCCACGCCGTCCTTGGCCTGGTCGAAGAGCTGGGCCGGCGTGCCGCCCAGCTGCATGGCCGGATAGATCTGGCAGACCAGGCGCTGACCGGATTCCTGCGCGATCCGGTCGCACCAGGGCTGGATCATGTTGAGTTGCGCGTTGGAGGTGGCCGGCAGGAAATGGTGCACCTTGAGGACGATCTGTTCCCCCTGGGCGGTTGCCGCCAGCGCCAGGCCGGCGGCCGCGCCCGCCAGCAGGCGCAGCACGGATGCGTGTCGTTTCATCGTATGTCTCCTTTGGGTGGTGAAATGCGCGATGTCCAGGACGGCCGCCGCACCGGGACGCGCCGCGCACCGCGCGGCGCCTGGCCGGATCCGCGCTCAACGGCCGGACGCATGGCTCTTGACCATGTTGCGCGCCACGGCGAGCAGCTCGGCGCCCTTGCCGCCCCTGGCATCGACCGCCGCGATCCATTCCTGGGAGACCCCGCGCGTGGCCTCGACGAAGCGCCGGTATTCCGCGTCCGGCATGTCGTAGAACTGGTTGCCGGCGGCCTTGGCCTGCGCCTTGAACTTCGGGATGACCTCGTCGAAGCCGACCCGGCCGGCCCAGGCCGAGGCCTTCAGGCCGCTGTTGTCGTCGATGACTTTCTTCAGGTCGGGCGGCAGGCTGTCGTAGCGCGCCTGGTTCATGCCGAACAGGAAGATCGTGTTCGACAGCCGGGGCGCGCCCTCGGGCACGTCGAAATGGTAGGAGGCGATTTCCGCCAGCTTGATGGCCGGGGCGCTCTCCCAGGGCACGGTCACCCCATCCACCACGCCCTTGCTCAGGGCATCGGGCACGGCGGGCAGCGGCATCTGCACCGGCACCGCCCCCAGCGCCTCGATGGTGCGGGCGTTGGAACGGGTCGCGGCGCGGATCTTCAGGCCCTTCAGGTCTTCCAGCGTGCGGGGGTGCTTGCCGGAAAAATGGAACAGCGCGCCGTCGTGCAGGTGCATGAAGATCGGATGCACGCCCTTGAACTCGTCCAGGGCGAACTTGTGGACGTATTCCCACAGCGCCTGGCTGCCGGCCTCGGCCTTGACCGCGATCCAGGGCAGCTCGAAGACCTCGCTCTTGACGAAGCGGCCCGCGGCGTAGGTCGGGACGGTCCAGACGATGTCGGCCACGCCGTCCTTGGCCTGGTCGAAGAGCTGGGCCGGCGTGCCGCCCAGTTGCATGGCCGGATAGATCTGGCAGACCATGCGCTGACCGGATTCCTGCGCGATCCGGTCGCACCAGGGCTGGATCAGGTTGATCTGGGCGCTGGAGGTGGCGGGCAGGAAATGGGCGACCTTCAGGACGACCGGATCGGCCGCCCGGGCGCCCGCGGCCGCCGTCAGGCCCAGGGCCAGCGCGGCCAGCACCCTGCCCGCGCGGAATGTCTTGGAATGCTGCTTCATGCGTGTCTCCTCATGGGTCGGCGTGGTTCGCCTGGTTTGAATGAATGCGCATCGCACGGCGCGAACGCGCTTGCACCGGACGCGCGCCGCACCGAACAAGCACCGCGCCGCATGCGCGCGTCCCGCATCGGGCGCGCGCGCACGCACCGCGGCTACAACGCCCCGAACGTCCTGACCAGCACCAGCGCCAGGCTGGGGAACAGCACCAGCGCCGCGATCCGGATGAAATCCGACGCCAGGAACGGCAGCACGCCCTTGAAGGTGTCCGTCAGGGGGACGTCCTTGGCCAGGCGGTTGATGATGT
Source organism: Castellaniella defragrans (assembly GCF_014203015.1). Taxonomy (GTDB): domain Bacteria; phylum Pseudomonadota; class Gammaproteobacteria; order Burkholderiales; family Burkholderiaceae_B; genus Castellaniella; species Castellaniella defragrans. The sequence continues at coordinate 178,274 of NZ_JACHIB010000008.1, forward strand.
AGACGTTCATGCCCACCGGCGGGTGGACCAAGCCGATCTCCACCACCATGAGCGCCAGGATGCCGAACCAGATCGACTTGTCGTCGTGGCCCATGCCGTAGAAATCCAGCTCCATCACCATCGGGTAGAAGATCGGGATGGTCAGCAGGATCATGGCCAGCGAATCCATGACGCAGCCGAGAAAGATGTAGACCAGCAGGATGGCGACGATCACCAGGAACGGCGACAGGCCGCTCCCCTGCACCCAGGAGGCCAGTTCGGCCGGCAGCTGCGACAGGGCCAGGGCCACGTTCAGCATGTCGGCGCCCAGCAGCACCAGGTAGATCATCGCCGTCGCCTGGGCCGTGCCCAGGGCGCTTTCCAGCAGGCCCCGCCAGCGCAGGCCGCCCGAGGCCACGGCGATCACGCCGCAGGCGGCCGCGCCGATGGCCGCCGCCTCGGTCGGGGTGGCCCAGCCGGCGTAGATGCCGACGATGACGATCACGAACACCGCCAGCACCGGCCCGACCTGGACCAGAGCCCGCAGGCGTTCCGGCCAGCCGACCCGCGCGCCGGCGGGGCCCATCTCCGGATGCCGGCGCACGATGATCTGGATGACGATCATGTAGCCGATCATGGCCAGCAGACCGGGGATGACGGCCGCCATGAAGAGCTTGCCGATGGACTCCTGGGTCAGGATGGCGTAGATGATGAGCGGCACGGACGGCGGAATCATGATGCCCAGCGTCCCGCCCGCGGCCAGCGTGCCGGTGGCCAGGCTGCCGGCGTAGCCGTAGCGGCGCAGTTCGGGCAGCACCACCTGCCCCATGGTGGCCGCGGTCGCCAGGGAGGACCCGCAGATGGCGCCGAAGCCCGCGCAGGCGCCCACCGCCGCCATCGCCACCCCGCCCCGCCGGTGGCCGATGAAGGCGCTGACGAAACGGAACAGGCTGCGGCTCAGCCCGCCGTGCGTGGCGAACTGCCCCATCAGCAGGAACAGCGGGATCACCACCAGGTCGTAGTTGGACAGGCGGGCATACGCGAGGTTCTTCAGCGAGGCCATCAGCGGCGTCCAGCTGCCCGTCAGCCAGGCGTAGCCGCCGGCGCCGGCGACGAACATCGAGATGCCGATGGGGATGCGGATCACCATCAGGGCGAGCAGCGCCGCGAACATGATGAAGCCGATGGTCATGCCGCTCATGGCCGGACCTCCCCGCCGGAGCGGGCGGCCCGCAGGTGCAGACCGCACATGTAGAGGCCGGCCGCCGCCATCAGGACGAAGCCGGGCACCATGGCCGCCTGGGCGACCCACACCGGCCAGCCCAGGATGGCCGAGGTCTCGCCCGCCTCGCGCAGGGCGGCCGCGCCCACGCCGGTGCGCCAGGCGATCAGCGCGCCGAACAGCCCCACCAGCAGGGAGCCGAGGGCGTCCAGCCCGTGGATCACGCCGGGCCGGGCATGCGCGGTGAAGAAATCCACCTTGACGTCGCCGCCTTCGAGGTGGCAGAAGGCGAAGAAGGCGGCCGAGGCGGCGGCCGCCACCATCATCAGCACCTCCATGTCGCCGGGCACCGGCATGGCCGCGAGCTTGCGCCCGACGATGGAAATCAGCGACATGGCGACCAGCGCCACGAAGGCCAGGCCGCCCAGGGCCGCGAGCGCCTTGGATGCGGCGTGCAGGGCCCGGCCGAACGGCCCGAACCGGTGCGTGTGGGGTCCTGGCGGGGCTGCCGCCGCGTCGTCTGCCGGGTGCGTATGCATGTCGTCTCCTGCTCCGTCTCTTGTCCGTCTCTGAGTTCGTGTTCCGTCCGTGTCGCGTCGGTCCTTCGGGACGGCTCTCGCTCCGGTTTTCGCCCCGGCTGCCGATCCGTCCCGTGGCCGGGTGCCGCCGCCATGCGGCGGCCGGCGCGGGCTCAGCCTTCCGGTTCCGGCAGCACCTTGCCGGGGTTGAGCAGGCCCAGCGGGTCCAGGGCCGCCTTCAGCGCGCGCATCGCCGCCAGCTCGGCCGCGCTGCGGCTGTAGCCCAGATAGGGCCGCTTGAGCACGCCGATGCCGTGCTCGGCCGACACCGAGCCGCCCCAGTCGCGCACCAGCCCGTAGACGACCCGGTCGATGTCGGGCTCGGGAAAGGGATCCTCATCGACCTTGACACCGATGTGGATGTTGGAATCGCCCACGTGGCCGAAGAACACGGTCCGCGCCCCGGGCCAGCGCTTTTTCACGGCGCGCGTGCAGGCCTGGATGAAGCCGCCCAGATCCCCTGTCGGGATGCTGACGTCGTAGCCCGCGTGCGGCCAGAAGATCCGCTGCAGTTCGCCCGAGGCGTCGCGGATCGACCAGAGGGCCGCCACGTGCGCCTCGGACTGGGCGATGACGACGTTCTGCACGACGTCGGACATCAGGGCCTCGCCCAGCACGGCCTCGAAGCGCGCCTGGTCGGCCCGCGGGTCCGTGCCCATCGACTCCAGCAGCACGTAGGCGCCGTGGCCGTGCGGCAGGGGCGTGGGCAGCGAAGGCAGGCTGGAGGTCACCAACTGGTAGAAATCGGGCCACATCAGCTCGAAGGCCGCCAGGTGCGGCCCCAGGCCGGCACGGGCGTGGTTCAGCAGACGCACCACGGCGTCGTAGTCCGTCAGCGCGCACAGCGCCGTGCAGCGGCTGCGCGGCTGGGGAAACAGGCGCAGCACGGCCCGCGTGATGACGCCCAGCGTCCCCTCGCTGCCGATGAACAGCTGCTTGAGGTCGTAGCCGGTGTTGTTCTTCAGCATCTTGTTCATCCCGCTGAGCACGGTGCCGTCCATCAGCACGGCCTCCAGCCCCAGCACCAGGTCGCGCGCCATGCCGTAGCGCAGCACCCGGTTGCCCCCGGCATTGGTCGACAGGTTGCCGCCGATGCGGCACGAGCCGCGCGCGCCCAGGTCCAGGGGAAACAGGAAGCCGGCGCCCTGCGCCGCCTGCTGGATGGTCTCCAGGGGAACGCCCGCCCCGACGGTCATGGTCGCCGCCGCCGGATCGATTTCCTCGATGGCGTCCAGCCGCTCCAGGCACAGCACGACGCAATCCGGCACCGGCAGGGCGCCGCCGGCCAGGCCCGTGCGCCCGCCCTGGGGCACGACCGGCACGCGGGCCGCATGGCAGGCGCGCAGGACGGCGGACACCTGGGCGGTATCGGCGGGGCGCACCACGGCCAGCGGCCGGCCCGGCGGCGTCCTGACCATCCAGTCGCGCAGGTAGCGGTCCTCGATCGCGTCGCCCGCCAGGCAGTGGGCCGCGCCGACCGCCGCGCGCAGGGCTTCGATGACGTCGTTCGCCATGGCGCGGTCCTCAGAACGGATAGGCGCGGGGCGAGGTCTGGACCGTCACCCAGCGGACCTCGGTGAAGGCCTCGATGCCGGCGCGGCCGCCGAAGCGGCCGTAGCCGCTGTCCTTGACGCCGCCGAAGGGCATCTGCGGCTCGTCGTCCACGGTGGCGCTGTTGATGTGGCAGATGCCGGACTGGATGCGGCCGGCGACGCGCAGCGCGCGGGCGACGTCCGCGCCGATCACGGCCGCGGACAGGCCGTAGGCGCTGTCGTTGGCGCAGGCCACGGCGGCGTCCTCGCCGGCCACGCGCACGATGGCCTTGACCGGTCCGAAGGTCTCCTCGGCGTAGATGCGCATGTCGGGCGTGACGTGGTCCAGCAGGGTCGCGGCCATCAGGGTGTCCTCGCTCCTGCCGCCGCACAGCAGCGTCGCGCCCTTGGCGAGCGCGTCGTCGATCATGTCGTTGCAGCGCCGCACGGCGGACATGTCCACCAGCGAGCCCAGGACCACCGGTCCCTCGCGCGGATCGCCCACCGGCAGGGCGCGGGCCTTGTCGGCCAGGCGGCGGACGAATTCGTCGGCGACGCGCTCGTCGACGATGATGCGTTCGGTGGACATGCAGATCTGGCCCGAATTGGCGAAGGCGCCGAAGGCCGCGGCGTTGACCGCGCAGTCCAGGTCGGCGTCGTCGAGCACCACCAGGGGCGCCTTGCCGCCCAGCTCCAGCACCGCCGGCTTGAGATGCCGGGCGCACAGCTCGCCGACGATCCGCCCGACCCGGGTCGAGCCGGTGAAGTTCACGCGCCGGGTCGCCGGGTGGCCCACCAGCGCCTCGACGACGGCGGGGGCGTCCTCGGGCGCGTTGGTGACGAAATTGACCACGCCGGCCGGCAGGCCCGCTTCCCGCAGCGCCTCGACGATCAGGCCGTGGGTGGCCGGGCACAGTTCCGAGCCCTTCAGCACCACGGTGTTGCCGCAGGCCAGAGGCGTGGCCACGGCGCGCACGCCCAGGATGACGGGCGCGTTCCAGGGCGCCATGCCCACCACCACGCCGGCCGGCACGCGCAGGCCCATGGACAGGCTGCCCGGCACGTCGGACGGGATCACTTCGCCGCCGATCTGCGTGGTGAGCGCCGCCGCCTCGCGCAGCATGCCGGCCGCCAGGTGGACGTTGAAGCCGGCCCACAGCGCGGAGGCGCCGGTCTCGGCCGCCATGGCGGCGCTGAAATCGGCGGCGCGGGCCTCCAGCGCCTCGGCGGCGCGGTTCAGCAGGGCGCGCCGTTCGCCGGGGCCGGTCTGCGACCAGGCGCCGAAGGCCCCGGCGGCGGCCTGCACGGCGGCCCGGGCGTCCTCGGGCGTGGCGGCCGGCGCCGTGGTGGCGACGCCGCCGTCGAGCGGATTGCGGCGCTGGAAGGTCTTGCCGCCGGCGGCCGGGCGGCGCTCGCCGCCGATCAACAGGGAAATCGTGCTCATGATGTCCTCCTCGATGGAGATGGAAACGGAATGCGGGCGCCGGGCCGAGCGGGCTCAGGCCACGTCGATTTCCAGCAGGAACGGCACGGGCGCGGACAGGGCCGTGCGCAGCGCGCCGGCCAGCGCGCCCGGATCGGAGACGCGCGCGGCCTCGCAGCCCAGACCCCGGGCCACGGCGACGAAATCGATGTCGGGCAGATCGACGCCGTACAGCGGATCGGCGGCCGTGAAGCCGTAGACCGGCGCGAATTCGCGCAGGGCGGCGTAGCCGCGGTTCTTCAGGATCAGGAAGGTGATCGGCAGCTTCAGCTGCGCGGCGCTCCACAGCCCCTGGATCGAATACAGGCTGGAGCCGTCGCCGATCAGGCCGATGACCTTGCGGCCCGGCTTGCCCAGGGCCACGCCGACGGCGGCCGGCAGGCCGAAGCCCAGGCCGCCGCTGCACATGGTGTAGAAGGTCTCGGCGCGCAGGATGGGCAGGTGGCGCTGCATCACCGGCCGCGCGCTGGGCGCCTCCTCGACCACGATCGAGTCCGGCGCGCGCGTCTCGGCCAGCGTCTGCAGCACGTAGGCGACCGACATCGGCGACGCCGGCTCGGCGCGGGGCGCGGGGGCGCGGCGCGGCGGATCGTCGCGCCGGGGCGGCATCGGCCGGTCCAGCAGGTCGCGCACGGCCGCGCGCACGCTGCCCAGCGCCGCGGTCCCGGTCGGCGCCCAGGCGAGCGTGTTGGGGTCGTCGACGATCTGGGCCAGCTCGCTGCCGGGCGGGATGTGGGGGCCTTCGCCCTCGATGTGGTAGGCGAAGGCCGCCGCGCCCAGGGCCAGGATGAAGTCGTGGCCCGACAGCAGGCCGACGATGCGCTCGCGCGCGGCGGGCAGGAAGCCGGCGAACAGGGGGTGGTCCTCGGGAAAGCCGTTGCGCCCCGACATCGGCGCGGTCCAGACCGCCGCGCGGTGGCGCTCGGCCAGCGCCACGACCTCGTCCCAGGCCTGGTCCCGGTCCACCGCCGCGCCCAGCACGAAGGCCGGCCGCCGCGCGGCGTCCAGCCGCTGGCCGATGCGCTCCAGCAGCGCGGCGTCCGGGCGGATCGAGCGGCTGACGCGGCGCGCCCGCACGGGCTCGCACAGGCGCCCCCAGTCGTCGGCGGGCACGGACACCAGCACCGGCCCGCATGGCGGCTGCATGGCCATGTAGCAGGCGCGCGCGATGGCCAGCGGCACGTCCTCGGCGCGCGCCGGCTCGATGCTCCATTTGACGTAGGGCTTGGGCAGCTCCGTCGCCTGGCTGGAGAACAGGAAGGGATCGAAGGGCAGGATGGCGCGCGACTGCTGCCCCGCCGTGATCACCAGCGGCGTGCGGTTCCTGTAGGCCGTGAAGATCGCCCCCATGGCGTGCCCCACGCCGACCGCCGAATGCAGGTTGACGAAGGCGGCGTTGCGGGTGGCCTGGGCGTAGCCGTCGGCCATGCCGACCGCGACGGATTCCTGCAGCCCCAGGACGTAGCGGAAATCGGCGGGGAAATCCAGGAACAGCCCCAGCTCGGTCGAGCCCGGATTGCCGAACAGGGTCGTCATGCCGAACTCGCGCAGCAGGTCCGTCACGGCCCTGCGCACCGTCACCCGGCCCGCCTGCGATTGCCCCTGCGCCTGCGCGCGCGCCGCGTCCTGCGCCACGTCTTCCATCCTGTCGTCCTCCGGGCCCCGGGCGGGGCCTGTCTTCGTTCGTGCAGCGGTCCGCCGGAGGGCGGACTTTGCTTCACTTCTATTCATTCGAGACATGATGGAATCGGGCGGGATATAAATCAATAAAATGGATTTAATATTTTTTATTAGCCATACTAATGATATGAAGCTCGACCTGAACCTGCTGCGCGTGTTCGATGCGATCTACACGGCCCGCAACGTCAGCCGCGCGGCCGCCGCGCTCGACCTGACCCAACCCGCCGTCAGCCAGGGCCTGACCCGGCTGCGCAACCTGATGGGCGATCCGCTGTTCGTGCGCGCCGCCGGCGGGGTCGCGCCCACGGCCCGCGCCCAGCGCATGGCGCCGGCCATCCAGGAGGCCCTGCGCGCGCTGGAAAGCGCCGTGCGGGACGCCTCGGGCTTCGATCCCGCCCTGGCGGAGCGGGTCTTCCGGCTGCACATGACCGACATCGGCGAGGACCAGTTCCTGCCCCGCCTCATCACCACGGTGCGGCTGCGCGCGCCGCGCACCCGCATCGAGACCATGCGGGTGCCGCTGGCCGACCTCGGGCCCGCCATGGACCAGGGCCGGGTGGACCTGGCCTTCGGCTTCCTGCCCGGCCTGAAGTCCATGCGCTCGGCCATCCTGTTCCAGGACCGCTACATCATCCTGATGCGCGCGGGGCATCCCTTCGCGCGCCGCCACGGCACGCGGCTGCGCGCGCTGGACGCCATCCAGGCCCTGGACTTCATCACCGTGCGCACGCACGCCTATACGCGCACGACGCTGGAAGCCCTGCACGCGGCCGACCGGGTGCGGGTGACGACCGAGCATTTCATGGCGCTGCCCGCCCTCATCGAAGCCACCGACCTGGCCGTCATCATCCCGCGCAACATCGCCCTGTCGTTCGCGCCGCGCGGCGGCTACGCCATCATCGAGGCCGACCTCCCGCAGCACCAGTTCGACGTCGGCATCCACTGGAGCCACCGCTACGACAAGGACCCGGCCAACCGCTGGCTGCGCGGCGTGGCGCTGGAGCTGTACCGGGAAGATTGAGCGGGACCGGGGGCGGACGCGCCGCCTAGCCTGGACATTTCGTCAGCAAGCCTGGTGAAGTGATTTTCGGGTGGTCAGGCTGCTCCGGCGACGCGGCGGCGGGGATCGGCGGCATGGGA
>NZ_JACHIB010000009.1 GCF_014203015.1 Castellaniella defragrans
CTTGAGTTCCTGGCTATAGGTGGACATGAATTCATTCCGATCGCTCCCTCAACTTCTGTTTTCAGAGGACCGGACATCTATTGTGACCGAGGGGGCCACGGCGCGTCTCCGGACCTGGCACGGGCGGCCAGACCGGCCTCCCGGCCACCCACGAGCGAGCGGCCCTCCACGGCGTGGCGGGCCGCATCCCTGCTAGAATGAACTTTTCAAACGCCGGCGCCCGCCCGCGCCTACGCAGGAGACTTCATGATCCAAGGCGACGACACTCCCGACATGGACAAGGGCCTGAATCAGCGGCAGCTCGTCCACCTGATGTATGCCCTGTTCGCCGTGGGCATCCTGTCCGCGGGGATCTTCGGTGCGGCCGTCCTGGCCGCCGTGGTGCTGGCCTATCTGAAGCGCGGCGACATGGTCGGCACCGTGTATGCCGGCCACATCGACTGGATCATCCGGACGTTCTGGTGGGGTCTGCTGTGGCTGGCGCTGAGCGCACTGGCCAGCCTGATCTTCGTCGGCTTCGTCACGGGTCTGGTGGCCGTGATCTGGATCATCTACCGCATCGCCAAGGGCTGGCTGGCGCATTGGGCCGGGGAAACGCCGCTTCCGGGCCTGTGATCCCGGCGGGGCTGCCGCGACAGCCCGCCGCAACCCCGTTTATTTCAGGTGTTGGCTGACCAGCTTGGTCAATTCAAACATCGAAACCTGGTCCTTGCCGAACAGGGGGCGCAGCTTGGCATCCGCATTGATGTTGCGGCGATTGGCGGGATCCTGGAGATCGTGCTTCTTGATATAGTCCCAGACGCGCTTGGTGACTTCGGTACGGGGCACGGCTTCGTTGCCGATCACGGCCGCCAGGGTGGCGCTGGGGGTCAGGGGCTTCATGAATGCCGCATTGGGTTTGCGACCTGATTTTTCGGTGGTTGCCATGTATGCAGGCTCCTATACAGTGCAGTGTTGAGTGAATTGCCCTCGCAGCATACCGCGTGTTTCCCCGAAAGACAAAACAGGATTGTCAGACCGTGTCACAGAGTTCTCCACTTGCTTCTCCGAATGTCGATGCGCCGCAGGCCGGGGTTTCCCCCGCGCCGGCGCGCATCCGCCTGACCCGTCCCGACGACTGGCATCTGCATCTGCGCGACGGCGCGGTGCTGCGCAGCGTGGTGATGGATTCGGCGCGGCAGTTCGGGCGCGCCATCATCATGCCCAACCTGAAGCCGCCGGTGCTGACGACCGAGGACGCGCGCGCCTACCGCGACCGCATCCTGGCCGCCCTGCGCCAGGCGCATGAACAGGCGGATGGACGGGGGCGGGCGGACGGGGGCGAGGCGTTGTCCTTCGAGCCCCTGATGACCCTGTACCTGACCGACCGGACCGCGCCCGACGAGATCCGCCGGGCGCGCGACAGCGGCTTCGTGCACGGGGTGAAGCTCTATCCGGCCGGGGCGACGACCCATTCCGACGCCGGCGTGACGGATCTGCTGGGCCAGTGCGCGGCCACGCTCGCCGCCATGCAGGACTGCGGCATGCCGCTGCTGGTCCATGGCGAGGTCACCGATCCCGCGGTCGACGTGTTCGACCGCGAGGCGGTCTTCATCGAGCGGGTCATGGTGCCCTTGCGGCGGGCCTTTTCCGCACTGAAGGTGGTGTTCGAGCACCTGACCACGGCCGACGGCGCGGCCTACGTCGCCGAGGCCGACGGCCCCATCGGCGCGACGCTCACGCCGCAGCACCTGCTGTACAACCGCAACGCCCTGTTCAAGGGCGGGCTGCGGCCCCACTGGTACTGCCTGCCGATCCTGAAGCGGGAAACCCACCGCCAGGCCCTGCTCGCGGCGGCCACCAGCGGCAATCCGCGCTTCTTCCTCGGGACGGACAGCGCGCCGCATCCGCGCGGCGCCAAGGAACAGGACTGCGGCTGTGCGGGCTGCTACACGGCCCGCCACGCCATGGCGCTGTACGCGGCGGCCTTCGAGTCCGTCGGCCGCCTGGACCGCCTGGAGGCCTTCGCCAGCCTGCACGGCCCGGCGTTCTACGGCCTGGCGCCCAATGCCGGCACCTTGACGCTGGAACGGGTCGCGGACCCGGTTCCCCGCGACCTGCCGCTGGGCGACGACGTGGTCGTGCCGCTGGCCGCCGGGGAGTCCCTGGCGTGGCGGGTGAGTCGGGACGCGGAATAGTCCCTGCGGGCGATTCCACGCCCGACGGATCGGAGACGCGGCTCAGTCGCCGACAGTCGGTCGTCGACACTCAGTCGCCGCGCTTGTCCTCCAGCAGGGTCCAGCGCTCGAACAGGGCTTCCAGCCTGCCTTCCAGCTCGCCCAGGGCCTGCTGGACGCGCTGCGCCTCGTCGGCGCCCTGGCTGTACAGGCCGGGGTCGGACAGGCGGGCGGCGAGGGCCGCCTGTTCCGCTTCCAGGGCGGAGATCCGGTCGGGCAGCCCGGCCAGTTCCTCGGCTTCCCAGGGGGCCAGGCGGTTCTTGCGCGGCTTGTCGGCGGCCCCGGCCGGGGCCGAAGCCGGGGCCGGGGTCTGGGTCGAAGTCTGGGCCGAAGTCGGGAGCCGGTCCGGGGCCTGGGCCGGTTGGCCCGCCGGCCGCTCCTTCGCGGTATCGGCCGCGCCGGCGCGGGCGGTCCGGGCCGGGGGCGCTTCCGCTGCGGCGGGACGCGGCCGCTGGGCCTCCCAGTCGTCGTAGCCGCCCACGTATTCCTGCCAGCGGCCGTCGCCCTCGGCGGCGATGGTCTGCGTGACCACGTTGTCCAGGAAGGTGCGGTCGTGGCTGACCAGCAGGACGGTGCCCTGGTAGTCCTGCAGCAGGCCTTCGAGCAGCTCCAGGGTGTCGATGTCCAGGTCGTTGGTGGGCTCGTCCAGCACCAATACGTTGTGGGGCTGGGCGAACATGCGCGCCAGCGCCAGGCGGGCGCGCTCGCCGCCGGACAGGCTGGAGACGGGGGAATGGGCGCGCGCCGCCGGGAAGAGGAAGTCCTCCAGGTAGCTCATGACGTGCTTGCGCTGGCCGCCGATCTCCACCCATTCGCTGCCCGGGCTGATGGTGTCGGCCAGGGTGGCGGATTCGTCGAGCCGGTCGCGCATCTGGTCGAAGTAGCCGATCGACAGGTTGGTGCCCAGGCGCACGCTGCCCTGCAGAGGCTGGAGCTCGCCCAGCAGGATGCGCAGCAGCGTCGTCTTGCCGGCGCCGTTGGGGCCGATCAGGCCGATGCGGTCGCCGCGCTGGATCAGGGTGCTGAAATCCCGGATCAGGATGCGGTCGTCGTAGCCGTGGGTGACGTTCTTCAGTTCGGCCACGAGCTTGCCGGAGCGCTGGCCGTCGGCCAGGGAGAACCGCACCTGGCCCTGCTGGTCGCGCCGCGCGGCGCGTTCGCGGCGCAGGGCCTCCAGGCGGCGCACCCGGCCTTCGTTGCGCGTGCGGCGCGCCTCGATGCCCTTGCGGATCCAGACTTCCTCCTGGGACAGCAGCTTGTCGAAGCGGGCGTTGGCCTGCTGCTCGGCGTCGAGCCACTGGGCCTTGCGCGCCTGCCAGGCGGAGAAATTGCCGGGGAAGCTGAGCAGCCGTCCGCGGTCGAGCTCGACGATGCGGGTGGCCACGGCGTCCAGGAAGCGGCGGTCGTGGGTGATCAGCACCACCGCCGCGCGTGTGGCGCGCAGCAGATTTTCCAGCCAGGCGATGCCGGCGAAGTCCAGATGGTTGGTCGGCTCGTCGAGCAGCAGCAGGTCGGGCTCCTGGACCAGAGCGTGGGCCAGGGCCACGCGCTTGCGCGTGCCGCCGGACAGGCCGCGGATGGGCAGGCCGGGATCGAGCCCCAGCGCGTCGATCAGCGCCCCGGCGCGGGCCGAGCGCTGCCAGTCCTCGGTCGCCAGCGGATCGCCGGACAGGTAGCCGAGCACGGTCTCGTCCTCCGGCAGCGCGGGCTCCTGCTCGACGGTGGCGATGCGCAGGCCGCCGCGCCGCCGGATCTCGCCGTCGTCGAGGCGCACGCGGCCGTCCAGGACGCGCAGCAGGGAGGACTTGCCGGCGCCGTTGCGGCCGATCAGGCCGATGCGCTCGCCGGCCAGCAGGGTCAGGTCGGCGTGGTCGAGCAGGGGATGGTGGCCGTAGGCGAGCTGGGCCTGGGCGAGGGAGAGCAGGATGTCGGACATGATGCGGGCAACGGTGGTGCGGCCGGTGGAGCGGCCGCCGGCGTCGCGGGCGGCCGGGGCCAAAAGGCTATTGTCGCAGGTTGGCCGGGGGCGTGCCCGGCGGACCGCCCGCAGCGGCGGATGCGCGTGGTGCGGCGCTCGGGCCGCCCGGGGCGGCCGGCCCCGCGATCCGGATCGGCGGATGCGCGTGGACGCCTCCGGCGGCTCCCCCGCTGTCGTACAATGCCGACGCGGGGCAGATCGGGCGATCGCGGTGCCGTCAGGCATCGAGGAAGGTCCGGACTCCATCGGGCGCGATAGCGGCTAACGGCCGTCCGGCGATCCTTTCGGGGAAAGCCGAGGAACAGGGCCACAGAGACGAGTCTGCCGCGGGGGTGCGCCGCGAGGTGCACACCGGTACGGCCATCTCCGTACCGTCCGTCCGGCCCGTCCGGGCGGTCCGCGGCAGGGTGAAACGCGGCAACCTCTATCGGGAGCAACATCAAATAGGCATGCGCCGGCTTCGTGCCGACAGGGCGGCCCGTCCGAGCATGCGGGTAGATGGCTAGAGCGGTCCAGCAATGGCCCGCCCAGAGGAATGATCGCCCGCCGGGGCAACCCGGCGTACAGAATCCGGCCTACAGATCTGTTCCGCTTCTTTCTCCGCTTTTCCGGCCCGGCCTGGCGCGACCTGGCGCGGCCTGTTCCGGCCCTCCGCGGACGCGGCCGCGGGGCGGCGGCCATAGGGACTTATGCGCATTCGGCCGCCGGGGCGGCTGTGATACCCTGAATCCTCATATCCAACCGACGGCCCGCCGCGCGCAGGCGCGGGGGTACGCCGGCCGGATTCCCGTCGTGGAAATCCAGGAGGCATCGGTGGCGGATTCGGCAGCATCGTCCCTGTCGGAAACGGATGTCGGCCAGCGGCATCCGCTGCTCGAGGTCCGGGACCTGAGCAAGAGCTTCGGCGGCCTGCGCGCCGTGGACCAGTGCTCGTTCCAGGTGGAACGCGGCACCATCACCGGCCTGATCGGCCCCAACGGCGCCGGCAAGACCACGGTGTTCAATCTCATTACCGGCTTCATCCCCCCCGATTCGGGGCGCATCCTGCTGGACGGCCAGGACATCGGCCACCAGCGTCCGGACCAGGTCTTCGCCCGCGGCCTGTGCCGCACCTTCCAGATCCCCCGCGAGCACGGCACCATGAGCGTCCTGGAAAACCTCATGCTGGTGCCGCCCGGGCAATCGGGCGAGCGCTGGTGGAACGCCCTGCTGCGCCCGGGCCGCGTCCGCGCCGAGGAAGCCGGCCACCTGCGCAAGGCGCGGGAAGTCCTGGAATACCTGCAGCTTGGCCACGTCCAGCACGAGTACGCGGCCAACCTGTCGGGCGGGCAGAAGAAGCTACTGGAAATGGGCCGCATGCTGATGGCGGACCCGCGGATCATCCTGCTGGACGAGCCGGCGGCCGGGGTCAACCGCACGCTGCTGCAGAGCATCGTGCGCAACATCCAGACCCTGTCACGCGAACGCGGGATCACTTTCCTGCTGATCGAGCACGACATGAACATGGTCATGAGCCTGTGCGATCCGGTCATCGTCATGAGCGAAGGACGCAAGCTGGCCGAAGGCGCGCCCGAGGCGGTGCGCAGCGACCCGGCGGTGCTGGAGGCCTACCTGGGAGGGCAGTATGCCGCTGCTGCAGGTTGACGCCGTCACGGCGGGCTATGGCGACACCGAGATCCTGCGCGCGGTGTCCATCCGGGTCGAGGCCGGCGAGATCGTCGCCATCATCGGCCCCAACGGGGCGGGCAAGTCCACCCTGATGAAGACGATCTTCGGCCTGCTGCATCCGCGCCAGGGCTCGATCGCCTTCGACGGCCACGACATCGCGCGCGAGGCGCCGCACCGCATCGTGCGGCTGGGCATGTGCTACGTGCCGCAGGTGGCCAACGTCTTCACCTCGCTGACGGTCGAGGAAAACCTGGAGATGGGCGCCTTCCCGATGGGCAGGATCGATCTGTCGGACAACAAGGAGCGCGTCTACGCGATGTTTCCCAAGCTGCGCCAGCGCCGCCGCCAGCTGGCGGGCCGGATGTCCGGCGGCGAGCGGCAGATGGTCGCGATGGGCAGCGCGCTGATGATGAGCCCCCGGCTGCTGCTGCTGGACGAGCCCACGGCCGCCCTGTCCCCCAAGCTGGTGGACGAGATCTTCGAGCGCATCGCCCGGATCAACGAGAGCGGCGTGGGCATCCTGATGGTCGAGCAGAACGCCCGCCAGTCGCTGGGGATGGCCCACCGCGGCTACGTGCTGGCCAACGGCGAGAACCGCCACGAGGGCACGGGCCGGGACCTGCTCGACGATCCGAACGTCGGGCGCCTCTACCTGGGAGGATGACGCGATGAGCGATACGGCGCGGCCCGCGGCGGACGAGGGCATGCCTCCGGATGTTCCAGGCATTTCGACGGCACCGGGCGCCCCGGCGGTCCGGGCGGCCGCGCCGCCCGCCGCGGATGCCGATGCGGTGGACGCCCGCGATGCGGGCGGGGCGCGCAGCAGCCGCTTCGTCGGCGGCGTGCTGCTGCTGGTGCTGGCCGGCATGTGGCTGGCGGGCTGGCTCTCGGGCACCAGCGTCGAGGACATGCTGTCCCTGACCGCGTGGGGCGTGATGCTGGGCGGCATCATCGCGCTGGGCGGCATCGGCCTGACGCTCTGCTACGGCGTGCTGAAATTCCCCAATTTCGCCCACGGCGAATTCCTCACCCTGGGGGCGTACGTGACCTACGGCATGGTGCTCGTCCTGCCGCAGTCCAATCCCATCTGGCGGTTTTCCTTCGGCTGGGAACTCCTCGTCGGCCTGCTGGTGGCGGCGGCGGTCACCGCCGTGGTGGCGATCGTGATCGACCGGCTGCTGTACCGGCCGCTGCGCCGGCACCAGTCGCCGCTGGTGCTGCTGGCCATGGCCTCGCTGGGCATGGAGTTCCTGCTGCGGGGCATCGTCTATCTCGTCTGGGGATCGGACTTCCATTTCTATTATTCGGGGCGCTCCAATCCGGCGCTGGCCCTGCCCTTCGGCCTGCGCCTGCAGGCGGACCAATTCTTCGTCTTCGCCCTGGCCGTCGTCCTGGTGGCGCTGCTGTACTGGATGCTGACCCGCACGCGCATCGGCAAGGCCATGCGCGCGACGGCCGACAACCCCGACCTGGCCCAGGTGCGCGGCATCGACACCGAGCAGGTCGTCGCCTGGACCTGGGCCATCGGCGCGGGACTGGCCGCCATCGGCGGGGTCATGTACGGGCTGGCGTCGCAGATGCGCCCGGACATGGGCTTCGTGCTGCTGCTGCCGCTGTTCGCGGCGGTGATCATGGGCGGGATCGGCAGCGCCTGGGGGGCGCTGGTCGGCTCGGTCATCATCGGCATCGCCATGCAGCTCACTTCCGCCTTCCTGAACCCGGCCTACGGGCCGGCGGTCGCCTTCGTCCTGATGGTGCTGGTGCTGCTGATGCGGCCCCAGGGGCTGTTCGCCCAGCGCTAGGGCCGTCACACACACGCATCGAGGAGCCGGACCATGGACCCCCTGCATCTGCTCAAAGCCTGCTTCCTGCTGGTGCCGGCCTTCCTGCTGGGCTGCCTGCTGTTTTCCGCCCTGCGCTGGCGCGCGCGCCTGCCGGCGGCCCTCGTCCTGGCGTGCGTCCTGGCCTTCGGCATCGCGGGCCTGCTGCCCGGCAGCATGGATTACCTGGTGTCCTTCAGCATCATGGCGATCATCTACTCGATCCTGTCGCTGGGCCTGAACGCGCAATGGGGCTACAACGGCCACCTGAACTTCGGCGTGGCCGGCTTCTTCGCCGTGGGGGCGTTCATCATGGCGCTGTTCGTCACCGCGCCGCCCTCGGGGATGATGGCGGCCTACGCCCAGCAGTGGTTCGGCCTGGAGGCGCCCTATCTGCTCGGGGTGGCGGCCGCGGGCGTCATGGCGGGCGTGGTGGCCTGGCTGATCGCCCAGCCCATCCTGCACCTGCGGGCGGATTTCCTGGCGATCGCCACGCTGGGGATCGCCGAGATCATCCGCCTCGTCTTCCAGAACGAGCGCTGGCTGGCCAACGGGCCGCAGCCCATGTCCGGCATCCCGCAGCCCCTGTCCTGCGTCTTCGACCGCGAAGGCTGCGGCTGGCTGCCCGACGCCCTGCAGACCGTGCTGTCCATCATGCAGCCGCGGGACTACGGCTACCTGTACCTGGTGATCGTCGCGCTCGCGCTGGCCCTGACCTACGCCGTGCTGGAAGCCATGGTGCGCTCGCCCTGGGGCCGCGCGCTGCGCGCCGTGCGCGACGAGGAGGATTCGGCCGCCATGAGCGGCAAGCCCGTCAAGTCCCTGCGCGTGCAGTCCTTCGTGCTGGGCGCCGTCGTCATCGGCGTGGCTGGCGCGCTGTACGCGCCGTACATGGTCACGATCGACTACAGCCACTTCAAGCCGCTGTTCGCCACTTTCCTCGTCTGGGTGATGCTGATGCTGGGCGGCAGCGGCAACAACAAGGGCGCCATCCTGGGGGCCTTCGTGATCTGGGCCGTCTGGAGCGGCACGGGCTTCGTCACCGACTCTCTGCAGGTCGCCCTGCAGGGGGTGGCCCCCGACGTGGCTTCCCGCATGTCCTTCCTGCGCTGGGCCTTCGTCGGGCTGCTGCTGGCGCTGATCGTGCTGTATCGCCCGCAGGGCATCCTGCCCGAGAAAAAGCGCGTGTCCCGCTTCCTGGACGGAGAGCCGGAGGATTAGCCGCGCGGTTCCCGGCGGGGCGCGCGGAGATCCGGCGGCCCCGCAGCCTTGCGCCTCAGCCGGCCGGGATGTCCTTGGCGGCGACCATCTTCACCGTCTCGATCTGGCCGCCCGCGTACTTCCAGATGTTGACGGGCGTGATGACGTCGCCGTTCTTGTCGAAGTCGCACGGGCCGGCGACCCCGTTGTAGTTGATCTTCTTCTTGTCCTTCAGGGCCTGGAGCATCCGGGTGACGCGCTCCTGGCTGCCGCCGTCGATCATCTCGCCCGGCGGATTGGCGACCTTGCGCAGCTCGTCGCGCAGCATCGTGCCCGTGATCTTCGAGGCGTCGGTGGCCCCGCCGGCCACGACGGCGGCCATGGCCAGGCCCGCCACCAGGCCGGCGTCGTACGAGCAGGTGGTGAAGGGCGGGAAGTGGTCGTATTTGTAGGTGGACAGGTAGGTCTTGGCGAAATCGCGGTAGGACTGCGTGCTGGTGTCCTCGCCCGGCGCCGTGCCGTAGAGGCCGTCCATGTCCTTGGCGCCGACTTCCTTGATGATGTCGATGCTGGCGTTGCCGTCGGTGAACTGCCAGCGGGTGAAGTTGAAGGTGTCGCGGGATTCCTTGCAGATGGCGATGGTGTGCGCCGGGTAGCTGACGATGAGGAGCAGGTCGGGCTTGTCCTTCAGGGCCTGGGACAGCATGGACTTGTAGGTGGGCTGGACTTCCTCGGGGTGCGGGACTTCCGCCAGGACGGTGCCGCCGCGCTTCTTGAAGGCGGCGGCGAAGGCGTTGGACAGGCCCTGCCCGTAGGGATTGTTGATATAGATGGTGGCCACGCGCTTGAACTTGTAGGCCGGGTCGAGCTCGCCGTTGACGAACTGGGCGGCCACCACGCCCTGCATGGCGTCCGACGCGCTGGTGCGGAACAGCAGGTCGGCCTTGGCGTCGGCGGGCAGCACGCTGACCAGCGGGGACGTGGTGCCGTTGCCGATCTGCAGGACGCCGGACGGGATGGTGACCGAAGTCGCCACGGCGACCGTGACGCCGCTGGACCAGCCGTTGATGATGACCGGCGTGTGCTGGGTGTCGATCATCTGGCGGGCCGCCTGCACGCCGACCGTCGGCAGGGTCGCGCTGTCGGCCGTGACGTGGTGGGCGATGAGGGGGCCGCCGAAGACCTCCTTGGCGGCGGTGTTGATCTGGTCGACGGCCAGCCGCACCGCGTCGCGGTAGTAGGGACCGAACTCGGCCGCGGAGCCCGTCATGGGCAGGACCTGGCCGAGGTTGATGGCGGGCGGGGCGCCGGCGGCCAGGGCGCGTCGCAGCGGCAGGATGCCGCCGAGCATCATCACGCCGCCCGCGGTCCCGACGGACTGCAGGAAATGACGGCGCGACGAGGGGGAATGGGCTTGATCCGACATGCGAAATCTCCTTTCTGGTGACTGACGAGACGACAGGCAAACGCAAAAATGGCCCCTGCGCTACGCAGCCTGCGGCCGCTTGCATCCACCTCGCGGCCTGCATGCCGCTCGGATTCGTCAGGCACGGAATGGTCCGCAGGGACTATCCCGTGTCCTGACTCATCCCCCCGAGGGGGGCGCTTTTTGCCTTGGGGCGGCCCGGCGGCAAAGAAGGCTCGGATGCTTTCGAGTCCGGCGCCCGGGGACATGCCGGTGCTGTGGCCGGTGTTTCGGCCCGGGAGGTGAAAGTTCATTACATCGGCTGGCCCGGGGCCTGTCAATCGGGAATTGATGCAGGTGGGGACCGGCGGCCGCGCCCGTCCGCCGCGGGGAGCACGCGGGAGGCGTCCCCGGGGCCGTCCGGAGGCCCCGGGCAAAGGCCCCGACCTGATAAAGGACTTTCAGTTTGGTTTCCAATATATTGATTTTTCAGGCGTTTGTTTATCGGTGAATTCTCCGGAACAGTTGTAAGTGCTTGTTGTCATTGAAGAAAATTCAATTTTTGCCTTGACCGGTGCCGATCCATCCCGTAGAGTGGGACAAAGTAGATTTTTGTGTCATGAAGTGGGAGGAACCCCCTCGTGTTTCAGGGAAGCAGCGCGCTCACGCTGGATGCCAAGGGTCGGATGTCCATTCCGGCCCGGTATCGCGACGCCCTGCTGGCCCAGGAACAGGGGCGCCTGACCCTGACACGGCATCCGGACGGCTGCCTGATGATCTATCCCCGCTCCACCTGGGAGGCCAAGCGCGAGCAGATCGCCGCGCTGCCGGCCTCGGCGCGGCCGCTGCAGCGCCTGCTGCTGGGCAACGCCCAGGACGTGGAGATGGACGGGGCGAGCCGCATCCTGGTGGCGCCCGAATTGCGCACGGCGGCCGGCCTGAACCGCGACGTCATGCTGCTCGGGCTCGGGTCCAACTTTGAACTGTGGGATCGCGCCCAATGGGAGGCGCGTTGCATGGCGGACGTGGGCAACCTCGATCCGGCCATTCTTGAACAGATCTCTTTCTGAACCCGCACATGGCGTATTCCCATCGCACCGTTCTGCTGGAACCGGCCATCGACGCATTGTTGAGCCCGGCGTTCGGCCGCCGGTCGGCGGTGCCCGCGGCGGACGCCCCGCCGCCGGACGGCATCTACGTGGACGGCACCTTCGGGCGCGGAGGCCATAGCCGCCTGCTGCTGAGCCGGCTGGGCCCGCGCGCGCGCCTGCTGGTGTTCGACAAGGATCCGGCGGCCATCGCCGAGGCGCAGGCGCTGCGCGCCGCCGACGGGCGGGTCGAGGTCGTGCACGACGGTTTCGCCACCCTGGACGCGCAGCTGGACCGCCTGGGCATCGACCGGGTGGACGGCGTGCTGCTGGACCTGGGCGTGTCCTCGCCCCAGATCGACGAGGCGGAACGCGGGTTCTCGTTCATGCGGGACGGCCCGCTGGACATGCGCATGGACACCAGCCGGGGTCAGACGGCGGCGCAATGGCTGGCCGAGGCCGACCAGGAACAGATCAAGGAGGTCATCGCAGATTATGGCGAAGAACGGTTTGCTTTCCAGATTGCAAAGGCGATTGCTGTGCGCCGCCAATCCGGGCCGCTGCGCACCACGGGCGAACTTGCCCAGCTCGTCGCCGGTGCCGTCCGTACGCGCGAAAAGGGCCAGCACCCGGCCACCCGCACCTTTCAAGCTATACGGATTCACATCAATGAAGAGCTCGCGCAGCTCGCGCACGCCCTCCCGGCAGCGCTGACGCGCCTGCGCGCGGGCGGGCGCCTGGCCGTGATCAGCTTCCACTCGCTGGAAGACCGCATGGTCAAGCAGTGCTTCGCCGCCGCCGCCCACCCGGGCCGCGACCGGGCGCGGCTGCCGATCCCCGAGCGCGACATGCCGCAGCCCTATGTCACCCTGCTGGGCCGCGTCCTGGCGGACGAGGCCGAGGTGGCGGACAACGTGCGCGCGCGCTCGGCCGTGCTGCGGGTGGCCGAGCGCACCGGCGCGCCCCTGTCGCCGGAGCAGGCCGCGGGCTTCGTGCGCCTGCCGGGCCGTCCGTCCGCGCCGCGCCGGGCGGGGAGGGCCGCGCGATGATCCGGCTGAACCTCTTCCTGGCGTTCCTGCTCATGGCCTCGGCCATTTCGCTGGTCACGGTGCGCTTCCAGACGCGCGAACTGTTCGTCGCGTCCGAGCGGCTGAAGTCCCACGCGCACGAGCTGGACGCGGAATGGCGCCGCCTGCAGCTCGAACGGGCGGAACTGGCGCGCAACGCGCGCATCGATTCGATCGCCCGCGCCGACCTGCATCTGGTGTCGGTGACGCCCGACCGCACGATCTACCTGCAGCAGCCGGCTCCCGCCGCGCAGGAGAGCCGTCCGTGAAGCGCTTCGGTTTCCACGAAAGCCCCGTGCTGGCGGGCCGCCCGGCCTTCTGGCGGGCGCGGCTGGTGGTGATCGTGCTCATGCTGGGTTTCGCCGCGCTGGCGGCCAAGGCGCTGAACCTGCAGATCCTGTCCAACGAATTCCTCCAGCGCCAGGGCGAGCGCCGCTACGAGCGCACCCTGGTGCTGCCGGCTTCGCGCGGCAAGATCCTGGACCGCAGCGGCTCGGTGGTGCTGGCCTCCAGCGTGCCGGCCAAGGCCATCTGGGCGATCCCCGAGGACTTCCACAAGGCCTCCGAGGCTCAGGTCGCCGAACTGGCGCGCCTGCTGGACATCGCCCCGGCCGAACTGCGCCAGCGCACCCAGGACGAGGACAAGAATTTCGTCTACCTGCAGCGGCAGGTGGCCGCCGACAAGGCCAAGGCCATCCATCAGCTGAAGATCCCCGGGGTCCAGCAGCTCGCCGAGACGCGCCGCTTCTATCCGGAAGGCGAGGTCATGGCGCACATCGTCGGCTTCACCAACATCGAGGACCGCGGCATCGAAGGCATCGAGCTGGCGTTCAACGACCGGCTGTCGGGCCAGCCGGGCTCCCGGCGCGTGATCCGGGACCGCCTGGGCCGCGTGGTCGAGGACGTCCAGGCCGTGGTGCCGCCGGTCGACGGCCAGAACCTGCAGCTGTCCATCGACGCCGGCATCCAGTTCGACACCTACGCCGCGCTCAAGACCGCCATGAAGGAGCACCAGGCGCGCGCGGCGGCGGCCATCGTGCTGGATGCCCGCTCGGGCGAGATCCTGGCGATGGTCAATCTGCCGTCCTACGACCCGAACGACAACTCGGCGCGCACGGGCGAGGCGCTGCGCAACCGCGTCGTGACTGACACCTTCGAGCCCGGCTCCATCATGAAGCCGTTCACGGCCGCGCTGGCCCTGGACGAGGGCAAGATCACGACCCGCACGCTGTTCGACACCGGCAACGGCCGCTACAGCTACCAGGGCGCCGTGATTTCCGACGTCAGCCGCAACGGCGTGCTGGACGTGGGCGGCATCATCCAGCGCTCCAGCAACATCGGCATGACCATGATCTCGGAGCGCCTGACGTCCCAGTCGATGTGGGAAAAGTTCTCGGCGCTGGGGTTCGGGCGCGTGCCCCAGACGCATTTCCCCGGCATGGCCTCGGGGCGGTTGCGGCCCTGGCAGCGCTGGCGGCCGATCGAGCGCGCCACCATGGCCTACGGCTACGGCCTGTCCGTCTCCCTGCTCCAGGTCGCGCACGCCTACACCGTCTTCGCCCGCAACGGCGACATGGTGTCGCTGTCCCTGCTGCGCCGCGAGGGCCAGCCCACCAGCGTCCAGGTCTACACGCCCGAGATCGCCCAGCTGATGCGCGGCATGCTGGAGGCCGCCGCCGGCCCGGACGGCGCCAAGCTCGCCCGCGTCCAGGGCTACCGGGTGGCCGGCAAGAGCGGCACCGCGCGCAAGATCGTCAACGGCCAGTACAGCAAGACCAAGTACCGCGGCTCCTTCGTCGGACTGGCGCCGGTGTCCGATCCGCGCATCGTCGTGGCCGTGTCCATCGATGAGCCGGGCGCCGGGGGGTATTATGGCGGCCGCGTGGCCGCACCCGTCTTTTCCGACATCGTTTCAAGCACCCTGCGCCGCCTCGGCGTGCGGCCCGACGCCCCCGTGGATTCCCTGGTGGCGGTGGCGGCGCAGGGGGGACGCACACAATGATCATGTTAGACATCATGGCCTGGCTGGACGAGCGGGTCGATCGCAGGGCGGATCTCTGCCTGGATTCGCGCCAGCTGCGGCCGGGCGACGTGTTTTTCGCCTGCCCCGGGATCGCCGCGGACGGCCGCGCCTATATGGAAGCGGCCGTGGCGGCCGGCGCGGCCGCCATCGTCCGGCAGGCCGGCGGCGGCCATCCTTCGCCCGCCGCCGTGCCGGTCCTGGAAGTCGAGGGTCTGGCCGCGCTGCTGGGCCAGGTCGCCCACCTGTGGTATGGCCGGCCGTCGGACGCGCTGACCGTGATCGCCGTCACCGGCACCAACGGCAAGACCTCCACCACGCAGTGGATCGCGGCGGCGCTCAATGCCGAGGGCATGCCCTGCGGCACCGTCGGGACGCTGGGCGTGACGCTGCCCGACGGCGGCAACCTGGGCGGCGCGCTGACCACGCCGGACGTGCTGACGCTGCACCGCAGCCTGGCCGCCATCGTGCGCGCGGGCGGCGTGGCGGCCGCCATCGAGGCGTCCTCGATCGGCATCGAGCAGGGCCGCCTGGACGGGGTCAGCATCCAGGTGGCGGGCTTCACCAACCTGACGCGCGACCATCTGGATTACCACGGCACGGAAGAACGCTACAAGCAGGCGAAGTTCGCCCTGTTCGCCCGGCCCGGCCTGCGCGGCGCGGTCATCAACGCCGACGACGCGGCGGGGCGGGAATTGCTGGCGGGCGCTGCGCCCTCGGGCCACCGGGTGGGCTACAGCCTGCGGCGCGACGGCGGCGCGGCCTTCCGGGCCGAGGACATCCAGCATGGCGCCACCGGCCTGGTCTTCAATCTGGTGGTGCCCGACGGCAGCGCCCAGATCCTGACCCACCTGGTCGGGGAACACAACATCTCCAACCTGCTGCTGGTGGCCGGCGTGCTGCGCGAGCTGGGCTGGGGGCTGAGCCGCATCGCCCGCGCCCTGGCCGTGCTGCATCCGGTGCCGGGCCGCCTGCAGGTGGTCACGGCGCTGGGCGGCGCCAGCGCGGCGCGGCCCCAGCCGCTGGTCGTGGTGGATTACGCGCACACGCCGGACGCGCTGGAGCGGGCGCTGACGGCCCTGCGGCCGCTGGCCCGGGACCGCGGCGGCCGGCTGCGCTGCGTGTTCGGCTGCGGCGGCGACCGCGACGCCGGCAAGCGGCCCCTGATGGGCGCCGTGGCGGCCCGCCTGGCCGACGAGGTCGTGGTTACCACCGACAATCCGCGCAGCGAGCCGCCCGAGGCCATCATCGAAGAGATCGTGGCGGGCATGCCGCGCCGCCCGGACGTCCGGGTCGATCGGGCCGACGCCATCCTGGAGGGCATCTGGGGCGCCGAGGAACGCGACGTGGTGCTGCTGGCCGGCAAGGGCCACGAGACCTACCAGGAAGTCCGGCACGTGCGCAGCCCCTTCGACGACCGGGAATGGGCGCGCTTCGCGCTGACCTGGCGGCAGGGGGCGGAGCTGTCCACCGACACCCGCGCGCTGCCGGCCGGCGCCCTGTTCCTGGCGCTCGAAGGCGAGCGCTTCGACGGCCACGACTACCTGGACGCGGCCGCCCGGGCCGGTGCGCGTGCGGCCCTCGTCGCCCGCCCGGTCCCCGGCGCCGGCCTGCCCCAGATCGTGCTGGGCGACACCCGCCTGGCCCTGCGGCGCGCGGCCACCGCCTGGCGGCGCCAGTTCCGCATCCCCGTCATCGCGGTGACCGGCAGCAACGGCAAGACCACGACCAAGGAAATGATCGCCGCCATCCTGGCGGCCTGGTGCGGCGAGGAGGGCCGTCTGGCGACGCGCGGCAACCTCAACAACGACATCGGCCTGCCGCTGACGGTGCTGCGCCTGCGTCCGGCGCACCGCGCCGCCGTGCTGGAACTGGGCATGAACCACCCGGGCGAGATCGCCGTGCTGGCCGCCATCGCCCAGCCGACGGTGGCGCTGGTGAACAACGCGCAGCGCGAGCACCAGGAATTCATGAGCACGGTCGAGGCCGTGGCGCGCGAGAACGGCGCCGTGCTGCAGGCGCTGCCGGCCGACGGCGTGGCGGTGTTTCCGGCCGACGAGGAATACAGCGGCCTGTGGCGGGAGCTGGCCGGCGACCGCCGGATGCGGCGCTTCGGCTTCGCCGACACGGCCGATGCGCATGCCTCGCAGATCCGCGCCGGGACGGCGCAGACGGAATTCCGCCTGCACCTGGGCGCGGAGACCGTGCCGGTCGTCCTGCATGCGCCGGGCCGGCACAATCTGCGCAACGCCCTGGCGGCGGCGGCCTGCGCCTGGGCGGCCGGCGCGCCGGCGGCGGCCATCGCGGCCGGCCTGGCGGCCTTCTCCCCGGTGGGCGGCCGGATGCAGCCGCGGCCCCTGTCCGACGGCTTCCAGCTGATCGACGACAGCTACAACGCCAATCCGGATTCCGTGCGCGCCGCCATCGACGTGCTGGCCGGGCTGGACGGCCGGCGCATCCTGGTGCTGGGCGACATGGCCGAAGTCGGCGACCAGGGGCCGGCGATGCACGCCGAGGTCGGCGCCTATGCCCGCCAGTGCGGCGTGGACGCGCTGCTGACGCTGGGGCCGGCGGCCCGCGGGGCCGCGCAGGCCTTCGGCGCGCAGGCCCAGGCCTTCGACGCGTTCGAGGAGCTGCTGCCGCACCTGCTGGCGGCGCGCCCCGGCCACATCCTGGTCAAGGGCTCGCGCAGCATGCGCATGGAGCGCGTGGTGCAGGCGCTCGACATGGACGCGTCCGCGCAGGGGGGCGATCATGCTGCTTGAACTGGCGCGCTGGCTGTCCGACGAGCATTTCCGCGCCTTCGGCGTGGTGGAATACATCACCTTCCGCGCGCTGCTGGCCTGCGCCACGGCGCTGGCCATCGGCCTGCTGGCCGGCCCCTGGCTGATCCGCCGCCTGACGGCGCTGAAGATCGGCCAGGCGGTGCGCAGCTACGGCCCCCAGACCCACCTGCAGAAGAACGGCACCCCCACCATGGGCGGCGCGCTGATCCTGATCGGCATCGGCATCAGCACCCTGCTGTGGGCCGACTGGACCAACCGCTTCGTCTGGGTGGTGCTGCTGGTGACCTTCGGCTTCGGCTGGATCGGCTGGGCCGACGACTACCGCAAGGTCGTGCACCACGATCCCGAAGGCATGCCGGCGCGGCAGAAGTTCTTCTGGCAGGCCCTGATCGGCGCCGTGGCCGCCGTCTACCTCAGCTTCGCCGTGTCGGTGCCGGCCAACACGGAGCTCTGGCCGCTGTTCCGCGGCTGGGTCCTGAGCGGCTTTTCCATGCCGCTGCCGGCGCGCGCCGACCTGATCGTGCCGTTCTTCAAGACCGTCAGCTACCCGCTGGGCGTGTTCGGTTTCGGCGCGCTGACCTGGCTGGTGATCGTGGGCACGAGCAACGCCGTCAACCTGACCGACGGGCTGGACGGGCTGGCGATCATGCCCACCGTGATGATCGGCTCGGCCCTGGGCATCTTCGCCTACGTGGTCGGGCGGGTGGACTATTCCAGGTACCTGCTGTTCCCCTACATCCCGGGCGCCTCCGAGCTGATGGTGCTGTGCGCCGCCATCGCCGGCGCGGGCCTGGCCTTCCTCTGGTTCAACACCTATCCCGCCCAGGTCTTCATGGGCGACGTGGGCGCCCTGGCGCTGGGCGGCGCGCTGGGCACGATCGCCGTCATCGTGCGCCAGGAGATCGTCCTGTTCATCATGGGCGGGGTGTTCGTGGTCGAGACCCTGTCGGTGATGCTGCAGGTCACCTGGTTCAAGTACACCAAGAAGCGCTATGGGGAAGGCCGGCGGATCTTCCGCATGGCGCCGCTGCACCACCATTTCGAGGTGGGCGGCTGGAAGGAAACCCAGGTGGTGGTCCGCTTCTGGATCATCACCATGATGCTGGTCCTGGTGGGCCTGTCGAGCCTGAAGCTGCGATGACGAGCGCCTGCGACTTCCCCTCCCTGCGCCGCGACGGCCTGACCCTGATCCTGGGATTGGGGGAGACGGGCGTGGCCGCGGCGCGCTGGTGCGCCGCGCGCGGCGCCCGCCTGCGGGTGCTGGACACGCGCGCGCAGCCGGGCGGGCTGGACGCTCTGGCGGCGGACGGCATCGCCGCCGACCTGCGCCTGGGCCCCGATGCCCTGGCGGAAGCGGCGCTCGACGAGGTCCATACGCTGGTGCTCAGCCCGGGACTGAATCCGCACGAGGCCCCCGTCGCGCCCCTGCTGGCGGCGGCGCGCGCGCGCGGCATCGAGGTGCTGGGCGAGATCGAGCTGTTCGCCCGCGCCCTGGCCGACCTGCGCGCGCAGGGCTATGCGCCCGCGCTGCTGGCGGTGACGGGCACCAACGGCAAGACCACGGTCACGTCGCTGACGCGCCACCTGGCCGAGGCGGCCGGCCGCCGCGTGCGCGCCGCCGGCAACATCGGGCCGGCCGCGCTCGCCAGCCTGCAGGACGCGCTGGAGCGCGACGAGCTGCCCGAGGTCTGGGTGCTGGAGCTCTCCAGCTTCCAGCTGGAAGCCACGCACTCCCTGGCGCCGGACGCGGCCACGGTGCTCAACGTCACGCAGGACCACCTGGACTGGCACGGCACGATGCAGGCCTACGCGGCGGCCAAGGCGCGCCTGCTGGAGATGGCGCGGATCGCCGTCGTCAACCGCGACGACCCGCTGGTGCGGGACATGGTGCGCGACCCGGCCGGCGAGCGGGTGCGCGGCTTCGGCTCGGACGCCCCGGCTCTGGCCGGGGATCTGGGCCTGCTGACGCAGCAGGGCCTGGCCTGGCTGGCGGCCGCGCCCGAGGTCGAGGCCGACCCCGCCGCCCAGGCGCCGGCCCGCCGCCGCCGCGCGGCGGCGGACGCGGGCCCCGTCCGGCGGCCCGCCGCCGCGGCCCAGCCGTTGATGCCGGCCGAGGCGCTGCGCATCCGCGGCGCCCACAACGCGCTCAATGCGCTGGCGGCCCTGGCCCTGGGCCGCGCCATCGGCCTGGACTGGGCGCCGATGCTGCACGCGCTGCGCTCCTACCAGGGCGAGGCGCACCGCACGGAATTCGTGCGCGCGATCGCGGGCGTCGATTTCATCGACGACAGCAAGGGCACCAACGTGGGCGCCACGCTGGCCGCCCTGAAGGGACTGGGCCGGCCGGTGGTGCTGATCGCCGGCGGCCTGGGCAAGGGCCAGGATTTCACGCCCCTGGCGCCGGCCGTGCGCGCCCACGCGCGCGCCGTGCTGCTGATCGGCCAGGACGGGCCCCTGATCGGCCAGGCCCTGGCGGACTGCGGCGTGCCGTTGCAGCCCTGCGCGACGCTGGAGGAAGCCGTCGCGCGCGGCCTGGAACTGGCGCGGCCGGGCGACGCCGTGCTGCTGTCGCCCGCCTGCGCCAGCATGGACATGTTCCGCAACTACGCCCACCGCAGCGCCTGCTTCGTCGCGGCCGTGCGCGAGCTCGCGGCCGAACGCGGAGAAGTGGCATGAGCGCGCCGGGGCGTACGACGGGCATGCCCGGGTCCCTGGGCGGCGGCGTGAACACGGTGCGCCCGGGGCGCACGGCCATGCCCAGCGTGGACGTGGGCCTGATCGTGGCGGTCAGCGCCCTGGTCCTGTTCGGCCTGCTGATGGTGTATTCGGCCTCGATCGCCCTGGCCGACGGGCCGCGCTACGAGAGCTACGGCCGCTTCTATTTCGTCGGCCGCCATGCCGCCTTCATCGTCATCGGCCTGCTGGCCGCGCTGTTCACCGCCAGCGTGCCGATGCGCATCTGGCAGAAGGTGTCCGTGCCGCTGTTCGTGCTGGCGCTGCTCCTGCTGATGGTGGTGCTGGTTCCCGGCATCGGCCGCGAGGTCAACGGCGCGCGCCGCTGGCTGTCGCTCGGGCCGGTGAACTTCCAGCCCTCGGAGCTGATGAAGGCCGCCATCCTGCTGTACGCGGCCGATTACGTGGTGCGCAAGCAGGCCCACCTGCAGGGCTTCGTGCGCGGCTTCGTGCGCGGCTTCACGCCCATGGCGCTGGCGCTGATGCTGGTCGGGGTGCTGCTGCTGCTGGAACCCGACCTGGGCGCCTTCATCGTCATCGGCGCCATCGCCGTCGGCATCCTCTTCATCGGCGGCATCAACCTCAAGCTGTTCACCCTGCTGCTGGGCGGGGTGATGTCCAGCTTCCTGATGCTGATCTGGCTGTCGCCCTGGCGCCGCGAGCGCCTGTTCGTCTACCTCGATCCCTGGAATCCGGACAACGCCTACGGCAGCGCCTACCAGCTGTCCCATTCCCTGATCGCCCTGGGGCGGGGCGAATGGTTCGGCGTCGGCCTGGGCGCCAGCATCGAGAAGCTGCATTACCTGCCCGAGGCGCACACCGACTTCATCGTCGCCGTGATCGGCGAGGAACTCGGCCTGGTCGGCGTGCTGTGCCTGATCGCCGTGTTCGTCTACATCGTCATGCGCGGTTTCGACATCGCCCGCCAGGCCATGGTGCTGGAGCGGGTCTTCGACGGCCTGGTCGCGCAGGGCGTGGCCCTGTGGATGGGCGTGCAGACCTTCATCAACATCGGCGTCTGCCTGGGCCTGCTGCCCACCAAGGGGCTGACCCTGCCGCTGGTGAGCTACGGCGGCTCGGGCATCGTCATGAACCTGGTGGCCATCGCGCTGCTGCTGCGGGTGGATTACGAGACCCGCTGCATGATGCGGGGGAAACGGCGATGAGCGCGCGCACGATCCTCATCATGGCGGGCGGCACGGGCGGGCACATCATGCCGGGACTGGCCGTGGCCGAAGTCCTGCGCGCCGCCGGCTGGCGGGTGCTGTGGCTGGGCGATCCGGACCGCATGGAAGGCCGCCTGGTGCCGGCGCGCGGCATCGAGCTGCTGCCGCTGCGCTTCGGTGGCGTGCGCGGCAAGGGCGCCGCGGCCCTGCTGAAGCTGCCCTTCACCCTGGGCGCGGCCTGCCTGCGGGCGCGCCGGCTGCTGCGCGCGCACCGCCCCGACGTCGTGCTCGGCATGGGCGGCTACGCGGCCTTCCCGGGCGGCCTGATGGCGCGCCTGGCGGGCATCCCCCTGGTCGTGCACGAGCAGAACGCCGTGGCGGGCACCGCCAACCGCGTCCTGGCCCGCTTCGCCAGCCGCGTGCTGTGCGGCTTTCCGGGGGCGCTGCCCGATGCCCTGATGGTGGGCAATCCGGTGCGCGCCGCGCTGGAATCGGTCGCCCCCGCGGGCGAGCGCTACGCCGGCCGCGAGGGGCCGCTGCGCCTGCTGGTGGTGGGCGGCAGCCTGGGGGCGGCGCGCCTGAACGAACTGGTGCCCGAGGCGCTGGCGCTGCTGCCGGCGCCGTCGCGGCCGCGCGTGCGCCACCAGGCGGGCGAGCGCCACGCCGAGGGCGTGCGCCGCACTTACGAACGCCTGGGCGTCGAAGGCGAGGTCACGGCCTTCATCGACGACATGGCCGAGGCCCTGGGCTGGGCCGACCTGGTCGTCTGCCGGGCCGGCGCCATGACCGTGGCCGAGGTCGCGGCCGTGGGCGTGGCGGCCCTGTTCATCCCGCTGCCGCACGCCATCGACGACCACCAGACGGCCAACGCCCGCTACCTGTCGGAATGCGGCGGCGGCTGGATGATGCGCCAGGCCGAGCTGGACGCGGCCGGGCTGTCGGCCTGGCTGGCGGCGCGCCAGCGGCCGGAACTGGCCGCCGTGGCCGCCCACGCCCGCGAACACGCAAGTCTGAACGCCGCGCAGCTGATTGCCGATGCCTGCGTCCACAGCCTGGAGGAATCGGCATGAAGCATCGCATCCGCAACATCCACTTCGTCGGCATCGG
This sequence comes from Castellaniella defragrans, assembly GCF_014203015.1. Classification (GTDB taxonomy): domain Bacteria; phylum Pseudomonadota; class Gammaproteobacteria; order Burkholderiales; family Burkholderiaceae_B; genus Castellaniella; species Castellaniella defragrans. The sequence goes on from NZ_JACHIB010000009.1 coordinate 22,255, forward strand.
CGGCTCGGGCATGAGCGGCATCGCCGAGGTCCTGCTGAACCTGGGCTATTCCATCAGCGGCTCCGACGTCCAGGAAACCGCCGTGACGCGGCGGCTGGCGTCGCTGGGCGCGCGCATCCTGATCGGCCATGCCGCCGAGCACGTCCGGGGCGCCGGCGCCCTGGTCACGTCCACCGCCATCCATGCGGACAATCCGGAAGTCCTGGCGGCCCGCGCCGCGCACATCCCGGTGGTGCCCCGCGCCCTGATGCTGGCCGAGCTGATGCGCCTGAAGCGCGGCATCGCCATCGCCGGCACGCACGGCAAGACCACCACCACCAGCCTCGTGGCCAGCGTGCTGGCGGCCGGCGGGCTGGACCCCACCTTCGTCATCGGCGGGCGGCTGAACGCGGCCGACGCCAACGCGCGGCTGGGCCAGGGCGACTACATCGTCGTCGAGGCCGACGAGTCCGACGCCTCGTTCCTGAACCTGCTGCCGGTGATGGCGATCATCACCAACATCGATCTCGACCACATGGACACCTACGGGCACGATGTGGCGCGCCTGAAGAGCGCCTTCGTCGAGTTCACCCAGCGCCTGCCCTTCTACGGCAGCGCGGTGCTGTGCGTGGACGACGCCAACGTGCGCGAGATCATCCCCTTCGTGTCGCGGCCGGTGACGACCTACGGCATCGACATGCCGGCCCAGGTGCGCGCGCGCGACCTGCGCGCCGACGGCACCGTCATGTGCTTCGAGGTCGAGCGCGACAGCGGCCAGGACCGGCTCCCGCCCCTGTCCGTGCGGCTGAACCTGCCGGGCCGGCACAACGTGCTCAACGCCCTGGCCACCATCGCCGTCGCCACCGAGCTGGGCGTGCCCGACGCGGTCATCGCCGAGGCGCTGGCCCAGTTCCGCGGCGTGGGGCGCCGCTTCACCCAGGTCGGCCGCTTCCCCGTGGCGGAGAAGAACGGCGGCGGCACGTACGCCGTGGTCGACGACTACGGCCATCATCCGGTCGAGATGGCGGCGACCCTGGCGGCCGCGCGCGGCGCCTGGCCGGACCGCCGCATCGTGCTCGCCTTCCAGCCGCACCGCTACACGCGCACGCGCGACTGCTTCGAGGACTTCGTGCGCGTGCTCGGTTCGGCCGACGCGGTGCTGCTGACCGAGGTCTATCCGGCCGGCGAGACGCCCCTGGTGGCCGCCGACGGCCGCGCCCTGGCGCGCGCCCTGCGGGTGGCCGGCAAGGTCGAGCCGGTGTTCGTCGAGGACGTGGCCGACATGGCGGCCGCGATCGGGGATTTCGCCCGCGACGGGGACGTCGTCATCATCATGGGGGCGGGCTCCATCAGCCGCGTCCCCGCGCAACTGGGGAGCCCGCTATGAGCCAGGCATTCGGCCGCGTGGGCGTGCTGTACGGCGGCAGTTCGGCCGAGCGGGAAGTCTCGCTGATGTCGGGTGCCGGCGTCTGCGCCGCGCTGCGCGAGGAAGGCGTGGACGCCCATCTGTTCGACACCGGCGAGCGCAGCCTGGCGGAGCTGGCGGCGGCGGGCTTCGACCGCGTCTTCATCGCCCTGCACGGCCGCTATGGCGAGGACGGCACGCTGCAGGGCGCGCTGGAGCTGCTGCGCATCCCCTATACCGGCAGCGGCCCGCTGGCCTCCTGCCTGGCGATGGACAAGATCGCCACCAAGCGGCTGTGGCTGCAGCACGGGCTGCCCACGCCGCGCTTCGCCGAGCTCGCCTGCGACGCCGATCCCTCCGGGCTGGCCGATACCCTGGGCCTGCCGCTGATCGTCAAGCCGCCGCACGAGGGCTCGACGCTGGGCCTGACCCGCGTCGAGACGGCGGAGCAGCTGCGCGAGGCGCAGGCGCTGGCCTGCCGCTTCGACGACCTGGCGCTGGCCGAGCAGTTCATCCGCGGACGCGAGCTGACCGTGCCGGTCCTGGGCTCGGGGGCGGACGCGCGGGCGCTGCCGATCATCGAAATCATCGCGCCCCAGGGCAACTACGACTACGAGCACAAGTACGTGTCCAACGACACCCGCTACGAATGCCCGGCCCGCCTGCCCGACGCGCTGACGCGGCACATCCAGGACCTGGCCGTGCGCGCCTACCGGGCGCTGGGCTGCGAAGGCTGGGGCCGGGCCGACGTGATGCTCGACGGGCAGGACCGGCCCTGGCTGCTCGAAATGAACACCTCGCCGGGCATGACGAGCCATTCGCTCGTGCCCATGGGCGCGCGCGCCGCCGGCATGAGCTACGGCCGCCTGTGCGTGGAAATCCTGTCCACGGCGCGCTGCAAGCTGCGCCCGGCGGGCTGAGGGGAGGATCCGGACGTGTTCGCCGAAGCCCGACTGACCAACCTGATCGCCAACCTGCTGGCCCTGCTGGCGGTGTTGGCGATCGTGGCCGGCGTCGTGCTCTGGACCATCCGCAGGCCCTATTTTTCGATTTCCCGGATCGAGCTGGCCCCGGTGGCCGGCGCGTCCCTGCAGTACGTGACGCCGCTGAACCTGCAGACCGCCCTGGCGGGCCAGGTGCGCGGCAACTTCTTCCTGATGGACCTGGACGCGGCCCGGCGCCGCATCGAAGCCGCGCCCTGGGTGCGCCACGCCGTCGTCCGGCGGGTGTGGCCGGCCACCCTGCAGGTGCGCATCGAGGAGCAGCAGCCGCTGGCCTTCTGGAACGAGAACCAGATGATCAACACCTGGGGCGAGGCCTTCACGGCCAACCAGGGCGAGCTGCCCGACGAGCTGGACCTGCCCCAGTTGAACGGCCCGGTGAATTCCGAGCGGCTGGTGGTGCAGCGCTATGCCGAGATCGCCCGCTGGTTCGCCCCGCTGGGCCTGAGCGTGCGCGAGGCCACGCTGACCCCGCGCTACGCCTGGGAAGTCACGCTGTCCGACGACGTGCGCCTGACGCTGGGCCGGGATCCGGCCGCCGACGTCGCCGATCCCCACGGCCGCTCCGGCGCCCTGCCGTTCGCCGCCCGCATCGAACGCTTCGTCCAGGCCTGGCCGGAACTGACCCGGCGCCTGGGCGGCCGCATGATCGCCAGCGCCGATCTGCGCTATCCGAACGGATTCGCCATCACGCTGGCCCCCGAAACCTCCGCATCCTCCCGATCGACCCGACCATGACCCGTGACATCAAAGATCTGATCGTTGCACTCGACATCGGCACCAGCAAGGTGGCCGCCGTCGTTGCCGAAATCCTGCCCGACGGCGGGTTCGAGGTGCTGGGCCTGGGACAGCACGAGTCCGAGGGCATGCGCAAGGGCGTGGTGGTCAACATCGAGTCCACCGTGAATTCCATCCAGCGCGCGCTGGAAGAGGCCGAGCTGATGGCCGACTGCAAGATCCGCGAGGTCTACACCGGCATCGCGGGCAGCCACATCACCAGCTTCAACTCCAGCGGCATGGTCGCGGTCAAGGACAAGGAAGTCACCGCCACCGACGTGGCGCGCGTGATCGAGACGGCCAAGGCGGTCAACATCCCGACCGACCAGCAGGTGCTGCACGTGCTGACGCAGGAGTTCATCGTCGATGCGCAGGAGGACATCCGCGAGCCGATCGGCATGAGCGGCATGCGCCTGGAAGTGCGCGTGCACATCGTCACGGGCGCGGTCAGCGCGGCCCAGAACATCGTCAAGTGCGTGCGCCGCTGCGGCCTGGAGGTCCAGGACCTGATCCTGCAGCCGCTCGCCTCCAGCCTGGCCTGCCTGACGGCCGACGAAAAGGAGCTGGGCGTGGTGCTGGTGGACATCGGCGGGGGCACCACCGACATCGCCATCTACACCGGCGGCGCGATCCGCCACACCTCGGTGATCCCCATCGCGGGCGACCAGGTCACCAGCGACATCGCGGCCATGCTGCGCACGCCCACGCCGGATGCCGAGGAGATCAAGCTGCGCCACGGCGTGGCCAAGCAGGCGCTGGTGGACGCCGAGGAAATGATCGAGGTGCCGGGCCTGGGGGACCGCCCCAACCGCAGCGTCAAGCGCCAGGCCCTGGGCGCGGTGATCGAGCCGCGCATGGAAGAACTGTTCGGCTTCGTGCAGCAGGTGGTGCGCGAATCCGGTTACGAGGAATTGCTGTCGTCCGGGGTCGTGCTGACCGGGGGGACGGCGCTCATGCCGGGCATGGTGGAGCTGGCCGAGGACGTGTTCCTCAAGCCGGTGCGCGTCGCCGTGCCCATGTACGAGGGAAGTCTGGCCGACGTGATGCGCAATCCGCGCTTCTCGACGGTGATGGGCTTGCTGACCGAGGCGCGCATGCAGCGCGCCCGCGGCCGCAAGGTGGCGCAGCAGAAGGGAACGGTCAAATCCATTCTGGCGCGCATGAAGGAGTGGTTCATGAATTGAGGCGGCGCCAAGGCCGCACCGGACATGGGCTTTTCAGGGGAAGTTGTTCGTTTTTCCGTATGTGAGGGAGTCAACCATGATGAATTTTGAAATGCTGGATACCAGCAGGAACGGCACCGTGATCAAGGTCGTGGGTGTCGGCGGGGCGGGCGGCAACGCCGTGGCCCACATGATCCGTTCGGGCGTGCAGGGGGTGGAATTCGTCTGCGCGAATACCGATGCCCAGGCGCTGGTCACCAGCGAGGCGCCGGTCCAGATCCGCCTGGGCCGCACCGGCCTGGGCGCCGGCGCCAAGCCCGAGCAGGGCCGCGCCGCCGCCGAGACCGCGCGCGAGGAGATCCGCGCGGCGCTGAACGGCGCCCACATGGTGTTCATCACCGCCGGCATGGGCGGCGGCACCGGGACCGGAGCCGGCCCCGTGGTGGCCGAGGTCGCCAAGGAACTGGGCATCCTGACGGTGGGCGTGGTCACCAAGCCCTTCGTCTTCGAGGGCAGCAAGCGCATGCGCATGGCCGAGGAAGGCATCCGCGAACTGTCGCGCCACGTCCATTCGCTGGTGGTGGTGCTCAACGAGAACCTGTACGAACTGATGGACGAGGACGCCACGCAGGAGGACTGCTTCCGCGCGGCCGACGACGTGCTGCACAACGCCTGCGCCGGGATCGCCGAGATCATCAACGTCGAGGGCAACGTCAACGTCGACTTCGAGGACGTCAAGACCATCATGGGCGAACAGGGCCAGGCCATGATGGGCACGGCCGTGGCTTCCGGCCCCGACCGGGCCCGCATCGCGGCCGAGCAGGCGATCGCCTGCCCGCTGCTGGAAGGCGTGGACCTGCACGGCGCGCGCGGCGTCCTGGTGAACATCACCGCCAGCCGTTCGCTCAAGATGCGCGAGACCCGCGAGATCATGGACACCATCGGCAGCTACGCCTCGGCCGACGCCACGGTGATCTTCGGCACGGCCTACGACGAGTCCATGGGCGAGGACCTGCGCGTCACGGTGGTCGCCACCGGCCTGGGCTCGGCCGCGGCCCGCCCGCAGCTGGTGTCCAACAACGTCGAGGCCCAGCGCACCGGCACGGACAACATGCCGGTGAACGTCAGCCACGACTTTTCCGGTACGGACGTGCCCTCGGTGATCCGCAATCCGCGCAGCCACGCCTCGGCCCAGGTCCGGGCCCTGGAGACGGCCGGCATGGATCACTTCGACATTCCGGCTTTCCTGCGCAAGCAGGCCGACTGACCCGGCCCGCTGCGGCGCATCACCTCACATCGCGGCTGTCGTACAGCAGTTCGCGGCGCCTGGCGCGTCTTCCCCTGCCCCTGGGGGAGGGCGCGCCTTCGCTTTGCTTTTTTCCGCCGGGTTCCGCGTTTCGCCTCTGTTGCGTTCGGCTCTGTTGCATTCGGATATCGTGGAAAACCCGGATATTGATTACAATTGCCCGATCGGCCGATGCGGGCGCGCCTCGCATGGCCATTTTCCGTAGATGAAGACTCCCATGCTCCTGCAGCGCACCATCAAGCAAGCCGTCTCCACCACCGGGGTGGGCCTGCATTCCGGCCGTCGCGTGGAAATCACCCTGCGTCCGGCCGAGCCCAATACCGGCATCGTGTTCCATCGCGTGGACCTGCCCGAGATCGTGGACCTGCCCGCGCGCGCCGACGCGGTGGGCGACACCCGCATGGCTTCGGTCCTGCAGCAGGGTTCCGTGCGCGTGTCCACCGTCGAGCACCTGATGTCGGCCCTGGCCGGCCTGGGCGTGGACAATCTGCACGTCGATCTCGACGCCGAGGAAGTCCCCATCATGGACGGCAGCGCGGGCACGTTCGTCTATCTGCTGCGCAGCGCCGGCCTGCTGGAGCAGGCCGCGCCCAAGCGCTTCCTGCGGGTGCTGAAACCCGTCGAGGTCCGCGAGGGCGAAGGCCCGGCCGCCAAATGGGCGCGGCTGGAGCCCTACGACGGCTTCGCCCTGTCCTTTTCCATCGATTTCCGGCATCCCGCCATCGACTCCACGGCCAACACGGCCGAAATCGACTTCGCCCGGGATTCCTACGTCAAGACCATCGCCCGCGCGCGCACCTTCGGCTTCGCCAGCGAGGTCGAGGCCCTGCGCTCCATGGGCCTGGCGCGCGGCGGCAGCCTGGACAACGCCATCGTCATGGACGAATACCGCGTCCTGAACGCCGACGGGCTGCGCTACGACGACGAATTCGTCAAGCACAAGATCCTCGACGCCATCGGCGACCTGTACCTGGCCGGCAAGCCCCTGGTGGCGCGCTACGTCGCCTGCAAGTCCGGCCATGGCCTGAACAACCAGCTGGTGCGCGCGCTGCTGGCGCGCCAGGATTGCTGGGAACTGGTCAGCTACGAATCGCGCGACACCGCGCCGGCCGCCTTCACCCGCGACTGGCAGCTCGCCTGATCTCGGTCGGTCCGCTCCGTGGCTCGTCCACGTCGCGGCTTGCAAGCCGCTCCGATTCGTCAGGCACGGGGCGGTCCGCGGGGACTGCCCTGTGTCCGGACCCATCCTCACGAACGATGATGGCGCAGCAGCCGGCCGATGGCGTCGGCCAGCGGGCCCGGCGCTACCCGGCGCCCCAGGTCCTCGAAGGATCGCAGGGCGCCTTCCCCCAGGGGCTCGGCTTCCCGGTGGGGCTTTTCCGTCCAGGTGCGGCCCATGGCGGCGTCGATCCGGACGACAATCCGTTCCACGGGCCAGCCGGCGTCCCGCAGGCGGGCGGCGGCGGCCTCGGTCGACTGGCGCAGCCGGGCGGCATGCGCGGGTCCGGGAACCATCACGGTGATTTGCGGTCCATCGATGCGGGCCACCCGGATCCGGCGCGCCAGGGCGGCCGGCAGCGTGCCGGCCAGCACGGCCTGGATGGCCAGCAGCTCGCGCGCCGTGCGCATCAGCTGCGCGCCCTGGGGGTGGCGGTCCAGCCATTCCAGGGCCGGAGTGCCGGAGGATCGCTGCCGCCGCGGCGGCGTCGCCATGGACATGAGGAATTTCGAGTGACGAGAGTGACGAGATCGAAACACAGCGCTCGTGCAGCGCTCTGGCTGCATTCTAACGCGCGCCTCCTGCGCAGTCTGGGCGGAGTCTGCGCCCTGGCGCTGGCCGCCTGGGGCGGGGCCCAGTGGCAGGCCTGGCGCACGCCCGCCATGGATCCCGGCCAGCGCGAGGCGATCGACTTGCGCCTGCGCCAGGATTCGGCGGCGCTGCAGGGCAGCATCGCCGGCCTGGCGGGCAAGCTGGGCGAGCTGCAGGGCCGCGTGCTGGCCATGGAGTCCGTGCGCGCCCGCGTGGCCCAGGCGGCCGGCCTGAGCTACACGGCGCCGGAACTCGACCCGGGTGTGGGCGCCGTCCGGGAGGCCTCCGCTTCCGGCGGCGCCCCGGCCCCGGCCCCTGTCTCTGCGTCTGTCGGCGGCGGTGTCGGCGCCTCCGTCCGTGCCGATGTCGGTGCCGCTGCCTCCGCCGGCGTCGCCCCCGCCGGCCGGCTGGCCGGCCTGGCGCAGGACGAGGGCGGCGACGCCCCGGTGATGGATGACATTCCCGGCCAGTCGCTGCCGGCCACCGGCGTCGGCGCCGCGGAACTGCTGGGCCGGCACATCGACGCGCTGGGCCGGCGCCTGGAGACCCAGGAGGACGCCTACGCCCTGGTGGACGCGGCCCTGTCGCGCCAGGCGGGCTTCCAGGCCAGCCTGCCCACGCTCTCGCCGGTCGATTATCCGGCGCTCAGCTCGTCCTTCGGCTGGCGCCGCAATCCGGTCAGCGGCCGCCACACCATGCACGAGGGCCTGGATTTCGTCGCCCCGCGCGGCGCGCCGATCCGGGCGGCGTCCGGCGGGCTGGTGACGCGGGCGGGCACCTGGCACGGCTACGGCCGGATGGTGGAGATCGACCACGGCAACGGCCTGCGCACCCGCTACGCCCATGCCTCCAGCGTGCTGGTGAAGGCGGGCGACATCGTCCGCCAGGGCCAGCTGATCGCGCGGGTGGGCAGCACCGGCCGGTCCACCGGCTCGCACCTGCACTTCGAGGTGCGGATGGCGGACTACCCCCTGGACCCGACCCTGTTCATCCAGGACGATGCCCGTACGCGCCTGGCGCTGGCTGCGGATCGGGTGGCGCAGGCAGAGCCCGCCGCGGCGTCCGCCGCCGATGCGGGGGCTTCCGCCCTGCGTTAAACTGCAGCGTTTACCTGCGGTCACCATTCGGCGGCCGCGCCTCACAATCTTCCGGCGTCCGATCACCCTTCGGGCCCGCAGCGACGACACGATATGGTTTCTCTGCTCAAAAAGATCATCGGCAGCCGCAACGACCGGCTGTTGAAGCAGTACCGCAAGCAGGTCGCGCAGATCAATGCGCTCGAACCTTCCATGCAGGCCCTGTCCGACGACGCGCTGAAGGCCAAGACCGGCGAATTCCGCCAGCGGATCGCGGAAGGCAAGTCCCTCAATTCCCTGTTGCCCGAAGCCTTCGCCGTGGTGCGCGAGGCCAGCCGGCGCGTGTTCGGCATGCGCCACTTCGACGTCCAGATGCTGGGCGCCATCGCCCTGCACAACGGCAAGATCGCCGAAATGCGCACCGGCGAAGGCAAGACCCTGATGGCGACGCTGGCGGTCTACCTGAACGCCCTGAACGGCCGCGGGGTCCACGTGGTGACGGTCAACGACTACCTCGCCCGCCGGGACGCCGAATGGATGGGCCGGCTCTACGGCTTCCTGGGCATGACGGTCGGCGTGGTGGTGCCGCAGCAGGACAACGAGGAAAAGCGCGCCGCCTACCGCGCCGACATCACCTACGGCACGAACAACGAATACGGCTTCGACTACCTGCGCGACAACATGGAATTCCGCCCGGAAGACCGCCGTCAGCGCAGCCTGGCCTACGCCATCGTCGACGAGGTGGACTCGATCCTGATCGACGAGGCGCGCACGCCGCTGATCATCTCCGGCCAGGCCGAGGACAACACCGAGCTCTACATCCGCATGAACGCGGTGCCGCCCCTGCTGACGCGCATGACGGAAGAGCCCAAGCCCCACGAGCCCGAGCCCGAGGGCGACTTCTGGGTGGACGAAAAGGCCCAGCAGGTGCACCTGTCGGAAGCCGGCCAGATCAAGGCCGAGCAGATCATGGCGCGCCAGGGCATCCTGCCCGAGGGCGAGTCCCTGTACGACCCGCGCCACATCTCGCTGATGCACCATCTGCTGGTGGCCCTGCGCGCGCACAACCTGTTCCACCGCGACCAGCAGTACGTGGTCCAGGACGGCGAGGTGGTCATCGTCGATGAATTCACCGGCCGCCTGATGGCGGGCCGGCGCTGGTCCGACGGCCTGCACCAGGCGGTCGAGGCCAAGGAAGGCGTGCGCATCCAGAACGAGAACCAGACGCTGGCCTCGATCACGTTCCAGAATTATTTCCGCATGTACGACAAGCTGGCGGGCATGACGGGGACGGCCGACACCGAGGCCTACGAATTCCAGGAAATCTACGGCCTGGAGACGGTCATCATCCCGACCAACCGGCCGATGGCGCGCCAGGACCAGAACGACCAGGTCTTCAAGACCGACGCGGAAAAGTACCGCGCGATCCTGGCCGACATCGTCGATTGCCACAAGCGCGGCCAGCCGGTGCTGGTGGGCACCACCAGCATCGAGAATTCCGAGTTGCTGTCCAACGCGCTGAAAAAGGAAGGCCTGCCGCACGAGGTGCTGAACGCCAAGCAGCACGCGCGCGAGGCCGAGATCGTGGCCGAGGCCGGCAAGCCGGGCCACATCACCATCGCCACCAACATGGCCGGCCGGGGCACGGACATCGTGCTGGGCGGCAGCGTGGACAAGCAGATCGACCTGGTGCGCGCCGATCCGGACCTGTCCCCGGAAGAAAAAGAGGCTCGCATCGCGGCCATCCGCGCCGAATGGGCGCCGGCCAACGAGGCCGTGAAGAAGGCCGGCGGCCTGCGCATCATCGGCACCGAGCGCCACGAGTCGCGGCGCATCGACAACCAGCTGCGCGGCCGCGCCGGCCGCCAGGGCGATCCGGGCTCCTCACGCTTCTACCTGTCGCTGGACGATTCGCTGATGCGGATCTTCGCCGGGGACCGCGTGCGCGCCATCATGGAGCGCCTGCGCCTGCCCGAAGGCGAGCCGATCGAGGCGCGCATGGTGTCGCGCTCGATCGAGTCGGCGCAGCGCAAGGTCGAGGGCCGCAACTTCGACATCCGCAAGCAGCTGCTGGAATACGACGACGTGGCCAACGACCAGCGCAAGGTGCTCTACGCCCAGCGCAACGAGGTCCTGGAAGCGGAATCGGTGGCCGACACGATCGCCAACCTGCGCGACGCGGAGATCACGGCGGTGTTCCGCCGCTACGTGCCGGAAGAGACGATGGAAGAGCAGTGGGACGTCCCGGGCCTGCAGTCGTGCCTGGAGTCCGACTGGTCGATCGCGCTGCCGCTCACGGAGATGCTGGAAAAGGAACCCAACCTGACGGACGACGATCTGCTGGAGCGGGTGCTGGCCGAGGCCCGGCGGCTGTACGACGAGAAGGTCGCGCTGGTCGGCGAGGCCGGCTGGCGGCCGTTCGAGCGCTCGGTGCTGCTGCAGTCGCTGGACACGAACTGGCGCGCCCACCTGGCGTCGCTGGACCACCTGCGCCAGGGCATCCATCTGCGCGGCTATGCGCAGGTGGACCCGAAACAGGCCTACAAGCGCGAGGCGTTCACGCTGTTCTCGGACATGCTGGACCGCGTCCGCAACGAGACGATCCGCGTGCTGATGACGGTGCGCATCCAGTCGCGCGAGCAGGTCGCGGTCGAAGAGCCCGCCTCGCCGGCGCTGGAAAACGTGCGCTACCACCACGCCGACTACGACGCGGCGCTGCGCGGCGAGGATCTGGGCCTGGACGAGACGCCGGCCGGGGCCACCGGCCAGAAGGCGGCGACGCCGGCCGGCGCGGTCCCGCGCGTGGGGCGCAACGATCCCTGCCCGTGCGGCAGCGGGAAGAAGTACAAGCACTGCCATGGGCAGCTGAAGTAAGCCGCCAGGGGCGGTTGAGATCCGTCTTCCTGGGGCGTGTGAAAAGGCCGGGCATCGCGTCCCGGCCTTTTTCTTCCGAGCCGGTGCGACGCAACTACAGCAAAAACAGCGTCGCCAGCCCCAGGAACAGGAAGAAGCCCAGCGAATCCGTGGCGAAGGTCAGCAGCACCGACGAGCCCACGGCGGGGTCCTTGCCGAAGCGGTCGCGCAGCAGCGGGATCAGCACCCCCAGCGCCGCGCCGATCAGCATGTTGCCGACCATGGCCGCCATCATCACGCCGGCCACCGCGTAGGAACCCGAGATCATCCAGGCGAAGGTCGCCGCCACCAGGCTGCCGCAGGCGCCGACCAGGAAGGTCACCTGCAGCTCGCGCTTGACCAGCTGGGTGATGTTGGCGCCGGTGACGCGGCCCGTGGCCATGGCGCGGATGATCATGGTCATGGTCTGGTTGCCGGAATTGCCGCCGATCCCGGCCACGATGGACATCAGGAAGGCCAGGATCACGATGTGGCTGACCGTGTCCTCGAAGCGGGAGGCCACGAAGGACGCGATCGAGGCCGTGCACAGGTTCACCAGCAGCCAGGGCGCGCGGTTGCGCAGGGCGGCCAGGACGGGCGCGAAGATGTCCTCTTCCTGCAGGCCGGCGCGCGACAGCTCCTGCTCGTGGGAGTCTTCCTGCAGCACGTCCACCACCTCGTCGATGGTGACGCGGCCGATCAGGCGGCCCTGCTCGTCCACCACCGGGGCCGACACCAGGTCGTAGCGCTCGAAGGCATTGGCGGCGTCGATGTCGGGGTCCATCGGGTTCAGGCTGAGGACGTCGGGCTCCATCACCGCGCTGACCAGGGTGTCGGGTTCGCTCAGCAGCAGGCGCGACAGCGAGAGGGTGCCGCGCAGCTGGTCGGCGCGGTCCACCACGAAGATCTGGTCGGTGTGGTCGGGCAGTTCGTGCAGCCGGCGCAGGTAGCGCAGCACGACTTCCAGGGTCACGTCCTCGCGCACCCGCACCATGTCGAAGTCCATGATGGCGCCGACGGTGTCCTCCGGGTAGCCCATGGCGGCGATCAGCTGCGCGCGCTCGGCATCGGTCAGGCCTTTCTGGACCTCGGCGATGACGTCGGGCGGCAGGTCGGGGGCGAGATCGGCGATCTCGTCGGCGTCCATGGCGCCCGTGGCCGCGATCAGGTCCTCGTGGTCCATGGACTCGATCAGCGATTCGCGGACCCAGTCCTCGACTTCCAGGAGCACGTCGGCGTCGTGTTCCTGGCTGACCAGCTGCCAGACCGCCTGGCGCTGCTGCACCGGCAGGGATTCCAGGATGAAGGCGATGTCGGCCGGATGCAGCGCATTGACGATCTGGCGGATCTCGTCCTCGTGCTGGCGCTGCAGCATGCCTTCGAGCAGGTTCGAGCCGTCCTCGTCCTCGTCTTCGTGCTGGCGCTGGGCGAGCGCGTCCACGACCTCCTGGCGCTTCAGGATGGCCTGCAGTTCCTGCAGCGCCAGCTGGGCGTCTTCCGGGTCCAGGCGGCGCGGAATGACGACCGGGATGGCGGTCTCGTCGGCAACGGGCTGATCGGCCATCGATGCGCGCTCCTCAGATCGGGGGCAGGGGCCGGCTGTGGCGTTCCTCGTCGGTGGCGACGTAGGTCAGGGTGGCTTCGGTGACCTTGACGACTTCGGCCTCCAGGCGCTGGCGCTCGGCGTAGACTTCGACCGAGACCGTGATGGAGGTCCGGCCGGTGCGGATGATTTCCGCGTAGAAGCTGAGCAGGTCGCCCACGAAGACGGGCTGCTTGAAGGTGAAGGCGTTGACGGCCACGGTGGCGACCCGCCCGCCCGCGCGCCGCGTGGCGGGGATCGAGCCGGCGATGTCCACCTGGGACATGATCCAGCCCCCGAACACGTCGCCATGGATGTTGGCGTCGGCCGGCTGGGGCATGACGCGCAGGGTGACCGGGCGATCGGAGGAGGGCAGGGCAGTGGTCATGGCGGCCTCGGGATGGATGCCGGGCGCCGCGTCCGGATCGGAGGGCGCGCGTGTCGGCAAAGCGCGTATTTTAACTGTTTGTCCGGGTCGGTTTCCTGACGGCCGCGGGCCGGGGCCGCGCGCTCAGCCGGCCAGGAACCGGTGCGCCAGCAGCACCCAGTAGGCGGCGCCCAGCGGGATGATGGCGTCGTTGAAATCGTAGCTGCCGTTGTGCAGGGTGCAGGGCCCCAGGCCGTGGCCCGGCGTGCGGTGGTCGCCCATGCCGTTGCCGATCCAGACGTAGCATCCGGGGCGGGCCTGCAGCATGAAGGCGAAGTCCTCCGCCCCCATCGAGGGCCGCACCTGGGGATCGACCTGGTCGGCGCCGACCAGGTCGGCCAGCACCTGGGCGCAGAGGGCGGCCTGTTCGGGGTGGTTGACGGTGGCCGGGTATTCGCGCTGGAAGCGGAAGTCCGCCTCGCAGCGCAGCGCCTGGGCGAGCGGCCCGGTCAGCTCGCGCATGCGGGTTTCGATCAGGTCCAGCGCGCCGTGCGTCAGCGTGCGCACCGTGCCGCGCATCACGGCCTGGTCGGGGATGACGTTGTCGGCCGAGCCGGCGTGGATCTGGGTCACGCTGATGACGCCCGATTCCAGCGGGTCCAGGTCGCGGGTCAGGATGGTCTGGAAGGCCAGGGTGAGCTGGGCGGCCGCGACCACCGGGTCCACGCCCAGATGGGGCATGGCGCCGTGGGCGCCGCGGCCGCGCAGCGTGATCTCGAAGGTGCTGCTGGAGGCCATGATGGGGCCGTCGGTCAGGCCGAACGAGCCGGCGGGCAGGCCGGGCCAGTTGTGCATGCCGAACACCGCGTCCATGGGGAATTGATCGAACAGGCCGTCCTCGATCATGCGGCGCGCGCCGCCCCCGCCTTCCTCGGCGGGCTGGAAGATCACGTGCACCGTGCCGTCGAAGTCGCGCTGCCCGGCCAGGTAGCGGGCGGCGGCCAGCAGCATGGTGGTGTGGCCGTCGTGGCCGCAGGCGTGCATCGTCCCCGGGTTGCGGCTGGCATGCGGAAAGGTGTTGGCCTCGGGCATGGGCAGGGCGTCCATGTCGGCCCGCAGGCCAATGGAGCGGCCCGGCCCGCGCCCGGCGATGCGGCCGACCACGCCGGTCTCGCCCAGGCCGCGATGGACCTCGATGCCCCAGGATTCCAGCAGGCGCGCCACCGTGTCGGCCGTGCGTACTTCCTGGAAGGCGAGTTCGGGCCAGGCGTGGATGGCGCGGCGGATGTCGGTCAGGTCGGGCAGCCAGCCGCCCAGCGTGTCGAGGATCTCTTTCATGATGCCCCCTTTGTCATGGCGCCCCCTTTGCGCGCCGATTGATCAGGCCATCCAGCGCGGCGGCGATGTGCGGGTTGGCGGCGTAGACGTAGCCGCTCTCGGGCCAGGGCTCCTGGTGGCGGATGTCCTCGCAGACGCCGCCCGCCGCGCGCACCAGCGCCGTGCCGGCGGCCACGTCCCAGGGCGCCAGGCCCATTTCCCAGTAGCCATCGTAGCGCCCGCAGGCCGTCCAGGCCAGGTCCAGGGCGGCCGAGCCCTGGCGGCGGATGCCCCGCGTGGCGTGCATCGCGTCGCGCAGCGTCGGCATGTAGAGGGATTCAAAGGAGAAGTCGCGGAAGGGGAAGCCCGTGGCCAGCACCGACTGGTCCAGCGTCGGCGTGGGGGAGCACTGGATGCGGCGGCCGTTGAGCCAGGCGCCCAGGCCGTGCAGCGCGGAGAACAGTTCTTCCCGGTTCGGGTCGTAGACCACGCCGATCAGCGGCGTGTCCTGGGGCAGCGGGGTGCGGCCGTCCAGGCGGCAGCCGGCGTGGCCGATCAGGCCGATGGAGACGGCGTAATGGGGAATGCCGCTGATGAAGTTGGTGGTGCCGTCCAGCGGGTCGATGCACCAGGTGGCCTGTGCGCCCGGCTCGCCGCCGGATTCCTCGGCGACGATGCCGATGCCGGGGGTGCGGGCGCGCAGGATGTCGATGATGGCCCGTTCGGCTTCGCGGTCGGCCTGGGACACCAGGTCGTTGCGCATCTTGTGGTCGACCACGAGATCCGCGCGGTGCAGGGCGTGGGTTTGTAGAATGGCGGCTGCGGCATGCGCCGCCGTGACGGCGGCATCCAGGCAGTCTGCCGACAGGAAGTGCGAACTGGACATGAAGCGCTGATTCCCGTGATGCGTCCGCAGGCCGCCAGCCGGCCCGCGTGGCGTGTTCATCCCATTGTACGTGACCACCGGACGAGTGTCCCCGCATGTCGGACAAGCATGAAATTTTGAAGCCTGCCTCATGGCGGGAGGACGAGCAGGGCGTGCCGCGCAGCCTGGAATACGGCGACGTCTACCACGGCGCCGCCGGGGCGCTGCCGCAGGCGCGCCACGTCTTCCTGGCGGGCAACGGCCTGCCCGGGCGCTGGCGCGGGCGGGCGGCGTTCACGATCGCCGAGACCGGCTTCGGCCTGGGGCACAATTTCCTGGCCGCCTGGCGGGCCTGGCTGGACGATCCCGCGCGCAGCGGCCGGCTGCATTACCTGGCGTTCGAGGCGCATCCCTTCGCCGCGGAAGACCTGCTGCGGGCCTGGCGCCGGCTGCCCGACGAATGCCGGCCGCTGGCCCATGAGCTGGCCGGGCGCTGGCCCGCCCTGCTGCCGGGCGTCCACCGGCTGGAACTGCAGGACGGGCGGGTCGTCCTGACCCTGATGTTCGGCGACATCCGCCGCCTGGCGCGCCAGGCGCAGGCGCGCGTCGACGCCTTCTTCCTGGACGGCTTCGCGCCGCGGGTCAATCCCGACATGTGGTCGCCCGCCGTCTTCGGCCAGCTGCGGCGCCTGGCGGTGGCCGGGGCCACGGCCGCCACCTGGTGCGCGGCCGGCCAGGTGCGGCGCGACCTGCGCGACGCCGGCTTCCTGGTCGAGAAGGCACCCGGCCTCGCCGGCAAGCGCGAGATGACGGTGGCCGTCCTGCGCCCCGGCCTGGGCGCCGCGCCGCCCGAGCCGGACCGCCGCCGCGTGGCGGTGGTGGGCGGCGGCCTGGCGGGCGCCGGAGTGGCGCAGGCCCTGGCCGCGCGCGGCCACGAGGTCGAGGTCTGGGATCCCCTGTGCGCCCTGGACGTCGATCCGGCCCTGCGCCGCCGGGGCGCCGCCGCCCTGGTGCCCGCCCTCAGTCCGGACGACGACACGCGCTCGCGCCTGAGCCGCGCCGGCCTGGCGCGGGCGCGCGCCCGCTGGCTGGACCTGGACGGCCCGGCCCGGCCGCAGGCCTGCGGCGCGCTGGTCTGCGCGCAGTCGGAGGCGCAGGCGGATCTGCAGCGCCGGGCGCTGGCGCGGCTGGGCTTCCCGGCGGACTGGGTGCGCTGGCTCGATCCGGCGCAGGCGGGGCTGCGGGCCGGGGTCGGCGTGCCCTGGGGCGGCCTCTGGTTCGCCGAGGCCTTGCGCGCATGCCCGGGCGAGCTGATCGCCGCGCTGCTGAGCCTGCCGGGCGTGACGCGCCGGGCCTGCGCCGTCGGCGCGCTGGCCGCGGCGCCCGGCGGCGGCTGGTCTTTGCGGGACGCCGAGGGGCGGGAACTGGGGCGCGCGGACCATCTCGTGCTGGCCAACGCCCTGCATGCGCCGGCGCTGCTGGCCGGCGTGGTCCCGGTCGAGCCCCTGGCCGTGCTGTCGCGGCTCGCGCCCCTCGCCGGCCAGGTGAGCCTGTATCCGGCGGGGGATGCCGCGGTGCCGCGCTGCGTCCTGTCGGGGCGCGGCTACTGCCTGCCGCCCCGCGACGGCTGGGGCGTGGCCGGCAGCACCTACCGGCCCGATGCGTCCGAGGCGGTCGCGGACGAAGCCGGCCACCAGGACATCCTGGCGCGCGTGCGGGACTGGGTCGATGCGCGCGACATCCCCTGGCTGGGACGCGGCGCGGCCGTGGGATGGGCCGGCTGGCGGGCCGCCACGCGCGACCATCTGCCCGTGATTGGCCCGGTGCCGGATCGGCCGGGCCTGTGGCTTGCCTGCGCCTACGGATCGCGCGGCCTGAGCTGGTCCGCCCTGGCGGGCGACCTGATCGGCGCATGGATGGACGGCGAGCCCGTGCCCGCCGAGCGCGAACTGGTCCGGCGCATCGCCCCGCGCTGATCCCGCGCCGGCCGCGGATGGATCGCCGGGCATGCGCCGGCATTTTATTTTATGGCGCAAATCCGTCAGAATAACGTCTTTTATATAAGACTCATGCGGGTAGAGTGCCCAGAGGATCACGCTGTGTCGCCCACCATCGAATTGGCGGACCAAGTTTTCGAGACCGGCCCGGTCGTCATGACGCCCTCGTGCGTCGAATGGGCGCTGCACGCCGATGAGTGGCGCTTCCGGATCGAGGCGCACGCGCCCGGCGTCTTCCGGCTGCGCTGCGGGCCGCGCACCTGGCTGGAGCCGGCCAAGCCGACGCCGCGCGCGCAGCGCCAGGCCGACATGCTGCTGGTGCGCCAGGAGCCCGTCGGCGAAATGGAATGCCGGCCGCTGGAATCCGGCGGCTGGCGCCTGACGCAGGGCGACGCCGGCCTGGAGGTCGGCGGTCCCGATGCCGGCCTGCGGCTGTCCCGCGGCGACCAGTGCGTGGCCCGCGTCCGCCTGCCGGTGCGGCCGGCCGGCGGGGGCGATGCGGGCCTCTGGACGCTTGCCTGGACGCTTGAGCCCGACGAGGGCGTGTACGGCCTGGGCGAATCCCTCGCCAGCCTGGATCGGCGCGGCGTCCGCCTGGTGTCGGACGCGCCGGCCGACCGCGCCCTGCCGCTGGCCTGGAGCCCGCGCGGCTGGGGCATGCACGTCAATACGCTGGACCGCGTGGAACACGACCTGCGCGCCGAAGGCGCCTACGCCGTTCAGGCGCGGGGCGCGGGCCTGGACCTGTTCCTGTTCGTCGGCGAGCCGTCCGAAATCCTCAACCAGTACACGGCGCTCACGGGGCGCGCCGGCCAGCCCAATCTCTGGCCCATGGGGGTCTGGCTGGACCAGGCGCCGGGCCAGTCCGTCGAGGCCAGCCTGCAGCAGGTCCGCAGCCTGCGCGGCCAGGGCATGGCGCTCGATGCGCTGCTGCTGGCCGATCCGGCCATCCTGGGCTTCCAGGTCGACAAGCCGGTATTCGAGTGGGCTGCCGACCGCATTCCCGACTGGCGTGCTTGCGCGGCGGCGGCGTCCGCGCTCGACGTCCACCTGGCGGGCGCCTGCATTCCCGGCGTCCTGCAGGGCACGCCGCTGTTCGACGAATGGGCAGACCGGGGCTGGCTGCTGTGCGACGACGAAGGCGAGCCCTGGGTCTGCCCCGGCACGCCGGCCTCCGGCGGGCGGCCGTTCGGACTGCTGGACCTGACGCACCGGGACGCGGCCCGCCTGTGGACCGAACGCCATCTGCAAGCCGTGGAAGAAGGCCTGGACGCGCCGGCCTGCCAGGCGCAGTTCGACCTGCCCGACGGGATCGAGGCCCGCGGCGGCGAAACCGGCGCGGTGCTGCGCACGGCCTATCCCCACCTGGCGCGCCGCGCCCTGTTCGATGCCGTCGCCGGCCCGCGCACGCCCCAGGAAGGCGTGATGCTCAGCCGCGACCTGTTCCCCGGGGTGCAGCGCTTCGCCTGGCAGCAGGGGCCGGACGTGGACAACGACTGGGACGGCTACGCGGCCACGCTGCGGGCCGCGCTGGCGGTGGGCAACAGCGGCGTGGCGGTGCAGACCCATCGTCTGGGCAACGCCCAGCGCCCGGCCGACACCATGACGCCCGAGCTCTATCTGCGCTGGCTGGCGATGGGCGTGTTTTCCGCCAATTTCAGCTTCCAGGGGCTGCCGGCGCTGATGCCGGACGCCTTCGACGCCGACACGCGCGCCCTGGTGGCGCACTGGCTGCAGTGGCGCTACCGGCTGCTGCCCTACGTGGCCGGCATCATCGACGACGCCGTGCGCACCGGCCTGCCGGTGCAGCGTTCCATGGCCCAGGCCTATCCCGCCGACGCCGACGCGCATGCCTGGGACACGCAGTACCTGCTGGGGCCGGCGCTGCTGGTGGCGCCGGTGATGCGCCCCGGCGGCGCGACCGAGGTCTATCTGCCCCGCGGCGACGCCTGGTGGGACCTGAACACGGGCTGGCGCTACGAAGGCGGCACCCGCTGGACGGTGCGCCCCGGCCTGGACACGCTGCCGGTCTTCGGCCGCGAGGGCCACATGCTGTGCCTGGGGCCGGCGGCCCAGCACACCGGCGAGATCAATTCGGCCCGGATCCTGGAAGAAGTCTGGATGTTCGGCATGCCGGAGCACAATCCGGTGGTGATGCGCAACAAGATCCGCGTCATGCAGATGCAGGGCTCCAGCTACATCAAGGGCCTGGAAGGCCTGCGCATCCTGCCGTCCGAAGGTCTGGAGGTCAAGCGCCGCGGGGCCGAGGTGCGGATTTCCCGCGCGAGGTAGGGTCGTGGGCAAGAAGCCCGCGACTCTTCCGGTTGGCGTATTTTCCCGCCTCGCGGCTTGCGGGCCGCCCGGATTCGCCAGGCATGGGGCAGTCCATTGGGACCGCCCCATGTCCAGGCTCATCCCGGCGGCGAAAAGTGGACTCTA
Source organism: Castellaniella defragrans (assembly GCF_014203015.1). Classification (GTDB taxonomy): domain Bacteria; phylum Pseudomonadota; class Gammaproteobacteria; order Burkholderiales; family Burkholderiaceae_B; genus Castellaniella; species Castellaniella defragrans. The sequence continues at coordinate 42,231 of NZ_JACHIB010000009.1, forward strand.
CGCCTGCAGCGCCTCGGCGCGGCAGGGCACGTCGATGCACAGGCCGGGATCGAAATCGGGGTTCTCGTTCGTGCCGTTGAAGTAATAGCCGCGCGGGTTGCAGACGACGCGGGCGCCATACACCGAGTAGTCGAAGCTGTCGTGCGTGTGGCCGTGGATCCAGAGATCGGCCCGACCCAGCAGGCCGGCGCATTCGGACACGAAGCTCGCGCTGACCAGCGATTCGGCGAAGCGCGGATGCACGCTGCGCATGTTGGGCGCGTGGTGGGTGATGACCACCGTCGGCCCCGGGTGGGGCGCGTCCAGCTGGGCGTCCAGCCAGTCGTACTGCTCGCGGAACAGCGCGGCGGCGTCCCGCGGCGTGAAGCGCGTGCCGTCGCCGTTGCCGATGACCTGGAAGTCGCGCAGGTATTCCGCCGAGCGTTCCATGGCCAGGTCGCGCAGCTCGGCGCCGAACAGCTCGAAATCCGCCCACAGGGTGGCGCCCAGGAAGCGCACGCCGCCGATCACCACGGCCCGCTGGTCCAGCAGTTCGATGCCGCGGGCCTGCGCCTGCTCGGCCAGTTCCGCGCGCACGGCGGGGATGGTGCCGCCGTAGAATTCGTGGTTGCCCGGCACGTACAGCACGGGGCGGGGAATCCGGCCGGCCCATTCCATCGCCGCCCGGGGGCGGGCGATGTCGCCGGCGAGGATGGTGAGGTCCGCCTGGACGTCGGGCGGTTCCAGGCCCTGCAGGCTGAGGTGCAGGTCGGACAGGATGTGCAGCCGCAGGGGCGGTCTGGCGGTGGGGTGGGGCATGGAACGGTCTCTCGTGGACTCCGGGCGCTTGACGCTGTATTGATGCAATGTCAAAATAAAAGGCTTCGTGGGTCGTTAGCTCAGTCGGTAGAGCACCGGACTTTTAATCCGTTGGTCGCGCGTTCGAGCCGCGCACGACCCACCAGAATCCTCCTTGCGAATCCAGCGTCCGGCGCCTCCCTTCGGGGAGGCGCCGCGCTTTTCGGGGTGCGGTCCGGGCGGGCAGCGGGCGACAACACCCGGTGCGATGGTGTCATTGTGCGATCCAGGCCGCGGGTCCGTGAATCCGTATTTCCGCGCATGTGCCCCGAACGTGCCTCGCGCCCGTCCCGCGGGAGCGTCTCCCGGCCCGATCGGACCGCCCGATCGGACCGCCCGTCCGGCCAGCCCGCCCGCCTGGGCTCTCCGTCCCGCCGGCCTGGGCTCTCCGTCCCGTCAGCCCTCGTCCGATCAGCCTCCGCCGTCCCGTCAGCCCTCGTCCGATCAGCCTCCGCCGGCCCGGACGCCCGCCCCGTCAGCCTGCGCCGTCCGGGGCGATGCCCGGCGCAGCCAGCACCGCGGCTTGTGTCGCGGCGGCATCCTGGCCGGCCTGGACCGCGAGCCAGCCCTGGGGACGGGTGTGCCGCCGGAGCTGGGCGCGCACCACGTCCGCGGTGGCGTCGGACGGATCGTTCCTGCGTGCGCGCACGCGCGCGACCAGCGTGTCGGGGTCGGCTTCCAGCCAGATGCCCTGGAAGGGCGCGCCGGCCTCGGCGGCGCAGCGCTCGATGCGCTGGCGCTCCTCCTGGCGGGAGAACACGGCGTCGGCGATGCAGGCGTGGCCCAGGGCGAGCGTGCGGGCCGCCTCCGCCGCCAGCGCGGCGTAGACGCGGTCGGACGATTCCCGGGTGTAGCTGTCGGGCGGCAGGGGCGTTTCGGCCGGCACGCCCGCGAGGCGCTTGCGGATGCGGTCGCTGGCCAGGATGCGCGCGCCCGGCGCGGCGCCGATGCGGTGCGCGATGGCCGCGGCCACCGTGGACTTGCCCGTGCCGCTCAGGCCGCCGATGGCCAGCAGCCGCGCCGGGGCCGGCCGCAGCAGCGCCATGGCCAGGTCCAGGTAGGCGCGGGCCTGCGGGAGGATGTCCTGGCGCGCCGCGCCCGGCAGCGCCGCCTGGGTGGACAGCACCTGCGCGCGGATCGACGCGCGCAGCGCCATGAAGAAGGGCAGCAGCGGCAGGCCGCCGGCGTCGCCGCTCTCGTCCATGTAGCGGTTCATCACCCAGTTCGCCTCGGCGCGCAGGCCCGTCTGCCACAGGTCCATGAGCAGGAAGGCCAGGTCGTAGAGGACGTCGATCGTGGCGATCGCTTCGTTGAACTCGATGCAGTCGAACAGGGTGGGCTGGCCGTCGAGCAGGCAGAGGTTGCGCAGGTGCAGGTCGCCGTGGCAGCGGCGGACCTTGCCGGCGCGCGCCCGTGCGTCGAGCAGCGGCGCGTGCCGCGCCCAGGCCTTGCGCAGGGCGGCGCGCAGCGCGTCCACGGCCGCGGCGCCGAACGCGGGCGCCATGTCCGGGCACTGCTCGTTGAGTTCGAGCACGTCGAGGATGCGCTGCGCGCCGTCCCCGCCGGGCGCGCGTGGCGCCTGGGCATGGAAGCCGGCGATGGTGCGGGCCAGGGCGGTCAGCAGCGGGCGGTCCAGGCGGCCCGCCTGCGCCAGCCGGGTGAACAGGGTGTCCTCGGCGAAGCGCTTCATCTCGACCACGGCGTCCACCAGCTCGCCCTGGCCGTCGAAGGCCAGCGCGCCGCCGGCTTCGCGGGTGATGCGCCGCACGCCCAGGTACAGCGCCGGAGCCGTGCGCCGGTTGAGCGCCACTTCTTCGCGGCAGGCGTCCAGACGCAGGCCGGGTGTGGAAAAGTCCAGGTAGGGCAGGCGGATGGCGCGCTTGAGCTTGTAGACCCGGTCGCGGCCCAGCAGCAGGATGGAAATGTGCGTCTGGACGGTCTCGGGGGCCTCCGCGCCGGGGGCGCGCAGGCGTTCGGCCAGAAAGGCCAGGACTTCGGACGGCTCGTCTCGCGGCATGCGGCCCCTCTGGAACGGAATGCGGTGGGGATGCCGGAGATTCTAGCCCACCCGCGTCCGGGGATCGTTTTTATGATTCCAAGTAATATGTTATCGGCATAATCAGCCAAATCGGCATGGTAAATTCCTGTTTCGCATCCCGTTGATCCGGGAGCGTTTTTTTTCATCACCGGGCCGCTCCCAAGGCGGGCGGCGCGGGATGGCTTCCAGTGGCTCCGCATCTTGATCGATCTCGAGAACATCCGCAAGACGTACGAATCCGCCGGCCGGGCGGTGAACGCGCTCGTCGACGTCAACCTGAACATCCGCGAGGGCGAGGTCTTCGGCATCATCGGGCGTTCGGGCGCGGGCAAGAGCACCCTGATCCGCATGCTCAACCTGCTGGAGCGCCCCACCGAGGGCAGTGTGCGGGTGGACGGGCGCGACATCACGGCGTTCTCCGACGCCCAGCTGCGCGAATACCGGCGCTCGGTGGGCATGGTGTTCCAGCACTTCAACCTGCTGCGCTCGCGCACGGTGATGGACAACGTGTGCTTCCCGCTGCGCCTGTCGGGCCTGCCGCGCGCCGACCGCGAGGCGCGCGCCCGCGAGGTCCTGAACCTCGTCGGCCTGGCCGACCAGGCGCACAAATACCCGGGGCAGCTGTCCGGCGGCCAGCAGCAGCGCGTGGGCATCGCCCGCGCGCTCGCCAGCAAGCCGCGCCTGCTGCTGTGCGACGAGGCGACCTCGGCGCTGGACCCGGAGACCACCCAGTCCATCCTGCGCCTGCTGGGCGACATCAACCAGCGCCTGGGGCTGACCATCGTGCTGATCACGCACGGCATGGACGTGATCCGCGCGGTCTGCGACCGGGTGGCGGTGATCGAGGGCGGCCGCATCGTCGAGGCCGGCCAGGTGCTGGAAGTCTTCCTGCATCCGCGCCACGACGCCACGCGCGCGCTGCTGTCCGAAAGCGGCCTGGACGGCGGCGAAGGCTGGCGCGCGCTGGCGCAGGGCGTGCCGGGCCGCCTGCTGCGCCTGAGCTTCCGCGGCGACAGCACGGCCAGCCCGCTGCTGAGCCGCCTGAGCCGCGACCTGGGCCTGGACCTGAGCATCCTGCAGGGCTCCGTGGGGCGGATCAAGGACACGCCCTACGGCCAGCTGGTCGTGGCGGCCCAGGGGACCGCGGCCGGCCTGGACGCGCTCGTCCCCGCGCTGGACGCGGCGGGCGTCGATTACGAGGTATTGCGGCCATGATGGCGAACGTGGACTGGTGGATGATCGGCGAAGCCACGATCGACACCCTGCTGATGACCGGCTTTTCCCTGCTGTTCACCGTGCTGATCGGGCTGCCGGTGGGCGTGCTGCTGTTTCTGTCCAGCCCGGGGCAGGCCATGGACAACCGCGCCGTCTACCAGACGGTCGCCTTCGTCGTGAACGTGCTGCGTTCGGTGCCGTTCCTGATCCTGCTGATCGTGATGATCCCGTTTTCCCGCCTGGTGGTGGGGACGGCGCTGGGGGTGCAGGGCTCGATCCCGCCGCTGGTGGCCAGCGCGGCGCCTTTCTTCGCCCGGCTGGTGGAAAACGTGCTGCGCGAACTGGATCCCGGCGTGAGCGAAGCCTGCCGCGCCATGGGGGCGACATCCCGCCAGACGGTGCTGTGGGCGCTGCTGCCCGAGGCGACCACCGGCATCCTCGCGGCCATCGTGGTCACGGCCATCACCCTGGTGGGCTATTCGGCCATGTCGGGCGTGATCGGCGGCGGCGGCCTGGGCGACCTGGCGGTGCGCTACGGCTACCAGCGCTACCAGGGCGACGTCATGGCGGTCACGGTCGTGATCCTGGTGATCATGGTGCAGGTTTTTCAGGTGTTTGGCGACCGCTGGGTGGCCAGACTCAACAGACGGTAAATCCTCGTTTCAGGAGATTCTCATGTTCAAGAAATTCGCGCCGGTCCTGGCGCTGGCATTGCCCCTGGCCTTCGCCGTCCCGGCGCAGGCGGCCAAGCTGTCCGTGGCGGCCACCCCCGTACCGCACGCCGAACTGCTGGAATTCGTCAAGCCCGACCTGGCCAAGGAAGGCGTGGACCTGGACATCAAGGTGTTCACCGACTACGTCCAGCCGAACCTGCAGGTCTCCGACAAGCAGATCGACGCCAACTTCTTCCAGCACCAGCCCTACCTGGATTCCTTCAACAAGGAACACGACACCAAGCTGGTGCCGGTGGGCCTGGTCCACGTCGAGCCCTTCGGCGCCTACTCGCAGAAGATCAAGGACATCAAGGACCTGAAGGACGGCGCCCAGATCGCCATCCCGAACGACCCCTCGAACGGCGCGCGCGCGCTGCTGCTGCTGCAGAAGCAGGGCCTGATCAAGCTGAAGGACCCGAGCAACATCCTGGCGACCGCCCGCGACGTGTCGGAAAACCCCAAGCACCTGAAGTTCCGCGAACTGGAAGCCGCCACGCTGCCGCGCGTGCTGCCCGACGTGGACGTGGCCCTGATCAACACCAACTACGCGCTGGAAGCCGGCCTGAACCCGGTCAAGGACGCCCTGTTCATCGAGGACAAGGATTCCCCCTACGCCAACCTGGTGGTGACCCGCGCCGACCGCAAGGACGATCCCGCGATCCGCAAGCTGGTCGACGCTCTGCACACCGCCAAGGTGCGCGACTACATCCTGGAACACTACAAGGGCGCCATCGTCCCCGCGTTCTGATTTAGGGGATTTCCCCAAAATCGCGGCCCGTGCCCGCGATTCCGGCCCTCCGGGGCGCAGGAATCGCGGGCATTTCAGTTAACATTGGCGGGGACGCGGCGAATCGGCCGCAGCAGACGAATCCCACAAGGAGACTCCATGATGTTGTCCAAGACCCTCAAGGCCGCCCTGGCCGGACTGGCCCTGACCCTGGCGCTGCCGATGACCCAGGCCAGCGCCAAGGACCTGATCGTCGCCACCGACACCGCCTTCGTGCCCTTCGAGTTCAAGCAGAACGGCAAGTACACCGGCTTCGACATCCAGCTCTGGGAAGCCATCGCCAAGCAGGCCGGCCTGAAATACCGCCTGCAGCCGATGGATTTCAACGGCATCATCCCGGGCCTGCAGACGCGCAACGTGGACGTGGCCCTGGCCGGGATCACCATCCGCGAGGACCGCGCCAAGGTCATCGACTTCTCCGAGCCCTACTACGAGTCGGGCCTGGCCATCCTGGTCTCCAGCGACAGCCCCATCCAGACCGCCAAGGACCTCGAAGGCAAGACGGTGGCCGTGAAGATCGGCACCGCCACGGTGGACTACATGAAGGCCAACGTGCCCTCGGCCAAGCTCAAGCTCTTCCCGAACATCGACAACGCCTTCCTGGAGCTGGCCACGGGCCGCGTGGACGCCGTGGTGCACGACACGCCCAACGTCCAGTACTACGCCAAGACCGCCGGCAACGGCAAGGTCAAGGTCGTGGGCTCGCTCAAGAGCGGCGACTTCTACGGCATCGCCTTCCCCAAGGGCAGCGAGCTGGTGCCCGTGGTCAACAAGGCCCTGTCCGAGCTGAAATCCAACGGCACCTACGACAAGCTGTACGAAACCTGGTTCGGCCAGAAGGCCAGCGCCGTGAACTGAACGCGGCCGATCGATCCGACGGCGGCGGCCGGATGCATGCGTCCGTCCGCCGCTTTTTCATCGCCGGGCCGCCCCGGCTGAACAGCCTCTCCCGCCGGGCCGCCGGTCCGCCGGGCGCAGCGCCGGTGGCCCGTCTTTCCATGCGTCCGCCCTGCGGACGCCGATCTTCATGGGGATAGACCATGACTTTTGAATGGTCGGCCATCTGGGCCGCCTGGCCCGACCTGATGGCCGGTTCGTGGATGACGATCCAGATCACCCTGCTGGGCCTGGTCGGCGGCACGATCATCGGCGCCCTGTCCGGGGTGGTGGTGACCTACGTGCCGGTGCCCGTGACGCGCCGCACCCTGGCCTGGAGCGTCGTGGTGCTGGCGGCCGCCGTGGCCCTGCTGCGGCTGGCGGCCTGGCTGGATGCCGGCCCCCTGGCCGGCGTGCCCGACGCGGCCTGGTGGGCCCTGCGGCTGGCGGTGCTGGCCCTGCTGGCCTGGCGCTTCCTGTCCTGGATCCCGCTGGTGCTGTCCTTCCTCTCCCAGGTCTACATCCTGGTGATCCGGGGCACGCCGATCGTGGTGCAGGTGATGTTCATCTATTTCGCGCTGCCGCTGCTGGTGAACCTGCGCATCGACGGCTTCACCGCCGCGACCGTGACGCTGATGATCAATTCGGGCGCCTACATCGCCGAGATCGTGCGCGCCGGCCTGCAGTCGGTGCCCAAGGGTCTGTACGAGGCCGGCCAGGCCATGGGCCTGCCGTTCCACAAGATCCTCGCCCGCATCATCGGCCCGGTGGCGCTGCGGCGCATGATCCCGACCATGGGCAACCAGTGCATCATCAGCCTCAAGGACTCGTCCCTGTTCATCGTGATCGGGGTGGCCGAACTGACCCGCCAGGGCCAGGAGATCATCGCCGGCAACTTCCGCGCCGTGGAGATCTGGGGCGCGGTGGCGGTGATCTACCTGATCATGACGGGCTGCATCGCGCTGGCGCTGAAATACATCGAACACAGGACGCGCATCGTATGAGCATCGTCGAATTCAAGAACGTCACCAAGCGCTTCGGCGACAACGTCGTCCTGGACGGCATCGACCTGAGCATCGACGCGGGCGAGGTCGTGGTCGTGGTCGGACCCTCGGGCTCGGGCAAGTCCACGTTCCTGCGCTGCATCAACGTGCTGGAAACCATCCAGGGCGGCGACATCATCGTCAACGGCCACAGCGTCCTGGGCCCGCCGGCGCAGGTGCGCGAACTGCGCCGCGAGGCCGGCATGGTGTTCCAGCAGTTCAACCTGTTCCCCCAGCTGACGGCGCTGGAGAACGTCATGTTCGGCCCCCTCCACGCCCGCGGCACGCCGCGCGACCAGGCCCGCGCGCAGGCGCTGGAGCTGCTGACCAAGGTCGGGCTGGCCGAGCGCGCCGGCCACTACCCGGGGCAGCTGTCCGGCGGCCAGCAGCAGCGCGTGGCGATCGCCCGCGCGCTGGCCATCAAGCCGCTGCTGATGCTGTTCGACGAGCCGACCTCGGCGCTGGACCCGGAATTGCGCCACGAGGTCCTGAAGGTGATGCAGGACGTGGCCGAGGAAGGCATGACCATGATCGTGGTCACCCACGAAATGGAATTCGCCCGCAAGGTCGGCAGCCGGCTGATCTTCATGGACGCGGGCAAGATCGCCGAGGACGGCGATCCCGCGACCCTGCTCAGCCAGCCGCCCAGCCAGCGCCTGAAGGACTTCCTGCAGCACGTGGCCTGACTGACCGCGCAGGGCGGCGGACGGGCCTCGCCCCCGGTTCGCGGCGGTGCCCGGCGGGGCGGCGTTCTTTGGCGGAGCGGTGTTCCGTGGCGGGGCGGCGTTCTTTTCCGGGGCGGGCGCTTCCCCGCCGCGGCGTCAGCGCGCCGCGGTGACGTGGAAGGTGCGCGTGGCGATGATCTTGTCGGATCCTTCCGCCATGACCTGGATGGTGACCTGGCGCGGGCGGAAGGCCTTGTTCGGCAGTTCGGCGCGGCCTTCGACGACGATGTAGCGGCCCATGTCCAGGGGCTGCGTGGCGAGCTCGACGTGGGCGGCGTTGCCGTTGGGGTAGGACCCCTGCGCGATCAGCCTGATCTGGCCGCGCAGGGTGGGGGCCTCGGTCTGGCCCTCGGGCAGGTCCTGGATCAGCAGGATGCGGTAGTCCACCCCGCCGTCGCGCGCGACCATGTCGGCGCCGCGGATGCCCGGCGAGGTGCCGCGCGGATCGGGGGGGATGGCCTGGATCAGGCTGGCGACGCCGGCTTCCATGTCGGCCGCCTGCTTGCGCAGCTGCTCGGCGCGCGCGGCCTGCTCCTGCTGGTCCTGGCGCGCCTGCTTGATCTGCGCGCGGATCTTCTCGGCTTCGGCGGACAGGCGCTGGCTTTCGAGGTTGGCGGTGTTCAGGTCCGTGCGCAGTTGTTCCGATTGCTCGACCGTGAGGCGCTGCGGGCCGTAGCTGCGCTGCAGGAACAGCACGCCCCCGGCACCCAGGATCACGCCGGTGATCAGCAGCAGCAGCCAGCGCGGGATCCCGCGGCTGCGCCGGGTGTAGCCGTAGGGGGTGGGCTTGAAGGTGGGGCGTTTGGGGCCGAGCGACATGACGAAATTCCTGGATTGCTTGAAGCTTGCGTAATGGCTTGCGTGATGCGTCGCGCCGCGTGGCGGCGCGGGTGCGAAACCAATTAGGATAAACGGTTTCGCGGTTTCGCTGGGAATGCGCCTACATCCGGTTGCGATTTTCCGCCCGCGGGCGGGCGCCGGGGCCGGCGGCGTGCCCGCCCAGCGCGGCGTCCAGCGCCGCCAGGCGCGCGGGTGTGCCGACGTCCACCCATCGCCCCGCGTGCCGTTCGCCGTCCACGGCGCGCGCCGCCATGGCCTGGCGCAGCAGCGGCGCGAGCGGCGCGGGCCGGTCCGGGTCGGTGCCGGCGAACAGGGCCGGGCGATACAGGCCGATGCCGGCGAAGGTCAGGACGGGCGCCGCGGCGGCCGGCGTCGGGGGAAGCGGGGCGGCCGCCGCCGGCGTGCGGCCGGGGCCGTCCGGATGATCCCGGCCCGTGTCGGGGCGGAGGTCGAGGCCGGGACCGGCGTCCGGGCGCGGCGCGACGAGGCCGTCGGCCTGCAGCACGAAATCGCCTTCCGGGTGGTGGGCGGGATTGTCCACCAGCACCAGGTGCGCCAGGCGGTCGGCCGGCCACGCGGCCGCGAGCCGCGCCGCCCGCGCGGGATCCCAGTCGCACCAGACGTCGCCGTTCAGGACCAGGAAGGGGCGGCCCTGGAAGAACGGCAGCGCGCGCGCGATGCCGCCCGCCGTTTCCAGGGCGGGGGACTCGGCCGAATAGCGCAGCCGCACGCCGTACGCCCGGCCGTCGCCCAGCGCGGCCTCGATGCGCTCGCCCAGCCAGGCGTGGTTCACCAGGATGTCGGCGATGCCGGCCCGCGCGAGGCGTTCCAGGTGCCAGGCGATCAGGGGGCGGCCGCCCACGGGCAGCAGGGGCTTGGGGCAGGCGTCCGTCAGCGGACGCATGCGCTCGCCGCGCCCCGCGGCCAGGATCATGGCGCGCATCAGAAGGAATACCCGTCGGCCTGCGGCACGCGCTCGGCCTGGTCCAGCAGGCGCAGCAGGGGGCGGAAGACGCCGTAGCGCCCCGCGACCTGGCGCACGTAGGTCCGCACCCGGGGCATGTGGTCCAGGTAGTGGTGCTTGCCGTCGCGGTGCGACAGGCGGGCGAAGACCCCCAGGATGCGCAGGTTGCGCTGCAGCCCCATCCATTCATAGTCGACGTGGAAGCGGGCGAAGTCGTCCGCCACGGGCAGGCCCTCCGCCCGGGCGTATTCCCAGTAGCGGATGGCCCAGTCGAGCTGGCGGGCCTCGTCCCAGGTGGTGCGGGCGTCCATGGCCAGCGAGGCGATGTCGTAGCTGATCGGGCCGTCCAGGGCGTCCTGGAAGTCGATGACGCCGGGCGCGGCGTCCGGCCCGTCCGGGCCGAGCATCAGGTTGGGCGAGTGGTAGTCGCGGTGCACGAGGACGCGCGGCTGCGCCGCCGCCCGCTGCGCCAGCAGGCCGAAGATGTCCGCCAGCGCGGTCTGGGCGGCGGCATCGGGCGCGTGGCCCAGATGGGTGCGCAGGTACCACTGCGGAAAGACGGCCAGCTCTTCGAGCAGGCGCGCCTCGTCGTAGGGCGGCAGGCCGCCGGCCGGGCAGCGCTGCAGCGCGACCAGGGCGCGCAGGGCGCCGCGGTAGTGCCGCTGCAGGGCGGCCTCGTCCTGGTCCAGGCCGTCGCGCAGCGCGTCGAGGAACGTGTGCCGCCCCAGGTCGGAGAGCAGCAGGAAGCCCTGGTCGAGATCCTGCGCCAGGACCTCGGGGACGCGCAGCCCGCCCGCGGCCAGCAGGGCGGCGATGCGCACGAAGGGGGCGCAGTCCTCGTGAGGCGGCGGGGCGTCCATGGCGATCAGGGTGCCGCCCGCGGCCTGCAGGCGGAAATAGCGGCGGAAGCTGGCGTCGCCGGAGACGGGGGCGAGGCTGTCCAGAACCAGGCCCAGGCGATCGGCGTGCCGGCCCAGCCAGTGGCGCAGGGCGTCCAGGCGGGGGTCCTGAGTGGGGGTAGGGATCATGCGCGGGATTCGGGGAAAATTCGGAAAAAGGGATGGGCGCGGATCGGCCGGCCGGGAGGCCGGGACACGATGCGGTCCGGCTTCTCTATAATACTGGGTCGCTGGTCGTCGCGGGTGGGCCGATCGGCCGTCGTCTTTCAACCATTTCGGGGAACCGGGTCTTGGCGCATTGGATCGGTCGCATCATCTTCCTGGGCCTGTGCCTGCCGGCGCCGGTCCTCGCGGCGCAGCCCTCGCCGGATGCGGACGGTATGCGGATGGTCGGCAGCCTGCGGCTGCATCCGGGCCTGAAGGACGACGCCCTGCCGTCGTTCCTGATCGGCGACGACATCAGCCGCGACGCCGAAGGGCGGGTGGTCCTGCGCGGCAACGCCCAGGTCCGCCGGCTGGATTCCGTGATCAAGGGCGACCGCATCGAATACCTGCAGTCCACCGGCGAGGCCGACGTCCGCGGCAACGGCCTGATGATGCGCGACGGCAACGTCGTGCGCGGGCCGCACCTGCGCTACAACGTCGATACCGAAAAGGGCCTGATCGAGCAGCCGCGCTTCTGGCTGGGCGGCACGGCCGGCGCCGGCACGGCCGACCAGGCGGAAATCCTCAGCCGCCAGCACATGCGCCTGAAGAACGTGCGCTACAGCGGCTGGACGGGGCCCGATCCGGCCTGGACCATCGATTCCAGCCGCGTCGATCTGTATCTGGACGAAAATGAGGGCGCGGCGCGCAACGGCGTGCTGTACTTCAAGGGCGCGCCGATCCTGTATTCGCCCTACCTGACGTTCCCGCTGGGCAAGGACCGCAAGTCCGGCTTCCTGCTGCCGACCTACGGCACGTCCAGCAACGGTGGGATCGAGATCACCGTCCCGTACTACCTGAACCTGGCGCCCGACTACGACGCCACGCTGTATCCCCGCTACCTCAGCAAGCGCGGCCTGCTGCTGGGCACGGAATTCCGCCACCTGAGCGCCAATTCCCATTCCGAACTGTTCGGCACCTACATCATGCGCGACCGCGAGACGGGCGACAAGCGCTGGATGTATTCGGTACAGCACACGCAGGCGCTGGGCAATGGCTTCAGCGCCTACCTGGATGCGCGCAAGGTCTCCGACGACAATTATTTCCGCGATTTCTCGTCCTTCGGGCTGACGGACGCGGCCATCACCTACATGCCCAGCCAGGCGCTGCTGTCCTGGACGGACCACCGCTACCTGTCGGGCTCCCTGCAGTTCTACCGCTACCAGACCCTGCAGGACAGCACGGGTTCCTTCCTGGCGCCGCCCTACGACATCCTGCCCCAGCTCAACTTCACCGCGCAGCGCTACGGCTGGCACGGCCTGGACGTGGTCTCCACCAACACGGCTTCGCGCTTCGTCGCGCCGATCTACCGCGGCGACGCCTTCCCGGAGCAGGCCGGCCGGCGCCTGATGCCCAACGGCACGCGCCTGACGTCCTACACCTCGATCTCGCGGCCCTTCGTGCTGCCCGGCGCCTACCTGACGCCGAAGGTCGGCCTGCACATGAGCCAGTACGAGACCGAATGGTTCTCCGGCACGCCGGGCATGGAACGGTTCGCCGGCCGCCCCGCCAGCCAGTCGCGGGTGCTGCCGATCGCCTCGGTGGACACCGGCCTGACGCTGGAGCGTGACGCCTCGCTGTTCGGCAACGCGGCCATCCAGACCCTGGAGCCGCGGCTGTACTACCTGTACGTGCCGTACCGCGATCAGTCCGACCTGCCGGTGTTCGACACGGCGCTGGCCACCTTCAACTACCAGCAGGCCTTCGACGAGAACATCTTCAGCGGCGGCTGGGACCGCATCGCCAACGCCAACCAGCTCACCTTCGGCCTGACCAGCCGCTGGCTGGACGCCGACACCGGCTTCGAGCGCCTGTCCCTGTCGCTCGCCCAGCGCTTCTATTTCGACAACCAGCGGGTGACGCTGTCCAGCGAGGCGCCCCGCATCGACACCGAATCGGACTATCTGGTCGGGGCCAGGGCGGCGCTGACCGACAAGTTCTCGGTGTATTTCGACGGCCAGTTCGACCACGAGACGCAGAAGCGCAACCGGCTCAGCGGCGGCGTGCGCTGGACGCCCAAGCGCCTGGCGACGGTGTCCCTGTCCTACCGCTACGAGCGCGACGTCAACAGCTATGCCGACCCCTATGGCGTGCTGCCCTCGGATGCCGTCCCGGCCACCCGCGAGCAGGTCAGCCTCAGCTCCCAGTGGCCGCTGTCCATGCGCTGGTACGGGGTGGGCCGTTATGATTATTCCCTGGCCGAAAAACGCAACACGCAGTCCATCGTCGGCCTGGAATACCGCGGCGACGGCGGCTGGGCCGCGCGCGTGGTGATGCAGCGCTACGCGGTGTCGGCCCAGAAGACCAACACGGCGCTGTTCCTGCAGCTCGAGCTCACCGGGCTGGGCTCGCTGGGCACCGATCCCATGTCCCTGCTGACCGATCGGGTCATCGGCTACCAGCCCGTCACTCCCCCCACGCCTGAAAAAACCGTTTTCGAGAGGTACGAATGATGTCTGGCTTGCGTCATCCCGCCTGCGCCCTGTCGCTGGCCATCGTGCTGGGCGCCGGGGCATCGGCCCCCGCCCTGGCGGCCGGCAAGCCGGCGCCCCGTCCGGCCGCGCCGGCCGCGTCCGAGCAGTTCGTGGACGGCATCGCCGCCGTCGTCGACAAGGAAGTCATCACCCTGGCCCAGGTGGACGCCAAGGCGGTCCAGGTGCGCCGCCAGATGGAGCAGCAGCGCATCCCGGTGCCCGAGGCGCCCGTGCTGCGGCGCCAGGTGCTGCAGCAGATGATCAACGCGACCCTCCAGGATCACGAGGCCAGGCGCGTCGGCATCCGGGTGTCCGACGCCCAGGTCGATCAGGCGGTGCAGACCATCGCCCAGCGCAACCGCATCACGGTCGACCAGTTGCGGCGCGAGATCGCCGCCAGCGGCATGAGCTGGGACGACTACCGCACCGATCTGCGCTCCCAGATCCAGGACGACATCCTGCGCCAGCGCTTCGTCGAGGACCGCATTGCCATCAGCGACAGCGACATCGACGCCTTCCTGTCCATGAACGCCGGCAAGCCGCTGGCCGCCCCGCCCGCGGCGGAGCCCGCGCCCGCGCCCGCGGAGCCCGAACCGGCGCCGGTCCCGACCGGCCCGGAACTGGTCGAACTGGCGCAGATCCTGATCGAAGTGCCCGATTACGCCAGCGAGAGCATCGTCCAGGAAAAGCGCAAGCAGGCCGAGGACCTCCTGCGCAAGCTGCGCAGCGGCGCCGACTTCGCCGGCGTCGCCGCCGCCTCGTCGAACGGCCCGCAGGCCCTGGAAGGCGGCAACATGGGCATCCGGCCCCTGCACGACTGGCCCGACCTGTTCGCCCGGGCCATTGCGAACACGCCGCCCGGCGGCCTGAGCGGGATCGTGCAGAGCGGCCGAGGCTTCCACATCCTGAAGGTCCTGCGCCGCGGCTATGCCCAGCGCCCGGCGCCCAAGGCCGCCAGGTCCGCTGCCGCCGCCCAGGCCCAGGCCCAAGCAGCCCAGGCCCAGGCCCGCGCCCAGGCGCAGGCCGCCGCGTCCCGCTCGCCGGCGCCCTCGGGCCCCATGATGGTGACGCAGACCCATGCCCGCCACATCCTGATCAAGACTTCCAAGGTGGTGGACGACGCCAAGGCCCGCGCCACCCTCGAAAGCCTGCGCAACCGCATCGCGCACGGCGAATCCTTCGCCGAACTGGCCCGGCGCTATTCCGAGGACGCCTCCGCGCCGCAGGGCGGCGACCTGGGTTGGCTCAATCCCGGCGAGACCGTGCCCGCTTTCGAGCAGGCCATGAACGCGCTGCAGGACGGCCAGGTCAGCGAGCCGGTCAAGTCGCCGTTCGGCTGGCACCTGATCCAGGTCGAGGGCCGCCAGACCAAGAACATGGAACAGGAATTCCGCCGCATGCAGGCGCGCCGCGAGCTGATGGAACGCCGCGTCGGGCCGGCCTACGAGGATTGGCTCGACCAGCTGCGCAGCCAGGCCTACATCGACAACCGCCTGGAAAAGGCCGCGGCCGGCGGCCGCTGAGATGGCACACCGGAAAACGCCGGGCCGCCCCAGGTTTTCTGATGCCCCCCGGGGGGATGGCGGGGTGCAGCCCCGTCCAGGGGGCGCGCATTCGGCCCGCAAACGCTTCGGCCAGCACTTCCTGGCCGACGAAGCGGTGGTGGACGCCATCGTGCGCGCCATCGATCCGCAGCCCGGCGACGCCATGGTCGAGATCGGCCCGGGCCTGTCGGCATTGACGGCGCCGCTGCTGGACCGGCTGGAGCGGCTGACCGTGGTCGAACTGGACCGCGACCTGGCTCGGCGGCTGCGCGGCCGCTGGGGCGAGGACCGCCTGCGGGTGGTCGAGGCCGACGCCCTGACCGTGGATTTCGGCGAGCTGGCGCGCGCGCCCGCGCCGGGACCGGGCCCGGCCGCGGCGGATGCCGCCCGGCTGCGCGTGGTGGGCAACCTGCCCTACAACATCTCCAGTCCGCTGCTCTTTCACCTGCTGCGCTGGGCGGACCAGATCCGCGACCAGCATTTCATGCTGCAGCGCGAAGTCATCGACCGCATGGTGGCCCGTGCCGGCGACAGCCAGTACGGACGCCTGTCCGTCATGCTCCAGGCGCGCTACCGGATGACGCACCTGTTCGACGTGCCGCCCGAGGCCTTCGATCCGCCGCCCCGGGTGATGTCGGCCGTGGTGCGCATGCGCCCGCTGGCGCCCGAGGCGCTGCGCCAGCCGCGCGACGCGCGGGTGTTCGAGCGGCTGGTGGCGCGGGTGTTCGAGCAGCGCCGCAAGATGATCCGGGGCAGCCTGGGCGCCTGGGCCGAATGGCTGGACTGGGACGCCCTGGGGGTGGCGCCAACCGCGCGGCCCCAGGAACTGACCGTGGCGCAGTTCATGGACATGGCCGACGCCCTGGCCGCCGCCGGCGTGACGCCCACCGCCTGAAGGTCCCTTTTTGCCGCCGGGCCGTCCCAAGGGGCAGCACGCAGCCGCATGCTGCGCAGCGTGGGGGCTCCCTTACTTAGTCTTAGTCTTCGCGGCCCGCCCGCTGGATCAGCTCGATCCGGTAGCCGTCGGGGTCCTCGACGAAGGCGATCACGGTGGTGCCGTGCTTCATCGGGCCGGCCTCGCGCACGACCAGGCCGCCGCGCGACTTGATGGTGGCACAGGTGTCGTAGGCGTCCTCGACCTCGATGGCGATGTGGCCGTAGCCGGTGCCGAGCTCGTAGTGGTCGGTGTCCCAGTTGTGGGTGAGCTCGATGACGGCGCCGTCGGCCTCGTCCTGGTAGCCGACGAAGGCCAGGGTGAAGCGGCCTTCCGGATAGTCCTTGCGGCGCAGCAGCCGCATGCCCAGGGTCTCCGTGTAGAACATCAGGGAACGGTCCAGGTTGCCGACGCGCAGCATGGTGTGCAGCAGGCGCATGATGAGATTCTCCGGTGGTGCGATTCACTCCATCATACGCATTTTTCATCGCGGGGATCGTCCGCGCGTGCCAGGATCGTCAGCACGTGTCGGGATCGTCCACGCGTGCCGGGATCAGATCAGCGGCAGGGTGTCGGGAGGCTGGCGGCGCAGCGTGTCGCGCGCCGCCCGGAAATCCGGGCACAGGCGCTCGACCTCGCGCCAGAAGGCCGGCCCGTGGTTCATTTCCTTCAGGTGGGCGATTTCGTGGGCCACCACGTACTCGATCAGGGCCGGGGCGAAATGGATCAGGCGCCAGTTCAGGCGGATGCGCCTCTGGCTGGTGCACGAGCCCCAGCGGCCCTGGGCGGACGAAAGCCCCCAGCCGGCGATGGATTGCCCCGCGCGGTCCAGGCAGCGCCGCAGGCGCGCGTCGAAATCGATCCGCGCACGCGCCTGCAGCCAGGCCTGGGCGCGTTCCTGGATGCGGCCGGCGTCGGCCGCGTCGGGCAGGGGCAGATACAGGCGGTCGCCCTCGGCCGGGGCGTCCGGGTCGCCTTCGTAGCGGGCCGGACGGGCGCCGTCCAGCCGCAGCTCGATGGCGACGCCCAGGTAGGGGATGCGGCCGCCCGGCCGCCATTGGCCGGCCTGCAGGGCGAGCTGCTCCAGCCGCCGGTCGCGGTCATCGAGCTTGTCGCGGATCCAGGCCGCCTTGTGGCGGATGGCATCCTCGATCTGCGCGCGCGTGGCCCAGGCAGGGGCCTGGATCGCCAGGCCGGCGTCGCGCACGTGCAGGCCGATGGTCTTGCGGCGCGCCCGGCGCAGCGCGTAGCCCAGCGTCCAGCCGTCCAGTTGCAGGGTCAGCCAGCGGGCGCCCGGGGGCAGGGCGGGCGGCGGCGGCTCCGGCGCGGCGGGCGGGCGCAGGCCGGGGAGGACGGGGATGGCGGACGGCGGGATGGACGGACGGGGCGTCCGGCCGCCGGGCGCGGCCGCGGGAGCGCCGGCCGGCCCGTCGCCGGCGCCGAACAGGTCGAGCTGGCGGCTGTCAGCGGCCCGCATAGCGCTCGGGATTGAGACGCCGCATCTCGGCCTCGATCCATTCGCGCACGGCGTTGTTCAGGGAAGCCGGCGAATGTCCGGCCGGATCGATGGCCGGGCCGAAGGACACGGTCACCAGCCCCGGGGTCTTCAGGAAGGCGTTGCGCGGCCAGCATTCCCCGGCGTTGTGGGCGACCGGGATCACCGGCACCCCGGTGCGGCAGGCCAGCAGCGCGCCGCCTTGCTTGTAGCGGCCGGTCTGGCCGGGCGCCACGCGGGTGCCTTCGGGGAACAGCACCGGCCAGCGGCCTTCCTGGAGGCGCCGGGTGCCGATCTTCACCACCTGGTCGAAGGATTCCTTGCCCTTGGTGCGATCGATGGGAATCATGCTGAGCAGCGCCAGGCTCCAGCCGAAGAAGGGCACGTGGTGCAGTTCCTTCTTGTAGACGAAGACCACGTCGCGCGGCAGCTTGACCGCGAAATACAGGGTCTCCCAGGCGGACTGGTGCTTGGACAGGATGATGGCCGGACCCTTGGCGGGCAGGTGTTCCCAGCCCTGCGCCTGGTAGCGCATGCCGAGGATCCAGCGCGCGCCCCACAGCGCCATGCGCGGCCAGCCCAGGGTCAGGCGGTAGCGCCAGGACAGCGGCAGGGGCGCCCACAGCACGCAGCACAGGGCGTAGGGGATCACCGTCACGACCAGGAAGGCCATGTAGAGCGCGGAGCGCAGGTAGGTCATGGCGCGGCCTTCAATAAAGTATCCGCCACGGCGGCCAGGTCGTCGCGGACCTGGGTGCCGGCGGGGAGTTCGCCGCTGGTGCCGGAGGTCTCCCAGGTCTTGCGGCCCTTGCCGGTCAGGACCAGCCAGGGGGCGCAGCGCGCGGCGGCCGCGGCGCGCAGGTCGCGCAGGCTGTCGCCCACCAGCGGGACGCCGTCCAGGCGCACGTCCAGGCGCTGGGCGATGTCGTGCAGCATGCCGGGCAGGGGCTTGCGGCAGGCGCAGCCGTCTTCCGGGCCGTGCGGACAGCAGAAGATGGCGTCGATGCGTCCGCCCGCTTCGGCCACCACCTGGCGCATGCGGGCGTGGATCGCGCCCAGGGTCTCCATGGTGAACAGGCCGCGGGCGATGCCGGACTGGTTGGTGGCCACCACCACGCGCCAGCCGGCCTGGCTGAAGCGGCCGATGGCTTCCGGGCTGCCGGGGATCGGCAGCCATTCTTCCGGCGACTTGATGTACGCGTCGCTGTCATGGTTGATGACCCCGTCGCGGTCCAGGATGATGAGCTTCACCGGGCGAGCCTCGACAGGTCGGCCACCTGGTTCATCAGCCCGTGCAGCGAGCGCAGCAGGGCCAGGCGGTTGGCCCGCACGCGCGGGTCCTCGGCCATGACCATGACGTCGGTGAAGAACGCGTCCACGGCGGCGCGCGCCTGGGCCAGGGTGGCCAGGCTGGCGGCGAAGTCGCCCGCCCGCAGCTGGGCCGTGGCCTGGGGCTCCAGGCGGGCGATCGTGTCGGCCAGCTGGCGCTCGGCCGGTTCGGCCAGCAGCGCCGGATCGAAGCCGGGCTGCGTGTCGTCGGCCTTCTTCAGCAGATTGCTGACGCGCTTGTTGGCGGCGGCCAGGGATTCGGCCTCGGGCAGCGTGGCGAACCGTTCGCAGGCCTGGACGCGTGCCGCGACCTGGTGCAGCGGCGGGCGCAGGGCCAGCACCGCGTCGATGGCCGAGCGGTCGCAGGCGGCCGCCAGCTGGTTGCGGTAGCGCTCGTAGACGAAGTCCAGCACGGCCTCGGCCGTGCCCTCGGCGAGCTGCCCGGGGGCGAAGCCGGCCGCCGCCTGTTCCAGCAGGGCGGCGAGCCGCGCGGGGCTGTCCTGGCTGGCCTGCAGGCGGCCGCCGGCGGTGAGCTGCTCGTAGGCGCTGATCAGGCCCAGGGCTGCGCGGCGCAGGCCGTAGGGGTCGCGCTCGCCGGTGGGCGCCAGGCCGATGCCCCAGATGCCGACCAGGGTCTCGGCGCGTTCCGCCATGAACAGGACGGCGGCGGTGAGCGTGTCGTCGGTGACGGGCTCGTCCAGGCGGATGCGGTACTGGTCGCGCAGGGCGCGCACCACGTCGGCGGACTCGCCGTCGTGCGCCGCGTAGTAGGCCCCCATGATGCCTTGCAGCTCGGGGAATTCGCCCACCATCTGGGTGCCGAGGTCGGCGTGGGCCAGCAGGGCCGCGCGGTCGGCCGATTCCGCCCGCCCGCCCAGCAGCGGCGCCAGCCAGCGGGCCAGGGCCCGCACGCGCTCGGTGCGCTGCAGCTGGCTGCCGAGCTTGTTGTGGTAGACGCTGTCGGCCAGGCCGGCCACGCGCTCGGCCAGCGGGGTCTTCAGGTCGGTCTGGTAGAAGAACTGCGCGTCGGCCAGGCGCGGGCGCACCACGCGCTGGTTGCCCTGGATGATGTGGGCCGGATCGGCGGGCCGCATGTTGCTGACGATGAGGAAGCGGTGGGTCAGCGCGCCCGTGGCCGGATCGAACAGGGGGAAGTATTTCTGGTTCAGCCGCATCGTCAGGATCAGGCATTCCGGCGGCACGGCCAGGAAGGCTTCCTCGAAGGCGCCGACGTAGACCGTCGGGTATTCGACCAGGGCGGTGACTTCGTCGAGCAGGGCTTCGACCTCGGCGCCCTGGCCGATGGTCGCGCCCACCGCGGCGGAGGACTCGGCCAGCTGGCGGGCGATGAGCGCGCGCCGCTCGGCGAAGGACGGCACCACGCGGCCGTCGGCCGCCAGGCGATCGGCCCAGGCCTCGGCCGATTCGATGGTCAGCGGGCCGCTTTCCAGGAAGCGGTGGCCCAGGGTGGTCCGATCGGCTTCCAGGCCCAGCGTGCGCACGGGCACGATGTCCGCGCCCCACAGGGCCAGCAGGCGCTGGGCCGGGCGTACGAATTTCACGCTGGTGCGGCCGTCGGCCAGCTGGTATTGCATGACCTTGGGGATGGGCAGGTGGGTCACGGCGTGATCCAGGGCCTGCTGCAGGCCGTCGGCCAGCCGCGCGCCGGGGGCGGTGCCTTCGGCGTAGAGCACGTCCTGCTTGCCGTCGTGCCTGCGGACGAGGCCGTCCGCGCCCAGGTGCCCCAGGCCCTTGGCCTGGAGCTTTTTCAGCAGCGCGGGCGTGGGCGCGCCGGCGGCGTCCAGGCCGATGGCCGCGGGCATGAGTTTTTCGGCGTAGGCCTGGTCGGGCGCCTGGTCCAGGACGGCGTCCAGCCGCACGGCCAGGCGCCGGGGCGTGGCGTAGGCGGTGCAGGCGCGGGGCTCGGCCAGCAGGCCGAGCCCATCGAGCGTCTTGCGGATGCCTTCGGCGAAGGCCCGGCCCAGGGCGTCCAGCGCCTTGGGCGGGAGTTCTTCCGTGACCAGCTCGACGAGCAGCGCGCGCGCGTTCGGATTCGTGCTCATGATCACGCGACCTCCCGCAGCATGGGAAAGCCCAGGCGTTCGCGCGCGTCGTAGTAGGCCTGCGCCACCGAGCGGGACAGGGCGCGGATGCGGCCGATGTAGGTGGCGCGCTCGGTGACGCTGATGGCGCCGCGCGCGTCGAGCAGGTTGAAGGTGTGGGCGGCCTTGAGGGTGGCCTCGTAGGCGGGCAGGGCGAGCGGGACTTCGATCAGGCGCCTGGCCTCGGCCTCGTAGTCGTTGAAGTGGGCGAACAGCATGGCGGTGGAGGCGATCTCGAAGTTGTAGGTGGACTGCTCGACCTCGTTCTGGTGGAACACGTCGCGGTAGTACACGGGCGTGCCGTCCGGGCCCTGGGTCCAGACCAGGTCGTAGACCGATTCCACGCCCTGCAGGTACATGGCCAGGCGCTCCAGGCCGTAGGTGATTTCGCCCATGGTGGGGTTGCAGTCCAGGCCGCCGACCTGCTGGAAGTAGGTGAACTGGGTGACTTCCATGCCGTTGAGCCAGACTTCCCAGCCCAGGCCCCAGGCGCCCAGCGTGGGATTTTCCCAGTCGTCCTCGACGAAGCGGATGTCGTGCTGCTGCGGATCGATGCCCAGCGCGCGCAGGGAGCCGATGTACAGATCCAGGATGTCGAGCGGCGCGGGCTTGAGCACGACCTGGAACTGGTAATAATGCTGCAGGCGGTTGGGGTTTTCGCCGTAGCGCCCGTCCTTGGGGCGGCGCGAGGGCTGCACGTAGGCCGCGCGCCAGGGTTCCGGGCCGATGGCGCGCAGGAACGTGGCGGTGTGCGAGGTGCCGGCCCCGACTTCCATGTCGTAGGGCTGCAGCAGGGCGCACCCCTGGCGATCCCAATATTGCTGGAGCGATAAAATCAGTTGTTGGAATGTGAGCATGGCGTGGCGGGCCAGGCCCGCGATGGTTGTGTCGTCCGATGAACGCGGCCTGGGCCGCGTCCGGAACGGCCATTTTATCCACTTCTCTTTTTTCGGAGAAAACATGAGCGATTGCCTCGACGTGCAGCGCCTGGACGGCGTGCTGATCATGCAGCTCAACCGGCCCCAGGCGCGCAACGCGATCAACCTGGAGACCGCCCAGGCCCTGGCGGCGGCCCTGGACACCCTGGACAGCGATCCGGACCTGCGCCTGGGCGTGCTGACCGGCTCCGGGGGAAACTTCTGCTCCGGCATGGACCTGAAGGCCTTCGCCGCGACCGGCCAGCGCCCCTACGTGGGCAAGCGCGGCTTCGCCGGCCTGTGCGAACAGCCGCCCGCCAAGCCGCTGATCGCCGCCGTCGAAGGCTATGCGCTGGCCGGCGGCTGCGAGCTGGTGCTCGCCTGCGACCTGGTCGTGGCGGCGCGCGACGCGCGCTTCGGCCTGCCCGAGGTCCGGCGCGGCCTGGTGCCGGGGTCGGGCGGCATGCTGCGCCTGCCCTCGCGCATTCCCTACCACGTCGCCATGGAGGCCGTGCTCACGGGCGAGCCCTTCGGCGCCGAGCGCCTGCACCAGCTGGGCCTGGTCAACCGCCTGGCCGAGCCCGGCGCGGCGCTGGACGAGGCCCTGGCCCTGGCGCGCGCCATCGCCGCCAACGGTCCGCTGGCGGTGCGCACGGCCAAGTCCATCATCGCGCAGTCGCGCAACTGGCGCCCCGACGAAATGTTCGAGCGCCAGCGCCCGCTGATCGCCCACATCTTCACCTCCGAGGACGCCCGCGAGGGCGCGACCGCCTTCGCCGAGAAGCGCGCGCCGGCCTGGAAGGGACGCTGAGGGCCGGGACAGCCGGGCGCGCGGCGCCCGGGGCCGTTTGCCGATATGATGAAACGATGAACGACGGAGTTGCACGAAGGGGGTTTTCCATGCATGACACATCGATGCGTTCGGCGCTGTTCGTGCCGGCCAGCCGGCCGGAGCGCATACCCAAGGCGGTCGCCAGCAGCGCGGACGCCGTGATCGTCGACCTGGAGGATTCCGTCGCGCCCGAGGCCAAGGCCGGCGCGCGCGACGCGCTGGCGCGCCACGCCCAGGCGCATCCCGGCGACCGCCTGTGGGTGCGCATCAACGACGGCACCACGCCCTGGTTCGAGGACGACCTGGCCCTGTGCCGCTCGCTGCCCTCGGTCGCCGGCATCGTCCTGCCCAAGGCCGAGGCGCCCGAGCACGTCTACAGCGTGTCCGGCGCGGGCAAGCCGCTGATCCCGGTGATCGAATCCGCCGCCGGGCTGCAGGCGCTGGACCGCATCGCCGAGGCCCACGGCGTGGCGCGGCTGTCCTTCGGCATCCTGGACCTGATGGTGGAATTCGGCACCCGGCCGGGCACCGACGCGGCCCGCTTCGTGCTGGACCAGATCCGTTTCCGGATCCTCGCGGCCAGCCGCATGCACGGGCTGGGGGCGCCGCTGGACTGCGTGCACCCCGACTTCACCGACCTGGACGCCCTGGAGCGGTCGGCCGTGTTCGCACGCGACATGGGCTTCGGCGGGATGCTGTGCATCCATCCGGCGCAGGTGCCCGTGGCGCATCGCATCTATCGGCCGCTGCCCGAGGAGATCGACTGGGCGCGCCGGGTGGTGGACCATGCCGACTCGACCGGCGAATACGCCTTCCGCCTGGACGGCCGCATGGTGGACCTGCCGCTGATCGAACGCGCCCGGCGCATCCTGGAACGCTCCGCATGAAGGCCTACCTGGACCTGGTCCGCTCGATCTTCGAGCAGGGCGCCTGGCAGGAGAACCGCACCGGCGTGCGCACCCTGAGCCTGCCGGGCGCCTGCCTGCGCTTCGACCTGCGCCAGGGCTTTCCCGCCGTCACCACCAAGCGCCTGGCCTTCAAGTCGGCCATGGGCGAGCTGGTGGGTTTCCTGCGGGCGGCCGACAGCGCGGCGGACTTCCGCGCGCTGGGCTGCCGCGTCTGGGACCAGAACGCCAACGAGAACCGCGCCTGGCTGGACAGCCCCTGGCGCGACGGCCCCGACGACCTGGGGCCGGTCTACGGCGTGCAGTGGCGCCAGTGGCCGGCCTACAAGCTGCTGCCGGCCGACGCCGCCGCGCGCATCGAGGCCGCGCGGGCGCAGGGCTACCGCCTGATCGGCCCGGTGCAGGACCAGGGCCGGCCGCACGTGCTGCTCTACAAGGCCGTGGACCAGCTGCGCGCCTGCCTGGACGCGCTGATCCGCGACCCGGGCAGCCGGCGCATCCTGTTCCATGGCTGGAACTGGGCCCAGCTCGATGAAATGGCCCTGCCGCCCTGCCACCTGCTGTACCAGTTCCTGGCCAATCCGGCCACGCGCGAACTGTCGCTGTGCCTGTACATCCGCAGCAACGACGTGGGCCTGGGCACGCCGTTCAACCTGGCCGAGGGCGCGGCCCTGACGCACCTGGTGGCGCGCCTGACGGGCTACGAGCCGCGCTGGTTCACGTATTTCATCGGCGACGCGCACATCTACGAGACCCACGTGGAGATGCTGCGCGAGCAGCTGCGCCGCGACCCGCTGCCGGCGCCGCGGCTGCGCCTGTCGGACCGCATCCCGGCGTACGCCGACACCGGCCGCTACGAGCCCGAATGGCTGGAGCGCCTGGAGCCGGGGGATTTCGCGCTCGAAGACTACCGCCACCATCCGCCGCTGACAGCGCCGATGGCGGTATAGGAGGGGCTTGCCTGCGGCGATCCCGGCCAACGGGCCCCCCCGCCGGAACAGGCTGCGAACAGCCCAGCCGGGGGGTATCCACCGTCCTGACGAAAAGGGCCTGAACCGTCTCAGGCGGCGACGATCTCGATCGAGTGCGTGATCTCGGCCGTCTTTTCCAGCATGGCGATGGCCGAGCAGTATTTCGTGTGCGACAGCTCCACCGCCCGTTCCACCGCGGCGGCGGGCAGGTCGCGGCCCGTGATCCGGAAGGCGTAGTGGATCTTGGTGAAGACCTTGGGTTCGGTGTCGGCGCGCTCGGCCGTCAGGGCGACCTGGCAGCCCGTCACGGCATGGCGGCCGCGCTTCAGGATCAGCACCACGTCGTAGGCGGCGCAGCCGCCGGCGCCGGAGAGCACGGTTTCCATCGGCCGGGGGGCCAGGTTGCGGCCGCCGCCGTCAGGGGCGCCGTCCATGGCCAGGACGTGGCCGCTGCCGGTGCGGGAGATGAACAGCATGCCCTCGGGGCCCTGCCAGTCGATGGTGCATTCCATGATGAGTCTTTTTCCTGTGGATGGCCTGGCGGACCGGCACCGCGGGACGGCGCGCCGGCGCCGCGGCCGGGCGTGATGTCCGTACCACGATTAGGGTAATTCAGGCTTGATATTCTCGCGTAGATTTATCATAGATCAAATCTATGCCTACAATAGCGGGTTGCCGGGGCCGGTTTTCGGCCCTTGCGCGTCTTTTTGTCCTTCATCGGAAGCGCCGTGGATACCGTCACCGTTTTACTCCTGACCTTCATATTATCCGTCACCGGCCTGGGTGTCTTCATCTGGTCCCTCAGGCGGAACATGTTCGACAACAATCCCGAGGCCGCCGGGGTGATCTTTTCCACCGGCGAGATCGGCCACGTCGAGGATCCCTCCGCCACGCCGGAGCAGCGGGCCGGCCTGCAGAAGGTCGTCACCGACGGCGGCAAGGCCGTCGTCGATCCGTCCCTGGCCGACAAGCTGAAGAAAGAACTCGTCGACCGCCTGGAGGCCGACCAGTCGACCGCCTACGTCACCTTCACCTTCCTGTGCTGTGCCATCGTCTGGCTGGTGCTGGCCTCGACCTTCGGCCTGATCAGCTCGATCAAGCTGCACAATCCCGAATTCCTGACGCAATACGCCTGGCTCACCTTCGGCCGCACGCGCACGCTGCACCTGAACATGGTGGCCTACGGCTGGTGTCCGATGGCGGCCTTCGGCGTGGCGATCTGGATGCTGCCGCGCCTGCTGAAGACGCGCCTGTACGGCGGACGCTTCGCGCTGCTGGGCTGCATGCTCTGGAACGCCGGCCTGATCGCCGGCCTGGGCAGCATCGCCGTGGGCATCAACGACGGCCTGGAGTGGCTGGAAATCCCCTGGCAGATCAGCATCCTGCTGGTGCTGGGCGGCGCCCTGATCGCGCTGCCGCTGGTGTTCACCCTGCGCAACCGCAAGGTCGAGCACCTGTACGTGTCGATCTGGTACATGGGCGCGGCGCTGTTCTGGTTCCCGGTGCTGTACCTGGTGGGCAAGGTGCCCGGCGTGCACTTCGGCGTGGAGCAGGCCACCATGAACTGGTGGTTCGGCCACAACGTGCTGGGCCTGTACTACACGCCGATCGCCCTGGCCTCGGTGTACTACTTCCTGCCGAAGATCATCGGCCGTCCGATCCAGTCCTACAACCTGTCGCTGATCGGCTTCTGGGCGCTGGCCTTCTTCTACGGCCAGGTCGGCGGCCACCACCTGGTCGGCGGCCCGGTGCCGCACTGGCTGATCACGCTGTCGATCGTGCAGTCCATGATGATGATCATCCCGGTTCTGGCCTTCTCGGTGAACCAGCACCTGACGATGCGCGGCCACTTCAAGACCATGTACTACTCGCCCACGCTGCGCTTCATCGTGCTGGGCGCCATGATGTACACCCTCAGCTCCTTCGAGGGCTCCTTCGAGGCGCTGCGCAGCGTCAGCACGGTGGCGCACTTCACCCACTTCACCGTGGCGCACGCGCACCTGGGCCTGTACGCCTTCTTCTCCATCGTGATGTTCGGCGCCATCTACTTCGTGATGCCGCGCGTCATGTCCTGGGAATGGCCGCATCCCAAGCTCATCATCGTGCACTTCTGGCTGGTGGCCCTGGGCATCGGCATCTATTTCGTCAGCCTGTCCATCGGCGGCTGGCTGCAGGGCCTGGCGATGCTGGACGCGACCAAGCCATTCATGGACTCCGTGCGGGTCACGATGCCCTACCTCGAAGGCCGCACGGTGGGCGGCGCCATGATGACCCTGGGCCATCTGGTGTTCGCCGTCCACTTCGTGCAGATGGCCCTGCGCTACGGCACGCGCCGCGTGGGTCCCGCCCTGTTGCACAACCGCAAATCCTCGCCTGAGCCTCAGGCATTCGCAGGTGCCTGATCATGGAAAGCGAATACAAACTCCTCAGCGGCGCGATGGTGACCCTCGCGCTGGCCACCGCCACCCTGGTCGTGCTGCCCTACATGCAGCTGTCCGACGTGCCGCCCTCCGAAGGCCTGAAGCCCTATACGGAGCAGCAGCTGCGCGGGCGCCAGGTCTACATCGAGATGGGCTGCGTCTATTGCCACTCGCAGCAGCCGCGCAGCCAGTCCCAGGCGCCGGACTTCCAGCGCGGCTGGGGCCGCGCGCCGGTCGCGGGCGATTACTACTACGACCGTCCGCACCTGCTGGGCACCATGCGCACCGGGCCGGACCTGTTCAACATCGGCGCGCGCCAGCCCAGCGTGGACTGGAACCTGGGCCACCTGTACGAGCCGCGCGCCTACACGCCGGGCAGCAACATGCCGTCCTTCCCCTTCCTGTTCAAGCTCAAGGACAAGGCCGAGCCGGGCGACAAGGTCGTCAACCTGCCGCCCAGCTTCGCGCCGGTCGGCAAGGTCGTGGTGGCCACGCCCGAGGCCCTGGATCTGGTGGATTACCTGATCGGCCTGGATCACACCTATCCGGTCAACCCCGGCTCGCAGTTGCCGGAACTGCCCAAGCAGGCCGGCGGTGAAGGAGCGAAGCAATGAGCGAGTCCCGATTCAACCAGCAGCGCCGCGAGCAGCCCGAGCCGCACGAGGGCAGCCGCCCGGTTCCCAAGATCGTCCTGACGGTCATCGGCCTGCTGCTGCTGTGGGCGGTGGTTCACCTGTATACCAGCTTCAATCCGATGCCCGCGTCCGTGGGCGACGATCGCGTCGCGGCCGACTTCGCCGTGCCGGCGACGGCCGACGGCGGCCAGCTCTACACGGCCAACTGCGTGGCCTGTCACCAGGCCAGCGGCGCCGGCGTGCCGGGCGTGTTCCCGCCGCTGTCCAAGTCCGAATGGGTGGACGCGGGCGATCCGGGCATCATGATCCGCATCCTGCTGCACGGCATCCACGGCCCGCTGACGGTCGAGGGCGCCCAGTACAACGGGGAAATGCCGAACTTCGCCAAGTTCTCCGACGAGGAGATCGCCGCCCTCGTGACCCACGTGCGCTCCAGCTTCGGCAACGCCGCCTCGGCCGCCGACGCCAAGACGGTCGCCCAGGTGCGCGAGGAAACCAAGGGTCAGCAAGGCCCCTGGAAGGGCGACGAGGACCTGCGGCCCCTGCTGGGCAAGTAGCCCGGGCGGAGAGCCGGTGTGCGCTGGATCCTCGCGCTGGCGCTGGCCCTGGCGGCCGGCCTGGGGGCGCTGTACGGCCTGACCGGCGGCTTCACCGTCCTGACGGCCGAGGCCGCGCGCCGCCAGGACGTGGCCCGGCATCCCCGGGCGATTCCGGCCGCCGAGGTGCTGACCGGGGACGGCCGGGTCCTGGACCTGGACCGGGAGCTGCGCCGCGACGGGCGCGTCGCCCTCGTCAATTTCTTCTACACCCGCTGCCTGGCCCTGTGCCTGGCGCAGGGTTCCCTGACCGAGCGCCTGCAGCAGGCCATCGAGGCGCGCGGACTGCAGGACCGCATCCGGCTGATCAGCATCAGCTTCGATCCGCGCGACCGGGCGCCGGACCTGGCGCGCTACGCGGCGCGCATGGGCGCCGATCCGGCCGTCTGGCAATTCCTGTCCTTCGCCCGCCCCGCGCAGCGCGATGCCGTGCTGGCGCTGTTCGGCATCACGGTCGTGCCGGCGCCCCTGGGCGAGTTCGAGCACAATGCCGCCTTCCACGTCGTGACGCCCGACGGCCGCCTGGCGCGCATCCTGGACCTGGACGATCCCGGCCTGGCCCTGCGCGCGGCAGAGGATGAGGCCGGACGCAGGCCGGCCCCCGCGGACCGGCCTGCGCCCGGCGAACCGGGGCGGCCCGCGGGCCGCGACGCGGGCGGCGTGTAGCGAGGACGCATCATGAATACGCCTTCCCCGACGCCCATCGGCCCGGCCGGCCCGCCGGGCGCCGCCACGCCGCCCGGGGGCGGCCGGCGCCCGCCCGGGCCGCTGGCCTGGGGAATCGCCGCCCTGGCCTGCCTGGGCCTGGCCGTGGGGCTGCGCGCGCCGCTGACGGCGCTGATGAGCCTGCACATGCTGGTCCAGATCCCCCTGCTGGCGCTGGCGGGCCTGTTCGCCGAGCAGGCGTGGCGCGCCGGCCGTCCGCCGCCGGCCGGCGGCGCGGGCGCGCGTCCGGCCTGGTCCTATAATGAATACGGCATGCCCGGCCTGCTGCTGGTCAGCCTGGTCGGGGCGGGCTGGATGATCCCCAAGGCGCTGGACGACGCCCTGACGGACTGGCGCGTGGCGGCGTTCAAGTACCTGGGCCTGCCGCTCTGCGGCTGGGTGCTGCGGGCCTCGCTGCGGCGCGCCAACGTGGTCATCAAGCTCTTTTTCCTGGGCAATTTCTGCTGGATGAGCGCGATCGTGGGCATGGTCTACCTGGACCAGCCCATCCGCCTGTGCAACGCCTACCTCCAGGACGACCAGGACTGGTCGGGCCGGGGGCTGATCGCCCTGGCCATCGTCCTGCCGTCGTGCTGGCTGCTGGCCGAGCTCAAGCCGGTCTGGCGCTTCCTCAACCGTTGAAAAAAGGATTTCTCATGGAACAGGCGACATACGGGGCAGAGGGCATGGAGCCCGCCGCCGGCGCGGACGGCGGCCGTGGCGCGGCGCCGGGCTGGCGCCGCCGGATGGGCCGGCTGGACGCGGTCCTGGCCGAAGCCGGCCGCGCGCTGCGGGTGCTGGACGGTTCCGTCTCCCACGAGCGGGCCAATCCCGCGGGGCCGCCCGCGGCCGACGATCCCGCGCTGTCGGACGCGGAATCGCGCCACACCGCCGGCCTGATGCGGGTCAACCACGTGGGCGAGATCTGCGCCCAGGCCCTCTACCGCGGCCAGGCGCTGCTGTGCCGCGACGAAGGCATCCGCCGGGTGCTGCTGCGGGCGGCCGAAGAGGAAGTCGATCACCTGGCCTGGTGCCGGCAGCGGCTGGACGAACTCCACAGCCGCCCCAGCCTGCTCAATCCCCTGTGGTATGCCGGGTCCTTCGGCCTCGGGCTGCTGGCCAGCCGCGCCGGGATTCCCTACAACCTCGGCTTCATGGCCGAGACCGAGCGCCAGGTCGAGGAGCACCTGGACGGCCACCTGAGCGCCCTGCCGGACCGGGACCGGCGTTCGCGGCGGATCGTCACGCAGATGCGCGACGACGAGATCGGCCACCGCAACACCGCCGAGGACCACGGCGCGGTGCCCCTGCCCGCGCCGGTGCGGGGCGCCATGCGGCTGATGTCCAAGGTCATGACCACCACGGCCTACCGGATCTAGCCAGGAAACCGGCGGATCCGGCTAGGGACTTACCCTTGTTTGTGATCGAAAAACGACAAAACACTGGGTATTGTCTATTGACAACAAATTGATCTTGCAACGCAGCAAGTTTTTTCTATATAATTTGCTTATCGGATGTCGAAACGTGATTGCAGCGGGAAAACCCCTAATCACGGCGGCTCGGAACCCAGGTTCCTCGCAGCCCGACATGCCCCGGTTGTCTCCTCCACCCTCCTCCTTTGGTGGATTTAGCCCAGGATCTTCGGATCTTGGGCTTTTTTTTTACCCGGATGTCCGATCCCGCCGGCGCCTGGGGCGCCTAGGCCACGCCGTATTGCTGGATGATCTCCAGGACGCCGTTGATGACGAACTGGACCGCCATGCAGACCAGCAGGAAGCCCATGACGCGCGAGATGGCCTCGACGCCGCCCTGGCCGATCACGGCCACGATGCGTCCGGCCGAGCGCAGGCAGACCCAGAACAGCAGGCCCAGCAGGGCGAACACGAGGACCGGCGTGGCGGCCAGCACCCACGGCGCGAACCCCTGCCTCGCCGCCGCATCGACCGACGTCGCGCCGCTGATGATCATGGCGATGGTGCCCGGCCCGGCGGTGCCGGGCATGGCCAGCGGCACGAAGGCGATGTTGGGCACCTGCCGGCCGCCCTGCGCGCCGGCGGCGTCGGCGTCGGCCGCCGAGGGGCTGGTGCCGGTCGACGGGAGCACCATGCTGAAGCCGATGCTGGCCACGATCAGCCCGCCCGCGATGCGCAGCCCGGGAATCGAGATGCCGAAGGTATGCATGATCCAGGCGCCGGCGTAATAGGTCACCATCATGATGCCGACCACGTAGAACGCCGCCTGGGTGACCTGCCGCCTGCGTTCCTGATAGGGGATGTGCTGGCCCAGGGACAGCAGCAGCGTCATGGAGGTCAGCGGATTGGCCAGGGGGAGCATCAGGGCGAGACCCAGGCTCGTCAGCGTGGCCAGCTGGATCAGGTCGTCGATCATGGCGTGTCGTGTGGAACGGCGTGAGGCCCATTGTAGAAAAGAAACGGGCCGGCCATCGATGGCAGGGGTGGCCATCGACGGAAGGTG
Source organism: Castellaniella defragrans (assembly GCF_014203015.1). Taxonomy (GTDB): domain Bacteria; phylum Pseudomonadota; class Gammaproteobacteria; order Burkholderiales; family Burkholderiaceae_B; genus Castellaniella; species Castellaniella defragrans. The sequence goes on from NZ_JACHIB010000009.1 coordinate 73,706, forward strand.
GCCATGGGAGGCGGCCATCCATGGGAGGCGGTTATCGACAGGCGGCCGCCGGAGGGCGCCCGCCAAGGCCTCGCGCAGGCATCGCGCGCGAGGCCCGCCTCACCGGTCACGGCCTGCGCCAGGCTCCCAGGCGCTCGGACAGGCGGTCGGCCAGCTTGCGGATGGCCTGCCCGGCGCGTTCTTCGAGCGCCGGGTTGGCCTCCAGCGAACGGATGCTGACGGCCACGCCCGCCACGGCTTCGGGGTGGTGCGAATCGAAGACGGGGGCGCCGTAGCAGTACATGCCCTCGCGCACCCATTCGCGGTCGGTCGAATACCGCCGCTGGCGGATCCGCCGCAGTTCGTCGATGACCGCTGCGGTGTCGCGCAGGCCGTGGTCGGTGAGGGGGACGGGCCAGCCCCCGGGCAGGCCGTCCAGCAGCTTGCGCACGCTGGCGTCCGGCAGGGTGCTGAGCATGGCCAGGCCGGTGGCGGTGTAGACCGCCGGCAGCCGCATGCCGGCGTGGAACCGCAGCCCCAGGGGGTGCTGGCCGTTGCGGCAGGCGATGTACACGACCTCGGCGCCGTCGCGCACCGACAGCGTGATGGTTTCTTCCGGCAGGACGCGCATGTCGTCCCAGGACGCGAAGAATTCCTGCGTGATGTCTAGCCGCGCCATGAAGGCGTTGGCCCACATCATCACGTGCGGCCCCAGCGTCATCTGGCCGCCGTCCAGCCGCGTGATCAGGTTCAGCTGTTCCAGCGTGGCGCACAGGCCGTGCAGGCTGCTCTTGGGCAGCTGCAGCGCCCGGGCCAGTTCGGCCAGGGTGGCGGGACGGCCGCTGCGGGCCAGCAGATCCAGCACGGCGGAGGCGCGGGCGACGGCCGGCGCGAGGATGCGTTCGGGGGATGCTGGGTCGGCGCTCATGGGATCGGGAAATCGGGAAATCGGGGGCTCGGGAGATCGGGCCATCGGCGCGGGAGGGGCGGTGGCCCCCCGCCGGGATGTGCCGGACACGGCCCGCCGGGGCGGATTGACGCCGGGCGACGTGGGCCGGTATGATCGAATTTGTTCATTCCAACAAACACCGTTCATTATATTGAACGATCAATCGGAGCACAAGCATGCTGACATTGAAAAAGCCGGGCCTGCTTCGCCAGCAGGCCTATGTCAACGGTCAATGGTGCGACGCGGATTCCGCCGGCACCATCGACGTCCGCAATCCGGCCACGGGCGAAGTCCTGGGCACCGTGCCCCGCATGGGCGCGGCCGAGACGCGCCGCGCCATCGAGGGCGCCCAGGCCGCCTGGGGCGCCTGGCGCGCGATGACCGCCAAGGAGCGCGCGGCCATCCTGCGGCGCTGGTTCGATCTGATGACCGAGCACGCCCAGGACCTGGCCGTGATCATGACGGCCGAGCAGGGCAAGCCGCTGAGCGAGTCCCGGGGCGAAATCGCCTACGGCGCCGCGTTCCTGGAATGGTTCGCCGAAGAAGGCAAGCGCGCCTACGGCGACGTGATCCCCACCTTCGCCCGGGACCGCCGGGTGGTCGTCACCAAGGAACCCATCGGGGTCTGCGCCGCCATCACGCCCTGGAATTTCCCCTCGTCCATGATCACCCGCAAGGCGGGCGCGGCCTTGGCGGCGGGCTGCCCGCTGGTCGTCAAGCCGGCCGAACAGACGCCCTTCTCGGCGTTGGCCCTGGCGGTGCTGGCGGAAGAGGCCGGGGTGCCGGCGGGCGTGTTCTCCGTCCTGACCGGGGATGCCGCCGCCATCGGCGGCGAGATGACCTCCAGCCCGCTCGTGCGCAAGGTCTCCTTCACCGGCTCCACCGAGGTCGGCCGCCTGCTGATGCGCCAGTGCGCCTCCTCGATCAAGAAGCTGTCCCTGGAACTGGGCGGCAACGCGCCCTTCATCGTGTTCGACGATGCCGACCTGGACGCCGCCGTGGAAGGGGCCATCGCCAGCAAGTACCGCAATGCCGGGCAGACCTGCGTGTGCACCAACCGCTTCTACGTGCAGGACTCGGTCTACGACGCCTTCAGTCGCAAGCTGGTGGAAGCCGTCGGCAAGCTGCGGGTCGGCAACGGCCTGGAGGACGGCGTCACCCAGGGCCCCCTGATCGACGAGGCCGCCGTGGCCAAGGTCCAGGAGCACATCGCGGATGCCGTCGCCCACGGCGGGCGTATCCTGGCCGGGGGGCGGCCCCATGCCCTGGGGCATACGTTCTTCGAGCCCACGGTGCTGGCCGATGCCCTGCCCACGATGAAGCTCGCCCGCGAGGAAACCTTCGGCCCGCTGGCGCCGCTGTTCCGCTTCGGCGACGACGCCGACGTCATCCGCATGGCCAACGACACCGAATACGGCCTGGCCGCCTATTTCTACAGCCGCGACATCGGCCGGGTGTGGCGCGTGGCCGAGGCGCTGGAATACGGCATGGTGGGCATCAACACCGGGCTGATCTCCAACGAGGCCGTGCCCTTCGGCGGGGTCAAGCAGTCCGGCCTGGGCCGCGAGGGCTCGCACTACGGGCTGGACGACTACCTGGTCGTCAAGTACCTGTGCATGGGCGGCCTCTGACCCCCTGACCGCCCGCTCCGCGCCCGCGCCGGATGGCGCCGGGCGGGCCGCCGGGCCCTTTTGTTGCATCTGTATCCGCTGCGCCGCGCCACAAGTTACAAAATTGGCCGATAATCTCGTTTTGCCCAACGGGATCGACTTGAACGCCGCCAATCTGTCCGCCACGCTCAGCTGGCCCCTCATCGGGATCGTGGCCTTCATGGTCGGCGGCCTGATCGTCGTGTCGGAGCGCTGGCACGGCCGCCTGACCGGCGATACGGACATGCACAAGCCCCAGGCCATGCATGCCCACGCGGCGCCCCGGGTCGGGGGGCTGGCGGTGGTGGCGGGCAGCCTGGCGGGCCTGCTGGTGCTGGGCCCCAGCAACATGACCCTCACCTGGCTGTGGCCGGCGCTGTTCGTGTCGGCGCTGCCGGTGTTCGTCGCCGGCCTGCTCGAAGACATCACCAAGGACATCGGCTCCGGCAAGCGCCTGCTGGCGGCCTTCGTGTCGGCCGCCATCGCCTGGTGGCTGCTGGGCGGCGTCTCGCGCGTGGGCCTGTCGTGGGCCGATGCGCTGCTGTCGGCCTGGCCGATCATCTCGCTGCTGTTCACCATGGTGGCGGTGGGCGGCTGCACGCACGCCCTGAACATCATCGACGGCATGAACGGCCTGGCGGGCATGATCGCCACCCTGATGGCGGTGTCGCTCGCCCTGGTCGCCTGGCAGGTCCAGGACATCCCCATCTTTCTCATCGCCACCTCGCTGGCGTCCGCGACCCTGGGCTTCCTGGTCTGGAACTTCCCCTTCGGCCGGGTGTTCCTGGGCGACGGCGGGGCGTATTTCGTCGGCTTCATGCTGGCCGAACTGGCCGTGCAGCTGGTGGTGCGCAATCCGGGGGTGTCGCCCTTCTACGCCCTGGCCGTGCTGTTCTATCCGGTCTTCGAGACCCTGTTTTCCATCTGGCGCCGCAAGTTCAAGCGCGGCGTGCCGGTCGACCAGCCCGACGCGCTGCACCTGCACCAGCTCGTGTTCCGCCGCCTGGTGCGCGTCACCTTCAGCCGGGACCGCCGCCACGCGCTGCCGGCGCTGTGCAACGCCATGACCTCGCCCTACCTGTGGGTGCTGGCCCTGATCGGGCTGGTGCCCGCCACGCTGTGGTGGGACAACGCCTGGCTCCTGTGCCTGAGCATGGGGGTCTTCGCCGCGGTCTACATCTGGCTGTACATCCGCCTGGTCACCTGGCGGCGGCCGCGCTGGCTGCTGCTGCCGTCCCTGGGCCGGGGCGTGCGGCGCGACTGAGCGCGGCGCGATTAAAATTCCATCCTGTCCAATCGGCATGATGCCGGGGAGAACCAAATGAACATTCAGGACGTCCGTCTGGCCGTCGTCGGTCTGGGATACGTGGGCCTGCCGCTGGCGGTCGAATTCGGCAAGCACCGCGACGTGCTGGGCTTCGACATCAACACGCGGCGCATCGAGGAACTGCGCGCCGGACGCGACCACACCCTGGAAGTCGACGGCCCCGAACTCGCCCAGGCCAGGCACCTGCGCTATTCGTCGGACCCCGCCGAGCTGGCCTCCGCCAACGTGTTCATCGTCACCGTCCCCACGCCCATCGACGAGTACAAGCAGCCGGACCTGACGCCCCTGGAGCGCGCCAGCGAGACCATCGGCCGCGTGCTCAAGCGCGGCGACATCGTCATCTACGAATCCACGGTCTACCCCGGCGCCACGGAAGAAGTCTGCGTGCCGGTGCTGGAGCGCATCTCCGGCCTTCGCTTCAACGTCGATTTCTACGCCGGCTACAGTCCCGAGCGCATCAACCCGGGCGACAAGCAGCACCGCGTCTCCACCATCCGCAAGGTCACCTCGGGCTCCACGCCCGAAGTCGCCGACCTGGTCGACGCGCTGTACCGCCAGATCATCACGGCGGGCACGCACAAGGCGCCCTCGATCAAGGTCGCCGAGGCCGCCAAGGTCATCGAAAATACCCAGCGCGACGTGAACATCGCCCTGATCAACGAACTGGCGCTGATCTTCAACCGCCTGGGCATCGACACGCTGGACGTGCTCGAAGCCGCCGGCACCAAATGGAATTTCCTGCCCTTCCGTCCGGGCCTGGTGGGCGGCCACTGCATCGGCGTCGATCCCTACTACCTGACCCACAAGGCGCAGTCCATCGGCTATCACCCGGAAATCATCCTGGCCGGCCGCCGCCTGAACGATTCCATGGGCAGCTACGTGGTGTCGCAGCTGGTCAAGGCCATGACCAAGCGCCGCATCCAGGTGCAGGGCTCGCGCGTGCTGGTGATGGGCCTGGCCTTCAAGGAAAACTGCCCCGACCTGCGCAACACCCGCGTGGTGGACATCGTGCGCGAGCTGGGCGAATACAGCATCGAGGTGGACGTCTACGATCCCTGGGTCGATCCGGCCGAGGCGCGGCACGAATACGGCATCACGCCGGTGGCCCAGCCGGCCGCGGGCGCCTACGACGGCATCATCCTGGCCGTGGCGCACCACCAGTTCGCCGCCATGGGGGCCGCCGCGCTGCGCGCGCTGGGCAAGCCCGAGCACGTGCTGTACGACCTGAAATACGTGCTCGCCGCCGGCGAGTCCGATCTGCGCCTCTGAGGTTCCGGCATGACATCCCGCTACGAATCCGTCCTCGCCGAACTGCGGGCGCAGCCCCGCACCTGGCTGGTGACGGGCTGCGCCGGCTTCATCGGCTCCAACCTGCTGGAAGCGCTGCTGGGCCTGGACCAGGCCGTCGTCGGCCTGGACGACTTCTCCACCGGCTACCAGCGCAACCTGGACGAGGTCGAGTCCCGCGTCGGCCCCGCGCGCTGGGCGCGCTTCCGCTTCATCGAGGGCGACATCCGCGACCTGGACACCTGCCGGCAGGCGGTCAAGGGCGTGCGCCACGTGCTGCACCAGGCGGCGCTGGGCTCGGTGCCGCGCTCGCTGCACGACCCGCTCACCACCAACGCGGTCAACGTCGGCGGCCAGCTCAACATGCTGGTGGCGGCGCGCGACGCCCAGGTCGAATCCTTCGTCTACGCGGCCTCCAGCTCCACCTACGGCGACCATCCCGGCCTGCCCAAGGTCGAGGACCAGATCGGCAAGCCGCTGTCGCCCTACGCCGTCACCAAGTACGTCAACGAGCTGTACGCCGACGTCTTCGCGCGCGCCTACGGCTTCAAGGCCGTCGGCCTGCGCTATTTCAACGTCTTCGGCCAGCGCCAGGACCCGGACGGCGCCTATGCGGCCGTGATCCCGAAATGGGTGTCGGCCATGATCCGCGACCAGGAAGTCGTGATCAACGGCGACGGCGAGACCAGCCGCGATTTCTGCTACATCGACAACGTCGTCCAGGCCAACGTGCTGGCGTCCCTGGCCGGCCCGGAAGGCGTCAACCAGGTCTACAACGTCGCCTTCAACGCCCGCACCTCGCTCAACCAGCTCTTCGAGCTGCTGCGCGACATCCTGGGGCGCAACGGCGTGGCCTACGCGCGCGCGCCGCGCCACGGCGATTTCCGCGCGGGCGACGTGCGCCATTCCCAGGCCGACATCGCCAAGGCGCGCGGCCTGCTGGGCTACGACCCCCAGTTCGACATCCTGCGGGGCCTGGAGGTCGCCATGCCCTGGTACGTCCGGTTCCTGCGTTGACCGGGGACGTGCGGACCGGATCCTCGTTTGCGAGGCTGACGTGATCGCGCCGCTCAAGCGCCGGCTGGCGGGCCTGCACGCCGACCACCGCCGCATCGCCCTGGGCGCGGCCCGCGTCGCCTTCTTCCTGCTGATGGGCAAGGCGGTGGGCGCGGTCAAGGAAATGGCGGTGGCCTACCGCTACGGCGTCAGCGACGCGGTGGACGCCTACCAGTTCACCCTGACGATCGCCAACTGGCTGCCGGTGACGCTGGTCGGGGCCTGTTCCGTGGTGCTGATCCCGGCCCTGGTGCGCAGCCGCCAGGGGGAACCGGCCCTGCACGGCCGCTTCCTGGGCGAGCTGCAGGCCTGGGCCTGGGCGCTGGGCGCCGCGGCGGCCGTCCTGCTGGGGCTCGCCTGGCCGATGGTCCTGGACGTGGCGGGGCAGGGCCTGTCGCCCGCGGTGCGCGACATGAGCCTGCTGCTGATCCTGGGCTTCGCGCCGGCCGCCTTCTTCACGATCTGGACCGGGCTGGGCGCGGCGCGCCTGCGGGCGCACGAGCGCCACATCAACACCCTGCTCGACAGCGTGCCGGCCCTGGCGATCCTGGTCTGCGTGCTGGCCGCGCCCGTGGGCGCGGGCATCCTGCCGCTGCTCTGGGGCACGCTGCTGGGCTACGCCATCCAGGCCGTCTGGCAGGACGCCCTGGCGCGGCGCGCGGACCGCGTCCCGATGCGGCCGCGCCTGAGCCGGCACGCGCCGCAATGGTCCAGCCTGGCCGCCGCCGCGGGCATCATGCTGGTCGGCCAGCTGGCCATGAGCTTCGTCGGCCCCATCGACCAGTACACGGCCGCCGGGCTGGGTGCCAACGCCAACGCCACCCTGGGCTACGCGGCGCGGCTGCTGTCGCTGATGATCGGGCTGGGGGCGGCCTCGGTCGGCCGCGCGGCCCTGCCGGTGCTGGCCGACATCCAGGCGCGCGGCGACGCGGCGCACGCCCGCGCCATGGCGCTGAAATGGTCGTTCGTCCTGCTGGCGCTCGGCGCCTGCGTGGTGCTGGCCGGCTGGTGGCTGGCGCCGTGGCTGGTGTCGCTGCTGTTCGAGCGCGGCGCCTTCACGGCGCAGGACACGATCGCCGTGGCGCACGTGCTGCGCTGGGGCATGCTCCAGCTGCCGTTCTATTTCGGCGTGCTGATCCTGGTGCAACTGCTGGCCAGCCAGAACCGCTACGGCTGGATGGCCGCGATCGCCGTCCTGAATTTCGGCCTCAAGGCCTGGATGAACACCGTGCTCGCGCCTTCCATGGGCGCGGCGGGCATCATGCTGGCGACCGCCCTGATGTACGCCCTGTCCTACGTCTGCTACCTGGGCCTGGCCTGGCGCGTGCGGCCGTCGGGGGAGGCGCCATGAACGCGCCGGAGCGCCCCCTGCGCGAATCCGGCGGCGCGCCGCCCGCAGCCGGGCCGGCCGCCGACCGGATCGATCTGATGATCGTCATCCATTCGCTGCGCGGCGGCGGCGCCGAGCGCGTGGCCGTGGACCTGGCCGCCGCCTGGCGGGCGCGCGGCTGCCGGGTGATGATCGTGACCCAGACGGACGACCGCCAGGACGCCTATCCGCTGCCCGACGGCGTGCGGCGCCACGCCCTGGGGCTGGCCGGCGAGAGCGCGGGCCCGCTGGGCGCCCTGTGGGGCAACCTGCTGCGGGTCGCGGCGCTGCGCCGGCTGGTGCGCCGCCACCGTCCGGCCGTGGTGCTGGGCATGATGACCCGGGGCTCGGTGCTGGCCGTGCTGGCCGCGCGCGGGCGCAGCCGCGTGATCGCCACCGAGCACGCCCATCCGCCCAGCCTGCCGCTGCCGGCGTTCTGGGAACGGCTGCGCCGCTGGACCTACCCGCGCGCCGACGCGGTCATCGCCCTGACCCGGGGGACGGCGCAGTGGCTCGACGCGCACCTGCCCGGGGTGCGCGCCCAGGTCATCCCCAATGCCGTGCGCTGGCCGCTGGCCGACGGCGAGCCCGTGCTGGAGCCGCCGCCCGCGCCTGGCCGGCGCCGGCTGCTGGCCGTGGGCCGGCTGCATCCGGTCAAGGGCTTCGACGGCCTGCTGCGGGCCTTCGCCCAGCTGGCGGGGCCGTTTCCCGACTGGGACCTGACCATCCTGGGCGAGGGCGAGCAGCGCGGGGAACTCGAAGCCCTGCGCGACGGACTCGGCCTGGCCGGGCGCGTCAGCCTGCCGGGGCGCGTGGGCAACATGGCGGCCTGGTACGGCGCCTCGGACCTGTACGTGCTCAGCTCCCAGGCCGAGGGCCTGTCCAACACCCTGATCGAGGCCATGGCCTGCGGCCTGCCGTGCGTGGCCACCGATTGCGACACCGGTCCGCGGGAAATCATCCGCGAGGGCCTGGACGGCCTGCTGGTCCGGCCGATCGACGATCCGGACGCCCTGGCGGCCGGCCTGGCGACGCTGATGGCCGATGCCGGCCTGCGGGCGCGGCTGGCCGGCCGCGCCGTCGATGCGCGCGACCGCTTCGGCACCGCGCGCATCATGGCCTTGTGGGAACAGGTGTTCCAGGGCCGGAGGGTGAACTAGTGTCCCGTCCCGATGCGCATGAATGCGTGTCCCGTTCCGGGGCCGATGCGCGCGCCGCCGGGCCGGGGCGCCCCCGGCGCATCCTGTTCCTCGTCAGCTCCATGCACGGTGGCGGCGCCGAGCGCGTGGCCGCCACCCTGGCCAACGCCTGGGCGCGGCGCGGCGACGAAGTCACCCTGGTGTGCTGCTATTCCGGACGCGGGCGCTGCGACCAGGTCCTGGACCCGGCCGTGCGCCTGCTGTGGCTGGCCGACCGGGTGCGCGGCCCGGCCTGGCTGCGGCCCGTCGCCAAGCTCGCCGCCCTGCGGCGCCTGGCGCGGGAATGCCGGCCGGACCGGGTGTTGTCCTTCCTGACCAACGTCAACGTGACGGCGCTGCTCGCCCTGCGCGGCCTGGGCCTGCCCATCGTCGTCGGCGAACGCACCGATCCGGCCCACAGCGTCAACCTGGAACCCGTCCTGCGCCGGCTGCGGCGCTGGACCTATCCCTGGGCGCGCCGCGTCGCCGTGCAGACCCGCCGCGGCGCGGTCCACCTGCTGCGGGTCGCGCCGGGCGTGCGCCGCCTGGCGGTGATCCCCAATCCGCTGCCCGACGGCCTGCCCGCGTGCCGCGCCCGGGAGCCGGCGGGGCCGCGCTACACGCTGGCCGCGCTGGGGCGCTTCAATCCCGTCAAGCAGTTCGACCGGCTGATCGAGTGCTTCGCCGCGCTCGCCCCGCAATGCCCGGACTGGGACCTGTGCATCTGGGGCGACGGCGCCCAGCGCGACGCCTGCCTGCGGCGCGTCCGCGAACTGGGGCTGGAATCCCGCATCCGGCTGCCCGGCTTCAGCCGGACCCCCTGGGAGGACCTGGCCGCGGCCCATGCCTTCGTGCTGAATTCCCGCGTCGAGGGTTTCCCCAACGCGTTGCTCGAAGCCATGGCCCTGGGCCTGCCCTGCGTGGCGACGGACTGCCCCTCGGGGCCGTCGGAGCTGACGCTGGGCGGCCGCCTGGCCGAGCTGGTGCCCCTGGACGACGAGGCGGCCCTGGGCGCGGCCCTGCTGCGGGTGATGCGTGCCGCCCCCGCCGAGCGCGAGGCCCGCGGCCGGGCGGCGGCCGGGTCGGTGCGGTCCCGCTACGGGCTGGACGCCGTCCTGCGGGCCTGGGATGATGCCTGGACGGAGGCGGACGGGACGATCGGCGCGGCGGACGGGGACGATGCGCCCCGCCCGGCGCCTTGATGCCGCCCGATGGCTCCGATGGTCGAGGAAACCTCATGAATGGAAACGAAGCGGGCCTGCCCGCCACTCCCTCGCCGGACGGCGAGTCCGCGCCCGCGGCGCAGCAGGCCTCTGCGGCGCAGCAGGCCCCCCTGCAAGTCATGCACGTGATTTCCGGCCTGCTGCACGGCGGCGCCGAGACCGTGCTGTTGCGTCTGGCCACGGCCCCGGGCGGCACGGTCCGGCACACGGTGGTGTCCATGCGCGGCGAAGGCGTCATGGGCGCGCGGCTGCGCGCGGCCGGCGTCGAGGTGGTCTGCCTGGACATGCAGGGCTGGGCCGGCGGCCTGCGGGGCCTGTGGCGGCTCTACCGGCTGCTGCGCGAGCGCCGTCCCGACGTGGTGCAGACCTGGATGTACCACGCCGACCTGATCGGCGGCCTCGCGGCGCGCCTGGCCGGCATCCGCGCCGTGGCCTGGGGCGTGCGCAATTCGGGCGTCAGCCTGGGCGAGAGCAGCCGCTCCTCCCGTATCGCGGCCTGGGCCTGCGCGCGGGTGTCGGCCTGGGTGCCGGGCGTCATCGTCGCCTGCGCGCGCAAGGCGGCCGAGGTCCACCGGGCCTGGGGCTACCGCGCCGACCGGGTGCTGGTGGTGCCCAACGGCTACGACCTGGACGTCTGGCATCCGGATGCGGCAGGCGCCGCCGAACTGCGCGCCCGCTGGGGCGTGCCCGAGGGCGCGCCGCTGCTGGGCAGCGTGGCGCGCTGGAATCCCCTGAAGGACCATGAAAACCTGCTGGCGGCGCTGGCCCTGTGCGTGCGCGCCCATCCGGACCTGCGCTGCGTGCTGATCGGGCTGGGCATGTCGCGCGACAACGCCGAACTGATCGCCCTGGCGCGGCATTACGGCCTGCTGGACCACCTGGTCTTCCTGGGGCGGCGCGACGACGTCCCGGAACTGATGCGGGCGCTGGACATCCACGTGCTGTCGAGCAAGGCCGAAGGCTTTCCCAACGTGGTCTCCGAGGCCATGGCCTCCGGCGTGGCCTGCGTGGTGACCGACGTGGGCGACGCGGCGGACATCGTGGGCGAACACGGCTGGGTGGTGCCGCCGGGCGACGCGGTGGCCCTGGCGGGCGCCATCGACCAGGCGGCGCGCGCCGTGCGCGAGCCGCAGTGGCCGGCGCGGCGCGACGCGGCGCGCGCCTCCGTCGAACGGCGCTACAGCCTGCAGGCCATGGTGGAGCGCTACGAGACCGTCTGGCGCCGGCTGGCCGCCGATTTCCCGGCGGGCGGGGCGGGGCGGGCGGCGGCCGGGGCCAGGACCCCGGCTCGCGCGGAGGTCGCGCCGGCGGGCGGCCCGCCCCCCCGGCTGCTCTTCTTCATCACCAATCCGGCGTTCCTGCTGTCGCACCGGCTGCCGGTCGCCCTGGCCGCCCGGGACGCGGGCTACGAAGTCCACGTCGCGTCCATGGGCGGGCCGGCGGTGGCGCAGATCGAGGCGCTGGGCCTCGCGCACCACGTCCTGCCCCTGTCGCGCACCAGCATGCGGCCCTGGACCGAGGCCCGCAGCCTGTGGGCGGTCTGGCGCCTGTTCCGCCGGCTGCGGCCCGGCCTGGTGCACGCCGTCACCCTCAAGTCCGTGCTCTACGGCGGCATCGCCGCGCGCCTGGCCGGCGTGCCCGCCTACGTCGCGGCGATTTCCGGCCTGGGCTACGTGTTCATCCAGGGATCGGGCGTGCGCGGCGTCCTCAAGCGCCTGGCCCTGGTCCTGTACCGCCTGGCCCTGGGGCACCCGAACAGCCGGGTGATCTTCCAGAACACCGCCGACCGCGACGTGCTGGAGCGGGCCGGCGCCGTGCGCCCCGGCCAGGCGGTGCTGGTGCGCGGCTCGGGCGTCGATCTGGACCGGTTCGCGCCGCGGCCCTGGCCCGCCGGGCCCGTGACCGTCGCGATGGCCAGCAGGCTGCTGCACGACAAGGGCGTGCGGGAATTCGTCGAGGCGGCCCGGATGTCCGCGGCGCGCGGCGACGGGCTGCGCTGGCGCCTGGCCGGCAGCCTGGATCCGGACAATCCCGCGTCGGTGACGGCCGGGGAGCTGGAAGCCTGGCGCGCGGAAGGCGCGATCGAGTACGTGGGCGAATGCGCGGACGTCGCCGGCTTCTACGCCCAGGCCCACATCGTGACGCTGCCGTCCTACCGCGAGGGCCTGCCCAAGTCCCTGATCGAGGCGGCCGCCTGCGGCCGGCCGGTGGTGACCACCGACGTGCCGGGCTGCCGGGACGCGATCGAGTCCGGCGTCAGCGGCGTGCTGGTGCCGCCCCGGGACGCGCGCGCCCTGGCCGACGCGGTCGCGGCCCTGGCGCGGGACGAGGCCTTGCGCGTCCGCATGGGCGCCGCGGGCCGGGCGCTGGCGGAGCGCGATTTCGGCCTGGACCGGATCGTCCGGGCGCACCTGGACGTGTACCGGGCACTGGCCGGACGGTGATCCGCGCCGCGCCGGCCCGCGTGCCGCCGCCCCGCGCTGCGTGGCCCGGCGCGCCGCCGGCGGGGCGTGCGGCGCGCGGCTTCAGTCTTCCGTATCCAGCGGCGGCAGCTCGACGGCCGGAACCCGGTCCAGCGGCGCGCTCAGCAGGCGGTCGATCTGGGCGTAGGTCTGGTCGATGAGGTCGCGCCCGATGGCGGCCTCGATCAGCTGGTACTGGGCCTCGACCAGCGGGGCGATCCGGTCGTAGACCGCCTCGCCCTGCGGCGTCAGGCTGATGATGATCCGGCGCTGGTCGTGCGGCGCGCGCTCGCGCACCACCAGTTCCTGCATCTGCATCCGGTTCAGCACGCCGACCATGCTCGGGCTGAGGATCTGGCAGGCGTCGCACAGCTGATTGGGTTCCAGGGGACCCTGCTCGCGCAGGCTGCGCACGATCCGCCATTGCTGCTCGGTCAGGCCGTAGTGCGTCAGGATTCCCCGGAAATGCCCCAGCAGCGCATCGCGTGCCTTCAGCAGCAGTTGCGGCAGGTTGCGGTGGATTTTCGGTGTGCTCATGTGTCTCCCGTTCCCAGGGTGGTTTCCATACTTGACTTGCTAATATGTTAGCTTTATAGTGGCTGAAAATAACAATAACATGTTAGTGAATCCTTGGCTGTATCCAGCCGATGCTCATAGAACGTCCATAGAACCCGTTCCCTTCGGAGAAGACACATGCAACGACGACTCGCCGCACTGGCCCTGGCCTTGGGCGCTTCCATCGGCAACCCCGCCGCCGCCCAGGAAGTCACCCTCAAGATCGCCCATTTCCTGCCGTCGGCCGCCGCGGCACAGCAAATGGTACTCGAACCCTGGTGCGCCACGCTGGCCCAGGAATCGTCCGGCCGCATCGGTTGCCAGATCTACCCCGCCATGCAGCTGGGCGGCACGCCGGGCCAGCTGGCCGACCAGGCCCTGCGCGGCGTGGCCGACATCGTCTGGACGGCGCCCGGCTATTCGGCGGGCCGCTTCCCGGCCATCGAAGCCATGGAGCTGCCCTTCGTCGTCAGGGATGCCGCCAGCGGCAGCCGCGCCGCCTGGAATTTCTACGAGCAGTACGCCCAGCAGGAATTCTCCAAGTACAAGGTGCTGGCCGTGCACGTGGACGGCGGCGTGGCCCTGCACACCTCCAAGCGGGCCATCGCCAGCCTCGGAGACTTCAAGGGCCTGAAGCTGCGCACGCCCACGCGCATGGCCTCCAAGACCCTGGCCGCCCTGGGCGGCGAGCCGGTCTCCATGCCGCCGGGCCAGGTCACCGAAGCCATTTCCAAGGGCGTGGTCGACGGCGCCATGGGCGCCTGGGAAGTCGTGCTGCCCACCAAGCTGGACGAGGTGACCAAATATCATGCGCAGCCGGCCGCCGGCCAGGCCTATCCCGCCGCCACGGTGCTGGTGCTGCTGATGAACCGGCAGAAGTACGATGGCCTGGCGCCCGACCTGAAGGCGGTCATCGACCGCAACAGCGGCCCGGCCCTGGTCGAGCGCTTCGGCAAGGTCTGGGATGACGTGGCCGCGCAGACGCAGGCCAAGGTGCGCGCCGCCGGCGGCCAGGTGGTCGACATCAGCGAAGCCGATCTCAGCGCCATGAAGAACGCCGCCCGCGCGGTCGATACCGAGTGGCGCGCGGAAATGGACAAGAAGGGCCTGGACGGCACGAAGCTGTCCGAAGCCGCGCACGCGCTGGCGCGCCAATAACCGAACCGGGTTCAGATCATGGACTACACCGGAACCGAACTGGCCCGCTGCAGCCGGGGCTGGCAGATCCTGAATCGGCTGGCCACGGGGCTGGCCCTGGGCGGCGGGATGCTGTTCATCCTGCTGGTGGGCATGTCGCTGGTTTCCATCGTCGGGCGCAAGCTGGGCTTCGGCTCGATCACCGGCGACGTGGAGATGATGCAGGTGGGCACGGCGGTGGCCGCCGCCGCCTTCCTGCCGTACTGCACGCTGGTGGGCGATCACCTGCGCGTCGATCTGTTCACCGAGCGGCTGCCGGCCACCACCAAGAGCCGCATCGACGCCGCCTGCGAGTGCCTGCTGGTGGCGGCCATGCTGGTGCTGGCCTGGCGCACCGCGCTGTCGGCCGCGCACCTGCGCGAGACGGGCGACTTCACCACCCTGCTGGGCCTGCCGATCTGGATTCCCGTGGCCGCCATCGTGCCCAGCCTGCTGCTGACGACGCTGTGCGCGCTGTGGCGCGTGCGCGCGGCGCTCGGACATGCGCGCTACCTGGGCCGGCGCGAGCAGATGGCCGTCGATCATGGGGTGTCGGCATGAGCGGGATGGCGGTGGGCCTGAGCGGTCTCGCAGGGCTGTTGGTATTGCTGGTGTTCCGGGTGCAGATCGCGGTGGCGATGCTGCTGGCCGGGGCGGTGATCTATGTGGCCTCCAGCGACTGGGCCTTGAACGGGCTGCTGTACACGCTCAGCGACCTGGTCTATGCGCGCCTGTCGAACTACGACCTGGCGGTGGTGCCGCTGTTCATCCTGATGGGGCAGTTCGCCACGCACGGCGGGCTGTCCAAGGCGCTGTTCGATGCGGCCGGCAAGCTGATCGGGCACTGGCGCGGGGGCATGGCGATGGCCTCGGTGGCGGCGTGCGCCTCGTTCGGGGCGATCTGCGGCTCCTCGCTGGCGACCGCCGCCACGATGGGGCAGGTGGCGCTGCCCGAGCTGCGCGCGCACGGCTACTCGGGGCGCCTGGCCACGGGCACGCTGGCGGCCAGCGGCACGCTGGGCATCCTGATCCCGCCCTCGGTGCCACTGATCATCTACGCGGTGCTGGTGCAGGATTCCATCGGCAAGCTGTTCATGGCGGCGGTGATCCCGGGCATCCTGGCCGCGCTGGGCTACCTGATCGTGATCCGCATCCTGGTCACGCGCGATCCGGCCTCCGGTCCCACGGGGACCAAGGCGCCGCGGGCCGAGGCGCTGGCCGCGCTGCTGCGCACGGTGCCGATCATGCTGGTGTTCGTGGTGGTGGTGGTGGGGATCTACGGCGGCTGGGCCAATCCGACCGAGGCGGCCTCGATCGGGGCGGGGGCCTGCGGGCTGATCGCGCTGGCCGGCGGCATGCGCTGGGAGGGCACGCGTCAGAGCCTGCTGGGCACGGCGCGGGTGACGGGCATGATCTTCATGGTGCTGATCGGCGCGGACCTGCTCAACTCCTCGCTGGCGCTGTCGCAGATGCCGCACGAGCTGGCGCAGTGGGTGATCGACAGCGGGCTGTCGCCGATGATGGTGCTGTTTGCGATCCTGCTGATCTACATTCTGCTGGGCTGCGTGATGGACTCGCTGGCGATGATCCTGCTGACGATCCCGATCTTCTATCCGATGATCATGGGGCTGGACTTCTTCGGCCTGTCGGCGGGCGACAAGTCGGTGTGGTTCGGCATCATGACGCTGATGGTGGTGGAGATCGGGCTGGTGCACCCGCCGGTGGGCATGAACCTGTACATCATCAACAAGCTGGCCAAGGACGTGCCCATGAAGGAGACGGCGCTGGGGGTGATGCCCTTCCTGGCGTCCGATTTCCTGCGGATCATCGTGCTGGCGCTGTTCCCGGGCATCACCCTGTGGCTGATCCACGCGCTGGGCTAGGGCGCATGCGCGCGGCTCCCGGCAAACCCGCATCCGTAGACGAGACATGATCGAAACCGAAACCCTCCTGCCTTCCGACGCCGCCGTGTACGGCGTCATCATGAACGACTCCGCCAGCGTGTCGCGGCTGGGCGAGGCCGCGCTGCAGCCGCCCTACAAGGGCCTGCCCGCCGCCCCGGTCCTGTACATCAAGCCGCGCAACACCTGGGCGGCGGACGGCAGCGTGGTGCGCCTGCCGCGCGGCGAGTCCGCGGTCGAGGTCGGCGCCGTCGTCGGCCTGCGCATGGGCCGCGACGCCGCCCGGCTGCGGCCGGAATCGGCCCTGGAGGCCGTCGACGCCTGCCTGCTGGCCGCCGACCTGAGCCTGCCGCACGCCGACTACTACCGCCCGGCCATCCGCCAGAAATGCTTCGACGGATCCCTGCCCATGCGGCTGCTGCCGGCGCAGGCCGGCGCGCTGCAGTCCCTGACGCTCCAGACCTGGATCGACGGCGTCCGGTGCGACGAGCGCCGCCTGGCCGACCTGCTGCGCGCGCCGGCCCGGCTGCTGGCCGACGTGACCGAATTCATGACCTTGCGCCAGGGCGACGTGCTGCTGACCGGGGTCGTCTATCAATCGCCCGTGGCCCGCACGGGCTCCACCGTACGCGTCGAAGCGCCGGGCCTGGCCCGGCTGGAATTCACCGTGCGGACCGAGGAGGAATCGGCATGAAACACGCACGCATCGCCTGGCAGGGGGCGGTCCGCCCGGCTACGGTCGAGGACGACGGCACGCTGCGCCTGGCCGACGGCCGCGCGGCGCCCGCGGAGGAAGTCATCTGGCTGCCGCCGGTGCGGATCTGCACGGCCTTCGCGCTCGGGCTGAACTACGCCGACCACGCCGCGGAGCTGGCCTTCAAGGCGCCCGAGGTCCCGCTGGTCTTCCTGAAGGGCCCCAATACCTTCATCGGCCACCGCGCCGCCACCCACCGGCCGGACGGGGTGAAAAGCATGCACTACGAGTGCGAGCTGGCCGTGGTCATCGGACGCGGCGGGCGCGGCATCCGCCGCGAGCACGCCTACGAGCACGTCGCCGGCTACACCGTGGCCAACGACTACGCCATCCGCGACTACCTGGAAAACTGGTACCGCCCCAACCTGCGGGTCAAGAACCGCGACGGCTGCACGCCCATCGGGCCCTGGATGGTCGACCGCGACGACGTGCCCGATCCCATGGCCCTGAAGCTGTGCACGCGCATCAACGGCCAGGTCGTGCAGCAGGGCACGACCGCCGACATGATCTTCGACGTGCCGTTCCTGATCGAATACCTGTCGGCCTTCATGACCCTGTCGCCGGGCGACGTGATCCTGACCGGCACCCCGCAGGGGCTGGCCGAGACCCGGCCCGGCGACGTGGTCGAGACCGAGATCGAATCCGTGGGCTGCCTGGTCAACACCATCGTGGGCGACGAGGCCGGCCATTCTCAAACCGCTGACTAGGGATGAATCTTTCATGATCAAGCATCTGATCGCCGGGCGCGAAGTCGAAAGCGCCGACGTTTTTGAAACCCTGAATCCCGCGACGGGCGAAGTCCTGGCCGAAGTCGCCAGCGGCGGCGCCGACGAGGTCGATCAGGCGGTGCGGGCCGCCCAGGAGGCGTTCCCGGCCTGGGCCGCGCGCCCGGCCGCCGACCGCGCGGCCATCATGCATCGCCTGGGCGAGCTGATCACGCGCGACGTGCCCGAGCTCTCCCGCCTGGAAACGCAGGACACCGGCCAGGTCATCGGCCAGACCGGCAAGGCGCTGGTGCCGCGCGCGGCCAACAACTTCCATTTCTTCGCCGAGCAGGTCAAGCGCCTGGACGGGGAAAGCTATCCCTCGGACACGGGCCACCTGAACGTCACGATGTGGCAGCCGGTGGGCGTCTGCGCCCTGATCTCGCCCTGGAACGTGCCGTTCATGACGGCGACCTGGAAGCTCGCCCCCTGCCTGGCGTTCGGCAACACGGCCGTCATGAAGATGAGCGAGCTCTCGCCCCTGACCGCCGACCGCCTGGGGCAGCTCGCCCTGGAAGCCGGCGTGCCGCCCGGGGTGTTCAACATCGTTCACGGCTACGGCGCCACGGCGGGCGAGGCGCTGGTGTCGCACGCCGGCGTGCGCGCCGTGTCCTTCACCGGCTCGACCGCCACCGGCCACCGCATCGTGCGCGCCGCCGGCCTGAAGAAGTTCTCCATGGAACTGGGCGGCAAGTCGCCGTTCGTCGTGTTCGACGACGCCGACTACGAGCGCGCGCTGGATGCCGCCCTGTTCATGATCTTCTCGAACAACGGCGAACGCTGCACGGCGGGCAGCCGCATCCTGGTCCAGCGCGGCATCTACGAGCGCTTCCAGGCCGACTTCGCCGCCCGGACGCAGCGCCTGACGGTGGGCGATCCGCTGGATCCCAAGACCATCGTCGGGCCGATGATCTCGGCCGGCCACCTGGCCAAGGTCACGGGCTACATCGAGGCCGGCCGGCGCGAAGGCGCCCGCCTGCTGTGCGGCGGCGGCACCCCGGACGTGGGCGCGGCCTTCCGCGGCGGCAACTGGGTCCAGCCCACCGTCTTCGCCGACGTGGACAACGCGATGAGCATCGCCCAGGACGAGATCTTCGGCCCGGTGGCCTGCCTGATCCCCTTCGACGACGAAGCCCAGGCCCTGGCCATCGCCAACGACACGGCCTACGGCCTGTCGTCCTACGTCTGGACCGAAAGCACCGGGCGGGCCCTGCGCATGGCGCGCGGCATCGAGGCCGGCATGGTGTTCGTCAACAGCCAGAACGTGCGCGACCTGCGCCAGCCCTTCGGCGGCGTCAAGGCCTCGGGCACCGGACGCGAGGGCGGGCATTACAGCTACGAGGTGTTCTGCGAAGCCAAGAACATCTGCATCTCATACGGGGATCATCCGATCCCTCGCTGGGGCGTCTGAACCCCGGCCAACGTTGCATCATGACCCCCTTACGGAGGAGACACCATGGGTAAGCTCGCTTTGACCGCGAAAATCACGCACGTGCCGTCGATGTATCTGTCCGAGCTGGACGGACCGCACAAAGGCTGCCGCCAGGCCGCCATCGACGGCCACAAGG
The DNA here is from genome assembly GCF_014203015.1 of Castellaniella defragrans. Lineage (GTDB taxonomy): Bacteria > Pseudomonadota > Gammaproteobacteria > Burkholderiales > Burkholderiaceae_B > Castellaniella > Castellaniella defragrans. Next base: position 92,903 of record NZ_JACHIB010000009.1, read on the forward strand.
AGATCGGCCGCCGCTGCCGCGAACTCGGCGTGGACACGATCGTCGTCTTCGACACGCACTGGCTGGTGAATTCCGGCTACCACATCAATTGCGCGCCGCATTTCAAGGGCATCTACACCAGCAACGAACTGCCGCACTTCATCAAGGACATGGCCTACGAGTACGACGGCAATCCGGAACTGGGCCGGCTGCTGGCCGATGCCAGCACGGCGGCCGGCGTGCGCACCCGCTCGCACGAGATCGCCAGCCTGGAACTGGAATACGGCACGCTGGTGCCGATGCGCTACATGAACGAGGACCGTGCGTTCAAGGTGGTGTCGGTGGCGGCGCTGTGCACCGTCCACAACATGGAGGACTCCGCCAAAATCGGCGCCGCCATGCGCCGCGCGGTCGAGGAGCAGTACGATGGGACGGTGGCCTTCCTCGCCAGCGGCTCGCTGTCGCACCGCTTCGCCCAGAACGGCGTGGCGGAAGACTACCTCTTCAAGGTCTGGAGCCCGTTCCTGGAAACCGTCGATCACGCCGTGATCGACATGTGGCAGCGCGGCGACTGGGCGACGTTCTGCGACATGCTGCCCGAGTACAACGCCAAGTGCCACGGCGAAGGCAACATGCACGACACCGCCATGCTGCTGGGCGCCCTGGGCTGGGACCAGTACCGCGGCAAGGCCGAAGTGGTCACGCCGTATTTCGGCAGCTCGGGCACCGGCCAGATCAACGTGGTCCTGCCGGTCCAGTAAATCCCGGCGCTTCCGGCCCCGCGCGGACGGCCCCGGCCGGCCGCCGCGCGGGCCACCCCTCCGCCCTGCGAAGGCGGGGGGCCGACATTTCCGCATCCTGGGTCTCATACCATGGCACATCTGATCTTTGAATATTCAGGCAATCTCGCCCAGGAAGGCGACATTCCCGGCCTGCTGCGCAAGGCCAACCACATCCTGATCGACACCGGCCTGTTCCCCCCGGGCGGCATCCGCTCGCGCGCCCTGCGCCTGGACGAATACTGCGTGGCCGAGGGCGACCACGACGACGCCTTCGTGCACGCCACCGTCAAGATCGGCGCGGGCCGCGCGCCCCAGGCCGTGCGCGACACCGCCCAGGCGCTGTTCGACATGATGAAGCAGCATTTCGATCCGCTGTTCCAGCGCCGCACCCTGGCCCTGTCTCTGGAATTGTCCGAATTTTCCGAGGCGGGCACGCTCAAGCACAACAACATCCATGCCCGCTATGCCAAACACTGATACCGCCACCGCCGACCGCCCGCGCGCGGCCGCCGCGGAGTCCCTGCCGCGCGACGCCATCGCCCGCATCGCCGCTTCCCTGCACGAGGCCGAGCGCGCCCGCGTCCAGGTGCGCGCGCCGTCCCTGGACCATCCCGGCATCACCATCGAGGACGCCTACGCCATCCAGAGCGAGGGCATCCGCCTGAAGCTGCAGGAAGGCCGGCGCATCATCGGCCGCAAGATCGGCCTGACCTCGCGCGCCATGCAGCGGTCCTCGCAGATCGAGGAGCCCGACTACGGCGTGCTGCTCGACGACATGCTGTTCGAGAACGGCCAGGACATTCCCTTCGACCGCTTCATCGTGCCCATGGTCGAGGTCGAGCTGGTGTTCCACCTGACCCGCGACCTGGCCGGGCCCGAGGTCACCCTGTTCGACGTGCTGGACGCCACCGACTACGTCATGCCCGCCATCGAGCTCATCGACGCGCGCTGCCACCGCGTCGATCCGGCGAGCGGGCGGCCGCGCCTGGTGATGGACACGATCTCGGACAATGCCGCCAACGCCGGGCTGGTGCTGGGCGGGCGCGCCATCCGCCCCATGGACCTGGACCTGCGCTGGGCCGGCGCGCTGCTGATGCGCAACGGCGTGATCGAGGAGACCGGCGTGGCCGCCGGGGTGCTGAACCATCCGGCCAACGGCATCGTCTGGCTGGCGCGCAAGCTGGCCCGGCACGGCGCCGGCCTGGAGGCGGGGCAGCTGATCCTGGCGGGTTCCTTCACGCGGCCGGTGGCCGCGCAGCCGGGGGACACCTTCCACATCGATTACGGCCCGCTGGGCAGCATTTCCAACCGTTTCGCCTGATTCGTCCGATTCATACGATTCGTCCGATTTCTCTCCGTCCGGCCCTTTCTTTCGGAGGATACGCATGGCCGCGCTCCACAATTCGTTCAAGGCCGCCCTGCGCGGCGACCCGGTGCCGCGCATCGGCCTGTTCATGGGGCTGTGCGATCCCGGCGTGGCCGAGCTGCTCGGCGACACCGGCCTGGACTGGCTGCTGATCGACGGCGAGCACGGCCCGAACGACCTGCGCACCGTCCTCGCGCAACTGCGGGCGCTCGAAGCCTGCCGGGCCGACGTCCTGGTGCGCATCGTCGATCACGATCCCGCGCTCATCAAGCAGATGCTCGACATCGGCGTCCAGTCCCTGCTGGTGCCGATGGTGGAGTCGGCCGAACAGGCGCGCGCCCTGGTGCGGGCCACCCGCTATCCGCCCGCCGGCATCCGCGGGGTGGGCTCGGCGCTGGCGCGCGCGGCGCGCTGGAACGGCGTGCCCGACTACCTGAAGCGGGCCGACGACGAGATCTGCCTGATCGTCCAGGCGGAATCCCGCGCCAGCCTGGACGCGCTGGACGACATCCTGACGGTGGAGGGTGTGGACGCCGTGTTCATCGGCCCTTCGGACCTGGCCGCCTCGATGGGGCACCTGGGCCAGCCGGAGCACCCCGAGGTGCGCGCCGCCGTGCTCGGCGCCCTGGAGAAGGTCGTCCGCAGCGGCAAGGCCGCCGGCGTGTTCGCCACCCGGCTGGACACCGCCCGCCTCTATTGCCAGGCGGGGGCCCGCTTCGTGGCCCTGGGTACGGACACTCTGCTGCTGCGCCAATCGGCCGCCGGCCTGGTGCAGGCCTTCCATGCCGGCGCCGCCCAGGCGGCCGGCGCCGGGTACTGAGCCGGCGCCGGGTACTGAGCTGGGGCCGGCGCCGCGGAGCCCGGCCGGCGGGGCCTAGAACGGCAGCGTCCGCCCGGGCAGGAGCTCGGCGAAGGCGGCGCGGAATTCGTCCTGGATGCGCGCCAGGGCTTCGGGCGTGTCGCCCTCGAAGCGCAGCACCACCACGGGCGTCGTGTTGGACGCCCGCGCCAGGCCGAAGCCGTCGGGGTATTCGGCGCGGACGCCGTCGATCGTGACGAGGTCCGTGGCGCCGGGGAAGCGGCCCTCGGACTGCAGGCGATGGATGAAGGCGTGCGGTTCGCCCTCGGCCATGGGCAGCTTCAGCTCCGGCGTGGAGAGGCCCTGGGGCAGGGATTCCAGCACCCGGCTCGGATCGTCGCTGCGCGACAGGATTTCCAGCAGGCGCGCGCCGGCGTAGAGGCCGTCGTCGAAGCCGTACCAGCGTTCCTTGAAGAAGATGTGGCCGCTCATCTCGCCGGCCAGCGGCGCGCCGGTCTCGGCCAGGCGCGCCTTGATCAGCGAATGCCCGGTCTGCGACATCAGCGGCGTCCCGCCGGCCTCGCGCACGGCCCGGCCCAGGTGGCGGCTGCACTTGACGTCGAAGATGATCGAGGCGCCCGGCTGGCGCTGCAGGATGTCGCGGGCGAACAGGATCATCTGGCGGTCGGGCCAGACGATCTGGCCGGAGCGGGTGACCACGCCCAGGCGGTCGGCGTCGCCGTCGAAGGCCAGGCCCAGTTCGCAGTCGGTGTCGCGCAGGTGCGCGATCAGGTCCTGGAGATTGGCCGGGTCCGCCGGATCGGGGTGGTGGTTGGGAAACAGGCCATCGACCTCGCAGTACAGTTCGTCGACCGTGCAGCCCAGCGCGCGGAACAGGCGGGCGGCGGCCACGCCGCCCACGCCGTTGCCGCAGTCGATGGCGATGCGCATGGGGCGCGCGAGGCGGACGTGGCCGGCGATCTCGCGGATGTAGGCGTCCATCAGGTCGGTGGCGACGCTCAGGCCGGGGATCGTGCCCACGGGCGCCTCGATTCCGTCCATGGCCTGGCGCAGGGCCTGGATCTCGTCGCCATGGAGCGTGCGCCCCGCCATCATCATCTTGAAGCCGTTGTAGTCGGGCGGATTGTGGCTGCCGGTGATGGCGACCCCCGAGCCGCTGCCGTCGCGGTGGGCGGCGTAGTACACCAGCGGCGTGTGCGCCAGGCCCAGGTCCACCGTGTCGATCCCGCCGGCGTGCAGGCCGGTCTTGACGGCGTGGGCCAGCCCGCGGCTGCTCAGGCGCCCGTCGTAGCCGACCGCCAGGCTGCGCACGCCCTCGCGCCGGGCCTGGGCGGCCAGGGCCAGCCCCAGGCGGTGGGCGAAGGGTTCGTTGATCTGTCCGGGCACGGTGCCGCGGATGTCGTAGGCTTTGAAGACGGCGGAAGGCAGGGGTGCGTTCATGGAAGATTCCGGCGTAAAGATCGGCTAGGGAAGGTTTGAGCCGGTCGAGCGGAAAGCGGGCGCAGCAGACCGCCCGAGACCGCAGATGCACGCGGCGTGAGGACCGGTTCAGACCTTTCCTCATTATCGCCGATTACAATCGGAGGTTCTTTTCACTTCTTATCCGCGCCGCGGCACGCGGCGCAACGACGAAGGCCATGGATCATCTGGATGCTTTGCGCGCGACGGTCGGCGCCGCGCAGGTGCTGACCGGCGCGGACGCGCTGCCCTGGGAAACGGACTGGCGCGAGCGCTACCGCGGCCGGGCGCTGGCCGTGGTGCGGCCGGGCACGACCGACGAGGTCGCGGCGGTGGTGCGCCTGTGCGCGCAGGCCGGGCTGCCCGTGATCCCGCAGGGCGGCAATACCGGGCTGTGCGGCGGGGCCACGCCCGACGATTCCGGCCGGGCGGTGATCCTGTCGCTGCAGCGCCTGAACCGCGTCCGCGGCATCGACACCGACAACGACACGATGGAGGTCGAGGCCGGCTGCGTGCTGCAGTCCGTGCAGCAGGCCGCGCGCGAGGCCGGCCGGCTGTTTCCGCTCAGCCTGGCGGCCGAGGGCAGCTGCACGATCGGCGGCAACCTGGCCACCAACGCGGGCGGCACGCAGGTCCTGCGCTACGGCAACATGCGCGAACTCACCCTGGGGCTGGAGGTCGTCACCGCCCAGGGGGACGTCTGGCACGGCCTGCGCGGCCTGCGCAAGGACAACACCGGCTACGACCTGCGCGACCTGTTCATCGGCAGCGAAGGCACGCTGGGCGTGATCACGGCGGCCACGCTGAAGCTGCATCCGCTGCCGGTGGCGCGCTGCACCGCGCTGCTGGCCCTGGATTCGATCGAGGCGGGCATCGCCATGCTGGGCCGCGCCCGCGCGGGGCTGGGTGCCTCGCTGACCGGCTTCGAGCTGATGGCCGGCAACTGCCTCCAGGACGTGGTGCGCTGCTTTCCGCAGCAGCGCCTGCCCTTCGAGGGCCCGTCGGCCGACAGGCCCTGGTACGCGCTGCTCGAACTGTCGGACAGCGAATCCGAGGCCCACGCCCGCGAGCGCTTCGAGGTCGTGGTGGGCGAGGCGATCGAGGCCGGCGTCGTCCTGGATGCCGTGATCGCCGAATCCATGGCGCAGAGCCACGCGCTGTGGCACCTGCGCGAAAGCATCCCCCTGGCGGAAAAGGAATCCGGCAAGAGCATCAAGCACGACGTCTCGATCCCGGTGTCGCGCATGGCCGAGTTCGTGCTGGGCACCAACGCCGCGCTGCAGGCCGCGTTCCCCGGCATCCGGCACGTGATCTTCGGCCACCTGGGCGACGGCAACCTGCACTACAACGTCGCGCGCGGGCCGGACTGGGCCGAAGGCCGGCTGCTGGCGTGCCAGGACGCGGTCTACGAGCTGGTGCATGACCGCGTGCACGCGGTGGGCGGCTCGATCAGCGCCGAGCACGGGGTGGGGCAGCTCAAGCGCGACGTGCTGCCGCGCTACAAGGACCCGGTGGAGATGGTGCTGATGCATCGCATCAAGGCGGCCCTGGATCCCCAGGGCATCATGAATCCGGGCAAGGTCCTGGTGGGGTAGGGCGCGCGGCCGGTCCGCCCATCCCCCGCGGCCTGCCGCCCGGCCGCCCGCCGGCGCGGGGATCCGGCCCTGGTTCCGGGCTATGATGGCGCCTTCCTCCACTCCCTTTGGAAGCTGTCGTCATGACCATCCAGCGCATCGAACCCGGCGCCCGCATGAGCGGCGCCGTCGTCCACGGCAACATCGTCTACCTGTCGGGCCAGGTGGGCCATGAGGGCGACGACGTCCAGACCCAGGCGCGCACGGCGCTGGCCGAGGTCGATCGCCTGCTGGAGAAGGCCGGCAGCCACAAGTCCCGCATCCTGCAGGCCACCCTCTGGCTGGCCGACATGGCCGATTTCCCGGCCATGAACCCGGTCTGGGAGGCCTGGATCGACCCGGCCAACCCGCCGGCCCGCGCCACGGGCGAGGCGCGCCTGGCCGCGCCCGGCCTGAAGTTCGAGGTGATCGTCGTCGCCGCCCTCAACGATTGAGATCCCGCGCCCGGGCTCGCCGGGCCGCGTTCCGGATTCTGGACGGCACGCCTCGCAGGCCGCGCCGGGCCGCAGGCCCGGCCCCGCGCTAGCGCTTCTGGCATCCCGGGCAGAAATAGGTCGCCCGCTGGCCCTGGACGATGCGCCGGATCGGCGTGGCGCAGCGCGGGCAGGGCTGGCCCTCGCGTTCGTAGACGGCCGCGTGCAGCGTGAAATACGCGCCCGGGGCGCCCTGAGCGTTGACGTAGTCGCGCAGCGTGCTGCCGCCCGATTCCAGCGCCTGGCTCAGGGTCTGCAGGATGGCCGCGTGCAGCCGGGCGCTGCGCGGGCGCGACAGGCGCGCGCCCGGCAGGCGCGGGTCGATGCCGGCCAGAAAGAGCGATTCGGATGCATAGATGTTGCCCACGCCCACGACGATCCGCCCGCCCAGCAGCAGCTGCTTGACCGTCTGGCGGCTGCCCCGCAGCCCCGCGTGCAGGAGCTCCGGGGTGAAGGCCGGGTCGAAGGGCTCGATGCCCAGCCCGGCAAGCAGCGGATGGGCCTCGATCGGGCCGGCGCCGGCCGGATGCCACAGGACGGCGCCGAAGCGGCGCGGGTCGTGCAGCAGGAAGCGCGCCTCGTCGAACAGCCATTCCACGTGGTCGTGCTTGCGCGGCGGCTCGTCCATCGGCACCCGCCGCAGCGAGCCCGACATGCCCAGGTGCACGATCTGCGTGCCCCGCGGAAAGCGGATCAGCAGGTACTTACCCCGCCGCTCGCAGGCCAGCACCTCGGCGTCGCGCACCAGGGCGGGCAGGTCGGCCGGCACCGGCCAGCGCAGCCGGGATTCGTGCACGATCAGGCGGCGCAGGACGCGTCCGGGCATGACCGTGGCAATTCCACGACGGGTTGTTTCGACTTCTGGCAGTTCCGGCATGGCAGGGTGATAACATCCACTTTCGATGACGCAATTTTGCCACCAGACGCGGTTTCTTCCTGCGTTCCGGCCATGGTTACCGCAAATGAGATTTCCCGCTTCCGTGATTCCCGTGGTGCTGGCGCTGGCCGCCGCACACGAGACGGCGTGGGCTGCGCCCCCCGCAGCCGCGCCGGCCGATCCGGTCGAAACCATCCATTTGCGTAGCGGCGAGCCGCCGGCCGTCACGCTCACTCCCGAACTGCTGTACCGCCTGCTGGTGGCCGAGCTGTCCGCCCAGCGCGGGCAGTACGACGATGCCGCCCAGGAGCTCCTGTCCCTGGCGCACGACACCCTGGATCCCCGGCTGGCGCGGCGCGCCTTCCAGATGTCCATGACCGGGCGCAACCTGGCGCTGGCGCTGCGCTCGGCCCGCGAATGGGCCGCCCTGGACCCGTCCAACCCCGAGGCGGTGGCCGCTTCCCTGGCGCTGTCGGCCTCCAGCGGCCAGACCGACGGCCTGGCCCAGACGCTGGCGCGCCGCATCGCCTCGGCCGACGATCCCGACCAGGCCATCGTCCAGGCGGCCGGCATCGTGTCCAAGATGACCGACAAGCGCCTCGCCCTGGACGTGCTGGACAAGGCGCTGGCGGGCGTGTCGGGCACCTCGGCGCTGGCCCGGCTGGCCCTGGCCGACGCCGCCTGGGCGGCGGGCGAGCCCGTGCGCGCCGTGGACGAGGCGCGCCGCGCCCAGGCGCTGGACCCGGATTCCCAGGACGCCGCCCAGCGGGTGCTCGAATACGGCCTGCGGGTCGAGCCCTCGCAGGCCATCAAGGACACCTACGCCTACCTGGAGCGCCACCCGGACCGGCGCGGCCTGCAGCTGCTGCTGGTCAGCCGCCTGACGGGCCGGGGCGCGTTCGACGAGGCCCTGGGCCTGCTCGACCGCATGCGCCGCCGTGCCCCCGAGGACTTCGACCTGCTCTACACCGAGGCCGAGGTCAACGCCCGCGCCGGCCGCTACGATGCCGCCAAGGCGCTGCTGGGCCAGTACATCACGATCCAGCAGCAGCGGCGCCAGGCCGTGCGCGACGACGCCACCAACGCCCAGGCCGACGTGTCCGACGCGCGGCTGCTGCTGGTGCAGATCGCCGAACGCCAGAACGACCTGCGCGAAGCCATCCGCCAGCTGCGCAGCATCGACGAGCCGTCCCTGCAGTTCCAGGCGCGCACGCACGAGGCCGTGCTCTACGGCAAGCTGGGCGAGCTGAACCAGGCGCGGGCGATCCTGGACGCCATCAAGCCGGCCGACCGCCGCGAGCGCGTCGTCGTGCGCCTGACCCTGGCCTCCATCTACCGGGACGCGGGGCGCACCGACCAGGCGGTCGAGCTGCTCAAGGCGACCGACCTGGAAATGCCCGACACCCCGGAAATCAAGTACGACCTGGGCATGCTGCTGCACCAGCAGGGCAAGACGGCCGAATTCGAGGCCCTGATGCGCCGCGTGATCGAGCTCGATCCCGACAACGCCAATGCCTACAACTCGCTGGGCTACACCTTCGTCGAGCAGAACCGCAACCTGACCGAGGCGCGCGACCTGCTGGAGCGCGCGCTCGACCTCGATCCCGACAACGCCTACATCCTGGACAGCGTGGGCTGGTACCTGTTCCGCATCCGCGACTACCAGGGGGCGCTGGAATACCTGCGCCGTTCCTACGACCAGATGCCCGCCGCCGACGTGGCCGCGCACCTGGGCGAGACCCTGTGGGCACTGGACCGCCGCGACGAGGCCCGGCGCATCTGGGCCGAAGGGCGCAAGGCCGATCCCGACAACGCGACCCTGCGGGAAACGCTGAACCGCCTGGGGGTCAGGCTGCCATGAGGCCGTCCGGTCCTGCCCGGCGATCCGGGCGGATGCCCGCGGCGGCGTCCCCGGCGGCATCCTTCCGCGCGCGCGGCACCGCGGCGTCGCGCGGCCTCGCGGCGTACCTCGTGCGCCTGCGGCACGTCTGGCTGACGCTGGTCCTGGCGGGCCTGCTGGCCGCCTGCGCCGCGCCCCAGCGCATTGGCGGCGCCGGCCCCGCCTTCGAGCGGCAGGGCCGCTTCGCCGTCAACCTGCAGCCGGCGGGCGCCGCGCCCACCGCGGCCCAGGGCGGCTTCTCCTGGCGCGACGACGGCCGCGTCCTGCGCCTGGATCTCGTCTCCCCGCTGGGCAGCGTGCTGGCGCGGATCCGGGTGGAGCCCGGCCGCTCCGAGCTGGAGCGCGCCGACGGTAGCCGCGAATCGGCGCCCACGCCCGACGACCTGCTGGCCCTGGTCTGGGGCCATCCCATGCCGGTGTCCGGGCTGCGCCGCTGGATCCGTGGCGAGGCCGCGCCCGGCCTCGTCGTCGATGCGCAGCGGGACGCGCAGGACCGGCTGACGGCGCTGCGCCAGGACGGCTGGGAAGTCAGCCTGTCGGCCTACGACGCCCAGGGTCCCGGGCGCGTGCGCCTCTCGCGCCTGGACAGCCAGGGGCAGTGGCGCCTGCAGCTGATCGTGGACCGGCCCTAGGCCCATGCACCGGCCCTGATGCGCATGGCGGCCCTGTACGACGTGCCGGCCCCGGCCAAGCTCAACCTGTTCCTGCACGTGGTGGGGCGGCGTGCGGACGGCTACCACCTGCTGCAGACGGTCTTCCGCTTCGTGGACCTGTGCGACACCCTCGATTTCGACGCCACGGCCGACGGCTCGCTGGCGCGCGAAGGCGAGGGCCTGGCGGGGCTGGCGCCGGACCAGGACCTGGTGCTGCGCGCCGCGCGCGCGCTGCAGCGCGCCACGGGCGCGCGCCAGGGCGCGCGCATCCGTTACCGCAAGCGCATCCCGGCCGGCGGCGGCCTGGGCGGCGGCTCCAGCGACGCGGCCACCACCCTGATCGCCCTGAACCGCCTGTGGGGCACCGGCCTGACGCGCGCCGAGCTGATGCGCCTGGCCCTGCCGCTGGGGGCCGACGTGCCGGTCTTCGTCTTCGGCCGCGCCGCCTTCGCCCAGGGCGTCGGCGAGGATCTCACGGCCGTGGACCTGCCCGAGCGGGCCTACTGGATCGTGCGCCCGCCCGCGCACGTGGCCACGGCGGACGTTTTCCGCGATCCCGATTTGACAAGAAATTCCGAATCGGTAAAAATTGCGGTCTTTACTGATTGGCAGACAGGGCAGCGCGCCGGGCTGTTATTTGGCCGCAACGACCTGGAAGCCGTGGTCTTTCGGCAGCATCCGGATATCGCCGCGCTTGCGCGGGCGATACGAGGCACAGAGGGCGCGGGGGTTGAAGTCCGCATGACGGGTTCGGGTTCGTGCCTGTTCGCGGAATTCCCCGACCTGGCCCAGGCCGGGATGCATCGGGACCGAATAATCGGTAAAATGGAAAACCCGCCCGATGGGGCGATCGAAGGGTCCTGGATCTGCCGGGGCCTGGCGGATCACCCCTTGCTTGGCTGGGTCGCAGATTGAATATTGGGGAATCGCCAAGCTGGTTAAGGCACCGGATTTTGATTCCGGCATGCGAAGGTTCGAATCCTTCTTCCCCAGCCATCCTTTCCGCGCCGGCGCGCATGCTACCAGGCTGTTGAACCGCCCCGCTTCCCGCGGGAAGGCTGTCAACAGCCTTGTCATTTGACACATTGGTTCGACACCATGGCACAAGACAGATTCATGATCTTCACCGGCACGGCCAATCCTCGTCTGGCCGTCGATGTCGTGAATCACCTGGACATGTCGCTGGGCAAGATGACCGTCGGCCGCTTCTCCGACGGCGAGGTCATGGTCGAGATCAACGAAAACGTCCGCGGCAAGGACGTCTTCGTGCTGCAGCCCACCTGTGCGCCGACCAACGACAACCTGATGGAAATCATGGTGATGGTCGATGCCCTGCGCCGCGCTTCCGCGCGCAACATCACCGCCGCCATCCCGTATTTCGGCTATGCCCGCCAGGACCGCCGGCCGCGCTCGGCCCGCGTGGCGATCTCGGCCAAGGTCGTGGCCAACATGCTGCAGGTCGTGGGCGTGGACCGCGTCCTGACCATGGACCTGCACGCCGACCAGATCCAGGGCTTCTTCGACATCCCCGTGGACAACATCTACGCCGGGCCGATCCTGCTGGGCGACATCTGGAGCCGCAACTTCCAGAACCTGGTGGTCGTGTCGCCCGACATCGGCGGCGTGGTGCGCGCCCGGGCCCTGGCCAAGCAGCTCGAATCCGACCTGGCCATCATCGACAAGCGCCGCCCGCGCGCCAACGTCTCCGAGGTCATGAACATCATCGGCGACGTCAACGGCCGCACCTGCCTGATCATGGACGACATGGTCGACACCGCCGGCACGCTGTGCAAGGCCGCGCAGGCCCTGAAGGACCGGGGCGCGGGTTCCGTCTACGCCTATTGCACGCACCCCGTGCTGTCGGGCGAGGCCATCAAGCGCATCCAGGACTCCGCCCTGGACGAGCTCGTCGTCACCGACACCATTCCGCTGAACGAAGCCGCGCGCGCCTGCGCGAAGATCCGCCAGCTCTCCTGCGCCTCGCTGCTGGGGGAGACCATCCTGCGCATTTCCACGGCGGAATCGGTCAGCTCGCTGTTCGCCGACTGACGGCGGCCGCGACGTTTTTTTGTGGCCCCGCGCTGGTCGCGGCGCGGGGCCGTTTCGCAGCTTCGGCTGCTGTGCTGTCAGGGGCCGTCCGTAGGCCCCGTTTTGGAGTTTTCCATGAAATTCACCGCCACTTCGCGTAGCGTCCAGGGTTCGAGTGCGAGCCGCCGCCTGCGCCGCGCCGGTCGGGTGCCCGCCATCGTCTACGGCGGCAAGTCCGCCCCGGCCAATATCGAGCTCGACCACAACGAGATCTACCACGCCCTGAACAAGGAAGAGTTCCACGCCTCCATCCTGGACATGGTCCTGGACGGCAAGACCGAGCCGGTCCTGGTGCGTGCCGCCCAATGGCACCCCTACAAGCCCCTGGTCCTGCACGTCGACTTCCAGCGCGTGGACGCCTCCCAGGCCGTCACCACCAAGGTCCCGGTGCACTACCTGAACGCCGACATCAGCCCGGCCGTCAAGCTGGCCGGCCAGATCGTCACCCACGGCCCGACCGAACTCGACATCACCTGCCTGCCGGCCAACCTGCCGAAGTTCATCGAAGTCGACCTGGGCGGCCTGGTGGGCAATGCCCGCCTGCACCTGTCGGACGTCACCCTGCCGATGGGCGTGAAGTACGTCCCCCACGGCGAGGACACCAACCCGCTGCTGGCCCAGGCGTCCGCGCCCAAGGGCACGGCTGCCGAAGGCGCCGCCGACGCGCCGGCCGCCGAATAAGCCGCCGTCCGCAAGCCCCGGCAAGACCCTACGGAACCCCCGCGCGGCCGCAAGGCCGGCGGGGGTTTTGTCGTATGATGGGTGCTTTTCTTCGGACCACCCCTCCCGATGACGACAGCGCCCATCCGCCTCATCGTGGGGCTGGGCAACCCCGGCCCCGAATACGAAGCCACGCGCCACAACGCCGGATTCTGGCTGGCGGACCATTTCGCCGACGACCTGCGGGCCTCCTTCACCCTGGAAAAGCCGTTCTTCGCCTGGGTCGCGCGCGCGCGCCACGCGGGCCAGGCGGTGATCCTGGCCAAGCCGGTCACCTTCATGAACAAGTCCGGCCAGGCGGTCGGCGCGCTGGCGCGCTTCTACAAACTGCGGCCCGAGGAAATCCTCGTCCTGCACGACGAGCTCGACCTGCCGCCGGGCGCGGTCAAGCTCAAGCTGGGCGGCGGCCATGCCGGCCACAACGGCCTGCGCGACATCCAGTCCGCGCTGGGCAGCCCGGACTTCTGGCGCCTGCGCATCGGCATCGGCCACCCGCGCAGCCTGGGCCTGGCCCAGCAGGTGGTCAACTTCGTGCTGCATCCGCCGCGCAAGGACGACATGCCCGGCATCGAGGACGTCATCAACCGCTGCCGCGTGATCCTGCCGCAGCTGCTGGATGGCGCCTTCGACCGCGCCACCGAACGCCTGCACCAGGCCAACCACTCCTGACGCGGCGGCCATGCCCCTTTTCCAGCGTCCCGCCGGCCTGCCCACCATGGGCCAGGAAATCGTCGATTTCCTGCGCTTCGTCGTGCGTCCGCGCCCCGGTCCGCGCCTGGGCGGGCGGCGCGCCGGCTCCGGCATGCGGGTGGACCTCAGCCTGAACGCGCCCTGGTGGCGCCTGGCCCACTGGGCCGTGCTGCTGTGGACGGTGAACGTCTTCGTGTTCGCTCCGCTGGCCCTGTCGGCAGCGGACGCGGGCGGGGCGCAGCACCGGCTGGACATCCACAACCTGCCCTGGATGACGGCCCTGATCTGGGCGCCCATCGTCGAGGAACTGACCTTCCGCCACGCGCTGCGCCGCCCGGCCATGCTGTGGTGGTTCGTTCCCCTGATGGCCGCCATCCTGGTCCAGGGCGCCGGCATCGCCTCGGGCCTGATGGCCGCCGCCGCGGCGCTGCTGGCGCTGGCGCCGGCCTGGTACCCGGCCGACCACCGCTGGCGGGCCGGCTGGCGCACGTCCTGGCGCGGCCGGCGCCTGGCGCGGCGCGCCTACCCCTGGCTCTTCCACGGCGCCGCGCTGGCCTTCGCCGCCGTGCACCTGTTCAATTTCCGCCTCAACGCCATAGCGCTGGTGCTGCTGCCGCTGCTGGTGCTGCCGCAGTGGGTCACCGGCCTGGTGCTGGGCTGGATGCGCGTGCGCCGGGGCCTGGGCGCCTCGATCGCCCTGCACGCCATCTTCAACGGCGGGCCGCTGCTGCTGATCGGCCTGGTGCTGCACTGGGCGCCGGAGCTGGCGGTGGGCTGAGCCCGCCGCCGCGCCGCGCCCGGCTCAGCGCGCGCCCAGGATGCGCTCGATTGCCAGGCCGGCGTCCAGGATGCGCGCGTCGGCGTGGGCGGGGCCCGCGACCATCAGGCCGACCGGCGCCTCGCCCGGGGCGTGGCAGGGCAGGCTCAGGGCGCAGCCGTCCAGGAAATTGATCAGGGTGGGATTGCGCAGGATCAGCCCGTTCGCGGCGAAATAGGCCTCGTCCGAGGCCTGCAGCGATTCGATGGTGGGGGCGATCACCGGCACGGTGGGCAGCAGCAGTGCGTCGTAGCCCTGCAGCCGGGCCTCGACGGCGGCGATCCAGCGCGCGCGCCGGGCGTGCAGTTCGATGTAGTCGGCGGCGTCGATGTCGCGGCCCCGCAGGATGCGCGAGGACACCCGGGGATCGTAGCGCTCGATCTGCCCGTCCAGCAGGTCGCGGTGGACGGCGTAGGCTTCCGCGCAGACCAGGCCGCCCTTGCGGTTGATGTGCGCCAGTTCCTGGAATTCCGGGATCTCCAGCGTGTCGATGGCGATGCCGGCCGCGCGCAGCCGCGCCACCGCGGCGCCGAAGGTGCCGCGCACGGTGTCGTCGGCGCCGTCCAGGACCAGGGTGTCCGTCACGGCCAGCCGCAGCCGGGCGGGCGGCGGGGCGGCCGGCAGCCGGCGCGCCTCGTCGCCCGCAAGAATGCCGTCCAGGATCGCGCAGCACGTCACCGAGGCCGCCAGCGGCCCCACCGAGTCCAGGCTGGTCGCCAGCGGGAAGGCGCCGGCGGCGGGCACCCGCGCGGCGGTGGGCTTGAAGCCCGTCAGCCCGCAGAACGCCGAAGGGATGCGGATCGAGCCGCCCGTGTCCGTGCCCAGGGCGGCCACCGCCATGCCGTCGGCGACCGAGACCCCCGCGCCCGAGGACGAGCCGCCCGGAATCCGGCGGCGGGCGCGGTCCCAGGGACTGCTGGGCGTGCCGTAGTGCGGGTTGAGGCCCAGGCCGGAGAAGGCGAATTCCGTCATGTTGGTGTGCCCGACCAGCACGGCGCCGGCCCGCGCCAGGCGCCGCACCGGCTCGGCATGGCGCGCGGCGGGGGCGGCGTGTTCGCGGATCCGGGAACCCGCGCGCGTGACGTGTCCGGCGACGTCGAACAGGTCCTTGATCGAGACGGGCAGGCCCTCCAGCGGCGAGCGGGCCTGTCCGGCCGCACGCAGGGTGTCGGAAGCCCGGGCGGCGGCCAGGGCCTGCTCCGCCCAGACCGCGGTGAAGGTGCGCGCGCCTTCGCCGTCCGGGTCGGCGATGCGCGCCAGGGCGGCCCGCGTCAGGTCGACGGACGTGGTCTCGCCCCGGTCCAGGGCGGCTTGCAGTGCGGTGAGGGTGGGCAGCATGGGATGTCCGGGCATGGCGATGGGTGGAAGGAGGGTGGAAGGATCGGGGAAGGGTCAGGCGATTTCGGGCAGCACTTCGACGCGGCCGGAACCCCCTGCCTTCAGAGGGGGGGCCGATGGGCGGGGTACAATCGCAGTTTCCTCCGGGCCGGACCCCGATCCCGCCTTCCGAACACAAGGATAATCGAATTCATGGCACTGCAATGCGGCATCGTTGGCCTGCCCAACGTCGGCAAATCCACCCTGTTCAACGCCCTGACCAAGGCCGGCATCGCGGCGGAGAACTATCCGTTCTGCACCATCGAGCCCAACGTCGGCGTGGTCGAGGTCCCGGATCCGCGCCTGGCGCAGCTGGCCACCATCGTCAAGCCTGAGCGCATCGTGCCTGCCGTGGTCGAATTCGTCGACATCGCCGGCCTGGTGGCGGGCGCGTCCAAGGGCGAAGGCCTGGGCAACCAGTTCCTGGCCAACATCCGCGAGACCGACGCCATCGTCCACGTCGTGCGCTGCTTCGAGGACGAGAACGTCGTCCACGTCGCCGGCCGCATCGACCCGATCTCCGACATCGAAGTCATCAACACCGAGCTCGCCCTGGCCGATCTGGCCACCGCCGACAAGGCCCTGCAGAAGAACCGCAAGCTCGCCAATTCCGGCGACAAGGAAGCCATCCGCCTGGTCGCCCTGCTGGAGCGCATCGTGGCCGCCCTGGACCAGGGCAAGTCCGTGCGCGGCCTGGGCCTGGACGAGGACGAGCAGGCCCTGATCAAGGGCTACTGCTTCATCACCGCCAAGCGCGCCATGTATGTCGCCAACGTGCGCGAAGACGGCTTCACGGGCAATCCGCACCTGAAGGCGGTGCAGGACTACGCCGCGGCGGAGAACGCCCCCGTGGTCGCCGTCTGCGCCGCCATCGAGGCCGAGATCGCCGACCTGGACGACGAGGACAAGGCCGTCTTCCTGGAAGACATGGGCATGACCGAGCCCGGCCTGGACCGCGTCATCCGTGCCGGCTACCAGCTGCTGGGCCTGCAGACCTACTTCACCGCCGGCGTCAAGGAAGTCCGCGCCTGGACCATCCCCGTCGGCGCCACCTCCCCCCAGGCGGCCGGCGTCATCCACACCGACTTCGAGCGCGGCTTCATCCGCGCCCAGACCATCGCCTTCGACGACTTCATCGCCTGCAAGGGCGAGCAGGGCGCGAAGGAAGCCGGCAAGATGCGGGCGGAAGGAAAGGAGTACGTGGTGAAGGATGGGGATGTGATGAATTTTTTGTTTAACGTGTGAAGGGGGTAATCGGGTGGGTTTAATGGGGAATTTTCAGAGACAATGCCCCATTTGAGGCTATGATTACCCCATTTGGGTGGCTTGGGGTTACAGGTAGATGCACTCGCTTACCGTCGAGCATCTTGCTGCGCCTCGCTTTGACAGCACTCAGGTAGCCACATTGCGCTCACTGGGTGAGTGCCGGGGTAAGCAGTTGCTCTATGCCGCGCAGTCTCCTGAAGTCCTCAAAGGTTTGCGCCAGGCTGCTGCGGTCGAATCCACCGAGTCATCCAACCGGCTGGAAGGCGTTGTGGTTGCGCCTTCGCGGTTGAAGTCTCTGGTCATCCGCAACGCAACGCCAAAGGGCCGTTCCGAACAAGAGATCGCCGGCTACCGTGATGCCCTGGCGCTGATCCAGGAGTCCGCCACACACATGCCCTTCAACGAAGGCGTGGTGCTGCAACTGCACACCCTGCTGTACCGCTACATGCCGCAGACGGGCGGGCGCTGGAAGGCGACCAACAACGACATCATCGAACGCCATTCCGACGGCACGTCGCGGTTGCGCTTCCGGCTGGTCGCTGCGCACCTCACGTCCATGGCCATGACCGATCTGGCCGGGCGCTACGCCACCGCATTGGACCAGCACCTGGCTGACCCGTTGGTGCTGGTGCCACTGGCGATGCTCGACTTCCTGTGCATCCATCCGTTCCCCGACGGTAACGGTCGCATGTCTCGCCTGTTGACCTTGCTGCTCTACCAGTTCGACTATGCCGTGGGCCGCTACATCAGCTTGGAACGCATCTTCGAGGATACCAAGGAAGGCTACTACGAGACGCTGGAAGCCAGTTCGCAGGGAGGGCACCAGAGGCAGCACGACGTCAAACCCTGTCTCGACTACTTCTGGGGTGCCTTGCTACGGGCGTACCGCGAGTTCGAGGGGCGTGTCGGCACCATCGAGCGGAGACGCGGCAGCAAAGGCGACCGGGTGCGCGCGGAAGTCCTGGGACGCACTCTGCCGTTTTCGATTTCGGAAATTGAACAGGCCTACCCAGGCGTGAGCCGGGATATGGTGCGACTAGTGTTGCGGACGATGAAATCAGAGGGGTTGATCGAGTCGACAGGCAAAGGACGGGGAGCGAAATGGATCAAGCAGGCGTAAGGGGATCATGATGAAATTGGTCGGCAACATCAGTCGCTTGCCGGGGGCCAA
The DNA here is from genome assembly GCF_014203015.1 of Castellaniella defragrans. Classification (GTDB taxonomy): domain Bacteria; phylum Pseudomonadota; class Gammaproteobacteria; order Burkholderiales; family Burkholderiaceae_B; genus Castellaniella; species Castellaniella defragrans. Next base: position 110,974 of record NZ_JACHIB010000009.1, read on the forward strand.
CCTCCAACAAGCCATCTGCCTAGGAGTGCGGCCAGAGGTCGGAGTCTTGTGCTTTGAATCGCCCCGAAACAGCAGCCCAAAAAATCAGGGGGCAAAGAAGTGAGTGACCAGTTTTTCAACCAGCCAATCCTCAATTCGCCATACGACTACCCGTCTCGGCACTGGGAGCTGGACGACAGTGGACAACCTACGCAGCAAATCGTCGAGTCACGTCGAGCTTCCAGTTTCATCAGTCCGATTCCAAAGCCCCGCCGGCATCGCGGCGAGCAGGCTACTCTGGCGTTGGATGAAGTTGAGAACCTGGCTGATGACGGGCAGCGTTACCGCCACTCTGAACTGATCAATTCGGTGCGGCGCGAGGTCGATGCCTGGCGACGCTTGCCGCCGTCGCAATGGCGTGTCACCCCCGAAACGGCCCGTCTGCTGGAGCACTGGCGCAACCACAAGTTCGCTGGGGTGCGCCCGTTCTTCTGCCAGGTCGAAGCGGCCGAAACCGCGATCTGGTTGACCGAGGTCGTCCCGCAGCTCGGCAAAAGTGGGGAACGCTTCCTCGATCACCTGAAGAAGGTCAGCAACGACGCCAACCCCGGCCTGATGCGCCTGGCGCTGAAGCTGGCCACCGGTGCTGGCAAGACCACGGTCATGGCCATGCTCATCGCTTGGCAGACGGTCAATGCCGTGCGCCATCCGCAGAGCAAGAAATTCACTCGTGGTTTCCTGCTGGTCGCCCCTGGCCTGACCATCAAGGATCGTTTGCGCGTGCTGCTGCCCAATGACGCCGACAGCTACTACGCCAGCCGCGAGATCGTGCCACGCGACATGCTGGCGGATCTGGACAAGGCCAAGATCGTCATCACCAACTACCACGCTTTCAAGCTGCGCGAGCGCCTGGAGTTGTCCAAGGGCGGCCGTCGCTTGCTGCAAGGCCGCACCGGCAGTGAGCCGGACACGCTCGAAACCGAGGGTCAGATGCTCCAGCGGGTCATGCCGGAATTGATGGGGCTGAAGAACATCCTTGCCATCAACGACGAGGCTCACCATTGCTATCGCGAAAAACCCGCTTCCGACGACGACTTCGTTGACGGCAAGGGCAATCCGCTGACCGGCGATGAACTCAAGGCTGCCAAGGAACACGTCAAGGACGAGAACGAAGCCGCACGGCTGTGGATTTCCGGCCTGGAAGCAGTCAACCGCAAGCTGGGCCTGCAGCAGGTGATCGATCTGTCGGCCACGCCATTCTTCCTGGCCGGCTCCGGCTACGTGGAAGGCACGCTTTTTCCCTGGACGATGAGCGACTTCTCGCTGATGGACGCCATCGAATGCGGCATCGTCAAATTGCCGCGCGTGCCGGTGGCCGACAACATCCCCGGCGCGGAAATGCCCATCTACCGCGAGCTATGGAAGCACATCGGCAAGAAGATGCCGAAGAAGGGGCGTGGCAAGAACGCCCAACTTGATCCGTTGGCCATTCCGGTGGAGTTGCAGACCGCGCTGGAAGCCCTGTACGGCCACTACCTCAAAACCTACGAAGCCTGGAAGCAGGCAGGCATCAATGTGCCACCGTGCTTCATCGTGGTATGCAACAACACCGCCACTTCCAAACTGGTGTTCGATTACATCTCCGGTTTCGAGCGCACGAATGAAGATGGCTCTGTTACGCCCGTGGAGGGGCGTCTGCAACTGTTCCGCAACTTCGACGAGCACGGCAACCCGTTGGCGCGCCCGAAAACCTTGCTGATCGACAGCGAGCAGCTCGAATCCGGCGAGGCGCTGGACGATAACTTCCGGGGCATGGCCGCCGACGAGATCGAACGCTTCAAGCGCGAAATCATCGAGCGCACCGGCGACCGCCGCCAGGCTGAAAACCTGAGTGACAGCGAACTGCTGCGCGAGGTGATGAACACCGTTGGCAAGCAGGGCCGCCTGGGTGAGCAAATCCGCTGCGTGGTGTCGGTGTCCATGCTCACAGAAGGCTGGGATGCCAACACCGTGACCCACATCCTCGGTGTGCGTGCGTTCGGCACCCAATTGCTGTGCGAACAGGTGATTGGCCGAGCCCTGCGCCGCCAATCCTATGAGTTGAACGAGCAAGGCCTGTTCGACGTGGAGTACGCCGACGTATTCGGCATTCCTTTCGACTTCACAGCCAAGCCGGTCGTTGTCACGCCGCCCAAGCCCCGCGAAACCATTACGGTCAAGGCATTGCGCCCGGAGCGCGACCCTCTGGAAATCCGGTTCCCTCGCGTGCAGGGCTATCGCGTCGAACTGCCAGAAGAACAACTCGAAGCCGAATTCAACGGTGACCACCACCTCACCCTGACGCCAGACATGGTTGGCGCAACCCAGACCCACAACGCCGGCATCATCGGCGAGGCGGTAGTGCTGGACATCAAGCATCTGCAAGATGTGCGGCAGTCCACTCTGTTGATGGAGTTGACCAAGCACCTGCTGTTCCAGCATTGGCGCGACCAAGGTCAGGACGCGCCGATTGCATTGTTTGGGCAGCTCAAGCGCATCGTGCGCCAGTGGCTGGACGAGTGCCTGGAATGCAAGGGAGGCACCTGCCCGGCGCAATTGATGTACCGCGAACTGGCGGACATGGCCTGCCAGCGCATCACCAAGGGCATTACCGCGAAGGAGCTGCAGAAAGGCCGGCAGGTCAAGGCCATCCTCGACCCGTTCAACCCCACCGGCAGCACCGCGCATGTGCGCTTCAACACCTCTCGCCCGGGCAGCGAACGCTGGGAAACCCTCGGCGTGGAGAACCAGCCGAAGAACCAGGTCAACTGGGTCATCCTGGACAGTGGCTGGGAAGGCGAATTCTGCCGCGTCGCCGAGTCCCACCCCAAGGTGCTGGCCTACACCAAGAACCACAACCTCGGCCTGGAAGTGCCCTACCGCTTCGGCTCGGCCAACCGTATTTACATCCCGGACTTCATCGTGCAAGTGGATGACGGTCATGGCAAGAACGACCCGCTGAACCTGATCGTTGAAATCAAGGGCTACCGGCGCGAGGATGCGAAGGAAAAGAAGTCCACCATGGACACCTACTGGATTCCCGGCGTGAATCACCTCGGCACGCACGGCCGCTGGGCCTTTGCCGAGTTCGGCGATGTGTACGAAATGCAGGAAGACTTTGCCAAAGAGGTCGAGGCGAAGTTCAACCAAATGATTGAAACGGCTGCACCTGCACCGGGCAACAAGGGACACTGAGATGGCAACCAAGAAAACACAGAAGCCCGGCAAGAGCATCGAGCAGATCACGCATACCGAGGCCAAACGCAAGAACATCCCGACGGTGGAGCATCAGTCGGTGATGCAACACCACGAGCAAGCGCCGGTGCAGGTGGCGTACCCGCGCGCCAATCGGCAATGGCTGGAGGAGCTGTGCGCCCTGCATGATGCAGGCAAGGTATCCCCGGAATTCCAGCAGCGGCTGAACCGTGACCTCGACCCGCAGCTCATCTGGCGTGGCAAGGACCAGCAGGACTGGTCAGACCTGGTCGTCAATGCGCCGCCGCTCTACATCCAGGAGAAGGTCAAGCCCAAGGCGCTGATCGACAACCTGCGGCGCCAGACCGAGGAACGACGCGGAGCTGCCACGCCGCAGCAGGACATACCGGATCTGTTCGGCGACTTCAATGGTTTGCCCACAGGTGCGGATCGGACTGAGTTCTACCAGCACGAAGGCCATTGGCAGAACCGGATGATCCTGGGCGACAGCTTGCAGGTGATGGCGAGCCTGGCCGAACGCGAGGGGTTGCGAGGCAAAGTGCAGTGCATTTATTTCGATCCGCCCTATGGGATCAAGTTCAACAGCAATTTCCAGTGGTCAACCACCAGCCGCGACGTAAAAGATGGCAATGCCGACCACATCACCCGCGAGCCGGAGCAGGTGAAGGCATTTCGGGATACCTGGCGTGATGGCATTCATTCGTATCTGACGTATTTGCGCGACCGGTTGATGGTGGCGCGGGATTTGTTGACCGAATCCGGGTCTATTTTTGTGCAGATTGGCGATGAGAATGTGCATCGTGTGCGTACTCTAATGGATGAAATTTTTGGTGACGAAAATTTCGTTAGTCAGATCGCAGTAAGAAAAACAGGAGCGGTCAGTAGCCCCGATGCAAAATTGAACTCCCTCGGAACTATATCAGATCATGTTGTCTGGTATGCGAGACGAAAGGATTTTCTCAAGTATCGCCAACTCTACACAAGAAAGGCAGACACAAACACTGCAGAGCAGTATCGGCTTACCGACGAGGGCGGTCAATATCAGTCCGTAACGATTGAGTCGAACGGCTATGCAGAGAATTTTCACTTTCCGATTCGGATCAGGGGCAAGGATTTTTATCCCGCAAGGACTCGGCATTGGAGTACCACGGAAAAGGGCATCTATCGTGTGGCAAACGCCGGCCGAGTAATCGCTACCGAAAAAAAACTTCGTTTCAAGAAATATATGGAAGATTTTCCGGTAAGTCCAATTGCAAATATCTGGGCGGACGTTATGGGGTCGTCGGGGCTGATCTATGTTGTGCAAACTAATGAGCGTATTGTCGAACGGTGCTTGTTGATGGCAACCGATCCTGGCGACTTAGTGCTTGACCCCACCTGCGGTTCCGGTACGACGGCCTATGTCGCCGAACAATGGGGACGTCGCTGGATAACGATTGATACTTCGCGCGTTGCACTTGCACTAGCACGCGCCCGTATCATGGGCGCACGTTATCCTTTTTACCTACTCGCCGATTCCCGCGAAGGCCAACAGAAAGAAGCCGAGATCACCCGTGGCGCACTTTCTAGCCATGTCACCTACGGCAACATCACCCAGGGTTTCGTGTATGAGCGCGTGCCGCATATTACCCTAAAATCCATCGCCAACAATGTCGAGATTGATGTCATCTGGGACGCCTTCCAGTCTAAGCTAGAGCTACTGCTCGAACAACTTAATGCGGCGCTGAAAAAGAACTGGCAGGAATGGGAAGTTCCGCGTGAAGCCGATGCAAAGTGGAGCGACAAAGCCAAGAAGCTGCACGCCGACTGGTGGCAGCAGCGCATCGCCCGACAAAAGGAAGTCGACGCATCGATCTCCGCCAAGGCCGAGTTCGAGTACCTCTACGACAAACCCTACGAGGACAAGAAGAAGGTGCGCGTGGCCGGCCCCTTCACCGTTGAATCGTTGTCGCCGCATCGCGTGCTGGGCGTGGACGAGGAAGACAACCTGATCGACCACGTGGCCGAGGCTCAAGCGGAGTACGGCCAGGACTTCGCCAGCCTGATCCTGGCCAATTTGCGCACCGCAGGCGTGCAGCAGGCACACAAGGCCGACAAGATCGAGTTCACCTCACTGGAAGCGTGGCCGGGCGACTTGATTTGTGCCGAAGGCCGCTATCTGGAGAACGGGCAGGTGAAGCGTGCCGGCATCCTGGTCGGTCCCGAATTCGGTACCGTCACTCGCGCTGACCTGGTCGATGCTGCCCGCGAGGCGGGTGATGCCAATTTCGACGTACTCATCGCCTGCGCCTTCAACTACGACGCACCGGCCAGCGAATTCAGCAAGCTGGGCCGCATCAACGTGCTCAAGGCACGCATGAACGCCGACCTGCACATGGCCGAAGATCTGAAGAACACCGGCAAGGGCAACCTGTTCGTGATCTTCGGCGAACCGGATGTAGATGTGCTGGACACCCAGGGCCGCAGCATCCGCCGCTACGACGGCAAGCGCGACGTCATCGAGGTGCCCGCGGACGGACAACTGGTGGTCAAGATCAACGGCGTGGACGTGTTTCACCCCAGCACCGGCGAAGTGCGCAGCGACGGCGCAGACGGCATCGCCTGCTGGTTCCTGGACACCGACTACAACGAGGAATCCTTCTTCGTCCGCCATGCCTACTTCCTTGGTGCGAGCGATCCGTACAAGGCGCTGAAGATCACCCTCAAGGCCGAAATTGACCCCGACGCCTGGGCAACACTCAACAGCGATACCTCACGCCCATTCCCGAAACCCAGCACCGGGCGGTTCGCTGTGAAGGTCATCAATCATCTCGGGGATGAAGTGATGAAGGTTTTCAGGGTAAGCTAGGAGAACGAGGGCATATGAAAATCGACTTCTCCCAACCCAAGTTCACTGGCGCACGCTTTGACGAGCATACGTTACCCGTCGACGTGGCTCGTGACCTTGCTGCTTATGAACGCCTGATTGTCGAGCTGGCCAAGCATCTGTATTTGCAGGAGCACCCAGGGAGGCAGCGCGTGCCCAAGGGGTTTGAAGCCGGTTTCCGCCTGGACATTGAGCGCATCGATGAAGGTAGTACCAAGCCCATGCTGGCGCTGGTCATGGCTGGCGCGCTTGCTCTGCAAGGCGGCGAGAGAGATTATTTCGAGCGTGCCCGCGACTTGGTGGCCGAATGCATCGCAGCGCCGATTACTGCATTGCCAGAAGCATTTCCGAAAGAGCTGTTGGGATACTTCAATCAGTTCGGCCGTTCTTTGCGTGCCGATGAGGCTTTGGAGTTGCCGCTTCAAAGCGGCAATCCGGCCCGTTTGACACAGGACAAACGCAAGCAACTGGTATTGGCCGCTGATCAGGTCTATGAACGAGAAATTTCGCTCAATGGTTACATTGAAGAAGTAGATTTCGCCAAATCTTCGTTTCGCCTGAAGCCGGCAGACAACAGCCCGGCCGTTGTTATTCCTATGTCGGATTCGTTTCATAACACGGCTCGCACCTATGGGGGGCGTGAGCGTCATCAGATTAGCGTAGCGGGTGTAGGTGCCTATGACTCTTACGAACGCCTTCAAAAAGTAATATCCATCGAGTCGCTGGAAGTCACCAAAAACTACGCCATCTCGGCGCGGTTCGACGAAATCTCCCAGCTCGAAAATGGCTGGTTCGAGGGTGGTGGGCTGGCGCCCAATGCCGACAGGCTGTCTCGTGTTTCTGAGAAACTGATCGCTGATTACCCGGATAAATTACCCATACCCCTGATTGTTTCAAAGCAAGATGGCAATCTTTTGCTCGAATGGAAAGTCGAAGGCGACCCATCGCTGGACATCGATTTGACCAATTTGCAAGCCAGTTACCATGCGTTCGGAGCCAATGATGAGGACGTGGAGAGAGACTTCAATCTCGATGCTGCTGGCTGGCAGTCCCTGTTCGCGTTCTTGAATGAAAATATCAAGGTGCAACAGGCATGAACGAACAGATTTTGCTGCTGCGCCAGGTGCATCCGAATTTCTTTCCCGATGGCGAGGTTTCCAGCCAAGCTTTCTTTCCTTTCCCGAAGGATGACGGAAAACTGTCCGTTTACGATGGCAATCAGACTACTGCGGAGGCATCGCATCAGCACTACACCGTGGAGCTCGGTCTGGAATCCGTTGGCGTGTGGGCTGTCAGTGGCGCGGAGACCGTATCGATTGGTTTGACCCACCAGCCGGATCCTGTCGCCGGGAACCCAGCGCACGCGATCATTAATTTCGGCGCGTTCACCGAAAAGGAATGCCGGAAGTTGGCGAAGAAGCTGAAGAAGTTCGCGGTGGATCGCGGTAGTCAGTATCGCGTAGCGTAATTGCCATCGTTGAGAGGAACTGATGGAATTCCGCATTGCAGACACCTTTACCACCAGCCTGGCCCGCCTGACCGGCGATGAACAAAAGTCCGCGAAGACCACTGCCTTCGATTTGCAGATGGATCCTGCCGGCAACGGCATGAGCTTTCACAAGCTCGACAGAGCCAAAGACCCGAACTTTTGGTCGGTGCGTGTCAGCCGCGACATTCGCCTGATCGTCCACAAGACCGCTGGCAGTCTGCTGCTCTGCTACGTCGATCACCACGACAAGGCCTATCAATGGGCCGAGCGGCGCAAGCTGGAAGTGCACCCGACCACCGGCGCGGCTCAGCTTGTCGAGGTCCGCGAGCGTGTCGAGGAGATCCTCGTTCCGAAGTATGTCGAGGACAGCAGGCCGGCCACGCAGCAGAAGCCGAAACCGTTCGCAAAATATGGCGACGCCCAACTGCTGGCCTATGGTGTGCCGCAGGAGTGGCTGGCCGACGTGAAGGCTGCCGACGAGGATTCGCTGCTGGAACTGGCCGACCACCTGCCCGGTGAGGCGGCCGAAGCCCTGCTTGAACTGGCGACCGGCGGTACGCCGGCGTTGCCGGAAGTGGCAACCAAGGGGGCGGACCCATTCCAGCACCCGGACGCGCAACGCCGTTTCCGCATCATGTCCGATATGGACGAGTTGGCCCGCGCCCTGGAATACCCGTGGGACAAGTGGACGGTGTTCCTCCATCCGGCGCAGCGTCAGCTGGTCGAACGTCATTACAACGGAGCGGCGCGTGTGTCTGGCTCGGCGGGCACGGGCAAGACCGTGGTTGCCTTGCACCGGGCTGTACATCTGGCGCACCAGGACGAAGATGCGCGCGTTCTGCTTTCCACGTTTTCGGACACATTGGCCAATGCCTTGTGCGGCAATTTGTATCGGCTGATCTGGAACACTCCCAAGCTCGGTGAACGTATCGACGTGGCCGCCATGGATGCTCTCGGCATCCGCTTGTATGCGGCGGAATTCGGTAAACCGGTATTTGCCAGCCGTGATGAAATTTCCACGCTGCTGAAGGCGACTGCCACGCAGGTGGATGGCCTGAAAGCCAACGTCGCGTTTTTGCTGTCCGAATGGGAAGGCGTGGTGGACACCTGGCAAGTGGAAAGCTGGGAGGCTTACCGCGATGCCAAGCGTCTGGGGCGCAAGACGCGCCTGCCGGAGGCGCAGCGCGCTTTGTATTGGCAGGTATTCGCCGAGGTGAAGAAGCAATTGAAGCAGGCCGGCAAGATCACTGCGTCCGAGATGTTTGCCAAGCTGGCTGAGGCGATGTCCAAGCGCAAGCATCCGGTATTCGATTACATCGTGGTGGACGAGGCACAGGACATCGGTGTGCAGCAATTGCGCTTCCTTGCGGCGATCGCTGGCGACCGCGCCAATGCCCTGTTCTTTGCCGGCGATCTTGGCCAGCGCATTTTCCAGTCTCCGTTCTCGTGGAAAGCTCTGGGGGTAGATGTGCGTGGCCGCTCGCGCACGCTCAATATCAATTACCGCACCTCGCATCAGATTCGCTCGCAGGCCGACCGGCTTCTCGGCCCCGAGGTATCCGATATGGACGGTAATGTCGAAAGCCGCAAGGGCACGATTTCCGTATTCAATGGGCCAGAGCCGACCATCCGTAGCTACGCCGATGCCGAGGCGGAGTGCCAAGCAGTCGGCGTGTGGCTGCAGCAATGCAGTACCAGCGGTGTACTGCCGCAGGAAATTGGAGTCTTCGTTCGATCAGAAAGCGAGCTATCACGCGCACAGGCGGCAGTCAAGGCCGCAGGCTTGCAGGGGCGCGTACTCGGCAGGGACATGGCAACGGAAGAGGGCTTCGTCAGTATCATCACCATGCATCTGGCCAAGGGGATGGAATTCCGCGTGGTTGCAGTGATGGCCTGCGATGACGAAATCATTCCTTCTCAGGTACGCATTGACACTGCTGCTGACGAGGCCGAGTTGACCGAAATCTACAACACCGAGCGCCAGTTACTGTATGTGGCTTGCACCCGTGCCCGCGACCAATTACATGTCTCAGCAGCGAAACCGGCGTCGGAATTTTTGGGGGACATAGACTTACTGCAGAAGTAGTTATGCGCGCCTCGGATGCTTCGGGTGGTTACCGAATGCACAGGCTTTGTCACCCCAGCTGCTTGCTCGACGTCCGGCTTTCTCTTCCCGGATAGGCCGCTGTCTGGGCACGTCTTGTATCACGCTATCGTTCTTTAGAATACGTTGTTCCGGCAGAAGGCTAAGGAAATGGACCAGATATTAAAAAGGTTGCGCCAGTTTCGCGATGATCGCGACTGGAAGCAGTTTCATAACCCCAAGGACCTGGCAGTGGCCCTGAGCATTGAAGCCAGCGAGCTGCTGGAGGCCTTTCTCTGGAAGGCACCCGAAGATGCCGATCCCGAGAAGGTCAGGGAGGAACTGGCGGACGTGCTGGCCTACGCGCTGCTTCTGTCGGATGCCTACGGCTTTGACATCCAGCAAATCGTCCTGGATAAAATCGAACGAAACGAGGAAAAATACCCGGTCGACAAAGCCCGGGGCAGCGCAAAGAAATACAACGAACTATGAGTCAGCCGGACCTTGTTGAAGTCAACCGATACGGGTTTTCAACAGAAGCCCTGGCAGGCATACAGGCCAATGCTTACGCCGCCGGTCATTGGCCGCTGGTCTACATCCTCAGCGACGGTGCCACGAGCAATGCCTATGTCGGTGAAACCACCGACACGCTCACCCGGCTGAATACCCACCTCAAGCACCCGTGCAAGAAACAGCTGACCACGGTGCACCTCATCAGCAGCGAGCGCTTCAATAAATCCGCAACGCTTGACATCGAATCCTCGTTGATCAAATATATGGCGGCCGACGGCTGCTTCAGGCTGCTGAACGGCAACCTGGGTCTGGTCGATCATAACTACTTCCAGAAGGATGAACTTTATTCGGCGATCTTTCGGGAGACCTGGGACAAGCTGCGGACACAAGGCGTTGCCTCGCGTTCTTTGGAGGCCATCGACAACTCCGATGTCTTCAAGTATTCGCCCTACAAATCCCTGTCATCCGACCAGCGCCAGAGCTTGATTGAAATCATGCGGGCGCTGCTGGATCCGGGACTGAAGAACCTGGTGGTGGAAGGCGGCGCAGGCACCGGAAAGTCCGTTCTGGCCATATTTCTGTTCAAGCTGATCCACACCGACGATACCGGACTGGATCTGCGTGAGTTTTCCGAAGAGGAAACCGAGCTGCGGGAACTGCTGGCGCAGTTCAAGACTCTTTGCTCCCAGCCGCGCATGGCCCTGGTCGTGCCGATGGCATCCTTCCGGGAGACCCTGAAAAAGGCATTCGGACACATCGTCGGCCTGCACCCGGACATGGTCATCAGCCCTTCAGAACTGGCACGGCAGCCCTACGATGTCGTGCTGGTCGATGAATCGCACCGGCTGCGCAAACGGGTCAATCTGGGGTCTTACTACGGCGCCTTCGACAGGGTCTGCGCAACCTTGGGACTGGACAAGCACACGTGCAGCGAGGTCGACTGGGTCACCCGACAGTCGAAAAAGGCTGTCTTTTTCTACGACGCGGACCAGACCATCAAGCCGTCCGATGCCAACGCCAGCGATTTCCAGGCCATCAAATCGTCGCCCGGCTCGAGGGTCATGATGCTGGTTTCCCAGTTCCGGGTCCAGGGGGGACGGCACTATGTGAAATTCCTCGACGACCTTCTGAACCTGCGCCTGACCGGTACCGGGAAATTCCATTCAAAGAAATATGAGTTCCTGGCGTTCGATGGCATATCGGACATGGTGCGGGAGATCGACCGGCGGAATCAAACCCACGGCCTTGCACGCCTCATTGCCGGCTATGCCTGGCCGTGGGTGTCGAGAAAAAATCCGAGCGCATACGATATCGAGATCGCGGATGTCCGACTGCGCTGGAACCGCACCAACATCGACTGGATCAACACCCCAGGAGCCGAGCACGAGGTTGGCTGCATCCATACCACCCAAGGCTATGACCTGAACTATGCGGGCGTCATCTTCGGCCACGAAATCCGCTATGACGCGCAGCGGAACCAGATCGTCATCGACAAAGGCAACTACCATGACCGCACCGGCAAGCAAACCATACATGACCCGGATGAGCTGAAGCGGTACATCCTCAATATCTATAAAACCATCATGCTGCGGGGCATCAAGGGAACCTTCGTCTACGCTTGCGATGAAGGCCTGCGCAACTACCTGAAGCGGTACATAGCCACCTACGAGACCAACGTCATCCCGCTGGCCAGGCCGGCAGAAAAGCTGGAACCTTACGTCAATGCGGTTCCTCTCTACGACTTGCAGGCCGCCGCAGGCGGTTTCAGCGGGCTTCAGCATGTCGAGCATGAAAACTGGGTCGCCGTGCCGCAGGGCTTGCCGGTGGGAAGAGATATTTTCGCCTGTCGGGTGGTCGGAGAGTCGATGAACAAGATCATTCCGAACGGTGCCATCTGCCTTTTCCGTCTGAACCCTGGCGGCAGCCGGAACGGAAAGATCGTGCTGGTCGAGTGCGCCGAGGTCCAGGATGATGATTCAGGTTCACGATATACCGTCAAGGAATATCAGAGCCTCAAGATTGACACCGAAGATGGATGGCAGCACCAGAGAATTCTCTTGAAACCCCGCTCATACAATCCCAACATGGCGACGCTCGAGATCAGCAGCGACGACGAACATCGTTATCGTGTGGTCGGAGAGTTCTTGGGCGTGATCGATTGAGGCACATCATGAACCGCAGTGACCATGCCTCCCCTCAAGCCACCCCATTCCCCCCATGTTCCCTGAACCCGGGCCGCTCCCCCAGCCGCCGGCAGTACGCCTCGACCGCCGGCAGCGAAGGATGGTCGAAGGGCGTCTCGAACCAGCGGTTCACGGACAGGCCGATGGCGATGTCGGCCAGGCTGAAATCGGTGCCGGCCACGAAGGCTCCAGTCTCGGCCAGGCGGCCGTCCAGGATTTTCATGAAGCCGGTCCAGGCTTGCAGGGATGCCTCGACCTGATCGGCATCCGTATGGCTGGGCGATCGCCGGCCCAGCGCCATGAACGCATAGCTCCAGGACCGGTTCAGGTCGGACGCCTGCCAGTCCAGCCATTGGTCCACCCGGGCGCGCGCCCGGGCCTCGCGCGGGTACAGGGCCTCGTCGCCCTGGCGGTTGGCGAGATAGCGGATGATGCTGTTCGATTCCCAGAGCACGAAATCCCCGTCGAGCAGCACCGGCACCATCGCGTTGGGGTTGAGCGCCCTGAATTCATCGACATGGGTATCGCGGAACCCCGCGCCCCAGTCTTCCTGCCGCCAGTCCAGGCCGAGTTCGTCGCAGGTCCACATGACCTTGCGGACATTGATGGAGGCGCGTTTTCCGAGAATGGTCAGCATGGCATGTCGGTCCGGGCGGGGCGGGGTGGTTGCGGGATGTCGAGCATGAGCTTACCCCGGGCCGCGGGCGTCAGGGTGTCGTCAGCGATCGGGCCGCGCCAACTGTTAATCTAACGGTCCAAGGGCTGCGGGCGAACGAACCCGCGCCCGCATTCCCAGGCCCTTTCTCCATGCCCGCCTCTCCATCCCCCGACGCCGACGACCACTATCGCCTCACCGTGCCCCTGCTGCTGACCGTGGCGCTGGTGGGCGTGTTCGCCTTCATCCAGGTGTACTCGGTGCAGTCGATCCTGCCCGAATTGCAGCGGGACCTGAACGCCACGGTGGTCGAGATCGGCAATGCCGTGGGGATGACGGTGCTGGCGGTGGCGCTGATCTCGCCCTTCATCGGCATGCTGTCCGACGCCTTGGGGCGCAAATGGCTGATCACGGTGTCGGTGTTCGCGCTGGCCGTGCCCACGGCGCTGATGACGCAGGTGCAGTCCGTGCACGGATTGCTGGTGCTGCGCTTCCTGCAGGGGCTGGCGGTGCCGGGCGTGTCGGTGGTGGCGATCGCCTACATCGGCGAGGAGTTCCGCGGCGCCGCGATGGTGCGGCTGGTCACCGGATACGTCACCGGTTCGGTGCTGGGCGGTTTCCTGGGGCGTTTCCTGATGGGGCACCTGACCGAGTTCATGGCCTGGCGCACGGCGTTCGGGGCGATGACGGCGATCAATCTGGTGGGCGCCTGGCTGGTGTGGCGCGGCCTGCCGCCTTCGCGCCATTTCGTGGCCAATGTCCGGATCGCCGACAACCTGGCGTCGCTGGGCCGGCTGCTGCGCAATCCCGCGCTGCAGGTGGCGTGCGCGCTGGGCTTCACGGTACTGTTCGCGCTGGTCGGGCTGTTCACCTTCGTCAACCTGCACCTGGCGGCGGCGCCTTATCGTTTCAGCCCGGGCGACCTGGCCAACATCTTCAGCGTCTATCTGCTGGGGGTGGTGATCACGCCGCTGGCGGGGCAGGTGATCCCGCGCATCGGCTCGCGGCGCACGGTGCTGGCGGCGGTGGCCGTGTCGGCGCTGGGCGTGCTGGGCTCGCTGGCGGCGCCGGTCTGGGCCATCGTGGCTGCGCTGGCCGTGACGGCCTGCGGGGTGTTCGTGACGCAGTCGGCGACGATGAGCTTCATCGCCCACCGGGTCACCAGCGGCCGCTCGCTGGCCAGCGGCCTGTACTACGGGGCGTATTACTGCGGCGGCTTCGCGGGCGCCTGGAGCTGCGGCGTCGCCTATACCCTGGGGGGCTGGCCCGGCACCGTGGCCACGCTGTGCGCGGTGCAGGCGCTGGGGTGGCTGATCGCCTGGCGCTTCATGCCCGGACCCGCGCCGTCGCCTGTGGCGAGCGGGGCGCCTCGCCCCGGATCCTCCACCGACCGTTGAATCCCGAGTCCCGGATGAACCTGCCCGAACTGCCCGCCGATCTGATTGAATTCCTGCCGTGCCCCACGCCCGCCGCCTGGGTCGAGGCCGCCCTGGCGCAGCAGGATGTGCTGCTGCTGGACCACCGCAACTGCGAGCTGAAGGCGGCCGCGACCGCGATGAGCCTGATCGCGCGCTACGGCCAGGACGCCGAGCTGTCGGCGGCGCTGTCGAAGCTGGCCCGCGAAGAACTGGTGCACCACGAGCAGGTGCTGCGCATCCTGAAGCGGCGCGGCATCGCGCTGCGGCCGCTGACGGCCAGCCGCTATGCGTCGGGCCTGCGGGCGGCGGTGCGTACGCACGAGCCGGCGAAACTGATCGATACGCTGATCGTCGGGGCCTTCATCGAGGCCCGCTCCTGCGAGCGCTTCGCCGCGCTGGTGCCGCACCTGGACGAGGGACTGGCCGCGTTCTACGCCGGGCTGCTGCAATCGGAAAGTCGCCACTACCAGGGCTATCTGCGGTTCGCCCGCCGCTTCGGCGAGGCGCGCGACGTGGAGCGCGCGGTGCTTCGGATCCGCGCGGTGGAACAGGAGCTGATCGAGTCGCCGGACGCGGAATTCCGCTTTCACAGCGGCTGCCCGGCCGCCATGGAAGCGGGCCGGGACGGCAGGGTGACCTGAGGCGGCGCGGACCGGGCCAGCGGCGCGGCACGGACCAGCCCCGCCGCGGCGCCCGCCCAAGGCAGGGCGTCCGGCGCCGGCGCGCCGGCGCCGCGCGCGCTACATCCCCGAACTGCCGACCTTGGCCGCCAGGCCCAGCAGCACCACGCCGATGGCGCGGTCGAACCAGCGCAGGCGGGTGCGCAGCCATTGCAGCATGCGCGGGGCCGAGAACAGGGTGGCGACCAGGGCGAACCACAGCAGGGATTCGGCCACCAGCACGGTCCAGACCACGGCCAGGTGGGCTCCGCCCAGGTCCGGCGTGACCGCCTGGGACAGGATGGAGCCGAAATACAGCATGGCCTTGGGGTTGAGCAGGTTGGTGAAGAAGCCGGTCACGTAGGCGCGCCGTCCGCCCAGGGCGGCGGAGCCCGACTCGGGCATGTGGCCCTTGGAGCGCAGGCACTGGATGCCCAGCCACATGAGGTAGAGCGCGCCGGCGATGGACAGGGCGCGCGACAGGCCCGGCAGGGCGGCCAGCACCAGGGTCAGGCCCAGCAGGCTGACCAGGGTGTAGACGCCGATGGCGCTGGCGACCCCCGCCGCCGCCCACAGGCCGGCGCGCCGGCCCGAGACGATGGACAGGCGGGTGACGACGGCGAAGTCGGGGCCGGGCGAGACCAGGGCCACGGCGTGGATCGTCATGACGAGCAGCAGGGTGTGCAGAAACATGGGGATCCCCAGGGACGGGAAGGGCGGACAAGGAATGATTGTCGCGCAAACGCCGCTCCGGCGCATCGGGCGCCGTCACATCCCGCGCCGCCCGGGTCGGCACCCGATGCGCGACGCCGGCCGCGCGCTGCGGACTGCGCGGCGCACCGGGGGGCGGTACTGGCGCCCGGCGCGCCCCGCGTCAATGCAGGTCGCGCGTGTAGACGAATTTGGGCATGCTCCAGCCGAAGCGCAGGGCCAGCAGCCGCAGCGCCAGGCCGACCGCCAGCGCGCCGGCGGTGACGGTCTCCTGGTGCAGGTCGAGCGCCAGGCCGCCGACGTACAGGGCGCCCGCGACGATGGACACCGTGGCGTAGAGCTCGGCGCGGAACAGCAGCGGGACTTCGTTGCACAGCACGTCGCGCAGCACGCCGCCCACGCAGCCGGTGATCATGCCCGAGACGATGGCGATGCTCCAGGGCAGGCCCAGGCCCAGGGCGATGTCGCAGCCGATCACGGTGAAGACCACCAGACCGACGGCGTCGAGGAACAGGAACAGGTGCCGCAGCGGATGGATGAAGCGGGCCAGCGCGATGGTGACCAGGGCCGCGCCGCCGGTGATCAGCAGGTAGGACGGGTGAGCGATCCAGGACAGGGGGTGGTGGTCCAGCAGCAGATCGCGCACCGAGCCGCCGCCCAGCGCGGTGATGCAGCCCAGCAGGCACACGCCCAGCCAGTCCATTTCGCGCCGCCCGGCCGCGAGCGCGGCGGTCATGGCCTCGGCGGCGATGGCGATAAGAAACAGGGCGTGCAGGAGTTCGTTGGTGATCGGGCTGATGGACAAGGGAGGCTCCGTTCGGGTGCGCGGGAACTGGACAGATACTACGGCAGATTTTCCCGGAAGATCACGTCCATGCGCGTGGCTTCGACGCCGGACAGCACGCTGCGGTGCTCGCGCAGGTTGGTGAAGATGCGGATGCTGTTGAGCAGGGTGGTCAGCGGCGTCTGGTTGATGACGGCATCCATGCTGCCGTCGATCAGCAGGGCGCGGGTGTCGGGCGTCAGGCCGTGGCCGATGAAGACGATGTCGTGCTGCCGGCCGCCTTCCTTCAGCGCCTGGCCGATGCCTTCCGCGCCGCCGCCGATGTTGTAGATGGCGGCCAGGTCCGGGTGCTCCTTCAGCAGGGCGGCGGTCTGGCGGTAGTTGGCCCGCGTGTCGTCGTAGCCTTCCCGCAGGCCGAGCACGCGCATGTGCGGGTACTGTTCGGCGAACAGGCTCAGGAAGCCGGCCTCGCGCTCTTCGTGCGCGCGGTAGCTGAGCGAGCCGGCGATCAGGGCGATCCTGGCGGGCCGCGACGGCCCGACGAAGCGGGCGATCAGGTGCGCGGCCGTGCGCCCGGCCGCCCGGTTGTCGAGGCCGACGTAGGCGGCGCGGCGCGAGTGCGTCAGGTCCGACACCAGCGTCACGCTGGGGATGCCGCGTTCGGCCAGCTCGGCCACGGCGTCCCGCACCTTGGGATCCTCCAGGGCGATGAAGGCCACGCCGTCGCTCTGCCGGCCGCGCCGCCGCAGGATGCGGGCCAGGGCGTCGGGATCGAAGCTGTCCACCGGCGCGACGCGGCAGCCGACGTTGAAGGGCGCCCAGTGCTCCTGGGAGTGCCGCACCCATTCCCCGAGCATCTGCAGGAACCGGCTGCTGCGGTCCGGCAGGATGAACAGCAGGCGCATGGGCGGCGGCGCCATGGCGGCGTACAGCTGCGCCTGCGGCAGGTATTCCAGCTCGGCGGCGGCTTTCATGACGCGCTGCAGGGTGGCGTGCCGCACGCCCGGCCGCCGATGCAGGACGCGGTCCACCGTGGCCGGGGAAACGCCGGCCAGCCGGGCGACGTCCAGCAGGGTGGGCAGGGAAGAGGGCATGGGGCGGCTCCTGTCGATCGATGCGCCCGCGGACGCGGCGGCCCGCGGGCGGGACGGCACCGGCGCAGCACCGATACCGTACCGGTGTTGCACCGATGCCGCCCCGGAACAGAATACCGCGATCCGCGATGAGCACCTCAAAACACATCAAGAAACCGGCTTCCCGTTTTGGCCGCGGCGCCCCTATCCTAACCACAACAGTCCCGGGACGACACCGGGACGCGAGACGAGGCAGACAAGGAAAGCAGGATGGAAACTCGAGGCAGGCTGGCGGACCGGGTGGCGCTGGTGTTCGGCGCGGGATCGGTGGGCGAAGGCTGGGGCAACGGCAAGGCGGCGGCCGTCGCCTATGCGCGGGCGGGGGCGCGGGTCGTGGCCGTCGACCGCGATCCGCAGGCGGCGCAATCGACCTGCGAGCTGATCCGGGCCGAAGGCGGCGACGCCCTGGACCTGCAGGCCGACGTGATCGACCTGGACCAGATCCGCTCGGTGGTGGACCAGGCGCTGGCGCGCTACGGCCGGATCGACGTGCTGCACAACAATGTCGGCATCACCTCCCGGGGCGGGCCGGTCGAAACCGGCGAGGACGTCTGGGACCGGGTGATGGCGGTCAACGTCAAGAGCATGTTCCTGACCTGCAAGGCGGTGCTGCCGCACATGGAGGCGCGCGGCCGCGGCGCCATCGTCAATATCGGCGCCCTGGGCGGGGTCCGCTGGGCCGGCTATGCCTATTGCGCCTATGCGGCCTCCAAGGGGGCGGTCAATTCGCTGACCCAGAGCGTGGCCCTGCAGTACGCGGCCAAGGGCATCCGGGCCAACTGCATCCTGCCCGGCGTCATGGACACGCCGCACATCTACCAGCAGATCGCCGGGTTCTACCCGGATGCGGAGGACATGGTGGCGGCGCGCAACCGGCTTTCGCCCACCGGCCGCATGGGCGACGGCTGGGACGTGGCCCATGCGGCCGTGTTCCTGGCTTCGGACGAGGCGCGCTACATCAACGGCGTGGAGCTGTTCGTGGACGGCGGCCTGCACGCCCGCTGCAACTAGGGCTCGTTCACATCCATCGAGGAGATCCCGACCGGCGCCGGACGGCCGGACCGGATGTCTTTCAACTTTCGATATCGCCGGCCTCGACGCCGGCACGCGGTACCCCACAGGAGACGGAGACATGAATCAATCCCGGAAGACCTACACGCGCCGCGGCGCGCTGCGCACGCTGGCGGGCCTGCCGCTGGCCGCCTCGATGATCGGACTGCCCCGGTTCGTGCGCGCCGCCGCGCCCGAATACGAGTTCAAGTTCGGCAACAACCTGCCCACCAGCCATCCGCTGAACATCCGTGCGCTGGAGGCGGCCGCCCGCGTCGCGGAGGAAAGCAAGGGGCGGATGGCGGTCAAGGTGTTTCCCAACAACCAGCTGGGCGGGGACACCGACATGCTGGCCCAGGTCCGCAGCGGCGGGATCGAGATGTTCAATGCCGGCACCATGGTGATCGCCACCCTGGCGCCGATCAGCGCGATCACGGCCATCGGCTTCGCCTTCGCCGACGATGCGGAGGTCTGGAAGACCGTCGATGGCGATCTGGGCAACGGCATCCGGGCCGCCTTCGCCAAGGTCGGCCTGCATACGCTGGAAAAGATGTGGGACAACGGATTCCGCCAGATCACCACCAGCACGCGGCCGGTGGCGACCGCGGCCGACCTGGAAGGCATGAAGATCCGGGTGCCGGTCAGCCCGATGGGCATTTCGCTGTTCAAGGCGCTGTCGGCCGCGCCGACCAGCCTGCAGTTCAGCGAGGTCTATTCCGCCTTGCAGACCAAGGTCGTCGATGCCCAGGAAAATCCCCTGGCCATCGTGGAGACCGCCAAGCTGTACGAGGTGCAGAAATACTGCTCGCTGACCAACCACAGCTGGGATGGCTACCATCTGGTGATCAACGGCCGCGCCTGGCGCGCCCTGCCCGACGACCTGAAGGCGATCTACACGCGCGCCTTCAACGAGGCGGGCCTGCAGCAGCGCGCCGACCTGGCCCGGCTCAACACCACGCTGCAGGACAAGCTGAGCGCCAGCGGCATGCAGTTCAACGCCGCCGACGCGCAGAGCTTCCGCGAGCAGCTGCGCAAGGCCGGGTTCTACGCCGAGTGGAAGCAGAAGTTCGGCGACGAGGCCTGGGGCCTGCTGGAATCCTCGGTCGGCAAGGTGTCCTGATGATGGCGAGCCACGACGCCCCCGCCGCCTGGGAGGCGGGCGATCCTGGAAGGGAGGCGGCGTCGGCCGGCGCCGGCGCGCTGGCCTGGCTGGACCGCGCCCTGGGCATCGTCTCCGAATGGCCGGCGATGCTGCTGGTGCTGGCCGAAGTCTGCGTCCTGCTGTCGGGCGTCGTGGCGCGCTACGTCTTTCACGAGCCGATCGTCTGGTCCGACGAGCTCGCGGCCATCCTGTTCCTGTGGCTGTCGATGCTGGGCGCCGTCATCGCGCTGCGGCGCGGCGCGCACATGCGCATGACCGCGCTGGTATCGCGCTGCGCGCCCGGGACGCGCCTGTTCCTGGACGCCTTCGCCCTGGCCGCCGCCCTGGTGTTCCTGGCGCTGCTCCTGATGCCGGCCTGGGAGTACGCGGCGGAAGAGGCCGTCATCGTGACTCCGGCGATGGAGATCAGCAACGCCTGGCGGGCCTCGGCCCTGCCGGTGGGGACCGTGCTGATGCTGGCGGTGTGCGTGGTGCGGCTGCTGCGCTGCGGGCCGGCCGGCAAGGTGCTGCCGGCGGTGCTGGCGGCCGTGGGGCTGGCGCTGGCCTTCTGGCTGATGGGGCCGCTGCTGATGCCGCTGGGCAAGCTCAACCTGGTGATCTTTTTTGCCGGGGTGGTCGGCGCCTGCGTCTTTGCCGGCGTGCCCATCGCGTTTTCCTTCGCCCTGGCGACCTTCGGCTTCCTGGCGCTGACCACGCGCACGCCAATGGTGGTCCTGGCGGGCCGGCTGGACGAGGGCATGTCGCACCTGATCCTGCTGGCGGTGCCGCTGTTCGTGCTGTTGGGCATGCTGATCGAGATGACCGGCATGGCTCGCGCCATGGTCCAGTTCCTGGCCAGCCTGCTGGGCCACGTGCGCGGCGGCCTGAACTACGTGCTGATCGGCGGCATGTACCTGGTGTCGGGGATCTCGGGGTCCAAGACGGCCGACATGGCGGCGATCGCGCCGGTGCTGCTGCCCGAGATGAAGAAGCGGGGCGCCAAGCCCGGCGACCTGATCGCCCTGCTGTCGACCACCGGTGCGCAGACCGAGACCATCCCGCCGTCCATCGTGCTGATCACCATCGGCTCGGTCACGGGCGTGTCGATTTCCGCGCTGTTCACGGGCGGCATGCTGCCGGGGCTGGTGCTGGGCCTGGCCCTGTGCGTCATCGTGCGGCGGCGCTACCGGAACGAGGATCTGAGCAATGTGCCGCCGATTTCCCGCAGCCAGATCGGCCGGACCTTCCTCGTCGCGCTGCCGGCGCTGGCCCTGCCGTTCGTGATCCGCGCCGCGGTGGTCGAAGGCGTGGCGACGGCCACGGAGGTGTCCACCATCGGCATCGCCTATGCCGTGCTGGCGGGGCTGCTGCTGTACCGCCAGTTCGATTTCTCCCGCCTGCCCGCCATCCTGGTCGAGACCGCGACCCTCTCGGGCGCGATCCTCTTCATCATCGGCTGCGCCACGGGCATGGCCTGGGCGCTGACGCAATCGGGCTTCGCCCACGACCTGGCGGAGGCCATGACCGGGCTGCCGGGCGGGAAATACACCTTCATGGCGGTTTCCCTGGTGGTGTTCATCGTGCTGGGCAGCGTGCTGGAGGGCATTCCCGCCATCGTGCTGTTCGGCCCGCTGATGTTTCCCATTGCGCGGGCGGTGGGCATCCATGAGGTGCAGTACGCCATGGTCGTGGTCCTGGCGATGGGCGTGGGGCTGTTCGCGCCGCCGTTCGGGGTGGGCTATTACGGCGCCTGCGCCGTGGGGAAGGTGGACCCCGAGGAAGGGGTCGGGCCGATCTGGGGATACATGTCCGCCCTGATCGTCGGCCTGATCCTGGTCGCGGCCATTCCGTGGATCTCCATCGGCTTCCTCGATTCCTGATTCCTCCCGATTTCCGATTTCCGATTTTTGATTCCCGATTTTCGATTCCTGATTCCTTTTCTGGGAGCATGTCTATGAGCCGGTTCTTCGGCCAGATCCGCCAGCTGGGCTACGTGGTGCCCGACATCGAGGCGGCCATGGAATACTGGAGCAAGACGCTGGGCGTCGGCCCCTGGTACTACAACCCGCGCGTGCCCATCGCCAACTACCGCTATGGCGGCGAGGCCTACGAGCCGCACAATTCCGTGGCCCTGGCCAATTCCGGCTTCGTCCAGGTGGAGCTGATCCAGACGCGCAACGACGTGCCGTCGATGTACCGCGACTTCCTGCGCGCCGGACGCATCGGCCTGCAGCACGTGGCCTACTGGACGGAAGAGTACGACGCCGACCTCGAACGCCTCCTGGCGCAGGGCTTCCAGCCGAAGATGAGCGGCGAGGTCGGCGAACGCGGGCGCTTCGTCTATTTCGACACGGAATACCACCCGGGGACCGTGATCGAGCTGTCGGAGGTCGCGGGCCCGAAAGGCCGCCTGTTCCAGACGATCCGCGAGGCGGCGGAAGGGTGGGACGGCCGCGACCCGGTGCGCCCGTTTCCCGATCTGGGGGTGGCATGAGCGCGCCGGGCCGCCCCAAGCGCGAATTCCCCCTCGGGGGGAAGGCGCGTAGCGCCAAGGGGGCAGCATGAGCTGTAATGAAGACCGCATCCTGGCCGGCTACGTGATCGAGACGCCCCTGGATCCCGCCGCCGTGGCGGAGGTCATGGCCGGCGAGCAGTCCTGCGGCACCTTCACCCGCGTGGCCGGGGAGACCGACGAATTGCGCGCGCGGGCGCGCGCCACGGTGGAATCGGTCCGGCCGCTCGACGAAGCGGACCGGCCGAGCCTGTCCAATGCCTTCCTGGAGCGCCGGGGGGTGCAGGGGCCGTGGCGCCGGGCGCGCATCGAGATCTCGTTTCCGACGGCCAACATCGGCGCCAACCTGCCGACGCTCGCCAGCACCGTGGCGGGCAATCTGTACGATCTGGGCGAAGTCACGGGCCTGCGCCTGGAGACTCTGCGCGTGCCGGCGGCCTATCGGGCCGGCTTCGACTTTCCGCGCGCCGGCATCGCCGGCACGCGCCGCGCCGCGGGGGTGCCCGAGGGCGCGCTGGTGGGCACCATCATCAAGCCCAACGTCGGCCTCTCGGCCGGGCAGACCGCCGAACTGGTGGGGCGCCTGTGCGCGGCGGGCGTGGATTTCATCAAGGACGACGAAGTCTGCGCCGACCCGGCGCATGCGCCGCTGGCCGAGCGCATTCCCGCCGTCATGCGGGTGGTGCGCGCGCATGCCGAGCGCACCGGCAAGCGGGTCATGGTGGCGTTCAACATCACCGACGAAACCGATGCGATGCGGCGCCATGCCGACTTGGTCGAACGGGAAGGCGGCTCCTGCGTCATGGCCAGCCTGAACGCCTGCGGCTATTCCGCCATCCAGAGCCTGCGCCGCCATACGCCGCTGGCCCTGCACGGCCATCGCAACGGTTTCGGCGCCCTGTCGCGCCATCCGCTGCTGGGCATCGGCTTCCAGGCCTACCAGACGCTGTGGCGCCTGGCGGGGGTGGACCACATGCACGTCCATGGCCTGCGGGGCAAGTTTTCCCAGTCGGACGCGGAAGTCGTCGAGGCGGCGCGCGACTGCTACACGCCGCTGGCGCGGGGATCGGCGCGCGACGATACGGTGATGCCGGCATTCTCGTCCGGCCAGTGGGCCGGCACCGTGCCGGCCACCTGGGAGGCGATCGGCCGCGACGACCTGCTGTTCATGGCGGGCGGCGGCATCCTGGCCCATCCGGACGGGCCCGCCGCGGGGGTGGCCAGCATCCGCCAGGCCTGGGCGGCGGTCCGTGCCAGCGTGCCGCTGGCCGAGCAGGCCCGCCAGGCGCCGGAACTGGCCCGGGCGCTGGCGTTCTTCGGCTCCCGATGAGCGCGGCCGCGCCGCGCCTGGCGTTCTACGGCGACGATTTCACGGGCGCCACCGACGCGCTGGCCACGGCCGCGCGCGCGGGCCTGCGCGCCCTGCTGTTCTTCGGCGTGCCGACTCCCGCGCAGCTGCGGCGCGTGGGCCCCCTCGACTGCCTGGGGATCGCCGGGGCGACGCGGGCCCTGGCGCCCGAGGCGATGCGGGCGGCCCTGCTTCCCGTCGCGGCGTTCTTCCGCGAACTGGCGCCGGGCGTGATCCATTACAAGGTCTGCTCCACGTTCGACAGCGCGCCGCAGGCGGGCAACATCGCCGTGGCCGTGGAGGCGCTGCGATCGGCGGCGCCCGGGGCCGGTCCCGTGCTCGTCGTGGGCGGCCAGCCCAGCCTGGGGCGCTATTGCCTGTACGCCCAGCTGTTCGCGGCCGCGGACGGCGAGGTCTACCGGATCGACCGCCATCCCGCCATGAGCCGCCATCCGGTCACGCCCATGGACGAGGCCGACCTGCGGCGCCATTTCTCCCGCCTGGGCCTGGAGGGCGTGGCATCGCTGGACTATCGGACCTGCGCCGCGGGCGCGTCCGCCGTGATCGAGCGCCTGGGCGCACTGCGCGCGGCCGGCGCGGCGGCCGTCCTGTTCGATGTGGCGCAGGTCGGGGATCTGGCGCCGATCGGCGCGGCGCTGGCCGGACTGGCCGGCCGCGAGCCCGTGCTGGCGGTCGGGCCCAGCAGCGTGATCGAGGCCTTGAGCACCCAGTGGAGCGCGGGCGCGGACGCGGCGGCCGATGGCGTGTCGCCGGCGCAAGGACCGGTCCTGCTGCTGGCGGGCAGCCTGTCGCCCATGACGGCGCGGCAGGTGGCGGCCGCCGGATCCTATCGCCGGGTCCGTCTGGACCCGCGGCGGCTGGCGGACGAGGATCCCGCCTACCGCGACCGGATCGCCCGCCGACTGGCCGCCCATCTGCGGGACGGCGATCATGTGCTCGCCTGGATCGGCAATGCGCGGGGCATGCGCACGGCCGGCGTCCAGAGCCATCGGCTGGCTCGCGCCGGCGGCCGGCTGCTGGACGCGGTGTTGCGCGAAACGCCGCCGGCGCGCCTGGGCGTGGCGGGCGGGGACAGCTCCAGCCTGGCGATGCAGGCCCTGGACGCCTGGGGACTGTCCTACCTGCGGCGGATCGCGCCGGGCGTCGCCCTGTGCCGGCTGCACAGCGACGCGCCCGCCCTGGACGGCATGGAGGTGATGCTCAAGGGCGGGCAGATGGGGGCGCCCGACCTGTTCGAGCGGTTCGTGCATGGGTCGGACTGAGTTTTCCTGTCCGAGTTTTCCTTGCCCGCGCGCCCCGGCCCGCATTAAAATTCCGCCGTCTTCACTTTCCGGAGTTCCTCCTGTGGACTTACCCAGTTGTCGATTCCTGGTCGACTTCCCGCAGGCAAGGTAACCGCGAGTCTTCTCGCCGCCTTGCCCGCAGGGCAGGGCGGCAGTCCGGACGGCCCTTCCAGGCCTCCGGTTCATCCCCCTGAATCCGTATCGCCGCTTCCCGCAAGCGCTTCCGTCCGCCTCGGTGTGTCCCGGGCCGGATGGCCGCGTTCCATGGAATGCGCCCGGGCGCCGCGCGTCCGGGCGGCGCCGGCGTGCGTGCGGTCGTCCCGCATGTTTTTCCGAAATCAGAACCCTACGTCCTGAATGCCATGAACCCCGACCCTCAGCCTCGCAAGCCACCGTCCTGATTTTTCCGGGGTGGTGGCGTCAAAGGAATTTCCCGGACCCGCACGGCCGCATGCGGCGCGGTGACGCGTCCGGGAGAGCCCAAGGAGAACAAGAATGCACATCACCATCCTGAAGAACCTCTTCGCGGGCTTTCTGCGCGCCCGCCGCATGACCCGGCATTTCGGCCGGCGGATCATGCTGGATACCGTCGTCCGCACGGGTGTCGGCCGCGAAGCGCCGGACACGCTGTCCCGCACCCTTGCCGAAGCGGCCCTGGACGACCGCGACGCGCTGCTCGCCCGGCTCGGCAGCCATGCCGACGGCCTGACCGAACGGCAGGCCGAGGCGATCCGCGCGCGGACCGGCTTCAACGAGGTCGGCCACGAGAAGCCGCTGCCGTGGTGGCGGCACCTGTGGCACTGCTACCGCAATCCCTTCAACCTGCTGCTGACCCTGCTGGCCGCGATCTCCTGGTGGACCGGAGACCTGGAGGCCGTGACCGTGATCGGCACGATGGTGGTGTTTTCCACGCTGCTGCGCTTCTGGCAGGAAGCCCGCTCCAGCCGGGCGGCCGATGCGCTGAAGGCGCTGGTGGGCAACACCGCGACCGTCGCGCGGCGCCCGGCCTCGGCCGATGCCGCGCCCCATGCCGAGACCTATTTCGGCGTGCGGCTGGCGGTGGACCCGGGGCGCGACGTCGAAATGCCGGTCCGGATGCTGGTGCCGGGCGACATCGTGCGGCTGGCGGCGGGGGACATGATCCCGGCCGATTGCCGGGTGCTGTCGGCCAAGGACCTGTTCGTGGCGCAGGCCGCGATGACGGGCGAATCCCTGCCGGTGGAAAAGTTCGCTGAACAGGCCGGCGCGTCGACCCGCAACCCCCTGGAACTGGACGACATCCTCTTCATGGGCACGAACGTGGTGTCCGGCTCGGCGACGGCCGTGGTGCTCGCCACCGGCGACCGGACGTACTTCGGCGCCCTGGCCGGCCGCGTGCAGGCCGTGGACCGCGGGCCGACCTCGTTCCAGATGGGCGTGAACCAGGTGAGCTGGCTGCTGATCCGCTTCATGCTGGTGATGGCGCCGCTGGTGCTGCTCATCAACGGCTACACCAAGGGCGACTGGGGCGAGGCCCTGCTGTTCGCGCTGTCCATCGCGGTGGGGCTGACGCCCGAGATGCTGCCCATGATCGCCACCTCCACCCTGGCCAAGGGGGCGGTCGCGCTGTCGCGCCGCAAGGTCGTGGTCAAGCGCCTGGACGCGATCCAGAACCTCGGCGCCATGGACGTGCTGTGCACCGACAAGACGGGCACGCTCACCGAGGACCGGATCGTCCTGGCGCGGCACGAGGACGCCTGGGGCGCCGCCTCGGACCGGGTGCTGGAACTGGCCTGGCTCAACAGCCGCCACCAGACCGGGCTCAGGAATCCGCTGGACGAGGCCGTCCTGGAACGGGTGGAGACCGGCGCGCCGCCCGGCCAGGCCGCGTCGTACCGCAAGATCGACGAGATTCCCTTCGACTTCGAGCGCCGCCGCATGTCGGTGGTGGTGGCCGGCGCCGATGGCCGGCACCTGCTGATCTCCAAGGGCGCCGTGGAAGGGATCCTGAAGGCCTGCGACCGGGTGCTGCACGACGGGGTGGAAACGCCGCTGACGCCCGAACGGCTGGAACGGGTGCGGGCGGTGGCCTCGGCGCTGAACGACGAAGGCCTGCTGGTGGTCGCGGTGGCGTACCGGATGCCGGAGCCCGCGCGCGAAGCCTATGGCGTGGCCGACGAGCAAGGGCTGGTGCTGGCGGGCACCGTCGCCTTCCTGGATCCGCCGAAGGAGTCCGTGCCCCAGGCCCTGGCGGCCCTGGCCGCGCACGGCGTGCCGGTCAAGGTGCTGACCGGCGACAACGAGCGGGTCGCGGCCAAGGTCTGCAGCGACGTGGGCCTGGCCCCGCGCGGCGTGCTGCTGGGCGGGGACGTGGAGGCCATGGACGACGCCGCGCTGGCGCGG
This sequence comes from Castellaniella defragrans, assembly GCF_014203015.1. Lineage (GTDB taxonomy): Bacteria > Pseudomonadota > Gammaproteobacteria > Burkholderiales > Burkholderiaceae_B > Castellaniella > Castellaniella defragrans. The sequence continues at coordinate 138,439 of NZ_JACHIB010000009.1, forward strand.
GCCGTGGAGTCGCACGACGTGTTCGCCCAGCTCACGCCCATGCACAAGGAGCGCATCGTGCGGCGGCTGAAGGCCAACGGCCACGTCGTCGGCTTCCTGGGCGACGGCATCAACGACGCGCCCGCGCTGCGCGCGGCCGACGTCGGGATCTCGGTGGACACGGCCGTGGACATCGCCCGCGAGGCGGCCGACATCATCCTGCTGGAAAAGAGCCTGATGGTCCTGGAGGAGGGTGTGGTCGAGGGCCGCCGCACCTTCGCCAACATGCTGAAATACATCAAGATGACGGCCAGCTCGAACTTCGGCAACGTCTTCTCGGTGCTGGTCGCAAGCGCCTTCATTCCCTTCCTGCCGATGCTGCCGATCCACCTGCTGGTGCAGAACCTGCTGTACGACGTGTCCCAGTCGGCCATCCCCTTCGACCGCGTGGACGAGGAGCAATTGCGCCGCCCGCAGCGCTGGCAGCCCGGCGAGATCGGCCGCTTCATGCTGTTCTTCGGTCCGATCAGCTCGGTGTTCGACATCCTGACCTTCGCCATGATGTGGTTCGTGTTCGGCGCGGACACGCCGGCGCGGCAGACCTTGTTCCAGTCGGGCTGGTTCGTGGTCGGCCTGCTGACCCAGACCCTGATCGTGCACATGATCCGCACGCCCAAGGTGCCTTTCGTGCAGAGCCGGGCGGCCTGGCCGCTGCTGGCGATGACGGCGGCCATCATGGCGGCGGGCGTGTTCCTGCCGATGGGACCGCTCGCGCCGGAACTGCGGCTGCAAGCCCTGCCGCCGCTGTATTTCGCGCTGCTGCCCCTGATCCTGCTGGGCTACATGGGCCTGGTGCAGGCGATGAAGGGCTTCTACGTCCGCCGCTGGGGCTGGCAGTGAGGCGGGGGCGGGCGCCCCGCGCGGGCGCCCGCCCGGAGGGTCATTCCACGAATACGTCCTCGCGCTTCCTGCGCAGCGCCGGGCTCAGGACCACGAGCAGGGCGATGGCGGAAAGCCCGAGCATGGTCGCGCTGATGGGGCGTTCGATGAAGACCATCGGGTCGCTGCGCGACAGCAGCAGCGCGCGGCGCAGGTATTCCTCCATCATCGGCCCGAGGATGTAGCCCAGCAGCAGCGGCGCGGGCTCGCATTCGAGCTTGGCGCAGAGGTAGCCGAACAGGCCGAACAGCCCCATCAGGTAGATGTCGAAGGTGCTGTTCTTCAGGCTGAACACGCCGATGGCGCAGAACATCAGGATGAGCGGATACAGGTACTGGTAGGGCACCAGGATCATGCGCGCCCACAGGCCGATCATCGGCAGGTTGAGCACGATCAGGAACAGGTTGCCGATCCACATCGAGACGATGATGCCCCAGAACAGCGCCGGCTGCTCGGTCATCACGGCCGGGCCGGGCTGGATGCCCTGGATGATCAGCGCGCCGATCATCAGCGCCATCACGGGGTTGGACGGGATGCCCAGCGTCAGCATCGGGATGAACGAGGTCTGGGCGCCGGCGTTGTTGGCCGATTCGGGCGCGGCCACGCCCTCGATCGCCCCGCTGCCGAATTCGGCGGAGTTCTTCGACAGCTTCTTCTCGATCGAGTAGGCGGCGAAGGAGGACAGCATCGTGCCGCCGCCCGGCAGGATGCCGAGGACGCAGCCGATGCCGGTGCCGCGCAGGATCGGGGCGACCGAGCGCTTCAGGTCGGCCAGGGAAGGCATCAGGCCGGTCACCTTCTTCATCACCAGCGAGCGGGCTTCCTTGTTTTCCAGGTTGAGGATGATCTCGCCCAGGCCGTAGATGCCCATGGCGACGATGACGAAATCGATCCCGTCGGCGAGTTCGGGCAGGTCGAACGTATAGCGCGCCATGCCGGAATTCACGTCGGTGCCGATCAGGCCCAGCAGCAGGCCCAGCACCGTCATGCCGATCGCCTTGAGCAGCGAGCCGCGCGCCAGCACGACGGCGGCCACCAGGCCCAGCGTCATCAGCGAGAAGTATTCGGCGGGGCCGAACTTCAGCGCCAATTCGGCCAGCGGCGGCGCGAACATGGCCAGCACCAGCGTGGCCACGGTGCCGGCGAAGAACGAACCGATGGCGGCGATGGCCAGCGCCTTGCCGGCCTGCCCCTTGCGCGCCATCTGGTAGCCGTCGATGGCCGTCACCACGGAGGACGACTCGCCCGGCAGGTTCACCAGGATGGCGGTGGTCGAGCCGCCGTAGGAGGCGCCGTAGTAGATCCCCGCGAGCATGATCAGCGAGGTGATCGGCGGCAGCGAGAACGTCGCCGGCAGCAGCATGGCGATGGTGGCGATGGGCCCCAGGCCGGGCAGCACGCCCACCGCGGTGCCGAGGAAGACGCCGGCCAGGCAGTAGAAGAGGTTGGCGGCCGTGAGGGTGGCGTCCAGGCCGAGGGCGAGATTGCCGAGCAGTTCCATGGATGTCTCTCCTTACCGGCCGAGCCAGGCGAGCCAGGGGCCGAACACGGGCAGCGGCAGGCCCAGGGCTTTCACGAACACCAGGACGCAGAACAAGATGGCCCCGACCGAGAGGATGAGCGAGGCCCTGAAGTGGAATTTGTCGCTGGCGTAGGCGCTGACCATGACCAGGGCGGCCACGGCGGCCACGATGCCCGCGTTGCGCACCAGCAGGCCGAACAGGAAGACCGCGAACAGGATCAGGGCCAGGTCGCGGACGGAGAAGCGCTGGATCGCCTCGCCGCGCAGCCAGAGGGCGCGCAGGGTGGTGGCCAGGCCGATCAGGGACAGCAGTCCGCCCAGGACGATGGGGAAGTAGGCGGGGCCCATGCGGCCGGCCGTGCCCATCGGGTAGTCCTGTCCGATCACCACGGCCGCCAGGCCGAAGAACATGAACATGACCCCGGACCAGAAATCCTTGGGGTGGCGGATGAATTGGAACACGATGAACTCCTTGCGCACGGCCGGCGCCGCGGAGCCGGGCCGTTGCGGACGGAAGGGGAGCGGCGGGCCGCCCGGCGCGCGGCGGCGCGTCCGGCGGCCCGCCCCTGGGGCGGGGGCTGGCGCGTCAGTCGGCGAACGTGCCCGCGGCCTTGATGACGGGCGCCCACTTGTCGATCTCGGCCTTCAGGTGGGAGCCGAGCGCCTCGGGCGTGGCGCGGTCCTGGGCGACGGGCTCGGTGCCCAGTTCGGCGAAGCGCTTCACCACGTTCGGGTCCGCGAGCGCGACCTGCAGGGACTTGGACAGGCGCGCGACCGCGTCCTTCGGGGTGCCCTTGGGCGCGTACACGCCGTGCCAGACGGCGACCTCGAAGTTCGGCAGGCCGGCTTCCTTGGTGGTGGGCACGTCCGGCAGCGACGGCACGCGGGTCGGGGTGGTGACCGCGTAGACCTTGACCTTGCCCGCCTTGATCTGGCTGGTGGTGTTGGTGGTCTGGTCGCACATCACGTCCACCTGGCCGCCCAGCATGTCGTTCATGGCGGGACCGGTGCCCTTGTACGGGACGGTGGTCATGTTGGTGTCCAGCGCGCTCATGAACAGCATCCCGCACAGGTGCGAGGCGGCGCCCAGGCCGGCGTTGGCGTAGGAGACCTTGTCCTTGTTGGTCTTGATGTAGGAGACCAGCTCGCCGAAGTTCTGCGCCGGGAAGTCGCTGCGCGCGATGAGGGTCATCGGCACGTCGGTGACCAGGCCCACGGGCTCGAAGTCGGTGAGCGGATTGAAGCTCAGCTTGCGGTACAGGCTGGGCGCGGTGGACATGCCGATGTGGTGCAGCAGCACGGTGTAGCCGTCCGGCTCGGCCTTGGCGACGCGCGCCGCGCCGATGGTGCCGCCGGCCCCGCCCACGTTCTCGACGATGATCTGCTGGCCGAGGTCGTTGGACATGGACTGGGCGATCAGCCGCGCGACCGTGTCGGTGGGCCCGCCCGCAGAGAAGGGGACGATCATCGTGATCGTCTTGTCGGGGTACTTCTGGGCGAAGGCGCCGGAACTCGCGACCAGCGCGAGGCCTGCGAGCAAACCGATGGACTTGATCTTCATGTGCTTGACTCCTCTCCGGAATGATTCGTGTGGGAACTGCGTTGGAACCCATCGCGGCCGCGCTCTGCGGGGCGAGCCTCCGGGGCGATTATGCCCAGGCCGCCGCCGGCGGGGCAATTGTGGACATCCGCAATCGCCTCCGGCTCAGCGGCCGATCTCGCGGCGGATCTCCTCGACCAGGTCCTTGCCGATGCGCGCCTCCATTTCGGCGGTCGTCGCGGCCAGCGCGTCACGCCACTGGCGGCGCTCCTCGTCGCTCAGCATGTGGATCTCGGTCTTGCCGGATGCGCGCACCGCCTGCAGCGCCCGGTCGTTTTCCTGCTGCGCGATCGTGTTGGCGTAGCGCGTGGCCTCGCGCATGGCTTCCTCCAGCGCCGAGCGGATCCCCGGAGGCAGGCCTTCCCAGAATTTCCGGTTGACCACCACCGCATAGCCGAGATAGCCGTGGCGGGACACCGTCAGGTGGGATTGCACGTCCTGCATGCTCTGGGTGTAGAAATTGGACGGCGGGTTCTCGGTGCCGTCCACCACGCCCGAGCGCAGCGCGTGGTAGACCTCGCCGAACCGCAGGATCATGGGGCTGGCGCCGAGCGCCCGCATCTGCGCGTCGAGCACCCGCGAGGGCTGGATGCGCATGCGCAGGCCCTGGAAGTCGGCCGGCAGGCGCAGGGGCCGGTTCGCCGACATGACCTTGAAGCCGTTGTCCCAGAAGGCCAGGCCGATCAGCCCCTTGGGCTGCAGGCGGCGCAGCAGCTCCCTGCCGACCGGCCCCTCGGTGACCCGGTGCAGCGCGTCCTTGTCGGGAAAGAAGAAGGGCAGGTCGAACACCTCGAATTCGCGCACGCCCAGCGGACTGAACTTGGACAGCGAGGGCGCCAGCATCTGCACGGCGCCCAGCTGCAGCGCCTCCAGCTCCTCGCGGTCCTGGTAGAGCTCGCTGTTCGGGTGGACGAGCACGCGCACCCGCCCCTCGGTCGCCTGCTCGGCCAGTTCCTTGAACCGCTCCGCCGCCTTGCCCTTGGGCGTGTCCGGCGCCACCACGTGGCTGAACCGGATGAGGATCGGCTCCTGGGCGCGCGCGGGGAAGGACGCCCAGGTGAGGACGCAGGCCAGCAGGAGGAAGAACGGCTTCATGGGACGATCCGGAAGAAGAGGGCGGAGGCGCGCGGGGAATCCGCGTGGGATCCGCGCCACCGCCGTGCGCGAGCCATTGTCTGCAGCCGCGGGGCGGGCATCAACTGTGGATAACCACAATGCCGGCGCGGCGCGGCCGCCGCGCCGCCTCGGCTACACTGGGATTCCGGTTCGTCCCGGCCGCCTCGCGCGCCGCGGGACGCGCGCGAATCGGCCCCCCAGGACATCCTCGCCGATCATCCCGCATGAACGCCCGTCCGACCCGCCTCTCGTTCACCCGCCGCGGCGTGCTGCTGTGGCTGGTGCCCATGCTGTTCGTGCTGCTGATCCTGGCGTCCCTGCTGTGGCTGCCGGGCCGGGCGCGCCAGATGGAGGCCGACGAGCGCCAGGAGCAGCTGATCGCCGATACGCTCTGGCTGGAACAGACGATCCGTTTCCAGCTCGGCCGCAACGAGGACAACCTGCGCCTCATGGCCAACGAGATCGCGGCCGGCGGCCTGCCGGACGAGCGCCTGCGCGCGCGCATGGACTTCCTCGGCCGCAGCCATCCGGAACTGATGCGCATCGCCCGGCTGGACGCCGACGGGCGCATCGAGGTCGCCAGCGACGGCGGCCGCGGCGCGGGCGCCCTGCTGCCGCCGCCTTCGCCCTCCGGCCTGGAACGCGCGCGCGGCACGCGCACGCCGCAGTACGGCCAGCCCGCGCCGCCGCCCGGCCTGGAGCGGCCGGTCCTGATGGACTACTACGTGCCGCTGTTCCAGGGGGACCGCTACCTGGGCAGCCTGGTGGCCACCTATTCGGTGGCCGGCATCCTGGAGCAGATGGTGCCCTGGTGGTTCGCCCAGGACAACGAGATCCTGCTCATCGACCGCCACGAGAACGTGCTCGGGCTGCGCGCGGCCGGCGGGCCCGGGCGCGGCGTCTACACGCATTCGCGCGACCTGCACCTGCCCTACGCCGACATCACGCTGCGCAGCAACAGCGTCAAGAGCGCGCCGCACCTGCTGCCCAATCTGCTGGTGGGTTCCGTGATCGCGCTCTCGCTCGGCCTGATCTGGAGCCTGGCGGCGCTGTGGCGCGACATCAACCGCCGCATGGCCGCCGAGGACGCGCTGCGGGCGCAGGCGGCCTTCCGCGCGGCGATGGAGGATTCCCTGGTCACGGGCCTGCGCGCGCGCGACCTGGAAGGCCGCATGACCTACGTGAACCCGGCCTTCTGCCGCATGGTCGGGATGCCGGCCGAGGAACTGGTCGGACGCATGCCGCCGATGCCGTACTGGGCGCCGGAAGTGATGAACGAATACGAGCACCGCCTGGCCGAGCGCAAGGCCGGGGTCGGGAATTCGCAGGGATTCGAGACGATCTTCCAGCGCAGCGACGGCGAGCGCATCCCGGTGCTGGTCTACGAATCGCCGCTGCTGGACGAAAGCGGCCGGCAGACGGGCTGGATGGGATCGATCCTGGACATTTCCGACCGCAGGCGCTTCGAGGAACTGAACCGCCGCCAGCAGGAGAAGCTGCAGGCCAGCGCGCGGCTGGCGACCATGGGAGAAATCGCCTCGACCCTGGCGCACGAGCTGAACCAGCCCCTCGCGGCGATTTCCAGCTACACCACCGGCGCGCTCAATCTGCTGGAAAGCCATGCGCGGCTGGCCGGGCTGGAGGAAGTCGGCCCGATCAGGACGGCGCTGGAGAAGGCCCATGCGCAGATCCAGCGCGCCGGCCACATCATCCGCAGCGTCCACACCTTCGTCAAGCGGCGCGAGCCCAAGCGCGAGCCGGTCGACCTGGCCGCGCTGATCGCGGACGTGATCCAGCTGGCCGAACTGCAGGCCCGCCAGCACTTCGTCGCCATCCAGACCGAGATCGAGCCCGGCCTGCCGCAGGTGCTGGCCGATCCGGCCATGCTGGAACAGGTCCTGCTCAATCTCACGCGCAACGCCATCGAGGCCATGCGCGACGTGGAGCCGGCGCGCCGCCTGCTGCGCATCGGCGCGGGCGTCGATCCGCAGGCCCGCGGCAGCGTGGCCGTCAGCGTCGCCGACCGGGGGCACGGCATCGCGCCCGAGGTTGGCGAGCGGCTGTTCTCGCCCTTCTTCTCGACCAAGGCCGACGGGATGGGCATGGGCCTGAAGATCTGCCGCACCACGATCGAATTCCATGGCGGCACGCTGGCCTATCGCGACAATCCGGGGGGAGGCACGGTGTTCCATTTCTCGCTGCCGGTGCGGGACGCGGGCGGGGCCGCCTGAGGGGCCGCGTCCCGGATCGCCTGCCGGAGCGTTTTCGGGCCGTGCCGGCGTCCGGCGGGCGGCGCGCCGGGACGCGGGCTGGCGCAAACACCCCTTCCCGGTGAAAAATAGACCCGTCGGCGGCCGCAGGAGCGGCCGGCGGCCTTCTTTCCATGTTTCCATGTTTTCATGACAAGAAACCGCGGAGGCGGCCGGCCGGCCGGCGCCAAGCGGACTTCCCGAGGGACACCCATGCTGCACATCGTCGATGACGAAGAAGTCATCCGAGACTCCCTGAGCTGGCTGGCGTACTCGCGCGCCATTCCCGCGGCGAGCTACGGCAGCGCCGACGCCTTCCTGCGCGCGCTGGAGGCGGACGATCCGTTCGATCCGGCCGGCGACTGCCTGCTGCTGGACGTGCGCATGCCCGACATGAGCGGCACGCTGCTGTTCGACACGCTCGCCGAGCGCGGCTACACCCGGCGCGTGCCGGTCATCTTCCTGACCGGCCATGGCGACGTGCCGATGGCCGTCGACAGTCTGAAGCGCGGCGCCTTCGACTTCTTCGAGAAGCCCTTCAACGACAACAAGCTGATGGACCGCGTGCAGGAGGCCCTGCAGGCCTCGCGCGAGGCGGGCGACCGCGCCCAGGTGGACCGGCGCCTGGCCGCGCTGTCGGCGCGCGAGCGCGAGGTGCTGGACCTGATCCTGGAGGGCAAGATGAACAAGGTGATCGCGGACATCCTCGGCATCAGCATGCGCACCGTGGAGGTGCACCGCGCGCACGTCCTGGAGAAGATGGGCGTCCGGACGGCGGTCGATCTCGCCCGCCTGCTGCGGTAGGCGGGGGTCTTCCACGTCGCGGCCTGCAGGCCGCTCCGATTCGTCAGGCATAGGTCAGTCCGCAGGGACTGACCTATGTCCTGACTCATCCAAATCGGATGCCCTGCGCCAGGGGCAGGTCTCGGGAATAGTTGACGGTGTTGGTGGCGCGGCGCATGTAGGCCTTCCAGGCGTCGGACCCGGACTCGCGCCCGCCGCCGGTTTCCTTCTCGCCGCCGAAGGCCCCGCCGATCTCGGCGCCCGAGGTGCCGATGTTGACGTTGGCGATGCCGCAGTCCGACCCCGTGGCGCCGAGGAAGGTCCCGGCCTCGCGCAGGTCCGTGGTGAAGATCGCCGAGGACAGGCCCTGCGGGACGTCGTTGTGCAGCGCCAGGGCCTCGTCGAAGTCGCGGTAGCGCAGGACGTACAGGATCGGGGCGAAGGTCTCGCTGCGCACCACGTCGGTCTGGCCGGGCATCTCGGCCAGGGCGGGGCGGACGTACCAGGCGTCCGGGTAGCGTTCGGCCAGCAGGCGTTCGCCGCCCGTGACCGTGCCGCCCTGGGCGCGGGCCTGTTCCAGCGCCGCCTGCATGGCCTCGTAGGCGGCCCGGTCGATCAGCGGGCCCACCAGGGTGCCCGGGTCCAGCGGATCGCCCACCGTGGCGCTGGCGTAGGCGGCTTTCAGCCGCGCCAGCAGGGCGTCGGCGACCGATTCGTGGACGATCAGGCGGCGCGTGGTGGTGCAGCGCTGGCCGGCCGTGCCGATGGCGCCGAACAGGATGCCGCGCGCGGCCATGTCCAGGTCGGCCGAGGGGGCCACGATGAGGGCGTTGTTGCCGCCCAGTTCCAGCAGGCAGCGGCCGAAGCGTTGCGCCACGCGCGGCCCGACCTCGCGGCCCATGCGCGTGGATCCGGTGGCCGAGACCAGCGCCACCCGGGGATCGTCCACCAGCGCCTCGCCCGGCTCGCGGGCGCCCACCAGCACGTGCAGCAGGCCCTCGGGCGCATCGCCGAAGCGCGCCAGCGCGCGCCGGAACAGGGCCTGGCAGGCGAGCGCCGTGAGCGGCGTCTTTTCCGAGGGCTTCCAGACGACCGGATCGCCGCAGACCAGGGCCAGGGCGGCGTTCCAGGACCAGACCGCCACCGGGAAATTGAAGGCCGAAATCACGCCCACCACACCCAGCGGGTGCCAGGTCTCCATCATACGGTGGCCGGGCCGCTCGGACGCGATGGTCAGGCCGTGCAGCTGCCGCGACAGGCCGACGGCGAAGTCGCAGATGTCGATCATTTCCTGGACCTCGCCCTCGCCCTCGGCGACGATCTTGCCGGCTTCCAGGGACACCAGGCGGCCCAGCGCCTGCTTGTGGGCGCGCAGTTCCTCGCCCAGCAGGCGCACGAGTTCGCCGCGCCGGGGCGCCGGCACCTGGCGCCAGGCGAGGAAGGCCTCGTGGGCCCGGGCGATCATGCGCCGGGCGTCGTCCGCGCCATGCGGGCGCAGGTCCGCCAGGCGGGCGCCGTCGATGGGGGAACGGACCGGCAGGCCGCCGGTGTGGAGCGTGTCGGCGTCCAGGCCGAAAGCGTGCAGAAGATCCTGGTGGGTATCCGTGAAGGTGGCCATGCGGGAGGGCTCCGGGCAGGGCGCGCCGTCCGGACGGCGCGCCGGGATCGATGTCTGTGAAATCCCTGACCGTTCAGGGGTTTCCCGGGCCAGCATATCACGCATGTTTCCGATGGGAAATTTTTTGCGTCTAGGGAAAATGCCTAGGGAAATGGGGCGGGATTGTCTCCAGAATAGGGGGCCGGTTAGAGGGTCGGCCTGGTGGGGCTGACCCCTGGTGGGGCCGGCCTGGTATTGGAGCGCCGCAGGATGCCGCAGACGCAGTTCGATGTCGTGATCGCCGGGGGCGCCGCCGTCGGCAGCGCCGCCGCCTATTTCCTGACGGCGGACCCCGGCTTCGGGGGCTCGGTCGCCGTGGTCGAGCCCGATCCCACCTACCAGCGCTGCGCCACCGCCCTGTCGGCCGCCTCCATCCGCCACCAGTTCTCCACCGAAGAAAACATCCGCATGTCGCGCTTCGGCACGGAGTTCCTGCGCGCCTTCGGCGACGCCCTGGCCGTGGACGGCGTGCGGCCCGATCCGGCGTTCCACGAGGGCGGCTACCTGTTCCTGGCCACGCCCGCCGGCCTGCCCGTGCTGCGCGACAATCACGCCCTGCAGCGGCGTGAGGGGGCGGACGTCGCCCTGCTGGATGCCGCCGCCCTGCGGGCGCGGTTTCCCTGGCTGCGCGTGGACGACCTGGCGGGCGGGACGCTGGGCCTGAGCGGCGAAGGCTGGCTGGACGCCTATGGCATGCTCCAGGGGCTGCGGCGCAAGGCCATCGCCCAGGGCGCCACGTACCTGCCGCGCCGGGTGACGGGCATCGAGCGCGCCGGCGCGCGCGTCACGGCGGTGCGCCTGGACGACGGCCAGGCGCTGGCATGCGGCGCCCTGGTCAATGCCGCTGGCGTCGGCGCGCCGGCCCTGGCGCGCCTGGCGGGCATCGAGCTGCCGGTGCAGGCCCGCAAGCGCAGCGTCTTCTACGTGCAATGCCCCGAGCGCCTGCCGGGATGCCCGATGGTGATCGATCCCAGCGGCGCCTACTTCCGCCCCGAGGGGCAGGGGTTCATCGCCGGCATCGCGCCGCCGCCGGACCAGGACCCCGAATGCTTCGACTTCGACGTGCAGCACGCCCTGTTCGAGGACGTGCTCTGGCCCCTGCTGGCGCGGCGCGTGCCGGCGTTCGAGGCCCTGCGCTGCGTGCGCAGCTGGGCGGGGCACTACGATATGAACCTGGTCGACCAGAATGTGATCCTGGGCCCGCATCCCGACCTGGACAACCTGTATTTCGCCAACGGCTTCAGCGGCCACGGCATGCAGCAGGCGCCGGCCGTCGGCCGGGCGCTGGCCGAGCTGATCGCGCACGGCGGCTATCGCACCCTGGACCTCGGCCGCCTGGGCTGGCGGCGCATCCTGGAAGGCCGGCCGATCGTCGAGAAGAACGTGGTATAGAGTGGAGCCGGACCGGGCCGGGCGCCGCATCGGAAGGGATGGAAAATTGAGCATCGACGCAGTCAAGGAACGCCAGTCGGCGTTGGCCGAGCGCCTGAAATCGCTGCGCCTGCGGCGCGGCTGGACCCAGGGGCAGGCGGGGGACGCCAGCGGGGTGTCGGCGTCCGCCTGGTCGAAGATCGAGAACGGCCTGATGTCCCCGACGTACGACGTGCTGCTGCGCCTGGCCCATGGCCTGGGCGTGGACGTGGCCGAACTGTTCGTTCCCGCGCGGGAACACATGGGCGCGGGCCGGCGCAGCATCGAGCGGGCGGGCGAGGGCGAGATCCACGAGACGCCGATGTACCGGCACCGGCTGCTGTGCTCGCAGCTTTCGCACAAGCGCATGATGCCGTTCCGCAGCACCATCAAGGCGCGCGACCTGGCGGCGGACGAGGGCTGGAGCCGGCACGAGGGCGAGGAATTCGTCTATGTGCTGGAAGGTGCGGTCGAGCTGCATACGGAATACTATCGGTCCGTGATCCTGGGGGCCGGCGACTGTTTCTACATCGACAGCCGCATGCGGCACCGGCTGGTCAACGCCGGCCCGCGGGATGCCGAGGTGCTGTGGCTCAGCATGGCGCCGTCCGGCGTGGCCGCGCCGGGGATCGGCAGCGGGGCCGGGACGCCCGGGAACGAGGAGAATCGCGATGAATGAGACGGGACGCGCCCTGCACGACGCGGCCGGGACGCGTGCCCTGCTGCCCTTGCCGGACCTGATGCGGGAAATCGCCCGGGCGGCGGAGGACCTGGCGGCGGGCCGCCTGTGCGCGCCGGCGCGGCAGGCCGTGCCGTTTCCCGGCGGCGCGGTGATGCTGTCCATGCCGGCCACGGCGGCCGACGTCGGCATCCACAAGCTGGTCAACGTCGCGCCGGGCAACCGCGCGCATGGCCTGCCGACGATCAACGGCCTGGTGTCGGTCCATGACGGCGAAACCGGCCGGCTGCGCCTGCTGCTGGACGGGCCGGCCGTCACGACGCGGCGCACGGCGGCGGTGTCGATGCTGGCCGCGAGCCGCCTGCTGCCCGGCGGCCCCCGCCACGCGGCCGTGTTCGGCACCGGTGTCCAGGCGGCGGGCCACGTCCAGGCCCTGCTCGAACTGCATCCGGACGCGCGGGTGGACGTGATCGGCCATGCGCCCGGCCGGGCCGAGGCCTTCGCCCGCACCTTCGGGACGGACCGGGTCCGGCCGGCGCGCGGGGTCGATCCGGCCGCCGACCTGGTGATCACGGCGACGACCAGCGCCGTGCCGGTCTACGACCGGCCCGCGCGCGCCGGCCGGCTGGTGATCGGCGTGGGAGCCTACCGCCCCGACCTGGCCGAGATCGGCGCGCGCACCCTGGCGGACAGCCATCTGTTCGTGGATGATCCCGAGGGCGCGCGGCACGAGGCGGGCGACTACCTGCAGGCGGGCGTGGACTGGCTGCGGGTGCGGTCCCTGGCCGGCCTGCTGGCCGCCGGGCCGCCCGAAGGCGCGGCCGTCTTCAAGTCCGTCGGCTGCGCGGCCTGGGATCTGGCCGCCGCGCGCTGCGCCTTGCGTTTCGCTCACTCTTCGGAAAGGAATCTTTCATGACCACGCGTCACAGCGCCAGCCCCGCCTTCCAGGGCGGGGCCGAGCATGGCCACGCCGGCATGGCGGTGCGCGCCGCCAGCCGTCCGGCCCCCCGCCTGGCGGGGCACGTCCTGGTGGATCAGCTGCGCCTCCATGGCGTGGACCACGTATTCTGCGTGCCGGGTGAAAGCTACCTGCCGGTGCTCGACGGCCTGGTCGACGCCGACATCCAGGTCACGGTCTGCCGCCAGGAGGGCGGCGCCGCCATCATGGCCGAGGCCTACGGCAAGCTGACCGGCCGGCCCGGCGTGTGCCTGGTGACCCGCGCGCCGGGCGCCGCCAACGCCTTCGCGGGGGTGCACGTGGCGTCGCAGGATTCCACGCCCCTGGTCCTGCTGGTCGGGCAGATCGACCGGGCGATGCGCGACCGCGAGGCCTTCCAGGAAATGGACTATCGCGCCGTGTTCGGCACCCAGGTCAAGTGGGCCGCCGAGATCGACCGGGCCGGACGCATTCCCGAATACCTGTCGCGTGCCTTCCACGTGGCGCTGTCCGGGCGGCCGGGGCCGGTGGTGCTGGCCCTGCCCGAGGACATGCTGGGCGAATCCGTCACGGTGGCCGACGCGCGGCCCTGCCACGTGCCCGAGACCCTGCCGCCCGCCGCGCAGATCCAGGCGCTGGCCGACCGCCTGGCGGATGCGGAACGGCCGCTGGCCATCCTCGGCGGCAGCCGCTGGGACGCCCGCTCCGTGCAGGCCTTCGGCGCCTTCGCCGAGCGCCACGCCCTGCCGGTGGCGGTGCAGTTCCGCCGCCAGATGCTGTGCCCCGTGGACCATCCCTGCTTCATCGGCGACCTGGGGCTGGGCGCCGATCCCCGGCTGCTGGAGGCGATCCGCGAATCCGACCTGATCCTGGCCGTGGGCGGGCGCCTGTCCGAAGTCCCCAGCCAGGGCTATACCCTGCTCGACGTGCCGAACCCGTCCCAGACGCTGGTCCACGTGCATCCCGACGTCGGCGAGCTGAACCGCGTCTACCAGGCGGACATCGCCATGGCCTGCGCGCCCGGCACCTGGGTGCGCGCCATCGAACCCCTGGCGCCCACGGCGACCACGGCGCGCCGCCAGCGCTGCGAGCGGCTGCATGCGCGCCGCCAGGAATGGAGCGATCCGTCCACCGTCGAGCATCCCGGCGCCCTGCAGATGGGCCGGGTGATGGCGCACCTGAACGTCGTGCTGCCGGAGGACGCCATCCTGACCAACGGAGCCGGCAACTACGCCACCTGGCTGCACCGCTACTATCGCTTCCGCGCCTACGGCACCCAGCTGGCGCCCACCTCGGGCTCGATGGGCTACGGTCTGCCCGCGGCGGTGGCCGCCCAGCGCCTCTACCCGCACCGCCGGGTGGTGTGCATGGCGGGCGACGGCTGCTTCATGATGCACGGCCAGGAATTCGCCACGGCCGTCCAGTATGGCCTGCCGATCCTGGTGATCCTGATCGACAACGGCATGTTCGGCACCATCCGCATGCACCAGGAGCGGCGCTATCCCGGCCGGGTGTCCGCCACCGCGCTGCGCAATCCCGATTTCGCGGCGTACGCGCGCGCCTTCGGCGGCCATGGCGAGCGCGTCGAGACGACCGAGGACTTCGCCCCCGCGCTGCGGCGCGCCCTGGACAGCGGCCTGCCGGCCATCCTGCACTGCCTGCTGGATCCGGAGGCCATCACGCCGACGACGACCCTGAGCCGCCTGCGCCAGGGCGGCTGAGCGGCCCCTGGCCGGCGTCGCCGGCGCGGGCCGGGCGGCGCCGGATTCAGGCCGTCGCCGGTCCGGCCCGTTCGCCGGCGGCGGACGCGGGCGCGCGGGCCGGCCGCACCAGGGCGCGCGCGGCCCGCAGCACGGCCGAGGTCAGCAGCTCCATGGTGTGCGCGCCGGTGCGCCAGTGCTGCCAGTACAGCGGCACGTCGTGCCAGGCCCGCGCCCGCAGGGGCATCAGGCGGCCGTCTTCCAGCGCCTCGCGGACCATGGGCAGCGGATTCATGGTCCAGCCCAGGCCGGCCAGCGTGGCCGAAACGAAGGCGTGCGACGAGGGCACCCACCAGGTCGGCGGCTGCCAGGGCGTGTCGCCCATCACCTGGCGCGCGAACTGGGCCTGCAGGGCGTCCTTGCGGTTGAAGACCAGCACCGGCGCGCTCGCCAGCGCGTCCGGGGTCACGCCGCGGGCGAAATGCCGGGCGTGGAAGGCGGGCGCGCAGGTGGCGACGTAGCGCATGCGCCCCAGCGCGTGGACCCGGCAGCCCTGCACCGGATCGCCCAGCGTGGTGACGGCCGCCAGCACGCTGCCGTTGCGCAGCAGGGCGGCCGTGTGGTCCTGGTCCTCGGAGATCAGGTCCAGCGTGGTGCGGGTCTGTTCCGCGTAGCGCGTGGCCGCCTCGATGAACCAGGTCTCCAGGCTGTCGTGGTTGACCGCGATGCGCAGGCTGGGCGCGGGGCGGTCCTCGCCCATGCCCAGGCGCTCCAGCGCCTCGTGCTCCAGCAGGGCGGCCTGCTCGGCCAGCCGCACCAGGACGCGGCCGTCGTCCGTGGGCTGCGCCGGGATGGTGCGCAGCACCAGCAGCCGTCCCATGCGCGATTCCAGCGTCTTGATGCGCTGGGACACGGCCGAGGGGGTGACGTGCAGGGCCGCGGCGGCCCGCTCGAAGCTGCCTTCGCGCACCACGGCCGCCAGGGCGCGCAGGTTGTCGTGATCCAGTTGCATGGGCGTGAGTTCCAGGGCGGAGTGCCGGGCGTTCCGTATCCGGCGGTGCGGGGGTCGGTGGGGCATTCGATGCCGGGCGTCCGCCGTCCGCCACCGGCCCTATGTATTAAGCCTGGCTAAATCATATTTAAATAAATTAGCTGTATTTTATACCCAGTCTTGCGCACAATGCGGTCCAGGCCCCACGCACGGCGTCCGTTCCGGCCCGCCGCGCCCGGAGGCCGGTGGACGGCCCGGGCTTCGCGCCGCCCGCCGCCCCGGCCCTTGTTCCGGCCCTTGTCCCGTCCCTTGTTCCGTTTCTCGTCCGCCACCGCAGGAGCCCATGATGTTCGCCGCCGCCATGCCCACCGTGTCCCCCCTGGTCGCCGCCTGGACCAGCGGGACGCTGACGGGCCTGGGCATGTTCGCCGTGGTGGGCGCGCAAAGCGCCTTCATCCTGCGCCAGGGCATCGCCCGCGCCCACCTGAGCGCCATCCTGCTGGTGTGCGCCCTGATCGACGCCTGCTTCATCTTCGGCAGCGTGTCGGGCCTGCAGGCGCTGACGGCCTGGCTGCCCGGGCTGGCGGGCGCCGTGCAATGGTGCGGGGTGGCGTTCCTGTCGTGGTACGGCGTCCAGTCGGCGCGCCGGGCCTGGCGCCCGGCCGCCGGTCCCCGGGCCGACCAAGCCGCGGTGTCCTCGCGCCGCGCCGCCCTGCTGGGGGCGGTGGGCTTCACCCTGCTCAACCCGCATTTCTGGCTGGACATGATGGTGCTGGGCTCGATCGCCCACGGCTTCGCCGACGCCCGCTTCGGCTTCGCCGCCGGGGCCCTGACCGCCAGCGTGCTGTGGCTGGCGGCGCTGGGCCTGGGGTCGCGGCTGTGCGCGCCGCTGTTCCGCGATCCCCGCGCCTGGCGCTGGCTGGACGGCGGCATCGCCGCCGTCATGTTCCTGCTGGCCTGGCGGCTGCTGCCCCTCTAGCCCGGCAGGCGCGCCTTCTGGCCGGGCAGGCGCGGCACGTCCGCGCGGCCCAGGGCAGGGGGCTGCTCCGCGGCGGCCGGTTCCGCCTCCCCGGTTTCCCCGGTGCGGAACACCGCCACGGTGTCCGCTAGGCGGTCGGCCTGTTCCCGCAGGGAATCGGCGGCGGCCGCCGCCTGCTCGACCAGCGCGGCGTTCTGCTGCGTCACCTGATCCATCTGCGTGACCGCCAGGTTCACCTGGTCGATGCCGGTGGACTGTTCGTTCGAGGCCGAGGCGATTTCCCCCATGATGTGCGTCACCCGGTCGACAGCCGCCAGGACTTCCTGCATGGTGGCGCCCGCGTCGCCCGCCTGGCGCGTGCCGGATTCGACTTCCCTGGACGCCGTCTCGATCAGCGCCTTGATCTCGCGCGCGGCCTCGGCGGAGCGCTGGGCCAGGGCGCGGACCTCGCCGGCCACCACGGCGAAGCCGCGGCCCTCCTCGCCGGCGCGCGCGGCTTCCACCGCCGCGTTCAGGGCCAGGATGTTGGTCTGGAAGGCGATGGAATCGATCACGCCGATGATGTCGGTGATGCGCGACGAGCTGTCGGCGATGCGCTTCATGGTGTCCACCATGCCGTGGACGGCCTGCTCGCCCTGGTGGGCGGTCTGCGAGGCCCCCGCGGCGAGCTGGTCGGCCTGGCGGGCGTTGTCCGCGTTCTGCCGCACGGTCGAGGCCAGCTCTTCCATGCTGGCGGCCGTCTCCTGCAGGGAGGCGGCCTGCTCCTCGGTGCGGCTGGACAGGTCGGTGTTGCCCACGGCGATCTCGCGCGCGCCCGTGTGGATCTCGCCCACGCTGCGGCGCACCTGGCGGATCATGCGGCGCAGGGCGTCCTGCGTGCCGCGCAGGCTGTCCAGCAGCTGGTGGACCTCGTTGCGGCTGCCGGCCGGGCTGTCCGGGATCTCGTGGGTCAGGTCGCCCGCGCCCAGCCGCTGCATGCCGGTCACCACGTCGCGCACCGGCCGCAGGGTGCGGCGGGCCAGCCAGCGGATCAGCAGGGAAATCAGCAGCGTGCCCAGCAGCATCACGCCCAGCTGGATCCACATCGCGCGGGTGCTTTCGGCCAGGTAGTCGTCGACGCCGCCGAAGCCGTACATCAGCCAGCCCCAGTTGGGCACCGTCTGCCAGGCGAGGAAGATCTCCTCGTCCCGGACCGTGATGCGCGTCACCCCGGCCGGGGCCGACTGGAAGGTGCCGTGCATGGCGGCGAAGTCGGCCGGCGGATTGCCGGCGCTCAGCAGGTCGCCGGGCTTGCCGAAGGTGCCGGCGACGCGGATCCAGTCCTTGCCGTCGGCGGTCGGCCGCAGCACGAACAGCTGGCCGTACTGGGCCAGCTTGGTCTCGGTCAGGTCCTTGAGCACCGGGTCGATCTGGGCGCTGATGTCCAGGTGATCGACGATGCCGCCGTAGACCTTGCCGCCGTCCTTGAGCGGGTTGATCGTGATCAGGTGCCATTTGTCGCCGATCAGGCCGGGCGCGTGCACGACCTCGCCCCCGTCCAGGGCCCGGGCGATGGGGTCGGAGGGATCCAGCGTCCCGCCCAGGGCGTGGTCCGGCCGGTCCTGGTAGGCGCTGGCGATGCGCGTCCAGCCCTTGCCGGTGCGGGCGTAGACCTCGGCCGACATGCCGGTGACGCTGCGCATCAGGTCCTGGTCGCCGTTGATGGGCATGCCCGAGGACTTGAACACCGGCAGGCCGTTCTCGACCTGGCCGGTGGGCTTGGGCTCGCCGTTCATGTAGCGGATCAGCACCGGGTACAGAGATTCGCTGCGCTTGCGGGCGATGTCGTAGATCAGCTGCAGGGTGCGGTCGTAACCCTGCAGCCCGTAGCGGTTGGCGGCGCTGACGTTGTCGATGGCCGTCTGCCGGTTCTGCCAGGTGATGATGGAGGCCAGGACCGCCATCACCAGGATGGTGATCAGGGTGGCGGCGATGAACAGCTGGGTGCCGAGTGTGGCGCGCGCCATGCGGCCGGCGTTATGGCCCCCGGGTCGTCTGGACATGGTATGTCTCCTGCGGAGCGATGCATTCTTGTGGAAGGTTCTTGTGGAAGATAACCTTAGCGGATCGCGTCCTATCCGGAGATGTCTGGAAACAAATGAGGATTATTCATGGAAAGCATGGTCCCGGGGCGCCGGCCATCTTGAAAACCGCGCCCGCCGGCCCCATGTGAACAGGCAGCCCGTCCCGCCGGCCGCCGTTCGGCCGTCCGCGGGGCGCCCTGCAATCCCGCGAGAACCTTCGATCCCATCCGTATCATGAGCGAAACCGACACCAAGACGGCCGAAACCCTGGGCTTCCAGGCCGAAGTCAAGCAGTTGCTGCACCTGATGATCCATTCCCTGTACAGCAACAAGGAAATCTTCCTGCGCGAACTCGTGTCCAACGCCTCCGACGCCTGCGACAAGCTGCGCTTCGAGGCCATCGACCATCCGGAACTGCTCGAAGGCGATGCCGACCTGCGCATCCGCGTCGAGTTCGACAAGGCCGCCCGCACCGTCACCATCAGCGACAACGGCATCGGCCTGTCGCGCGACGAGGCGGTCGCCAACCTGGGCACCATCGCCCGTTCCGGCACGCGCGAATTCTTCTCCCAGCTGACCGGCGACAAGCAGAAGGACGCCCAGCTGATCGGCCAGTTCGGCGTGGGCTTCTATTCGTCCTTCATCGTCGCCGAAAAGGTCGCCGTGCGCAGCCGCCGCGCCGGCCTGCCCGCGTCCGAAGGCGTCCTGTGGGAATCCGACGGCCAGGGCGAATTCTCCGTGTCCGCCATCGAGCGCGGGGAGCGCGGCACCTCCGTCACGCTGACCCTGCGCGCCGACGAGGACGAATTCCTGTCGAGCTGGAAACTGCGCGAGATCCTGCGCCGCTATTCCGACCACATCTCCCTGCCCATCCAGATGAAGAAGGAAGAGTGGGACGCGGAGAAATCCGAACAGGTCGTTAAGGACGAATGGGAAACCGTCAACCAGGCCAGCGCCCTGTGGACCCGGTCCAAGTCCGATATCACCGACGAGCAGTACAAGGAGTTCTACAAGCACGTCGCCCACGACTACGAGGACCCGCTCGCCTGGACGCACAACCGCGTCGAGGGCCGCAGCGAATACACCCAGCTGCTGTACGTCCCGAAGCGCGCCCCCTTCGACCTGTGGGACCGCGACGCGCGCCGGGGCGTGAAGCTGTACGTCAAGCGCGTCTTCATCATGGACGACGCCGACCAGCTGCTGCCGGCCTACCTGCGCTTCGTGCGCGGCGTGGTCGATTCCGCCGACCTGCCGCTGAACGTCTCGCGCGAGATCCTGCAGGAAAGCCGCGACGTGCGCGCCATCCGCGACGGTTCCGCCAAGCGCATCCTGGGCCTGCTCGAAGAGCTGGCCCAGGACAAGCCCGAGGAATACGCCGAATTCTGGACCCAGTTCGGCCAGGTGCTCAAGGAAGGCGTGGGCGAGGACCCCGCCAACAAGGACCGCATCGCCGGCCTGCTGCGCTTCGCCTCCACCCAGTCCGACAGCCCGGCGCAGACCGTGTCCCTGGCCGACTATATCGGCCGCATGAAGGAAGGCCAGGACAAGATCTACTACCTGAGCGCCGACTCCTACGCCGCTGCCGCGCACAGCCCGCACCTGGAAGTCTTCCGCCGCAAGGGCCTGGAAGTCCTGCTGCTGTCCGACCGCGTGGACGAATGGATGCTGTCCTACCTGCGCGAATTCGAGGGCAAGGCCCTGGCCTCGGTCGCCAAGGGCGGCCTGGACCTGGACGCCCTGGCCGACGAGGAAGAAAAGAAGCAGCAGGCCGAGGCCGCCGAGGCCTTCAAGCCCACCATCGAGCGCCTGAAGGCCGCCCTGGGCGAGCGCGTCAAGGAAGTCCGCGTCACCGCCCGCCTGGTGGATTCGCCCGCCTGCGTGGTCGTGGACGAGCACGAGCTCAGCCCGCACCTGCTGCGCATGCTCAAGGCCGCCGGCCAGGACGCTCCCGAGGTCAAGCCCATCCTGGAAGTGAACCCGCAGCACGCCCTGGTCAAGCGCCTGGAGGCGCAGCCCGACGCGTCGTTCGGCGATTGGGCCGAGCTGCTGCTGGACCAGGCCATGCTGGCCGAAGGCGCGGCGCTGAAGGATCCCGCCGCCTTCGTGAAGCGGTTGAACGCGCTGCTGCTGGGATGAGCCGGGACGTAGGACAGCCCCTGCGGGCTGTCCTACGCCTGGCGAATCCGAGCGGCATGCAGGCCGCGAGGTGGGGCAGCCGGGACGTAGGACAGCCCCTGCGGGCTGTCCTACGCCTGGCGAATCCGAGCGGCATGCAGGCCGCGAGGTGGGGCGGCCGGGCCGCCCTGCGCATCAGGACCCTGAGAACCGGGAGCGCCGTGGATCGCGGCGCTCCCGGTTTGTCTTCCCGCCTGCTTCTGGCCATAATCGGCCTGAACCCCGCCTGCGCCGGGCGGGGCGGAATTGGAGACAGACTGATGAAATCCCGCGCCGCCGTGGCCTTCGAGGCCGGCAAACCCCTGCAGATCGTCGAGATCGACGTCGAACCGCCCCGCAAGGGCGAAGTCCTGGTCCGGATCACGCATACCGGTGTCTGCCACACCGACGCCTTCACCCTGAGCGGCGACGACCCCGAAGGCGTGTTCCCCGCCGTGCTCGGCCATGAAGGCGCGGGCATCGTCGTCGAAGTCGGCGAGGGCGTCACCAGCGTCGCGCCGGGCGACCACGTCATCCCCCTGTACACCGCCGAATGCGGCGAATGCCTGTTCTGCACATCGGGCAAGACCAATCTGTGCGTGGCCGTGCGCGCCACCCAGGGCAAGGGCGTGATGCCCGACGGCACCACGCGCTTTTCCTACCAGGGCCAGCCCATCCACCACTACATGGGGTGCTCGACCTTCAGCGAATACACCGTCGTCGCGGAAGTCTCGCTGGCGAAGATCGATCCGGCCGCCAACCCCGAGCAGGTCTGCCTGCTGGGCTGCGGCGTGACCACCGGCATCGGCGCCGTGCGCAACACCGCCAAGGTCCAGCCCGGCGACACCGTGGCCGTCTTCGGCCTGGGCGGCATCGGCCTGGCCGTGGTCCAGGGCGCGCGCCAGGCGGGCGCCGGGCGCATCATCGCCGTGGACACCAATCCCGACAAATTCGCGCTGGCGAAGGTCTTCGGCGCCACCGACTGCGTCAACCCCAAGGACCACGCCGAGCCCATCCAGCAGGTCATCGTCGGCATGACCGGCTGGGGCGTGGACCACAGCTTCGAGTGCATCGGCAACGTCAACGTCATGCGCGCCGCGCTGGAATGCGCCCACCGCGGCTGGGGCCAGTCCATCATCATCGGCGTCGCCGGCGCCGGCCAGGAAATCTCCACCCGGCCGTTCCAGCTGGTCACCGGGCGCTCCTGGCGCGGCACCGCCTTCGGCGGCGTCAAGGGCCGCTCGCAGCTGCCCGGCATGGTCCAGGAAGCCATGCGCGGCGACATCGACCTCGCGCCCTTCGTCACCCACACCATGGCGCTGGACGGCATCAACGAAGCCTTCGACCTGATGCACGCAGGCAAATCCATCCGTTCGGTGGTGCACTATGGAACGCATTGAGCAACACGCCTGCTTCGGCGGCCGCCAGGAAGTCTGGCGGCATGCCTCGGCCGTGCTGGGCTGCGACATGCGCGTCGGCGTCTTCCTGCCCTCGGCCGCCCTGCGCGGCGAATCGTGTCCCGTGCTGTACTGGCTGTCCGGCCTGACCTGCACCGAGCAGAACTTCATCACCAAGGCGGGCGCCCAGGCGCACGCCGAGCGCCACGGCCTGATCCTGGTCGCGCCCGACACCAGCCCGCGCGGCGCGGACGTGGCCGACGACCCGGCCTACGACCTGGGCCAGGGCGCTGGCTTCTACTTGAACGCCACCCAGGCGCCCTGGGCGGCCCACTACCGCATGCAGGACTACGTGGCCGAGGAACTGCCCGGGCTGATCGAGCGGCATTTCCCCGCCTCGTCCGCGCGGTCCATCGCCGGCCATTCCATGGGCGGGCACGGCGCGCTGGTCACCGCCCTGCGTCATCCCGGGCGCTACCGCAGCGTGTCGGCCTTCTCGCCCATTGTTGCGCCTTCGCAGGTGCCCTGGGGGCGAAAGGCCTTTGCGGCCTACCTGGGGGATGATCCCGCCGCCTGGACCCGCTGGGACGCGGTGGAGCTGATCCGCGCGGCTTCGCCCGCCGATCACCTGCCGATGCTGGTGGACCAGGGCCTGGACGACGAGTTCCTGGACGAGCAGCTGCGGACCGACCTGTTCGAGGCCGCGTGCCTGGAAGCGGGATACATGGCCACCGTGCGCCGGCATGCCGGCTACGACCACAGCTATTACTTCATCGCCAGCTTCATCGGTGAGCACATCGCCTTTCATGCGGCGGAGTTGAAGGGGTAGGGCTCGGACCAGACAGTTCTCCGGAAGCCGGTATCCGAGTTCCGTTCAATATTTCAATATGCCGGAACAGGGGACGGACTTGCCTTTGCGGCGGCCGGGCCATCTCCGCGTCGTTGACGCTCATCGGCATGGCTGGCCGGCGCGGTTTTGATGCCGCTGGCTGGGCCTCAAGTAAACTGGGGATCAACTGAAAAAGTGAGCCTCACATGACCTTGAATGGCACCGCCAGCCAGCAAATCAACGGCTATCCCGTGGACCGGCTGGCCGCGTTTTCGGATGGCGACAGCGGCGGCAATCCGGCCGGTGTCGTCATTTGCGAGGCCTTGCCGGACGCCGTCACCATGCAGGCCATTGCCGCCGAGATCGGCTATTCCGAAACGGCGTTCGCGGCGCTGGCCGGCTATCTGCGGGATGCGGGCTGGCCGCACGGTGGCGCCATCGACATTCTCCAGGGCGAGGACATGGGTTCGCCCAGCCGGATCCATGCGGAAATCCCGCCGGAAATTGGCGCCAGCATCCGGATTTCGGGGACGGTGCGGGCGTCGGGCGGATCATGATGGCATGAGCTCCAACCGTTACCAAGCCACTGGTTCGCAGGCTGAATACCAGCCCGGATCAAACGAGCAGGTGCTGCGGAATCGGCAAGGCATCACGGATCCGGCCGTGATGGTCGAACTCGAGACGAGGCTGTTGCTGCGGCTCTATGAACGGATGATGCGGGAGCAGTTTCCCAATCGGCGGCTGGACGTGGCCGACCTGATGGGATGGCACTACCAGTGGCTGGGCAATCTGTACGACTGGGCCGGGCGGCCCCGGTCCGTCAACATGAGCAAGGACGGCTTCCATTTCGCCGCCGCCATGCAGATTCCCCGGTTGCTGGACGAGTTCGAGCGGAAATACCTGCATCGCTACACGCCCTGCCATGATATCGACGACAGCACCTTGGCCGAGGCCATCGCCGTCTGCCATGTCGAACTGATCCTCATTCATCCGTTCCGCGAAGGCAACGGACGCCTGTCCCGTTTGCTGGCCGATGTGATGGCGGTGCAGGCCGGTCGCGGCCCCTTGGACTACAGCCAGTGGGATGCGGACAAGACCACGTACTTCACCGCGATCCAACGCGGGGTGGGCATGGACTATGCGCCCATGCGCGCATTGGTCAGCGTTGCGCTGGCTGGGCAGGGCGGCTGAGCGCCGCCAGGGAAACCTGGGGAAGATGGCTATCCCCGCTGCGCAATTTTGCTTCGATATCAGCGATGCGTTGGCCCGTTTCGATGGCCGTGGAACTGGCCACGGCACGCAGAATGGCTTCCTGGCTTGGAGGTTGATGCATGCGCTGACTGGACATGAAATGCCTGATTCAGAAGGAATGTTCCATTTTACCGCCTGGGCCTGAAAGCGGCCATCTTGCTGTGGTGCCCATCCTACGCCGCCCGCGCTATGGACTGCCGGGGCCGAAAAGCCGGGCCATGTCCGCATAACTGACCGCCTCTTCACCGAACGTGAACGTGCCGTGTTCCGCCATTTCGCGGCCGGCGCGCAGGAATGCGCCGAACGCCGCGCGGCTGAGCGCGCTGCCCACGCTGATGCGCTTCACGCCCATGTCCGATAGCTCGTCCAGCGTGAAATGCATTCCGGGCGATCCCATCAGCACGTTCACCGGCCGGTCCACCGAACGCACCACGGCGAGGATGTCCTCGCGCGTGCGCAGCCCCGGCGCGTAGAGCACGTCGGCGCCGGCCTCCTGGTAGGCCTGCAGGCGGCGGATCGTGTCCTTCAGGTCCGTGCGTCCGTGCAGATGGTTTTCCGCCCGCGCCGTCAGCATGAACGGGTAGGGCAGCGTCCGCACCGTCTCGACCGCCGCCGTCACGCGATCCACCGCCTCGGCCAGTTCGTAGATCGGATCATCCGGCCGGCCGGTGGCGTCCTCGATGGAGGCCCCCACGGCGCCCGCCTGCGCCGTCAGGCGGTAGGTTTCCGCGATGCCTTCCAGCGTGTCCGCGTACCCGTTTTCCATGTCCGCGCTGACGGGCAGATCGGTGGCTGCAGCCAGTTCCGCGACGTGCGCCAGCATCTGGTCCCGGCCGACCTGGTAGTCGGGCAGGCCTCGGGTATAGGCGTAGCCCGCGCTGGTGGTCGCCAGCGCCTGGAAACCCATGCCCGCCAGCAGTTTCGCCGTGCCGATGTCCCAGGGGTTGGGGATGATGAAGGCGCGGGGGGAGTGGTGGAGGGTGTGGAAGAGGCGGGCTTTTTGATGGAGGGGCATGGGGGGCTGTCAGACGGGAACTGTAAGGGTTTATGGGTATTTTCTTATAGAGGAGGGCAGCTATCGACCCAAAGCCGTCATTCGCACATATCGCTGGCAGTCACTCGAGTAAGCGTTTCGATACGAGGCGATGTCAACTATGAAAATACAGGCACTATGCTCGCGACTGTATTGCCACAGCCATCAACGCATCGGTAAAAGGCTCCGTTCGCAATGGGGCGGACTCAAGATCCCCGTTGGCTACAGCCAGCACTGCATCAGTCGCGCGCTTAAACATCCTTTCCGACTCAGCTGCGCTCCAAAGTTTTTCTATCAGCGGCTTGCACATGCGCTCGATCGCGTTCGAGTTCATCTTGGGGAGCGGAGACGGCATCTCGTACAGACGTAACGCTAAAAGGATTTCATAGCGCGCAGACCTATACTCAGTGGGTAGGATTTGATTCCGGAATAGGTATTCAAGTCGATAAGACGCCAGTGCTGCAACATAGTACGGTTCGAGCTTGTCAGTTGGCACAAACAGGTCACTTCCGACGCGATCGAGAATTCGCCGATAGCTCCTGGTGGCCCTATGTGGTTCTTGCAGGAACATAGATGCAAAGGCTCGGATCAAACCGCCAGGTGTAATGACTCGGGTCTTTTCGATGCCTCCAACACTGTTGTACTGGCGCGAACGCCGTTCATAGTACAGGCGCTGATCATCAGGGAATGCACCGAAGTATGTCTCTAGCTTCTTCTGGAAATCAGAAAGAGCGAGCAACTGCTCCTCGCGAACTTCGGTTTGCCGGTTCGTTGCCTTCACGATCGACGAAATGACCTCGTCATCACGTGTCGCAATCAGCCGAAGCGGAACCATCACCGTTTCGTCCAGAAGATCTCTCTGATCGTGCAACACGTGGCTCGTTTGACAACCGTTGACGACCTGATAGTCCTCGATATAGAAGCGGTTGGCGGTAGTTCTTAGGGTCTTGGCAATAACTGTTACGCCGTTGTTCATCAGCGCAAAGCGCGATCTGGTCGCACCGGACGTCAGCGTTTCACGCATTTCGCTGTTGACCACATTGAAGTCCTGCCAGTCGCGGACGTTGTCATAGAAGATCCCCTTGAGGATCTCATGATTCTCGTCCTCTACAAGCCTTAGGAATTCTGGGGCAGGCAATAACCCGACGTAGGACTCGGTGACTCCTTCGATATTCGGCACGACTGCCTTCAAAGCGAAATCGAACTCTCGCGAAACAGAATTTCGGCTCTCTCGGTTCAGGCGCTGAATTCCTTCCGAATCCACCGGGATAAATTCGACACTGCGAAAGATGCGCAGGGCGGTCAGATCATCAGTCGCCGCCCGTCGTCTGGCCTCGAGAGCGGCGTCGCCTGTCCAGACACCGGTCGTGACGTAGTACAGACGACATGTCGGATTACCCCGCTTGAATTTGCTGCTCTGCCTGTAGATCGCAGACATGACTTTTCCAAGCTTAGTGACTTCCTTGCTTCGCGGGAGTGATGGTTCGTCCTTAAAGAAATCCAGGACTCCGTAGCAAAACTGTCCAATCTTCGCTGTCTCAAACGATGAGGATCGTTCCGTTTGAACGAAGATAAACGACACGTCGAGGTAGCCATTCCGCTCTACGAATTCCTGTATTACCGCATCGTCGTCTACAAGTGAGCCGTTTACGATAATCGCGATGGCATCGATTCCCGTATCCCCGCCTGATCCTACGACGGTATCAGAGGTGTCGAACGCTTCAGAGAGTGACCGCCCAACCGTTAGAAAGGATGCAAAGTGTTCGAACTGCTTGTCCTCGGCTAGGGAGGCAAGGCCCTGCTCGGCGATAAACTCGGTCAACAAAGATTTCGTTATGCGGTCCATATTGTTTGACAGTTTTTAGGTTTCATCATTCTGACGGATATTTCATTACAGAGATAGCATTGGGGCGGATTTTCGAATGCCCGTTTCTGGCCGAAGCCGGTCATTCAAACGCCACACCCCTCTCACTCTTCGGGCACCAACCTCGGATTCCAAACCACCTCCCACATATGCCCGTCCGGGTCCTGGAAATATCCCGCGTACCCGCCCCAGAACGTCTCCTGCGCCGTCTTCACGATCACGGCACCTGCGGCGGCGGCCTGTGCCATCACCTCATCCACCTCGCCCCGTGAAGCCACGTTATGCCCTAGTGTTGTGTTTCATTAATTTGTTTATTTATTCAATAGTTTGAAATAAAATGGTGGACGCTTCTTTCGATGAGTGTCCACCATGAGCAAGCC
>NZ_JACHIB010000010.1 GCF_014203015.1 Castellaniella defragrans
CTTTTTGGTTGTTTGGCGTGAGAACCAATAACCATAAGCCCTCGGGCAAGAATCGCCTATTCCTTTTTACCCGCCTGACGAAATTTCCGGGCTAGTGCGCCGGCGCCGCGCCCACCCCGATGGGCGCCGGGGCCAGCAGGGTGATCCGCCGGAACAGCTCGGCATAGCGGTTGTCCGGGCCGGACCAGGGGTCGCCGTTGCGGATGAAGTCGGCGTTGATCGCGTCCCATTCGTTCGCGGCGAACAGGCGGCGGGCCGCCGGCAGGATGTGGCGCTCCTCGGTGTTGAGGTGCACCCATTCGTCGGCGATGTAGCTGCGCACCGCGTCGCGGAAGCCGGGGAAGCTCGCCGCGCCGCCCTGCACGTAGCTGACCAGGGCGCGGTCGAGCCGGCTGGTGGCGTGGATCGCGTCGCGGTGCTCGGCCTCCAGCCGGTCCAGGTGCTCGTCCACGTCGTGCGTCTTGGTGCGCAGCAAGGCGAAGATCTGGTCTTCCTTGGGATGGTGCAGCTTGTCGGGCATCTCGGCGATGTATTCGATCATGCTTGCCAGCAGGGTGTAGTCCGGCTCCAGCCGGCCGTCCTCGATGTCCTGCACCACGCGCGAAAGGCCGTTGAGGATCGCCGCGATGGCGCGGTGCTCTTCCTGGATGGCCTCGATGGCGGGAATGCGCTCGGCCGGCGCGCGGGCCGGCGCGGCCTCCCCGCCCTCCTGGGTGGCGCCCGCGCCCAGCCAGCGGTCCAGCGCCGTGCCGTCGCGCAGCAGCTCCGCGCTGTCGCCGGCATAGACCACCCGGCCGCGCTCCAGCACCACCGCCCGGCGCGTGATCGGCAGGATCTGGCGCGCGTGCTGCTCCACCAGGATCACGGCCATGCGGCCTTCCGAGACCATGCGGTCGATGATGTGCAGCAGTTCCTGGGCGATCAGCGGCGCCAGGCCTTCGAGGGGCTCGTCCAGCAGCAGCACCTTGGGGTTGAGCATCAGCGCCCGCCCCATGGCGAGCATCTGCTGCTCACCGCCCGAGAGCTGGCTGCCGAGGTTCGCGCGGCGCTCCTGCAGCCGGGGGAACATGGCGTAGACCCGCTCCAGGGTCCATTCGCCCGGCCGGGCGACCACGGTGAGGTTTTCCTCGACGGTCAGGGAACGGAAGATGTCGCGTTCCTGCGGCACCCAGCCCAGGCCGGCCTGGGCGCGGCGGTGGCTGGGCACCTGGGCGATGTCCTGGCCCTGGAAGAAGATGCGGCCGCGGCGCAGCCGGGTGACCCCCATCAGGGTGGCCAGCAGCGTGGTCTTGCCCATGCCGTTGCGGCCCAGCAGCGCCAGGCTTTCGCCGGCCGCCAGGGACAGGGACAGGTCTTCCAGGACGACGGCGTCGCCGTAGCCCGCCCAGACGTTTTCCAGGCGCAGCAGCTCAGACATGGGCTTCTCCCAGGTAGACTTCCTTGACGCGCGGATGGTGCGCGATCACCTCGGGGGTGTCCTCGATCAGCAAGGCGCCCGACACCAGGACGGAAATGCGTTCGGCGAAACGGAAAACCAGATTCATGTCGTGTTCGATCAGCAGGATGGTGACGTCGCGCGGCAGCTGGGCGATGGTCTCGAACAGCTCCTGGCTCTCGCCGGTGGGCACGCCGGCCGCCGGCTCGTCGAGCAGCAGCACCTTGGGCTGCAGCGCCAGGGCCAGGGCGATCTCGATCAGGCGCTGGCGGCCGTAGGCCAGGTTGCGCGTGGTCTCGAGGGCGTCGGACAGCAGCTTGAGGCGTTCCAGGATGGAGGCGGCCTCGTCGATGACCTCGCCGCGGGCGGACAGCGGCTGCCACCAGCGCGTGCCCAGGCCCCTGCGTTCGCTGACGGCCAGGACGACGGATTCGAGCACCGTCATGTCCATGAACAGCTGGTTGATCTGGAAGGTGCGCACCAGCCCCAGGCGCACGCGCTCGTGCTGCGGCATGCGCGTGACGTCGCGGCCCATCAGCTCGACGCGGCCGGCGCTGGGCTCCAGGTAGCCGGTCAGCAGGTTGATCAGCGTGGTCTTGCCGGCGCCGTTGGGGCCGATCAGGGCGTGCCGGGCGCCGGGCGCGACCGAGAGATCGACGTTGTCGGTGGCCACGAAGCCGCCGAAGCGGCGCACCAGGCCGTGGGTCTGCAGAACGGGGCTCATGAAGGGGACTCCGTGCGGGCGCGCGACTGGGCGCGGTGGCGGGAAGATTCGATCCACTGGCGGGCCGTCCCCAGGATGCCGCCCCGGGCGAACAGCACCACCAGCACCAGGATCAGGCCCAGCCAGAACTGCCAGTACTGGGGATTCATGTCGGACAGGAGATAGTTGGCGATCACGAAGACGATGGCGCCCAGCAGCCCGCCGTACAGGTGCCCCGCCCCGCCCAGGATCAGGATCAGCAGCAGGTCGGCCGAGCGCTGGAAGCTGAGCACGTCCAGCGAGACGAAGGAATTCGTCTGCGCCAGCAGGGCGCCGGCCACCCCGGCATAGCCCGCGCCGATGGTGTAGACCGTGATCAGGCGGCGGTTCACGGGCACGCCCAGCGCCGGCATGCGCAGGGTGTTCATGCGGATGCCGCGCAGGCTCTGGCCGAAGGGCGAATGCACCAGGCGGCGGGCGAACCAGAACAGCACGAACAGCACGATGACCGAATAGATGTAGCCGACGCGGCCAAACATGTCGAAATCGAACATGCCCAGGATCGGCCCGACTTCGACGCCCGGCATGCCGTCCACCCCGCCGGTGATGGAGGTGAACTTGTTGGCCAGCTCGTAGAGCATCAGGGCGACGCCCAGCGTGACCATCAGGCGCGACAGGTCGCTGCCGCGCAGCAGCAGGAAGCTGCTGAGAAAGCCCAGCAGGGCGGCGATCGCGGCGGCCAGGAGCAGGCCCAGCAGCGGATCCCCGAAGCCGTTGGAGCCCAGCAGGCCCACGGTGTAGGCGCCCACGCCGAAGAAGGCGGCGTGGCCCAGGGAAATGATCCCGGCGTAGCCGAAGATCAGGTCCAGCGACAGGGCGAACAGGCTGGTGATGGCGATCTGGCTCAGCAGCAGGTAGTTGCCCGGAAAAGCGAAGTACGCCAGGATCGGCAGGCACCAGAACAGGTATTCCAGCGGCTTCCAGCGGGCCGAGCGGCGGTAGCGGCCGAGGGCGTCCGCCGTGCCGGACTGCGGATGGGACGGCGTCCCGATCGAGGTAGAGGTCGTCATGTCGGGGCCTATTTGTGGGAACGGCCGAACAGGCCATGGGGGCGGAAGATCAGGGTCGCCACCATGACGGCATAGATGATGAAGGCGCCGATCTGCGGCACGTAGTATTTGCCGGCCACGTCGGCCACGCCGAGCAGGATGGCGGCATACAGCGAGCCGAGAATGTTGCCGCTGCCCCCCACCGACACCACGATGAGGAAGTACACCATGTACTTCACGGGGAATTCGGGATCCAGCCCCAGCATCTCGACCCCCAGCGCCCCGCCCAGGCCCGCCAGGGCCGAGCCCAGGGCGAAGGTCAGGCTGAAGACGCGGTTGACGTCGATGCCCATGCCGCGCGCGACGCGCTGGTTGTCCACGGCGGCCCGCAGGCGGGCGCCGAAGGAGGTGCGGATCACGGACCACTGCAGCAGCAGGGCCACCACCAGGCCGGCGGCGATCAGGAACAGGCGGTAGACGCCGACGTCCACGCCGGGCAGGTGGATCTGTCCGGTCAGGAAGGCGGGCAGGTGCAGCGGCTGCTGCTGCGCGCCAAAGAAATAATGGGCGGCGGCCACGGACATGAACACCAGGCCGATGGAGAACAGCACCTGGTCCAGGTCGGAGGCCGCGTACAGGCGGCGGTAGAGGGTGCGTTCGAGCACGATGCCGGCCAGGGCGGGCACGAGGATGGCCGCCGGCAGCGTCGCCAGGAACGGGACGCCATAGCTGTTGAGCAGCACGACGCAGGCATAGCCGCCCAGCATGGCGAACGCGCCATGGGCCAGGTTGACGAAATTCATCAGGCCCAGCGTCACCGACAGGCCGACACTGATCAGGAACAGCAGCATGCCCGCGGCAATGCCGTCGAAGAGTATGGTCATATTGATTCCAGGACTGGGAAAGATCCGGTTCCGGACCGTCCGGGCGCGGCGGGCCCCGCCCGCGAGAGCGGGGGCCGCGCGCCCGGAGCGGCGATCACTTCTGCTTGCCGGGGTCCTTGACGGCCTCGATCTTGTCGAATTCCACGTTCTGCAGCACGCCGTCCACCTTCTCGACCTTGCGGATGTAGACATTCTGGACGATGTCGCGCGTTTCCGGGTCGATTTCCACCGGGCCGCGCGGACTGGTCCACTTCATGCCCTTGACCGCCGCCATGAAGGCGTCGGCGCCGGCGTCGCCCTGGGTCTTTTCCAGGGCCTTGTAGATGAGCGCCATGCCGTCGTAGCCCGCCACCGCCACGAAGTTGGGGCGGTCATTGGGGAAGGCCTTGTGGTAGGCGGCCACGAAGGCCTTGTTTTCCGGCGAATCGTGCACGGCCGAGTAGTGGAATGAGGTGATCATGCCGATGGCCGCGTCGCCCATGGCGTCGAGCACGTCCTCGTCGGTCACGTCGCCCGTGGCCAGTTCCTTGATCCCGGCCTGGTCCAGGCCGCGTTCCTTGTAGCCCTTGGCCAGGGCCACGCCCTGCTCGCCGTTGGGCACGAAGAAGAACACGGCGTCGGGCTTGGCGTCCTTCACGCGCTGCAGGAACGGCGCGTAGTCCGGCGTGTTGACCGGCGTGCGGACCTCGCCCGTGATCTTGCCGCCCAGGCTGGTGAAGGTCTTCTGGAACTGCTGCTCGGCGTCGTGGCCCGGACCATAGTCGGACACCAGGGTGTAGACCGATTTGATGCTGTTGGCATAGGCCCACTGCGCCATCGGCGCGGTGACCTGCGGCAGGGTCATGGATACCCGCACGATGTTGGGCGACTTCTCGGTGATCGAGGAGGTGGCGGCGTTCAGCACCACCATCGGCACCTTGGCTTCCGTGGCCAGGGGCGCGACGGAGAAGGCGTTGGGCGTCAGGGTGAAGCCGGCCAGGATGTCGACCTTGTCCTTGATGAGCAGTTCCTGGGCCTGGCGCTTGGCCACCGCCGGGGCGATGCCGGTGTCGTCCTTGATGATGATCTTGACCTTGCGGCCGGCGACGGTGTCGCCGTGCTCGGCCAGGAACACGTCGATGCCGTGCTTGATCTGCTTGCCGTGGGCGGCGAACGGCCCGGACATCGGCATCACCACGCCGATCTTCAGGTCGGCGGCCTGGGCCGTGCCGAATGCCGGGGCCAGGCCGAAGGCCAGGGCCGCCGCCACCAGGGTTTTGCTGAGTTTCATGGTCTCGCTCCTGCTTGTGGGTTCGTAGGGAGGAAAGGATGGATCACGTCCGGCCCGTCTGGCCGGACAGTTGCTGCTCGAGGTCGTGCAGCACCCGGTAGCACGGCAGAACCTGCGCCACGCTGGCGTTCGGTTCCCGCCCTTCGCGGATGGCTGCGAAGAATTCGCGGTCCTGCAGTTCGATGCCGTTCATCGACACGTCCACCTGGCTGACGTCGATGGGCTCCTCGCGGCCGGTGTACAGATCGTCGTAGCGGGCGATGTAGGTCGCCGTGTCGCCGATGTAGCGGAAGAAGGTCCCCAGCGGGCCGTCGTTGTTGAAGCTCAGCGACAGCGTGCAGAGCGCGCCGTTGGCCGCCAGGAGCTGGATGGACATGTCCATGGCGATGCCCAGCTCGGGGTGGATCGGCCCCTGCAGCGCGTTGGCCCGCACGATGGGGCTGCCGCACTGGTAGGCGAACAGGTCCACCGTGTGCGCCGCGTGGTGCCACAGCAGGTGGTCGGTCCAGCTGCGCGGCTGGCCCAGCGCGTTCATGTTGGTGCGGCGGAAGAAGTACGTCTGCACGTCCATCTGCTGGATGTGGAATTCGTCGCGCTCGATGCGCTGGTGCACGTACTGGTGGCTGGGGTTGAAGCGCCGCGTGTGGCCGCACATGGCGACCTTGCCGGTCTCGCGCGCCAGGGCGACCAGGGCCTCGGCGTCGGCCAGGCGGTCGGCCATGGGGATCTCGACCTGCACGTGCTTGCCGGCGCGCAGGCAGGCCATGGCCTGGGACGCGTGCATCTGCGTCGGCGTGCACAGGATCACGGCATCGACCTCGGGCAGCGCCAGGGCTTCGTCCAGCTCGGTGGCGGCATGGCCGATGCCGTATTTCCGCGCCGTCTCGCGGGTCTTTTCGATGTCGCGGCTGACCAGGGAAACGACTTCCACGCCGTCGATGCGGGCGATGCCGTCCAGGTGCTTGATGCCGAAGGCGCCGGCGCCGGCCAGCGCGACCTTCAGGGTGCGTTCGGTCATTGTTGTTCCTCCAGGATCAGATGGCCCACGGCCGTGTTCGAGGCCGGCACGTGGTAGAAGCGGTGCGCGACGCGCGGCGCCGGGCCGCCCGCCGCATCGGCCATGGCGCCGCGGGCGATCAGCCACATCACCAGCTCGATGCCTTCCGAGCCCGCCTCGCGCACGTAGTCGATGTGCGGCACGCCGGCCAGGCCGGCCGGATCGGCGATCAGCCGGTCCATGAAGGCGTTGTCGAACTCGCGGTTGATCAGGCCGGCGCGCGGCCCCTGCAGCTGGTGGCTCATGCCGCCCGTGCCCCAGATGTGCACGTTCAGGGGCTCGTCGTAGCTTTCGATGGCGCGGCGGATGGCGCGGCCCAGCTCGAAGCAGCGGCGGCCCGAGGGCACGGGATACTGCACCACGTTGACGGCGAAGGGGATCACCGGGCAGGGCCAGGCCTCGGGCTGGCCGCACATCAGCGACAGCGGCACCGTCAGGCCGTGGTCCACGTCCATCTTGTTGACGATGGTGAGGTCGAAGTCCTGCTGGATCACCGACTGGGCGATGTGCGCGGCCAGGGCCGGATGGCCGATGACGGTCGGCACCGGACGCGCGCCCCAGCCTTCGTCGGCCGGATTGAACTGCGCCGCGCAGCCGATCGCGAAGGTCGGGATCATGTCCAGGCTGAACGCCGTGGCGTGGTCGTTGTAGACCAGGAAGATGACGTCGGGACGATGGTCCTTCATCCACTGCTTGGACGGCTCGTAGCCCTTGAACAGCGGCGCCCAGTAGTCGTTGCCGGTCTTGCCCAGGTCGATGGCGGCGCCGATCGCGGGCACGTGCGAGGTGTAGACACTCGCGCCGATGCGGGCATGCGTCTGGTTCATTGCTTTTCTCCGGTGCGGCGGTTGCCTTCGATGCTGCGGCCGCCGGCCAGCATCATCGCGGCGTATTCTTCCTGCGTCATGCCGGTCATGCTGGCGGCCATGTACTGGAAGGAACGTCCGTCGGTGGCGCCGATCTTGGCGAGGAAATAGATGTTGCCGCCCAGCTCCAGGCAGCGGTTCAGGTCGCGCGCCAGCACGGCCTGCTTCTGCTCCTCGGTCATGGGCCACTCGTCCAGGTAGGCGCGTTCGTCGGCGCGGAACCGTTCGCGGTTCTCCGCCTTCATCAGCGACATACAGAACTGGTTCAGGTGGTAGCCCTTGCGGGACTGGTCGGCGTCGAAGATGGTCGTGCCGGGCACGTCGGTATAAGGCTTGTTCAGGGACATGGCTCAACTCCAGTACAAGCGGTTCGGATTGTCCACCAGCAGCTTGCGCTGCAACTCGGCCGTCGGCGCGATCTGGGGGATGTAATCCACCAGCAGGCCGTCGTCGGGCATGTGGGACTTGAGATTCGGATGGGGCCAGTCGGTGCCCCACAGCACGCGGTCGGGGAAGGTTTCCACCAGCCGGCGCGCGAAGGGCACGACGTCGCGGTAGGCGTGCTGCTCGCCGTTCAGGGCCGGCGGGCCCGACTGGCTCAGGCGTTCCGGGCAGCTGACCTTGCTCCAGATGTTCCCATGGTCCTGCATCATCCTCACGAACAGGCCGAATTCCGGGCCGTCCACGGGCTTGGTCACGTCGGGCCGGCCCATGTGATCGACCACCACCGTCGTCGGCAGCGTGGTGAAGAAATCATACAGTTCCGGGAGATCCTGCGCCTCGAAATAAACCACGACGTGCCAGCCCAGCGGCGCGATGCGCGCGGCGATCTCGGCGAGCACTTCGCGCGGCGTGAAATCGGCCAGGCGCTTGACGAAATTGAAGCGCGTGCCGCGCACGCCGGCCTCGTGCATGGCCCGCAGCTCGGCGTCGGTGACCTCGCGCGAGACGGTCGCCACGCCGCGCGCGCGGCCGCCGGAGGCGCGCAGCGCATCGACCAGGGCACGGTTGTCGGTGCCATGGCAGGTCGCCTGCACGATCACGTTCTTCTCGAAGCCCAGGTGGTCGCGCAGGGCGAACAGGGCTTCCTTGGGCGCGTCGCAGGGCGTGTACTTGCGCTCCGGCGCGTAGGGGAACACCGCGCCGGGGCCGAACACGTGGCAATGCGCGTCCACCGCCCCGGCGGGCAGGCGGAAGCGCGGACGGCTGGGGCCGTCGTAGTAATCCAGCCAGCCCGGGGTCTTGGTGAAAGTTTCGGCGGTGGTCATCGCAAATCCTCTGTCGATGTGTCTCGGTCGATGGGTCTCAATCGATGTATTTCAGGCCGGCCTTTTCCAGGCCTTCGCGCATCTTGTAGTAGTCCAGGCCCAGCACGCCCGAGGCGAAGATGTCGCGCTTGGCGCCTTCGTTGTCCTCGCGGGCCTGGGCCTTGGCGGCGACTTCGCCGGCGATGGCGGCGGGCACCACCACCACGCCGTCGGTGTCGGCCACCACCACGTCGCCCGGGTTCACCAGCGCGCCGGCGCACACCACGGGGATGTTGACCGAGCCCAGGGTGCCCTTGACGGTGCCCTTGGCGCTGATGGCGCGGCTGAATACCGGAAAATCCATGGATTCCAGCGTATCGACGTCGCGCACGCCGCCGTCGATCACCAGGCCGCGCGCGCCGCGCGCCTTGAACGAGGTGGCCAGCAGATCGCCGAAGAAGCCGTCGGTGCTGTCGGTGGTGCAGCCGGCCACCACCACGTCGCCGGGCTGGATCTGCTCGGCAGCCACGTGCAGCATCCAGTTGTCGCCGGGCTGCAGCAGCACCGTGACGGCCGTGCCGCACATGCGCGCGCCGCGCCAGATGGGGCGCATGACGGGCTTCATCAGGCCCACGCGGCCCATGGCCTCGTGGATGGTCGCCACGCCGAAGCGCGCGAGCCGTTCGACGGCGGCCGGATCGGCGCGCTGGATGGTGCGGTGAACGACGCCGAGCTGGTTCAGGGGGGTGCTCATGTCCGTATTCCTCCTCAGGGGTTACAGGCCCTTGGCCTTCAGGGCGGCGTCCAGGCGCGGATACACGCGGCGCGCGTTGCCCTCGTAGATCTGGAAGCGGTCGGCGTCGCTGAGCGTCGCGGCGGCTTCGATGTAGCGTTTGGTGTCGTCGAAATGGTGCCCGGTCTCGGGGTCGATGCCGCGCACCGCGCCGATCATCTCGGAGGCGAACAGCACGTTCTTCACCGGGATCACGCGGGTCAGCAGGTCGATGCCCGGCTGGTGGTAGACGCAGGTGTCGAAGAACACGTTGTTGAGCAGGTGCTCGTCGAGCAGGGGCTTGTTCAGCGCCTGGGCCAGGCCGCGGAAGCGGCCCCAGTGGTAGGGCGCGGCGCCGCCGCCGTGCGGGATCACGAAGCGCAGCGTCGGGAAGTCCTTGAACAGGTCCGAGGTCAGGCACTGCATGAAGGCCGTGGTGTCGGCGTTCAGGTAGTGGGCGCCCGTGGTATGGAAGCAGGCATTGCAGCTGGTGGATACGTGGATCATCGCCGGGATGTCGTATTCCACCATCTTCTCGTAGATGGGATACCAGGAGCGGTCCGACAGCGGCGGCGCGGTCCAGTGGCCGCCCGAGGGATCCGGATTCAGGTTGATCCCGACCGCGCCGTATTCCTCGACGCACTTTTCGAGTTCCGGAATGCAGGTGGCCGGATCCACGCCCGGCGACTGGGGCAGCATGGCGGCCATGACGAATTCGTCGGGGAACAGCGTGGCGACCCGATGGCAGAGTTCGTTGCAGATGGCCGACCAGGTGCTGGACACCTGGAAATCGCCGATGTGGTGCGCCATGAAGCTGGCGCGCGGCGAGAAGATCGTCAGGTCGGAGCCGCGCTCGCGCATCAGGCGCAGCTGGTTCTTCTCGATGCTCTCGCGCAGATCGTCGTCGCTGATGCGCAGGTCGGAAGGGCTGGGCCGTTGCGCCGGATCCTGGATGCCGGCGATCTGCCGGTCGCGCCAGTCGGCCAGCGCCTGCGGCGCCGTCGTGTAGTGGCCGTGGCAGTCGATGATCAGGGGTTTTCTGCTCATGTCGTACGATTCCTTTTCTGTGTATCGCCGTGTCCGGGGAGGATCAGCGCGCCTGGGGCCAGACCGCGGCCGGCACCATGACTTCGCCGCGCATGATGAGCCGCGCGGTGCGCAGCAGCGCCGCGCGCGCGACCTTCTGGGGATCCTGGGGGTCGAGCTCCAGCTCGACCGTGAATTCGCCGCTGGGGTGCTCGATCGACACCGCCTTGCGCGCGCCTTCGGGCAGGCGCGCCAGGTCGTGCGGCACCGAGCCTTCCAGGACGCAGGCCGTGCCCACCGTCACCGCCGCCAGCACGCCGATGGCCTCGTGGCAGACGTGCGGGATGAAGCTGCGGGTGCTGATCGCCCCGCCCTCGCGGGGCTCGGACACCAGGGTCATCTTGGGATAGTTGCGCGAGGACACGTCGCCCAGGCCCATCAGCTCGCCCGTGCGCAGCCGCAGGGCCTCGATGCGGGCCTTGAGCGCCTCGTCGGCGTTCAGCTCGGCCGGGGTCTCGTGCCCCGTGCAGCCCACGTCGCCGGCGCGGAACAGCACCAGCGGCATGCCGTTGTCGATGCAGGTGACGTCGATCTCGAAGGCCTCGAAATCCGCGCCGGCCGGCGGCTCGACGCGCACGCGGTCGCGCACCCGGCCGGTGGGCAGCAGGCCCGAACACACCGAGCCGGCGGTGTCGAGGAAATTGATCGTGATCGGCGCCGAGCGGCCGGGCACGCCGTCGATGCGCGCATCGCCCTCGTAGGACACCTGGCGGCCTTCCGGCGTCATCGGGGTGAGGACGGTGATGTCGCACTGCATGCCGGTATTGCGGGTCAGCACGCGGACGGTGGTCTCGTCGCCCTGGGCCTGGATCAGGCCGCGCTCCAGCGCGAAGGGCACGACCGCCGCCAGCATGTTGCCGCAGTTGGCCGTCGTGTCCACGGTGTCGCGGTCGGGCTGCAGCTGCGCGAACAGGAATTCGAGGTCCACGCCCGGCGTGGTGCCGGGCCGCACGATGCCGACCTTGCTGGTGAGGGGATGGGCGCCGCCCAGGCCGTCGATCTGGCGCCGGTCCGGCGAGCCCATCACCGCCAGCAGCACCCGGTCGCGCGCCGCCGTGTCGGCGGGCAGGTCGGATTCCAGGAAGAAGGGCCCGCGCGACGTGCCGCCGCGCATGAACAGGGCAGGAATGGATTTCTGCATCACATCACCACATTGTGTTCGATGGAGCCCATTATGGACGTGCGCCCTGCAATGCATAAGGGCATACGTCCACTATCAGCTATGCCGAAATGATATGATCTATACAATGCAATACCGAATTTAAGGGTAAACCCTGATTCCTCTCGATACGACACCGATGCCATGGATCTGAAGCAATTGGAATACTTCATGCGCGTGGCCGAGCTGGGCAGCTTCACCCAGGCCTCGCACGCGCTGAACATCGCCCAGCCGGCCCTCAGCCGGCAGGTCCGCATGCTGGAGGTCGAACTGCGCCAGAACCTGCTGAACCGCAACGGCCGCGGCGTCACCACCACCGAGGCCGGCAAGCTGCTGCTGGAGCACTGCCGCGGCATCCTGCACCAGGTCGATCGCGCCAAGGAGGACATGGGCCGGGTGCAGGGCGCGCTGGCCGGCCGGGTGGCGCTGGGCATCGCGCCCAGCGCGTCGAAGATGATGACCGTGCGGCTCACGCGGCAGTTCCGCAAGCGGCTGCCCAACGCCACGCTGTCGATCGGCGAGGGCCTGTCGCTGGTGATGCAGGAATGGCTGCTCGCCGGGCGCCTGGACATCGCCCTGCTCTACAACCCCTCGCCCTCCGCCGACCTGGAGCTCAGCCCGCTGACCAGCGAGCTGCTGTACCTGGTCGGCCCGCGCGGGCCGCATCCCTCGCAGCAGGCGATGCCGCTGCGCGCGCTGGTGAACATCCCGCTGGTGATCCCCAACCGCCCGCACACGGTGCGCATGCTGCTGGAATCGCAGATGGCCCTGATCGGCTGCAAGCCGAACATCCGCCTGGAGATCGACGGCGTGCAGGCCATCCTGGACCTGGTGGCCGACGGCGAGGGCTACGCCATCCTGACGGAGCACGCCGTGCTGACCTCGGCCCAGCCGGACCGCTACCACATCCGCCCCATCGTCCAGCCCGAACTGCCCAGCCGGCTGTACCTGGCCACGGCCTCGGGCCGGATCACGACGCTGACGCAGAAAGCGATGCTCGACCTGATCCGCGAGACGGTGCGCGAGGTGTATCCCGCCTCGATGATTCAAACAGCCTGAAGGAATCCACCAGCGCGCCCAGGGCCTCGGCCTGCCCGCGGATGTGGTCGGCCGCCTGCGCGGCCTGCGTCACCAGCGCCGCGTTGGCGCGGGTGGCCTGGTCGATCAGCCCCACCGCCTGGCTGGCCTGGCCGATGCCCAGTTCCTGCTCCTGGCTGGCGTGCGCGATCTCGCGCACCAGCGCGGCGAACTGCCCGGCCGATTCGCGGATGCCCGCCGACATGCGCCCGGCCTGCGCCACCTGCTCGCTGCCGTCGCCGATGGCCCGCACCGAGGCGGCCACCAGCGCCTCGATCTCGCGCGCGGCCTCGCCGGTGCGCTGCGCCAGGTTGCGCACCTCGTCGGCCACCACGGCGAAGCCGCGGCCCTGCTCGCCCGCGCGCGCCGCCTCGACCGAGGCGTTCAGCGCCAGGATGTTGGTCTGGAAGGCGATGCCGTTGATGACGCCGGAGATGTCCGCGATCCGCCGGGCCTCGTTCTGGATGCCTTCCATGGTGCGCGCCACGCCGCCCATGGAGGCCTCGCCCTGGCCCACCAGCCCTTCCAGGCCGTCGGCCAGCTCCGCCGCCTGGCGCGCATTGGCGGCGTTCTGCCGCACCGTGCCGGCCAGTTCCTCGATCGAGGCGGCGGTCTCCTCCAGGGAGCTGGCCTGGGCCTCGGTGCGGCCGGCCAGATCGTCGTTGCCGCCCGCGATGTCGCGCACGCCCGCCACCACGACCTCGGTGGATTCCAGGATGCGCACCAGCAGGAGCTTGATGTTGATCTGCAGGATGCGCAGGCCGTGCGCCAGTTCGGCGAGCTCGCCCGGCTGGTCCACCGGCAGGCGGCGGGACAGGTCGCCCGCGCTGATGTGCTCGATCTCGGCGCGCATGGCGCGCAGCGGGGCGGTGATGTCGGTCCAGAGCTTCAGGCCGCCCAGCACCGTCCAGAGTCCGCCGGCCGCCGCGGGCAGCCAGACCGCCGGGCCGCCGGCCTGGGCGAGCCCGGCCTGGGCGGCCAGCGCCGCCAGCACGCCGGCGGCATAGAGCGCCAGGCGCACGCGCAGCGGCCAGGACCGCCACAGGCGGGCGGCGCCCTCGATGATGCGGCCTTCGCGGATGCGCACCCCGCCGGCGCCCCGGGCCATGGCCTGATAGGCGCGGTCGGCCCGCTCGACCTCGGCGCGCGCGGGCCGGGTGCGGATCGACGTGAAGCCCGCGACCCGGCCGTCGCGCACCACGGGCGCCGCGTCGATGTGCACCCAGTAGTGGTCGCCGTTCCGGCAGCGGTTCTTCATCAGGCCCGACCAGGTGCGCCCGGCGCGCACCGTCCGCATCAGGTCCGCGAACGGCTCGCGCGGCATGTCGGGGTGGCGCAGAATGGCCTGGGACGCGCCCAGGACCTCGTGCGGCTCATGGCCGCTGATCCGCAGGAAATCCCGGTTGACGTACTTGATGCGGCCTTCCAGGTCGGTCGCCAGGACGATGCGGTCGGTTTCGGACAGGACGCGCTCGCGTCCCGTGACGTGGATCTGTTCTGTCATGGATGGCGGCCTCCTCTTCCGCCTCCGGGCGCGGCGCTGCTCTGGCGCCCGCCCCGGGGTGCGTCAGTCGCGCGCCTGGGCGATCAGGCGATCGGCGTACGCCTGCCAGCCGCCCGCCGCCTCGACGTCCGCGAACAGGCCTTGCGCCGCCAGCCCGGCGACCCAGTCCTGCTTCTCGGCGGTCGCGGCGGCCATCCAGGGCTCGAAGCCGGCTTCGCGCACGGTGTTGGCGACCTCGCGCATTTCCTCGGCGCGGCGGCGGCCGTGCTGCACGACGCGGCTGTAGAAATAGCGGCCCTGCTCCGTCCAGTCGATGGAGGGGAAGGTTTCCTGCAGCGTGGGCAGCACGTAGTCCTCGACGCCGTAGGCGCGCGCGGCGGTGTAGCTTTCGATCACCAGGGCCTCCAGGCCCTTGATCATGACGCTGCGGCACATCTTGATGGCCGAGGCCACGCCCAGTTCCGCCGACACGGCGGTGGCGTCCATGCCGAAGGCGCGCAGCCGCTCGGCCAGGGCCTCGGCGTGCGGGCCGCCGAGCAGCATCGGCACCCGGATGCCGTAGGGCGGGACCGAGGTCATCACCCCCGCCTCGACGTAGCGCCCGCCCGCGGCCTCGACCAGTCCGGCGGCCTGGCGCTTGGCCCCCGGCGAAGCGGAATTCAGGTCCAGGAAGACGGTGCCCGGCCGCAGGTGCGCGGCCGCCTCGCGCGCCACCGCCACGGTGTTCGAGGCGGTGACGGCGGAAATCACCAGGTCGCTCGCCGCGCACAGCGCCGCCGCCGAATCGCACAGGACGACGCCTTCGCGCGCCGCGCGCTCGCGCAGCGGCGCCGCCGCGGCCGCGTCGGCCAGCTTGACGTCCCAGGCATGGACGCCGTCCACCTGCGGTTTCAGGCCGGCGCAGAAGATGCCGCCCACTTCACCGTAGCCGATCAGGCCCAATCGAGTTCCTTGCATGGCTTTCGTAGCTCCCTTCAATGATTCCGATCCAAGCGCGGACCGCGCACGCGGCCCGGCGCGGACGGCGGGCCGCAAGGCGTCCTCAGGACGCCGGAAACCGTTCCGTATCGACTTCCGCCTGCGTGGCGGGCCCGTAGCGCTCGCCCGCCACCCGGTCGCGGGCGAACAGCCGCGCCAGTTCGTCGCGGGCTTCGGCATCCAGCCGCACGCCGGCCGCCCCGAGGTTTTCCTCCAGGTGCGCCAGCCGCGTCGTGCCGGGAATGGGGATGACGTCCTCGCCCTGGTGCAGCAGCCAGGCCAGCGCCAGCTGGCCGGGCGTGCAGCCGTGGTCCCGGGCCATGCGCCGCAGCGGCTCCAGCAGCGCCAGGTTGCGCGCGTAGGCCTCGGGCTGGAAGCGCGGCATGCGCCGCCGCAGGTCCGTGTCGTGCAGCCGCGCCACGTCGGGCAGGCCGTCGGCCAGGAATGCCCGCCCCAGCGGGCTGAAGGCCACCAGCGCCGCGCCCAGCTCGCGGCAGGCCCCCAGGACGGCGATCTCGACCTCGCGCGACCACAGGGAATATTCGCTCTGGACGGCGGCGACCGGGTGCACGGCGTGCGCCCGCCGCAGCGTGTCGGCCGAGACTTCGGACAGGCCGATGGCGCGGATCTTGCCCGCGCGGACCAAGTCCGCCAGGGCGCCCACGCTGTCCTCGATGGGCACGGACT
Organism: Castellaniella defragrans; assembly: GCF_014203015.1. Taxonomy (GTDB): domain Bacteria; phylum Pseudomonadota; class Gammaproteobacteria; order Burkholderiales; family Burkholderiaceae_B; genus Castellaniella; species Castellaniella defragrans. The sequence goes on from NZ_JACHIB010000010.1 coordinate 15,775, forward strand.
TGTCCCAGCGGTGCAGGTAGTACAGGTCAATCACGTCGGTGCGCAGGCGGCGCAGCGAATCCTCGCAGGTGCGGCGCAGCGTCTCGGGCCGGCCGTCGATGCGGCGCCGGCCGTCTTCGCGGAAGATGCCGCATTTGCTGGCCAGCATGAAGCGGCTGCGATGCGGGGCCAGCACCCGGCCCAGGATTTCCTCGTTGTGGCCGAAGCCGTAGAGCGCCGCCGTGTCGAACAGCGTCACCCCCCGGTCCAGCGCCCCCAGCAGCAGGGCTTCGGCGGCGTCCGGCGAAGCGGCCGGACCGTAACCGTGGCTGAGGCTCATGCAGCCCAGGCCGATGGGAAACACATCGAACCCGGCAAGTGTGCGTGTCGTCTTCATAGCCTCCCGATTATCCCTGCATCCGGACGGCCCGGTAAGACCGGGCGCGTCACTAGCAGCTATGCCGGATTGCTATGGGGGACGGACACGCCCGTCAGGCTACATCTTCCCCGGATCCTTGACGGCTTCGACCGTGGCGAACTCCACGTTCTGCAGCACGCCGTCGACGCGTTCGACCTTGCGGATGTAGACGTTCTGGACGATGTCGCGCGTCTGCGGGTCGATTTCCACCGGGCCGCGCGGGCTGGTCCACTTCATGCCCTTGACCGCCGCCATGAAGGCGTCGCCGCTGGCGTCGCCCTTGGTCTTTTCCAGGGCCTCGCGGATCAGGCGCATGCCGTCGTAGGCCGCCACGGCCACCATGTTGGGCCGCGTGCCGGGATAGGCCCGGGCGTAGGCTTCGACGAAAGCCTTGTTCTCCGGCGAGGCATGCGCCTGGGAATAATGGAAGGAGGTGATCATGCCCAGGGCGTTGTCGCCCATGGCTTCGAGCACGTCCTCGGTGACCACGTCGCCGGTGGCCAGCAGCCGGATGCCGGCGTCGGCCAGGGCGCGTTCCTTGTAGCTCTTGGCGAAGGCGACGCCTTGTTCGCCGTTGGGCACGAACAGGAAGATCGCGTCCGGCTTCGCGTCCTTGATCTTCTGCAGGAAGGGCGCGAAATCGGGGCTGGTGAGCGGCGTGTGGACCTCGCCCACCACCTCGCCGCCGGCCTGGGCGAAGGTCTTCTTGAACTGGGCCGCCGCGTCGTGGCCCGGACCGTAGTCGGCCACGGCGACGTAGACCTTGCGGATGCCGTTGGCCGCCGCCCAGCTCGCCATCGGCGCGGCCACCTGAGGCAGGGTCATGGACGTGCGCACGATGTAGGGCGACTTCTCGGTGATCGAGGAGGTGGCGGCGTTCAGCACCACCATCGGCACCTTGGCCTCGGTCGCCAGGGGCGCCACGGAGAACGCGCCCGGCGTCAGGCCGAAGCCGGCCAGGATCTCGGCCTTGTCCTGGATCAGCAGGGTCTGCGCCTGGCGCTTGCTGATCGAGGGCGACACGCCGGTGTCGTCCTTGTCGATCAGCACGATCCGCCGGCCCGCCACCGTGTCGCCGTGCTCCTTCAGATAGAGCCTGGCGCCGTTGACCATCTGCTGCCCGGTCGAGGCGAACGGCCCCGACAGCGGCAGGATCATGCCGACCTTCAGGTCCTGGGCCTGGGCCGCGCCCAGCCCCCCCGCCGCGAGGACGCAGGCGGCCATCAATTTACCGATCGTATGCTTCACGGCTGTCTCCTTGTCTTGTCATCGTGAATTGCCATGGTGAATCGTCATCGTGAAATGCGTGTGTACGCGGGTGCGTACATGCAGGTGCGCCCCTGTGGGCATGTCCCCCCGGGCGGGCGCACCGATTCCGGGTCTCCGGATCCGGCCCTACAGGTCCAGCACCAGCAGCGGGGTCCGCGCGCGCGAGCAGCACGGCGTGAACTGGTCGTTGGCCGCGTGCTCGGCCTCGGTGAGATAGCTGTCCCGGTGGTCCGGAATGCCCGCGCGCACGCCCGTCAGGCAGGTGCCGCAGATGCCTTCCTCGCAGGACACGGGAATGAACACGCCCTGCCGGTCCAGCGCCGAGGTGATGGTCTCGTCGGCGGGAATGTCGAAGACCTCGCCGGTGCTGGCCAGCTGGACCTGGAAGGCCGTGTCCCCTTCGGCCGGGGCCGCGGGGCACTGGTCCTCGTCCAGGGCGAAGCGCTCGAAGTGGACGCGCGCCTCGTCCACGCCGGCGTCGCGCGCCTGATCGCGGACGAAGTCGATGTAGCCCGACGGCCCGCAGACGTAGACGTGGGTGCGCGCATCGGCCGCCGCCAGCACGGCGCGCGCGTCCAGGGCGGTGTCCGGCTCGTCGTCGAAATGCGCGCGGGCGTGCCCGGCCAGCGCCGAATCCAGGATCTCGTCCAGGAACGCGGCGCGGTCGCGGCTGCGGCAGCTGTAATGCAGCTCGAAGGCCGCGCCCGTCGCCTGGAGGCGGCGCGCCATGCACAGCAGCGGCGTGATGCCGATGCCGCCGGCGAACAGCAGGCTGCGCTCGGCGGCCACCAGCGGGAAGCGGTTGCGCGGCGCGCTGATGCGCAGCAGGTCGCCGACCTGCACGAGGTCGTGCACCGCCGCCGAGCCGCCGCGCGACCGCGGCTCGCGCAGCACCCCGATCAGGAAGCGGGACCGCTGCAGGCAGTCGTTGAGCAGGGAATACTGGCGGATGTAGCCGCCGGGCAGGTGCACGTCGATGTGCGCCCCGGGCGAGAACTCCGGCAGCAGGCCGCCGTCGGGGTCCACCAGTTCGAGGCTGACGACGTCCCGGGCGGCCTGATGCTTGCCGGCGACCCGTACGGACAGGGATTCGGTGATCATGTCTTTCTCTTTCCAATCGGCCCGGCCGGCATGCCGGGCCCTGTTTCGATCCGTCTGGCTCTTGCGCGGTCCTTCAGCCGGCGACCGCGGCTTCGGCCTCGGCCTGGACTAGGTCGTCGAGGATGCGCCGCGCCCGCACGCCGCCGGCGTCGATGTTCAGGGCCAGCAGCCGGCGGCCGGGGAAATCCCGCAGATTGCGCTGCTGCGCCTCCAGCACGGCCAGGTCCTGGCTGAAGATCCTGCCCTGCCCCGCGCGGATGGAGTCGGTCAGCGCGGCGTCGTCCGGCTGGAAATGGCGCGCCATGCCCCAGAAATACCAGTGCGAGGATTCGGTCTCGGGCGTCATGAAATCCACCACGACGGCCGAGACCTTGTCGCGCGGATCGGCCTCGAAGCCGCCCTTGCCCGCCAGCGCCACGCCCACGTCGATCAGCACGCGGCCCGGCGCGGTGAAGCGCGACATCTGCCAGCGGTCCACGCGCGCCTGGTCGTCCAGGCCGTGCGCCCGCATGGCCGCCTGCCAGAAGGGCGGCGCGACGACGCCGTGCATGACGCGGCTGGTGACGACCTGGTCGCCTTCCATGCGGGTCTGGACCGGCGCCTCGTCGATCTCGCCCTGGCCGATGCTGTCGGCGTGCACGTAGGCCTCGTGGGTCAGGTCCATCAGATTGTCGATCATCAGCCGGTAGTCGCAGCCGATATGATAAAGCCCCCCGCCGTAGGCCCATTCCGGATGGCCGGCCCAGAACAGGTCGGGAATGGCCGCCTCGTCGGCGCGGGCGGGGTCGCCGGGCCAGATCCAGACGAAGCCGTGCCGCTCCACCACCGGATAGCTGTGGATACAGGGAAAGCCGCCCACGCGCTGCTTGGGCATGGAGACGGCCTTGCCGTCGCAGCCCATGACCAGGCCGTGATAGCCGCACATCAGGTTGCCGTCCACCACCGCGCCCAGCGACAGCGCGGCGCCCCGGTGGGGACAGAAATCCTCCAGCGCCGCGACCCGGCCCTGCGCGCCGCGGTAGAGCACCACGGGTTGGCCGCAGATCGTGCGCCCCAGGGGCTTGTCCGTGACTTCGTCGGGCATGCAGGCCACATACCAGGCATTCTTGGGAAACATCGTCGGTCTCCTGGCGGGCCGCACGCGGACGCGCGGCTCGTGTTCATGGTTGAGAGGAATATTCAGTACACTGAACATTTAAACGTATCCTATTTCCCCGGACGACGATGCCATATCGGTGCTTACCCTTAGACCCTGCCAGCGACAGGGTTTCCTCCCGCCTCCGCGGCGGCGCCCGGCCGCGCCGCCGTCAGCGGGGCCCGGCTCTGGTGGTTGTTCACGTCCACCAGCTTCTGCAGCAGCGCCATGAAGCGGGCCTCTTCCCGGGGCGAGAATTTCTCGAAGATGCGCCGGTGCAGCCGGCCGATGGCGTCGTTGAGCCGCCACAGCAGGTCGCGGCCCTCGTCGGTCAGCGTCAGGATCCGCTGGCGGCGGTTGGCCGGGTCCACCCGCCGCGACAGCAGGCCTTTTTCCTCCAGCCGCGTCGCCACGCTGGCCGCGGTGGACGTGTCGATGGCCGCCAGGCCCGCCACGGACACCTGGTCGATGCCGGGATGGTCCAGCAGCACGCACAGCACGGCATACTGCATGGGCGTGACCTGGTTGCCGATCTCGTCGTGGAAGATCGAGGCCGAAATCTGCTGCGCGCGTCGCAGCAGGTGGCCGGGCTGGGTATAGAGGGGTTCTCGCAGGATCGGATCGGACATGCGGACGTTTCACCGGAAACCGCCGGGCGCGCGGCCGGAAGGACAGACGGGCGGGCGCCGCCCCCGCGCCCGGCGGACGGCGCGGACCGGAGCTCAAACCCCGTCCCGGCCGTCCCGCATTCGATTATCGTCCAGACCGGGGCCGGCGCGCGAGCCGGCCGGCCGGCGCGGCCCGCGCACGCATCCATCCCCCACCGTCATTTCCAGGAGACTTCATGAACGATACGCGCCCCACCTTCGTCCTGCTGCACGGCCTGCTGTGCGACGCGGACACCTGGGCCGACTTCATCGGCCCGCTTTCGCGCCTGGGCCACGTCCTGGCCGCGGACCTGAGCGGCATCGATTCCCTGCCCGAGGCGGCGCGCGAGATCCTGGCGCGCACGACCGGGCCGCTGATCGTGGCGGGGCATTCGATGGGCGGGCGCGTCGCCCTGGAAATGGCGCGCCGGGCGCCGCGGCGCTGCCGCGCCCTGATCCTCATGAACACCGGCTACCGGGGGCTGGGCGAAGGCGAGAGCGAAAAGCGCATGGCCCTGGTGCGCGCCGCCCGGGCCGGCGGCATCCAGGCCATCGCCGACGACTGGCTCGACGGCATGATCGCGTCCGCGACCCGCGGCGACGCCGCCCTGATGGCCAGGATGCGCGCCATGGTCCTGCGCTCGACGCCGGATTCCTTCGCCGGCCAGATCCAGGCCCTGATCGGCCGGCCGGACGCGACCGGCCTGCTGGGCCGGCTCGCCTGCCCCGTGCTGCTCATGAGCGGCACCGAGGACCGCTGGAGTCCGCTGGAGCGCCATGCGGACATGGCCTCCAGGGTGCCGGACGCGACCCTGGAGGCCATCGGGGGCGCCGGCCACATGGCGCCGTTCGAGGCCCCCGCGGCCTGCCTGTCGGCGATCACCGGCTGGCTGGCGCGGCGGGGGCTTTCCGGCTGACCCCGCCGGGTCCGCATTCAGCCGGGGCGCGGGGCGGGCAGCCGGAGACGGTGCTGCTGCCCGGCGAGGCGAACCGACGGCGCGATACGGCCGAAGGCCCAGCCGGATCAGGCCGGTTCCAGCACCAGCAGCCCGGTGGCCGTGTTGGAGATCGGCACGTGGTAGTGCGCGTGGTGCTGCTTGACCGGGATGTCGTCCAGTGCGCCGCGCGCCGCCACCCACATCAGCAGTTCGATGCCCTGCGTGCCGGTGAGCTCCACCAGTTCTTCGTTGGAGTACCGGGTGATCCATTTCGGATCGTCCACCAGGCTTTCCATGAACTGCTGGTCGAAGGACTTGTTGATGAAGCCGGCGCGCTCGCCGTCGAGCTGGTGCGACAGGCCGCCGCTGGCGATGACGAGCACGCGCCGGTCGTCGTCCCAGGACTCGATCGCGCGGCGCAGCGACTGGCCCATGCGGTAGCAGCGCGCGGCCGAGGGATACGGCGCCAGGACGGTGTTGATGCACACCGGCACGATCTCCACCGGCCATTCGCCGGCTTCCTTGCCTTCCGGCCAGAGCAGCGCCAAGGGCAGCGACACGGAGTGATCGACCAGGGCTTCCTGGCAGGTGGTGATGTCGAACTCGTCCGCGACCAGGGTCTCGACGATGTGCCAGGACAGGTCCACGCAGCCGCGCGCCGCCGCCAGCGGCGGAATGCCCCAGCCCTCGTCGGCGTTGCGGTAGACGTCCGCCGCGCCCACGGCGAAGGTCGGCATCTTGTCGAGGAAGAAATTCAGGCCGTGGTCGTTGTGCACGATGACCACCACGTCGGGACGCTCGCGCGCCAGCCATTCGCGCGCCTTGCCGTAGGCGTCGAAGAAGGGCTTCCAGTACGGATCCTGCTGCTTCTGGTGGGCCAGGGCGCCGCCGATGGCGGGGACGTGGGACGTGCTGATGCTGCCGATGAGATGTGCCATGGTCATGCTCCTGCCGCAACGAGTTTGGCCTGGAAGGCCTCTTTGGTGACGCCGGTCTGCTGGGCGCCGATGTCCTGCATGTCCAGACCGAAGATGCCCGCCAGCTTGGCCAGGTAGTAGGGGTGGCCCCCGGCGGCGATCATCTTCAGGACCTGGCGGCTGCGGACGGCCTCCTTCTGCGCTTCCGTCAGGTTGTAGCGCGTCATGTAGGCTTCCTCGTCCCGCAGGAAGGCTTCGCGGCACTCGGCCGCGTTGAAGCTGAAGCACATGCGGTTCAGGGCGTAGCCGATGCGGGCCAGGTCGCCATCGAAGATCATGGTGCCGGGGATCTCCCGCCGGCGCTTGCGTGTCGCTGCTGTCATTGATGTCTCCTTGTGGTTGAGAGAGGTCGGCCGCCGCGCCGATGTCGCGGCGGGTACGGACAGGCCCATGGTGACGCAGGACGGATCTTTGGAGAATGGACTTTTGATTTTTAAAAATGTACATTTCGTGGATGCATGCCCCCACTCCCGGGAGGACCCCATGGAGTCCCTGACGCCGGCGCCGCCGGCCCATGACCACACTGCCATCCCCATCTATAAGCTGTATGGCTACGGCAACGTCTGGACCGCATCGGACCCGCTCTACTGCGAAACCATCGCGGCCCAGGAAAAATTGCACAATTGGCATGTGACGGCCCACAAGCACACGGACCTGTTCCAGGTGCTGTTCCTGGAGTCGGGCGAGGTCACGGTGGTGCTGGACGGGCGCGAGCGCACGCTGCGCCCGGGGCGGCTGGTGCTGGTGCCGCAGCGGGTGGTGCACGAATTCATCTTCCGCCCGGGCTCGAACGGCTACATCCTGACGCTGACCTACGCGCTGCTGCACGGGCTGTGCGCGCGCTTCGGGCTGGCGCTGACCGCCGCCACCGATCCGGCCGTGCTGGTGATGGGCACGGACGAGGCCGGCCGGCACGTGGCCCTGAGCTTCCGCCAGCTGGACCGCGAATACCGCGGCCTGCACAGCCCGCAGCGCGGGCCGCTGCTGGAATCGCTGCTGTCGGCCATCCTGGTCTGGATCCATCGCCAGGGCTACCCGGCCAACCCGGCCGCCGCCGGCGCCGATCCAGGCAGCCAGCACCTGACGCGCTACGCCCGGATGATCGAGGACCACCACGCCCGCCAGCACCGGGTGGGCTGGTACGCGCAGCGCATCGGCGTGACGCCCGCCCACCTGAACGCCATCGTCCAGGCCCTGACGGGCAAGTCCGCCCTGGAACTGATCCACGAGCGGCTGCTGCTGGAGGCCCGCCGCGAGCTCATCTACACGCCGCGCCCCATCGGCGCGATCTCCGATTCGCTCGGCTTCGCCGACCCGGGCTATTTCACGCGCTTCTTCAAGCGGCTGGCGGGCGTCTCGCCCAAGGACTTCCGCCGCCGGGCGCTGGCGCCCGGCGCGGACCAGGCCACCGATCAGGCCACCGATCAGACCACCGGCTCGTAGGGCAGGCCGACGTAGTTTTCCGCGATGGTGGTCAGGCCGGCCCGGGTGCTGGTGTAGTAGTCCTGCTCGGCCTTCTGGATGCGCTGGCTGAAGGCGTCGTCGTCGAAGGTGTGCAGCAGCATGCTCATCCACCAGGAAAAACGCTCGGCCTTCCAGACCCGGCGCAGGGCGATTTCCGAGTAGCGGTCCAGCAGCTCGGGGCGCCCCTCCAGGCAGGCGCCGCGCAGCGCGTGGTAGAGCGTGTAGACGTCGCTGGAGGCCAGGTTCAGGCCCTTGGCGCCGGTGGGCGGCACGATGTGCGCGGCATCGCCCACCAGGAACAGCTTGCCGAATTTCATCGGCTCGGCCACGAAGCTGCGCAGCGGCGCGATGCTCTTCTCGATGGAGGGGCCGGTCACCAGCTTGGCCGCGACGTCCTCGGGCAGCCGGGCCGACAGTTCCGTCCAGAAGCGGTCGTCGGACCATTCCTCGACGTGCTCGGCCAGGCTGCACTGGATGTAGTAGCGGCTGCGCGTGCGCGAGCGCATGCTGCACAGCGCGAAGCCGCGCGGGTTGTGGACGTAGATCAGCTCGTCCTCGACGGGCGGCGTGTCGGACATCAGGCCCAGCCAGCCGAAGGGATACACGCGCTCGAATTCCTTGATCCTGTCCTTGGGCGCCGACTTGCGCGAGACGCCGTGGAAGCCGTCGCAGCCGGCGATGTAGTCGCATTCCAGCGTCTTCTTCCGGCCCTGGTGGATGAAGGTGACGCGCGGCCTGCCGTCCAGGAAATCGTGCAGCTGCACGTCCTCGGCTTCGTAGCAGATGGGCGCGCCGCTCGCCTGGCGGGCGGCCATCAGGTCGCGCGTGACTTCCGTCTGGCCGTAGACCAGCACCGACTGGCCGGTCAGCGCCTTCAGGTCGACGTGCTCGCGCCGCCCCTGGAAGGACAGGGTGATGCCGTGGTGCACCAGGCCCTCGCGGTCCATGCGCTCGGACACGCCGGCCTCGCGCATCAGGTCGACGAAGCCGTACTCCAGCACGCCGGCGCGGATGCGGCCCAGCACGTAGTCGGGCGTGTGGCGCTCCAGGATGACATTGTCGATGCCGCAGCGGTGCAGCAGCTGGCCCAGCAGCAGCCCCGAGGGGCCCGCGCCGATGATGGCGACTTGCGTCTTCATATGTTCCTCCATTCTCTTTCCAGGTGAAATCTTTGCAGGTGGCTTTTTCCAGGGGCCGTCTCCCCGGCGGGCGGGGCGGCGGACGATCGCCCGGGTCCGGTCCGTGCCTTTGCCGGGCACCGGGCGTGGAACAGATAGTGCGCCCGCCCAAGCCCTTTTGGAATGGACTTTTGAGGATTAAACTTGCCAGGATGAAATATTTCGATCATGCGCCGATCTTCAAGCTCTACGGCGGGCGGGAAGAATGGTCCGGAGCGGAGCGGGTGCATTGCGAAACCATCGCCTCGCGCAGCCGCTTGCACAATTGGCATATCCGGCCCCACCGGCATTCGGGGCTCTACCAGATCCTCCACCTGCAGCGGGGCCGGGCCGTCGTCTGCCTGGACGAGGCGCGGCACGCCGTGGACGGGCCCGCGGTCATCGAGGTGCCGCAGGCCTTCGTGCACGGATTCGAGTTCGACGAGGACTGCGCCGGCCACGTCGTGACGATCGCCTATCCCCTGCTGATGCGCCTGGTCCGCCTGCTCGGGCCGCGTGCCGCCCCGCCGCCGCAGCCGGTCCTGCACGCCCTCGCGGACGAGGACGGCGCGAACCTGAGCGAGGCCTTCGCGCAGCTGAACGCCCGCTACCTGACCCAGGAGGAGTTCCGCGACGCGCGCATCGAGGCCTGGCTGACGCTGATCTACGCGCGGCTGCGCAGCCGCCGCCCGGGCACGGAACCCGACGCCCCGCCCCGCCCGCGGGGCCTGGAACACCACACGCGCTTCGGCGAACTGCTGGAAGCCTCGTACGCCGCGCACCACGACGTGGCCTGGTACGCGGCGCGGCTGGGCATGACCGCCGCGCACCTGAACGTGATCACCCGCGCCCATGCCGGCAAATCCCCGCTGCAGCTGATCCACGAGCGGCTGGCGCTGGAGGCCGGACGCAGCCTGATCTACACCTCGATGACCATCGGCGAGATCTCCGACGCCCTGGGATTCTCGGAGCCCGCGCATTTCACGCGCTTCTTCCGCAAGGCGGCCGGGGAGTCGCCGCGCGCGTTCCGCCGGCGCGCCTGGGAGCAGGGCCGCGCGGCGGCCGCCCCGGCTCAGGCGCCGGGCTCTTCCGCCGGCGCGGCGCGGGCCTCGTCCGCGGCGCCCGGGCGCGCATAGGCCTGCCGGTCGATGCCGTAGCGGCGCAGCTTGTCGTAGAGCGTCTTGCGCGGCAGCCCCAGCGCCGCCAGCGTGCCGCGGATGTCGCCGCCGTGGGCGGCCAGGGCCTCGCGGATCAGTTCGGCCTCGTAGCGCTCGACGCGCTCGGGCAGGCTGCCGGCGTCTCCCGCCGGCGCGGCCGGGTCCGCCGCCGGGACCTGCTGCACGCCCAGCACGCAGCGGTCCGCGAAGTGCGCCAGCTCGCGCACGTTGCCGGGCCAGTCGTGGCGCATCAGGTGGCGCCACAGCGCGGGATCCACCTGCGGCGCCGGGCAGCCGAAGCGGCGCGCGGCCAGGCCCGCGAAATGAGCGAACAGCAGCGGGATGTCCTCGCGCCGCTCGCGCAGCGGCGGGATGTTCACCGTCACGACGTTGAGCCGGTAGTACAGGTCCTCGCGGAAGCGCGCGCGCAGGGCCGGATCGCCCAGGTCGGCCTTGGTGGCGGCCACCACCCGCAGGTCCACGGCGCGCTGCTCGTTGGTGCCCAGCGGCGCGACCTGGCGCGTTTCCAGCACGCGCAGCAGGCGCACCTGCATCGCCGGCGACATGCTCTCGATCTCGTCGAGGAACAGCGTGCCCCCGTCGGCATGCTCGATGCGGCCCACGCGGCGCTTCTGCGCGCCGGTGAAGGCGCCGGCCTCGTGGCCGAACAGCTCGCTCTCGATCACGGACTCGGGCAGCGCGCCGCAGTTGATGGCGACGAAGGGCGCGTCCCGCCGGCGGCTGAGCCGGTGCAGGACCTGGGCGACGACCTCCTTGCCGCTGCCGGTCTCGCCGTGCACCAGCACGTCCACGTCGGCGTCGGCCACGTGCCGCAGCAGCTCGCGGATCCGCACGATGGCCGGCGCGTTGCCGATCAGCATCGATTCCGCGGCATCGCCCTCGCGCTCGGCCTGCGCCCGCAGCCGGCGGTTTTCCAGCACCAGCCGCCGCTGCGCCGCGCCGTGGCGGATGGCGGCCAGCAGCCGCTCGGGCGCGTAGGGCTTGGAGAGGAAATCGTAGGCGCCCTCGCGCATGGCGCCCACCGCCATCTCGATGTCCCCGTGCCCGGTGATGAGGATCACGGGGATCTCCGGGTCCAGGCGCCGCACGTGCCGGAACAGCGTCAGGCCGTCCATCTCGGCCATGCGCACGTCGGTGACCAGGACGCCGGGGAACGTGTCCGTGAGCAGGTCCAGGGCCTCCAGCGCGCTCGCGCAGGCGCGCACGGACACGCCCTGCAGGTCGAGCGCCTGCGCATTGGCGTCGCGCACGTCCGCGTCGTCGTCCACGAACAGCACTTCCACGGGATTCATGCTCCCTCCTCCATCGGTTCCAGTGCCACCTCGAATGCCGCGCCCCGCGCGGCGTCGAGCGCTTCGAGCGTGCCGCCGAACTCGGCCAGGATGTCGCGCGAGATCACCAGGCCCAGCCCCACGCCCTGCGCCCGGGTGGTGAAGAAGGGCGTGAACAGGTGCTCGCGCGCGGCCGGATCGATGCCCGGCCCGTTGTCCTCGATGCGCACCCGCACCCGCCCGCCGGCGCGCGCGACGCTCAGGCGCACGCAGGGGCGTTCGGCCTGCGCGAGGGCCTCCAGCGCGTTGTGCAGCAGGTTGACGAAGACCTGCTCCAGGCGCATGGCGTCGGCCCGCACCCGGGGCGACGGCCCGGCGCGCCCGTCCTCCAGGCGCACGCCCTGCCGGCCCAGGCGCGGCCCGACCAGCATCAGCGCGCCATCCAGCGCCGCGTCGAGCTCGACCGCCTCCACGCAGGCCACCCGCTTGCGCGAGAAAGCCCGCAGCTCCTGGGTGATGCCGCCGATGCGCTCGGTCAGGCGGGCGATGGTGGACAGGTTCTCGTGCGCGCGGTCGGGCTGGCCGCGCCGCAGGAATTCGCCGGCATTGTCGGCATAGGTCCGGATCGCGCCGACCGGCTGGTTGATCTCGTGCGCCACGCCCGCCACGACCTGCCCCAGCAGCGACAGCTTGTTGGCCTGGACCAGTTCGTCCTGCATCTCGTGCAGGCGCGCCTCGGCGCGGCGGCGCTCGTCGATCTCGGCGCGCAGCCGCTCGTTGGCGTGCCGCAGCTCGCCCGTGCGCACGCGCACCTCGGCTTCGAGCGCGTCGCGCGCCGCCTGCAGCGCGCGCGCCCGCCGCCGCCGCTGCGCGGCCCACCACCCCGCCATGCCCAGGGCGGTCAGGGCCAGCAGGGTCAGCGCCTGGGCGGCGAGCGCGGCCTGGGCCAGGGCGGCCGACACGGGCTTGAGCAGATGCAGGCGCCAGCCGTCCATGTGCGCCACGGCCTGCTCGACGTGCAGCACGCGCGCGCCCCTGTCCAGGCCGGCCGCCGCGCGCGTCAGGCGCAGCAGGGGCGCCGGGGACAGGTCCTCGTCCACCAGGAACGGCTCCAGGGGCAGCGGATCCAGGGGCGCCGCGCCGAACTGCAGGCTGGCGCGGACCTGCACCGCCTCGACCGGCGACATGGGCCGCGCCACCCGGTAATGCCAGTCCTCCGGATAGCCCAGCAGCACCACCTGGCGCCCGTCGGTGACGAACTGCGGCATGCCGCTGCGGGCCCAGGCGGATTCCAGGTCGCGGAAGCCGATCTTGAGCACCACCACGCCCAGCGGGCCGTGCGCGCCGTCGATCCGGCGCGACAGGTACAGGCCCGCCTCGTGGCTCACCACTCCGAGCGCGAAATGCGCGGCGTCGCGGGCGGCCATGGCGTCCCTGAAATACGGCCGGAAGCGGTAGTCGTGGCCGACGAAGGAATCCGGCTCGCGCCAGTTGCTCGCCGCCACGGTCCAGCCGCTCGCGTCCAGCACGTACAGGACGGAAGGCCCCAGTTCCCGGCTCAGCGTCTCCAGGCGGCGGTTCAGCGCCTCCAGCGCGACCGGGGCGGGGGATTCCAGCGCGGCCTCCAGCGCCGTGTCCTGCGCCAGCACGCGCGGAATGGCGCGGAATTTGTCGAGCTTGTGGCCCAGCGCGGTGAGGCTCAACTGCGCCGAGACGCGCGCCTGGGATTCCAGATCGCGCAGGGCGCGCTCCCGCGCCCAGGCGCCGGCGCCCCAGAGCGCGCCCGCCAGCAGGGCGGCCCCCGCGACGGCCAGCAGCCAGCGCACCAGCCAGACGGATGGCCGGCGCCGGGAGGCGCGCGCGGCGGCGGAGGGTGGGGGAAGAGGCATGCTCGTCCTGGCGGAATTTCGGACATTCTACCGCATGGGTGTGCGGAATTCCGCCAAACCCCGATCCGGAGGGTGGCGGCCCGGCGGCCGGCATGCCGCCGCAGGCGCGGGAAAATTCTTTCCAATCAATCGGATACTGTCCATTCCGGAGCGTCTGGAAAAACTGGCATGGAGATTGCTTTGTCCTTCTGCGGCGGGTCTTGCGAGGATGCCGCCTTCCCTTGAAAAAGATGCCGGGGCCGATGCGGCGGACCCGCCCCGCCCGGCCCTGTCTGGAGACACAGACCATGCTCGATATCCCGACCCGCGCCCTCCCCGCGCGCAAACTGCCGTTCTACCGGATCCTCTACGTCCAGGTGCTGTTCGCCATCGCCGTGGGCATCCTGCTCGGGCACTACGCGCCCGCGCTGGGCGAAGCCATGAAGCCCCTGGGCGACGGCTTCATCAAGCTCGTCAAGATGATCATCGCCCCGGTGATCTTCCTGACCGTGACGACCGGCATCGCCGCCATGAGCGACCTGAAGAAGGTCGGCCGCGTCACGGGCAAGGCCATGCTGTATTTCCTGACCTTCTCGACCCTGGCGCTGGTGATCGGCATGATCGTCAGCCACGTCGTGCAGCCCGGCGCCGGCATGCACATCGATCCGGCGTCCCTGGACCAGGGCGCGGTGGCCACCTACGTGTCCAAGGCGCACGATTCCACCATCAGCGGCTTCCTGATGAACATCATCCCGGCCACGATGTTCAGCCCCTTCGTCAGCGGCGACATCCTCCAGGTCCTGTTCGTCGCCGTGCTCGCGGGCATCGCCCTGGCCATCATCGGCGAACGCGCCAAGCCGGTGCTGGACCTGCTCACCGCCCTGGCCGCGCCGGTCTTCAAGATCGTGGAGATCCTGATGAAGGCCGCGCCCGTCGGGGCCTTCGGCGCCATGGCCTTCACCATCGGCAAGTACGGCATCGGCTCGGTGCTGAACCTGGCGATGCTGGTGGGCACCTTCTACGCCACCGCCGTGCTGTTCGTGCTGCTCGTGCTGGGCGCGGTGGCCCGCTACAACGGCTTCTCGATCCTGAAGCTGGTGCGCTACATCCGCGAGGAGCTGCTGCTGGTGCTGGGCACCAGTTCCTCGGAAGCCGCCCTGCCCACCCTGATGCAGAAGATGGAAGGCGCCGGCTGTTCCAAGTCGGTCGTGGGCCTGGTGATCCCCACGGGCTATTCCTTCAACCTGGACGGCACCAACATCTACATGACCATGGCGGCCCTGTTCATCGCGCAGGCCTGCGACATTCCCCTGAGCCTGGGCGACCAGATCCTGCTCCTGCTGGTGGCCATGCTCAGCTCCAAGGGCGCCGCCGGCGTCACCGGCGCCGGCTTCATCACGCTGGCGGCCACGCTGTCGGTCATCCCCTCGGTGCCGGTGGCCGGCATGGCCCTGATCCTGGGCGTGGACCGCTTCATGTCCGAATGCCGTGCGCTCACCAACCTGGTGGGCAACGCCACCGCCACCGTGGTGGTGGCCCGCTGGGAAGGCGAGCTGGACACGCGCCGCCTGGACGCGGCCCTGTCCTCGGGCGAGATGCCGACGGACACCGCCGCCCAGACCCAGCCGCTCGGCCTGGTCGAGTCCCAGGGCCAGGCCGCCCTGCGGGTCGGCCAGGCGGCCTGAGGCCGGATACGCAGCCCGGCCGCGCCCGCCTGCGCGGGCCGGCCGCGGCGCAATCCCGCCCGGCCGGCTCCGGGACCGGGATCAGGTCCGGGATCAGGTCCGGCTCCAGTCCTAGGCCGCCATGTCGAGCACGACGCGGCCGTCGATGCGGCCCTGCAGCATGCGCTCGAAGACCTGGTTGACGTTCTCCAGCTTCTCGGTGGAGACGGTGGCCGCGACCTTCCCGGCGCCGGCGAAGTCCAGCGCCTCCTGGAGATCCAGGCGGGTCCCGACGATGGAGCCGCGCACGGTGATGCCGTTGAGCACCATGTCGAAGATCGGCAGGGGGAAGTCGCCCGGCGGCAGGCCGTTCAGGGCGATCGTGCCGCCGCGCCGCGCCATGCCCAGGGCCTGCTCGAAGGCCTTGGGAGACACGGCGGTCACCAGCACGCCGTGGGCGCCGCCGATCTCGCGCCGCAGGTACGCCGCGGGATCGGTTTCCCGGGCGTTCACCGTCACCTCCGCGCCCAGCCGGCGCGCCAGCGCGAGCTTGCTGTCGTCGATGTCCACCGCCGCGACGTTCAGGCCCATGGCCCGGGCGTACTGGACCGCCATGTGGCCCAGGCCGCCGATCCCGGAGATCACCACCCAGTCGCCCGGCTTGGTGTCGGTGACCTTCAGGCCCTTGTACACGGTGACGCCCGCGCACAGGACCGGCGCGATCTCGACGAAGCCGACGCCATCGGGCAGGCGGCCGACGTAGTCGGCCTCGGCGACGGTGTAGCGGGCAAAGCCGCCATTGACCGAATAGCCGGTGTTCTGCTGGCTCTCGCACAGGGTTTCCCAGCCGCCCAGGCAATGCGCGCAATGCCCGCAGGCCGAATACAGCCAGGGGATGCCCACGCGGTCGCCCTCCTTGACGTGGCGCACGCCGGCTCCCAGGCCGACCACGTAGCCCACGCCCTCGTGGCCCGGGATGAAGGGCGGCTTGGGCTTGACCGGCCAGTCGCCGTGCGCGGCGTGCAGGTCGGTATGGCAGACTCCGGATGCCTCGATCTGCACCAGGATCTGGCCCGGACCGGGCCGGGGCACGGCGACTTCCTCGATCGCCAGCGGCTTGCCGAATTCGCGCACGACGGCGGCTTTCATGGTGGTTTCCATCGATGTGTTCTCCTTTTTCCGGCCAAAGGCTCCCCCGGCGCTCCGGCGGAGCGCCCTTCTTTTCGGAGCCCGGCTCTGATTTGAAAGACTGGGAAGAGCTGAATGAAGGACGCCGGCCATCGGGCCGGCGTCACGACTGCGTCAGAAGAACCCGAGCGCGTCCGGGCTGTAGCTGACCAGCAGGCACTTGGTCTGCTGGTAGGCGTTCAGCGCCATCTTGTGGTTCTCGCGGCCGATGCCGGACTGCTTGTAGCCGCCGAAGGCGGCGTGCGCCGGGTAGAGGTGGTAGCAGTTGGTCCAGACCCGGCCGGCCTGGATCTGGCGCCCGACGCGGTAGGCCTGCGAGCCGTCGCGCGTCCACACCCCGGCCCCCAGGCCGTAGTCGGTGTCGTTGGCGATGGCGATGGCCTCGTCCTCGTCCCGGAAGGTCATGACGGAGGCCACGGGGCCGAAGATTTCCTCCTGGAAGACGCGCATGTCGTTCTCGCCGAACAGCAGCGTGGGCTTGACGTAGAAGCCCTGGTCCAGGCCGGCGCCGGGCACGTTGCGCGCCCCGCCCGTCAGGCAGCGGGCGCCTTCCTCGCGGCCGATGTCGATGTAGCCCAGGATCTTGTCCATCTGCGCCTTGGATACCTGGGCGCCCAGCATGGTGGAGGCGTCCAGGGGGTGGCCGGTCTTCATGGATTCGACCCGCTTGATGGCGCGCTCGATGAAGCGCTCGTAGATGGATTCCTGGATCAGGATGCGCGAGGGGCAGGTGCAGACCTCGCCCTGGTTCAGGGCGAACATGCTCAGGCCTTCCAGCGCCTTGTCGAAGAAGGCGTCTTCCTGGTCCATCACGTTGGCGAAGAAGATGTTGGGGCTCTTGCCGCCCAGCTCCACCGTGCTGGGGATCAGGTTGTCGGCGGCCGCGCGCAGGATGTGCTTGCCGGTCGGCGTCGAGCCGGTGAAGGCGATCTTGGCGATGCGCTTGCTGGAGGCGAGCGCCGCGCCGGCTTCCTTGCCGAAGCCGTTGACGATGTTGAGCACGCCGGGCGGCAGCAGGTCGCCGATCAGTTCCATCAGCACCAGGATCGAGGCCGGCGTCTGCTCGGCGGGCTTGAGCACCACGCAGTTGCCCGCCGCCAGGGCCGGGCCGAGCTTCCAGGCGGCCATCAGCAGGGGAAAGTTCCAGGGGATGATCTGCCCCACGACGCCCATGGGCTCGTGGAAATGGTAGGCCACCGTGGTCTTGTCGATTTCCGAGATGCCGCCTTCCTGGGCGCGGATGCAGCCGGCGAAATAGCGCAGGTGGTCGACGGCCAGGGGCAGGTCCGCCGCCATGGTCTCGCGCAGCGGCTTGCCGTTGTCGATGGTCTCGGCCACCGCCAGCAGGCGCAGGTTCTGTTCCATGCGGTCGGCGATGCGCAGCAGCACGCCGGCGCGCTCCGTCACCGAGGTCTCGCCCCAGGCCTTGCGCGCGGCGTGGGCGGCATCCAGCGCGGCTTCGACGTCGGCGGCGTCCGAACGCGGAACCTCGCAGAACACCTGCCCGGTGATCGGCGAAAGGTTGTCGAAATACTGCCCCGCGGCCGGCGCCACCCAGCGTCCGCCGATGTAGTTCTCGTAGTGCTTCTTGTAGGGAAAGCCGATATCGATGCCAAAGTGCTTCAGGTCGGTCATGTCCATGTCTGTCTCCTTGGTAGGGGGCCGGACCCTGCGCGGGCGGGACCCCGGACGCGCCGCCGCGCTGCGCGGCGGTGCTCCCTTCCGTCAAAGCAAGGACCGTGCCAACTATTGCCCGGCACTGCCCGCGGTCCCCGGCGGAATCGGCGCGCGCCGCCATGCCGGGCCGCGGACCGGAGCGGCGGCAGGCGCCGCGCGGTTCTCCGGACGCGGCTTTCAAAGACCGGGCCACGGTGGCATACTGGATCCGATTCGGCTTTCAAAACAGGGACTTGTCGCATTTTGCGACAAGCCGCGCCGCAAGCGGCGACAGTCTTCGGCGCGGATTGCGACAGCATCCGCGACACCCCGCACGGAGGACTCCATGCAGACACCGCCCACGATCCACCTGGCGCCGGGCGCCCGCCCGCAGGCGGCGACGCGCATCCACCAGTCCTGGGCGCGCTGCGCCGACCTCGATCCCGCATTGCTGGCCGATCCCAATCCCCTGCCCCGCGCCGACCTGGACCTGCGCCGCGAGGCCCACCGGCACCTGTTGCGCGCCGCCGAGCCCAGCCTGGGGGCGCTGGGCACGCTGGCGGATTCGGCGCACAGCGTCGTGCTGCTGGCCGACCCCAGCGGCCTGATCCTGCACGAACGCGGCAGCCGCAGCTTCCAGGACAAGGCGCGCCGCGTGGCGCTGCAGCCCGGCGTCAGCTGGGCCGAGCCCCTGCGCGGCACCAACGCCATCGGCACGGCCCTGCACGACGGCCGCGCCGTGCGCATCCACGGCGCGGAGCATTTCCTCGCCTGCAACAGCATCCTCAGCTGCCACGCCGCGCCCATCTTCTCGGCCACCGGCGAGATCCTCGGCATCCTCGACCTGTCCGGCCCGGCCGACGACATGCGCGACACCATGCTGGCCCTGGTGCAGCGCATGGCGCGGGGCATCGCCGACCAGATCCTGGGCGAAAGCCCGCTGCGCCGGCTGGATTTCCGCCTCGGCCGGGGGCCGGAGGACGACGGCCACGCCCTGCTGCTGCTGGACGACGATGCCCGCATCGCCGGCGCCAACGAGGCCGCCCTGCGCGCGCTGGACGCCGACTGGGGCCGCCTGATCGGCACGCCCTGCGCGCAATGGATCGACGGGCCGCTGCGCAGCCGCGACGCGCCGCTGCACCGCCACGACGGCCAGCCCCTGACCGGCCGCCTGATCGGGCCGCCGCCCGCGCCGGCACGCCCCGCGCCCGCGCCGCCGGCAACGGCGCGACCCCCGGCCCCGGCGCCCGTCCGCCCCACGGCCCGTCCCCTGCCCGAGCCCGACGCGGTCAGCAGCCCCCTGCTGGACCAGGCCGTGCGCGCCCTGGACACGGGCCTGGCGGTCCTGCTGTGCGGCGAGACCGGCACGGGCAAGGAAGTCCTGTCGCGCCACATCCACGCCCGCAGCGTCTGGCGCACCGGGCCCTTCGTCGCCATCAACTGCGCCGCCCTGCCTGAGCACCTGGTCGAATCCGAACTCTTCGGCTACGAGCCGGGCGCCTTCACCGGCGCGCGGCGCGAAGGCGCGCGCGGCCTGCTGCGGCAGGCGCAGGGCGGTGTGCTGTTCCTGGACGAGATCGGCGACATGCCGCTGGCGCTGCAGACCCGGCTGCTGCGGGTCCTGCAGGAGCGCGAGGTCCAGCCCCTGGGCTCGGACAAGCGCGTGCCCCTGGAATTCGGCCTGATCAGCGCCAGCCACCAGGACTTGAAGTCACTGGTGGCGCAGGGCCGGTTCCGCGCCGACCTGTACTACCGCCTGCAGGACATGCCGCTGCAGCTGCCGCCGCTGCGCGCGCGGCCCGACCTGGCGGCCTTCATCGGCGACGCCTACCGGGCCCTGGAGGGCCACCTGGCCGGCGATGCGCTGGCCGCGCTGGCCCGCCACGACTGGCCGGGCAATTACCGGGAACTGTTCAGCGTGCTGCGCCGGCTGCGCTGCCAGCACCCGGGGCCCGCGCCCGTCGCGGCCCGCGACCTGCCCGGAGACATCGCGCCGCCGGCCTGCGCGCCCGCCGGTCCAGACGGCATCGGCCCAGGCGGCATCGGTGCGGACGGCATCGGTGCGGACGGCATCGGCCCGGACGGCATCGGTCCGATCGCCCTCGCCGATGCGTTCCGCGGCGGGGCGCCGGCGGCCCGGACCGGTGCCGGCATCGGCATCGGCACCGGCCTGTCGGACACGGACACGGGTGCGACCCCGCCGGCCGCGGGCCTGCGCGCGCTGGAACGCCAGGCCATCGAACAGGCCCTGCGCGCCTGCCAGGGCAACGTCAGCCGCGCCGCGCGCCGCCTGGGCATCCACCGCAGCACGCTGTACCGCAAGCTGAAAGGCTGAGGCGCCGGGAGGATGGGATGCTGAAAGGCCGGGACACCGGCGGTTCAACGAACCGGAAGACCGGGACGCTGAAAGACTGAAGCGCCGAAATTGAAACGGGGCCGCCCGAAGGCGGCCCCGTCGATCCGGCAACGGCCCGGAAAGGCCCTGGTCACTGCCCTTCGAGGAAGGACTTGAGCTTGTCCGCGCGGCTGGGGTGGCGCAGCTTGCGCAGGGCCTTGGCCTCGATCTGGCGGATGCGCTCGCGCGTGACGTCGAACTGCTTGCCGACTTCTTCCAGGGTCTGGTCGGTGCTCATCTCGATGCCGAAGCGCATGCGCAGGACCTTGGCTTCGCGCGGGGTGAGCGAATCCAGGACTTCCTTGACGACGTCGCGCATGGAGCCGTGCAGCGCCGAATCGGACGGCGAGACGGTGCCGGTGTCCTCGATGAAATCGCCCAGGTGGGAATCGTCGTCGTCGCCGATGGGGGTTTCCATCGAGATCGGTTCCTTGGCGATCTTGAGGATCTTGCGGACCTTGTCTTCCGGCATGTCCATCTTCTGCGCCAGCGTGGCGGGATCCGGCTCGGCGCCGGTCTCCTGCAGGATCTGGCGGTTGATCCGGTTCATCTTGTTGATCGTCTCGATCATGTGCACCGGGATGCGGATGGTGCGCGCCTGGTCGGCGATCGAACGGGTGATGGCCTGGCGGATCCACCACGTGGCGTAGGTGGAGAACTTGTAGCCGCGCCGGTACTCGAACTTGTCCACGGCCTTCATCAGGCCGATGTTGCCTTCCTGGATCAGGTCGAGGAACTGCAGGCCGCGATTGGTGTATTTCTTGGCGATGGAAATCACCAGGCGCAGGTTGGCCTCGGTCATTTCGCGCTTGGCCTTGCGGGCCTTGGCTTCGCCGGTGGCCATGCGCTTGTTGACGTCCTTCAGGTCCTTCAGGGGCAGCACCACGTTGCGCTGCAGTTCGATCAGCTTCTGCTGGATTTCCTGGATCGCCGGGGCGTGGCGCGCCAGGGTCTCGGAGTAGTCGTGGCCGGCGGCGACTTCCTCGTCCACCCAGCCGAGATTGGTCTCGTTGCCGGGGAAGGCCTTGATGAAGTGGTTGCGCGGCATGCCGGCGCGGGTGACGCAGATCGCCATGGCGGCGCGCTCCTGGGCGCGGACTTCGGCGACCTGGGCGCGCAGGGCGTCGGCCAGGCGCTCGACCATCTTGGCGGTGAAGCGCACGCCCATCAGCTGGGCGTGGATGGCCTCGCGCGCCTGGACGTAGGCGGCGGAACGGTAGCCTTCGGCCTCGAAGGCCTGGCGCATCCTGTCGAACCAGACTTCGACTTCGTCGAAGATCTTGAGGGCCTTGGTGCGCAGGTATTCCAACTGCTTGCTGCTCATGCCGCCGGCCGGGCCGTCGTCCTCGTCCGAGGCCACGCCGGAGCCGGCGTAGTCCTCGCCTTCCTCGTCGATCAGGCCGTCCACGACCTCGTCGATCTGGGCCGAGCCCTCGCGCACGCGGCGCACGTGTTCCAGGATCTCGTTGACCGTGGTCGGGCAGGCCGCGATGGCCATGACCATGTGCTTGAGGCCGTCCTCGATGCGCTTGGCGATCTCGATTTCGCCTTCGCGGGTGAGGAGCTCGACCGTGCCCATTTCGCGCATGTACATGCGCACCGGGTCGGTGGTGCGGCCGAAGTCCGAATCCACGGTGGTCAGGGCGGCCTCGGCCTCGTCCTCGACGTCGTCGTCGCTGGCGGCCGTGGGCACGTTGTCGCTCATCAGCAGGGTCTCGGCGTCCGGCGCCTGGTCGTAGACCGAGATCCCCATGTCGCTGAAGGTGCTGATGATGCCGTCGATGGCCTCGGCGTCCACCAGGTCGTCGGGCAGGTGGTCGTTGATCTCGCCGTAGGTGAGGTAGCCGCGGTCCTTGCCGAGCTTGATCAGGATCTTCAGGCGGTTGCGCCGGGCTTCCTGTTCCTCGGGCGTCATCTGGCTGCGCGAGGGGCTGTCCTTCTCGCCCTTGGCGCGCTTGCCGCCGCGCTTGGGCAGCGGCTTGAGGTCGGGAATGACCTCGCCGTCCTCGACGTCGTCGTCCACGTAGTCGGCCCCGTCGCCGCCGGCGTTCTTGGCCGGACGGCCGGGCTTGCGCCCCGAGGGCACGGCCTTGGCGGCCTTTTTCACAGCCGCGGGCTTTTCAGCCGCGGCCTTGCGGGCGGCCTTCTTGGCCACGGGCGCTGCGGACTCCGCAGCTGCCACCCCGGCCGACTTCACCTCGGCTTCGGGCGCGACGCCCGCCGCCTTGGTTTTCTTGGCAGCCGTTTTTTTGGCGGCCTCGGGGGCCTTGCCAGTTCCTTGGGTCATGTGTGGGTTCCGTAGGGGTGCACCGCGGGTTGTACCACGATATGCGACAACTTATTGAAAACCATATAGTTTACTGCATCCGGCAGACAGTGACATTTTCAAACCGTGACATCTCTCCACCTCCCGGCCTGCAGGCCGGTCGGATTCGGCCGGCGGAGCCATCTCCAAATTGTGGCATCTCTCCACCTCCCGGCCTGCAGGCCGGTCGGATTCGGCCGGCACAGGACAGTCCGCAGGGACTGTCCTGTGTCCGGCCTCATCCACCTCCCGCCTTGAGGCGGGCCAGGCGGCGGCTGAGCTCCTGGTAGCGGCGGCGGTCTTCCGCCGTCTCCAGCCCCGATTCGATCAGCCGGTCGCACTGGTCCTGCACCGTCTGGCGCTCGATGGCCCGCAGGGCGTCGTCCCATTCGGCCTGCGGATCGGGCAGGTCCTGGGCCATCAGTTCGGTGGACAGGTCCTGGATCGCCCGCGCGAGGTCCGATTCGGGATCGGCGGCCTGCAGCAGCGCCCCGGCATGCGCGGCGCCGCAGGTGCTGGCCAGGCCGATGAGCTGCCTCACCAGACCCAGATGGGGATGATGGGCGAGTAATTCAAGCTGGTGGTCGCCCAGCCCCGCCACCAGGGCGGGATGCGCCAGCAGCAGCCGCAGCAGCCGGCGCGCCATGGGCGTGACCTGGCGCGATCCCCCGCCCCGGCGCGGCGGGCGGCCCGGCGCGCGCGGCGCCTGCGGCGGCGCGTCGTCCAGCCACGGCGGCACGGCGTCCGGCGCCAGGCCCGCGCCGAGGTCCCCGGCGCCCGGCCAGGGGCCGTCTTCCGGCTCCGGCGCATGGCCGCCCTGCCCCCGGGCGAACCGCGCGGCGCCGCCCGAAGCGGGGGCCGCGCCGCCCTGCCCCTGCCCCTGCCCCTGCCCCTGCCCGGCCGGCCGCCGCCCCGTCCCGGGAAGCGGTCCAGGGGCGCCGGCCGCCGGCGCGGCGGCCAGGAGCTGCGCCAGTTCCTCGGGCGTCAGGCGGACCTGGCGGGCGAATTCGCGCTCCAGCTGCAGGCGGAATCCGCCTTCGGGCATCTGCGCGAACAGCGGCCGGGCCTCGTGCACGCAGGCGGCCCGGCCCTCGGCCTCGTCCAGGTCGTGGCGCCCGGCCAGCTCGTCGAGCATGAAGCGCGACAGGGGCACGGCCTCGTCCAGATGGGCGCGCAGGGCCTGGACGCCGTAGGCCCGCACGTAGGAGTCCGGATCGTGGCCTTCCGGCAGGAACAGGAAACGCATGGAGAGGTCTTCGGCCACCCAGGGCAGGCAGGCCTGCAGGGCCCGCCAGGCGGCCTTGCGCCCGGCGCCGTCGCCGTCGAAGCTGAAGACGATGCGGTCGCTGGCGCGGCGCAGCTTGCGCAGGTGCTCGGGCGTGGTGGACGTGCCCAGCGTCGCCACGGCGTTGTTCAGCCCGTACTGGGCCAGGGCCACCACGTCCATGTAGCCCTCGACCACCAGCACGCAGCCCTCGGCGCGGATGCCGGCGCGCGCCTCGTGCAGGCCGTAGAGCTCGTTGCCCTTGGAAAACAGGCTGGTCTCGGGGGAATTCAGGTACTTGGGTTCGCCCGGCTCGATCAGCCGGCCGCCGAAGCCGATCAGCTGGCCGCGCTGGTTGTGGATGGGGAACATAATCCGGCCGCGGAAGCGGTCGTGGCGCCGGCCGTCCTCGGCTTCGATCACCAGTCCCGATTCCAGCAGGGCCGGGTCCTCGTAGTGCGTGAAGACCGCCGCCAGCCCGCGCCGGTCGCGGCTGGCCCAGCCCAGGCCGAAGCGCGCGGCGATCTCGCCGCTCAGGCCGCGGCGCTTCAGGTATTCGACGGCCTCGGGCGCCTGCTTCAGGGCGGCGCGGTAATGCGCCTGGGCCTGCTCCAGGATGTGCTGCTGGCGCGAGCCTTCCTCGCGGCGTTCGCGGTCGGCGGCGCGCTGGCGGGGGCTGCGGGGTTCTTCGGGCACGGTCATGCCCACGCTGGCCGCGAGGCTGCGCACGGCCTCCGGGAACGGCGCCCCGGTGTGCTCGCTCAGGAACCGCAGCGCGGTGCCGTGCGCGCCGCAGCCGAAGCAATGGTAGAACTGCTTGGTCGGGCTGACGGTGAACGAGGGCGTCTTTTCATTGTGAAAAGGGCACAAACCCAGCAGGTTTGCGCCCCCTTTGCGCAGCTTGACGTACCGGCCGACGACGTCGACGATATCGACGCGCGCAAGCAGTTCCTGAATGAAGGATTCAGGAATCAATCAATAGAGTCGCGGCGGCAGTTGTTGGCTGCGGATGCGCTTGTAGTGACGCTTGACGGCGGCGGCACGCTTGCGCTTGCGCTCGGCCGTGGGCTTTTCATAAAACTCGCGCGAGCGCAGCTCGGTGAGAAGCCCCGTCTTTTCGATGGTGCGCTTGAAGCGCCGCAGGGCAGCCTCGAAGGGCTCGTTTTCTTTGAGGCGGACAATCGGCATGTAAATCCTTGAAAGCCTGTAAATTCATGGACGTCGGAAATTCGATCCCGGTGCGCCCACGGTGAAGTTAAAGGAAAATTCCTGGTTAGACGAAAGATTCTAGCACGAATCCAGGCGGGAAACCATGGTTCGCGTTCTTCCAGGGTGCACCTCGGCCGATTGGCCCACCCCGCACACCAAACCCCCGCCAGTCCCCGCACGCCACCGACCCCAGGCCCGATGGCCTCTGGGCGGAGGGACTGTTCGCAGCCTGTCCCGGAACCCGGGGGCCGGCGGGCCGGGCGCATGCAGAAAAATCCGCGAAAGAGTCCAGCCGCAAGTGAAAACCGGCGCGCCCCCCGGAAAACGGGACCCGAGCCGGAAAACAGGGCCCGAGCCCAAAAACAGGATTACTTCGACGAATCCGGATACGCCGTGCGCACGCCCTTGCGGATCCAGGATTCCAGCTGGTGCGGACGCAGGCTGTCGTAGTCCTCGAAAGGCTGGTGGATCCAGGGGTTGGTCGGCAGGTGCTCGACGAAGTAGTCGGGCTGGACCTTGGCATGGCCTTTTTGCCACAGCACGGCGGTGCGCAGTTCGGTGATGCCGGGAAACTGCCTGACCAGGTGGTCGCGCACCCGGGTGAAGGTCAGGCCGGTATCCACCATGTCGTCCACCAGCAACACCCGGCCGTCCAGCGTGCCGCGCGTGATGGTGATGAACTGGGCGATGTCGAGCTGGCCCTGGACCGTGCCGGCCGCCTCGCGGTAGCTGCTGGTCGCCAGGATGCCCAGCGGCAGGTCGAAGATGCGCGACAGCACGTCGCCCACCCGCACGCCGCCGCGCGCCAGGCAGAGGATCTTGTCGAAGGCCCAGCCCGATTCGTGGACCTGCAGCGCCAGGCGCTCGATCAGGCCATGGTACTGTTCCCAGCTGACCCAGAGGTCGCGCTCCGTGCTCGGTGGCATGCTCATCGGTGTTTCCCGTTCGAGTGAAGAAGAATGAAAAAAAGAAGAATGAAAAAACCGCAAGCAGGCTTGCGGTTTCGGGGTGTTCCGGCGCGTCAGCCCTGCAGGGGATTGCGCAGGACGATGGTTTCCAGCCGGTCGGGGCCGGTCGAGACCATGTCGATCGGCACGTCGCAGACTTCGGCGATGCGTTCGAGGTAGCGGCGCGCGTTGACCGGCAGCTTGTCGTATTCGGTGATGCCCACCGTGGACTCGGACCAGCCGGCCATTTCTTCCAGCACGGGCTCGGCCTCGGCGGCGGCATGGGCGCCGTAGGGCAGCACGTCGAGGAACTTGCCCTTGTAGCGGTAGCCCACGCCGATCTTGAGCTGCTCGACGCCGTCGAGCACGTCCAGCTTGGTGATGCACAGGCCCGTCAGGCCATTGATCATGACCGAGCGCTTCATGGCCGCGCCGTCGAACCAGCCGCAGCGGCGCGGACGCCCCGTGACCGAGCCGAATTCCTTGCCCACCGTGGCCAGGCGCAGGCCGGTGTCGTCCAGCAGCTCGGTGGGGAACGGGCCCGAGCCGACGCGCGTGGTATAGGCCTTGGCGATGCCCAGGACGTAGTCCAGGACCTGCGGGCCGACGCCCGCGCCGGCCGCCGCGGCGCCCGCCACACAGTTGCTGCTGGTGACGAAGGGATAGGTGCCGTGGTCGATGTCCAGCAGCGTGCCCTGCGCGCCCTCGAAGAGCAGGTTGTGCCCGGCGCGGCGCGCGATGTGCAGGTTGCTGGAGACGTCGGCCACCATGGGCTCGAGCCGCGGCGCCAGGCCCATGACCAGGTCGCGCACCTCGCCGGCGTCTACCGGCTTGGCGTCCAGGTAGCGGGTCAGCACGAAATTGTGATAGTCGAGGACCTCGGCGAGCTTTTCGTCGAACACGGCCGGATCGTACAGGTCCTGCACGCGCAGCGCGCGGCGCGCGACCTTGTCCTCGTACGCGGGGCCGATGCCGCGGCCCGTGGTGCCGATCTTGCCTTCGCCCTTGCGCGCCTCGCGGGCCTGGTCCAGCGCCACGTGGTAGGGCAGGATCAGCGGGCAGGCGGCGGAGATCTGCAGGCGCGAACGCACGTCCAGGCCGGCGGCTTCGAGTTCGCCGATCTCGGCCAGCAGGGCCTCGGGCGAGAGCACCACGCCGTTGCCGATGTAGCAGGTGACGTGCGGATGCATGATGCCCGAGGGGATCAGGCGCAGGATGGTCTTGCGGCCGTTGATCCACAGGGTATGGCCGGCGTTGTGGCCGCCCTGGAAGCGCACGACGCCCTGAGCCGACTCGGCCAGCCAGTCGACGATCTTGCCCTTGCCTTCGTCACCCCACTGGGTGCCGATCACGACGATGTTCTTGCTCATAGGTCTTTCAAAAGGCGACGGAATGCCGCCATGGGAAACGGGTTAGTTTATACCATCGGTGACGATGTCCGGCGGATGCCGCCGCTCAGGCGGCGCCGTCCAGGGGGCGCAGCGCCCAGCCGTCGCCGGTGGCGGCCAATTCCTGATCGACGAAGAATTCGTCCGGACGCTGGGATTCGCCCGGCAGCGCCTGGATCACCACGCGCCCCTGGGCGCGCAGCGCGCGGATGGCATCCGTCAGGGCGGGATCGTCGGACCAGGGCGCGCGGATGGCCTGGATGGGCCGCGCGTCGGGCAGGCCCGCGGAGAGCTTGCGCAGGTCCAGGCTGAAACCGGTGGCCGGCCGGGCGCGGCCGAACTTGCGGCCGATGCCGTCGTAGCGGCCGCCGCGCACCAGGGCGTCGTGCCAGCCCGCCGCGTAGATGGCGAACATGACGCCGGAGTGGTAGCCGTAGCCCCCCCCCATGTCCGCCAGGTCCAGCGCGATGGGCGCGTCCGGCAGGGCCGCGCACAGGGTCCGCAGGTCGTCCAGCGCGGCCCGCAGGGCCGGCAGGGCCGGCAGGCATTCGCGGGCGCGGTCCAGCACCGGCAGGCCGCCGTACAGGGTGGTCAGGGTGCGCAGCGCGGCCAGGCTGTCGGCGCGCGCGCCGCATTCGGCGCACAGGGCTTCCAGGCCGGGCGCGTCCTTGGCGCTGAGCAGGTCGAAGACCGCGTCCCCGGCCTCGGCCAGGGCCGGATCGGCGTCCACCAGGGCGCGTCCGACGCCGGGATGGTTCAGGTCCAGGCGCGGCTGGCGCACGCCGGCGCGGCGCACGGATTCCAGCGCCAGGCGGATCGATTCGATGTCGGCCTGCACGCCGGCGTGGCCGAAGATCTCGGCGCCGATCTGCAGCAGCTCGCGGTCGGCCATCAGGCCGGCCGCGCGCGCATGCACCACCGGCCCGCAATAGCACAGCCGGGTGACGCCCTCGCGGTTGAGCAGATGGGCGTCGATGCGCGAGACCTGGATGGTCATGTCGGCGCGCACGCCCATGGTCAGGCCCGAGAGCTGGTCCACCAGCTTGCAGGTGCGCAGGCGCAGGGCCTCGTCGTTGGCCGGCATCAGGGAGTCGAGGTATTCCACCATCGGCGGGGCGACGAGCTCGAAGCCGTAGGTGCGGTAGAGGTCCAGCAGTTCGCGGCGCAATTCCTCGATGCGGCGCGCCTCGGCGGGCAGGACGTCCGACAGGTTTTCCGGCAGCAGCCAGCTTGACATCATGGTCGGTCGGTCCTCGTTCAGCGTACGGCGGGCTGCGCGGCGGACTGGCCGCCCGCGGCGCGGTCCCAGAAGCGGAAGAAGTCCGAATCCGGGCTCAGGACCAGAGTGCCGTTCTGGTCGGCGAAGGCCGAGCGGTACGCGTCGAGGCTTTTGTAGAAGCTGTAGAACTCGGGGTCCTGGCCGTAGGACTTGGCGTAGATGGCGGCCGCGGTGGCATCGCCCTCGCCGCGCTTGGCCTGGGCTTCGGCGTAGGCCCTGGCCAGGATTTCCTGGCGCTTGCGGTCGGCCTCGGCGCGGATGCGTTCGCTGTCGGCCGCGCCGCTGGCGCGCAGGCGGTTGGCTTCCTGCTTGCGTTCGGCTTCCATGCGGCGGTAGACGGATTCGGAGATCTCCGGCGCGAAATCGATGCGCCGCAGGCGCACGTCGACCACGTCCACGCCCAGCGGCTGGGCGCGGCGCGCCACGGCGGTCTGGATTTCCTTCATGATGGTGTCGCGGTCGCTGGAGACGACCTGCTTGACGGTGCGCACGTTGACGGCGGCATTCAGGGCGTCGCGGATCTGCGCCTGGAGGCGTTCGACCGCGGCATTGCTGTTGGCGCCGAAGGTGACGTAGTACTGGCGCGGATCGGCGATGCGCCACTTGACGAAGGAGTCGATCAGCAGGTTTTTCTTTTCGGCGGTCTGGATGCGTTCGGGATCGCGCGTCTCGATGGTCTGCAGGCGCTTGTCCAGGTAGACGACGTTCTCGAAGGGCGGCGGGAACTTGAAGTACAGCCCCGGCTTGGTGATGGTTTCGCGGACTTCGCCCAGGGCGAACAGCAGCGCGGAATCGCGCTCGCGCACGACGAACATGCACGAGGACAGCACCGCGACCAGCACGACCAGACCGACCAGGGCGGGAAAAAAGCGTTGCATCTTGGGCTCCTAGTTGGAATACGGGCTGGTCATCAGGCCGTCCAGGCCGGAGGGCACGCCCCGCTGCGACGCACGGCCGGAGCCGGACTGCCCCTGGGCGGCCTGGGCGCCGCCGGCGGCGGCCGGCGCCGATCCGCCGGACGAGCCGGCGTCGCGCGAACCCGATGAGGAGGAGCCCCCGGCCGTGCGCGCGGCCTGGCCCATGATCTTGTCGAGCGGCAGGTAGAGCATGTTGTTGCCCACCGGCGCGTCGATCATGATCTTGGCGCTGTCGCTCAGGATGTCCTGCATGGTTTCCAGGTACAGGCGCTCGCGCGTGACGCCGGGCGCCTTGGCATATTCGGCGGCGATGCTGTCGAAGCGCGAGGTGTCGCCCTGGGCCTGGCCGATGACCTTGGCGCTGTAGCCTTCGGATTCCTGGATCATGCGGGCCGCCTGGCCCTCGGACTCGGGAATGACCTTGCTGGCGTAGGCGTTGCCTTCGTTGATCTGGCGCTCGCGGTCCTGGCCGGCCTTGACGGCGTCGTCGAACGCGGCCTGGACCTGCTCGGGCGGCTGGACGTTCTGGATGGCCACGGTGGAGATCTGGATGCCGGTCTTGTAGCGGTCCAGGATGGACTGCGCCAGGGCCTGGACCTCGGAAGCGACCTCG
Organism: Castellaniella defragrans; assembly: GCF_014203015.1. Taxonomy (GTDB): domain Bacteria; phylum Pseudomonadota; class Gammaproteobacteria; order Burkholderiales; family Burkholderiaceae_B; genus Castellaniella; species Castellaniella defragrans. The sequence goes on from NZ_JACHIB010000010.1 coordinate 46,002, forward strand.
GTGCGGCCCGAATACAGGACGAAGTCCATGGGCTTGCGGCCGACGATCTCGCGCATGGCGGTCTCGGCCGCCTGGCGCACGGACTCGTCGGGCTGGCTGGTGTTGAACAGGTAGGCCGGGGCGCCGTCGGGCAGCAGCCGGTACTGCACCACGAACTGCACGTCGACGATGTTCTCGTCGTTGGTGAGCATCAGCGATTCGGACAGGACCTTGTTGCGCGACGAGCCGCGGAAGCCGACCTCGAAGGTGCGCAGCTGGGCGATGTTGACCGGCTGGGCGGCCTCGATGGGGTACGGCAGGCGCCACTGCAGGCCTGGATTGAGCGTCTTGACATACTGCCCGAAGCGGGTGACGACGGACACCTGGCCTTCCTGGACGATCATGAAGCCGCTCGCCAGCCACAGCAGCACGGCCGCGACGACCAGCAGCAGCACGAAGCGGGGCGAGGGCCCGGGCAGGGACGGCAGGCCGCCGCCCGAGGGCGGACGGGGACCGCGTCCGCCGCCGCGGCGGCCGAACAGGCTGTTCAGGCGCCGGCTGAAATCGCGCCAGACCTCGTCGAGGTCGGGCGGGCCGGAGGATGGGTCGGGCTTGCCGCGGGAGTCGTCGTTCTGGTTCTGGCCGCCCCGCCCCCAGCCCGGATCATTCAGGTTGAACAGTTTCATCAAACGCATTGTTTCCCGTAGGCTCCCCACCAAATTCAACGATCGACTGCCGCAAGCCGTCCAGCCCGCTGCGCTGCAGGGCGCTGACGAAGACTCGCGCAATCGTACCATGTTCGTTTCGCTCGACCCGCGGCTCGTATCCCGCCACGTCGATTTTGTTGTAGACCAGGATCTGCGGGATTTCGTGGGCGTCGATGTCGCGCAGGACCTGGTTGACCGCCGCGGCCTGCTCGTCGCGCTGCGGGCTGGCCGCGTCGATCACGTGCAGCAGCAGGTCGGCATGGACGGTTTCTTCCAGGGTCGCCCGGAAGGCGGCGATCAGCATCGGCGGCAGCGACCGGATGAAGCCCACGGTGTCGGACACGACGACCTGGCCGGCGCCTTCGATCCAGACGCGGCGCGTGGTGGTGTCCAGGGTGGCGAAGAGCTGGTCGGCGGCGTAGGCGTCGGCCCGCGTCAGGGCGTTGAACAGGGTGGACTTGCCGGCGTTGGTGTAGCCGACCAGGGACACCGACAGGGTCTTGCCGCGCACCCGGGCGCGCCGCTGGGTGAGCCGCTGGCGCTGGACGCGCTCCAGGCGTTCCTTCAGGGCGCGCACGCGCACGCCGATCAGGCGTCGGTCGGTTTCCAGCTGCGATTCGCCGGGGCCGCGCACGCCGATGCCGCCGCGCTGGCGTTCCAGGTGGGTCCACATCCGGGTCAGCCGGGTGGACAGGTGCTGCAGCTGGGCGAGTTCGACCTGGAGCTTGCCTTCGTGGCTCTTGGCGCGCAGGGCGAAGATGTCCAGGATGAGCGCCACCCGATCGACGACGCGGACCTCGAAGTGGCGTTCCAGGTTGCGCTGCTGGGCGGGCGTGAGGGCCTGGTCGAAGAGCACGACCTCGGCCCTCGTGGCCTTGACCAGGGCGGTGGCTTCCTCGATCTTGCCCGAGCCGATGAAGCCGGCGGCGTCCGGCCGGCTGCGCCGCGCGGTGAGGACTTCGACGATGTCGGCCCCCGCCCCGCTGGCGAGCATGAGGAATTCCTCGGCATGGGCCGCGTAGTCGGGCTCGCCCAGGTCGACGCTAATGACGAGCGACTTCATGTGCAGCCCATCACAAAACGAATGCCCGCCGGGCCGGGGCGCGCGGCGGGCGAAAGGGTGGATGACGGCGGATTATTCGGCAGAGTCGTCCACCTGGAAGGAAACGGGGCGGGCAGGCACGACGGTGGAGATGGCGTGCTTGTAGACCATTTGGGTGACCGTGTTGCGCAGCAGCACGACGTACTGGTCGAAGGATTCGACCTGGCCCTGCAGCTTGATCCCGTTGACCAGGTAGATCGAGACGGGCACGTGGTCCTTGCGCAAGGCGTTCAGGAATGGGTCTTGAAGAATTTGCCCTTTGTTGCTCATGGACGAGGCTCCGGTTATTGAAGTTATGGTGGAGGTTCTATTTTAATGCGTTTCGCCATCGGTGCTTTGCGGCCTCGCCGCCGGCCCGGTTCAGGCCGGCACGGACAGCCATGCGCGCAGCGCAGCGCACAGGCGGGCGCACTGTTCCGGCGTACCCACGGTGATGCGCAGGTGCTGGTCGATGCGCGGCACGCGGAAATGCCGCACCAGGATGCCGGTCTCGCGCAGGCCGGCGGCGATCGCGGCGGCGTCGCGCTGCGGATGGCGCGCGAAGACGAAATTCGCCTGCGAAGGCAGCACCTCGAAGCCCAGGGTGCGCAAGTCCCGTGCCAGTTGCTCGCGGGCCTCGATCACGGCGTGCCGGGTGCGGTCGAACCAGGCCTCGTCCTCGATCGCCGCCTGGGCGCCGGCGAGGGCCACGCGGTCCAGGGGGTAGGAATTGAAGCTGTCCTTCACGCGCGTCAGCCCGGCGATCAGGTCGGCGCCGCCCAGCGCGTAGCCCACCCGCAGGCCCGCCAGCGAACGGGACTTGGACAGGGTGTGGACCGCCAGGACGTTGGGGCACTCGCCGATCAGCGCGGCCGCCGATTCCGCGCCGAAGTCCACGTAGGCCTCGTCCACCACCACGGCGCTGTCGGGGCGCGCGCGCGCGATGGCGGCGATCTCGTCCAGGGACAGGGCGCGGCCGGTGGGCGCGTTCGGATTGGCGAAGATGACGCCGGCGGGCTCGGGATCGGCCGCGCCGGTGTAGTCCGCCGCCCGCAGGACGAAATCCTCGTCCAGCGGGATCAGCCGGTGCGGCACGGCGTACAGGCGGCAGTAGGTCTTGTAGAAGCTGTAGGTCACGTCGGGCAGCCACAGCGGCCGGCCGCCGCGCAGGAACAGCGCGTTGAAGACGTGCGCCAGGATCTCGTCGGAGCCGTTGCCCAGGAACACCTGGTCGGGCGCCAGGCCGAAGCGGTCCGCGATCGTGCGGCGCAGGTCCAGCGCCTGGTAGTCGGGGTACAGGCGCATGTCGTCGGACAGGGCGGCGCGCATGGCCTCGATCGCCCGGGGCGAGGGCCCGTATGGATTTTCGTTGGTGTTCAGCTTCAGCAGGTTCGGAATGCGGGCCTGCTCGCCCGGCACGTAGGGAACCAGGCCGGCGATGTGATCGCTCCAGAGCGTGCTCACGACTCGTCCTTCAGATAGGGATTGTGCGAGGATTTGAATTCGACCGACAGCGGCGTGCCGGCCAGCTTGAAGGCGTCGCGGAACTGGCCTTCGAGGTAGCGGCGGTAGGAATCCGGCACCGCGTCCAGGGCGTTGCCGTGGATGATGATGCGCGGCGGATTCTGCCCGCCCTGGTGGGCGTAGCGCATCTTGGGCCGGAAGATGCCCTTGCGCGGAGGCGGCTGCTGTTCCACGGCCGCCCGCAGCACGCGGGTGAGCTTCGGCGTGGACAGCTTGGCGAAGGCGGCGGCGTGCGCGGCTTCGACGGCCTTGAGCACGGGGCCGACCCCCTGCCCTTTCAGGGCCGAGAGGTTCAGTACGCGGGCGAAGGACAGGAAGCGCAGCTTGCGGTCGTATTCGCGCTGCACCCATTCGCGCTGTTCGCGGTTCACCGCATCCCATTTGTTCAGGCCCACCACCAGGGCGCGGCCGGCTTCTGTGATGAAGCCGGCGATGTGGGCGTCCTGGTCGGAAATGCCTTCGCGCGCATCGATCAGCAGCAGCACGACGTTGGCGGCCTCGATCGCCTGCAGCGTCTTGATGACCGAGAACTTTTCCACGGTCTCGAAGACCTTGCCGCGGCGGCGCAGGCCGGCGGTGTCGATCAGCGTGTAGCGGCGGCCGCCGCGCTCGAACTCGATCTCGATGGCGTCGCGCGTGGTGCCGGGCAGGTCGTAGGCGATGACGCGGTCCTCGCCCACCAGGGTGTTGATGAGGGTGGACTTGCCGACGTTCGGCCGGCCGGCGATGGCGAGCTTGATGCGGTGGTCGGGCGCGCCGCCCTCGCCCGCCGCGCCTTCGTCCGCCGCGTCCGGGTGCGCGGCATCCTCGGCGGCCTGCTCGGCCGCCCGCTCGGCCAGCAGCGGGGCGAGCGCCTCGTCGGCCAGGGCCGACACGCCGTCGCCGTGCGCCGCCGAGATCGGGTGCGGCTCGCCCAGGCCCAGTTCGTGGAACTGGGCCAGATCGGCGTGATGGCGCATGCCCTCGGCCTTGTTCACGGCCAGCAGCACGCGCTGCCCGGACTTGCGCAGCAGGCGGGCGATTTCGTGGTCGTGCGCATTGATGCCTTCGCGCCCGTCCACCAGGAAGATCACCACGTCGGATTCGGCGATGGCCTGGGTCGTCTGGCGCGCCATCTCGACCAGGATGCCGCGCGTGGCGACCGGCTCGAAACCGCCGGTGTCGACCACGATGTAGGGATGCTCGCCCACCCGCCCCTCGCCGTAGTGGCGGTCGCGGGTGAGCCCGGAGATGTTCGCCACCAGCGCCGCGCGCGAACGCGTCAGGCGGTTGAACAGGGTCGATTTGCCGACGTTCGTGCGCCCGACCAGGGCGACGACCGGCTTGAAGCGCGTATCAGCCACCAACGCCCACCAGGATCAGCTTGCCGTCGCCCGTCTGGACCACCACGCCATGCGGGGTCGGCACCAGGGCCGAGACGACCGGCCCGCCGCCCACCTGCAGGCGGGCCATCGGGGCGCCGTCGGCGCGCGACAGGAAATGCAGGTAGCCTTCGTAGTCGCCCACGGCCACGGCGGAGCCCGCCGGCACGGGGGCGCTCAGGCGGCGGTTGAGCAGCGCCGCCTGTTTCCAGAGCTCGTGGCCGTCCTTCAGGTCGAGCGCATGCACCGTGTCGCTCGCGTCGGCCAGATACAGGCGCTGGCCGTCGGTGTTCATGCCGGTGGCGGAAGAGACTTCCCGGGACCAGACGGGGCGCCCGCCCTGGGACACGTCGAAGCAGGTCGTGCGGCCCTGGTAGCTGACGCCGCACAGCAGCGGGCCGACGACGACGGGCTCGCCGACCACGTCGGAGATGCGTTCCAGATCCGACGCCCCGCGCGAGGCAGAGACCGCGCCTTCCCAGCGCACGGCGCCGGAGGCGGCGTCGATCACCATCAGGCGGCCGTTGGGCATGCCGGCGATCAGCAGGTTGGGCACCGGCAGCATGCGGAAGCTGGTGCGCAGCGCCAGCGCGGGGCCGGGGCGCTGCACGTTCCAGCGCAGCTTGCCGGTGGCCGCGTCGAAGGCCTGGATGCGGTAGTCGGTGGTGCGCACCGCGACGATGCCGTTGCCCACGGCGGGCGGCACGTTGACGGCGCTGGCGGCCTGGCTGCGCCAGAGCTCCTTGCCCTGCGCGTCGTAGGCCAGGACCATGCCCGACTGGGTGGCCACCGCGATCACGCGCCCGTCGCTGCCGGCCCCGGCCGACAGCGCGCCGGCCTCGACGCGCCAGCGCAGCGCGCCGGAAGCGGCGTCCAGCGCCGCCACGGCGCCCGAGGGGGTGGCGGCGTACAGGGTGTCGCCCACCAGTTCGGGGGAGAAGCCGTAGCCGCCGCCGCTGCCGATGGAAGTCGACCAGCGCGCCGACACCGCCAGCGAAGGCGCGTAGTCGGTCAGCGGCGCGGGATCGAAGCGGGCGTCGGACTGGGAAAACAGGCCGCAGCCGGACAGCCCGGCGGCGACCAGGCCGACGAGCGCCGCACGAAACAGGCGGGAAGAGGATCGCATGGGGTCAGGCTCCGTTCAGGGCATCGATTTTCAGCTGGACGATCTGGGCGGCGGGATCCGCGCCCAGGGACTTGAGGGCTTCCTTCCAGGCCTGGACGGCCTGGGCGGGCTCGCCCTGCGCGGCCAGGATGTCGCCGCGGCGGTCGGCATACAGGCCGGCGAAGCCGGCGGGCGGCGTGCCCTGGAGCTGGGCCAGGGCGGGCTCGTATTGCTTCTGCGCCAGCAGCACGCCGGCCAGGCGCAGGCGGGCCACGGCGCGCAGCGCCGGGACGGTGTCGTTGCGCGCCAGCCATTCGAGCTGCTCGCGGGCGCCGTCCAGGTCCTTGCGTTCCTGCAGGGCCCAGGCCGCCACCAGCACGCCGCGCGCGGCGTAGCCGGATTTGGCGTAGTCGTCGCGCAGGGCGGTGCTGGCCGCCTTGATGCGGGCCACGGCGTCGTCGCCCGGCTGGGCCGCGGCGGCTTCGAGGGCCTCGTAGTAGCCCATGGCCTGGTTGGCCTGGTGCGACTGGTACCACTGCCAGCCGCGCCAGCCGGCGAACACGGCCAGCACGGCGAAGACCAGGGCCATGGAAAGCGTGCCGTAGCGTTCCCACCAGGCCTTCAGCGCGTCGAGTTTTTCCTGTTCTTCGAGATCGTATGCCATGCCTGTGTTCAGATCCTTTGTTGGAGGTGCGCGGCCAGCCGGTCGAAGGCGACCGATTCCTGCTGCCCGTCGCCGGCGGCGCCGGTACGCAGCCATTTCACGCTCGCCATGCCCGCGGCCAGCTCGTCCTCGCCGAGGACGACGGCGGCCACGGCGCCGCTGGCGTCGGCCCGGCGAAACTGTGATTTAAACCCAGTCGAACCGGCATGGACAAGTGCCCGCAGCCCGGCATCGCGCAAGGACTCGGCGAGCCGCGCCGCGCGCCGCTGGGCGGCCTCGCCCTGGTGGACCAGGTAGACCTGGCATTCGGCCGGATCCTGGTCGGGCGCGTCCTGCTGCCAGAGGTCGAGCAGGCGTTCCATGCCGATGGCGAAACCCACCGCCGGCGCGGGCTTGCCGCCCAGCAGTTCGATCAGGCCGTCGTAGCGGCCGCCGCCGCAGACCGTGCCCTGGGCGCCCAGGCGGTCGGTGACCCACTCGAAGACGGTCAGATTGTAGTAATCCAGCCCGCGCACCAGGCGCGGGTTGAGCGTGTAGGCGATGCCGGCGTCGTCGAGCCGGTCGCACAGGCCCCGGTAGTGCGCCAGGGACTCGGCGCCCAGGAAGTCGAACAGGCGCGGCGCGGCGTTGGCCATGTCCTGCATGGCGGGATTCTTGGTGTCGAGCACGCGCAGCGGGTTGCTGTGCATGCGGCGGCGGGCTTCCTCGTCGAGCACGTCGAGGTGCTTTTCCAGGTGCGCGACCAGGGCCGCGCGGTGCGCGGCGCGCTCGGCCGCCTGGCCCAGGGAATTGAGCTCCAGGCGGATGTCCTTCAGGCCCAGCAGGCGCCACAGGCGCGCCAGCATCACGATCAGCTCCGCGTCCACGTCCGGCCCGGGAAAGCCCAGGGCCTCGACGTCGATCTGGTGGAACTGGCGGTAGCGGCCGCGCTGCGGGCGTTCGTGCCGGAACACCGGCCCCATCGCGTAGACGCGGCGCGGACGGTCGTAGAGGAAATTGTGCTCGATCGCCGAGCGCACGATGCCGGCGGTGAATTCGGGCCGCATCGTCAGGCGCTCGTCGTTCAGGGGATCGATGAAGGAATACATTTCCTTTTCGACGATGTCGGTGACCTCGCCGATGCCGCGCGCGAACAGGCGGGTGTGCTCCAGCACCGGCGTGCGCAGGTTCTGGTAGCCGTAGGCGGCCAGCCAGTCGCGCACGAGCGCTTCGAGCCGTTCCCAGCGCGCGGTTTCCGGCGGCAGGGCATCCTTCATGCCGGTCAGGCCGGCGACTTTCTTGAATTCGGACATGGATTCAGTTCGTATGCCGCGCCACGACGCCCGGGCGGCGCGCGGGCTCGGCGCCCTGCTCCCGTCCGTAGCGCCGGGCCACGTAATTTTCGACGATGGCCTGGAATTCCTGGGCGATGTGGTCGCCCTTGAGCGTCACGGTGCGCTCGCCGTCCACGTACACCGGCGCGGACGGGACTTCGCCCGTGCCGGGCAGGCTGATGCCGATGTCGGCGTGGCGGCTTTCGCCGGGGCCGTTGACGACGCAGCCCATGACGGCAACGTGCATGTTCTCGACGCCGGGGTACCGGGTCTTCCAGACCGGCATCTGCGCGCGCAGGAAGGCCTGGATGCTGGCGGCCAGTTCCTGGAACACCGTGCTGCTGGTGCGCCCGCAGCCCGGGCAGGCCACCACCATGGGCGTGAAGGCGCGCAGGCCCATGGTCTGGAGGATTTCCTGGGCGACGACGACTTCGCGGCTGCGGTCGCCGCCGGGCTCGGGGGTGAGCGAGATGCGGATCGTGTCGCCGATGCCTTCCTGCAGCAGCACCGCCAGGGCCGCCGTGGAGGCGACGATGCCCTTGGAGCCCATGCCGGCCTCGGTCAGGCCCAGGTGCAGCGGGTAGTCGCAGCGGCGCGAGAGGTCGCGGTAGACGGCGATCAGGTCCTGGACGTGGCTGACCTTGCAGGACAGCACGATGGCGTCGCCGCGCAGGCCCAGTTCCTGGGCGCGCCCGGCGTTGCTGATGGCCGAGACCACCAGGGCCTCGCGCATCACCGCGTTGGCCGACCAGGGCACGGGCCGGGCGGCGTTCTCGTCCATCATCCGCGCCAGCAGTTCGTGGTCCAGGCTGCCCCAGTTCACGCCGATGCGGATCGGCTTGTCGTGGCGGCAGGCGACCTCGATCATCTGCGCGAAGTTGTCGTCGCGGCGCTTGCCGCCGCCCATGTTGCCCGGATTGATGCGGTACTTGGACAGCGCCTGGGCGCAGTCCGGAAACTGGGTCAGCAGCTTGTGGCCGTTGTAGTGGAAGTCCCCCACCAGGGGGACCGGCACGTTCATGCGGTCCAGCTCGTCGCGCAGGGCGGCGACCTGGGCGGCGGCCTCGGGGGTGTTGACGGTGACGCGCACCAGTTCGGAGCCGGCCCGCCAGAGCTCGCGCACCTGCTGCGCGGTGGCCCGGGGATCGGCCGTGTCGGTGTTGGTCATGGACTGCACCACGACCGGGGCGTCGCCGCCCACCTGGACCACGTGGCCGCCCCAGCGCACGGCGACGGCGCGGGTCGGCCGCCGGGGCGCGGCGGCCGGTTCGGGATTCACGGAATCGGCGGTCATCGACGCAACGCCCTCAGCCAATCGAACACCAGCCATTCGTCGGGCACCCAGCCGCGGTTGACCGCGTACACGCCGACCACGCAGAACAGCACCAGGATCAGCAGCAGCCAGGCCCAGGTGCGGTGGGCCGGCTCGCCCTTGGGCGTCATGTCGGCCTGCTGCAGGACGCGCCGGGCGCCCAGGGTCGTGACGGCGGGCCGCGGGCCGGTCGGGCCGACGGCGTCGTCGAGCAGCTTCAGGGCGGCATCGACGTCGGTGCCCAGGAAGCGCGCGTAGTTGCGCACCAGGCCGCGCAGGGGCACGCCGTCGGGCAGGCGCGGCCAGTCGCCCGCTTCCAGGTAGCCGAGCTGCACGGAGGAATACTTGATGCGCGCGGAGACTTCGGACAGCGACAGGCCGCGCGCCTCGCGCATGGCCTTCAGCGCATCGCCCAGCGTCAGCGCCTCCTGGCCCGGGGAGGTCTCCTGGCGCGGCAGCCCGTCGAGGGGGGTTTCGCTCATCCATGCTCCTTTTTGCGTATGACGATCTTCGCCCGGTCGGGCAGCCGTTCGGTGATGCGCGTCCGGTCGCGGACTTCTCCCGCCAGCTGGCCGCAGGCGGCGTCGATGTCGTCGCCGCGCGTCTTGCGCACCGTCACCACCAGGCCGGCGTCGACGAGCCGCTGGGAGAACAGGCGGATGCGCGCCGCCGGGGAACGCCGCAGGCCGGACTGCGGAAAGGGGTTGAAGGGAATCAGGTTGAACTTGCAGCGCACCCGCCTGGCCACCTCGATCAGCTGGCGCGCGTGCTCGTCGGCGTCGTTCACCCCGTCGAGCATAATATATTCAAAGGTGATGAAGTCGCGCGGCGCGTGTTCCAGGTAGCGGTTGCAGGCGTCGAGCAGCTCGTCGAGCGGGTGCTTGCGGTTCAGCGGCACCAGCCGGTCGCGCAGTTCGTCGTTGGGCGCGTGCAGCGACACCGCCAGCGCCACCGGACAGTCGCGCGCCAGGCGGTCGATCATGGGAACCACGCCGGAGGTGGATACGGTCACGCGGCGGCGCGACAGGCCGTAGGCGTGGTCGTCGAGCATCAGGCGCAGGGCGCCCAGGACCTGGTCGTAGTTCAGCAGGGGCTCGCCCATGCCCATCATGACGACGTTGCTGACGGCGCGGTGGGATTCCTCGGGCGGGGCGCCCAGGCGCGCGGCCGCGGGGTCTTCGCGCAGCGCGCGGTTGGCGTACCACAGCTGGCCGACGATCTCGGCGGTGCTCAGGTTGCGGCTGAAGCCCTGGTAGCCCGTGGAGCAGAACGGACAGGCCACGGTGCAGCCGGCCTGGCTGGAGATGCACAGCGTGCCGCGGTCGTCCTCGGGGATGAAGACGGTCTCGATGGCGTTGCCCAGCCCCATGTCGAACAGCCACTTGCGGGTGCCGTCGGCGGAGCGCTTTTCCAGGTTGAGCGGCGGCGCCTGCACGACGCAGTGGGCTTCCAGGCGGGCGCGGAAATCCTTGGCCAGGTCGCTCATGTCCTGGAAGCGGTCGACGCCGCGCTGGTGCACCCACTGCGACAGCTGGCGCGCGCGAAAGGGCTTGCCGCCCCACTGCGCCACGAGGGCTTCGAGGGAGGCCGGGTCCAGACCCAGGACGTTGATGGTTTCGGCGCCAGACATGGGGAAGGCTTGTGAGGAAAGGCTGCGGCGAAGCGGGCCGGTCCCCGGCATCGCCGGGGACCGCGCCGCGATCAGCGGCTGTGGATGTTGCTTTCGGGGAAGAAGAAGGCGATCTCGACGGCCGCCGTTTCCGGGGCGTCGGAGCCGTGCACCGCGTTGGCGTCGATGCTCTCGGCGAAGTCGGCGCGGATCGTGCCCGGCGCGGCCTTCTTGGGATCGGTCGCGCCCATCAGGTCGCGGTTCCTGGAGATGGCGGATTCGCCTTCCAGCACCTGGACGAACACCGGACCCGACACCATGAAATCGACCAGGTCCTTGAAGAAGGGGCGTTCCTTGTGCACGGCGTAGAAGCGCTCGGCCTCGCCGCGCGAGAGCTGGCGCAGCTGGGCGGCCACGACGGTCAGGCCGGCCTTCTCGAAGCGGGCGACGATCTCGCCGATGACGTTCTTGGCGACGGCATCGGGCTTGATGATGGAAAGGGTACGTTCAATAGCCATGGAAGTTTCCGGTAGGAATGGAAAACGGGGTTTTCCGGTGTAAATGTAGAATGACGACGCCGCGGCCGCCCCGAAGACCGGGCCGGCGACAGGGCTGGGAGGCCTCCGGGCAAGCGGCTGGGGGCTCCCTCTTGGTCAACCGCGCATTTTACCATGCGCAGTTTTCCCCCCATGCGCCTAAAATGATCGTTTTTTTGCCGCCGGCCCTCTTCGCCGCCGGCCCCTCCCGAGCCCCAGAAGAACCCCATGAGCGATTCCGCCTCCCCCTCCCTGCCCAAGAGCTTTGAACCCCAGGACATCGAGTCCCGCTGGTACGACGAGTGGAATCGCCGCGGCCTGTTCGCGGGAGGCCGGCACGCCGAGCCCGCCGCGGGCCGGACGCCGGAATCCTTCGCCATCCAGTTCCCGCCGCCCAACGTCACCGGCACCCTGCACATGGGGCACGCCTTCAACCAGACCATCATGGACGGCCTGATCCGCCACCACCGCATGCGCGGCGACGACACGGTCTTCATCCCCGGCACGGACCACGCCGGGATCGCCACCCAGATCGTGGTCGAGCGCCAGCTCGACGCCGAGGGCGTGTCGCGCCACGACCTGGGCCGCGACAAGTTCCTGGAGCGCGTCTGGGCCTGGAAGGAACAATCCGGCAGCACCATCACCGGCCAGTTCCGCCGCCTGGGCTCGTCCTGCGACTGGTCGCGCGAATACTTCACCATGGACGAACGCCTGTCGCGCGGCGTGGTGGAGGTCTTCGTGCGCCTGTACGAGCAGGGCCTGATCTACCGCGGCAAGCGCCTGGTGAACTGGGACCCGGTGCTGGGCACGGCGGTGTCCGACCTGGAGGTCGTCAGCACCGAGGAAGACGGCCACATGTGGGAGATCCGCTATCCGCTGGCCGAGCCCGTGGACGGGCTGACCCATCTGGTGGTCGCCACCACGCGCCCGGAAACCATGCTGGGCGACGTCGCCGTGATGGTGCACCCCGAGGACGGGCGCTATGCCCATCTGATCGGCCGCAGCGTCGTCCTGCCCCTGGTCGGGCGCGCGATCCCCGTCATCGCCGACGACTACGTCGACCGCGAGTTCGGCACCGGCGTGGTCAAGGTCACCCCCGCGCACGATTTCAACGACTACGCCGTCGGCCAGCGCCACGGCCTGGACATGATCAGCGTGCTGACCCTGGACGCGAAGATCGGCGACGCGGCCCCCGAGGCCTACCGCGGCCTGGACCGCTTCGCGGCGCGCAAGCGCGTCGTCGCCGACCTGGAAGCCCAGGGCCTGCTGCAGCAGGTGCGCGCCCACAAGCTCATGGTGCCGCGCGGCGACCGCACCAACAGCGTGATCGAGCCGATGCTCACCGACCAGTGGTTCGTGGCGATGAGCAAGCCCGCGCCCGAGGGCAGCCTGCATCCCGGCAAGAGCATCACCCAGGTGGCCCTGGAGGTGGTGGCCGACGGCCGCGTGAAGTTCGTCCCGGAAAACTGGACCGTCACCTACAACCAGTGGCTGGAGAAGATCCAGGACTGGTGCATTTCCCGCCAGCTCTGGTGGGGCCACCAGATCCCCGCCTGGCACGCGCCCGACGGCCGCATCTTCGTCGCCCGCTCGGCCGAGGACGCCGAACGCCAGGCGCGCGCCGCCGGCGTGCAGGGCCCGCTTACGCGCGACCCGGACGTGCTCGACACCTGGTTCTCGTCCGCCCTGGTGCCCTTCACCGACCTGGGCTGGCCCGAGCAGACCCCCGACCTGGCGCGCTACCTGCCGTCGGGCGTGCTGGTCACGGGCTTCGACATCATCTTCTTCTGGGTGGCGCGCATGATCATGATGAGCATGCACCACACCGGCGAGGTGCCCTTCCGCACGGTCTACGTCCATGGCCTGGTCTGCGACATGGAAGGCAAGAAGATGTCCAAGTCCAAGGGCAACACCATCGACCCGGTGGACCTGATCGACGGCATCGCCCTGGAGCCGCTGATCGCCAAGCGCACCGCCGGCCTGATGAACCCGAAGCAGGCCGACGCGATCCGCAAGCGCACCCGCAAGGACTACCCCGAGGGCATCCCGGCCTACGGCGCGGACGCCTTGCGCTTCACCATGGCGGCCTACGCCACGCTGGGGCGCAACATCAACTTCGACCTGAAGCGCTGCGAGGGCTACCGCAATTTCTGCAACAAGCTCTGGAACGCCACGCGCTTCGTGCTGATGAACGTCGAAGGCCACGACCTGGGCCAGCCGCGCGCGGGCGACCTGTCCTTCGCCGACCGCTGGATCATCGACGGCCTGCAGCGGCTGATCGACGAGGTGGACGCCGGCTTCGCGCAATACCGCTTCGACCAGGTCGCCGACCGCCTGTACCACTTCATCTGGGACGAATACTGCGACTGGTACGTGGAGCTGGCCAAGGTCCGCCTGCAGACGGGCGACGCCGTGCAGCAGGCGGCCACGCGCCGCACCCTGATCCACGTGCTGGAAACCCTGCTGCGCCTGGTCCACCCGATCATGCCCTTCATCACCGAGGAACTCTGGCAGAAGGTCTCGGTGGCGGCCGGCGTGCGCGCCGCCGACGCGCCCGCCAGCGTCAGCGTCCAGCCCTGGCCGACGGCCCGCGACGACCTGCGCGACGCGGCGGCGGCCGGGCGCATGGCGGCGCTGAAGTCGCTCACCGACGCGATCCGCGCCCTGCGCGGGGAAATGGGCCTGGCGCCGGGCCAGCGCGTGCCGCTGCTGGTCCAGGGCGCGGAATCCGGCCTCGACGAACTGGCGCCCTACCTGGTGGCGCTGGCGCGCCTGGAAAGCGTCCAGGCCGTGGACCGCCTGCCGGACCTGGGCGCCCCCGTCCAGGTGGTGGGCGCCACGCAGCTGATGCTGCACGTGGAGATCGACCTGGACGCCGAGCGCGCGCGCCTGGACAAGGAAATCGACCGGCTGGAAAAGGAGATCGCCAAGGCCTCCGGCAAGCTGTCGAACGCCAGCTTCGTCGAGCGCGCCCCGGCGGCGGTGGTCGAGCAGGAAAAGGCCCGCATGGCCCAGTTCGGCGAGACCCTGGAAAAGGTCAGGGCGCAGCGGTCGCGGCTGGGAAGCCTGTAGGGCCGGGCCGCGGGGCCCGGCGCGACATCATGTAGAATGATGCCGTTTCGGGTGTTAGCCGCATCGTGCGGCGGGACAGGACAACGCGCAGGTCGGGCCGCCGCGCAGGAAGCCCACGACCATGTCCAGGATCCCGTCGCGCGACATCCCGCGCGCGCAACTGCTTGCCCAACGCGCCTTCGCCACGCTCGAACGCTTTCTCCACGTCGAAGCCATCGGCGGCGCCATTCTCCTGCTGGCGGCCGCCGGCGCCCTGATCTGGGCCAATTCCCCGCTCGCCTCCAGCTACCACGCGCTCTGGCACACGCCGCTGTCCGTCGGGCTGGGCGGCTTCGTCTTTTCGCAATCCCTGCACTTCTGGATCAACGACGCCCTGATGACGGTGTTCTTCCTGGTCGTCGGCATGGAAATCCGCCGCGAGATCCACGAAGGCGCGCTCAGCGGCCTGCGCCAGGCGGGGCTGCCCCTGGCCGCGGCCCTGGGGGGCGTGGCCGTCCCGGCGCTGATCTACGCCGCGCTCAACGCCGATCCCGCCAGCCGCGCCGGCTGGGCGGTCCCGACCGCCACCGACATCGCCTTCGCCGTCGGCGTGCTGGCGCTGCTGGGCCGCTCGATCCCGGCCAACGTGCGCGTGTTCCTGCTGGCGCTGGCCATCATCGACGACATCGCCGCGGTGCTGATCATCGCCTTCTTCTACTCCGGCGGCCTGCAGTACGGCGGCTTCCTGGTGGCGATCCTGGGAATCCTGATGGTCGTCGGCCTGCAGCGCATCGGCGCGGGCTCGGCCCTGGCCTACGTGATCCCGGGGGCGGTCGTCTGGAGCGGGCTGCTGATCACCGGCGCCCACCCCACCCTGGCCGGCGTGGTCCTGGGCCTGATGACGCCGGTGCGCTCGATTCCCATGCGCGAACGGCCGCTGGACGCGCTGTCGCGCGCGGTGGGCGAGCTGCTCGGGCGCAAGACCGGGGCGGCGGCGGGCGCCGGGGAGCCGGATGCCGCGGATCTGGCCGGGCCGCTGCGGCGGCTGCGCCTGGCGCAGCGGGAAATGCGTCCGCCGGTGGTGCGGGTGCAGGCGGCGCTGCATCCGTGGGTGGCCTTCGGGATCATGCCGCTGTTCGCGCTGGCCAATGCCGGGGTCGCCTTCGGCGGCGTGGACCTGTCCCTGGCGGGACCGCAATGGGTGATGATCGGCGTGGCCGTGGCGCTGGTGGCCGGCAAGGCGGCGGGGGTGATCGGCGCGAGCTGGCTGGTGGTGCGCCTGGGCTGGTGCCGCCTGCCGCCCGGGGTGGGCTGGGGCGGCGTGTGCCTGGTCGGCCTGCTGGCCGGGATCGGCTTCACGATGTCGATCTTCATCGCCATGCTGGCCTTCGCCGACGAGAGCCTGCTCGCCGCTGCGAAGCTGGGCGTGCTGCTGGGCTCGCTGGCGGCCGCGATCCTGGGACTGGCCTGGGGCGCCGTGCTGATCCGGCGGCGCGGCTGAGCCGCGCCGCGGGAGATCAGCCGCGGGACGTCATTCGCGCGACTTCAGCGGGCAGGTGTTGATGCCCAGCAGCGTGTACAGCGGGCAGAAGCGGAACAGGGCCGTGGCCACCGCCACCAGGCCCAGCCAGCCCCACCAGCCGATCGTGCCGTTGGCCGCGAGCACGACGAGGACGAGGCCGAGGATCAGGCGCAGGACGCGGTCGATCGTGCCGATATTGACTTTCATGAGGACTCCTTTCGGGAAAAGTCGGGGAGAGGTTCTGGCAGGTCCTCGCGCAGCGCGGCGAAGGCCGCCCGCTGCGCGGCGGATTGCTCGATCTGCCGCAGGATGCTGCCGCAGACGAGATCGCACAGGGCATTGACCGAGGGGTCGGCGATCCGGTAGTAGACGCTGTTGCCGCGCGCCTCGCGCGCGACCAGGCCGTGCTTCTTCAGCACGGAGAGGTGGCGGGAGATGTTGGCCGCGGTGTAGTCGCACAGCTGGGCGAGCTCGCCCACGTTGTGTTCCTGCTGGCGCAGCAGACTGAGGATGTGCAGCCGGGTAGGCTCGGACAGGGCCCGGAAATAGGCGGCGACCGGTTCCAGCACTTCGGGGGGCAGGCGTCCCATCTCGATGAATTCGCAGGCTATGGAATGGCGCATAGTGTATCGCTGATGGTTGACGCAAGCAATCAATTAGCAAATTGACTATTTGCGTGATTAGTTAAATAATAGCACCGAACGATCCTCATGACCACCTTGCCATGCGTAGCGATTCCTCCTTTCTCGCGGCCGGACTGCTGGCCGGACTGCTGCTGACGGGACCCCTGCCTGCGGCCCGGGCCGGCGAAGCCCCGCCCACCGCGCCGGTGCTGGCCGTCGAATCCCCCGACCGGCTGGAGATCGACGGCGTCGTCGAGGCCGTGCGCCAGGCGACGATCGCCGCGCAGGTCGCCGGCGCCGTCACCGCCGTCGAGGTCCAGGCGGGCGACGCGGTGCGCGCCGGCCAGGTGCTGCTGCGGCTGGACGGCGCCGACGCCGGCCAGGCGCGCGAGGCGGCCCGCGCCCTGGCCGGCGAGGCGCGCGCGGAACTGGCCCTGGCCCAGGCCGAATACGCGCGCCGCAAGGCGCTGTACGAGCAGCGCTACGTCAGCCGGGCCGCCTACGACCAGGCCCGCGCCCGGCTGGCGGCGGCGCGCGCCCAGGCCGACGCGCGCGAAGCCCAGGCGCGCGCCGCCGAGGCGCGCAGCGGGCACTTCACCGTGCTCGCCCCGCACGACGGGCTGCTCGGGCGGCTGGACGCGCACCTGGGAGACATGGTCATGCCCGGCCAGCCGCTGGCGGTGCTGTTCGACCCCGGCGCCCTGCGCATCCGCGCCGAAGTCCCGCAGCGCTTCATCGGCCGCCTGGCGCCGCGCGCCCGGGCGGCGGGGCCGGCCGACGTCCCGGCGCCGCCCGAGGGGCTGCCGGTGCAGGTCCTGCCGGCGCGCGACGCCGCCAGCCTGACCGGCACCGTGCGCCTGGCCCTGCCGCCGGGCGCGCGCGGCCCGGCGCCCGGCACGCCCGTGCGCATCGCGTTCGAGCTGCGCGACACGGCGCGCACGCGCCTGTGGGTCCCCACCCGGGCGATCGTGCGGCGCACGGGCGTGGCCGGGGTCTACGTCCTCGGCGCCGACGGCGCGGCGCGCCTGCGCCAGGTGCGGCCCGGCCCCGAGGCCGGCGACGCGACCGAGATCCTGGCCGGACTGGACGCCGGCGAGCGGGTCGTGCTCGATCCCGGGCGCATCCGCCCCGCCGAGTGAGCGCGCCATGGACACGAGACTCGGCATCGCCGGGCGGCTCGCCGCCCTGTTCCAGGACAGCCGCCTGACGCCGCTGCTGGCGCTGGCCCTGCTGCTCGCCGGCCTGTTCGCCATATGGGCCACCCCGCGCGAGGAAGAACCCCAGATCGACGTCACCATGGCGACCGTGGCCCTGGCGTGGCCGGGCGCGTCGGCGCACGACGTCGAGCAGACGATCGCCCTGCCGGCCGAACGGATGCTCGCCCGCATGGAAGGCACCGAGCACGTCACCTCGATGTCCGCGCCGGGGCTGGCGCTGCTGACGGTGCAGTTCCGCGTCGGCGTGCCGCACGCCCAGGCCCTGGTGCGGCTGCACGACACCCTGCGCACCCAGGCCGACTGGCTGCCGCCCGACCTGGGGGTGCAGCCGCCGGTCGTGCGCACCCGGGGCGTGGACGACGTGCCCATCGTCGCGCTCACCCTGCATGCCCCCGACGCCAGTCCGCACGACCTGGCGCTGGTCGCGCGCGGCATCGAATCGGACCTGAAGCGGGTGGCGGGCACGCGCGACGTGTGGATCATCGGCGGGGCCGCGCACACGGTGCGCGTGGACCTGGATCCGGCGCGCATGGCGGCCGCGGGCGTCACCGTGCAGGATGTGGCCCAGGCGCTCGCCGACGCGAACCAGGGCGTGCGCGCCGGCGAGCTGGTGTCCGGCGGGCACGCCCTGGTGGTGGACGCGGGCCCCTTCCTGTCCACGGCGCGGGACGTGGCCGAACTGATCGTGGCGCAGCGCGGCGGGCGCCCGGTGCGGCTGCGCGAGCTGGCCGGCGTCGACGACGGCCCGCCGCCCGCCCGCGACTACGTGAGCCACCGCGCGGCCGGCCAGGCCGGCGGCGATCCCCAGCCCGCCGTCACCCTGGCCATCACCAAGAAGCCCGGCGAGAACGCCATCGCCGTCGCCGACGCGCTGGCGCGGCGCGTCGAGGCGCTGCGCGGCACGGTCATCCCCGCCGGCGTCGAGGTCACGGAAACGCGCAACTACGGCGCCACGGCCGACGCCAAGGCGCAGGCGCTGATCCACAAGCTGGCCTTCGCCACGCTGTCGGTGGTGCTGCTGGTGATGTTCGCGCTGGGCCGCCGCGAGGCCGCCATCGTCGGCATCGCGGTGGGCCTGACGCTGGCGGCGACGCTGTTCGCCTCCTGGGCCTGGGGCTTCACGCTGAACCGGGTGTCGCTGTTCGCCCTGATCTTCTCCATCGGCATCCTGGTGGACGACGCCATCGTGGTGGTGGAAAACATCCACCGCCACGCCGGCCTGGCGCCGGACACGGCGGCGCGGCTGCGCAACCCGGCCGCCGTGGACGAGGTGGGCGGCCCCACCATCCTGGCGACGTTCACGGTGATCGCCGCCCTGCTGCCGATGGCCTTCGTCAGCGGACTGATGGGCCCGTACATGAGCCCCATCCCGGTCAATGCCAGCATGGGCATGCTGATTTCCCTGCTGATCGCCCTGACGCTGACCCCCTGGCTGGCGCTGCGCATCGGCCCGCGCCCGGCGGCCGGCGCGGCCGCGGCCCACGGCGCCGGCACGGGCCGCGCCGCGGCGCTGTTCCGCCGGCTGCTGCCGCCGTTCCTGGAAGGCCCGCGGGCCGGCCGCAACCGCGGGCTGCTGGGCCTGGCGGTCCTGCTGCTGGTGCTGGGCTCGGCCCTGATGCCGGTCGCGGGGCTGGTCGAACTCAAGATGCTGCCCTTCGACAACAAGTCCGAATTCCAGGTGGTGGTCAAGCTGCCCTCGGGCACGCCGGTGGAACGCACCGACGCCGTGCTGCAGGCGCTGGGCGACCACCTGCTCGCCCAGCCCGAGGTCCGCGACGTCCAGACCTACGCCGGCACCGCCTCGCCGGTCAATTTCAACGGGCTGGTGCGCCAGTACGACCAGCGGCGCGACCCGGCGCTGGGCGACCTCCAGGTGAACCTGGTGGACAAGGACGCGCGCGACGCCCAGAGCCACGCCATCGCCATGCGGCTGCGTCCGGCGCTGCAGGCGATCGCCGCGCGCCACGGCGCCGCCATCCAGGTGGTCGAGGTGCCGCCCGGCCCGCCGGTGCTGGCGCCCATCGTGGCGGAAATCCACGGCCCGGACCCGGCCGGGCGCCAGGCGCTGGCGCGCGCGGTGCGCGGCGTATTTGAACGGACGCCGGGCATGGTGGACGTGGACGACAGCGGCATCGAGCCGGCGCCGCGGATCGTGCTGGCCGTGGACCGCGAGCGCGCGGCGCAGGCCGGCGTCTCCCAGGCGGCCATCGTCCAGACGCTGCGGGCGGGCCTGGACGGCGCCGCCGTGGGCTACCTGCGCGACGGGCTGACCCGCCCGACCGCCATCGTGCTGCGCCTGCCGCCGGAGCGCCAGGGCGATCCCGGCGCCCTGCTCCAGCTGCCGGTCCGCGGCGCCGGCGGCGCGGCCGTCCCGGTCGGCGAACTGGTGCGCGAGGTCCGCGCGCAGCGCGAGCAGCCGATCCATCGCAAGGACCTGCTGCCGGTGCACTACGTCACGGCGGACATGGCCGGCGCGGTGGACAGCCCGCTCTACGGCATGTTCGCCGCCCGCGCCGCGCTGCGCGAACTCACGGCCCCCGACGGCGGCCCGCTGGCGGAATACTTCACCGGCCCGCCCGAGGACGGGTGGCGCGGCTACTCGATCAAGTGGGACGGCGAATGGCAGATCACCTACGAGACCTTCCGCGACATGGGCCTGGCCTACGCCGTCGGCCTGATGCTGATCTACCTCCTGGTGGTCGCGCATTTCGGATCCTACCTGATGCCGCTGATCATCATGGCGCCGATCCCGCTGACGCTGATCGGCGTGATGCCGGGCCACGCGCTGCTGGGCAAGCAGTTCACCGCCACCAGCATGATCGGCATGATCGCCCTGGCCGGAATCATCGTGCGCAATTCCATCCTGCTGGTGGACTTCATCCTGCTGCGCCTGCGCGAAGGCACGGACTTCGCCCGCGCCGTGGCCGAATCGGCCGCCGTGCGCGCCCAGCCCATCCTGCTGACGGGGCTGGCCGCCATCCTGGGCGCGCTCTTCATCCTGGACGATCCGATCTTCAACGGCCTGGCCATTTCCCTGATCTTCGGCATCGCCGTGTCCACCGCGCTGACGCTCGTCGTCATCCCGCTGATGGTCTTCGGCGCCTACCGCAAGCGTCCCCGTTCCCTCATCCACCAAGGAGACTCGCCATGACTTCCTGGCAACTGGTCCGCCTCTTCGCCGGCGGCTTCATCCTGCTCTCGCTGCTGCTGGGCGCGCCCGCCAGCCCCTGGTTCCACAGCCAATGGTGGCTGGCCTTCACCGTGTTCGTCGGCCTGAACCTGCTGCAGAGCGGGCTGACGAAATGGTGCTTCCTGGAAACGCTGCTGCACCGGCTGGGCGCGCGGCGCGGCGATTAGACCGGAGACGGCCATGAGCACGGTCCGTACCGCCCTGTCCGCCCTCGGCCTGGCGCTGTCCCTGGCGCTGGCGGCACCGGCCGCCGGCGCGGCCGATCTGCTGCAGGCCTGGGAGGCGGCCCAGGCGCGCGATCCCGCGCTGGCCGCGGCCCGGGCCGACCGCGCCGCGGGCCAGGCCCGCGCCGAGCAGGCCGACGGGCTGTGGCGCCCGACCCTGGAGGCGCGCGCCTCGGCGGGCCGGGCGACCCAGGAGACCTGGATCCGGGGCGCGCGCTTCGCGGCGCCGGGCCTGGGCAGCATGCAGGAGGCGGATTTCGATACGTCCATCACCGGTGGCACCCGCACGGAATACGGCATCCGCCTGCGCCAGCCGCTGATCGATCCGGGGCGCGACGCCGAGGCGGGGCGGCTGCGCCACGCGGCCGCCCGCGCCGAGGCCGCCTGGACGGCCGCCCGCCAGCAGGCCGCGCTGCAGGTCGCGGAACGCTATTTCGACGTGCTGCTCGGCGAGCGGGAGCGCGCGGCGCTGGAGGTCCAGCGCCAGGCCGTCGCGCGGCTGCTGGGCCAGGCGCGGGCGCGCTACCGGATCGGCGACGGGTCTATCCTGGACACCCACGAGGCGCAGGCGCGCCTGGGGCAGGTCGAGGCCCTGGTCCGCGACGCCGACACGCAGCTGGAGATCGCCCGGGCCGCCTTCCAGGACGTCACCGGCCTGCCCGCCGAGGCGCTGGCGCCGCTGCGCCGGGACGCGCCCGTCCTGACGGCCGCGCCCGACGAGCCCCTGGCCGACTGGCTGGCGCGGGTCGAACGCGCCGGGCCCGCGGTGCTGGAAAGCCTGGAAGCCGCCGCGATGGCGCAGCGGCAGGCCGACCGGGCGCGGGCGGCGATGCGGCCGAGCCTCGACCTGGTGGGCGAGGCGGGCCGGTCCCGCCTGACCGGCTCCGGCGCCTTCGGCGAGGCGTCGCAGACGGCCAATCAATGGACGGTGGGGCTGGAATTGCGCATCCCCCTGTATTCGGGCGGCGTGAGCGACGCGCGCTACCGCGAGGCGCTGGCCGAGCGCGACGGCGCGCGGCACCGCGCCGCGGCCGACCGCCAGCGCGCCGCCCTGCTGACGCGCGCCGCCTGGCTGCGGCTGGACGCGGGCGCGGCGCGCATCCAGGCCCTGCGCCAGGCGCTGGAGGCCAGCGCCGCGCGGCGCGACGCCACCCGCCTGGGCGTCGAGGAAGGCGAGCGCACCACGCTCGACCGGCTCGACGCCGAACGGGAATACGCCCAGGCCGGCCTGGCGCTGGACCGGGCGCTGGCGGCGCTCGCCCTGGACCGCCTGCGGCTGCGGGCGCTGGCCGGCGCGCTCGACGAAGCCGCCCTCGAATCGATCAACCAGGCCCTCGGGCCCGAACCTTCCCCCACCCGCACCCGCAGTACGCGACCATGACGAGGAGACTCCCCATGAAACAGGCCCCTCCCCTTTCCCGCGCGCCGGCGCCGCTGCCGCGCCGGGACTTCCTCAAGGGCTGCGCCGGCGGCCTGGGGGCGCTGCTGCTGCCCCCGGCCCTGGCGGCCGACACGGCGGCGGCCGGCGCGCGCGAGCGCACCCCGGCGCGCATCGTCATCGTCGGCGCCGGCGCCGCTGGCCTGACCTGTGCGTCGCTGCTGGCGCGGCGCCTGGAAGGCGCCCGCATCACCCTGGTCGACGCCCGCCAGGCCCATTACTACCAGCCCGGCTACACGCTGGTGGCCGGCGGCATCAAGCCGGCCGGCTACCCCGTCTCGACCACCCGCGAACACGTGCCCGCCGGCGTGGAATGGGTGGCCGAGGCCGCCGCCGAAATCGACCCCGAGGCCCGCCACGTCACCACCCGGGCGGGCCGGATCCTGCCCTACGACTTCCTGATCGTGGCCTGCGGGCTGGAACTGGACTACGCCGCGATCGACGGCATGGACGAGGCCCGCATCGGCCAGGACGGCCTGGGCAGCATCTACCACAGCCCCGAGAAGGCCTCGGCCACCTGGGCGCTGCTGTCGCGCTTCGCGGACACCGGCGGCGTGGGCGTCTTCCTGCGCCCGGGCACGGAAATGAAGTGCGCGGGCGCGCCGCTGAAATACGCCTTCATCACGGACGACCACCTGCGGCGGCGGGGCCTGCGCGGCAAGGCCGAGCTGATCTACAACGCCAACAACAAGGTCCTGTTCAGCGTGCCCATCGTCTCGGAGAAGGTGCGCATGCTCTTCGAGGACCGGGGCATCGAAGTCCATTACGACCGCATCCTCACGGCCATCGACCCGGGGCGGCGCATCGCCACCTTCTCGACGCCGGACGGGCCGGCGCAGCTGGGCTACGACTTCATCAACGTGATCCCGCCGATGCGCGCGCCCGGCCTGGTCCGCCAGAGCCCCCTGCCCTGGCGCGAAGGCCCCTACGCCGCCGACGGCTGGATCCAGGTCGATCCCCACAGCCTGCGCCACGTCCGCTACCCGGAAATCTTCGCCGTGGGCGACGTGGCCGGCGTCCCCAAGGGCAAGACCGCCGCCAGCGTCAAGTGGCAGGCGCCCGTGGCGGTGGACCACCTGGTGGCGGCGCTGCGCGGCACGGAAAGCCCGCTGTCCTACGACGGCTACACCTCGTGCCCCCTGATCACCCGCCTGGGCCGGGCCATGCTGGTCGAGTTCGACTACCGCAACAACCTCGTGCCCTCGTTCCCGGGCGTGGTGGCCCCGCTGGAGGAACTCTGGGTCACCTGGGTCATGAAGACCATGGCCCTGAAGCCCACCTACATCAGCATGCTGCACGGACACGTCTGAAAGGAGAGCGCGCCATGAATACCTTCGATCCCATGGTCCTGACGGCCATCTTCCTGGAAATGCTCGGCCCGCTGCTGTGGGTGCTGCTGGCGGCCGCCGTCCTGGTGCCGCTCGCCTTCGGCCTGCTCGTGGCGCGCGAACGCCGCCTGGTGGCGCGCCGCCTGGTGGGCGCGCAGGCGGTCGGGCTGCTCGGCGGGGCCGGCGCGCTGGCCCTGATGGCGGCGGTGTCCTCGTCGGGCTTCACCGACGCCGGCGGGCCGGTGGACTGGCTGCTGGTCGTGCTCATCTTCCTGGCCGGGATGCTCTACGCCACGCTCGCCGCCTATGCCGCGGCCGGCTGGCTGGCCCGCCCGCGCCGGGAACCGGCCTGACGAACCTTTCCATCTCCGGAGATCCTCCCGATGCCCCATCCCCCGCACCCCGATCCCGCCGGACGGGCCGGCGCCGCCCGCCGGCACCCGCCGCACATCGCCATCCTCGGCGCCGGCTTCGCCGCCCTGGCCGCCGTGCGCCGGCTCCGCCGCCAGGCGCCGCAGGCCCGGATCACGCTGATCGCGCCCGAACCGGTGTTCACCTACCTGCCCAGCCTCATCTGGATACCCACCGGCCTGCGCGACGCGGGCGACCTGCGCGTCCCGCTGCGCGGCTTCCTCGACCGGCACCGGGCCGAGTTCGTGGCGGCGCGGGCCACCGGTCTGGCCGACGGCGGGCGCCGCGTCCTGACCTCCCAGGGCGAGATCGCCAACGACGCGCTGCTGATCGCCACGGGCGGCCGCTTCCTGCGCGCGCTGCCCGGCATCGAGCATGCCCACATCCTGTGCGAGGGGCCGGACGCGGCATGCGCGATCCGCGAGCGCCTCGTCCGGATGGACGCCGGCCGCCTGGCGTTCGGCTTCGGCACCAACCCGCGCGAGCCCGGCGCCATGCGCGGCGGGCCCATCTTCGAGCTGCTGTTCGGCATCGAGACCTGGCTGCGGCGCACGCGCCGGCGCGACCGTTTCGAGCTGACCTTCTTCCACGCCAGCGAGCGGCCGGGCGAGCGGCTCGGGGCGCGCGCGGTCCCGGCCATCCTGGCCGACATGGCCGCGCGCGGCATCCGCACGCGGCTGGGCGAGCCGCCCCGGTCCTTCACGGCCGAAGGCGTGGTCACCGCCGAGGGGTCGATCCCCGCCGACATGATCCTGTTCATGCCCGGGCTCGAAGGGCCCGACTGGGCCGCCGCCAGCGGGCTGCCCCTGTCGCCGGGCGGCTTCTTCCGGGCGGACGCCCATTGCCGCGTCGAGGGCGCGCAGCGCGTCTACGTCGCGGGGGATGCCGGCAGCCATCCGGGCCCCGACTGGCTGCCCAAGCAGGCCCACATGGCGGAATTGCAGGCCGACGCGGCCGCGCGCAACCTGCTCGACGAGCTGGCCGGCCGCCCGCCGCGCGCGCGGCCCCGGCCGGAGCTCCTGTGCGTGATCGACACCCTGGATGCCGGCACGCTGGTCTACCGCGGAGCGCGCCGGTCGTGGATGCTGCCCAGGACGCGGCTGCTTCACTGGGCCAAGAAAAGATTCGAGGCCCGCTACCTGGGCGCCCTGCGCCGGGACGCCCCCCCGGTTTAGGTCTCGGGAACGCCCTGCGCTAGAAGGTCGAGGCGCAATGCCCGCCGCTGGGCGCGACGCCCGAGCCCGCCGCGATCAGCGGCGGCTCGGCGCGCACGTTGATCGGCGCGCTGTGCGTCCAGTCCCAGGCGAAGAAGCCCACGAGCACGATCCAGAAGGCGGCGGCCAGAAATCGGAAATGCATGGCGGCTCCTTCAGAAAGCGTAGCGGCGGCGCACCCGCACGCCGATGAGGGATCCCAGGAAGGCCATGGGCACCCAGATCCAGCCGTGCAGGCTGCCGGTGGAGATCCCGCTGACCATGGCGCCGATGTTGCAGCCGAAGGCCAGCCGCGAGCTGTAGCCCAGCAGCAGGCCGGCGATCAGGCCCACCGTCCATTGCGTCGCGTTCATGGGCTTGGCGGCGGCGGCCGGCTTGCCCGCGGCGATCCACAGGGCGCCCGCCAGGATGCCGATGTTGGTGATCGAGGTGACGTCGAGGAAGACCGATTGCGCCAGCGTCGCCGCGTTGACCGGCTCGCTCCAGAAGGCGTTGGCCGAGGGATCGAACAGATGCGCGGCCGTGGCGAGCTTGGCCGCCCACAGGCCGAAGCCGTAGACGATGCCCCAGGGCTGGCCGGCGATCACCAGGTTCAGCGCCGCCAGGACCGCCAGCAGCACGGCGCCCCACAGCAGCTTGCGGTTCCACAGCGGCGCCGCGCGCCCGGCCCAGCGCACCACGCCGAAACCGACCAGGGCCAGGCCCGCCAGCGTCAGCAGCAGCGCGGCGGGCGCGCCGAAATGCGCCACCAGGCCGTAGGGCGGCAAGGCCCCGAGGGCCAGCCAGCGGTCCAGCGTGGCCGAGCCCAGGAAGCTGCCGAGGGCGAACAGCGGCAGGATCGCCATGTTCAGCGGAATGCCCAGGCCGGCCTTGTACAGGGTGCCCGAGCCGCAGCCGTCGGCCACCTGCATGCAGGCGCCGAACACGAAGGCGCCCACCAGCAGGCTGATGCTGGGAGGCCCGAGCGCGGCGCCCAGGTCGGTGGGATAGGCCGCCAGCAGGGGCATGGACACCGCCGCCGCGATCGCCAGCAGCACCAGCTGCGCCAGCACGCCGGACGGGTCGCGCTGCTCGATGAGCCGCCGCCAGCCGGTGGTGAAGCCGAAGCGCGCGCCCGCCAGCACCGCGCCCAGGCCGATGCCGACCAGGAACAGCAGCGCCTGGCGCAGGGCCACCGACCAGGCCAGGAAGATGCAGAAGGCGGCGACGAGGATCGCAAGGGGAAGCCGTTTCATGAATCCGCCGCCCTCAGCCGAACACGCCCTTCAGCTTGTCGAGAATCTGGCTGCCGCGGCCGGGCACGTGCTCCATCGGCCGGTTCGGATCCTGGGACCATTCGGCCATGGACTCGGGATACAGCCGCACGTTCTTCTGGCCCACGACCTCCGACAGCGCGAACCAGTCGGTTGCCGCCCAGTGGCCGGTGTTGCAGAAGGAGATGGTTTCCGACTTGGCATCGGGCAGGAGTTCGGCGGCGATCTTGCGGGCCTCGTCCGCCGAGACGAAGATCGAGGTGCCGGGCTTGAACCAGCGGCCGTTCTCCACGTTGACCGCGCCCTGGATCGTGCCGGGCACCTGCGCCGTCGGCGCCTTGACCTTGCCCAGGTAGAAGTCCAGCGGGCGGGCGTCCACCAGCCGGACCTGCGGGTTGCCGACCTGCGCGGCCACCTGCTCGGTGGTGGCGATGATGGATTCGTCCAGCGTGGGCTCGAAGGCCGTGGCGGCCACCGGGGGGGCCGCCTGATCCTGCGGCAGGCCGGCGTCGGCCCAGGCCTTCAGCCCGCCGTTCAGCACGGACAGATCCTTCAGGCCCAGGTATTTCAGTGTCCAGTACACCCGCGCCGAGGCGCCGAAGTCGGTGCCGTCGGCGCCGGAGGAAACCACCACCGCGTGCGTGCCCCGGTCGACGCCCAGGCCGCGCACCAGTTGCGTCAGCTTGTCCAGCGGCGGGAGCTGGCCGGGATTGTTCGCCGGGCCGCGCCACTGCGCGTAGGGCGCCGAGACGGCGCCGGGAATGTGGCCGGCGGCGTAGGCGTCCGGCGGCCGGATGTCGATGACGCGCACCGACGGCTGCTGCCGGGCGGCGTCCAGTTCGGCCGGCGTGAGCAGCGGCTGGGCCGCCCAGGCGGCCGAGGAAGCGCCGAGCGCGAGAAGGAGCGCGCCCAGGCGGGCGGACAGGAGTTTCATGAGGATGCCTTTGAGGAATAAGAAAGCAATTTCTCATTCTCCCAGATTCGATCGCACGGCTGGCGATACCTTCAAAACCTGAAGTTATATCGGCCGTGCGGCTTGGCTGTTCCGCCTGGCTGTTCCGCTTGGTTGTTCCGCTTGATTGTCCCGCTTGGCCGTCCGGCCGGCCGCCGCGCCCGCCCCCGGCCTCAGGTCCGCAAGGGGCCCGCCAGGTTGGCGGGGATCACCTGGATCACCCGGGCGGCGCTGTCGGTGGCGGCGGCAAGCGCCTCCAGCGGCGCGGCGCCGCCGGCCCAGGCGTGGACGAAGGCGGAGGCGAAGGCATCGCCCGCGCCGATGGTGGACACCGGCACGACGGTCCGGGCGGGATGGAAATGGCCCTGCTCGCCGTCATGGCCCTGTGCACTGTCATAGAACAGGGCGCCGCCCTGCCCCAGCGTCACCAGGATGGACTGGCCGGGCCGGCGCACCAGCCGGCGCGCGAGGTCGCGGGCCGTGTCCAGCGCAGGCGCGTCGGTGTCCAGTTCCGCGTCGCCGCACAGCCAGGCGGCCTCGCGCGCGTTGACGCACAGCAGGTCGGCCCGCTCCCACAGGCCGAGCAGGGCCTGCGGATTGGCCAGCTGCCGCGCGCCGGGCGTCACCGCCAGCCTGTGGCGCGACGCGGCCATGCGCGCCAGGGAGCGCTCCAGCCAGGCCTGGGACTCCAGCGACAGGCCCGTCACGTAGACGACGTCGGCCGCCTCCAGGCCGGGGAAGCCCTGCTCGCCGACCCAGGCGCTGGCGCCGCGCTGCGCATAGGCGCGCGCCGAGCCGCTCTCGTCCACCATCACCACGGCCTTGCCGGTGGGCAGGGGATGGTCGGGGATGGCGGCCTGGATGCCGTGGCGCCGGAGGATGTCGCGCAGCAGGTCGCCTTCCAGGTCGCTGCCCACGCAGGCGTGGACGGTGACGTGGGCGCCGCGCGCAGCCACGTTCAGCGCGGCGTTCACCGCGCCGCCGCCGGCGTACAGGCCGATGTGCTCCACGTCCTGCTTGGCGCCGCGCATGGGCTGGACGCGGGACACGACGATGTCGACGACGGCCGCGCCGATGGTGGTGAATTGCATGGAGTACCCGCCTGGCAATGGAAAGAAGGCCCCTCGCCGCGCCCGCGGCCCGCCGGCGCCTAGGGGTTCAGGACGCCGGCCACCCAGTCCGCGAAGACGCGCACGCGCCGGGGCAGATGGCGGTGATGGGGAAACAAGAGATTAACCGGCATCGGGGGCGGCGGACAATCCGGCAGGATGCCGACCAGCGCCGGCGCGCGCGCGGCGCTGGCCAGCGGCGCCTGGATCAGCCCCAGGCCCGCGCGGCAGGCGGCGTCATAGGCCGCGCTGTTGTCCACGGTGACCCGGGATTGCATCGGGACCCGGACGACGCGGCCGGCGGCGTCCCGGTACTCGAACGCCGCCGGCCCGTCCGAGGGATTGGGGCGGTAGTCCACCAGCCAATGGCGCGCCAGGTCGCCGGGGCCACGGGGCCGGCCATGGACGCGCAGATAGCCGCGGCTGGCGAAATTGCCCAGGGGCAGCACGCCCAGCGGGCGGCAGGCGAGCGATTCGTCGGCCACCGCGCCGACCCGGATGACGCAGTCGAGCCCTTCGCCGATCATGTCGGCGCGCCGGTCGGAACTGGAGACCTCCATCCGCAAGGCCGGGTGGCGCGCCAGGAACTCGGGCAGCCGGGCCATCAGCGGGCCCGCCGCCATGCCCAGCGGCGCGCCGACCCGCAGGCGGCCGTCCAGCGGCCCGTCCGGGCGCTGGAAGAAGCCGCCGAGATCCTCCAGGTCGTCCAGTACGGGCGCGCACCGGTCCAGGAAGGCCCGGCCGTCCCCGGTCAGTCCGACCCGCCGCGTGGTCCGCTGGAGCAGCCGCGCGCCCAGACGCTTTTCCAGGCGCAGGACGGCCGTGGACACGGTCGCGCGCGGCAGCCGGAGCTGTTCCGCCGCCTGGGTGAAGCTGCCCAGGAGGGCGACCCGGATGAAGATCCGCAGGTCTTCGGCCGAGGGCGTGTAGACCGACGTGTCCTGGCCGCCACCGGCGTGCGCACCGGCCGCAGCGGCCGCACCGCCCCGGGCTTCTGCACTCCGGGCGTCTGGATTGATCGAATTTTTCGACATGTAATGTTGAATCAATACCATTTATCCATTATTACGAAAACAATATAGTGTCCCCGTCCGGACCGCAAGTCCGGCGACGTGCGGGCGGCGCGCGCAAGCCTCATCCACCCGCATCCGACATCCCCGCCACCGGAGTTTCGCCATGACCACGCCCACCGCTCACACACCCCATCCCGCTGCCGCGCCCGCAGCGCCCCCCATCGCCCTCATCACCGGCGGCAGCCGCGGCCTGGGGCGCGCCGCCGCCCTGCACCTGGCGCGGGCGGGATGGGACATCGTCCTGACCTACCAATCCCGCGACGACCTGGCCCGGGCGGCCGTCGCGGACATCCAGGCGCTGGGCCGCACCGCGCTCGCCCTGCCCCTGGACACCGCCCGGACGGCGGCCTTTCCCGCCCTGGCCGCCTCGCTGCCGGCGCTGTTGCGCGGCACCTTCGGCCGCGACCGCCTGGACGCGCTGGTGAACAATGCCGGCACCGGCATCGACGCCGCCTTCCTGGAGACCACCGAAGCGCAATTCGACCAGATGATGGCCGTGCACCTGAAAGGCGTGTTCTTCCTGACCCAGGCGCTGGTGCCGCTGCTGGCGGACGGCGCCCGCATCCTCAACGTCTCCAGCGGCCTGACCCGGTTCACGTTTCCCGGCAAGGCGGCCTACGCCATGATGAAGGGCGGCATCGAGGTGCTGACGCGCTACCTCGCCCAGGAACTGGGGCCGCGCGGCATCCGCGTCAATGTCCTGGCGCCCGGCGCCATCGCCACCGATTTCGGCGGCGGCGTGGTGCGCGACGATCCGCAGGTCCACGCCGCCATCGCCGGCTGCACGGCCCTGGGCCGCGTCGGCGAAGCGGACGACATCGGCGGGGCCGTCGCGGCGCTGCTGGCGCCCGGCAGCGCCTGGATCAACGGCCAGCGGATCGAGGCCTCGGGCGGCATGCGGCTTTGATCCGCCCCGGGACGGCCCCCGACGCTGCTGGGAAAGTTTCTCGATCAAAGTTTTAATCAGGGTTTTCCCTGAGTACAATATCGGGTTTCTCCCTCGGCCAAATCCTTCATGCCTCAATCATCTTTCCGGGCATCGGCGCCGGCATCTCCCCCGGCGCCGGCATCGGTATCGGCATTTGGTTCCAGCGGCGGGCGGGCGTCCGCGGGGGCGGTGATCTTCGCCCTGGCGATCGGCGCGTTCGCCATCGGCACGACGGAATTCGCCACCATGAGCCTGCTGCCCTACTTCGCGCGCGACCTGGGGATCGACGCGCCCACGGCGGGCCGCGTCATCAGCGCCTACGCCCTGGGCGTGGTGGTGGGCGCCCCGCTGCTGACCGTGCTGGCCGCGCGCATGGCAAGGCGCACCCTGCTGGTGTGGCTGATGGGCCTGTTCGCCCTGTTCAACGGCCTGTGCGCCTTCGCCCCGAGCTACGAATGGCTGCTGGCGCTGCGCTTCCTGAGCGGCCTGCCCCACGGCGCCTACTTCGGCATCGGCGCGCTGATGGCCGTGTCGCTGGTGCCGCATGCGCGGCGCAACCAGGCGGTGGGCCGGATGTTCCTGGGGCTGACGGTGGCCACCATCCTCGGCGTGCCCTTCGCCAACTGGCTGGGGCACGCGCTGGACTGGCGCTGGGGCTTCGGGCTGGTGAGCCTGTCGGGCCTGCTGACCATGGGGCTGGTCGCCTGGCTGGCGCCCCTTGGCCCGCCCGCGCCGGGCGCCAGCCCCTGGCGCGAACTGGGCGCCCTGCGCCAGCCACAGGTCTGGCTGACGCTGGCGGTCGGTGCCATCGGCTTCGGCGGCCTGTTCGCCGTCTACACCTACCTGGCCGACGTGCTGCTGGAAGTCACGGGCGTATCCCCCACGGGGGTGCCGCTGGTGCTGGCGGTCTTCGGCGTCGGCCTGACCGTGGGCAACATTCTCGTGCCCTGGCTGGCCGACCGCGCTCCGATGCCGACGGCGGCGGGGCTGCTGCTCTGGAGCGCGGCCATGACCGCGCTGTTCCCCCTGGCGGCCGGCAACGTCTGGGCGCTGTCGATCGACGTGTTCTTCATCGGCTTCGGCGGCGCGCTGGGCACGATCCTGCAGACCCGGCTGATGGACGTGGCCCGGCACGCGCAGGGCCTGGCCGCCGCGCTGAACCATTCCGCCTTCAACTTCGCCAACGCCCTAGGCCCCCTGCTGGGCGGCCTGGCCATCGCGCACGGCCACGGCTGGACCTCGCCGGGCTGGGTCGGCAGCGGCCTGGCGCTGGCCGGCCTGGCGATCCTGGGGCTGTCGCTGGAGGTCGAGCGGCGGCATGCCCGGACGGGCGCCCCGGGCGCCCGCGGCCAGGCGGCCTGAGCCGGACCGATCGGACCGGCCGCTGAACCAGGCGGCCCGGATCAAGCCGCCTGAATCGGATCTCCGGCACCGGGGGTGCCAGGATCAGGCGATCTTGTCCTGGGTCCGCGTGTCGAAGTCCGAGGCGTCGTGGCGTTCCCAGAGCTGTTCGGACGGGTCGCCCGAGGTGCGGTTCACCATGCGCCCGCGCCGCACCGCCGGACGCTCGCCGATGGCCCGGGCCCAGCGCAGCACGTGGCGGTAGTCTTCGGCCGACAGGAATTCCGCCGCTCCATAGACCTGATTCAGGACCAGCCCGCCGTACCAGGGCCAGATCGCCATGTCGGCGATGGTGTAGTCGTTCCCCGCCACGAATTCATGCGCGGCCAGGCGCTGGTCGAGCACGTCCAGCTGCCGCTTGGCCTCCATGGCGAAGCGGTTGATGGCGTATTCGATCTTCACGGGGGCGTAGGCGTAGAAATGGCCGAAGCCGCCGCCCACGTACGGCGCGCTGCCGACCTGCCAGAACAGCCAGGACAGGCATTCGGCGCGGGCCGCGGGCTCGGTCGGCAGGAAGGCGCCGAACTTTTCCGCCAGGTGGGTCAGGATGGCCCCGGACTCGAAGACCCGGATGGGCGCCGGGCCGCTGCGGTCCACCAGCGCGGGAATCTTGGAATTGGGATTGACGCCGACGAAGCCGCTGCCGAACTGGTCGCCCTCGCCGATGCGGATCAGCCAGGCGTCGTATTCCGCCCCCGCATGCCCCTGCGCCAGCAGCTCTTCCAGCAGGATCGTGACCTTGACGCCGTTGGGCGTGGCCTGCGAATAGATCTGCAGCGGATGCTTGCCGACCGGCAGCGCGCGCTCGTGCGTCGGCCCCGACACGGGGCGGTTGATGTTGGCGAACCGGCCGCCGCTGGGCTGGTCCCAGGTCCAGACCCTGGGCGGCTGGTATTCGGACGTCTGACTCATGCTGCATGCTCCTGGTGGGCCGCCCCGGCGGGACGCGTTCGCCCGGCGGCAAAAGCGTCTACGTTACCAGCATCGGCCGGCGCTGTGAACCGCCCGCGAACCGCCCACGGGCCGCCCATGGACCGCGCGGGCGGGCCGCAGCCGGCGCGCCGCGGTCCGGCGCATGCGCGCTGGACGAACGCCCGCGCCCGGCCCTATGATGGGCGCGAACCATTGAACCTTCAAAGGAGAAGCGCATGGGCATCATCGGCATGATTGTCGTCGGGTTCATCGTCGGCCTGATCGCGCGGGCGATCATGCCCGGCGACCAGAAGCTGGGCTGGATCCTGACCACGGTCCTGGGGATCGTCGGCTCGATCGTGGCCGGCTACCTGGGCGCGGCGCTGGGCATCTACGAGGCCGGCCAGGGCGCCGGATGGATCGGCTCCATCGTCGGCGCGCTGATCGTGCTGGGCGTGTACGGGCTCATCGCCAAGCGGTCCTGAGCCTCCCGCGCAGCGGGGGCTCGACAATGGCTCAGTAGTGCGGCGGGCGCTCGTCGAGGCCCCCGGCCGGGCCGGGCGCGCTGCCGGCCGCGAGCTGCTGGCGCAGGGCCAGCAGTTCGCGCGCCAGGGACTCGATCTGCTGTTGCTGGCGAAAGACGGTGTGATTCAGCCGATCCAGCAGATCGTCGGCGTAGGCCGCCTTGACCTCCAGGTCCACCAGGCGCTTCTCCAGCGCGGCGGGGTCGATGTCGGCTTCGTTCATGTTTCTCGTCCTATCCGGTGCCCTGGCGGAATTCCAGGATTCAGGCGGCGGGTCCCAGGAAGTCGGCCAGCAGGCTGGCCACGACCCGGG
Source organism: Castellaniella defragrans (assembly GCF_014203015.1). Lineage (GTDB taxonomy): Bacteria > Pseudomonadota > Gammaproteobacteria > Burkholderiales > Burkholderiaceae_B > Castellaniella > Castellaniella defragrans. The sequence goes on from NZ_JACHIB010000010.1 coordinate 79,876, forward strand.
TGGCGCCGCGCAGGTCCTCCAGCATAACGTGTTCGTCGGCCTGCTTGGCGCGCGATTCCATGACGGTGCGCGGCCCGGCCCCGTACATGACGGTCGGTACGCCGTGCTCCGCGTACAGGCGCGCGTCGGCGTACAGCGGCGTGCCCACGGCCGGGATGTCCTCGCCGAACACCGCGCGCGCATGCCGCTGCAGGCTGGCGACGAGCTTCTCGTGGCCGGGCAGCGGGCGCAGCGCCCGCGCCAGCAGGATGCGGCGCACCTCGACCGTGATCCCCGGCAGGCCGGCCACGGCGGCGGCGACGAAGGCGCGCACTTCGGCCTCGACGGTTGCGGGATCTTCCTCGGGGATCAGGCGGCGGTCCATCTTCAGCACGACCTTGCCCGGCACCACATTGGTATTGGTGCCGCCGTCGATGCGGCCCACGATCATGGTGGGGTGGGTGATGCCGTCGATCCCGGATTCGATGCCGTCGAGCGCGTCGGCCTGGCGGTAGATCTCGTCCAGGATGCGGCTGGCGGCCCGCAGGGCGTCGTGCCCGGTCTTGGGCGCGGAACCGTGCGTGGCCTTGCCGTGGACGGTGATCTCGAACTGCAGGCAGCCGTTGTGCGCCGTGACCACGGCATGGCTGAAGCTGGCGCAGACCGCGTAGTCCGGCTTCGTCAGGCCGCGCTCCAGCAGCCAGCCCGGCCCCTTGAGCCCGCCGAATTCCTCGTCGTAGGTGAAATGCAGCTCCACGGCGCCCTTCAGGGGCGCACCGCTGGCCTCCAGGGCGCGCACGGCGTGCAGGTAGGTGGTGAAGTCGCTCTTGGACACGGCCGAGGCGCGGCCGTAGAGGCGCCCGTCCACGACTTCGCCGCCGTAGGGGTCGCGGGTCCAGCCCTCGCCCGGCGGCACCACGTCGCCGTGGGCGTTGAGCGCCAGCACGGGACCGCCCGCGCCGTAGCGGCGGCGCACGATCAGGTTGGTGATGCTGCGCATGCCGTAGGCGCGCGTTTCCTCCTCGGGCACGCGGTGGCGCTCGACCTCCCAGCCCCAGCCTTCGAGGAGGGCGGCCACGGCCTCGGCGTGCGGGGCGTTGTCGCCCGGCGGCGTGTCGGTGGGCACGGCCACCAGGCGCCGCAGCAGCGCCACCTGCTCGTCGAAATGGGCGTCCACCCAGGCGTGCAGGGCGGCGTGCAGGGTCCTTTCCATGGTCAGCGGGCCAGGCGGCCCCAGATGCGCACGCGGCTGATGCCGCCGTCGGGGAACATGTTCACGCGCACGTGCGAGACCGGCCCGACCTTCTGGATGGCCTCGCCCTCGTAGAAGTGCTGCTTGTCCATCTCGGTCTTCTGCTCGCCCAGCAGTTCGGGCCAGAACATGGCCTGGGTCACCAGGGACTGGTCGGTCGACTCGGCCACCAGCGCGCCCTGCAGCGAAACGCGGTCGGGGTAGTTGCCCTTGAAGTGCGCCGTGTCGATCTCGATCTTTTCCACCACGGCCGGGTGGCCCAGTTCCAGGATCAGCCAGTCGTTGCCCGGCTCGCGGCGGCGGCGGGTCTCCCAGCCGTCGCCCATGTTGACGCCGCGGCCCGCCTTGATCACGCTGGTGGGCATGCCGAAGTGGGCGTCGCTGTAGGCGACGACGCGCCCGCCGCTGGCCAGGGCGGAGACTTCGACCAGGGCGTCCGGGTCGCGGCGGTCCCAGTCGCAGGCCGGCTGGCCGTAGACGCGCAGGCGCGCCACGCCGCCGTCGGGGAAGATGTTCAGGCGCAGGTGGGTCCAGACGCGGCCGTCGCCGATCTCGACGAAGTGGTGGGAATTGCCCTGCAGCGACCTGGCCGCGACGAGCTCGACCCATTCGGTCGCGGCGTCGGGCTCGCCTTCGCAGGACGCGGCCTGGACGGACGCGGCGGGCGGGAAATTGCCGGTGAAGTGGCTGGTGTTGATGTCCAGGCCCTTGATCGTGCCCGGCAGGCCCAGCTTGACGATGGCGTGGTCGTGGCCGCCGTTGCGCCGGCGGCGGGTCTCCCAGCCGTCCATCCACTTGCCGTGGTCGTCGAACTTGCCGACGATGAAGACGGGCTCGGAATCCTGCAGCATGCGCTGCGCGGCGGCGAAGAACTCGTCCGAGCAGGACAGCACCCGGGCGCCCAGGCTTTCGCTGGCGAGGTTCGGGTGGCGGGAGGCGAAGGCGGGCAGGTCGACCGCGGGGGCGTCGATGACGGTGCCGACGGGCAGATTGGGAGAAGCCATGGGATATGCTCCAAAGAGGCGGTGAAACCCGCCGGCCCGGCCCGAAGCCGTCCGGCGGGAGAGGCCGGGCGCGGCGCCCGGTCGGAGGTTGGACAGGCCCGCGCCGGATCAGGCGGGCTTGTAGGGGTGTTCCTTCACCCAGTGGCGGGCGATGTCCGCGCGGGTGGCGATCCAGACGCGGTCGTGCTTCTGGATGTGGTCCAGGAAGCGCTGCAGGCCCGCGAACCGGCCCGGCCGGCCGATCAGGCGGCAGTGCAGGCCGACCGACATCATCTTCGGCACGGTCTCGCCTTCGGCGTAGAGCACGTCGAAGGCGTCGCGCAGGTAGCTGAAGAAATGATCGGCGGTGTTGAAGCCCTGCGGCGAGGCGAAGCGCATGTCGTTCGTGTCCAGGGTGTAGGGCACGATGAGCTGGGGATGGACCTTGCCGTGGCCCAGGTCCACCTCGGTCCAGAACGGCAGGTCGTCGCCGTAGTAGTCGGCGTCGTACAGGAATTGGCCTTCCTCGGCGACGATGCGCAGGGTGTTGGGGCTGTCGCGTCCGGTGTACCAGCCTTCGGGGTGGCGGCCGAGCAGCTTCGTGACGACTTCCACACAGCGCTGGAAGTGCTCGCGCTCGACGGCCTCGGGCACGTCCTGGTAGTGGATCCAGCGGTAGCCGTGGCAGGCGACTTCATGGCCCAGTTCGACGAAGGCGCGCGCCACTTCGGGGTTGCGCTCCAGCGCCATGCCCACGCCGAAGACCGTCAGCGGCAGGCCGCGGCGCTCGAATTCGCGCAGGATGCGCCAGACGCCGGCGCGCGAGCCGTACTCGTAGATGGATTCCATCGACAGGTGGCGGGCGGGATAGGCCGCCGCGCCGATGATCTCGGACAGGAACTGCTCCGATCCCGGGTCGCCGTGCAGCACGCAGTTCTCGCCCCCTTCCTCGTAGTTGACGACGAATTGCACGGCCACGCGGGCCTGGCCGGGCCAGTTGGCGTGCGGCGGGGTGCGGCCGTAGCCGGCGAGGTCGCGGGGATAGTGCGGGTCTGCCATGAACGTGTCTCCTGGTGAATGAGGGTCAGAGCGTGGGGGTCAGGGAGTGGCGCCGGAGCGCGGTCCAGGGATCGGCGCCGGGCGCGGCGTCCATCCGCTGTTCGCAGTCCTTGAGGTGGTGGTCCATCGCGGTGCGCGCGCCCGCGGCGTCGCGCCGCGCGATGCAGTCGAGGATGTCCCGGTGTTCCAGGTACGAGCAGGTGCTGTCCTCGGAGGCATCCCCCAGGGCGATGATCAGCGTGGTGCGGGCGCACAGGCCGGCCAGCATTTCCGTCAGCACCTGGTTGTCCAGCAGGCGGGCCAGCTCCACGTGGAAGGCGTTGGACAGGCGCAGCCAGCTGATGCGGTCGCCCTGCTCGAAGGCGCGCTGCTCGCGTTCCACCATTTCGCGCAGGGGCGCCAGCCGCCCGGCCACGTCGTCCAGCGCCGTCAGCATGTCGATGACGATGCATTCCAGGGCGCGGCGCATGGCGAACACGTCGCGCACCTCCTTGGGCGAGGCCTGCCAGACGGTGGCGCCGCGGTTGGGCTCGATGGCCACGATCTTGTCGTGGGCCAGCCGCGCCAGCGCGGCGCGCACCGTGCCGCGCGAGCAGTCGAAGGCCGCGCACAGCGCGGATTCGGTCAGCTTGGCGCCCGGCAGCAGCCGGCGGTCCATGGCGGCGTCGAAGATTTCCCCGTAGACGCGCTCGACGTCGGACGGCTCGCCGGCCGGCTTGGGATCGCGCAAGGACGAGGCGCGGGGCGCCTTCGGGTCCTGGGGGGCGCGGGCGGGCTTCAGGTGGAGCATGGCCATAGGTGAAAACGACAGGGTCGATTGGCAACGAAAATTGTTGACAATTATTGTGTACCCGGCCAGAATCGTCAACACAAATTGTTCACAATAATTTGAATCCGTCCTGCACCGAAGTCCGCCGGCCCGTTCCGGCGCTTCGCGAACCGGCGAACCATTCGCCGGGTCCGGCCATACCGGGGGCCTATTGGCAGGATACTGACCGGCTTGAAATCCCATGGGAAAACTCTCCACCCATGTCCTGGACACCGTGCACGGTGTGCCAGCCCAGGGCGTCGCCCTCGAACTCTATCGCCTCGAAGGTGATTCCCGCACCCTGCTCGCACGGACGGCCACCAACCAGGACGGCCGCTGTGACGCGCCCCTGCTCAGCGGTCCCGCGCTGACCCGGGGCGTCTACGAGCTGGTCTTCCATGCCGGTGACTACTTCGCCCGCAAGGGAGTGCCGCTGCCCGAACCCCGTTTCGTCGACCAGGTCGTGCTGCGCTTCGGCGTGGCCAATCCGGACGAGAACTATCACGTCCCCCTGGTCGTGACGCCGTGGACCTGGTCCACCTATCGCGGCAGCTGAGCGCCACGCTCATCCCGGCAATCCCCACGAACGAAGAAACCAAGAGGAGACTCTCATGGAAGGCTTTTTCCTTGAGTACGGCAATCTGCTGCTGCGCTGGCTGCACGTCATCGCCGCCATCGCCTGGATCGGCGAATCGATCTACTTCGTCATGCTCGACCTGAGCCTGCACGCGCCCAAGGGCGAGCACAGCAAGAAACTGGGCGTGCACGGCGAAATGTGGGCCGTGCACGGCGGCGGCTTCTACCACAACCAGAAGTACCTGACCAACCCGGCCGAACTGCCCGACGACCTGCACTGGTCGTTCTGGAAGGCCTACACCACCTGGCTGTCGGGCTTCGGCCTGTTCATGCTGATGTACCTGCTGCGCGCCGACATCTACCTGGTCAACCCGTCCAGCCCCTGGGAATGGGCGCGCAACATGAACGGCACCGAGGCCGGCATCCTGGCCGTGGCGTTCCTGGTGGTGGGCTACAACATCTATTCGCGCCTGTGCCGCATCATCAGCCCCACCGTCGAGCGCGACGGGCTGCTGAGCGCGGCCGTGGGCGTGATGATGGTGATCGTGTCCTGGCTGACGATGCAGATCTTCCCGGGGCGCGCCGCGTTCCTGATCACCGGCGCCCTGATGGCGACCTGCATGTCGGCCAACGTGTTCTTCTGGATCATTCCCGGCCAGCGCCGCATGGTCAGGGCCCTGAAGGCCGGCGAGAAGCCGAACCCGCTGGACGGCGCCTGGGGCAAGCAGCGCTCGGTGCACAACACCTATTTCACCCTGCCGGTGATCTTCCTGATGCTCAGCAACCACTATTCGTTCACCTATACGAACGAATACGCCTGGGTCATCATGAGCCTGTTCATCTTCGCCGGCGCGGTGATCCGCCAGTACTTCGTGCTGCGCCACACCGGCAAGAACGACCTGCGCTACCCGCTGGCCGGCATCGCGATGCTGGCGATCATCGGCTGGATCGCCGCCCCGTCGCCCGCGCCGGCTGCGGCTTCATCCGCCCAGACCGGCCAGGCCGGCGGCGCGGGCGCGCAGGCGGCCGTCACGGTGGCACAGGTCCACGGCATCATGACCGCCCGCTGCACGGAATGCCACTCGGCCAAGCCCACGCAGCCCGGCTTCGCCGCCGCGCCGGCCGGGATCATGCTGGACACCAACGAGCAGACGCTGCAGCACGCCGCCCAGATCAAGCAGGTCGTCGCCAGCAAGTACATGCCGCTGGCCAACCTGACGCAGATGACGGACGAGGAACGCGCGCTGATCGCCGCCTGGAACGGGCAGTAAGGGGCGCGGCGCGGCGCGGTGCGGACCGTCCCGCTGCCCGCTGACGGGAAACGCGCCGTGCTTTCCATCGCCGACCTGGCGGCGTACGTCCTGGACCGGGACGCCTGACGCGGAGGCCTGAGGCGCCCGGACGGGCGACCTCAGCCCGCGTCCGGCAGCGGCGCCGGGTGCACCACGCCCGTCATCAGGCGCCGCGCGCTGCGGCTGACGACGACCTTCGAGATCCGCCAGCCGCCGGCGGCGGCGCGTTCCGCCTCGGCACCGACCGCCAGGATGCCCGAGGCGTGCCCGATGCGGACGGGGCCCTGCGCGCCGGGGCGCCGCAGCCGCGCCACCAGGGTGCCGGGAATCGCGGCGGCCGAGGCGATGGCGACCGCGCCGGTCCCGGTCATGGCGTGATGCAGCCTGCCCATCGACAGGATCCGGGCCAGCAGGTCGATCTCGCCGGCGGCGATCCGCCGGCCGTCCGCCGCCGTGAAATCCGCGGGCGGCGCGAGAAAGGCCAGCTTGGGCGTGTGGGGCCGCGCGCGCGTGGCTTCCCGGACATCGGCCGCCAGGCCCATGGCCACCGCGCCCTGCGCCCGGACGGCCTCCAGCCGGGCCAGCAGGCCGGCGTCGGCATTGACCTCGGCCTGGGTCTCGTCGCCGCGCAGCCCCAGGCGGGCGGCCGCGACGAAGATCGAGGGAATGCCCGAATCGATCAGCGTGGCCTCGATCCGGCCGACGCCCGGCACGTCCAGTTCGTCCACGACACGCCCGGTGGGCAGCAGCGCGTCGCCCGCGCCGGGATCGAGGAATTCGAGCCGGATTTCCGCGCCCGGGAAGGTCACCCCGTCCAGCACGAAGGCGCCGGCCTCCACGACCCGGCCGCGCGACACGGGCACGTGGGCGACGATCTTCCTGCCGATGTTGGCCTGCCAGATGCGCACCGCGACGATGCCGTCCGCCGGCGCATCCACCAGGCCCCGGGCCAGGGCGAAGGGGCCGACGGCGGCGGTCAGGTTGCCGCAATTGCCGCTCCAGTCGATCACCGGCGTGCCGATGGACACCGCGCCGTACAGGTAATCGACGTCGCAGTCGGGACGCGTGCTGCGCGACACCAGCACCACCTTGCTGGTGCTGGACGTGCCGCCGCCCATGCCGTCGATCTGCTGGCCGTAGGGGTCGGGACTGCCGATCACGCGCAGCAGCAGCCCGTCGCGCGTCGCGCCGGGCACGCGCGCGGCCGGCGGCAGGTCGTCGGGCGTGAAGAACACGCCCTTGCTGGTGCCGCCGCGCATGTAGGTGGCCAGGATCGGCCCGGCGGGATCGAAGGAATCGCTCATCAAGGACATTTCTGCGGGCATCTCCGGAATCGGTGCGGGCCCCGGTACGGGCATCGGTGCGGGCCCCGGTTCGCGCGCGGGGCGCGGCGCACGCACGTCGACGCGGACCGATCGCCGGCGCCGCGCACCCGGGCGGCCCGCTGGCGCGGGCCGGGCAGCCATTCTACTGCGCCCCCCGTCCCGTCCGGCGAGACGCCGCACGCAACGCCCGCACGCGCCGGACGCGCGATCCGCACGGCGCCTTGCCGGGCCGGGACGGCCCATTGCCCGACGAGGGGGCGCACGTCCACGCGCGGCCGGTTCATTTCTGCAGCAGGCACAGGTAGCCCATGGTCAGGCCCTCCGGCGCCGCGGGCGTCCCGCTTTCGGCCACCTGCGCCGCGGCATAGCCGGTCGGGCAGGCGCACACCCCGGTGACGGGATTGGCCGTGGAGACGCCCAGGACGTTGGCGCAGCCGCGGCGGCTGTGGACCATGTAGCCGCCGCCGGTCGGCCGCGCCACCAGGGTCCAGTGTCCCTGGCGGCAGGCCAGGATGCCCACGCCGTCCACGGCGCGGCCCAGCGCGCCCTCCGGCGCGCAGGCGTCCCCGACCTTCCAGCCCCGTTCCAGGTGCAGGCTGTCGCGCGCGGCCAGGCGCGTGCCGCTGCGCACCACGCCCTGGACCGTGGCGTCGCCCTGGAAGTCGGGATCGCGCGCGTCCCGCACCCGGAGGTAGGCCGCGTCGTCGCCCGCGCCACCCTCCCCGCCTCCGCTGCCGGCCCCGCCCGCCTGCCCGGACGGAGGCCGGGCCGCCAGCGCCACGACGCCCGGCCCCCAGTCGGCGGCGCCCTCTTCCGGGACCGGGATGCGCTGCCCGGCGCCGCTCAGGAATCCCGGCCGGCGCGGCCAGACCACCAGCCCGCGGCCTTCGGCGGCCTGCAGCCACTCGGCCACCAGCGCCTCGTCCACCCCGCCGGCGGAAGTCCGCAGGGCGGGCCGCGCATGCACCAGCGCCCACACCCGGCAGGAGGCGCCCGGGCACGCGCCTTCGCGCAGCACCCGCAGCCCCAGGGTCCGGCGCAAGGGTCCCGCGGCCTGCCAGCCCGCGGCCAGCAGCCCGGCCGAGCGCAATTCGTCCCAGCGCGGCGCCGTCCAGTCGGCGTAGCCCTGGCCGGCCAGGGCGTCGACGGTGCCGGCATCTGCCAGCTCGGCCGCGTGGCGCGCCAGGAAGGACTCGGCCGCGCCGCGGGCGGCTTCCATCCAGACGGCCAGGGAGCGGGCCTGCAGCGTCCGGGCGCGCTGCGCCCATTCGTGGCTGGCCCAGAGCGCCAGCACCAGGCTCAGGGCCGCGACGGCCATGAATTCCAGCAGCAGCGAACCCCGCTGGGGGTGGGCGCGCACGCGGGGGCGCAATCCGGCATGCAACCGGGCGGGGAACCGGCGGCGCCTCCAGGCGGCCGGCCAGGTGATCTGCCAGGTGATCTGCCAGGTGATCTGCCAGGTGATCTGCCTGGCGATCGACCGGGCAATCGGCCAGACGAACGGCCAGACGATCGCCCGGGCGCGGCCCCCGCCCCCGCGCGCTCCGTCAGCTGACATGGAACACGAACTGGTTGACGTCCCCCTTGGCGCAGGCCGACTCCGCCGTCAATGCGTTATAGGCCGTGGTCTCGTCCTTGACCGTGCGGGCGGTGCCGCCGCCGGCTTCCACCGTGATGCGGTCGGCCACGCGCTGCAGCACCGACGCGATCGAAGGGCAGGCCACGTGGTTGACCTGCTTCAGGCGCAGCAGGAACGCCGCGCCGGCATCCGCCGATTCGATCTCGACCGCGCCGCCGCCGCCCAGGCCGTGCAGCACCGTGCCGTCGCTCGCCACGGTCAGCACGGAGGAATCGGCCGCCATGGCCGCCAGGTTGGCCGTGCCGATGTCCTCGTAGGGCGCATCGCCCGAGGTGCCGGCATTGACGCGCACGTGCATGATGAAGCGCGCCAGTTCCTGGCCGACCTTGGGCACCTTGTTCTCCATCACGTAGCCGCCGATCGCGGGAATGCCGATGACCGCGATCAGCAGCACGATGGCGGTGACGATCGAGACCTCCACCAGGGAGAACCCCGCCTGTTCCCCGCGCCGGCGCGCGGCGCGCCCATGTGCCAATGTATGCATGAAGCCCCCCTTTGCCGGACGTCCGGCTTTTGAATGACCCGGCTCTCGGGAGCCGGATGGAAAGAACCGGCTCTTGGGAGCCGGGTGGAAAGAACCGGCCCTCGGAGCCGGATGGAAAAAAACCCGCTCCCGGAGCCGGGTGAAACGGGCCGGCCCTCAGGAGCCGGCATGAAACATCATCCAGCCGCGCCGCAGCTCGTCGAGCGCGGCGTAGTGCCACAGGCCGATGCCCAGCACGACCGCCACCCCGAGCAGCAGCGCCGTCCAGCGCAGCGCCAGGGCCTGGGTGCGCACGCGGTCCAGCCAGCGGCCGGCCATGCGCCCATGGGCGGCCTGCAATGCGGACTGCAGCCCGCGCGCGGCGGCCATGTCCTCCAGATACCAGTACAGGTCGCGGTCCAGCAGCCCGGTGTCGAAGGCCGCCGCGCCGGCCAGCCCCTGGTCGATGCGGTCGGCGATGCGCGCCAGATGCGCGCCCAGCCAGGGGCCGGCGTCTTCCAGGAACAGCAGGACCACCGGCCGCAGCTGGGTCGAACCGCCCGCGCCGGGCTGAAGCAGGATCGAAATCAGCGCCAGCAGGCGCAGCGCCTGGACCTGGCGGTACAGGCGCCAGGGCCCGTGGCGGTCCAGGCGGCGGCGCAGCGGCCCGCGCCAGCGCGGCAGGGAATACAGGGCCGCCGCCAGCAGCACGCAGAGCGCGGCCGGCAGCCAGCCGCCCCAGGTGCGCAGCCAGTCCGCGCCGGCGAACAGCGCGCGCGACCAGTCGCCCAGGTAGGCGGGCGGCAGGCCCTGGAAGGCCTGCCGCAGGGCCGGCACCGTCCAGCGCGGCAAGGCGAGCAGCAGCAGGCTGGCCGTCAGCAGGGCCGCGGCGGCCGAGCCCAGCGTGGCCCAGAGCATGCGCCGCGCCTGGATCAGCAGCGCCAGGTGGCCGGCCAGGGCCTGGAAGCACGCCAGCAGCCGCGCATTGCCATAGGCCTGGGCCGTCCGCACCAGGGCCAGTTCGTCCGCGGGGAAGCAGCCCAGCCAGGTGGCGTGCAGATCGCCGCCGCTCGCCTCGCAGGCCCGCGCCCAGGTGCGCGACAGGCGCCCGCGCACCGTGCCGGGGCCATGGCGCGCGGCATCCCGGTCGAAGAGTTCGCGCACCGTCAGGCGGCCCTGGGCACCCAGCAGCACCGCCTGGAGGTAGTCGAAATAATCCGCGCGTCCGCCGGCGAAGCGCCAGGCATCCAGCCGCAGGCGCAGCCGCGCCAGCATCGCCCGCACCCGCATCATCGGCGCGCTCCCGGCCGGGGCGGCGCGGCGCAGCCGGCCGGCAGCCGCCCCTGGCGCAGCAGCAGGGTCTCGAAGGCCATGAAGCGCACTTCGACGTCGCGCGGATCCACCAGGCCGGCGGCGGCCTTTTCCATGGCGTGCGCCATGGCGCTGGCGTGCGGATCGGGCACGTGGCCGCTGCCGCCGGCGGCGCCCGGCAGGCCGGGCTCCAGGCATTCGGCGGCCACGGTCCGGCCTTCGTAGCCGAAGAGCTCCGGCAGCGCGGCGCGGCGGCAGCGCGCGCAGCCGTCCGGGTTGCGCAGGCGCAGCGCCGCGGGATCGACGTCCCAGGCCAGCCCGATCCAGCCGAGCCAGCGGCGCCAGTACGCGGCGTCGCCGCCCGGCTCCTGCCGCACGAGTTCGGCCGCGCCGGCCGGCACCGCGCAGTCCGCGCACAGCCGCGGCAGCAGCGCCTGGTAGACGAGCAGTTTCAGGATGCCGGGCATGGCGAGGAAATCGCGCGGCACGGCGATGAAATCGGAAGCCAGGCGGTCGACGATGGCGCGCGCCGAGGGCGCGTGCACGGTGGTGTAGACGTTGACGCCGGAGCCCGCCAGGTCCATGAAGGCCAGGCCGCTCTCGGCATCGCGGATCTCGCCGAGCAGCACGTCGGTCATGGCCGAACGCTTCAGGGTGCGCAGCTTGGCGGCGTAGCGGCCATGCGCCTGCTGGTCCAGGTCGCGGCCGATGGTGTTCTGCACCGCGCGGTCGATCCGGTATTCCACCGGCTCCTCCAGGGTGATGATCTTGCGGTGCGCCGGCAGGCCGCGGATCAGGGTCGCCAGCGTGGTCGATTTGCCCGAGCCCACGGTACCCGCGAACACCAGCGCCCCGCCTTCGGATTTCAGCACCCGCTCGAAGCAGGCCACCTGGTCGGCCCGGTAGCCGAGCGCGGCCAGCGTGGCGGGGCCGGGCCCGGCGTCGCGCGACAGGAAACGCAGGCAGACGCTGGGGCCGCGGTCGGCGGCCAGCGAGGCCCAGCGCAAGGTGTAGGCCCGGCCGTCCACGCGGCGCAGCAGGCTGCCCTGCTGCTCCAGCAGCGGATCGAAGACCGCGCCGTTGCCGCCCTGGATGTCCATCCAGGCCACGGCCAGCACGTCGCGCAGCAGCCCGGTGGGCATGTGGCGGAAGCGCTCCGGCGCGACGTAGCGGCCGGCCACGGTATAGCGGACTTCGGATTCCGCCGCGTCGCGGTGGATGTTCAGGTGCAGGTCCGTCGCCCCCTGGCGCACGCCCCATTCGACCAGATCCTGGAATACCCCGGCCAGGGCGGTCGGCGTGCGGTCTCCGCCCTGCGCCAGCGCCGCCGCGCCGCCCTCGCGCGACAGGGCCAGCAGCAGGGCCGCCGGCAGCACATAGCGGGCCGGCTCGGACAGGAGGCGCCCGGCCGCCCGCAGGCGCCGCTCCAGCGCATCGGCCTGGTCGCTGCCGACGTATTCCGCCCGCGCCAGCAAGGTGACGCTGCCGTCGGCCCGCTCCACCGGGCAGATGCGGTCCGCGAGCGCCTGGACGCCCAGGTCGCGCGCCAGCACGCGCCGCAGCGCCGGCCGCAGCATCGACAGCTGGCCGGGGTGGTCGATCACGCCGGCACGGGCCGGATCGAAGGGCGGCTGGGGCTCGGCCAGCGCCAGGGCGGAGGACCAGGGCTTCATGGCCGCACCTCGCCCAGCAGCATGCGCAGACACAGGGAATGGCGGTCCTCGCCGCGTTCGAGCTGGACGCAGGCACCGTTCATGCCGCGCAGCTGGTAGACGCCGCGATCCCCGACATGGCCGGCCGGCCAGGCCTGGCCGCGCACGTAGAGATAGGCCCGGCGGCCCACCTGGACTTCGGCCATCAGGGCCTGGCCGACCCCGTACAGGGCCACCAGGCGGGGTTCCAGCACGGGCCGCACGCCCGCGCCCGGGTCCGGGCCGGCGCCGCCGTCCGGCCGCCCCGCGGCGGCGCCGGAGGCGGCGCGCAGCGCATCCCGCAAGTCCTGCTGCATCAGTTCGCGCACCGACTGGGTTTCCCAGCGGGACTGGGGGTCCTCCGGCGCGGGATCGGCCACGGACGGTTCGGCGGCCGGCCCCGCGCCCGCCAGCGGCTGCGCTCCGGCCGGCGGCGGCATGCCCCATGCCAGCGCCAGCCACAGCCCCACGGCCGCCCGGTACGGCCCCGTTCGGGACCTGCTCATCCCGCGCGCGAATTCACGACCGGTTTTCATAGACGGTTCCTTCGAGATGCAGCATCAGACGGCTGGCGCGCACGTCGGGCCGGGCACCGGGCGCCAGAGTCAGGGCGGCCTTGTGCCAGGAAACGGCCCGGGCCAGCGGCACCAGCAGCGCGCCCGAACGCAAGGGGCCTTCGACCCGCAAGGCGCGCACGGACAGCCGGGGGAAATCCTCGGGCAGGGGCGGCTCCCGGCCCTGGGCGTCGCGTGGCGCCGGCACCGTCAGCGGGCGGCCCGCGTCCAGCCGCAGCACGGGGAAGGCCGGCAGCACCGCCTGGAGGGCGCTGGCCCAGTCGCGCGCCAGCAGGCCGGCGCGCGGCAGGCTGCGCGGTTCGGGGCGCCGGCCCGGCAGGGACAGGGTCCAGGCGGCGCGGGCGATGTCCAGCGAGGGGAAATCCAGCCGCCAGTCGGCGGGAGCGGCCCGCAGCAGGGCGCGGTTGTCGGCCAGGCGCCCCTGGCGGCGGTATTCGCCCACGCACTGCCAGAGCGCGCCGTCCGGCCGGGGCTGACAGCGCAGTTCGTGCAGGGACCAGCCGCCGAGCCGCGCCGGCTGGCGGTACAGGGCGTCCAGCAGCGCCCGGGTGCCGGCCTCGCCATGGAGCGGGCGGCTGGCCAGCGTGCGCTCCAGCGCCGCGTGCCAGTCGGCCCGCGCATCGGGATCGGGCGCCGCGGCCGCATCCGCGGGGCCGCCCCAGCGCAGCCAGCCGGCCGCTCCCAGGCCCGCCGCCAGGACGAGCAGCGCCAGCCGCCGGCCGCGCCGCCGCACCGGTTCCAGGGGACGCCGGCCCGCCGCTTCGCCCGCCAGCGCCTCCAGCAGCCCGGGCGCCCCCGCGCCCGCGCCGGCATGCGCCGCGAGCAGTTGCAGTTTCGGATGCGCCTGGCGCAGGGCCTCGATCGCCTCGCCGGCCAGATCCGCGTCGGGATAGGCGCGGTCGGCCCGCGCCAGGGCGACGCCCTCGTGCGCGGCCAGCACGTGGCAGGTGCCGTCGTCGAGCGGCAGCACGCAGGCCACGGTGCCGCGCGGATGGCGGCGCGCCAACAGGTCCGCCGCCGACCAGCAGGCCAGGCCGGCGGGCAGGCCGCGCGCCAGGCCCAGCGCGGCGGGCGGATCGCCCGACACCACCCGGTGGGAAGCCCCCTGGCGGCGCGCCTGCGCGCGGGCGGCCTCCGGATCGCCCAGCAGCGGCACCCAGTCCAGCCCGAAGGCCAGCGGCACCCGGTCCACCCAGACGAGACGAGCGGTGCGCGCCATGTCAGAGTCCTTCCTCGACCTGGGCGGTGATGATCAGCACCGTGGTCAGCCGCTGGGTGCTGAGCTGGTTGCCGCCGCCGAGCAGCGCCGGCACGCCCGGATTCAGGCGGCGTTCGGCGGATTCGGCGGTCTGCCGGTCGAAGCCCGACACCACCAGCGGCTGGCCCGGCTGCAAGGCCAGCTGCTGCACCGTGCCGTTGCCTTCGATGGTGAGCTGCTGCAGATGCAAGGGATGGTCCTTGTCGCCAAAGGTGACGGTCTTGAGGGGCTGGGCCACGGTGTTGTCGTAGGCCAGCGACAGCAGGATCCGGCCGTCTTCCTGGGCGTCGGGCACCAGGGTCAGCAGGGAGCCGACGGTCTCGGCCTTCTGGTTGACGGACACGGCCGGCACCGCCAGGCCGGTGGCGCCGGAGACCGGCGTGGTCTCGATGCGGTCGATGTACGAGAACGTCGTCCGCACGGCGTGCGAGACCGGCCGCCGGTTCAGGCCCAGGATGGGCACGCTGCTGCGCCGCACGAGCTGGACGGATTCGCCCAGGGCGCGGATGACGGCTTCGCTGCCCGAAAACGGCCCCCGGACGATGTCCACCCCCAGCTGTCCGCCGGTGCCGCCGCCCAGGGCCGGCACCGCCAGCCCGGCGGCCAGGCGGGCGCCGGAGAAGACCAGGTTCCAGTCGATGCCGGCCTGGGCCTGCTCGCTCAGGGCCACGGTCAGCTCCTCGAAGATCAGGCGCACGCGCCGCGTCAGGGCCCGGTTTTCCCGATCCAGGTAGCGGGCGATGCGGTCCAGCACGTCGGGCGTGTCGGTGACCACGACGGACGCCCCGGCGCCCGGCTCGGCCACCAGCACGCCGGCCCGGGACAGGAACGGCTCGATCCGTGCGCGGATGGTCTTCATCACGTCCTGGTCGCCGCCGCTCAGGCGGGTGCCCGAGGCGCTGACGAAGCCGCCTTCGGACGCATCCCGCCCCTGCCCCAGCGAGGCCTGCACGCGCGCGTCGAGCGTGAGCGCCTGGACGTCGAAGACGCGGGTGTCGGTGCGGAAGAATTCGATGCGGTCCCGCTCGTAGCGCCAGCGCACCCCCAGATGCGCGCACAGGCGATCCAGGGTCTGCGGCAGGGGCGCCGGGCCGTCGGCCAGATCGAAGGGCTCGGGCGGATCGGCGGCCGCGGCGCCCTGCCCCGCCTCGCCCGCCAGCCGCGGCAGGAAGAACCCGGACGGCAGCAGGGCGTCGGGACGCACGTGGACCGGGATGCCGGTGACGGCGGCGATGCGCCGCGCGATGCGGCGCAGGTCGTCGGTGCCGTCGGCGAACAGCAGGGTGGTGCGCACGCGGGCGCGCAGGGGCGCGGGCAGCGTCAGCTCGCGGGCCAGCGGCTGCGCCCGCCCGGCCACCCAGGGCCGCTCGATGTCCTGGGCGGCGCGGCGCGCGTCGGCATCGACGGCGGCGCGGGAAAACCGGCCATGTTCCCCGGACGCGGTGTCGCCCGCCTGGCGGAAATCGTCCGCCGCCTGGCGCAGGCGTTCGGAGAAGGCGCAGCCGGACAGCCCCAGGCACAGGCACAGGAGGGCCGGCCCGAACCGGCGGGATGTCGTCATGACTCGGCTCCCGGCGCCCGCGTGCGGTCGCAGCGCTGCGCCAGCGGCACCACGCGCAGGACCCGGTTGGCGTAGAAGCAGGGCTGGACCGGGCGGTCGCCGAGCTCGGTGGCGGACAGCAGGCCGCGCACGGCCGCGCGGAACGAATCGCCAAAGACGGCGGAGCCCGCCAGGGGAATGTCGGCATCGACGTCCCAGTGCTCCGGCTCGAAGGTCCAGCCCGCGGCATGCGCCCAGCGCCCCAGCGCCCGCCGGACGTTGCCGTCGGCCGGCGTGACCTCGAAAGACACGGCGGACCCCCTGGCCGGCGCCCGGGCGGCGGATGCGGCCACGGCCGGCGCGGCGCCCGCGTCCCCGGACGAGGCACCCCCGGCCAGGACCGGCCCCGCAGGCGGCGCGGGCGGCGCGGGCGGATTCGGCGGCACGGGCGGCACGGGCGGCAGCGGGAATGGCGGCGGCGCGGGGCGCGGCGTGGGCATCGGCAGATGCGCCACCGGCGACCCGGCCGTCCGGCCCCGCATCGGGTCCCGTATCTGCGCCTGCATCCGGTCCGGCGCCTGCTCGCGTGTCCGCTCCTTCATCGAGCCCGGCATCGAACCCGGCATCGGATCCTGCACCGAGCCCCGTATCCGGTCCGTTCCCGCGCCGCCGGCATGCGCCGCGAAAACCGGCTCGGAGCCCACCGGCGCGGGCATGGACGAGGCGCCCTCTGGCGCGGACACGGCCGGAGCGGCCTCCGGCGCCGCCCCCGCGCCGCGCCAGGCCTCGGCCCACGACAGGCCACCGCGCAGCACGATGCGCTCGGGCACGCCGCTCAGGACCAGGTAGTCCCGCTCGCGCCGGGGCCGCAGCAGCCGGTCGCCCCGGGCGGTGCGCTCGAACACGGCGGGGGCCGGCTGGTCCGCCGGATACTGCAGCCAGGTCTCGCGCCCGTCGTCGAAGACCTGCAGCGGTGCAAGCGCCGGATCGCCCGCGATGCGCCAGTCGAAGCGGTAGACGCCGGGCGGATTCGCCAGCCCCGCCAGATCGCGCCACCAGGCGCCGTCCGCCGGGGCGGCGCAGCCCCCCAGCCCGGCCAGCCCCGCCAGCAGCAGCCCCGCACGCCCCATCCTGACACGCCTCATCCTGATCATGGTTTCCCTCCGGCGACACCGCGGTCGTGAATCACGGTGTCCATGGTGGCGTGCTCCGACGCGGGCCGCCAGACTGGGAAATACGAACGGACGAAAAGGTCCGCCCCCGGGACCGTGCCGTGAAATCGGCGCGGCCTCCGGGGGCGGAGGACGTCAGAAAGCGGGAACTTCGGCGGCCCCGGCAGTCATGCCGGAGCCGGGATCGCCGAAGCCGGAACCAGAATCGAAACCGGAGCCGAAGGCCGGAGCCGGGCCCGGACCGGCCCCGGCGATCACGCCGAAGCCAGGCCCCGCGCCGGCGCCGCGATCAGCGCTGGCGCACCAGGTTGTTGGCCTCCAGCGCCGCCGTCTTCAGGGCGGTGACGGCAGGCTGCTGGCCGCTCAGGGCGGAATCCAGGATCTGCTGGAAGCGCGAACGGATGGCCGGATAGTTGTGGATGCGGAAGCCCTGGGCCGTCAGGACGGACTTGCCGCTGTAGACGGCCACCAGATCGCGCCACTGGCCGAGGTTGGCGTAGTAGCTGGCGGGCGTGGCGTCGAACGCGGCCTGGGTCAGCGGCAGGAAGCCGGTCTGCTGGTACCAGCGCGCCGCCTGCTCGGGCTGCGACAGCCAGCCCAGGAAGGCGGCCGTGGCATCGGTGACGGGCTTGGCGGTCTTCATGACCCACAGGCCCGCGCCGCTGACGAAGGGGTTGCCGGGGGTGCGCGTGACTTCGGGGTAGTACGGCAGGCCGGACACCGCGTAACGCAGCTTGCGCTGGCCGAGGAATTCGCCGATGTGGCCGGAGCTGGACATCAGCACGGCGCATTCGCCCTGGGCGAAGCGGCTGACGGAGCGCATGCCGGCGTCCGGGCGCACCATGATCTCGGAGCGCACCCAGCTGATCATCAGCGCCAGGTGGCGCACGTAGGTGGAATCGAAGGAGAAGCTGGGCAGGCCCTTGGCCTTCAGGCCGTTGTCGGCGCTGGCGTAGAGCTGGTTGTTGACCGCCGCCAGGTTTTCCAGGTTGATCGACACCGGCAGGTCGGAGGTGAGCGGGCACTTGCGCGAGCCGTTGTTGGCCAGGGTGACGAGCTGGCCCTGCAGCTCCATCCAGGTGCGCTGCGGCACGGCGGGCGTCAGCTTGGCCTTCTTGAAGGCGTCCTGGTTGTAGTACATGACGGGGATTTCCAGCATGTACGGGAAGGCCATGAGCTGCCCCTTGGCGTCATGGATGAAGGCGTTGTCCGGGGACACGAACCAGCGCGTGTTCTTCAGCGCCGAGGACTTCTGCAGCGCGTGGAACGGCTGCACGTAGCTGCGCTGGGCGATGTCTTCCAGCGTGTGGCTGTCGCCGATCTGCGCCAGGGCGGGCAGGCTCTTGGACTGGGCGGCGGCGCCCAGCGCCTGGTCGAGCGCCTCGGGCGTGTCGAAGGCGCGCACCACGACCTTCACGTCGGACTGGCTGCGGTTGTAGGCCTTGACCAGATCCTGGAAGGTCTCGGCGTTGTGGCCCTTGAGGGTGTGCCAGACCGGCACTTCGGTCGCCGCCCAGGCGGGCGCGGTCGCAACAGCGGCCGCGAGCAGCCAGACAGCGCGCATCCCCGGGCGCAAGATGCCGGAGCCGGAAGGAAAATTCATGATGTTTCAATCCAAAAAGGGAAAGTCGATATCCGGCGTCCTGCCGGACACCAGGTCGGCCAGCACCCTGCCGGAACCCGCCCCCATGGTCCAGCCGAGGCTGCCATGGCCCGTGTTCAGGTAGAGATTGCGTATGCGGGTACGGCCGATGAGGGGGACGTTGGAAGGCGTCGTGGGCCGCAGGCCGGACCAGAACTGAACATTAGCAAAATCGAGGGCGCTTGGGAACAGGGCGCGGGCGTGCTCGACCAGCCGATTGCAACGTCCGGTATCGAGGGCGCGGGAATAGCCGCCGATCTCGGCCGTGCCCGCCATGCGCAGACGGTCGCCCAGGCGCGAGAAGACGATCTTGGCTTCCTGGTCGACCAGGCTCACCATGGGTGCGGCCGCCGGGTCGCGCAGGCGGAAGGTCGCGGAATAGCCCTTGGCCGGCCAGACCGGGCAGGACAGGCCCAGCGGCGCCGTCAGCTCGGGCGTGAAGCTGCCCAGGGCCAGCACGTAGGCGTCGGCCTGCAGGGGCCGGAAATAGCCGTCGGGCTCGATCAGTTCGGCCACGGAGATGCGCCCGTCCACGGGCACCAGCCGGTTCACCCGGGTGCCGTAGCGGAAGACGACGCCCGCGTCCCGCGCCCGTTCGGCCAGGGCGCGGGTGAACAGGTGCACGTCGCCCGACTCGTCGTCCGCCGTGAAGTCGCCGCCGACGATCGGATCCCGCGACGCCGCCAGGGCCGGTTCGATGCGCAGGACCTCGGCCGCGTCGACGATGCGCCGGTCCACGCCCAGTTCGCGCATGCGCGCGGCGCTGGCGCGGGCGTACTCGAATTCGCGCGGATCGCGGTAGAAGGCGAGGATGCCGCGTTCGAGGTGGTCGTATTCGATGCCCAGTTCCGCGCGCAGTCCGCGCAGCGTGGCGCGGCTGTACTGCGCCAGGGCCACCATGGCGCGCAGGTTCGCCGCGAAGCGCGGCCCGCGGCATTCGTTGAGGAAGCGCGCGCACCACAGCCACTGGCGCGGATCGAGGCGCGGCGACACGCGCAGCGGCGCGTCGGCGCGCCCGAGCCAGCGCAGCACCTTGCGCAGCGTGTGCGCGCTGGCCCAGGGCTCGGCGTAGCAGACGGAGATCTGCCCGCCGTTGGCCCGGCTGGTCTCCAGGGCCGCGCCCGGCCGGCGCTCGACGACCTCGACCTCGTGGCCGGCGCGCGCCAGCCACCACGCGCTGGACACCCCGATGATGCCCGCGCCGAAGACGGCGACTTTCATCGCAGGACCGCTCCAAGATGAAAGGCGCCCCCCCTGGGGGGATGAGCCCGGACACAGGGCAGTCCTTGAGGACTGTCCTGCGCCTGGCGAATCCGAGCGGCATGCAGGCCACGAGGTGGACAGCAAGCCGCAGGCGCAGCGTGGGGGGTATTTTTCATCGCAGGACCGCTCCAGGATGAAAGGCGCCCCTCATGCTTCGACCCTCGCCAGGTCCGCCGCCGAGGTGAAGGCGTCGGCGTGGAAGGCCTCGGGCGGCAGCCCGCACTGCTGCACGAAATCGCGGCGCGCGGCCTCGACCATGGCGGGCGCGCCGCAGGCATAGACCTGGTGGCCGGACAGGTCGGGCAGGTCGTCCATGACCGCCTGGTGCACCCAGCCCGTGCGCCCCGTCCAGCCGTCGCCGGGCGCGGCCTCGGACAGGACCGGCACGAAGCGGAAGCCCGGCAGGCGCTCGCGCCATGCGAGCGCCAGGTCCCGCCGGTACAGGTCGGCGGGGCGGCGTCCGCCCCAGTACAGCGTCGCCGGGCGCGTGTCGCCGCGCTCCAGCATGCCTTCGATCATGGCCTGGATGGGGGCGAAGCCCGTGCCGCTGGCGAGGAAGACGATCGGCCGCGGGTCGTCGGGATCCAGGAAGAACGAACCCAGCGGGCCTTCGATGCGCAGGATCTCGCGCGGCTTGAGCGGCTCGGCGCCCGCGCCGAAGACCCGGCTGGTGAACAGGCCGCCGGGCATGTGGCGCACGTGCAGGCGCACCCGGTGGTCGTCGGCCCGGGCGCAGGCCATGGAATAGCTGCGCCGGCTGCCGTCCTTGAGGATGAATTCCAGGTACTGGCCGGGCTGGAAGCGGAAGGCCTCGGCCGAGGGCAGCTGCAGGGTGATCTCCATCACGTCGGGCGCCAGGGGCTCCAGGGACAGCACCCGCACGGGCATCTTGCGCACCACGATGTCGTCGGCCATGCGGACCTCGCGGGCCTCGATCACCAGGTCGGAGGACGGGCGCGCCTGGCACAGCAGGGTATGCCCCCGGGCCAGGTCGGCCGCGTCCAGGATGCGGGCCGGCGCCGGCCCCGCGTCGTATTCGCCCGAGACCACCCGCCCCTCGCAGGTGGAGCAGGTGCCGTTGCGGCAGCTGTAGGGCAGGACGATGCCGGCCGCCAGGGCGGCATCCAGGACCGTCTGCCCCGGCTCGACCGTGAATGCCCGGTTGGCCGGCAGCACCGTGACCTTGAAGCTCATGATGTGGATTCCATCGGCGTGTTGCAGTGCAGGAACCCTATTCTAGTCCCCCGCCCCGCCCCCCGCTCCCGGCCAGAGGCTGGGCTGCTTGATCTTGACGTCCAGCAGGCGGCCCTTGCGCGCCCGCCGGCCGGCGTACTGGGCGAGTTCCTCGGGCGTCAGGACCAGCTCCGTGTCGCGCGCCCGGTAGATGCCGCGCAGCACCACGCCCGAGGCGCCCACGCCGGCCCACTGGGCGATGCGGTCGTCCTCGTCCAGTCCCATCAGGATGGTGCCGCGCCCGCCGCTCGCCAGGGTCTTGAGCTCGTCGAGCGCCACCACCAGGAACTTGCCCTTGCGGCTGAGCAGGGCCACGGCCGTGTCGTCCGGACGCAACAGCAGCGGCTTGAGCAGCGTGTCGCCCTTGTCCAGCGTGATGAACTGCTTGCCGGCGTGCTGGCGGGTGGACAGGTCGCCGATCCGCGCCAGGAAGCCGTAGCCGGACGCCGCGCCCAGCAGCACCCGCCGGTCGGGCGCGCCCGCCAGCATGTGGACGATGCGGCTGCCCGGCTCCAGGCCGATCATCGAGGTCACCGGCTGCCCGTCGCCGCGCGCCGACGGCAGGCTGGCCACCGCGATGCTGTAGGAGCGGCCGGTGCTGGACAGGGCCATGAGCTCGTGCGTGCTGCGGCATTCGATGGCGTCGTAGAGCGAATCGCCGGTCTTGAAGCCGAACTGCGCCGGATCGTGGCCGTGCCCCTGACGGGCGCGCAGCCAGCCCTTCTGGGACACCACCACCGTGACGGGTTCGTCCACCACCTGGGTTTCCAGGACGGCGCGCTCGGCCGGCTCGATCAGCGTGCGGCGGTCGTCGCCGTACTGCTTGGCGTCGGCCTCGATCTCGCGGATCATCAGGCGCTTGAAGGCGGCGGGATCGTCCAGCAGCTCCTGCAGCGCCAGTTGGTCCGCGCGCTTCTGCGCCAGTTCCTGCTCGATGCGGATGCCTTCCAGCCGGGCCAGCTGGCGCAGGCGCATTTCCAGGATGTCGTCGGCCTGGCGCTCGGTGAGGCGGAAGCGCTCCATCAGCGCCGCGCGGGGATCGTCCGCCTCGCGGATGGTGCGGATGACCTCGTCCACGTTCAGGTAGACGATGCTGCGGCCTTCCAGGATGTGGATGCGGTCCAGCACCTTGTCCAGGCGGTGGCGGGTGCGCCGCGTGACCGTCCCGGCGCGGAAGGCCAGCCAGGACTCCAGGATCTGGCGCAGGCTGCGCTGGCCCGGGCGCCCGTCGGTGTCGATGCACACCAGGTTCACCGGCACGTTGCCTTCCAGGCCGGTGCGCACCAGCAGCATGTTGACGAACTCGTCGCGGTCGATGCGGCTGGTCTTGGGCTCGAAGACCAGCCGCACGGGGTCCTGCTTGCCGGATTCGTCGCGTACCGAATCCAGCATGCCCAGCACCAGCGCCTTGGTCTGCTGCTGCTCGGCCGACAGGGACTTCTTGCCGGCGCGCGGCTTGGGATTGGTCAGGTCCTCGATGGTCTCCAGGATCTTCTGGGCCGAGGCGCCGGGCGGCAGTTCGGTGACCACCAGCTGCCACTGGCCGCGCGCCATGTCCTCGAAGTGCCAGCGCGCGCGGGCCTTCAGCGTGCCGCGGCCGCTGGCGTAGATCTGGGCGATGTCCCCGGGCGGCGTGATGATCTGGCCGCCGCCGGGAAAGTCCGGCCCCGGCACGCGGGCGTACAGGTCTTCGTCGGGCAGGCCCGGCTTGCGCAGCAGGGCCACGCAGGCGTCGGCGACCTCGCGCAGGTTGTGCGAGGGGATCTCCGTGGCCATGCCCACCGCGATGCCCGAGGCGCCGTTCAGCAGCACGACGGGCAGGCGCGCCGGCAGGCACACGGGCTCCTGCTGGCTGCCGTCGTAGTTGGCCGCGAAATCGACCGTGCCCTCGTCCAGCTCGTCGAGCAGCAGCCGGGAGAACGGCGTCAGGCGGGCCTCGGTGTAGCGCATGGCGGCGGCGTTGTCGCCGTCGCGCGAGCCGAAGTTGCCCTGCCCGTCGATCAGCGGATAGCGCAGGGCGAAGTCCTGCGCCATGCGCACCATGGCGTCGTAGGCCGCCTGGTCGCCGTGCGGATGGTATTTGCCCAGCACGTCGCCCACCACGCGGGCGGACTTCACGGGCCGCGCCTGCGGCCCCAGGCCCATGGCGTCCATGGCGTACAGGATGCGCCGCTGCACCGGCTTCTGGCCGTCGGACACCTCCGGCAGCGCGCGGCCGCGCACCACCGACACGGCGTAGTCCAGGTAGGCCTGCTCGGCGTAGCACGCCAGCACCAGGCCGTCGTCGTCCCCGCCGTTCGATTCACTCCGATTCAGATCCAGATCCATTCCCGTTCCTCAAACGTCCACGTCGGCCAGATTGCCTTTTTCTTCCAGCCAGCCGCGCCGCTGCGCGGCCTCGCCGCGCGCCATCAGCATGTCGAACATGCGCGCCGAGGCGGTCAGGCCCTCGTCGCCGTGGCGCACCCGCGCCAGGCGGCGGGTATCCGGGTTCAGCGTCGTGTCCCAGAGCTGCTCGGCGTTCATCTCGCCCAGGCCCTTGAAGCGGCTGATGCGCCAGCCGCCTTCGCGCAGGCCCTCGCCGCGCAGCTTGTCCAGCACCGCGTCCAGCTCCGCCTGGTCCAGGCAGTAGAGCTTGCGCGCCGGGCGCTTGCCGGCCGCCGGCACGTCCACGCGAAACAGCGGCGGACGGGCGATGTAGACGTGCCCGGCCTCGATCAGGCGCGGGAAATGGCGCAGGAACAGGGTCAGCAGCAGCACCTGGATGTGCGCGCCGTCCACGTCCGCGTCCGACAGGATGCAGATGCGGCCGTAGCGCAGGCCCGAGAGGTCGGCCTCCTGGCCGGGCCCATGCGGATCGACGCCGATGGCCACGGAGATGTCGTGGATCTCCTGGTTGGCGAACAGCCGGTCGCGCTCGACTTCCCAGGCGTTCAGGATCTTGCCGCGCAGCGGCAGGATGGCCTGGAATTCCTTGTCGCGGCCCATCTTGGCCGAGCCGCCCGCCGAATCGCCCTCGACCAGGAAGACCTCGGTGCGGTTCACGTCCGTCGATTCGCAGTCGGTGAGCTTGCCCGGCAGCACGGCCACCCCCGAACCCTTGCGCTTCTCGACCTTGCGCGCGGCGCGTGAACGGGCCTGCGCCTGGCCGATGGCCAGCTCGGCGATCCTGCGGCCGTATTCCACATTGGCGTGCAGCCAGAGCTCCAGCGCGTTGCGCAGGAACCCGCCCACCAGGCGCACCGCGTCGCGGCTGTTCAGGCGCTCCTTGATCTGGCCCTGGAACTGCGGATCCAGGATCTTGGCCGACAGGATGAAGCTGGCGCGCGCGTACACGTCCTCGGGCAGCAGGCGGATGCCCTTGGGCAGCAGGTTGTGCAGCTCGGCGAAGGACTTGACGGCGTTGAACAGGCCTTCGCGCAGGCCCGATTCGTGGGTGCCGCCGGCCGGCGTGGCGATCAGGTTGACGTAGGACTCACGCACCACCGGGCCGTCCTCGGTCCAGGCCACGACCCACTGGGCGCCCTCGCCCGGCGCGTACTGCTCGTCGTCCGGCCCCGCGTACTGCGCGCCCTCGAAGGGCGGCGCCAGGGTCGGCGCGCCGCCCAGGGCTTCGCCCAGGTAGCCGCGCAGGCCCGATTCGTAATGCCATTCGCGCCGCTGGCCGGATTTTTCCAGCGTCAGCGTCACCCGCGTGCCCGGCAGCAGCACCGCCTTGCTGCGCAGCGCGTGCTCCAGGTCGCCCAGCGGCACCTGGGCCTGGTCGAAGTAGCGCGCATCCGGCCAGACCCGCACGCGGGTGCCGGAGCGCCGCCGCCCGACGCTGCCCACTCGGGCGAGCGGCTCGATCACGTTCCCGTCGGCGAAGACGATGCGCCATTCGCCGCCGTCGCGCCAGACGGTGACTTCCAGCCGCGTGGACAGGGCGTTGGTGACCGACACCCCCACGCCGTGCAGGCCGCCGGAAAAGGCGTAGGCGCCGCCGTCGGCCTTGCTGAACTTGCCGCCCGCGTGCAGCCGGGTGAAGACCAGCTCGACCACGGGCGCGTGTTCCTCGGGGTGCTCGCCCACCGGAATGCCGCGCCCGTCGTCCTCGACCGTCAGGCTGCCGTCGGCGTGCAGCACGACGGCGATTTCGCGGGCGTACCCGGCCAGCGCCTCGTCGGCGGCGTTGTCCACGACTTCCTGGACGATGTGCAGCGGATTGTCGGTGCGCGTGTACATCCCGGGCCGCTGGCGCACGGGCTCCAGGCCCTTGAGGACGCGGATCGACGACTCGTCGTAGCGTGCGGTGCTCAATGTTTTCCGTCCGTCTGTGTGGTTCAAAAGACGCCTATTTTACGGAGAATTAATGGTATGCTTATCGCCATTGGACCGACGCGCCCTTCCTCCGGGCGGTTTCATTCCGGTCCGCCGTCTTCTCTTATCCTCGCATCCGCGCACACGACATGAGTGACTCCATCAAGCACGTCAGCGACGCGTCCTTTTCGGGCGACGTGCTCCAATCCAGCCTGCCCGTTCTGGTCGACTACTGGGCCGAATGGTGTGGCCCCTGCAAAATGGTCGCCCCCCTGCTCGACGAAGCCGCCGCCCAGTACAAGGGCCGCGTCACCATCGCCAAGCTGAACGTCGACGAAAACCCCGACAGCGCGGCCAAGTACGGCATCCGCGGCATCCCCACCCTGATGCTGTTCAAGGACGGCAAGGTCGCCGCCACCAAGGTCGGCGCCCTGTCCCGCGCGCAGCTCCAGGCATTCCTCGACGAAGCCCTCTGACCTTCCCCCTCCATCCGCTTTGATTCCGCGCGCGAACCCGGTCCCGGGTTCGCCAGCCATCCGACGACCTCCACTTTCCTTCCCTCTCCCCTCTTTCCCATGCACCTGAACGAACTCAAAGCGCTGCACGTTTCGCAGCTGCTCGAAATGGCCGCCGGTCTCGAGATCGAAAACGCCAATCGGCTGCGCAAACAGGAACTGATGTTTGCGATCATGAAACGGCGGGCCAAGCAGGGCGAGCAGATCTTCGGCGACGGGGTCCTGGAAGTCCTGCCCGACGGCTTCGGTTTCCTGCGCTCGCCGGAAACGTCCTATCTGGCCAGCACCGACGACATCTACATCTCGCCCTCGCAGATCCGGCGCTTCAACCTGCACACCGGCGACTCCATCGAAGGCGAAGTCCGCACGCCCAAGGACGGCGAACGCTACTTCGCCCTGGTCAAGGTGGACAAGGTCAACGGCACGGTCCCGGAAGCCATCAAGCACCGGATCATGTTCGAGAACCTGACGCCGCTGCACCCCGACGAGCCGCTGGTGCTCGAGCGCGACATCAAGAGCAAGGAAAACATCACCGGGCGCATCATGGACATCTTCGCGCCCATCGGCAAGGGCCAGCGCGCGCTGATCGTCGCCAGCCCGAAGTCCGGCAAGACCGTGATCATGCAGCACATCGCGCATGCCATCACGGACAACTACCCCGACGCCGTGATGATCGTGCTGCTGGTGGACGAGCGCCCCGAGGAAGTCACCGAAATGCAGCGCACCGTGCGCGGCGAGGTCGTGGCCTCCACCTTCGACGAGCCGGCCACGCGCCACGTCCAGGTCGCCGAAATGGTCATCGAAAAGGCCAAGCGCCTGGTCGAAATGAAGAAGGACGTGGTCATCCTGCTGGATTCGATCACCCGCCTGGCGCGCGCCTACAACACCGTGGTGCCGGCCTCCGGCAAGGTCCTGACCGGCGGGGTGGACGCCAACGCCCTGCAGCGCCCCAAGCGCTTCTTCGGCGCGGCGCGCAACCTGGAGGAAGGCGGCTCCCTGACGATCATCGGCACGGCCCTGATCGAAACCGGCAGCCGCATGGACGAGGTGATCTACGAAGAATTCAAGGGCACCGGCAATTCCGAGGTGCACCTGGAGCGCCGACTGGCCGAGAAACGCATCTACCCGGCCATCAACCTGAACAAATCCGGCACGCGTCGCGAAGAGCTCCTGATCAAGCCCGAGCTTCTACAGAAGATCTGGGTACTGCGCAAGTTCATCCACGACATGGATGACGTTGACGCCATGGAATTCATCCTGGACAAAATCCGGGCCACCAAAAACAACGCCGAATTTTTTGACATGATGAAGAAATAAGCACAAGCGAGCACTTTTGATGACACTTCCTTCCGTCGATCAGTTCCTAACCCGGGTCCAGTCACGGGACCCGCACCAACCCGAATTCATGCAGGCCGTGAAAGAAGTCATGCACAGCCTGTGGCCCTTCATCCAGCAGAATCCGCGCTACGCCAGCCAGGCCCTGCTCGAGCGGCTCGTCGAACCCGAGCGCGCCCTGCAGTTCCGCATCAGCTGGATGGACGACGCCGGCCGGATCCAGGTCAACCGGGGCTTCCGCATCCAGCACAGTTCGGCCATCGGCCCCTACAAGGGCGGCATGCGGTTCCACCCGTCGGTGAATCTCTCCATCCTGAAGTTCCTGGCCTTCGAGCAGACCTTCAAGAACGCGCTGACCACCCTGCCCATGGGCGGCGGCAAGGGCGGCTCCGACTTCGATCCCAAGGGCAAGTCCGACGCCGAGGTCATGCGCTTCTGCCAGGCCCTGATGATCGAGCTGCACCGCCACCTGGGTCCGGACACGGACGTGCCGGCCGGCGACATCGGCGTGGGCGCGCGCGAGGTCGGCTTCATGGCCGGCATGATGAAGAAGCTGTCCAACCAGAGCGGCTGCGTCTTCACCGGCAAGGGCCTGACCTTCGGCGGCAGCCTGATCCGCCCCGAGGCCACCGGCTACGGCACG
The DNA here is from genome assembly GCF_014203015.1 of Castellaniella defragrans. Classification (GTDB taxonomy): domain Bacteria; phylum Pseudomonadota; class Gammaproteobacteria; order Burkholderiales; family Burkholderiaceae_B; genus Castellaniella; species Castellaniella defragrans. The sequence goes on from NZ_JACHIB010000010.1 coordinate 107,729, forward strand.
GTCTATTTCGCGGAAGAAATGCTCCGGCACGCCGGCCAGTCGCTCGAAGGCTACACGGTCTCGGTCTCGGGCTCGGGCAACGTGGCGCAATACACCATCGAGAAATGCCTGCAGCTGGGCGCCAAGGTCGTCACGGTGTCCGACTCCCACGGCTGCGTGGTGGATCCGGCGGGCTTCACGGCGGAAAAGCTGGCGGCCCTGATCGAGCTGAAGAACGAAAAGCGCGGCCGCGTCGAGGAATACGCCCGGCAGTTCGGCCTGACCTACGAAGCCGGCAAGCGCCCCTGGCACGTGCCCGTGGACGTGGCCCTGCCCTGCGCGACGCAGAACGAACTCGAGATCGAAGACGCCCGCACCCTGATCGCCAACGGCGTGCGCTGCGTGGCCGAAGGCGCCAACATGCCCTCCACCATCGAGGCGGCCGAAGCCTTCATCGCGGCCGGCGTGCTGTACGCGCCCGGCAAGGCGAGCAATGCCGGCGGCGTGGCCGTGTCGGGCCTGGAAATGAGCCAGAACGCCCAGCGCCTGCACTGGACCCGCGAGGAAGTCGACGCCAAGCTGCACGCCATCATGCGCGACATCCACGAAAACTGCGTGCGCTACGGCAGCCAGGACAAGTCCGTCAACTACCTGAACGGCGCCAACATCGCCGGCTTCGTGAAGGTGGCCGACGCCATGCTGGCCCAAGGGGTGTACTGATGACGCATCGGATGGTCGTCCCCCACCCATGAAAAAAGCTCCTTCGGGAGCTTTTTTCATGGCGCGGGCCCTCACGCCAGGATCTGCCGCAGGAAGGCCCGCGCCCGATCGCTGCGCGGGCGGGTGAAGAACGCGGCCGGATCGCCGTCCTCGACGATGCGGCCCTCGTCCAGGAACAGCACGCGGCCGGCCACCTGGCGCGCGAAGCCCATCTCGTGCGTCACGCACAGCATCGTCACGCCGCTGTCGGCCAGCTGCACCATCACGTCCAGCACCTCCTTCACCATCTCGGGATCGAGGGCGGCCGTGGGCTCGTCGAACAGGATGATCTTCGGCTCCATGCACAGCGCGCGGGCGATCGCCACGCGCTGCTGCTGGCCGCCGGAAAGCTGGGCCGGGTACTTGTGCAGGTGCGCCCGCATGCCGACCTTGTCCAGGAAATGGCAGGCGCGCTCCTGCGCCTCCCGGCGCCGCAGTCCGCGCACCGACAGGGGTGCCAGGGTGCAGTTGTCCATCACCGTCAGGTGGGGGAACAGATTGAAGTGCTGGAACACCATGCCGACGTCCCGCAGGACCGGCGCCGCCTGGGACGCGGCCCCCATGATGTCGGCGCCCAGGACCTCGATGCGGCCGTGCTGGGCTTCTTCCAGCCGGTTGATGCAGCGGATCAGCGAGGACTTGCCCGAGCCCGAGGGCCCGCACAGGACGACCCGGTCGCCCTGGCGGACGCGCAGGTCGATGTCCCGCAGGGCGTGGTAGTCGCCGTACCATTTGTTCAGGCCCCGGATGTCGATGACGGCGGGCGCGTCCTCGGCCCGGGGGGCGTCGATGACGGCGGGCGCGTCCTCGGCCCGGGGATGTTGCAGATAGCGGTGCTGGAGGGGAGCATTCATGGCGATTCGGTCCTTAGTCGGGGCTCAGCGGCCCAGGTGGCGGGACAGGCGTCCCTCCATGATCCGCAGCGTGCGCCGCAACACCTCGACGATGAGCAGGTACAGCGCCGCGGCCCAGAGATAGATCTCGAAATCGAAGGTCCTGGAATAGGCCAGCTTGGTGACGCCCATCACGTCGTAGACGGTGACCAGGGAGGCGATCGCGCTGGCCTTGACCAGCAGGATCATTTCGTTGCCCAGCGGCCCGATGGCGATGCGCATGGACTGCGGCAGGATCACGCGCAGGAAGGACTGCGCGGGCCCCAGGCCGAGCGCCCGGCAGGCTTCCTTCTGCCCCGCGGGAATGGCCAGCAGGCTGCCGCGGAAGATCTCGGCCTGATAGGCCGCCGTGTTCAGGCTGAAGGCCAGCAGCGCGCACCACCAGGGATCGCGGAAGAACCACCACAGGTCGATCGCCTGCCAGAAGCCGCGAAAGGCGCTCATGCCGTAGTACAGCAGGAACAGTTGCGCGAGCAGCGGCGAACCGCGGAAGAAATAGACGTAGCCGCGGCTCAGTCCGCGGACCAGGCGATGGCGCGACAGCCGCCCCAGCACCAGCAGCCAGCCCAGCAGCCACCCCAGCGCGAAGGACAGCGCCACCAGCTTGAGCGTGATCCAGAAACCCCCGAGCATGCGCGCGCCGTAGGTTTCCAGCAGGGCGGGATCGAGGAGACGGGGTAGGAGGCTCGTGACGGATTCCATGGCGGTCAGGCCCTGTGCAGGTGGCGCGAGAAGTGGTGCTCGGCGCGGGAGAAGAGCAGGCCCGAGGCCGCCGAGAGGATCAGGTAGAGCACGCAGGCCGCGCTGTAGAACAGCACGGGCTCGCGCGTCGCCGTGACGGCCTGGCTGGTCTGGCGCATGATGTCCGCCAGCGAGATGGTCGAGACCAGCGAAGTGTCCTTCAGCAGGGTGAGCCAGTTGTTGGTCAGGCCCGGCAAGGCCACCCGCATCAGCTGGGGAAACGTCACCCGCCGCAGCGTGGTCCAGCGCGACAGGCCCAGCGCCCGCGCCGCCTCGCCCTGGCCCGCCGGAATGGCCTTGAAAGCGCCCAGCCAGACTTCGCTGGAAAAGGCGGCCAGCACCAGGCTGAAGGCCACCACGCCGGCGACGAAGGCGTTGACGACGATGCCGCCCTCGTAGCCGAAATGGCGCATCAGCCTTTCGGCTGCGATCTGGCTGCCGTAGTACACCAGGAACAGCGTCAGCAGTTCGGGCAGGCCGCGGAACACGGTCGAGAACACCGTGGCCGACAGGCGCGCGGCGGCATGCCGCGACTGGCTGCCCAGCGCCACCAGCAGGCCCAGCGGGAAGCCGAAGGGCACGCAGCACAGCGCCAGCAGGATCGTGACCAGGGTGCCGGCCAGCAGGGCGTCGCCCCATCCGCTCTCGCCCCAGGACAGCAATTGCAATAAATCGAGCATGGAAGCATCGGCCCTGGCCGGGCCGCTCCGTGTGGATCATGCAAAAGGCGGCGCGCGCCGCCTGCCGGGGGGTCAGTAGATGTCGAGGCCGAAGTAGCGCTGCGAGATCCGCTGATAGGAGCCGTCGGCGCGGATCGCCAGGATGGCCTCGTCCAGGCGGGTGCGCAGGGCGTCGTCGCCCTTGCGCACCGCGATGGCGATGTCGTCCATGGTGCCCGGCAGATCGCCCAGCAGCCTGCAGCAGTCATGGCTGCGCTTGCGCATCCATTCGATCAGGGGATACTTGTCGTGCACCAGCGCGTCCAGGCGGCCGCTGGCCAGGTCGCTGCCCGCCTCGTCGGCCGTCGGGTACAGGCGCACTTCGGCGCCGGCCTTGCCGTAGACGTCCTCGGCGTACATGCCGGGGGTGCTGGAGGACTGGGCCCCGACCACCTTGCCCTTGAAGGCCGCCGCATCCAGGCTGCCGGCCTCGGCATCGCGCGGCACGGCCACCGACATCGAGGTGCGGTAGTAGCGGCCGGTGAAATCGACCTGCTCGGCGCGCTCCTTCGTGACCGCCATGGACGAGATGATGGCGTCGAACTTGCGCGCCATCAGGGCCGGGATGATGCCGTCCCAGTCCTGCGCGATGAACTCGCATTCGACCTGCATCTGCCTGCACAGGGCGTTGGCGATGTCGATGTCGAAGCCGACGTAGCCGCCCTTGGCGCTGGGCGCGCTGAAGGGCGGATAGGCGGCCTCCAGGCCGACGCGCAGGGTTTCGGCCTGCGCCGGGCCGCCGGCCCCCAGGCCGCAGGCCAGCATCAGCGCCGCGGCCAGCGTCTTCAGGTTCTTCATGGGTATGTCTCCTGTCTTTTTTATGGAAGGGGATGAAAAGGCATGGAAGAAGGCCCGCGGGGCGGCCGTGCGCCCCGCGGGCGGGATCAGGATGTCGGCGGCTTCTCCCGCACCAGGGTGCTCTTGCCGAACAGGCTTTCGACCATCTGCACCGCCGCCTCGGCGGTGCCGTTGCGCACGTCCAGCGCCGGATTCAGCTCGACGATGTCCAGCGAGGCGACCTGGCCGGTGTCGGCCAGCATCTCCATGCACAGCTGGGCCTCGCGCCAGGTGGGGCCGCCCTGCACCGTGGTGCCCACGCCGGGCGCGTAGGACGGGTCGAGGAAATCCACGTCGAAGCTGACGTGGACGTGGGCGTCCCGCGGCAGGTCCGCCAGCGCCGCCTGCATCACCGCCCGCATCCCGATCTCGTCGATCATGCGCATGTCGTAGACGTCCAGGCCCTGCTCGTGGACGAACAGGCGCTCCTCGCGGTCCACGCTGCGGATGCCGATCATGCGCAGGTCGCGGGTCCGCAGCGCGGGGCCCGCGCCGCCCAGGTTCACGAGCGCGTCCGGCCCGAAGCCGCACAGGCAGGCGACCGGCATGCCGTGCACGTTTCCGCTGGGCGTCAGGCGCGCCGTGTTGAAATCCGTATGGGCGTCCAGCCAGAACACCCGCAGGGGACGCCCCCCGCGGCGGCAGTGGCGCGCCACCGCGCCCACCGAGCCCACGCCCAGGCAGTGATCGCCGCCCAGCATCACGGGCATGCGGCCCGCCTGCAGCTGTGCCGTCACGGCATCGAACACGGCGCGGTTCCACTGCAGCACCTCGGGCAGATGCCGGTAGCCGTCGAGCGGCGGCTGCCAGGGATTGAAAGGGCCGCCCAGGTTGCCGGTGTCCTCCACGCGCAGCCCCTGCCGGGCAAGGGCGCGCGCCAGGCCGGCCACGCGCAGGGCCTCCGGCCCCATGGACGCGCCGCGCACGCCCGCCCCGACATCGGTCGGCACGCCGATCAGGGCCGCCACTTTTTCCGTCATCATGGTGCTCCGCGAGCGTTCAGGCTTCGTGCGGACATGCCAGCGCCGCCTCGTCCGCCCGCGCTTCGGCGCCCCGCGGCGCCGGGCCGGCGTCCAGGCGCCGCATGGCGCCGAACAGGTCCTTCGGGTCCCCGGCTTCCGGGACCAGCTCGAAGGCGCGGCCGATCCCGAGCGCACGCGCCTGGTCCCACAGGAAGCGCAGGGCGGAGAAATCCTCCAGCGCGAAGCCCACGGAATCGAACACGGTGATCTCGTCGCCGGAACGCCGCCCGGGGCGCCGCCCCGCCAGGACTTCCCAGAGCGGGACCACGGGGTAATCGGCGGACATCTGCTGGATCTCGCCCTCGATCCGGGACTGGGGCTCGAATTCCACGAAGGTCGTGGCGCGCGTCAGGATGTCGGCGTGCAGCTCGGTCTTGCCCGGACAGTCGCCGCCCACGGCATTGACGTGCACGCCCGGCCCGACCATGTCGGGCGTCAGGATCAGGGCATTGGTCTTGTCGGCCGTGGCGGTCGTGACGATGTCCGCCCCGGCCACGGCCTCGCGGGCGCTGCGCACCGGCCGGACCTCCAGGCCCGGAACGCCGGCCAGGTTGCGCACCAGCTTGCGGGTGGCCTCGGGATCGACGTCGTAGACCCTGAGGACGTCGATGCCCAGCAGATGATGGAACGCCAGCGCCTGGAATTCGCTCTGGGCGCCATTGCCGATCAGCGCCATGACGCGGGCGTCGCGGCGCGCCAGCACGCGGGCGGCCACGACCGAGGTGGCGGCCGTGCGCAGGGCGGTCGTCAGCGTCAGTTCGCTCAGCAGCAGCGGCAGGCCGGTGCCGACCTCGGCCAGGGCGCCGAAGGCCATCACGGTGGGCAGACCCTGGACGGGGTTGTACGGATGGCCGTTGACGAACTTGAAGGCATAGCGGTCCGCGTCGGCCGTGGGCATGAGCTCGATCACGCCGACCGCCGAGTGGCTGGCCACGCGGGCCGTCTTTTCAAACGATTCCCAGCGCACGAAATCGTCCTGGATGTAGCGGGACAGCAGGTCCAGCGCCTTGCGGACGGTCAGGCGGCCGACCAGCGTGGATACGTCGGTCGTCGTCAGCATCAATGCCATGATGGGGTCTCCTTGTCTGATTATCGTGTCCGTGCCCGCCGCCGGAGCGCCGCGCCGGACCGGCTGCCGATGCGCCGCGGGCCGCGGGGGCCGGCGGGACCGGAAGCCTGGCCGGGGCGCTCCCGGTGGGGCTGGACTCATTATTCTCGATGGGGAGGCCAATTCATAGCGTCAATTTTCTACAATAAATGATAGTATTTTGAACAGTTTTTATATTTGTGCTGACAATTCCATCAAAACGATCGCAATGGCCATGACCCTCACGGCGATCGCAACGAGGCCTGCCATGGATTCCCTCGATCACCAGATCCTTTCCTACCTGCGCGGCGACGCGCGCATCTCGGTCGCCACGCTGGCCAAGAAGCTGGGCGTCTCGCGCGGCACCATCTGCAACCGCATCGCCCGCATGGAGCGCGACCACGTCATCCTGGGCTATACCGTGCGGGTGCGGCCCGATTCGCAGCCGCAGGAAATCGTCGCGTGGATGAGCATCGCCATCGAGGGCCACGAGGCCTCGCGCATCATCCATGCCCTCTCGGGCGAGCCGGCGGTCTGGGCGCTGCACGACACCAACGGCCGCTGGGACCTGCTGGCGGAACTCCGCGTCACCAACATCGCCCAGCTCTCCGAGGCGCTGGAGCACATCCGGCTGATCAAGGGCATTTCGGCCACCGAGACCAGCCTGCACCTGAAGACCCTGCAGCTGCACTGAGCGCGCGCCGCGCCGGCCGTTCAGCCGCCGCCGGCGTCCTGGACGCCCGCCTCGGTGGGGATCTCCGTGACCTTGGGCTCGTCCCAGGTCCCCGTCACCCGGTAGCGCGCCGTCATGCTCTTGGCCAGCGGCGCCTTCAGCAGCCATTGCGTGACGAAGGCGCCCAGGCCGACCAGCGGATTGACCGCGATGCCGGCGGCCAGGGCCGCGCCGCTGACGTCCAGGTTGGGCACGATGACGGCCTGCATGTCCAGGGTCTCGTGCAGGATGTCGGTGCTGCCTTCGAGCAGGATGGTGCCCACCGGCCCGATCACCTTGTAGTCGCTGATCTTCACCTTGCCCCGGTCCAGCTCCAGCGCGCTGCGCAGCTGGTCGAAGGGAAAGCCGTCCTGCGGCAGGCCGGCCAGTCCGCGGTCCAGCTTCGTGAGCCGGGTGATGGACTGCAGGGACAGGAACTCCAGCAGCTTGGCCGTGTGCGAGCCGATCTTCTGGAAGCGCCCCTTGTCCAGCTCGATCCGCAGGCTGCCGCTCAGGTCCGCCTTTTCGCGCGTCCAGGGCAGGTTGCGCCACTGGAACCGCCCATTGAGCGTGCCCTCGCCGCCCGACATCACGTCCTTCCAGCCGGCCCGGTCCATCCAGGCGCCCAGGCTGCGCGCCTGGACCGAGGCGTTCAGTTCCAGCCCGCGGTCCGCTCCGCGCAGGCGCCAGATGCCCGACCCGCGCAGGCGGGCATCGTCGTCGCCCAAGCGCAGGTTGTTCAGCTGCCAGACGTGATGGGCGCCGTCGCGCACGCCTTCCAGGGACAGGGCGCCCATCGAGTGCCCGTACAGGCGCAGCTCGTCGGCCTGCAGCACGATGCCCGGAATCTCCAGGTCGTCGTCGAACGAGGCGTCCTCGTCGGACCCGGCCTCGGGCAGCAGGGAGCCGGCGTCGTTCGCGTCGTCGCCCAGGCTCAGGCGGGCGAAGCGCGCCGACATGCGCCCCAGCACGCGGCCGTCGCGCTCCTGCCACTTGAGGGTGCCGCTGCTCTGCTCCGAGCGCAGGTTCATCGACCACTGCTCCTCGGGCGAACGCACCACCCGCAGCACGGCCTGGTCCAGGCGCGTGCCCAGCAGCCGCAACTGGTCGGCCTGGATGCTCAGCAGGGTCAGGTCGGGCCACAGCGGCCGGCCGGCTTTGCGCCGCGCGCCGTTGTCGCCCCCGGCCCCGGCCCCGGTCCCGGCTCCAGCCCCGCCGCGCCGGGGGATGGAAAACTCGTCCACGATGCGGTTCCACAGGTCCAGGTCGAACAGCGGATAGGCGACCTCGACCCGCAGGCCGTCCTCGTCGGCGTCGGCGGCGCGCCCCACCCCGACGGACGCGCCCTGGAAATAGGGCCCGCCGCGGGTCTTGCGCTCGTGCCGCAGGTCCAGGCGCAACGCCTCGCCGTACTGCGCCGTCAGCCGGTCCGAGCGGGAGTCGGCGTCCGACCACTGGATGCGCAGCGTCCGGGCCTGCTCGGCCGGCTTGGCCAGCGGCGCGGGAAAATCCAGCGCCAGGCCGCGGGTGTCGGACTCCAGGACGAAGGCCGTCTCGTGCCCCCGCCTGCGCAGGGTGGCCCGATAGTCCAGCGCGCCTTCGAGCCGCCGCATCCCCGGCACGCCCACGTAGTCCGCCAGCGCCCGGGCGCCGATGCGGCCCTGCAGGTCCAGGCCGGTGTCCTGCGGCCCGCCCAGGCTGCCGCCGATCTTCACGTCCCCGCCCAGCAGCCGCGCGGCCAGGGGCCGGGCGATGCGCACGCCCTGCTCGCTGAAATGCAGCTGCCCGTCGATGGCCTGGAAGGCCGGCGCGTGCGGCAGGAACTGCAGGCTCGCCTGGCGCAGGTCCACGCGCCCCTGGACCTGGGTGTCCTCGCCGTGCAGCAGGGGGATGGTCAGGGACAGGGGCACTTCCCAATCGCCCCCGGCGCTCGCCTCGTCGAACACGCCGTCCAGCAGCGCGGCCAGCGGCGAGTGGCGGATCAGCGCCATGTAGGCCTCGCCGGAGGCGGCGGTCCGGCCCGAGACCTGCAGGGTGGAGTCGTGCTCCAGGTCCGGAATCCGGGCCTTCACCCCCCACAGGGCGATCTCGTGGCCGGAGTCGGGGCGCATCCGCGCGGTGGAGGCCGTCAGCCGCAAGTCGGTGCGATGCAGGTCCAGCGTGCCCGCCACGTCTTCCAGCAGCGGCCAGGCCTCCTTCTGCGGCGCCCCGGGCACGAACTCGATGCGCGCGCCGCGGAAGTTTCCCTGCAGGCGGAAATCGCCCGCCTGCGGCTGCAGGCCGAAGGGGAATTCCGTCAGGTCGCCCTGCAGCCGCCAGCGGGCGTCCACGACCTCGCCCGCGTGCAGGCCGCCCGCCAGCCACTCGCGGGCCTCCGGGCTGACCTCGAGCGGCAGGTAGCGGTGGACCGCGTCCAGGCGGGCGCGGGCGATCGTGCCCTGGAAATCGACCTGGCCGGCGGGTCCGCCCGACCGCCAGGTCCCCGCGCCCCGCAAGGCGATGTCGGGATTGCGCCAGGCCAGCTCTTCCAGGTTCAGGGTCCAGGCGTCGGCATGGCGCAGCCGGCCCCGGATCTCCAGGAAGCCCAGGGACAGGGGCTGGGCGAACAGGGCCGGCACGGTGCCGCGCGCGCCCTGGGAGCGCACCTGGAAATCCAGGCCGTCGGGCATCGGCTCGCCCTGGCCCAGGGCCTGCCACTGGTCCAGCGCGCCGGCGGCCCAGATTCCGGCCCGGGGCATGTCCAGCGACAGGCCCGAGTCCGCCGCCCAGCGCACGGCATCGGTCCCCAGCAGCAGGGTCAGGCGGGGCCGCCCGCGCCGCGTCTGGACCCAGGCCTGCGCCTGCACGCCGCCCTGCAACAGGGCGTCCGGCAGCTCCACCCAGGGACGCCAGGCCCGCGACCGGACCGGCCCGACCCGCAGCCAGGCCTGCCAGTCCGAGGGCAGGCGGCCGTGCGCCAGCCCGTCGGGATCGGCCAGTTGCGCGCGCAGGTCCAGCCGGGCGTCGGCCGCGTCCGGCACCCGGGCGCTCAGGGACACGCCGAGCGCGCCCCCGGCTTCGCGGGCCAGCACGGCCTCGACGCCTTCCAGGCGCAGTTCGGGCGCCGCGCGCGCCTGGTCCACCCAGCGCAGGGTCGTGTCGAGAAAGGCGATGCGGGGCTGGGCCAGCAGCCATCCCAGGGCGGGCGCGCCGCCGAGGTCCTGCGTCCCCCCGAGATCCAGGATCTGGCCCAGCAGGCTGAGGCGCCCGTCCGGCAGCCGGTCCAGCGTCAGGTCCATGCCGCGCACCCGCAGGTCCAGCAGCCCGCGGCGGCCCGGCAGGGCGGCCCGCCAGTCCAGCCGGACGCGCGCCTCGGGCAGGGTCAGCAGGTCGCGGCCGTCGGCGGCCCGCAGGCGCGTGCCGCGCACGTCGAATTCGGGTTTCCAGCCATGCCAGCGGACCTGGATGGGGCCCAGTTCGACCTGGATGCCCAGCGCCTGGGACAGCCGCGCGTCGATGCGGGGACGCCAGGCGTCGATCTGCGGCAGCACGGCATAGCGCAAGGCCAGCAGCGCGATCCCGAGGCAGAAATACAGGCCGACGGCGACCGCCAGGAGCCGGCGGCCCCAGGAGGAGCCACGGCGTGAAATGGATTGGCGCATGCCACCTTTTGCAGTATGTTAGGAACCCTTTGGAAACCTCCGGAACCCGCCACGCGGCCGCCGCCGCGCCGAGCCGGTCCCGCCCACCGCAGGCCGTCCCCATGTCCGAGACCATTATATTCAAGCCCGCCCTGCAATGGTCCGGCGCCCTGCGGCGCCATCTCACGGCCCACCCGGAGCAGGAATCGCGCCTGGCGGCCGACGCCGCCCAGCCCGTCACCCGCAAGACCCTCACCGACTGGTACGCGGAGCTGCTCGGCCCCGGCGCCACCCGGCCGATTCCCCAGGCGGACCTGCGGCGCGCCCTGCGGCGGCTGCGCGCCCGGGTCTTCGCCACGCTGACGGTGCGCGACGTCGCCGGGCTGGCGCCCCTGCACGAGGTCGTGGCGGCCATGTCGCAGCTCGCCGACCTGGCGGTGGGCGAGGCCTACGCCTGCGCCATGCACACGCTGATGGAGACGCACGGCACGCCCCGCCATGCCGACACCGGCGCGCCGCAGGACATGCTGATCCTGGGCATGGGCAAGCTGGGCGGCAAGGAGCTGAACGTCTCCTCGGACATCGACCTGATCATGCTCTACGACGCCGACGGCGAGACCGACGGCCGGCGGCGCATCAGCAACCACGAGTTCTACGGCAAGGTCTGCCGGCTGATGATGCCGATCCTGTCGGAGCCCGACGCTGACGGCATCGTCTTTCGCACCGACCTGCGCCTGCGCCCGGACGGCGACGGCGGGCCGCTCGCCTGGAGCCTGGCGGCGCTGGAGAACTACCTGGTGGTCCAGGGGCGCGAATGGGAACGCTACGCCTGGCTCAAGGCCCGCCTGATCCCCTGCCCGCTGTTCGACGAGGCGGCCTTCGCCGCCCAGGCGCGCGACGTCGAATCCCTGCGGCGGCCCTTCGTGTACCGCAAGTACTTCGATTTCGACGCGCTCTCGGCCCTGCGCGGCCTGCGCGAGCGCATCCGCATGGACTGGCAGCGCCGCGCCCAGGCGCGCAAGGGCCTGGACACCCGCCACAACATCAAGCTGGGCGAAGGCGGCATCCGCGAGATCGAGTTCGTCGTCCAGCTCAACCAGCTGATCCGGGGCGGCCGCCAGCCCTCCCTGCAGCAGCGCAACCTGCTGGCGGCCCTGCACAAGCAGCGCCGCGCCGGCATCCTGGACGAGGCCCAGGCCGCCGGCCTGGAGGCCGCCTACGTCCACCTGCGGCGGGTCGAGCACATGCTGCAATACCGCGAGGACGAGCAGACCCACCTGCTGCCGCGCACGGACGAGGGCATGGCGGCCCTGGCCCGGGCCATGGGCTGCACGGATGCGGCCGGCTTCCTGGCCGAGCTGGACCGGCACCGCGCCTGCGTCTCGCAGTGCTTCCGCGACGCCTTCCGCATCGCCGGCATGGGCGGCGATGCGCAGGAGCCTGAAGCCCCGCAGGCCGAGCCGCCGGAGGCGGCGCTGCCGGACAGCCTGGCCGACGCCATGCAGGCGCGCATCGACGCCCTGCTCGACAGCCACCGGATCCGCAGCCTGCCGCGCGCCAGCCTGCAGCGCCTGCACGCCCTGCTGCCGGGCCTGACCCGGGCGGCGGCGCGCACCGACGATCCGCTCGTCGCGCTGCAGCGGCTGCTGAACCTGGTGGAGCACATCGCCCAGCGCAGCGCCTACCTGGCGCTGCTCGCCGAATATCCGGAAACCCTGGCCCGCGTGGCGCGCATCGTCCAGGCCAGCCCCTGGGCCTCGGAATACCTGACCCGCTACCCCCTGCTGCTCGACAGCCTGATCGAATGGCGCAGCCTGATGCAGGCGCCCGACTTCCCCGCCCTGGCCGAACAGCTGCGCAGCGACCTGGACGCCTGCCTGCTGCCCGACGGCCAGCCCGACGTGGAGCAGCAGATGAACCTGATGCGCGACGTGCAGCACCAGATCACCTTCCAGCTGCTGGCCCAGGATCTGGAGAACGTCATCAGCGTCGAGGGGCTGGCCGACCATCTGTCGGCCCTGGCCGACCTGATGCTGGCCGAGGCCATCCGCCGGGTCTGGCCCCAGGTGCTGCCGCGCGAACGCCGCGCCGACCCGGGCGAGCCGCGCTTCGCCATCATTGCCTACGGCAAGCTGGGCGGCAAGGAAATCGGCTACGCCTCGGACCTGGACCTGGTCTTCCTCTACGACGACCCGGACCAGGAGGCCGGCGAGCGCTACGCCAAGCTGGGGCGCCGGGTGGCGTCCTGGCTGTCCACCCTGACCTCGTCGGGCCGGCTCTACGAGATCGACCTGCGCCTGCGCCCGGACGGCGACGCCGGGCTGCTGGCCCTGCCCATCGACGCCTTCGAGCACTACCAGCTGACGCAGGCCTGGCCCTGGGAACACCAGGCCCTGACCCGGGCGCGCTTCGTGGCGGGCGACGCCGCCATCGGCGCCCGCTTCGAGGACATCCGCCGGCGCATCCTGCTGCTGCCGCGCGACCCCGAGGCCCTGCGCCGCGAGGTCCTGGCCATGCGCGACAAGATTTCCCAGGGGCACCCCAACCGCAGCGGCGACTTCGACCTGAAGCACGACCGGGGCGGCATGGTGGACATCGAGTTCATCACCCAGTTCCTGGTGCTGAGCCAGGCCGGCGCCCACCCCGAACTGCTGGACAATCTGGGCAACATCGCCCTGCTGGGCCTGGCGGCGCGCGCCGGCCTGATCCCCGGGACGCTGGCGGCCGAGGCGGCGAACGCCTACCGGGTCTTTCGCCGGCGCCAGCACGCGCTGCGCCTGCAGGGCGCCGACAAGGCGCGCGTGCCGCAGGCGGAATTCATGCGCGAGCGCGAGGCGGTGGGCCAGCTGTGGGAAGTGGTGTTGGGAGGGATGGATTCGTAAAGCTCATCGGCGCATCCATGCCCCCGGGGCGCAGGTCGCATTTTGGCGGCTCCGCCGGGGATGTGGGGGTGGGCTCCGACAGCGCCCCGGAGGCATGGACGCGCCGATCGACGTCATGCGCGCAGGCAGGCCACCCGATCGCCCGATGGGCCATGGACCATCACGTCCATGTCCACGTCGTAGATCGCCTTCAGCACCTCGGGCCGAAGCACATTTTCGCCGCTTCCTTGCGCGACGACGCGCCCCTGGCGCAGGGCCACGATTTCATCGCAATACCGGCCCGCCATATAGATGTCGTGCAGGATGATGACCACCCCCAGCCCGCGCGACCGGCACAGCTCGCGCAGCAGCGACAGGACTTCGACCTGGTGGCGGATGTCCAGCGCCGAGGTCGGCTCGTCGAGCACCAGCGCCCTGGCCTGCTGGGCGACCAGCATCGACAGCCATACCCGCTGCCGCTCGCCGCCCGACAGGGCATCGACGAAGCGCCGCGACAGTCCGGACACCCGCGTGATCGCCATGCTTTCCTCGACGCAGGCCCGATCGGCCGCGCCCAGCGACCTGAACGCGCCCAGCCAGGGATAGCGCCCCAGCGCCACCAGTTCCTCGACCATCATTCCCGCCGCCGCGGGAATGTCCTGGGGCAGGTAGGCCACTTCGCAGGCGAACCGGCGGGCCGCGATCGAGCCCGCAGGCCGGCCGCCGACCAGGAGCCGGCCGCACGACGGCTCCGCCTGGCGCGCCAGGATGCGCCCCAGGGTGGACTTGCCCGAGCCGTTCGCGCCTATGACGCCGATCATCCTGCCGCCGGAGAGGGTGAGCGAGACCGGATGGAGCACCGCCCGCCCGTCGATCTGGAATCCCACCTGCCTGGCTTCCAGCAATGCCGCCGCCGCGCCCGCCGCGTCGGCCGGCGGCGAAGAAGGCCCGGCCCGGCCCGCGCACCGGCGATTCATCGCACGAGCTCCGGCGCGGCCGCGTCCTCCACGATCCGGCCGTCGGCCAGATGGACGACCCGGTCGGCCACATGGAAATACCGGTCGTCGTGCGAAATGACGACGAGCGTACGGCCGCTGCGCTTGAGTTCGGGCAGGATCTCCGTGTAGAACACCTGGCGGAAGGCCGGATCCTGGTCCGCCGCCCATTCATCGAACACCAGGATGGGGCGCTTGTCCAGATAGGCATGCACCAGCGCCAGGCGCTTGCGCTGGCCCGTGGAAAGGTCCAGGGTCGAAAACCGCCCCGCTTTCAAGGACACCTTGTGGCCCAGCTCCAGGCGGTCCAGGTAGGCGGCAGCCTCGGCTTCCCGGCCCGGGCGCACGACCACGTCGTCGAACAGGTAATAATCGGAAAACACGGTGCCGAACAACTGCCGGTAATCATCCCGGTTGCCGGCCACCACGGGCTCGCCATCCATCAGGATCACCCCCTCCTGAGGGTCGTACAGGCCCAGCAGCAGCTTGATCAGCGTCGTCTTGCCGCTGCCGTTGTCGCCGACCAGAAACAGCATCTCTCCCGCACGGATCCGGAGATCGATGGGCCCCAGTGTGAACCGGCTGGCGCCCGGGCCTGCGGGATACGAATAGGCGACCCGCCGCATGTCAATCGACCGGGGAGCGCGGATTTCCCGGTTCTCCGTTCCCTGCCTGGACAGCCCCGACTCCGGACTGGAGAAGCGCAGCGAAAGCTCCGCCACCCGCCGCATCGCCACCTGGGCCTGCCCGAGCAGCGGCAAGGCGCCGATCAGCTGCGCCAGCGGCCCTTTCACATAGAGCAGCACGATCACGAAGCCCGACAGGGCCGGCGCGTCCACCGGCAGCCGGCCCTGCAGATGCAGCACCAGCCCGATGACCGCGAAGAACAGCACCGAACCGAACGCATTGGCGGACATGAAGACGCGCATGGCGCGCACCCGCAGGCTGCGGATCCGCTCGATCGTGACCATCAGCTGCGCGTCGCGCACGTGCCGGCGCCGCCGGCGGTCGATCCGCAGCTCTTTCGCCCCTTCGGTGATGGCGCGGTACTGCCCCTGCAGTTCGTCCTGGGCCTGCCGCGCGGCCTCGAAGCCGCGCCGCCCGAGCCGCCGGGCAAACGCGTGCGCCCAGCTGCCCAGCGCGATGGCGACGGCCACGATCAGGCACAGCGGCGGCGACAGCAGCGCCAGATAGGCAAAACAGCCCAGCGTGACGGCCGCGGCGATCGCCAGGCTGGAGAAACCGAATGTGAAGGTGCTGATCGTATCGATGTCCTGGTTCAGCACCGTCGTGATCCGATGCGCGCGGAAACGTTCGATCTCCGCGATGGGCGCCGACAGGATCCTCTGCGACAGGTCCGCGCGCAAACCCGCCACCACGTTCTGGCCCACGAGGCCGTTGCCCAGATCGGAGGCGATTTCTCCCGCGACGATCAGGACGCACAGCGCCGCGAACGACAGCAGGAGGTCCGCCGGCATTCCATCCGCCCGCACGCCCTCCGCCGCATGCAGCGCCCTGTTCACGGTCGCCAGCAGCCATGCGGTAGACAGCCCGCTCAACGCGCCCATGATCGTCGCGAACACCGCGACCTTCCAGAACGGGCGCAGCAGCCGCACGATCTCCCTGAGCAGCGATCGCTGCGATGGCGCGGGCGCCTCCGGCTCAAGCACAGTCATTTCTTCTCCATAACAGCCACAGGAAAAAGGGTCCGCCGATCATCATGGCGACCAGGCCGGCCGGCACCTGCCAGGGAAACGCCGCGACCCGCCCGACCCAATCGGCCAGAATCATCAGCGCCGCCCCCGCAAGGGCCGATCCGGCCAGGTCCAGGCCCGGCCGCCGCAGCCCCAGGCCCCGGACCAGGTGCGGTGCCAGCAGGCCCGCGAAGGTCAGCGGGCCGACCAGCATCGTGGCGCCCGCGGTCGCCACGGCGACGATCATCAGGAAATACGAGCGTGCCGCAGCGACGCGCACGCCCAGGGACCGCGCGGACGGCTCCGCCAGCGGCAGGATAGCCAGCCAACGCCGCGCCGCCACCGCCGGGAACAGGCTTGCCGCCAGCAGAAACACTCCCGGCCAGACCGCGGCCATCGTCGCATGGTAGGTGGACCCCGACATCCAGGTCAGCAGCATGAAGGCGCGCGGATCGCCGCTGGAGAGCAGGTAGGCGGCGCAGGCGGTGAACAGCGTGGACAGCGCGACACCCGCCAGCAGCAGCCGCTGCGGCGCGAAGCCGGAGTGCCAGTTCAGCGCCAGGATGGCGATCAGGCTGATCAGCGCGCCCAGGCCGGACGCGGCCAGCAGGCCCGCCGGATGCAGCGAATTCGCCAGGAGCAGCATCCCGACGACTCCCAGCGAGGCGCCCGTGGACACCCCCAGCACTTCGGGGCTGGCCAGGGCATTGCCCGTGAGCCGCTGCAGGAGGGAGCCCGCCATGGACAGCAGCGCGCCGGCGACGCCCGCCGCCATCACGCGCGGCAGCCGCCAGTCCCGCGCCACCGGCCATCCGTCCCCCCACGCCCAGGCCCAGCCCTGCGGCGTGCGGCCCAGCAGCAGGGCGACCGCCGCGCACGCGAGGCACGCCAGGGCGAACAGCGCCACCAGCCGGCGGGAAGCCGGCCGGTGGCGCAGGACCACGGAACCTTCCGAGGCGGGACGATCCGCCGAAACGATCCGCCGCCTGAGCAACAACCAGAGCAACAGCGGCGCCCCCACCAGGGCGCAGGCGCTGCCGGTGGGCACCTGGCCGGCGGCAGGTCCCGCCAGCTGCACGGCCTGATCGGCGGCCCATAGCAGCAAGGCGCCGATCAAGGGAGCAGCCGCCAGGTTCTGGCCGAAGGTGCGGGCTCCCAGCATGCGGCCCAGGTTCGGCGCCATCAGGCCGATGAAACCGAGCACGCCGGCGCCGGCCACGGTGACCGCGCTCAGGACCACCCCCAGGGCCATGGCGGCGAATCTCGTCGCCGGCACGCGCACCCCGAGCGACATGGCTCGCGCGTCGTCCAGCGATAGCATGGTCAGCGGGCGCCGCAGCGACACGACGCAGACCGCCAGGACGGCGAGCTGCGGGGCCAGGCGCCGGACGCCCTGCCAGCCATTCTGCACGAGCGATCCGGATTGCCAGATGAAAAGGCCGCTGAGCGATTCATGGTGGATCAGGGCAAGCACCGCGCCGGCCGCGCCGCACAGCGGCGAGACGATCAATCCGGCCAGGATCACGTGGATGACGGAGAACCGCGAACGCCAGGCCACGATCATGACCAGGGCGCATGCGGCGGCGCCCCCGGCCAGGGCCACGGCCTCCATCCCCCACGCCAGCAGCCCCGGCGCGTAGAGGACGGCGGCCGCCAGCGCCAGATACGCGCCGGAGGAAACGCCGATCATGGCCGGATCGGCCAGCGGATTGCGCAATGCCTGCTGGAACAGCACGCCCGCCAGGCCCAGCGCGGCGCCCAGCAGCCAGCCGATCACCAGGCGCGGCAAGGCCGCCTGGCCGAAGATCAGGCCGCTGACCGGGTCGGGCGGACGGCCCGCCAGAATGGATGGCCAGGACGACGCGGGCGCGGTCAGGGACAAGGTATGCGCGCTGAGCAGCAGCAAGGCGACCCCCAGCGCCGCCAGGGCCGTCCAGCGGACCGCGGGCCGGGTCGTCGACCAGGAAGACGGCGCCATGATCTCAGCCCGCGATGCCGCGCACGGCGTCGGCCAGGATGCGCGCGCAGCGCAAGGCCGATGGGATCCCGCCAAGCGGATAGAAGGCGGGAACGGCCGCGACCCGGCCAGCCGCCACCGCAGGCAGGCCCCGCCACAAGGTGCTGGCGCGCAGGTTCGCCTCGGCACGCCGGGTCCGGTCGCCCTGGTCCAGGTACAGGATGGCCGCCTCCGCGTCCGCAGCGAAGCGGGCGATTTCCACCAAGCTGTTGCCATAGAAGGACGTGGGCCCGCTCCAGGCGTTGCGCAGGCCGATCCGGTCCATGACCGCGTCCACCCAGCTCCCCTTGCCGTACACGAAGGCCTGTGAGCCGCGCTCATCCAGCACGGCGACATAGACCGGACGGCGCGGCCGCGCCGATACGGCCCGGCGCAGCCCGGCCAGAGCCTCGTCGAATCCGGCCAGCCGCTGCCTTGCTCCCTGCGCCTGCTCCGCCAGCCCGCCGGCCTGCAGCAGCAGTTCCCGGATCCTCGACCAGGGATCCCTGCGCTCATCGAAAACCACGGCCAAGTCCACCGGCGCGATCAGGGAAAACTGCGCCCGCATGCCCGCCTGCCAACTGGAAAGAAGGATCCGGTCCGGCCGGACCGCCGCCAGCAATTCCAGATTGGGCTCGTTGCGCATGCCCAGGTCGATCGTGGTGGCGGGCAGCGCGGGCTCCGGCAGCCAGCGGCGGTATGTGACCAGGTCCGGCACGGCGACCGGCATGCATCCAAGCCAGGCCAGGCTTTCCGCGGCGGCCCAGTCGATGCACGCCACCCTGGGAGCGGATCCGGCCATGGCCCGGTCCGGCACGCACGCGAGCAGCCCCTGCAGCGCCGCCAGCAGGCAGAAGCGCCGGCGTGCGCCCGGCAAGGGGAGCTGCGCCGGCAGGGGCGGCACCCCCGGCCCGGCCCGGCCGGATGCGGCTGCGCATCCGGCGTGCGCATGCGGCTGCGCCATCAATAGCTCATCGTCGCAGACAGCAGGTAGGTGCGCGGATTGCCGCGCGCCAATCCGTAGCTGGCCGAGGCAGCCGCCCAATAATCCCGGTCGAACAGGTTTTCCACACCGGCCCGCAACGTCACGTCATGGCCGGCGACACGCGTCCTGTAGCGCGCACCGACATCGATCCGGTCCCAGCTCGGAATCGACTGCGTATTGGCGGCGTTGTAATACTGGGACGCGGTATGGATGTAGCGGGTCGATACGGTCAGACCCGGAACATGCGGCACATCCCACTCGGCGCCCAGGTTGAGCTGGACATCGGGCACGCCCACCGCTTTGTTGCCATCGGCGGCGCCGCCCTGGGTCTTGACGAGCCGCCCGTCCATGAACGCCACGCCTCCGAGCAGCCGCACGCCTTGCGCCACCCGCCCGAAGGCATTGATTTCCAGTCCGCGATTGCGCTGTTCGCCATCCAGCCCATACACCCGGGTGACGGGATCCATGATCCCGCTGGGCTGCCGGATCTCGAAATAGCTGATCGATCCGCCGAATCCGTCCAGGTCGACCTTCGCTCCGATCTCATACTGCTCGGACTTGACGGGCGCGAACATTTCCCCCGAGTTGGCGGCTTGGGTCGGCGCGGTGGGCCCCTGGCTCAGGCTCTGGACGTAATTGGCATAGAGCGAGAGCGAATCCAGGGGCTTGACGACCACCGCGAAGGCCGGCGTATAGGCACCCTCGTCATAGCGACTGGCCCGCGCGCCGCTGACCGCGTTGTAGTTCGACGTGGTCACGTCCTGATGGCGGATCCCCAGCGTGAGCGCCAGCCGGTCGTCGAACATCGACAAGGTATCGGCCAATGCCATGCTGCTGAGCACGCTATGCGCCGTGCGCGGCGCCTCGTCGACGAAGCCGGCCAGGCTCGCGCCGGGCAGCGAGGGAGGATTGGCCAGATTGCCGGAATACGGCGAAGGCTGGGGCGTCTGCACCAGATTGCCCGATTCGATGTCCAGCGTGCTGACAGAAAGATTCAGCGTATGGCGCACCGGCCCCGTGACCACCCGGCCGGTCAGCCCGCCCAGGGCGGTCCAAGTATCCGAATAGTTCGGCTGGTAGTACTGCCTGGCCTGGTAGTCGCCCTGCCCGTTCTGCAGGTAGAGGAAGTTGTACAGCCCCAGGAAGCGGTTGCGCCGTCCGCCCGCCGTGAAATAGGCGGTCAGGTTCGGCATCAGATCGATTTCGCCATGCAGCATGCCGAATACGTCTTCCGACTTGGCGTAGTACCAGGGCTGCCCGAAACTCCGCCTCCCCGAAGGAGCGTTCGGGATGTCGAAATCGCCGGTCTGCGTATAGATCGGGCGGCTGGGATCATCGACCCGGAAATCCTGGTAGCCGACATCGGCCGACAGCCGCACGCGATCGCCGCGGTAATCCAGGCCCAGCGCCGCCGACCCGACGCGCTGGCTCTGGCCCTCGACAGCCGTGTCGCCACTCAGCCAGGAGCCGTTGAAGCGGATGCCCAGCTGGTGCTCCTCGCCCAGCCGGCGCCCCAGATCCACCGCCATGCCGAACTGGCCGCGCGAGGCATGGCTCGCCGTCACCTGGGCGATCGGTGCGTCGGTCGCCCGCTTGGTTACCAGATTGAGGGTTCCGCCCAGGGCGCCGAAAGGCGCCATCCCGTTGATCATCGCGCTGGGGCCGCGCAGCACCTCCACCCGCTCGAACATTCCGAGGCTGTTGGTCAGCTGGGGCGGCACGATGCCATAGACGCCGTTTACGGCGATATCCTGGCCCGACACGGCGAAACCGCGGACCGCGAACTGGCTGTTGTAGCTGCTGTCCGCCCACAAGGTCCGCACCGAGGCGTCGTTCTTCACGACGTCATTCAGGCTGCGCGCCTGCTGGTCCTGCATGACCTGCGCGGTGTAGCTCGTGACGCTGAACGGAGTATCCATGAAATCGGCATTGCCCAGCATGCCCAGCGACGCCCCGCGCGCCACCTGGCCGCCCGCATAGGCCGCGGGGAGCTCGCCCCGCAGCGTCTGCCTGGCGCCATGAACGGTGATGCCGGGCAGGGTTTCGGGTTCGCCCGCCTGCTGCGCGGCGCCGGCCGCAGACGCGGCTTGCCCGGCGTGCGCGGCCGCCCCCCAGCACAGGGCGAGGGAAGCGGCCACCATCGAGAGCACCGGCAGGCGCGAGGCGGGAGGAGGATTCATGGGCGGGGCTCCAGTCGGATTTCAGGAAAAGGATGAGGAAGAAGAATCTCAAGAATGAGAATTGTTATTATTAGAAATCGCAATGCTCTCAGGCAGGTGGCCAAAAACATGTCCGGACACGTCATGTTTTGGCGTGATCAAGGATTATTTCCGGATAGGAATCCAAAATGGACAAGATCTGGCGCCAGCGCTTTTCCAACGGCTATAAAAAGCAGGAACGCCCGGTCATGGCCATCCGGGCCGACTACGCGCACGGCAGCCGGCAGATCTGGCACAGCCACGAACAAGGCCAGCTCGTGCATGCCACCAAGGGGCTGGTGCGGGTCCTGACACCGGAAGGCGCATGGACGGTCACGCCGCGCCAGGCGCTCTGGATCGCGCCCGGGGTGGATCATGAATTGCACATGATCGGCGAAGTGACCATGCGCGACCTGCGCATCGAACCGGACGCGGCCCCCTGGCTATGGACGGCGTGCCGGCTGATCCGCGTCACCCCGCTCCTGCGCGAGCTGATCCTGGCGATGCTGGACGACCCCGCCCACTATGCGCCCGACAGCAACGCGGCGCTGATCGTCCCCCTGCTGCTGCGCAAGCTGCGCGAGGCCGACCTCATCGAACACGGCAAGCTGCCCCTGCCCCAGGACAAACGCCTGGTGAAGATCTGCGAGATCCTGATGTGCTCGCCGGCCAACAACGACACCATGACCCTGCTGTGCGACCGCGTGGGCACCAGCGTTCGCACGCTCAATCGCCTGTTCAGGAAGGAAACCGGCCTGACCTTCGGGCAGTGGCGCACGCAGTTGCGGCTGACCGAGGCCGTGTGCCAGCTGTCGCTCGGATTTTCCGTCAACAGCGTGGCGCGCGACATGGGCTATGCCAATGCCAACGCCTTCAGCGCGATGTTCCGCCGCACATTGGGCGAGCCGCCGCAACGGTACCTGAGATCCGTCACCCGCTAGCGCCGGCCTGGGATCCGTCCCTCCGCTAGCGCCGGCGGCATTCGCGTCACGCAGCGCCGGCCCGGAACGCCCGCGCCAGCTCGGGCGAGAAATGGGCGGCGTTGATGCGGGTCATGGCGCGGTAATCGGCCGTCACGGCGAACGCCGGGCCCGGCAGCAGCAGGATGCCCTTTTTCTCCAGGCCCTCGATGAATCCGGCCAGGTCGGGCAGGTCCGGATGGCCGGCCCACAGGAACATGCCGCCGGCGGGCGCGACCTCGAAGCGCCAGCCCCGCTCGCGCAGCGCCTTCTGCGTCAGCTGCTGCTGCGTGGCGAGCCGCCGCTGGATGGCGCGCACGTGCCGCAGGTAGGTGCCGTCGGCCAGGATGGTGTGCACGAAGCGCTCGCAGAAGCCGGGCACCGCCACGCTCGTCAGCAGCTTCAGGCGGACGAGCGGCGCCACCAGGTCCTGCGGGCAGGCCAGGTAGCCGATCCGCAGCGAGGCCGAAAGAGACTTGGAAAAGCTGCCGATGTAGACGACGCGCTCCAGGCCGTCCAGTTCCGCGAAGGTCTGGCGGCCGCCGGGATGGAAGTCGCCGTACACGTCGTCCTCGACGATCAGGAAATCGTGCTCCACGGCGCGCCTGAGCACGCCGAAGGCCGCCTGGGGCGTCAGCCCCGCGCCGGTCGGATTATGGAAGGTGCTGTTGCAGAAGAAGGCGCGGACGCGGTGCCGTGCCAGGACCTCGTCCAGAAAGCCGAGGTCGGGGCCGTCCTGCCGGCGCGGCACGCCGACCGGCTCGCCGCCGCACAGCCGGATCAGCCGCACCAGGTTGCCGTTGCACGGCTCGTCCACCAGCACCCGGTCCCCGGGCGACAGCAGGTGCCGCGCCACCAGGTCCAGCGCCTGCGTGGCCCCCAGGGTGGTGATCATCTGCGCCGGCGCGGCATCCAGCCGCACCGCCTGGCGCAGATGCGCGGACAGCAGCTGGCGCAGCGGCACGTAGCCCTGGATGTCGCCGTATTCCACCAGGCCGCTGCGGCCGAGCCGCGCGGTGCGGCGGATGGCGCGCGCCAGCAGGTCGGTGTCGCGCCAGGGCAGCGGCAGCCAGCCGCAGCCGAGCTTGACGGCGCTGCCGGGCGGCGCCTGCAGCAGCCTGAAGAGCGGATCGTCCGGCAGGGCCGGCTCCACGGCGGGGGCCGCCGGCGCGGCCAGGGGGCCCTGGACCGCCACGAAATAGCCGCGGCCCTGCTGCGCCTCCAGCAGGCCGTCGCCCACCAGGCGGCCATAGGCGCTGACCACCGTGTGCAGGCTCGCCCGCCGCTGCGCCGCCATCGCCCGGATGGAAGGCAGCCGCTGGCCCCGTTCCCACCGGCCCGCCAGCAGGTCCGCCCGGATGTCGTCGTAGAAGCCCATCACGGCCCGCCCAACTGTCAGGAAAAAACCCGAACAGTTTACGGGAAAAGCGCACGGGTGTTTCCGGCGGGGCAGGCGCCGGATGACACAATGCGTTCCGACGACATGCAACCGGACGCGACCCGATGAGCTCGAAACTGCCCTTCGCCACCTACCTGTATTTCCTGGCGCAATCCATCAACCTGACCACCGCCGTCATGTCGGTGGCGATGGCGGCCATCGTGGGGGCGTCGCTGACGCCCAGCCTCTGGCTGTCCACCGTGCCCTACGGCTTCCAGTTCCTGTGCGTGATGCTGATGACGGTGCCCGCCTCCCGGCTGATGAAACGCATCGGACGCAAGCCGGCGTTCCTGCTGGCGGCCCTCCCCCTGGCGCTGTCGGGCGCGGCGGGCTACCTGGCCGTGGACCGGAGCTCGTTCGCGCTGCTGATCGTGGCGCACGCGCTGCTGGGCAGCTACATCGCCTTCGCCAATTTCAACCGCTTCGCGGCCACCGACGGCCTGGACGCGCGGCTCAAGCCCAGGGCCATCTCGCTGGTCGTGGCGGGCGGGGTCCTGGCGGCGCTGGCCGGCCCGCTGCTGGCGGACCGGCTGAAGGACGTGGCCGGCTACGCGCCCTTCGCGCTGTGCTACGCCGCCTTCACCGGCCTGGCGCTGCTGTCCTTCCTGGTCCACCTGGCGGTGCGGGAAGCGCCCGGCCCCGCGCGGCTTCCGGCGGCCGGGGGCGGGCATGGGGGGACGGACGGACAAGCGGGTGCGGATGGATATGCCGGAGTGGGCGGGCATGGCGGAGCGGACGGGCATGCGGGCGCGGCCTGGCGCGCCGTCCGGCGCTCGCCCGCCCTGGGGGCGGCCATCGCCGTGGGCGCGCTGGGCTACGGCATCATGAACCTGCTGATGGTGCAGGCCTCGCTGCACATGGCCAGCCTGCACATGCACTTCTCGGCGGTCGGCACGGCCATCCAGTGGCACGTGGTGGCGATGTTCGCGCCGTCCTTCTTCACCGGCGCGATCATCGGCCGCCTCGGGCTCAGGGCGGTGATCGTCGGCGGCATCCTCCTGCTGATCACCGCCAGCGTCCTGAACCTGCTGTCCGACGGCTACGCCATGCTGGTCGCCAGCCTGGTGGTCCTGGGCCTGGGCTGGAACTTCACCTACGTGGGCGGCAGCGCCCTGCTCGCCCGGGTGCTGGGGGAACAGCCCCATGCGATCGAGGTGCAAGGCCTGAACGACCTGGGCCTTTCCGTGATGGCCACCGCCGGCGCCTTCCTGCCCGCCCTGCTGCTGCAGGGGCTGGGGTGGGCCGGCACCAACCTGGCGTGCATCGGGCTGTGCCTGGCGCTGCTGGCCTACGTCCATCGCAGCCTGAAGCGCGATCCGGCGATGGCGCCGATCAGCTGGAACGCCGGGAGCGACCCAGGCGTTTCGCCCTAGGCCTGCTGCAGCGCCGCCGCCACGGAATCGGCCAGCGGGGTCGTCGGCCGGCCGATCAGCCACGACAGCTGGCGGCCGTCGTCGAACAGTGCGCCCCGGGACGCATCGACGTCCCAGCCGGCGATCGCCCGGGCCAGTTCCGCAGGCAGGCCATGGCTTGCCAGCAAGGCGGCGTAATCGGCCTCGGGCAGGTTGCGGTAGGGAATGGTGCGGCCCGCCTGGCGCGAGATCTCGGCGGCCAGTTCGTCCAGCGTGTAGGCGGTGTCGCCCGCCAGCTCGTAGGTCTTGCCCTCGTGGCCGGCGCCGGCCAGCACCACGGCGGCCGCTTCGGCGTAGTCCGTGCGCGCGGCCGAGGCGATGCGGCCCTGGCCGGCGCTGCCGACCAGCGCGCCGCCCGCCAGCGCACCCGCCATGGCGCCCATGTAGTTCTCGGTGTACCAGCCGTTGCGCAGGATCGTCCAGGCCAGGCCGGAGTCCTTCAGCATCCGCTCGGTCTGGCGGTGCTCGTCCGCCAGGCTGAGCGGCGAGACGTCGGCATGCAGCAGGCTGGTGTAGACGATGTGCCGCACGCCCGCCGCCCGGGCCGCCTCGATCGCATGGCGATGCTGCGCGGCGCGGCGGCCGACTTCGCTGGAGGAAATCAGCAGCAGCGCGTCCACGCCCGCCAGCGCCGGCGCCAGGCTCGCGGGCCGGTCGTAGTCGGCTGCGCGGACCGCGATGCCCAGGTCGGCCGCCTTGGCGGGCGTGCGCGCCAGCGCCCGCAGGCGGTCGGGAGCGACGCGGGTCTTCAGGTGCTGGATGACGAGGCGGCCGAGCTGGCCGGTGGCGCCGGTGATGGCAATGGTCATGAGGGTGCGTCCTTGAAAAAAAGGGTGACGTGAAAAGTGAAGAGCGACATGAAGATCGGAGGGTGACGTCACTCTACCCCATGAACAAACTTTTAGTAAGTACGCACAGAAATGTTAGTATTGTTCCATTCCCGCCGACTGCCTCCCTCCCCGCGCAATCATCCGCCCATGACCACGAAGCCCCTCGCCCCAGCCAGATCCACGCTTGCCGAACCCGCGCCGGCCGAACGCGCCCCGTCCCCGCCCCTGTCCCTGTCGCAGCGCCTGCGCCCCGGCAACCTGCTGGCCGCCGACTGCCCCTCGCGCGAGGTGCTCAAGCACGTCACCAGCCGCTGGGGCGTGCTGGTGCTGATCGTCCTGGAAGGCGGAACGCACCGCTTCAGCGAACTGCGACGCGCCATCGGCGGGGTCAGCGAGCGCATGCTGGCGCAGACCCTGCAGTGGCTCGAAGGCGACGGCCTGGTGCTGCGCACCGCCCTGGAGGTCGTGCCGCCCCACGTCGAATACAGCCTGACTCCGCTGGGCCGCGAGGCGGCCGAGAAAGTGCGGACCCTGGCCGACTGGATCGAGCTGAACCTGCCCAGGATCCGGCAGGCGGAGACGCAATGAACGCACGGGCTCCCGCCTCCCCTCCCGCCGTGCGCCGCGATGCCTTCGCTGCGTGCCGGCGCGATCCCGCCCCGCCCTTCGAGGCAACGCCCGATGGGCGCCCGGGCACCCGGTTCATCTGTAGAATGAGCGGACAGTAACCTTTTTTACAGCAGTGTCATAACTCAACAGGAGCGTGGACATGGCCCTTCCTCAATGGACCGACCAGCAAGTCTTCGATCAGATGAATTCCGGCAGCACGTGGACCAGTTCGCTCATCACGTATGCCTTTCCCCAGTCCAGCAGCGTGTTTGACCCGGATCTAGCCGAACATTTCGCCGGGTTTTCGCCCCTGAACACGGCGCAGCAGCCCCTGGTCCATTTGGCCATGATGCTGTGGGATGACCTGATCGCCCGCGACATCGTCCAGGGGTCCGTGCATGACGCCGATATCATGCTCAGCAATACGTCCAGTACGGACGGCTATGCCTTCGCCGTCTCTGGTGGCACGGTCTGGTTTTCCTCCAAGGAAGACCTTCTTCAATCTCCGGAGATCGGCAAAGACGGCTTCGTCACCTTTTTGCATGAAATCGGCCACGCGCTGGGTTTGAACCACATGGGCGATTACAACGGCGAGGACGATAATGGTCCGTCGTCCTACCAGGACAGCGACATGCTGTCGATCATGTCGTATTACGGCCCCGGCATGAATGGGGGCAAGGGCCTGGTGGCCTGGGGCGATTGGTTCGCATCCGACATCGGCAGCGAGGGGTATTCGCCCCAGACTCCGATGGTCAACGACATCATGGTGATCCAGCGGTTGTATGGGGCCGACACCACCACCCGGGAAGGCAATACGGTCTATGGCTTCGGTTCCAACATCCAGGGTCCTTTGGCGCAGATTTACGATTTTTCCATCAACCAGCATCCCATCCTGACGATTTACGATGCAGGCGGAGTGGACACAATAAACCTCAGCGGCTGGGGGACGGACAGCCTGATCGATCTGAACCCGGGCCAGTATTCTTCCGTCAACGGCATGACCAACAATCTCGCCATCGCCAAGGCAACCCTCATCGAAAACGCCGTGGCCGGCGCGGGCAACGACGTGCTGATAGGGAATTCCGCCGACAACCATCTGGACGGCGGGGCCGGGCAGGACAGCGCGATGTTCAGCGGGGCGCTGCCCGGCTACGACCTGAGCTACGACGTGTTCAGCCGGGAATACACGGTGGTGGACATGACGGCGGGCCGGGATGGCACCGATACGCTGATCAATATCGAATACGCCAATTTCAACGGTGCCGGGGGCGATCTGAACGATCTGACCCCGGCGGTCTACCGTTTTTACAATGCCGGCCTGGGCCTGCATTTCTATACGTCCAATAACGACGAAGCCACGGCCGTCACCCGGATGAACGGCTTCGTCTATGAGGGCGTGGGTTTTGGCCGGAGCGTGGAGGGGGCCGGCATTCCCGATGCGGACACCGTGGCCGTGCAGCGTTTCTACAATCAGGCCACGGGCGACCATTTCTACACCGCCGGAGCGGACGAGGCCCGTCATCTCATGGAAATCGGCGGGGCCTGGCAGTACGAAGGGCGGGCCTTCAATGCCTACGGCACCCAGGCGGACGGCACGACGGCGCTTTACCGCTTCCTGAATACCGAATCCGGCACCCATTTCTACACGGCGGACATCGCCGAGAAGGAAGCCGTGATGCAAAGCGGCTATTTCAGCTACGAAGGCATTGCCTTCTACGTGACCGCCTGATGCGCTTCCGGGGGGCGCCACCCCCGGAACGCCGAGCTCATGCCGATGCGCACCAGGTGGTTGTCCGAAGCCACGTCAGCCAGATCCGCACCGGGCAGATCCGCGCCGGTCGAACCCTCGCCGGCCGGACGCGCCCCGTCCCCGCCCCTGCCCCTCTCGCGGCGCCTGCGCCCGATCGAGCAGGGGGAAATGCAATGAACGCACCGGAAACCAGGCCCTCTCCCGCCGTTCCTCGCCGCGATGCCTCCGCATCGTTCTGGCGCGATCCAGCCCTGCCCTTCGTCGAAAGCCGCCGGGCGTGCCACAGCCGCGCCTGCTACGTGCCGCATCGCCATCCGACCTTTTCCATCGGCGCGGTGGACGAGGGCCGCAGCCTGTTCACCGGCGCCGCCCACGGCCCGGTCACGCTGCGCCCCGGCACGCTGGTGTTCGTGCCGGCCGAACGCGTGCATGCCTGCAACCCGGTCCCCGGCACCGCCTGGAGCTACCAGATGCTGCACCTGGACGCCGCCTGGCTGCGCGCCGTCCGGCGGGAATACGTCCAGACCGCCCTGGACGGGACCGAGCCGGTGCGCATCTCGACGGAACCGGAGACCTATGAACGCTTCCGCCGGCTCAACGCGCTGCTGTTCTCCAATGCCGACCCGCGCGGCAAGGAATCGGCGCTGATCGAATTCCTGGGGGACACCGACGCCGGCGCGGGCCTGCGCATCGAGGCGCCGGCCGTCCCGTCGAGACTGGCCGGGAGGCTCCGGCCGGCCCTGGACCGCCTGCGCGCTGCCCCGGACTGCGACGCGCCCCTGGAAGAACTGGCGCGCCTGGCGGACATGAGCCGCTACCAATTGATCCGCGCCTTCCGGGCCGTCACCGGCATGACGCCGCACGCCTGGCAATTGAACCAGCGCGTCAACCTGGCCCGCGAACGGATCCGGGAAGGCGCCGGCATCGCGGAAGTCGCGCTGCAGCTGGGCTTCGCGGACCAAGCGCACTTCCAGAGGGTCTTCAAGGCCTATGCGGGCGTGACGCCCGGCCGCTTCCGGGCCTGATGCCGGGCCGGGCCGCCCCGAAAGCGCGGCGCGGCCGCAATTTCCTTCAATACGGAACGCGCGCGCACCGGCACACTGCGGAAAAACACGCATGTGCTCCGAATGCAGCAATTCCTGATCATCGCCGCGGCGCATTTCCTGGCGCTGCTTTCCCCCGGCCCCGATTTCTTCCTGATCGCCAGGACCTCCCTGTCCGCCGGCTGGCGTGTCGCCAGCGGCGCCTGCGCGGGCATCGCGCTGGCCAACGGGGTGTTCATCGTCGCCGCGTTCGCCGGCACCGCCGCGCTGCGGCCCAACGGCCCCCTGTTCATCGGCCTGCAAGCGGCCGGCTGCGCCTATCTGCTGTACCTGGGCGTCCTGTTCGTCCGCCACGCGGGCCGCGGCCGCCTGGACCTGCCGGACGGCCGGACGGCCCGACCCGGCTGCTCTTCCGCCGCCTGGCGAAGATCCGCCGGCATGGGATTTCTCTCCGGCATCCTCAACCCGAAGAATGCGCTGTTCTACGCCAGCCTGGCCGCGCTGCTGACCGGCCCGCACGCGAGCGCCGGCTGGAAGGCGTTCTACGGCGCCTGGATGTTCGGCGCGGTGCTGGTCTGGGACGTGCTGGTGGCCGCCATGATCGGCAACCGGGCCGTGCTGCGGCGCTTCGCGCGGTCCCTGCCCTGGCTGGAGCGCATGTCCGGCATCGTCCTGATCCTGCTCGCGCTGGGTGTCCTGGCGGTCCTCCTGCTTCGCTGAAAGCCGGGGACCGAGGCACCACCGCGGCGCGAAATGAAAACGCCGGACCGCTCCCCGGCCGCCGCGTCCCGGAATGGACGCGACGCACGGAGGGCGGTCCGGCGCTGCGCGGACCCGGAACGCCGGGCGCTTACTGCAAAGTGCGCTCGAACACGAACTTCTCGCCGTCCCAGTCCACCGGCACCACGTCGCGCGGCCCGAACTTGCCTTCCAGGATCAGCCGCGCCACCGGGTTTTCCACGTACTGCTGGATGGCGCGCTTCAGGGGCCGCGCGCCGAACACCGGGTCGTAGCCCGCGCGGGCCAGTTCCGTGACGGCCGCGTCGGACACCTCCAGGCGCATTTCCTGCTGCGCCAGGCGTTCGGCCAGGCGCTTCAACTGGATGCGCGCGATCGGCTCGATGTGCGTGGCGTCCAGGCCGTGGAAGACCACGATCTCGTCGATGCGGTTCAGGAATTCCGGCCGGAACGCCGTCTTCAGCTCGTCGCGGATGACTTCCTTGACGACCTCGTAGGGCTGGTCGGCCATGTTCTGGATGTGTTGCGAACCGATGTTCGAGGTCATGATGACCACGGTGTTGCGGAAATCCACCGTACGGCCCTGGCCGTCGGTCAGGCGGCCGTCGTCGAGCACCTGCAGCAGCACGTTGAACACGTCCGGGTGGGCCTTCTCGATCTCGTCGAGCAGGATCACGCTGTAGGGCTTGCGGCGCACGGCTTCGGTCAGGTAGCCGCCTTCCTCGTAGCCCACGTAGCCCGGGGGCGCGCCGATCAGGCGGGCCACCGAATGCTTTTCCATGAACTCGCTCATGTCGATACGCACCAGGTGGCTGTCCGAATCGAACAGGAAGCGGGCGAGCGCCTTGGTCAGCTCGGTCTTGCCCACGCCGGTCGGCCCCAGGAACAGGAACGAGCCGTACGGACGGTTCGGGTCCGACAGCCCGGCGCGCGAGCGGCGGATGGCCTCGGACACCAGGCGCACGGCCTCGTCCTGACCCACCACGCGCTCGTGCAGCACGGCTTCCATGCCCAGCAGCTTGGCGCGCTCGCCCTGCATCATGCGCGACACGGGGATGCCGGTGGCGCGCGACACGACCTCGGCGATTTCCTCGGCCCCGACCTGGGTGCGCAGCAGGCGCGGCTTGCCGGCCTCTTCCGCCTTGGGCGCGGATTCCGCCGCCTTCAGGCGGGCTTCCAGTTCGGGCAGGCGGCCGTACTGCAGTTCGGCGAGCTTGTCGTACTGGCCCTTGCGCTGCAGTTCGGCCATTTCCGCGCGGACCTGGTCGATTTCCTCCTTTACGGCCTGCGAGCCCTGGACGGCGGCCTTTTCCGCCTTCCAGATTTCCTCGTAGTCGTTGTATTCGCGCTGCAGCGATTCCAGTTCGTCCTCGATCGCCTTCAGGCGGCGTTCGGAGGCTTCGTCCTTGTCCTTCTTGACGGCCTCGCGCTCGATCTTCAGCTGGATGATGCGCCGGTCGAGCCGGTCCATGACTTCCGGCTTGGAGTCGATTTCCATGCGGATGCGCGCCGCCGCCTCGTCGATCAGGTCGATGGCCTTGTCGGGCAGGAAGCGGTCGGTGATGTAGCGGTGCGACAGTTCCGCCGCCGCGACGATGGCCGGGTCGGTGATCTGCACGCCGTGGTGCAGTTCGTAGCGTTCCTGCAGGCCGCGCAGGATGGCGATGGTGGATTCCACGTCGGGCTCGTCCACCAGCACCTTCTGGAAGCGGCGCTCCAGCGCGGCGTCCTTCTCGATGTATTTGCGGTATTCGTCCAGGGTGGTGGCGCCCACGCAGTGCAGTTCGCCGCGCGACAGCGCGGGCTTGAGCATGTTGCCGGCGTCCATGGCGCCCTCGGCCTTGCCCGCGCCCACCATGGTGTGCAGTTCGTCGATGAAGACGATGGTCTGGCCCGAATCCTGGGACAGTTCCTTGAGCACGGCCTTGAGGCGTTCCTCGAACTCGCCGCGGTACTTGGCCCCGGCCAGCAGCCCGGCCAGGTCCAGCGCCAGGATGCGCTTGCCCTTCAGCGTCTCGGGCACCTCGCCGTTGACGATGCGCTGGGCCAGGCCTTCCACGATGGCGGTCTTGCCCACGCCGGGCTCGCCGATCAGCACGGGGTTGTTCTTGGTGCGGCGCTGCAGGATCTGGATGGTGCGGCGGATCTCGTCGTCGCGCCCGATCACCGGGTCGAGCTTGCCTTCGCGCGCGCGGGCGGTGAGGTCCAGGGTGTATTTCTTCAGCGCCTGACGGTTGTCCTCGTCCTCGGCGCCCGTCACGGACGCGCCGCCGCGCACGGCCTCGATGGCGGCCTCCAGGGCCTTGCGCTGCAGGCCGGCCTCGCGCAGGGCGCGGCCGACCTCGCCCTTGTCGTCGGCCAGGGCCAGCAGGTAGAGTTCGCTGGCGACGTAGGCGTCGCCGCGCTGGCCGGCTTCCTTGTCGGTACGCGCCAGGGCGGCCTGCAGTTCGCGGCCGACCTGGACGTTGCCCTCGGCCCCCTGGACCGTGGGCATGGCCTTGATCTGGCGGTCCAGCTCGGTCTGCAGGCGCGGCACGGCCACGCCCGCGCGGGCCAGCAGGCTGGCCGCGCCGCTGTCCGGATCGGCCAGCAGGGCGGCCAGCAGGTGGGCGTTCTCGATGTAGGAATGGTCGTGGCGCACCGCGAGGCTCTGGGCATCGGCGAGCGCCTGCTGGAACTTCGTCGTGAGTTTGTCGAATCGCATGGGTGTATCCCTTGAATGGGAGGGGGCGTCGCGCCCCGATGCTCGGTATATGCGGATGAAACACCGGTTTTCAAGCGGCGCGGGCGCCCGGAGACGCGCCGGCCGGCAGGGCCCGGGCGGCGGCCCGGGCAGCGGCCCGGCATCGGACCGGATGGGTCCGCCGCCGGCCCCGGCCGCCGCCCGGACCAATGCTTTAAGCAATAACTATCTGATTCGCATGGATTTTATTGAACCTAGGGCAAACCCTATGATACAGTCCCCCGGACCTTGTCCGAGGTCCTCGCTCCATCGCCCCAAGGACAGCCCATGAACACCCCCCAGGACTGGGACCCCCGCGCCCCCGAAGTCCTCGCCGACCCGATCGCCGCCTACGACCGCATGCGCCGCCGCTGCCCGGTGGCCCACAGCGACTACCTGCACCATTCCGTGTTCCGCCACGCCGACGTCATGCGGATCCTGCTGGACCACGAGACCTTCAGCAGCCAGGCGTCGCGCCACGTCTCCGTGCCCAACAGCATGGATCCCCCGGAACACACCGCCTACCGCCGGCTGATCGAGCCCTACTTCGCCCCGGAGCGCATGGCGGCCTTCGAGCCGGCCTGTCGCCGCCTGTGCGCGGAACTGGTCGCCGCGCTGCCGCGCAACGAGCGCGTCGAGATCATGTTCGGCCTGGCGCACCCCTTCGCCCTGCGCATGCAGTGCGCCTTCCTGGGCTGGCCCGACAGCCTGCACGAACCCCTGCGGCAGTGGATCCACAAGAAGAACGTCGCCACGCTCTCGGGCGACGCGCACGCGATCGCGGCCGTGGCCACCGAATTCGACGAGACCATCCGCGCCCTGCTGAAAGTCCGCCGCGACGCCGGCGACCAGGCGCCGGACGACGCCACCACGCGCCTGCTGCGCGAGACCGTGAACGGCCGCCCGCTGGCCGAGGACGAGATCGTCAGCATCCTGCGCAACTGGACCGTCGGCGAGCTGGGCACCATGGCCTCCAGCGTCGGCATCATCGCCCACTACCTGGCGTCCCACCCGGACCTGCAGGACCGCCTGCGCAGCCAGCCGGAACTGGTGCGGCCCGCCAACGACGAGATCCTGCGCATCCACGCACCGCTGATCGCCAACCGCCGCGCGACCACCTGTCCGGTGCGCCTGGGCGGCACGCAGATCCCGGCCGGCGAACGGGTCACGCTGATCTGGGCCTCGGCCAACCGCGACGAGGCCGTCTTCGGCGACCCGGACGAATTCCGCCTGGACCGCGATCCGTCGCTGAACCTGCTCTACGGCGCCGGCATCCACGCCTGTCCGGGGGCGCCGCTGGCGCGCCTGGAAATCGAAGCCATGATCCAGGCCCTGCTGGCGGGCACCCGCGCCCTGGAGCCCGTCGCCGAGCAGCCGCCCATGCCGGCGATCTACCCGGCCAGCGGCTACCGCCAGGCGATGCTGCAATTGCGCCACGACTGAACCGGGACCGGCCGGGGCGCCGCGTCAGCTCCCCCCGGCCGGTCGCGTTTCGTGGCGAAGAAAGGACACTGCATAAGCTCATCGCCGATTCTCATACCAAGCGACGGTTATATCCGTTCCGGCAAGACTACAATTCAGGCATGAACCATTCGGGGCGGCATCCGCCCCGGTTTGCTTGGAATCTGCCTGCCATGTGTCAGTTATTGGGCATGAATTGCGCCACGCCCACGGACATCACGTTTTCCTTTGCGGGGTTCGCCGCGCGCGGCGGCGGCACCGACCACCACGCCGACGGTTTCGGCATCGCCTTCTACGAAAACCGGGGGTCGCGCTGCTTCCTGGACAACGCGCCCTGCTGCCGGTCGCCGGTCGCCGAATTGATCAAGCGCTACCCGATTAAGTCGCGCAACGTCATCGCCCACATCCGCAAGGCCACCCAGGGCGCCCTGGAACTGGAAAACTGCCACCCGTTCGTGCGCGAACTGTGGGGCCGGCACTGGCTGTTCGCCCACAACGGCGACCTGAAGGACTTCGAGCCCGACCTGCGCGGCGACCACCTGCCGATCGGCCAGACCGACAGCGAACGGGCCTTCTGCACCATGATGGAAGGGCTGCGCGCCCGTTTCGGCACCCGCGAGCCGGAAGACACGGAACTGTTCGCCGCCGTGGCCGACATGACGGCCGACCTGACGCGCCACGGCGTGTTCAATTTCCTGATGTCCAACGGCCGCTGCATGCTGGCGCACTGCTCCACGAACCTGTACTACATCGTGCGCGCCTGGCCTTTCCAGGTGGCGCACCTGGTGGACACCGACATGTCGGTGGACTTTTCCCAGACCAACGCGCGCGGCGACTGCGTCTCGGTCATCACGACCAAGCCGCTGACCGACAACGAGACCTGGACCGCCTTCCAGCCGGGCGAGCTGGTGATGTTCGTCGACGGCCGGCCCCAGTCCGGCCGGACCATCGAGATCCCCGAGGACGTCCGGCGCAGCAACCAGGCCAACCTGGCCTGCGTCTGAGGACGGCCCCATGAGCTTGCCGGACGGCCCCGCCGACGATCCCCGCCCCGAGGAACCCGTCGAGCCCGACCTCAACGAATGCTGCGGCAACGGCTGCACGCCCTGCGTGTTCGACACCTACGCCGAGGAAAGGCGCGCCTGGCAGCAGGCAGTGAAAGACTGGGAAGCGCGCCAGAGCGCGCGTGCCGGCACGGCGCCGGAAACCCGAACCGGAAGCCTGAGCCCGAAACCTTGAACCGGATCCGTGGCGGGGCCCGGCGCGCCGGCCGCGCGTCCGGCACCCAGCGCCCGCATCGATGCCCGGCGGCCCGGCATTTTTCCGTCCGCCCTGCCGACAACCTTGCTGGGCATAGGGTTCCCGGGGGTTTTCCCGCGGCGCGTTCCTATAATCGGAAGCTCGACCCATCTCTCCAGGAATGACGCACCGTGGCTTCCGACGCTATCCCCATGTTCGCAGAAAACACCTACCCCCTCGATGCGCGCGGCATCGCCAAGCGCTTCCGGCATGCCGCCATCTTCGGCGCGCTGTCGGCGCTGCAGCCGGGGGAAACCATGCGCTTCTGCAACGACCACGATCCCCTGCCGCTGCTGCAGCAGCTGAAAAACCACTTCGGCGAAAACATCCAGTTCGAGTACCTGGCCCGCAATCCCGGCGAAATCGTCATCGATTTTCACATCGTGCCCTGAGCACGCCGGCCGCGTCCCGGGCATCCGGTGCGCAGGCCACAAACGCCAGGCCGCAGGCCGCCTCGAAGGGCGGCCTTTTCCATGCCTGCGCGCCGCCCGGCATGAAACGCCACGATGCGCCCCGCATGAAACGTCGCAATGCGCCCGGCATCCGGCATGAGGCGCCGCAAAAAAGCCACCCGCGAGGGGTGGCTTTCGTCATTCCGCGGGCCCGGTCACGGCCGGCGCAGCCCCTGCAGCAACTGGCCCAGTTCCGGCGGCAGTTGCGCCGGCTGCGCCGGCAGCTCCAGGCTGCCCGGCGCGGGCGCCGTGGCGGCCAGCCGCTGCACGCGGAACTGGTTTTCGTAGGCCAGCAGGCCCAGGTTGCGGGCTTCCAGCGCATCCAGCACCTGCCGCGCGCCGTCGGGCAACTGCCCGGCGGAGGTCTGCAGCAGGACGGCCATCCGCCCCAGGGCGCGGGTCAATTCCCGCACCTCGGGCTGGCCGCCCAGGACGCCCTGCCCGGAACGCGCGCGCCCCTGCTCGTCGCGGTAGGACACGGCGTAGACGGCGCCCACCCGGCCGGCCACCGTCTTGCGCGCGCCGGTCGGCTCGATCCGGCTCAGCGTGCGGATCATGTCGGGCGCCACCTGCAGGGCACGGGCCCCGAGCAGCCGGGCCGCGGCGTCGCCTTCCATGACCAGCGGCCGGCCGCCCGCCTGCAGGACGGAATACAGCTTGCCGCCGCGCATCAGCAGATAGCCCTGGTCCACGCCCGAGACATCGACCCGCGCGTCCGTCCCGTCGAAGGACACCGTCAGGGTCCGGTCGCCCGCCTGCACGGTCGCCACCCCCGCCGCCAGGACGCCGGCCGGGACGATCCCCGTCCAGGCCGCCAGCAGCCATCCGAACCAGCGCATTTCCGTTCCTCCATCGAATCCATGCCCATGCGTCACACGATAGCGGGTTTGCCCACGCCCGAACAGGCGCGGAACGGGCGCATGTGTGTCAGGATCTTGCCCGGTCCGGGCGCGGCGAGCCCGGCCGGAGAGCCCGCACGGAAGTCCGGCTTACAATGACGCCCGATATTCATCGCATACCTCCGGATGCGCGCCCGGGCGGCAGCCGCCGCCACCGGCCGCCGGATACCCGACATGACCCAGGCGAAATCCGCGAAGAGCGCCAAGGCGCAGCTGTTTGAAGACCTCAAGCACCAGATCCTGACGATGGAGCTGGGCCCGGACGAGGATCTGGACGAAGTCGCGCTCTGCGAACGCTACGGCCTGTCGCGCACCCCCGTGCGCGAGGTCTTCCGCCGCCTGAGCGGCGAAGGCTACGTGGACATCCGCGAGAACCGCGGCGCGCGCGTCTCGCCGATGAACCATTCGACGCTGCGGCACTTCTTCCTGGTGGCGCCGATGATCTACGCGGCGGTGGGCCGATTGGCGGCGCGCCATTTCACCGCCCGCCAGCTGGCCGAGCTGAAGGAGACGCAGGCGCAGCTGCGCCAGGCGGCCCAGGCTGGCGACATCCAGGCGATGGTCCTGAAGAACAACCGCTTTCACGAGATCATGGGCGAGATGTCCGGCAACGTGTACCTGCAGACCAGCCTGAACCGCCTGCTGATCGATCACGCGCGCATCGGCCGCACCTTCTACCAGCCGCACGACGAGGACACGGCTCGGCGCCGCCAGGCGTCCATCGACCATCACGACCAGTTCATCGACGCGCTCGTCGCGCGCGACGAGGACGCCATCGCGCGGCTGTCCTACGAGCACATGGAACTCTCGCGCGAGCACATGGAACTGTTCATCATGCCGCCGGGCCTGAAGCCGGAACCGCCGCAGTCGCTCTGATCCTCCCGGCCCGGGTCGTCTCCCGCATCGGGCCGTCCCCCGCCGCACCCCCGTGCGGCCCCCGCGCTCGCCGCGTCTTCGGTCCGTCCGGCCTGATCCGCTTCCCGCATCGGGCCATCCCCTCCGTCCTTCCCGGCCCCGCGCTCGCCGCATCTCCGGCTCGCCCGGCTTGGCTACGGCTTCCGTCTCCGGCCGTCCCTCTCCGCCCTTCCCTTGCCGCATCCATCGAGGTCCGCGGCCGCGCGCCCGCACACCTCAAAAAATGTATTTGACCAGAATTCTTTTTTAACTATAATAAAATACAAATTGAATACACAATAAATACGAACGAGACAAGCCATGGAGAATTCCCGTTCCCGGGAGCCCGGATCCGCGGCGACGCCAGGCAAGGGCAATCGCAAAGCCAGGCTCTACGAAGACCTCAAGCACCAGATCCTCACGCTGCAGCTGGGTCCCGACGAAGACCTGGACGAGCTCGATCTGTGCCGCCGCTACGGCCTGTCGCGCACCCCCGTGCGCGAGGTCTTCCGCCGCCTGAGCGGCGAGGGCTACGCCTACATCCGCGAAAACGCCGGCGCGCGCGTCGCGCCCATGAACCACGCCACGCTGCGGCATTTCTTCCTGGCCGCCCCGATGATCTACGCCGCGACCGGCCGCCTGGCGGCGCGCCATTTCAGGCCGGCCCAGCTCGCCCTGCTGCGGGACACGCAGGAGCAGTTCCGCCAGGCCGGGGAATCGGGCGACATGGCCGCCCTGGTCCTGAAGAACAACCGCTTCCACGAAATCATGGGCGAGATGTCGGGGAACATCTATCTGCAGGCCAGCCTGAACCGCCTGCTGGTGGACCACGCCCGCATCGGCCATACGTTCTACCTGTCGCACGACGGAGACATGGCCGAACGCCAGCGGCTGGCCGCCGGGCACCACGATCAGTTCATCGACGCCCTCGCGGCGCACGACGAGGACGCCATCGTCCGCATCACCTTCGAGCACTGGGAACTGTCGCGCCAGAACATGGAAATGTTCATCACGCCCGCCGGGCTCGATCCGCATCTGCCGCACGAACGTGCGGAAACCCTGTCGACCTAGGAGCAAGCGCATGTTTGAAGGCATCTACACCCCCGCCATCACCCCCCACGAGGCCGACGGCCGGATCGACAAGGCGGCGTTCGCCGAACTGCTCGAATCCCTGATCGAGGCCGGCGTGCACGGCATCGTCGTCGCCGGCTCCACCGGCGAGTACTACGCGCAGACGGGCCGGGAGCGGATCGACCTGGCCACCTACGCCAAGGAAGTCATCGGCACCCGCGTGCCGCTGGTGGTCGGCACGGGCGCCACGCGCACCGAGGAATCCATCGAATACGCCCAGGCCGCCCGCGCCCTGGGCGCGGACGCGATCCTGGTGGGCTCGCCGCCCTACGCCCTGCCCCTGGAAGCGGAAAATGCCGACCATGCGCTGGCGATCGACCGGGCCGCGGGCCTGCCCATCATGCTCTACAACTACCCGGGCCGCATGGGCGTGCACATGGGCCTCGACTACCTGAACCGCGTCACGCGCTCGAAGAACGTCGTGGCGATCAAGGAAAGCTCGGGCGACATCAACCGCGTCCACCTGCTGGCCGGGGAATTCCCGCAGATCGAGATGTCCTGCGGCTGGGACGACCAGGCGCTGGAATTCTTCGCCTGGGGCGCGCGCAGCTGGGTCTGCGCCGGCTCCAACTTCCTGGCGCGCGAGCACCTGGCCCTGTACCGGGCCTGCGTGCTGGACAACGACTTCGCCAGGGGCCGCAGGATCATGGGGGCCATGATGCCCTTCATGAACTTCCTGGACGCGGGCAAGTTCGTGCAGTCGATCAAGTACGGCTGCGAACTGAACGGGCTGGCGGCCGGCCCGGCGCGCGCGCCGCTGCAGCCCCTGGACGAAGCGGAAAAGGCCCGCTTCCAGGCCATCGTCGCCGAACTCCGGCGCGAGATCGCCGCCATCGTCGCGGGAGCCGGCCATGCCTGATGCGCTGACCGCCGCCGAATACGCGCGGCTCGCCGGGACGCTGGATTTTCCCCGCGAGGCCTACATCGACGGCCGCTACCGGCCCGCGGTCTGCGGCCGCACCTTTCCCACGGTCAATCCGGCGACCGGCGCGGTCCTCGCCCACCTGGCGGCCTGCGACGCCGCCGACGTGGACCTGGCCGCCGCCGCGGCCCGGGAAGCCTTCGAGGACGGCCGCTGGCGCCTGCGCGCGCCGGCCGAGCGCAAGGCCGTCCTGCTGGCGCTGGCCGACCTGATGGAAGCGCACTGGCACGAGCTGGCCGTCCTGGAAAGCCTGGACAGCGGCAAGCCGGTGGGCGAATGCCATGCCGTGGATCTGCCCGAAACCCTGCGCACGATCCGCTGGCACGCCGAGCTGATCGACAAGATCTACGACCACACGGCGCCGGTGGGCGCGGACGCCCTGGCCCTCGTCGCGCGCGAGCCCATCGGCGTGGTCGGCCTGGTCCTGCCGTGGAATTTCCCCCTGCTGATGCTGGCCTGGAAGATCGGTCCCGCCCTCGCGGCCGGCTGCTCGGTCATCGTCAAGCCGGCGGAGCAGACCTCCATGACCACCCTGCGCGTGGCGGAACTCGCCAGCCGGGCGGGCATCCCGCCCGGCGTCTTCAACGTCGTGACCGGCAGCGGCCAGGACGCGGGCGCGCCCATCGGCCTGCATCCGGACATCGCCATGGTCAGCTTCACCGGCTCGACCGCCACCGGCCGCCGCTTCCTGCGCTACGCCGCCGATTCCAACCTCAAGCGCGTCGTGCTGGAATGCGGCGGCAAGAACCCCGCCGTCGTGCTCGCCGACACCGAGGACCTGGACCGCGTCGCGGAACACGTCGTCAACGGCGCGTTCTGGAACATGGGCGAGAACTGCTCGGCCACCTCGCGCCTGATCGTCCATGCGTCCATCAAGGACGAACTGCTGCGGCGCGTCCTGCGCGCCATGCGCGAATGGAAGATGGGCGATCCGCTGGACCCCGCGAACCGCATGGGCGCCCTGGTCAGCCCGGCGCACTTCGAGAAGGTGCAGTCGTTCCTGGCGCGGGCCCGGGCGGAGTCGCTGGCGGTGGCGGCGGGCGGGGCCGCGCACGGCGGCATCTACATCGAGCCCACCGTGATCGTCGACGTCGGCCGCGACAGCCCCCTGTTCCGCGAGGAAATCTTCGGGCCGGTCCTGGCCGTGACGACCTTCGACACGATCGAGGAGGCCATCGCCCTGGCCAACGACACGCACTACGGCCTGGCGGCCTCCGTCCATACCGGCAGCCTGCGCCACGCCATCCGGCTGGCGCGCGCCATCCGCGCCGGCATCGTGACGGTGAACTGCTTCGGCGAAGGGGACGTCACCACGCCCTTCGGCGGCCACAAGGAATCCGGCTTCGGCGGCCGCGACAAGTCGATCTGGGCGCACGACCAGTACACCGAGCTGAAGACCATCTGGATCGACACCTCGGCGCCCGCGGAGGCCGCGCGATGAGCGCCCGCACCATCCGCCGCCAGCCGGTCGAGACCGGCGTCTCGGGCTGGGAGGCCCTGGCGCCCCGACGGTTCCCGGCGCGCGCCCTGGAGGGCGGCCAGTCGGCCGACTGGCTGATCGTCGGCGCCGGCTTCGGCGGCCTGTCGGCGGCGCGGCGGCTGCGCCAGCTGCGCCCCCAGGACAGGATCGTCGTGCTCGACGCGCAGGAGGTCGCCATCGGCGCGGCCGGGCGCAATTCCGGCTTCATGATCGACGTGCCCCACAACCTGACGTCGGGCAATTATTCCGTCGGCGGCGCGGCCTCCAGCCTGCTGGAAATCAGCCAGAACCGCATGGCCATCGCCTTCGCCGCCGGGATCGCGGAAGAATACGGCATGCCCGCCACGACCTTCGATCCCTCGGGCAAGATCAACGCCGCCGCCACGGAGCGGGGGCTGAGGCTGAACCGCGATTTCGCCCGCTCGCTGCGGCAGATCGGCGAGCCCAGCGAAACCCTGGACGCCGCGCAGATGCGCGAGATCACCGGCTCCGACTACTACCTGGGGGGCGTGCGCACGCCGGGCGCGGTGATGATCCAGCCGGCCGACTACATCCGCCGCCTGGCCGCGGGCCTGGCGGGCGAAGTGGACCTGTTCGAGAACTCGCCCGTGCTCTCGCTCGGCCGCAAGGGCGCGGTCTGGGAAGCAGTCTCGACGCGGGGCAGCGTGCAGGCGCCGCGGGTCATCCTGGCCGTCAACGGCCACGTCGAGAGCTTCGGGCATTTCCGCCGCCGCCTGATCCACGTCTACACCTACGCCTCCATGACGGCCGCATTCCCGGGCGGCGCCGGCGCCGAGCGCTGGGCCCTGCTGCCCGCCGACCCCATGGGCGCCACGCTGCGCAAGATCAGCCACGGCGGGCAATCGCGCATCGTGGTGCGGACGCACTTCACCTACAACCCGGACATCCGGGTCTCCGAACGGCAGGTGGCGCGGATCGCCGCCCAGGAACGGCGCTCCTTCGACGAGCGCTTTCCCGCGCTGAAGGGCGTCCCGATGGAATTCAGCTGGGCGGGGGCGCTGTGCCTGAGCACGAACCACGTGCCCGCCTTCGGGGAAATCGAGCCCGGGCTCTATTCCGCCTGCTGCGAGAACGGCCTGGGCACGGTCAAGAGCACCCTGGCCGGGATG
The DNA here is from genome assembly GCF_014203015.1 of Castellaniella defragrans. Classification (GTDB taxonomy): domain Bacteria; phylum Pseudomonadota; class Gammaproteobacteria; order Burkholderiales; family Burkholderiaceae_B; genus Castellaniella; species Castellaniella defragrans. The sequence continues at coordinate 149,996 of NZ_JACHIB010000010.1, forward strand.
ATGGCCGCGGAGCTGGCCACCGGCACCGACAGCGAATCCCTGCGGCAATTCCGGCGGCAGCCGCCCCCGGCGCGCCTGCCGCCCGAACCCATCGCCTGGCTGGGCATCCATTCCGTCATCCGATGGCATCAATTGCGCGCCGGCCGGGAGGGCTGAACTCCCGGCGACGCACACCGGGGCGGCCTGCGCCCCGGATACCGCGGCAAGCCGAGGCAAACCGCAGCAATCGCAGGACACCGCGGCAAGCCGAAGCAAACCGCGGCAAGTCGCAGCAAACCGCAGCCAACCGCAGCAAACCGACCCTACCATAATGAAACCAGGAGACACGACATGAACATTTTCAGGAAACTGCTCTGCGCCGCCGCGATGGCCGGCGCCATGGCCTCCACCGCCCACGCGGCCAAGGAGACCATCACCATGGGGACGATGTCATGGGAAGACCTGACCCCCATCACCTACGTCACCAAGCACGTGCTGGAGGACGCGGGCTACGAGGTCAAGGTGACCGAGTTCTCCGAATGGGGCATCGCCTACGCCGCGCTGGTCAAGGGCGACGTGCAGATCATGGCCTCGCAGATCAACTACGCCGGCCAGGACTACTGGAACCGCAACAAGAACCGGCTGGAAAAGCTCTCACCCGTCTCCTTCGGGCTGTACCAGGCGGTCGCCGTGCCGAAATACGTGACGATCGATTCCATGGAACAGCTCAACGAGCACGTCGACCGGTTCGGCGGCAAGATCGTCGGCATCGAGCCCGGCTCGGGGCTGATGAGCGACGCCGCCAAGGCCGTCAAGGCCTACGACCTGAAGTACAAGCTGATCGACGGCAGCACGGCCGGCATGACCGCGGCGCTGAAATCCGCGGTCGACCGCAAGGAATGGATCGCCGTGACGCTGTGGGATCCGACCTGGATGATGATGAAGTACGACATGAAGTTCCTCAAGGATCCCAAGGAAGTCTTCCCCGGGCCGCAGGGCTACTACTGGATCGGCAAGAAGGGCTTCGCCCAGGAACATCCGGGCGCGCGCGAGGCGCTGGCGGGCATCTACATTCCCCTGAGCGCCATCGCCGAGATCAACGTCGGCATGAACGACGGCCAGACGGTGCAGCAGGCGAGCGATGCCTGGATCGCCAAAAACGCCGACCGCGTCAAGCGCTGGGAAAACATGAAGAAGTACTGAGACGACCGCGCCCGGGCCCCGCCGCCGTCCGGCGGAAACGGGCCCGGGAACAGGGATGAAAGACCCCCCACGTGCGCGCCATCCGCGCACCCGGAGCATCGCATGACGACACCCCACACCCAGGCCGATGAAATCCTGGTCGACTGCCAGTCGGTCTGGAAGATATTCGGCGAAAAAGCGCCCGAAGCGATGAAGGCGATCACCGGACAGGGCCTGTCCAAACGGGACATCCTGCAGAAATTCGGCTGCATGGTCGGCGTCTCGGGCGTGAGCCTGCAGGTCAGGCGCGGCGAGATCTTCTGCATCATGGGCCTGTCGGGCAGCGGCAAATCGACGCTGATCCGCCTGCTCAACCGGCTCATCGCGCCCACCCAGGGCCGCGTACTGGTCAAGGGCAAGGACCTGGCCACCCTGGACGCGGCCGCCTTGCGCGACATGCGCGCCCACCACATCGGCATGGTGTTCCAGAGCGTGGCCCTGCTGCCCCACCGCACCGTGCTGGAGAACACCGCCTTCGGGCTGGAGGTCCAGGGGGTGGCGAAGGAAGAACGCAACCGGATCGCGGCCGAGGCGCTGGAAAAGGTGGGCCTGGCCGACTGGCAGAACCACTACCCCGACGAGCTGTCCGGCGGCATGCAGCAGCGCGTCGGGCTGGCGCGCGCCATCGCGGCCGACCCCGAGATCATCCTGATGGACGAGCCGTTCAGCGCGCTCGACCCGCTGATCCGGCGCCAACTGCAGGACGAATTCCGCACGCTGACCAAGCAGCTGGGCAAATCGGCCGCCTTCATCACGCACGACCTGGACGAGGCGATCCGCATCGGCGACCGCATCGCCATCATGAAGGACGGCGTCCTGATCCAGGTCGGGACCGCCGAGGAAATCGTCCGCAATCCGGCCGACGACTACGTGGCGGAATTCGTGGCCGGCATCTCGCGCCTGAATCTGGTCAAGGCCCGCTCGATCATGGGCACGGTCGCCGAGTTCCGCGCCGCGCACCCGGACGTCGCCCTCGACGCGCTGCCGCGCGCCGCGGCCGAAGCCGACATCGCCGAACTGATCGCCCTGTCCACCCGGACCGGCCTGGAATCGGTTGCGATCATGGACGACGGCGGCCCCGTCGGCGTCGTATCGCCCCGCGACCTGCTCAGGGGCATCCAGGGCGACCAGGCCGGCCGCCCCGCGGCGCACTGACGCCGGACCAGGAGGGTTCACACCATGAACGATACCGATCCCATCGCCGCGTTCGACGGCTGGATGGACGAGGCCCTGGCCCACCTGACGGACAGCTCCAGCCAGGTCTTCGCCGCGATCCAGGGCGGCCTGGAAGGCTTCTACGGCGCCATCCTGTGGCTGCTGGGCCTGGCGCCGTCCTACGTCGTGGCGCTCGCCATCGGCCTGCTGGGCTGGCGCCTGGTCGGCTGGCGCTTCGGCGCCCTGGCCGCCGCCGCCCTGGCGGTCTGCGAGCTGATGAATCTCTGGCCCGAGACCATCGGCACGCTGGCCCTGGTGATCGCCGCCACGCTGCTGGCCCTGGCAATCGCCATTCCGGCCGGCATCCTGAGCGGCTACGTCCCGGCGCTGGACCGCCTGGCCACCCCCGTGCTGGACCTGCTGCAGACCCTGCCGCCGTACATCTACCTGCTGCCCGGGATCGCGCTGCTGGGCTACGGGCCCGCGACCGCGCTGGTCTCCACCCTGGTCGTCGCGGTCCCGCCGGCCTTCCGCCTGGCCGCGCTGGGCATGCGGATGGCGCCCGTCGAATACATTGAACTGGGCATGGCCACCGGCATGACCCGCTGGCAGATGTTCGCCAAGATCCGGCTGCCCTTCGCCCTGCCCAGCATCATGGCCGGCATCAACCAGAGCCTGATGATGGCCTTCGGCATGGTCGTCATCGCCGGCATCGTCGGGTCGGGCGGACTGGGCCAGACCATCTACGACGCGATCCGCAAGCTCGACATCGCCAAGTCCATCGACGCGGCCATCGCCATCGTCATTCTGACCATGATCCTGGACCGGCTCAGCCAGAGCGCCGGCCGCTCCGGCTCCAGAAGGAGAAAGGCATGAACCCGACCCCGACCCACTTCTCGCCCGGCGCCTTCCTGACCCCGGCGGTGGACTGGCTGAACACCCACTGGCATCCGCTCTTCGCCTTCATCAGCGACGTCATCCAGGCCGTCCTGGACGGCGCCACGGCGCTGCTGCTGATCCTGCCGCCCTGGGGCCTGATCCTCGCGGCCGCGGGACTGGCCCTGTGGACCCTGGGCCGGCGGCCGGCCGCCGTCACGGCCCTGGCGCTGGGCTTCTGCTGGGGCGTGGGCCTGTGGCAGGAAGCCATGCAGACGATCACCCTGGTCTCGGTCGCCGTCGCCCTGTCGGTGGCGATCGCCTTCCCGCTGGGCGTGCTGGCGTCCCGCCACCCGCGCCTCGCGGCCGTGCTGCGTCCCATCCTGGACATCATGCAGACCGTGCCGCCCTGGGTGTACCTGATCCCGGCCGTGATCCTCTTCAGCCTGGGCAGCGTCCCGGCCATCATCGCCACCATCGTCTACGGCATCCCGCCGATGCTGCGGCTGACCACGCTGGCGTTCGATCAGATCCCCGGGGACCTGCTGGAACTCGGCCAGGCGCTGGGCGCGCCGCCGCGCACCGTGCTGTTCAAGATCGAGGTCCCGGCCGCCATGCCCACGCTGCTGGTGGGCCTGAACCAGTGCATCCTGCTGTCGCTGGCGATGGTGGTGCTGGCCGGCCTGGTCGGCTCGGGCGGCCTGGGCGCCGAGGTCACCCGCGGCCTGACGCGCATGGAGATGGGCCTGGGGCTGCGCGCGGGCCTGGCGATCGTGGCGGTGGCGCTGCTGCTGGACCGGCTGTCGAAGGCGGCGCTCGGCGGCGGGACCCGCAGGAAGACCTGAACGACCCGGCCCCGGCCGGAGCATGCCCGGCCCGGGCGCGCGCACGGCCCCGCGCCCGGGCCTGCTGTTCTTGACTTTCATCAAGCCTATCAAAAAAAGACGCCGGATGCCTTGATACCACCATATATTGTGTTTACGATTCGTCTGTACACAATATATAGAGATATCCAGGATGAACCCCACCCCGATCCAGAGTGCGGCCCACGCCCGGGCCGCCCGCCCCGTCCCGCACGTGGACGTGATCCGCTCCATCGACGAATACCTGCGCCAGCAGGACTGGCGCGTCAACGCCAACGCCAACCAGGGGTATTCGCTGGGCGGCCTGATCCTGAACACCTCGGGCAAGCTGATCGCCAACTACTGGCTCAGCCACGTCTACCCCGAGACCGTCGGCCAGGCGCACCGCCAGGGCGACCTGCACATCCACGACCTGGACATGCTGTCGGGCTATTGCGCCGGCTGGTCGCTGCGCACCCTGCTGAACGAAGGCCTGAACGGCGTGCCCGGCAAGATCGAGTCCGGCCCGCCGCACCACATGTCCAGCGCCGTGGGGCAGATCGTCAACTTCCTGGGCACGCTGCAGAACGAATGGGCCGGCGCGCAGGCCTTCAGCTCCTTCGACACCTACATGGCGCCCTTCGTCCGCAAGGACGCCATGGACTACGGCCAGGTGCGCCAGTGCATCCAGGAAATGATCTTCAACCTGAACGTGCCCTCGCGCTGGGGCACCCAGACGCCGTTCACCAACCTGACCTTCGACTGGGTCTGCCCGGAGGACCTGCGCGAGCAGGTGCCGGTGATCGGCGGCGAGGAAATGCCCTTCGCCTACGGCGAGCTGCAGGCCGAGATGGACATGATCAACCGCGCCTACATCGAGGTCATGATGGCCGGCGACGCGCGCGGGCGCGCCTTCACCTTCCCCATCCCCACCTACAACATCACGCCCGACTTCGACTGGCACAGCCCCAACGCCGAACGGCTGTTCGAGATGACCGCCAAGTACGGCTTGCCCTACTTCCAGAACTTCATCAATTCGGAACTCAAGCCGAACATGATCCGCTCCATGTGCTGCCGCCTGCAGCTGGACCTGCGCGAGCTGCTCAAGCGCGGCAACGGCCTGTTCGGCTCGGCCGAGCAGACCGGATCGCTGGGGGTGGTGACGATCAACTGCGCGCGCCTGGGCTACCTGCATGCCGGCGACGAGGCCGGCCTGATGGCCCGCCTGGACGAACTGCTGGAACTGGGCCGCGACAGCCTGGAGATCAAGCGCCGCGTGATCCAGGAGCACATGGACAACGGCCTGTTCCCCTACACGCGCCGTTACCTGGGCACCCTGCGCAACCACTTCTCCACGCTGGGGGTCAACGGCATCAACGAGATGATCCGCAATTTCACCGCGGACGCGCACGACCTGACGAGCCCCTGGGGCCACGCCTTCGCCGTGCGCCTGCTGGATCACGTGCGCGCCCGCATGGTCGAATTCCAGGAGGCCACCGGCCACATGTACAACCTGGAGGCCACTCCGGCCGAGGGCACGACCTACCGGTTCGCCAAGGAAGACCGCGCCCGCTGGCCGGACATCCTGCAGGCCGGCACGCCGGACATGCCCTACTACACCAACTCGTCGCAATTGCCGGTGGGCTTCACCGACGACCCCTTCGAGGCCCTGGAGCGCCAGGACGAACTGCAGCGCAAGTACACCGGCGGCACCGTGCTGCATCTGTACATGACCGAGCCGCTGTCCTCGGCCGACGCCTGCCGCGAGCTGGTGCGCCGCACGCTCGGCCGCTTCTCGCTGCCCTACATCACGGTCACGCCGACGTTTTCCATCTGCCCCAGGCACGGCTACCTGCCGGGCCGGCACGACTTCTGCCCGCACTGCGACGACGAGCTGATCGCCCGCAAGCGGCGGGCGGCCACGGCTGATGCGCCGGCCGCGGCTGCGGCCGATGCGGCCGCGCAGGTGGCGGCGGCCTGATCCGCCACGCGCCGATTGCCCTTTTTTTCACCCACCCTCAACAGGAGCATTCCATGAACCCGACCCCCGTCACCCTGAACGACGCCGAACGCCAGCCCTGCGAAATCTGGACCCGCGTCATGGGCTACCACCGTCCCATGTCGTCCTTCAACATCGGCAAGAAGGGCGAATTCCACGAACGCCGCTTCTTCGTCGAACGGCGCACCGGCCAGGCGCCCGTCCGGCAGGCCGCCTGAGGCAGGCACACCGCACTCCCCGCCGCAGGACGCCCCCGCCCGACATGCACGCCGATCTCCTTCCCCCGCCGCACGCCCGCGTCCCGGTCCGCATCCGGGCCGGGCGCGGCCCCGCCCCGCGCCTGAAGGCCGGCGGGCTCGTCCCCTTCACCGCCACGGACTTCCCCGGCCGGCTGGCGGCCGTGGTCTTCGTGCAGGGCTGCCCCTGGCGCTGCGGCTATTGCCACAACCCGCACCTGCAGCCGCGCACGGCCGGCAGTCCGCTGGACTGGGACGACATCCTGGCCTTCCTGCGGCGGCGGGTGGGGCTGATCGACGGCGTGGTCTTCAGCGGCGGGGAGCCCACCATGGATCCGGGCCTGGGCGCGGCCATCGCCCAGGTGCGGGCGATGGGCTACCAGATCGGCCTGCACACCGGCGGCACCCACCCGCGCCGCCTGGCGCAGGTACTGCCCGACGTGGACTGGGTCGGCCTGGACATCAAGGCGGATTTCGACGACTACGCCCGGGTCACCCGGGTGGCCGGCAGCGGCGCGCCCGCCCTGGCCAGCCTGCGGGCGCTGCTCGACGGCGGCGCCGCCTTCGAGTGCCGCACCACCGCCCACCCCGACCTGATCGACGCCGACGGCCTGCTGGCGCTGGGGCGGCGGCTGGCGGACATGGGGGTGCGGCGCTACGCGGTGCAGGTGTTCCGTCCGCAGGGCTGCGCGGACGAGGCCCTCAACGTCCGCGGCCCATCCCTGCGCGACTGGCCCGGCGCGGCGGTCGCCGACACGCTGGCGGCGCTGTTCGACTCATTCGAGCTGCGGCGCGACGCGTGACATTTCCCGCCCTGGCGAGATCGGAGAGCCCGCGAGAGACTCCCCGGAGGCCAGGATTTACCCCCGCATCGCATCCAGCAGCATGCGCACGACGTAGTCGGCGAAACTGCGGCGCACGATCAGCTCCCAGCCGTCCCCATGTCCGTCCAGCGGGCGCAGCAGCACGCTCGCCTTGAAGAAATGGGACTGGGCGCACTGGCCGAGCGTGAGGACGCGGGGATGCAGGTCCAGCGGGCAGCCCGCGTTCAGCACGTCGCGCGCGCCGGGCCCGCGCAGCCGCACCACGGAATGGCCGCTGGTCTGGTCGGTGACGGCGAACCAGTGGCCCGCCAGGGCGGCCTCCACGTGCGCGGCCAGGTCGGCCGGGGCGCCGGATGGCGCCCGCAGCAGCCATTCGTCGGGGCCCAGCCACAGCGCCATCGCATCCCGGCCCTGCGCCACGGTGTTGGGCACGAGCGGCAGATCCAGCCCCAGGCCGGAACGCAAGGCGTCCAGGATCGCGCCGGAGCCGGGATCGGCGCGCAGGTTCGCCAGGCCGACCAGGGGCAGTTCGTTCAAAAGGACCTGCCCGGCGGAGCCGTGCCGCAGCGGCTGGCCGAAGTCGGCGTACAGGCCCGCCAGCGGGGTCTGCTGTTGGAGGGTTTCACTCGACATTCTGACGGGCTCCTTCGGGGTCATAGAACACGGGACTGCAGACGCGCGCCGGCATGAAGCGGCCGTCGGCGGTGGCGACGGTGACGGACTGGCCCATCCGCTCCTGGCCGTCCTTCAGCAGGGCCAGGGCGATCGAGCGGCCCAGGACCGGGCTCATGTAGCTGGACGTCACGTGGCCGAACATGGGCGCGATGGCGGCCTGGGTGGGACCCTGCAGGATCTGGCCGCCTTCGGGCAGGACGCAGGCCGGGTCGTCGGCCAGCAGGCCGACGAACTGCTTGCGTCCGGCGCCGTTCGTATGGCTGCGCATGAGCGAACGCTTGCCCAGGCAGTCCTTGTTCCTGGCGACCATCCCGCCCATGCCCAGGTCCATGGGCGTGACGGAACCGTCGGTATCCTGGCCGACGATGATGTAGCCCTTCTCGCCGCGCAGCACGTGCATGGTCTCGGTGCCGTAGGGCGTGATGCCATAGGGCTCGCCGGCCCGCATCAGCCGCTCGGCGACGTGGCGGCCCATGTTGGCCGGCGTGTAGATTTCGTACGACAGTTCGCCGGAGAAGCTGACCCGCAGCACGCGGGCGAACACGCCGTCGATGGTGCCTTCCCTGAAGCTCATGAAGGGGAAGGCCTCGTTGCCGAAATCGATGCCGTCGCACACGGCGCTCAGCACCTTGCGCGCCTGCGGCCCGGTCACGGTGGCGACGGCGTACTGGTCGGTCACCGAGGTCAGGTAGACCCGCAGGTCGGGCCATTCCGTCTGCAGCCAGCGCTCCATCCAGCTCATGATGCGCGCGGCGCCGCTGGTGGTGGTGGTGAGCAGGAAATGATCCTCGGCCAGCCGGATGCTGACGCCGTCGTCCATGACCATGCCGTTCTCGTCGAGCAGCAGGCCGTAGCGGCAGCGGCCGGGCTGCAGCTTGGTCCAGGAATTGACGTACAGGCGGTTGAGGAATTCCACCGCGTCGGGGCCGCGCACGTCGATCTTGCCCAGCGTGCTGTAGTCCAGCAGGCCGACGGCGTTGCGCACCGCCAGGCATTCGCGCCGCACGGCGGCGTGCATGTCCTCGCCCGGCTTCGGATAGTAGTGGGCGCGCTTCCAGTTGCCCACGTCCTCGAACACCGCGCCGTGCTCCACGTTCCAGTCGTGCAGGCAGGTCTTGCGGACCGGATCGAAGCAGTCGCCCAGCTCGCGCCCGGCGATGGCACCGAAGCTCACCGGCGTGTAGTTGGGACGGAAGGTGGTGGTGCCGGTCTCGGGGATGCTCTGCCCGAGCGCCTCGGCCAGCACCGCCATGCCGTTGATGTTGCCCAGCTTGCCCTGGTCGGTGCCGAAGCCCATCGCCGTGTAGCGCTTGACGTGCTCCACCGAATGGTAGCCCTCGCGCACCGCGAGCAGGATGTCGGACACCGAGACGTCGTTCTGGTAGTCGATGAACTGCTTGGGGCCGCGGCTGGCCCGTTCGCCCTTGTCGACCGACCACAGGGGCATCAGGGGGGAAGACCGGACGGGCCGCGCCGACCAGGCCGGCGCCTCGGCCGGCCGGACCGAGGCGAGCCCCGCGACCGCCGCCAGGCCGGCCCGCACGCCGCCGTCCAGCGCCTCCTGCAGGCCGAAGTCGCCGTTGGCCGCGCCGGCGCTGCCTTGCGGCTGGGCCGGCTCGCCGGGCACGAAGCACGCCCGCTCCTCGCACCAGCGCGGCTTGCCGCGCGACTGCGCGTACAGGTGGACCACCGGGTTCCAGCCGCCGGACACGGCCAGCAGGTCGCAGGCGAGCGTGTCCGCGCCTTCGGGCAGGCGCGCGCCCAGGCCGCGCAGCCGCACGCCGGCGACGTGCCTGCCGCCGCGCGCCTCGGCGACCACGGCCTGGTGGATCACGGGAATCCCCAGCCGGACCGCCTCGCCCGGCAGGGTGCCCTCGCTCGCCACGCGCGGATCGACGACGGTGACCTCGGCGCCCTGGCGCTTGAGGTCGATCGCGCACTGGTAGGCGCTGTCGTTGTTGGTGAACACCACGGCGCGGCGGCCGGGCAGCACGCCGTAGCGATGGAGGCAGGCGGACACGGCGCCGGCCAGCATGATGCCGGGGAGGTCGTTGTTGCCGAAGACCAGCGGACGCTCGTGGGCGCCGGTGGCCAGCACGACGTGGCGCGCGCGGATCTTCCAGACGCGCTCGCGCGTGCCGGCGCGCTGCCGGATCGGCAGGTGGTCGTGCAGCCGCTCGCAGGCGGTGACCAGGTTGTGGTCCTGGTAGCCGAAGGCGGTCGTGCGCATCAGCACCCGCGCGTCCGGCAGCGCGGACAGCTCGGCCACGCGCCCGGCCACCCATTCGGCCGCCGGCTTGCCGTCGATGATCTCCTCGGTCCACAGCAGGCTGCCGCCGGCCTCGCCGCGGTCGTCCACCAGCATGACGCGCGCGCCGCTGCGCGCGGCCGCGCAGGCCGCGGCCAGGCCCGCCGGCCCGGCGCCCACGACCAGCACGTCGCAATGGGCGTAGCGCTTCTCGTAGCGGTCGGGGTCCGGGGTGTCGGGCACCGAGCCCAGGCCGGCGGCGTCGCGGATGCGTTCCTCGTACTTGCCCCACCAGCTGCGCGGCCACATGAAGGTCTTGTAGTAGAAGCCGGCCGGAATGAAGCGCGCGAACCGCTGCATGACGGCCATGCGGTCGTGCTCGATGTCGGGCTTGGCGTTCACGCTGGTGGCGCGCAGGCCCTCGTAGAGCTCGACCTCGGTGGCGCGCGCGTTGGGCACGGTGTAGGGGCCGCTTTCCAGCTGCACGATGGCGTTCGGCTCCTCGACGCCGGCGGTGAGGATGCCGCGCGGGCGGTGGTACTTGAAGCTGCGCGCCACGAAGTGCACGCCGTTGGCGAGCAGCGCCGAGGCCAGGGTGTCGCCCTCGAAGCCCGCGTAGGCCTTGCCATTGAAGGTGAAATTCACCGGGACGCCGCGGCGCACTCGCCCCCCCTGGGGCAGACGGCAGGGCTGGTTCATGTCGTCTCCTGGTTCTGGCCGAAGGTTTCGTAGCGCTGGAATTCATAGGAACGCGTGTCGCGCTCGGCGATGAACCAGCGGCGGCAGCCGTGGGCGTGCACCCACTGTTCGCGGAACGGCCCGCAGGTGTTGCGGCGCATGAAGACGTAGTCGCCCCATTGCCGGTCGTCCATCGATTCGTTGTCCACGGGCCGGACGATGCCGGCCTCGCCGCCATAGCTGAATTCGCTCTCGGCGCGCTCGCCGCACCAGGGGCATTGGATCTGCAGCATGATGTCTCCTCAGTGGGCCACGGCCGCGGCGCCGTGCTCGTCGATCAGGTGGCCGCTGTAGAAGCGGTCGATGGAAAAGGCCTTGTTCAGAGGATGCGGCTCGTCATGCGCCACCGTGTGGGCGAACACCCAGCCCGAGCCCGGCGTCGCCTTGAAGCCGCCCGTGCCCCAGCCGCAGTTGAAATACAGGCCCTTGATGCCGGTCTTGCTGATGATCGGGCAGGCGTCGGGCGAGACGTCGACGATCCCGCCCCACTGGCGGTTCATGCGCACGCGGCTGAGCGAGGGGAACATCTCGACGATGGCCTGCAGCGTGTGCTCGATGCTCTGGAAGCTGCCGCGCTGGCCGTAGCCCAGGTACTGGTCGATGCCGGCGCCGATCACCAGGTCGCCTTTGTCGGACTGGCTGATGTAGGCGTGCACGGCGTTGGACATGATGACGGTGTGGATGCAGGGCTTGACCGGCTCGGACACCAGCGCCTGCAGCGGATGGCTTTCGATCGGCAGGCGGATGCCGGCCATGTCGGCCAGCACGCTGGAATGGCCGGCCACCACCACGGCGACCTTCTTCGCCTTGATGAAGCCCTTGCCGGTGTCCACGCCCTCGACCGCGCCGTCCTTCCTGCGGATGTTGGTGACGGGGCAGTTCTGGATGATGTGCACGCCCAGCCGGTCGGCGGCGCGGGCGAAGCCCCAGGCCACGGCGTCGTGGCGCGCCACGCCGCCGCGCCGCTGGAACGAGCCGCCCAGCACGGGATAGCGGCTGTCCAGGTTGATGTTGGGGACGATGGTCTTGATCTGCGCCGGGGTCAGCCATTCGCCGTCCACGCCGTTGTAGCGGTTGGCGTTGATGCGCCGCTGGGTGTCGCGCACTTCCTGCAGGGTGTGGGCCAGGTTCATGACCCCGCGCTGGCTGAACATGACGTTGTAGTTCAGGTCCTGGGACAGGCCTTCCCAGAGCTGCATGGCCTTCTCGTAGAGCTGCGCGGACTCGTCCCAGAGATAGTTGGAGCGCACGATGGTCGTGTTGCGCGCGGTGTTGCCGCCGCCCAGCCAGCCCTTTTCCAGCACGGCCACGTTGCGCACGCCGTGGACCTTGGCCAGGTAGTACGCGGTGGCCAGCCCGTGGCCCCCGGCGCCGACGATGACGACGTCGTATTCCTTCCTGGGCTCCGGGCTGTGCCATGCCCGGCCCCAGTTTTCATGATGGCTCAGCCCGTTGCGGATCAGGCTGAAAATCGAGTAGCGGTTGCTCATGGTCTCCTCGCTGGGATGTCTCCGCCCCCCCTCGCAGGCGGGTCGCATGAGGCGCAGTACATCAAAAGCGAAGCGGCCGAGCTAGCCCGAAGATTTCTTCAGCAAACCTGCTGAAGCGATTTTTGGGTGCGCAGGCTGCCCCGGCGATGAAGCAGTAGGGATCAGCGGTGTGTGGA
>NZ_JACHIB010000011.1 GCF_014203015.1 Castellaniella defragrans
GCGACAACGTGGGGATTCTGCTGCGCGGGACCAAGCGCGAGGAAGTCGAGCGCGGCCAGGTGCTGGCCAAGCCCGGCTCGATCCACCCGCACACGGACTTCACGGCCGAAGTCTACATTCTGTCCAAGGAAGAGGGCGGGCGTCACACGCCGTTCTTCAAGGGGTATCGTCCGCAGTTTTACTTCCGCACGACGGACGTGACGGGCACGATCGAGCTGCCGGCCGACAAGGAAATGGTGCTGCCGGGCGACAACGTGTCGATGACGGTGAGCCTGATTGCGCCGATCGCCATGGAAGAGGGGCTGCGCTTTGCCATCCGCGAAGGCGGCCGTACCGTAGGCGCCGGCGTCGTCGCCAAAATCATCAAGTAATTGATGGATCGGCGGGGGGGCATTCCCCCCGCCCCTCTCGTTCTTTAGGGATTCCCATGAAAAGCCAGAAAATCCGCATCCGCCTGAAAGCGTTCGACTACAAGCTGATCGACCAGTCCGCCGCCGAGATCGTCGATACGGCCAAGCGCACCGGCGCCGTGGTCCGCGGTCCCGTGCCGCTGCCCACGCGCATCCGCCGCTACGACGTGCTGCGCTCGCCGCACGTCAACAAGACCTCGCGCGATCAGTTCGAGATGCGCACGCACCAGCGTCTGATGGACATCGTCGATCCCACCGACAAGACCGTGGACGCCCTGATGCGTCTGGATCTGCCGGCCGGCGTGGACGTCGAGATCGCGCTGCAGTAATTCCGCCCGGGCCGCCCCGCGGCCCCGTCCGGACCGAAGCGCCCTGCCTCTAGGCAGGGCGCTTTTTTCATGCTAGAATCAAGGGCTTCGTCATCCATTTTCGCCTTTTAGGCGGGGTCGATGGCGAAAGATCACAGCCCCGGCCAATCGCAGTCGGGATCGAAAACTGTGGGGAAACACCCCCCGGAGAAAACAATGTCGAATTCGACACCTACGCCCGCCGCCTGGCGGCTCGGGCTCGTGGGGCGCAAGGTTGGCATGACCCGCATCTTTACCGAGGAAGGCGAATCCATCCCGGTCACGGTGCTGGACGTGTCCAACAACCGCGTCGCCCAGGTCAAGACGCCTGAAATCGACGGCTATGCGGCGGTCCAGCTCGCCTACGGCGAGCGTCGCGCTTCCCGCGTGGCCAAGGCCCAGGCCGGCCACTACGCCAAGGCCGGCATCGAAGCCGGCTCCATCCTGAAGGAATTCCGCCTGGATCCCGCCCGCGCCGCCGAATTCACGGCCGGCGCCGTGGTCGCCGTGGAATCCGTGTTCGAGGTCGGCCAGCAGGTCGACGTCACCGGCACCACCATCGGCAAGGGCTTCGCGGGCACCATCAAGCGCCACAACTTCGGTTCGCAGCGCGCCTCGCACGGCAACTCGCGCTCGCACCGCGTGCCGGGCTCCATCGGCCAGGCCCAGGACCCGGGCCGCATCTTCCCCGGCAAGAAAATGTCCGGCCACCTGGGTGACGTCACCCGCACCGTCCAGAACCTGGACGTCGTGCGCGTGGACGCCGAGCGCGGCCTGCTGCTGGTGAAGGGCGCCGTCCCCGGCCACAAGAACGCCGACATCGTCGTGCGCCCCGCCGTCAAGGCGACGCCCAAGAAAGGAGCCTAATCATGGAACTCAAGCTCCTGAATGATCAGGGCCAGTCCTCGGCCACCGTGGCCGCCGCCGACGAGATCTTCGGCCGCGACTTCAACGAAGCCCTGGTGCACCAGATCGTCGTGGCCTACCAGGCCAATGCCCGCATGGGCAACCGCGCCCAGAAGAACCGCGAGACGGTCAAACACTCCACCAAGAAGCCCTGGCGCCAGAAAGGCACCGGCCGCGCCCGTTCCGGGATGACTTCCTCGCCGATCTGGCGTGGGGGTGGCCGCGCCTTCCCGAATTCGCCGGACGAAAACTTCAGCCACAAGGTCAACAAGAAGATGTACCGCGCCGGTCTGCGCGCGATCTTCTCGCAGCTGGTCCGCGAAGACCGCCTGGCCGTGGTCGAGAACTTCACCCTCGACGCCCCGAAGACCAAGCTGGCCGCGGCCAAGCTCAAGGGTCTGGGCATCGCCGAACCCGTCCTGATCATCACCGATGCGCTGGACGAAAACGTCTATCTCGCGACGCGCAACCTGCCCCACGTGGCGGTCATCGAAACGCGCTACGCCGATCCGCTGTCCCTGGTCCACTACAAGAAAGTGCTGATCACCAAGCCGGCGATCGCCCAACTCGAGGAGTTGCTGGGATGAATGCCGAACGTCTGATGCAAGTCATTCTGGCGCCCGTCGTGACCGAAAAGTCCACGATGATCGCCGAAAAGAACAACCAGGTCGCTTTCCGCGTCGTCGCCGACGCCACCAAGCCGGAGATCAAGGCCGCCGTCGAACTGCTGTTCAAGGTCGAGGTCGAATCCGTGCAGGTCGCCAACCGCAAGGGCAAGGAAAAGCGCTTCGGCCGCTTCATGGGTCGTCGCCGCAACGAACGCAAGGCCTATGTCTCGCTCAAGGCCGGGCAGGAAATCGACTTTACGGAGGTGAACTAAATGCCGCTGGTCAAAGTCAAGCCCACGTCCGCCGGTCGCCGGGGCATGATCAAGGTCGTGCACCCTGAACTGCACAAGGGCCCGGGCTACGCCCCCCTGCTCGAACCGCAATCGCGCAATTCCGGCCGCAACAACAACGGCCACATCACCGTGCGCCATCGCGGCGGCGGCCACAAGCAGCACTACCGCGTCGTCGATTTCCGCCGCGACAAGGACGGCATCGTCGCCAAGGTCGAGCGCCTGGAATACGATCCGAACCGCACGGCGCACATCGCGCTGCTGTGCTACGCCGATGGCGAGCGCCGCTACATCATCGCCCCGCGCGGTCTGGAAGTCGGTGCCACGGTCGTCTCCGGCCTGGAAGCGCCGATCCGTGCCGGCAACACGCTGCCCATCCGCGCCATCCCGGTCGGTTCCACCATCCACTGCATCGAGATGCAGCCGGGCAAGGGCGCGCAGCTGGCCCGCTCGGCCGGCGCGTCCGCCGTGCTGATGGCCCGCGAAGGCGTCTACGCCCAGGTCCGCCTGCGCTCCGGCGAAGTCCGCCGCGTCCACATCGACTGCCGCGCCACCATCGGCGAAGTCGGCAACGGCGATCACAGCCTGCGCCAGATCGGCAAGGCCGGCGCGGTGCGCTGGCGCGGTGTGCGCCCGACGGTCCGTGGCGTCGCCATGAACCCGGTGGATCACCCGCACGGCGGCGGCGAAGGCCGCACCGGCGAAGGCCGCGAACCCGTCAGCCCGTGGGGTACTCCCGCCAAGGGCTACCGGACCCGTCGTAACAAGCGGACGGACAATATGATTGTCTCTCGCCGCAAGCGCAAATAAGGGGCGAACACTATGTCACGTTCGATCAAGAAAGGCCCGTTCGTCGATGCGCATCTGATCAAGAAGGTCGATGCCGCCGTCGGGGGCAAAGAAAAGAAGCCGATCAAGACCTGGTCGCGCCGTTCCACCATCCTGCCCGAGTTCATTGGGTTGACGATTGCCGTGCACAACGGCCACCAGCACGTTCCCGTCTATATCAACGAGAACATGGTCGGCCACAAGCTCGGCGAATTCGCCCTGACGCGCACCTTCAAGGGGCACGCGGCGGACAAGAAGGCCAAGAGGTAAGCCATGGAAACTACCGCAGTCATCCGCGGCGTCCATATTTCCGCGCAGAAGACCCGCCTGGTGGCGGACCTGATCCGTGGGAAGTCCGTGGCGCACGCCCTCAACATCCTGACGTTCAGCCCCAAGAAGGCCGCCGGCATCCTGAAAAAGGCGCTGGAATCGGCCATCGCCAATGCCGAACACAATGATGGCGCCGACATCGACGAGCTCAAGGTCACCACGATCTACGTCGACAAGGCCCAGTCGATGAAGCGATTCTCCGCGCGCGCCAAGGGCCGCGGCAACCGCATCGAAAAGCAGACCTGCCACATCGTGGTCAAGGTCGGGGCGTAAGGAGTCGCAATGGGACAGAAAATTCACCCGATTGGGTTCCGCCTCGCGGTCAACCACAACTGGACTTCTCGCTGGTACGCGAACGACAAGGTCTACGGCAGCATGCTCGCCGAGGACATCCGCGTGCGCGAATACCTGAAGAAGAAACTCAAATCGGCTTCCGTGGGCCGCGTCGTCATCGAGCGCCCCGCCAAGAACGCCCGCATCACCGTGTACTCGGCCCGTCCGGGCGTGGTGATCGGCCGCCGCGGCGAGGACATCGAGACGCTGAAGGCCGACCTGCAGCGCCTGATGGGCGTGCCCGTGCACGTCAACATCGAGGAAATCCGCAAGCCGGAAACCGACGCGCAGCTGATCGCCGACTCGATCACCCAGCAGCTCGAAAAGCGCATCATGTTCCGCCGCGCCATGAAGCGCGCCATGCAGAACGCCATGCGCCTGGGCGCCCAGGGCATCAAGATCATGTCCTCGGGCCGTCTGAACGGCATCGAGATCGCCCGCACCGAATGGTACCGCGAAGGCCGTGTGCCCCTGCACACCCTGCGCGCGAACATCGACTACGGCTTCTCGGAAGCGCAGACGACCTACGGGATCATCGGCGTCAAGGTCTGGGTCTACAAGGGCGACATGCTGCCCAACGGCGAAATGCCCCCGGAAACCGCCGCCCCGCGCGATGAAGAACGCCGTCCGCGCCGTGCGCCGCGTGGCGATCGCCCCGGCCGCCCGGGCGACAACCGCGGCCGTGGCCGCGGTCCGCGCCGCGATGCCGCCTCGGCCGCTCCGGCGCCTGAAGGAGAATAAACATGCTGTCACCCTCTCGCAGGAAGTACCGCAAGGAACAAAAGGGCCGCAACACCGGCCTGGCCACGCGCGGCGCCCAGGTTTCCTTCGGCGAGTTCGGTCTGAAGGCCACCGGCCGTGGCCGCCTGACCGCCCGCCAGATCGAAGCCGCCCGTCGTGCCATCAACCGCCACATCAAGCGCGGCGGCCGCATCTGGATCCGGATCTTCCCGGACAAGCCCATTTCGCAGAAGCCCGCCGAAGTCCGGATGGGTAACGGCAAGGGCAACCCGGAATTCTGGGTCGCGGAAATTCAACCCGGCAAGGTGCTGTACGAAATGGAAGGCGTGAGCGAGGAACTCGCGCGCGAGGCCTTCCGCCTGGCCGCCGCCAAGCTGCCCATCAGCACGACCTTCGTGTCGCGCCGCGTGGGCGCCTAGGAGAGATCAGGATATGAAAGCCAGTGAACTGCGCGCCAAGGATGCCGCCGGGCTCCAGACCGAGCTCGAGAGCCTGCTGAAGGCACAATTCAACCTGCGCATGCAGCGTGCCACCCAGCAGCTTTCCAACACCAGCCAGTTGGGCAAGGTGCGCCGCGACATCGCGCGCATCCGCACCATCATGACTGAGAACGCAGGAAAGTAACATGACCACCGAAACCCAGAAAGACACCACCAAGCGTCAGCGCACGCTGGTCGGCAAGGTCGTCAGCAACAAGATGGACAAGACGGTCGTCGTCAGCGTCCAGACCCGCGTGAAGCATCCCGTGCTGGGCAAGTTCGTCAACCGCACCGCAAAGTACAAGGCGCACGACGAAGCCAACCAGTACAACGAAGGCGACACCGTGGAAATCGCCGAAGGCCGCCCCATCTCCAAGTCCAAGTCCTGGACGGTGGTGCGCCTGGTCGAGGCCGTGCGCATCATCTGATGCCGCGCCGGGCGGAACGCGGGAAGGTCCTTGCGGACCGTT
Organism: Castellaniella defragrans; assembly: GCF_014203015.1. GTDB lineage: Bacteria > Pseudomonadota > Gammaproteobacteria > Burkholderiales > Burkholderiaceae_B > Castellaniella > Castellaniella defragrans. The sequence continues at coordinate 5,743 of NZ_JACHIB010000011.1, forward strand.
CCGCGCCCGACCCAGCCGGGCGGCATGCATGCCGCGAGGCGGGTGCCGCCCCTTCGACCCCGCGCGGCCCCGGCCGCGCACCCCCCAGCCCCGCCTTGCGCGGGGTTTTGCTTGGGCCGCACCTTTGCCGCGCTTCTTTGCCGCTTCCTTGCCGCCCTCGGGCTGCCGGACTGCCCTCGTGCTGCCGGGCCGCCGGTCCCCCGAGCTCCTCCCATCGGTCCGGACCGCTCCGGACGGTCCCGGATCGACGAGCGCACCGGCGGAATCCTGTAGGATGAAGGCTTTCGCAAAAGCTACGCAAGAGCCGCCATCCGCCATGGACATCACCTGTTTCGACGATCTGCTGCAGGCCGCGCGCCTGCAGCCCGAACCGCAGCGCCTGCTGTTCGTCTTTGCCGCCAGCACGATCCCCGACGACGCCACGCCCGAGCAGAAGGCCCGCCACGCGCGCGGCGAGGGCGGCGAACTCACGCCCGTGCTGTGCGTGGACAAGACGCCGGACGAACTGGGCGCCTTCGACGCGCTGGTCGAGGAATCGCGCCGCACCGGCCATGACTGGCAGGTGGTGTTCGTGGCCGCCATGGCCGACCAGTCGGCGTACCTGCCGGACAACAAGGACGTCGATCAGGCCTTCCAGCGCATGACGCAGATGATCAAGTACGGCACGATCGGCGCGCTGCTGGCCTTCGACCGCACCGGCGAGCCGATCGTGTTCGGCGCCGCCTGACCCCGCACGAGCGCACGCCCCGCCCCGCGAGCCGGGGCCGCGGGGACCGGCATCGGGAGAACGGCCATGAAACCGCCCTTCGGGAAATCGTCCCTCATGAAACCGCGCCTCGCGCGCTGGCTCGGCCCGGGCCTGCTCGCCCTGCTGGCCGCCTGCGCGCCCCTCCCGCGGTCCGATGCGCCCGCGGCCGGCCCGGTGCCGCCGGCCGCCACCGCACCCGCCACCCGCGCCGCCGCCGCGGCCTACGATGCCGGCCTGGACGTCTTCCATCCGGTCGCCGCGCGGCATGGCATGGTGGTGTCGGAACAGGAGCAGGCCACGCGCGCCGGCCTGGCCATGCTGCAGGCCGGTGGCAACGCCGTCGATGCGGCGGTGGCGGTGGGCTTCGCCCTGGCGGCGGTGCTGCCCAACGCCGGCAACCTGGGCGGCGGCGGATTCATGATGGTGCACGAGGCGCGCAGCGGCCGCGATTACGCCCTGGACTTCCGCGAGACGGCGCCGGCGCGGGCCGCGCGCGACATGTACCTGGATGCGCGCGGCGAGGTCGTGGACGGCCGTTCGCTCCACACCCACCTGGCGGTGGGCGTGCCGGGCACGGTCGCCGGCCTGACGCACGCCCTGGCGCGCTGGGGCTCGCTGCCCCTGTCCCGCGTCATGGCGCCCGCCATCCGCCTGGCGCAGCGGGGCTACCCGGTCAGCCCGACTCTGGCCGACGCCCTGGCGCGGAACGCCGAACCCATGGGCCGCTGGCCCGCGACGCGCGCCATCTTCTGGCGCGACGGCCGTCCCCTGCGGGCGGGCGAGCCGCTGGTCCAGCGCGACCTGGCGCGGTCCCTGCGCCTGATCGCGCGTCAGGGGGCCGACGCGTTCTACCGGGGCCCCATCGGCGAGCGGATCGCCGCCGAGATGGCGCGCCACGGGGGGCTGATCACGACGCGGGACCTGGCGGGCTACCGCGCCGTCGAGCGCCCGCCCATCGTCGGCGACTACCGCGGCTACCGGATCGTGACCATGCCGCCGCCCAGCTCCGGCGGCATCCACCTGACGCAGATCCTCAACATGATGGAAACCTGGCCCATCGCCGACTGGGGCGCGGGCGGCGCACGCACGATCCACCACATGGCCGAGGCCATGAAGCTCGCCTACGCCGACCGCGCGCAATACCTGGGCGACACGGACTTCGTCGCCGTGCCCGTGGCCGGCCTGACCTCCAAGGCCTATGCCCGCCGGCTGGCCGCCGGCATCCTGCCCGGGCGCGCCCGGCCGGCGGCAGACATCCGGCCGGGCCGCCCCCAGCCCTACGAAAGTAGCCAGACCACGCACTTTTCCGTGGCCGACGCGGCGGGCAACGCGGTCGCCGTCACCTATACCCTGAACACGAACTTCGGCAGCGGCATCGTCGCCGCCGGCACCGGCATCCTGCTGAACAACGAGATGGACGATTTCTCCGCCAAGCCGGGGGTGGCCAACGTCTACGGCCTGACCGGCGGCGAAGCCAACGCCATCCAGCCCGGCAAGCGGCCGCTGTCGTCCATGACGCCCACCCTGGTGCTGCGCGACGGCCGGCCCTGGCTGGTCACCGGCAGCCCGGGCGGCGCGCGCATCATCACCACCGTGCTGGAAACCGTGGTCGATGCCATCGACTTCGGCATGAACCCGGCCGAAGCCGCCGCCCAGCCGCGCTTCCACCATCAATGGCAGCCCGATGAATTGCGGGTGGAAAAGGGTTTCAGCCCGGATACGCTGGATCTGCTGCGCAGCTATGGCCACCGCGTCGCCGTCAAACCCGCCATGGGCCGCACCCAGACCATCCTGATCCAGGACGGCATCCTGTACGGCGCCTCGGACCCGCGCAATCCCGACGGCGCCGCCCTGGGCTACTGAGACCGCCGCCGCCTTGCATCAGCCGCCCCGCGTCAGGGCTGCGCGCCCCCCGGCCGGGACTGTCCGGAGCCTGTTCCGACCGGGGGAGCGCGAAGACCGAGATGCCGGTCAACGCCGCTTCTAGGCCGGCTGCTGCGCCTTTTCGTCGCGCAGTTCCTTGCGCAGGATCTTGCCCACGTTGCTGCGCGGCAGGTCCTCGCGGAATTCCACGAACTTCGGCACCTTGTAGCCCGTCAGCAGCTTGCGGCAGTGGGCGATCACGTCGGCTTCGGTCAGGTTCGGGTCCTTGCGGATCACGTAGAGCTTGACCACCTCGCCCGAGGCGCCGCTGGGCACGCCGATGGCCGCGGCCTCCAGGATGCCGGGGTGCTCGATGGCGGCGGCCTCGACCTCGTTCGGGTACACGTTGAAGCCCGACACCAGGATCATGTCCTTCTTGCGGTCCAGCAGGAACACGTAGCCCTGGTCGTTCATGTAGCCGATGTCGCCGGTCAGCAGCCAGCCGTCCGCGTCGAAGACCTTGGCGGTCTCCTCGGGGCGGTTCCAGTAGCCGGCCGTGACCTGCGGGCCCTTGACGCAGATCTCGCCCGATTCGCCGATCGCCATGGTGCGGTTTTCGTTGCGGATGGCGACGTCCGTGGACGGCACCGGCAGGCCGATCGAGCCGTTGAAATCGACCTTGTCGAGCGGATTGATGGTCACCGCGGGCGAGGTTTCCGTCAGCCCGTAGGCCTGGGCGATGGGCTTGCCGGTGGTCTTGAGCCAGCGTTCCGCGATGGCTTCCTGGACGGCCATGCCGCCGCCCAGCGTGATGTTCAGCGAACTGAAGTCCAGCCTGGCGAAATCGGGATGGTTCAGCAGCGCGTTGAACAGCGTGTTCACCCCGGTGAGGGCGGTGAACCGGGCCTTGCCCAGTTCCTTGACGAAGCCGGGGATGTCGCGCGGGTTGACGATCAGCAGATTGCTGGCGCCCAGCCGCATGAAGGTCAGGCAGTTCGCCGTCAGGGCGAAGATGTGGTAGAGGGGCAGCGCCGTCACGATGCATTCGCGGTCGCCCTGGCAGTAGGGCCGCACCCAGGCATAGGCCTGGCACACGTTGGCCACCAGATTGCCGTGGCTCAGCATGGCGCCCTTGGCCACGCCCGTGGTGCCGCCGGTGTACTGCAGCGCCGCCAGGTCGGCGTGCGTCAGCGCGGGGCGCCGGTAGGACGCGCGCGCGCCCTCGGTCAGCACCTCGCGCAGGCGCCGCGCGCCCGGGATGTTCCAGGCCGGCACCATTTTCTTCACGTGGCGCACCACCAGGTCGGTGATCATGCCCTTGGGAAAGCCCAGCAGTTCGCCCAGCGAGGTCACCACCACGCGCTTGACCGGGGTGCCGGGCATGGCTTCCTGCAGGGTGTGGGCGAAGTTTTCCGCCACCACCACCGTGGTCGCGCCCGAGTCCGCCAGCTGGTGGTGCAGTTCGTGCGGCGTGTAGAGCGGGTTGGTGTTGACCACCGTCGCGCCCGCCATCAGCGTGCCGAACAGGCAGATCGGGTATTGCAGCAGGTTGGGCATCATCAGCGCGACGCGGTCGCCCTTGGACACTCCCTGGGCCTGCAGCCAGCCCGCGAAGGCGCGGGCCTTGTCCAGCGTCTGCGCGTAAGTCAGGGACGCACCCATGCTGACGTAGGCCGTGTTGCCGGCATACTGCCTGCAGCTTTGTTCAAACAGGTCGACCAGCGAGTCGAAGGCGGCGGCCTGATCGGTGATGTCAGCCGGCACTCCTTCGGGGTAGTGTTCCAGCCAGATGCGTTCCATGATGCGGTTCCTTTATGTCAGTCAGTTGCTTTTGGATTCCTGGCCCAGCAGGGCCGCTTTCAGGGATTCCTGGGCCGGGTGGGCACCCAGCCAGACCTTCAGGAGCGCGGTGGCGAAACGGGGATCCTTGACCTCCCCCAGAGCCTTGCCCTTGAATGATACCGAGACTGTCCCCTGATTGAAAACGATGTCCACCAGATCGCCCGAGGCACCCTCGCCGCCGGTCTTCATGAAGTCCTCGAAATGGGCGATGGTGCCGGCCATGTCGCGCAGCTCGGCTTCGGTGCAGTTGGCCTTCAGGCCGTCGTTGAGCGCGTCGGTCAGCGCCTTGCTGTTGATGTCGCGCAGCAGGGTCAGGCGCAGCAGCTGCGGCTCGGCGCTGTTCAGGACCGTCTCGGCGTCCTTCGTCGGCTGCTGCCGGTACAGGGCGGCGACGTAGACGTGGAAGACGAAGCGCTGGCGCAGCCCGGCGCCGTTCAGGACCAGGTCGTTGCCCGCCACCGTCTGCTGCTGCGGCACTTCCACGTTGGCCACGGTCAGGGCCAGGGCGGGCGGCGCCGCGCACAGGCCGGCGGCGGCCAGCGCCAGCGCGGCGAACGTGCCGCGCAGCAGGCTGCCGCGCGCGGGCCGCGCGCAATCGATTCCAGTGTTCGGATGGGTCATGATGATGCCTCTCCCGCCGCGTCGGGGCGCGGCTTGCGTTGTTTGTAATAGGCCTTGTCGGCCAGGTAGATGGTGCGCCGGACTTCCGTGTGCACCGTGCCGTCGGCGTCCTTCAGGTCCACCTGATAGACCCGCTCGACCTCGTGCTTGCGGTCCAGCTCCTCGCGGATGCCCTGCAGCTCGGCTTCCGTCAGGACGAAGTCCGCGTACAGCGTGCGGAATGCGGGCTTGCGGTAGCGGATCTCGGCGGCCTTGTCCCAGATGATGGCGTCCCGGTCCAGGCGCGCCATCAGCATGCCCACGTGCACGCCGTCGGTGACGGCGAACAGCGAGCCGCCGAAGATCGAGCCCACGATGTTGCGCGTGCGTCGCGTCAGCGGCAGGCGCACGCGCACGTGCAGCAGGTCGTGGGACACGTAGTCCACCCGGCCTCCCGTCGAACGGAAGGCCGGATGGAGATTGAAGCCCGTGCGCATGGCACGCGCCCGCCACCGCGGCGGCAGGCGTTTCAACTGCGACAACTTCATGCCAGGCTCACGGTCCCCGTCCTCAGAAGCGGTGCGAGAACTGCACGCCGAACAGGTCCGCGCTGCTGTCGTAGTCGCCCTTCAGCACGCCGGCGTCCTTCGACGAGTTGTTGTTCACCGAAGTGCTCTTCACGAACAGGTGGGCATAGCCGACGTCGATGCTGGTGTTCTTGTTGAAGTTGTACTGCGCGCCCAGCGACAGCCAGTAGCGGTCGTTGTCCGGCAGGGACGACGGGCGGAAGGCGTCGTCGCGCACCGGCGACTGGTCCCAGGCCACGCCGCCCTTGAAGGTCCAGCTCTCGCTGTACTTGTAGTGCGCGCCCAGGGCCACGCGCCAGGCGTCCTTGAAGCGCAGGTCGAGCGTGGAGTTCGAGACGCCGCTGTTCTCGATCTTCAGTTCCGGGATGCTGCTCCAGCCCGTCCAGGACACGTCGCCCAGCAGCGTCCAGCGGTCGTTCAGCTGGTGCACCACGCTGAAGATGGCGGTGTCGGGCAGCTCGACCGTGGTCTCGGCGTCGTATTCGCCCAGCGGCAGCAGGCCCGCGATCGGGTTGGGGATGGACATGCCCGGCGCCAGGGCGATCGAGGTCGGGACGCTGCGGTTGCGGAGAGTCGTGGTGCCGTCCGCGTCGATCTTGACCTTGGAGCGGTAGGACAGGCCGAAGCGGGTATCCGGCGTGGCCTGCCACAGCACGCCCACGTTCCAGCCCCAGCCGTCGCCCTTGGCCTTGACCTTGGCGCTCAGGTCGCCGCCGGGCAGGGGGATCGGGTTGCCCATCGCGCCCGTCGGGATGGAGGGGACGAATTGCGCCTTGCGGTAGTCCGCGTCCAGGTGCGTGTAGCTCACGCCCGCGCCGATCGACAGCGTGTCGGTGGCCTTGAAGGCGATGGACGGATTGATGTTGATGCTCTCGATGGAGAATTTTTCCGAGTGGTAGCGGCCGACCCAGCCTTCGTCGTAGTCGGTCATCAGGCCGAAGGGCGCGCCCACGCTCAGGCCCAGCCACAGGCGCGGGTTCATTTGCCAGGTGAAGTGGGCGTTGGGCACCACCCCCAGCGAGCCCGCGTCGCCGCCGTTGCCGCCGCCCGGGCTGCCGCCCAGTGGATTGGTGCTGCCGCCGTCCGAGAACTTGAAGCTCGGCTTGATCGCCACCGCGCCCGCGCTGACGTTCATGCCCGGCAGCAGCGTCATGCTGGCGGGATTGAAGTAGGTCGCGCTGGCATTCTCGCCGCTGGCGGCGGAGCCGGCGTAGGCGCTGCCCAGCCCGCTGGCGTTCTGTTCCAGCAGCTGAAAGCCGGCGCCGTGCGCGATGCCCAGGGTGCCCAGGCCCAGGATCATGGCCGACAGGGTCTTGAGGGTGTAGTGCGTTTTCATCGTGTCACCTCCGGTCTAATGGATGAAAAATCGTCTTCGTGCGCAGGCATGCCTGCAGATGGGTACTGCCCGATCAACCACATCGGGCCTAGGGTTAAAATAGGGGGTTGATCAGTCCCCGGCCAGGCTGCGGATGCCGCGGCCCTTCAAATGGATCGGACAAAAACTCCCCTGCGGCGCTGCGGTGCAGCGTCGTCCGGGTATGGGTGGCGGCGTGCCGGAATCGAGCCGGCTGCGGGGCGCAATCAGTCGTCGTCGAGTGTCATGGGTCCCCCCGTGTAAGGTGCATAGCCCGTTCCGAAGATCACGCCCGCGTTGGCGAGTTCGGCATCGGCGACGACGCCGGCCGCCAGCTGGCGGCGGGTCGCATCGATCAAGGGTTGCAGCAGGCGGCGCGCCAGTCCGGCCGGCGCCGTGCCCGCCTCGGCGCGGACCGGCTTGCCCTCGCGCCAGCGATAGAATCCCTGGCCGGATTTGCGGCCCAGTTCGTTGCGCGCCAGATGGCGCGCCAGGCAGGCCGGCGGCTCGGCCCCGGTCAGCTGCGCGCCGGCGTCGCGGGCGATGTCCAGGCCCACCGTGTCGATGAGTTCGATCGGCCCCATGGGCATGCCGTAGGCCTTCATCGCGGCGTCGATGGTCTCGGGGCGCAGGCCTTCGTCCACGCAGCGCATGGCTTCCAGCATGTAGGGCGCGAGCACGGCATTGACGAGGAATCCGGGCACGCTCTTCACCGGCAGGGGCAGCTTGCCGATCCGGCCGACGAAGGCGCAGGCGGCGGACTGGGCGCGCGGATCCGTGCCGTCCGCAGCCACGACCTCGACCAGGGGCATCTTCGCCACGGGGTTGAAGAAATGGATCCCCACCAGGCGTTCCGGATGCGCCAGGTCGCGGCCCAGGTCCTGCAGCGACAGGCTGGAGGTGTTGGTGGCCAGCAGCGCGCCGTCCTTCAGGCGCGGTTCGATCCCGGCGTACAGGCCGCGCTTGGCGTCCAGGTTTTCGCTGATGGCCTCGATGACCAGGTCGGCGCGGGCGATGCCCTGGCCGTCCGGGTCCGGGATCAGGCGGTCGGCGGTCAGCCGCGCTTCGCGGGCGGGCCGGATCTTGCGCGCATACAGCGCGTGGGCGCGGCCGATGGCCTGGGCGATGCGCGCGCGGTCCGTGTCCTGCAGGGTGACGGTCAGGCCCTTGAGCGCGCACCAGGCGGCGATGTCGCCGCCCATCACGCCGGCGCCCACCACGTGGACGTGCCGCACGGGCGCCTGGTCTCCCGCCTTGCCGAAGGATTTCAGGCGCTCCTGCATGCGGAACACGCGCAGCAGGTTGCGGGCGGTGTCGGAATGGATGATGGCGTCGATCAGGCCGGGCGCGTCCAGCGCGTCGCCGGCGTGGTGCGCCCAGATTTCCAGGATGGCGCGCGGGGCCGGGTAGTGGCCCTGCGGGTCGCGTTTTTCCAGGGTCTTGCGGGCCTGGCGCAGCAGCAGCGGCCGCAGCATCGGGTGGCTGAGCCAGGCGTCCTTGCCCTTCGGGCCGCGCACCGGCTGGCTGGACAGGACGTGGCGCGCGGCGGACTGCTCCGCCAGGCGGGGCGGCACGCACAGGTCGGCCAGCCCGGCCGCCGCGGCACGGCGCGCGTCCAGCGCGCGGCCGGTCAGCATCATGTCCAGGGCCAGCGGCGCGCCCACGCGCCGGGGCAGGCGCAGCATGCCGCCCCAGCCGGGGAAGATGCCCAGCATGACCTCGGGCAGCGACAGGCGCGTGTCGGGCTGGTCCACGACGATCCGGTAGCGGCAGGCCAGGGCCAGCTCCAGGCCGCCGCCCATGCAGTGGCCCTGGATCAGGGCCAGCGTGGGCCAGGGCACCGCCGCCAGGCGGTTGAAGACCGTCCAGCCGCGCTCGATGAAGGCGCGCGCCGTGGCGGCGTCGTTCAGCTGCGAGAATTCGTCGATGTCGGCGCCCGCGACGAAGCCGGCGGCCTTGCCCGAGCGGATCACCAGCGCGGCGGGCGGGGCGGACTGGAAGTGGTCCAGGGCGCGGCCCAGTTCCGCCAGGACCTCGCCCGACAGGCGGTTGACGGAGCTGCCGGCGCAGTCGATGGTCAGCCAGGCGATGCCCTGCGGATCCACGGCGCAGCGGAAATGGCGCAGGCCCAGGGATTCAAAGCTCATGTCGGCCCTCCTGCCCGCAGAGTTCGACCAGCATGGCGCCGCCCTGGCCGCCGCCGATGCAGATGGCGGCCATCCCGCGACGCAGGCCGCGCGCCTGCAGGGCGCGCACCAGGTGCAGCACGATGCGCGCGCCCGAGGCGCCCACGGGGTGGCCCTGGGCGATGGCGCCACCGTCCACGTTCAGCCGGTCCATGTCCAGGTCTCCCAGCGCGCCGCGCCCCAGGTGCTCCCGGCACCAGGATTCGTCGCGCCAGGCGGCAAGGCAGCCTAGCACCTGGGCGGCGAAGGCTTCATTGATTTCCCACAAGTCCGGATCGTTCAGCCCCAGGCCGTGGCGCGCCAGGATGGCCGAGGCCGCGTGCACGGGCCCCAGGCCCATGACGGCGGGGTCCAGGGCGGCCCACTGGGCATCGACGATGCGGGCGACGGGCCGCAGGCCGCGCTCGCGCACGGCGCGCTCCGAGGCGAGCAGCAGGAGCGCCGCGCCATCGGTGACCTGGGAGCTGTTGCCGGCGGTGATGTTGCCGTAGGGCTTGTCGAAGACGGGCTTGAGCCGGGCGAGCTTTTCCGGGGTGGAGTCCGCGCGCACGCCGTCGTCCTCGGCGTACAGCGTGCCCTTGGCGTCGATCAGCGGCACGATCTCGCCGAAGGCCCCGCGTGCGCGCGCGGCCAGGGCGCGGGCGTGGCTCTGCGCCGCGTAGGCGTCGAGCCGTTCGCGCGTCACGCCGAAGCGGTGCACCAGGTTCTCGGCGGTCTGGCCCATGGACAGGCCGATCACCGGATCGCTCAGGCCTTTCAGCAGGCCGATCACGGGCTTGAAGTACGAGGGGCGGAAGCGCCGCAGCAGCGGCAGGCGCTGCGCCAGGGTGCGGGCCTGGTTCCACCGGGCCAGCCAATGGACCATCTCGTCGGGGAACAGCAGCGGCGCGCGCGACAGCGCGTCCACGCCGCCGGCCAGGACCAGGTCGTGGCGGCCGGTCTGCAGGCCCATGGCGGCGGAATCCAGCGCCTGCATGCCCGAGGCGCAGTTGCGCATCACCGTCCAGCCGGGCACGTGGTCGCCGCAGCCCAGGCGCAGGGCGATCACGCGGCCGATGTTGGTTTCGTCGGCCGAGGGCGCGGCGCAGCCGATCACGACCTCGTCCAGTTCCGTGGCGGCGAAGGACTGGCGCAGCAGCAGTTCACGGCCCGTCTGCACGGCCAGGTCGGACGCGGAGAACGGGCCCGGCGCGTTGCGGGCCTTGAGGAAGGGGCTGCGCGCCCCGTCGAGGATGTAGACGGGTACGAAGGCCATCAGGATCGGGCTCCTGCGGCATCGGTGCCCGACGGGCCCTGGAAGTCGGGGGCGAAGTCGTCCACGGCGATGACGCGGTCGCGCAGCGCGTTGCGCGCGCGGATGCGGTCCAGTTCGGCGTCGGTGATGCCGCCGGCCGCGTGGATGGCCTCGGCCATGTCGCGCACGTTGGCGCGCGGATCGGCGGCCGGCACGCGGCCGGCCTTCTCGAATTCGCGCATGCGGGCCTCGATGGCCTGCGTGTCCAGCACGGCGGCGAAGGCGGCTTCGAGGGCGCCGATGGGCTCGTCCGGATTCCGGGGGACGTAGGTGCCCTGCGTCAGGCGGTCGCGCGCGCCGCCGGGCTGGCTGATCGCGTCGGCCACGGCCATGGCGAGCCGGTCGGACGGCGCGGCGAACGGCCGGCCCCAGGGGAACAGCAGCGCGCGCAGGGTCCAGGCCAGGGGGCGGTTGGGGAAGTTGGCCAGCACGCCGGCGAAGGCGTCCTGGGCGCGGCAGAACGCGTCCTGGACCGCCCAGTGCGCCAGCGGCGCGTCGGCGGCCTGGCGGCCTTCGTCCTGGTAGCGCTTGAGCGTGGCCGAGATCAGGTAGAGCTGCGACAGGATGTCGCCCAGGCGGGCGGAGATCGATTCGCGCCGCTTCAGCGCGCCGCCCAGCGTCAGCATGGAGACGTCGGCCAGGGTGGCGAAGGCCGCCGAGAAGCGCGTGAGCTGCCGGTAGTAGCGGGCCATTTCCGGGGCGACGGCGGCGTCGGGGCGGGCCAGCAGGGCGTTCGTGAAGCCGTGGCCGACGGCGCGCAGCGCATTGGCCGTGGTGTGGCGCACGTGGCCCCAGAAGGCGCGGTCGAAATCCCGCAGCCCCTGTTCGGCGTCGGCGGCCTGGGCCGCGCGCATCTCGTCGAGCACGTGGGGATGGCAGCGGATCGCGCCCTGGCCGAAGATGATCAGGCTGCGCGTGAGGATGTTGGCGCCCTCGACGGTGATGCCCACCGGGAGCTGCTGGTAGGCGCGGCCCAGGAAGTTCTGCGGGCCCAGGCAGATGCCCTTGCCGCCGATGATGTCCATGCCGTCGTTGACCACGATGCGGCCGCGCTCGGTGACGTGGTATTTGACGATGGCCGAGACCACGGCGGGCTTTTCGCCCAGGTCCACGGCGCCGGCCGTCATGACGCGGGCCGCGTCCATCAGGTAGGTGTGGCCGCCGATGCGCGCCAGGGCCTCGGCGATGCCCTCGAACTTGTGGATGCGGGTGCGGAACTGGTCGCGCACCACGGTGTAGGCGCCCACGGCGCGCGCGGTGAGCTTGGCCATGCCGGTGTAGGACGAGGGCAGCGAGATCGAGCGCCCCGCCGCCAGGCATTCCATCAGCATGCGCCAGCCCTGGCCGGCCAGGGCCGGCCCGCCGATGATGAAGTCCAGCGGCATGAACACGTCCCGTCCGCGCGTGGGGCCGTTCATGAACATGGCGTCCAGCGGGAAGTGGCGGCGGCCGATCTCCACGCCGGGGTGGTCGGACGGCACCAGCGCGCAGGTGATGCCCAGGTCGGGCGTGTCGCCCAGCAGGCCGTCGGGGTCGTACAGGCGGAAGGCCAGCCCGAGCAGGGTGCAGACGGGGCCCAGGGTGATGTAGCGCTTGTCCCAGGTGACGCGCATGCCCAGGACCTCGCGGCCCTGCCATTGGCCGGTGCACACGATGCCGTGGTCGGGGATGGCGGCGGCGTCCGAGCCGGCCCAGGGGCTGGTCAGGGCGAAGGCGGGGATGTCCTCGCCGCGCGCCAGGCGCGGCAGGTAGTGGTTCTTCTGCGCGTCGGTGCCGTAGTGCAGCAGCAGTTCGGCCGGCCCCAGGGAATTGGGCACCATGACGGTGACCGACAGCGCGGAGCAGCGCGTGGACAGCTTGGCGACCACGGCGGAGTGCGCCAGCGCCGAGAAGCCCAGGCCGCCGTATTCCTTCGGGATGATCATGCCGAAGAAGCGGTGGCTCTTGATGTATTCCCAGGCGTCGGCGGGGATGTCCAGGTCCTGGCGCGTGACGCGCCAGTCGTCCACCATCGCGCAGACGGCCTCGACCTCGTTGTCGAGGAAGGCCTGTTCGTCCTCGGACAGGCGCGGGGCGGGGATGGCGTGCAGGGCGCGCGCGCTGGGGCGGCCGCGGAAGAGCGCGCCTTCCCACCAGACGGTGCCCGCCTCCAGGGCCTCGCGTTCGGTGTCCGACATGCGCGGCAGGATGCGGCGGAAGGTGCGGTACAGGGGCCGGCTGAGGTGCTTGATGCGCAGGTCCGGGCTGCTCAGCACGAAGGCGGCGGCACCCAGCAGCAGGACGAGGAGGATGAGCAGGAAGGTCATGCGGGGACTCCCGGTAGCGGCGCGCCGGTCGGCAGCGGGGCGCGCAGGCCGCCCAGCAGGAAGGCCATCAGGCGCCCGAGCAGCGCCTGGGCGTCGATGTTGCCGGTGTCGCCGGGCAGGTTCATGGCCCGGCTGGAGCTTTCGGCGCCCATGATGGCATAGGCCGTGGCGCCCAGCATGAAGTGGAAGCGCCAGACGATCTCGGTTTCCGGCACGCCGGGCAGCGAGGCCAGCAGGGCGCGGGTGAAACGGTGCGCGACCGCCGAGCGTTCGGCGGCGAACAGCGCGCTGATGGCGCCGTTGGGATCGGACATGGTGCTGGACTGCAGCGGCATGAAGGCGCGCCGCTCGGCGCCGGCGCTGCAGGCATGGCGCACCAGGGGGCCGAAGTAGGCCTCGACGATGGCCGACGGCTTGAGCGGCTGGCCGCCGGCCTTGGCTTCGAGGTCGTCCAGGATGCGCAGGCGTTCGTCGTTCAGCGCGTCCAGGCGGCGCTGGAACACGGCCTCGACCAGTGCGTCCTTGGAGCCGAAGTGGTAGTTCACGGCGGACAGGTTCACCCCCGCCGCCTGCGTGATCTGACGCATGGACGTGTTGTCGTGCCCGTGCTCGGCGAACAGCCGTTCGGCGGCGTCGAGGATGGCATCGCGGGTGAGGGTGGAGCGGGAGGTGGCCATGGATTAATTCAAACGTTTGTTTTAAAACTATACACAAGCTGCCTGATTTGGGTATCCGTGTTACCCCTTAGGGCCCTGGGAGAGCAGCCGTGCGCCGGTGATTGTTTCTTGGGGAAATGCCGCGTCCAGGATACACTTTCAGGGATTCGTTCCATACGGTTAGTTTCCCTGGTCTAGAAGGTACGCGATGGCTTCCGTGCGACAGCTGCTGGTGATTTCATCCCTGGTCATCGCCTGTATCCTTGTAGGCATGCTGGCGATGGGCACCAGCCTGATGGAGCGCCGGCTCGACGCCCAGCTGCAGACCGACAGCGAAAACGCCGCCGCCACGCTGGCCCTGCTGGTCGCCGCCCAGCCCGACGAGGCCGCGCGCCGGCGGGTGCTGGATGCGGCCTTCCAGCAGGGGCGCTACGCCGACCTGGCGCTCGCGCCGGACGATCCGGCGGCCGCCGGCTTCCAGTCGCGCCGCCCGGGCCGGTCCGCGGGAGACGCGCCGGGCTGGTTCGCCGCCCTGGCCGACATCCAGCCCCACCAGGCTTCCCGCCAGGTCGCCGGCGTCGGCACGCTGCGGCTGACCCTGGATGCGGGGCCCGCGCGCGATGCGCTCTGGACGCACGTGCAGCAATGGACCTGGCTGGCCCTGGGGCTGGCGGCCTTCTGGGCCCTGTTCGTGGTTGCGCTGGTGGCGCGGGTGCGGCGCGAGCTGGCCACCGCCGCGGTGGCCGACGCGCCCGAGATCAAGATCAAGCGCACCGAGCCGGTCGAGGACGCCGAGCTCATGGACGACGTCCGCGAACGCATCGCGCCCACGATGGACGAACAGATGGCGCGCATCGAGCGGCTGGAAATCGAGCTCAACCGCGACCCGGTGACCGGTCTGGCCAACCGCAGCTATTTCCTCAACGAACTCAAGCGCATGCTGCGCGACGACTCGCGCCAGGGCGCGGTCAGCGGCTACGTGCTGCTGGTGCGCAGCCGCGACATGGCGCGCCTGCAGAACCAGACCGAACGCCAGGAGCTGGACGACTGGCTGCGGCTGCTGGGGCGGCGCGTCATCGAGCTGCTGAACGAAACCCCGCAGGTGCGTGCCCTGCCCGCCCGGCTGACCGGCAGCGATTTCGTGGTGCTGTTCCCCGTGGGCGGCGGCCCCGAGGTCATGCGTCCGGTGCAGAGGCTGCGCGAGCTGCTCGAGACGCTGCGGGTCAAGCTCGACAGCCACAACCTGTCGCGCTGGGCCTATGCCCTGACGGACTACACCATGCAGTGCACCACCAAGGAAATCCTGACGCGCCTGGACCAGGCCCTGATGTGCGCCGAGAGCGCCGGCCACGAGGAAATCGAATTCCTGTCCTACGCCGACCACGAGGACGGCGAGCTGCTCATGGGCGAGGCGTCCTGGCGCACCCTGATCACCCAGGCGCTGGATCACGACCGCCTGTCGCTGGACGTGCGCCGCGTCCAGTACGAGGGCGACGACATCCCCGAGCGCCACGAGGCCGCGCTGACCCTGCGCGAGGACGACCCGGACCAGCCGCTCATGTCCGGCTTCCTCTTCATGCCGGCCGCCGCGCGCCTGGGCCTGTCCCCGGCCTGCGACATGCGCGCGCTGTGCCTGGCGCTGAACTGGCTGGGCGAGCACGACGGCGTCCTGGTCATCCGCATGTCGATCGCCACCGTCCTGGACGCCCAGTACCTGGAGGAAATCCGCCAGATCTGCAGCAACGCCGATGCCGCCCTGCTGCAGCGCCTGGCGGTGGAACTGGACGCCTACGGCCTGAGCCGCCACCTCGAGGCCTTCCGGGCCTTCGCGCGGGGCGTCATCCAGGCCGGCATGCACGTCGGGCTGCGCGGCCTGGACCAGCAGCCCGACGCCCTGCGCCAGATCCACGAAGTCGATTTCACCTACGTGAAGCTGGGCGGCAACTTCGTGCGCGAACTGCTGGCCAGCCCGGGCGGCGTGCAGATGATGGTGGCCGTCACCGAAACCGCCATCGGCATGGGCATGCGCGTCTATGTGGACGACGCGGACGACCCGGGCACCCGCCGCATGGTGATCGAATACGGCGCGCTGCCGCGCGTCGCATGACTGCCCGGCCCGGGCGGTACCGGTTTTTTGCAGACCATGCTTGCCAAGTCCGCATCGGCATCCTATAATGGCCGTCTTGCCCTATAGGGTGTGGTTTGCCATGAGTCCGTCTGGATCCGTGGGCCGCGCACAGGGCAGTGGAAGTTCTCGAATTTCAACCCAGGGTGTGCTTGGCCGATCCGATTGGCAACCCAAGCGGCTGCCAAGTATGCCTGACGGGACCAAAACTGACTGCGTGGCCGGGGATCATGCCCCGGGCTTCGTTGTTAAGTTGGAACAGGAAAAATCATGATCCAAATGCAGACCACGCTGGACGTGGCCGACAACACGGGTGCGCGTTCTGTGATGTGCATCAAGGTGCTGGGCGGCTCCAAGCGCCGTTATGCCGCCATTGGCGACGTCATCAAGGTGTCCGTCAAGGAAGCGGCCCCTCGCGGACGCGTCAAAAAGGGCGAAATCTACAACGCCGTGGTGGTGCGTACCGCCAAGGGCGTCCGCCGCAAGGACGGCTCGCTGATCCGCTTCGGCGGCAATGCGGCCGTGTTGCTCAACGCCAAGCTCGAGCCCATCGGCACGCGCATCTTCGGACCGGTCACGCGCGAACTGCGCACCGAGAAGTTCATGAAGATCGTGTCCCTGGCGCCCGAAGTGCTGTAAGGAGCCGATCATGCAAAACATCCGCAAAGGCGACGAAGTCATCGTGCTGTCCGGCCGCGACCGCAGCCGCCGCGGCACCGTGCTGGCCCGCGTCGGCGCCGACCACGTGCTGGTCGAAGGCATCAACGTCGTGAAGAAGCACGCCAAGGGCAATCCCATGGCGGGCACGCCCGGCGGCATCGTCGACAAGACCCTGCCCATCCACATCTCGAACGTAGCGCTCTACAACCCCGAAACCGGCAAGGGCGACCGCGTCGGCGTCAAGGTCGTGGACGGCGCCAAGGTTCGCATTTTCCGCTCCAACGGCGCCGTCGTTGGCGCGAAGGCATAAGGGGCGCGCACAAAATGGCTCGTTTACAAGATTTCTACCGCTCCAAGGTCGCTGCCGACCTGCAGGCGAAATTCGGCTACCAGTCGGTGATGCAGGTTCCCCGCATCACCAAGATCACCCTGAACATGGGTGTGTCCGAAGCCGTCGCCGACAAGAAGGTCATCGAGAACGCCGTCGGCGACATGACCAAGATCGCCGGCCAGAAGCCCGTGATCACCAAGACCCGCAAGGCCATCGCCGGCTTCAAGATCCGCGAGGACTACCCGATCGGCTGCATGGTCACCCTGCGCGGCCAGCGCATGTACGAATTCCTGGATCGCCTGATCTCGGTCGCCCTGCCCCGCGTGCGCGACTTCCGCGGCGTATCGGGCCGGGCCTTCGACGGCCGCGGCAACTACAACATCGGTGTGAAAGAACAGATCATCTTCCCGGAAATCGAATACGACAAGATCGATGCCGTGCGCGGGATGAACATCAGCATCACCACCACCGCAAAGACCGACGAGGAAGCCAAGGCGCTGCTGAGCGCATTCAGCTTCCCCTTCCGCAACTAAGGGGCTGACGTGGCAAAACTTTCCCTCATCAATCGCGACATCAAGCGCGCCAAGCTGGCCGAGAAGTTCGCCGCCAGGCGCGCCGCGCTGAAGGCGATCATCGCCGACCAGTCCAAGACCGACGAAGAACGCTATCAGGCTCGCCTGGCGCTGCAACAGCTGCCGCGCAATGCCAACCCCACCCGCCAGCGCAACCGCTGCGTGGTGACGGGCCGCCCCCGCGGCGTGTTCAGCAAGTTCGGGCTGACGCGCCACAAACTGCGTGAAATGGCCATGCGCGGCGAAGTGCCCGGCATGACCAAGGCCAGCTGGTAGGAGAATCACACATGAGCATGAGCGATCCCATCGCCGATATGCTGACCCGCGTGCGCAACGCGCAGATGGTCAACAAGACGTCGGTTTCCATGCCCTCCTCCAAGCTGAAGGCGGCCATTGCCGCCGTGCTGAAGGACGAAGGCTACATCGAGGATTTCCGCATCGGCGGCGAACAGGCCAAGCCGGAGCTGGAAATCACCCTGAAATACTATGCCGGCCGTCCGGTGATCGAGCGCATCGACCGCGTCTCGCGTCCCGGCCTGCGCATCTACAAGAGCAGCACCGCCATTCCCCAGGTCATGAACGGCCTGGGCGTGGCGATCGTCTCGACCCCCCGTGGCGTCATGACGGACCGCAAGGCCCGCGCCAACGGCGTCGGCGGCGAAGTGCTCTGCTACGTGGCATAAGGAGATTCCAACCATGTCACGCATCGCCAAATACCCCGTCGCGCTGCCGAAAGGCGTCGAAGCCACCATCAGCGCCGGGCAGATCGTCGTCAAGGGCCCGCTGGGCACCCTGACCCAGTCCCTGGACGGCAACGTCCGGGTTTCCCAGGAAGACGGCCAGCTCACCTTCGCCGTCGCCAACGACTCCCGCCAGGCCAACGCCATGTCGGGTACCGTGCGCGCGCTGGTGAGCAACATGGTCACGGGCGTCAGCACCGGCTTTGAACGCCGCCTGACCCTGGTCGGCGTGGGCTTCCGCGCTCAGGTCCAGGGCAACGCCCTGAAGCTGCAGCTGGGCTTCTCGCACGACATCCTGCACGACATCCCCGACGGGATCAAGATCGAGTGCCCCACCCAGACCGAAATCGTGGTCAAGGGCGCCGACAAGCAGGTCGTCGGCCAGGTCGCCGCTGAAATCCGCGCCTACCGCGAACCCGAGCCCTACAAGGGCAAGGGCGTGCGCTATGCGGACGAACGCGTGATCCTGAAAGAAACCAAGAAGAAGTAAGCACGCAGGCAAGGACGAATCATGGACAAGAAAACTTCCCGTTTGCGTCGTGCCGCGGCCACCCGCCGCAAGATTCACGAGCTGCGCGTGCATCGCCTGGCGGTGCATCGCACGAATCTGCACATCTACGCCAACATCATTTCGCCGGAAGGCGACCGCGTGCTCGTCAGCGCCTCGACGCTCGAGCCCGAAGTCCGCAAGGAACTCGCCAGCCAGAAGGCCAACGGGGGCAACGCCGCCGCCGCCAGCCTGGTCGGCAAGCGCGTGGCCGAGAAGGCCAAGGCTGCCGGCATCGAACTCGTCGCCTTCGACCGTTCGGGCTTCCGTTACCATGGCCGCGTCAAGGCGCTGGCCGAAGCCGCGCGTGAAGCCGGCTTGAAGTTCTAAGGGAATCACATGGCTAAAGCACAAGGCAAGCACGCCCCGGAGCAGGAACGCGACGATGGCATGCGTGAAAAGATGATCGCGGTCAACCGCGTCAGCAAGGTCGTCAAGGGCGGCCGCACCATGAGCTTCGCCGCGCTGACCGTGGTCGGCGACGGCGACGGCCGCATCGGCATGGGCAAGGGCAAGGCCCGCGAAGTGCCGGTCGCCGTCCAGAAAGCCATGGAACAGGCCCGCCGCGGCCTGCTCAAGGTGGCCCTGAAGAACGGCACGCTGCACCACACCGTGGTCGGCAAGCACGGCGCCTCGACGGTGCTGATCTCGCCCGCCGCGGAAGGGACCGGCGTGATCGCCGGCGGCCCGATGCGCGCGATCTTTGAAGTCATGGGCGTGCGCAACGTCGTGGCCAAGAGCCTCGGTTCGAGCAACCCGTACAACATGGTCCGTGCGACCCTCAACGGCCTGCGCGCCTGCTCCACGCCCGCGGAAGTCGCGGCCAAGCGCGGCAAGACCGTCGAAGAGATCCTGGGATAAGACATGGCACAGAAGCAAATCAAAGTCACGCTCGTGCGCTCCGTCATCGGCACGCACAAGTCCCACCGCGCCACCGTGCGCGGCCTGGGCCTGGGCAAGGTGAACAGCAGCCGCGTCCTGGTCGATACGCCCGAGGTCCGTGGGATGATCCGCAAGGTGGATTATCTGGTCACCGTCTCGGAAGCCTAAAGGAATTCAGATGTCCGTCACTCAACTGAACACGCTCGCCCCCGCCGAAGGCGCCAAGCGCCCCCGCCGCCGCGTGGGCCGCGGCATCGGCTCCGGCCTGGGCAAGACCGCCGGCCGTGGCCACAAGGGCCAGAAGTCCCGCGCGGGCGGTTTCCACAAGGTCGGTTTTGAAGGCGGCCAGATGCCGCTGCAGCGCCGCCTGCCCAAGCGCGGCTTCACGCCGCTGGGCCGCCACCTGTTCGCCGAAGTCCGTCTGTCGGACCTCCAGGCGCTGCCGGTCGACGAAATCGATCTGCAGGTCCTGAAGGCCGCCGGCCTGGTGGGCGAGCTGGTCCGCACGGTCAAGGTCATCAAGACCGGCGAACTGTCGCGCAAGGTCACCCTGCGCGGCATCAATGCGACGGCCGGCGCCCGCGCCGCGATCGAAGCGGCCGGCGGATCGCTGGCGTAAGGGGCGGCTGTGGCCAAAGCTCAGGCACATAAGCCCAGTGCGGGATACGGCGACCTCAAGCGCCGCATCCTGTTCCTCGTGCTCGCCCTGATCGTCTACCGCCTGGGGACCCACATCCCCGTGCCCGGCATCAATCCGGACGCGCTGGCCGACCTGTTCCAGCAGAACCAGGGCGGCATCCTGGGGCTGTTCAACATGTTCTCCGGCGGCGCCCTGGAGCGCTTCTCCGTGCTGGCGCTGGGGATCATGCCGTACATCTCGGCGGCCATCATCATGCAGCTGCTGGCGGTGGTGGTGCCCGCGCTGGAAGCCATCAAGAAGGAAGGCCAGTCCGGGCAGCGCAAGATCACCCAGTACACCCGCTACGGCACGGTGTTCCTGGCGACCTTCCAGGCGATCGGCATCTCGGTGGCGCTGGAATCCCAGCCCGGCCTGGTCATCGACCCGGGCCTGCTGTTCCGCTTCACCACGATCGTGACGCTGGTCACCGGCAGCATGTTCATCATGTGGCTGGGCGAGCAGATCACCGAGCGCGGCCTGGGCAACGGCATCTCGCTGCTGATCTTCGCCGGGATCGTCGCCGGCCTGCCCGGCGCGCTGGGCGGCATGCTCGACCTGGTGCGCACGGACTCGATGTCCATCCTGTCGGCGCTGTTCATCCTGGCCCTGGTGGTGGGCGTGACCTACTTCGTGGTCTTCGTCGAACGCGGCCAGCGCCGCATCACGGTGAACTACGCCAAGCGCCAGGTGGGCAACAAGCTCTACGGCGGCCAGTCCTCGCACCTGCCGCTGAAGCTGAACATGTCCGGCGTGATCCCGCCGATCTTCGCCTCGTCGATCATCCTGCTGCCCGCGACGGTCACCAGCTGGTTTTCCAGCAACCCGAACATGCGCTGGCTGGGCGACCTGGCCGCGGCCCTGTCGCCGCAGCAGCCGCTGTACGTGACGCTGTATTCCGGCCTGATCATCTTCTTCTGCTTCTTCTATACCGCGCTGGTGTTCAACAGCCGCGAGACGGCGGACAATCTGAAGAAGAGCGGCGCCTTCGTGCCCGGGATCCGTCCCGGCGAGCAGACCGCGCGCTACATCGACAAGATCCTGATGCGGCTGACGCTGTCGGGCGCGATCTACGTCACGCTGGTCTGCCTGCTGCCCGAGCTGATGCAGATGCGCTGGAACGTGCCCTTCTATTTCGGCGGCACGTCCCTGCTGATCATCGTCGTCGTCGCGATGGATTTCATGGCGCAGGCGCAGGCTTACATGATGTCCCAACAGTATGACTCGCTGCTCCGGAAGGCGAACTTCAAGGGCGCCGCGGGCCTACCCATGCGCTGAAGAACATGTCCAAGGACGACGTCATCCAGATGCAAGGGGAGGTCATCGAAAACCTTCCCAACGCAACGTTCCGCGTCAAGCTGGAAAATGGCCACATGGTGCTGGGCCACATTTCGGGCAAGATGCGTATGCACTACATCCGGATCCTTCCGGGCGACAAGGTCACAGTGGAGCTCACGCCCTATGACCTGTCGCGCGCCAGGATTGTTTTCCGCTCCAAGTAGGTAGCGGCCGGTCAAGAACCAGGAGATCACCATGAAGGTAATGGCATCGGTAAAGCGGATCTGCCGCAACTGCAAAATCATCAAACGTCACGGCGTGGTGCGCGTCATCTGCACCGACCCGCGTCACAAGCAACGCCAAGGCTAAGGCCGGGCACCACGGAATTCACGAGGAACAGTCATGGCCCGTATTGCTGGCATCAATATTCCGCCGCACCAACACGCCGAGATCGGTCTGACGGCCATCTTCGGCATCGGCCGCACCCGCGCCCGCAAGATCTGCGAAGCGACCGGCATCGAGTACTCGAAGAAGATCAAGGATCTGACCGACGAGGAACTGGAAAAGATCCGTGAACAGATCAACGGCTACACGATCGAAGGCGACCTGCGCCGCGAAGTGCAGCTGTCGATCAAGCGCCTGATCGACCTGGGCACGTACCGTGGCATGCGCCACAAGCGCGGCCTGCCGGTGCGCGGCCAGCGCACCCGCACCAACGCCCGCACCCGCAAGGGTCCGCGTCGCGCCGCAGCGTCCCTGAAGAAATAACCCGAGGAAAGAACATGGCGAAAGCTCAGAGCGGCGCCGCGCGCGTCCGCAAGAAAGTCAAGAAGAACGTGTCCGACGGGATCGCCCACGTCCACGCGTCCTTCAACAACACCATCATCACCATCACCGACCGCCAGGGCAACGCCCTGTCGTGGGCCACGTCCGGTGGCGCCGGCTTCAAGGGCTCGCGCAAGTCGACGCCGTTCGCCGCCCAGGTGGCCGCCGAATCCGCCGGCCGCGTGGCCCAGGAATACGGCATCAAGACGCTGGAAGTCCGCATCAAGGGCCCCGGCCCCGGCCGCGAATCGTCCGTGCGCGCCCTGAATGCCCTGGGGATCAAGATCTCCAGCATTTCGGACATCACGCCGGTGCCGCACAACGGCTGCCGTCCGCCCAAGCGTCGTCGTATCTAAGGGGATCATCTTGGCTCGTTACACTGGACCCAAATGCAAGCTTTCGCGCCGCGAAGGCACCGACCTGTTCCTGAAGAGCGCCCGCCGTTCGCTGGATTCCAAGTGCAAGCTCGAATCCAAGCCCGGCCAGCACGGCCGCATCTCGGGTTCGCGCACTTCCGACTTCGGCCTGCAGCTGCGTGAAAAGCAGAAACTCAAGCGCATGTACGGCGTGCTGGAAAAGCAGTTCCGCAAGTACTTCGCCGAAGCCGACCGCCGCCGCGGCAACACCGGCGAGACGCTGATCCAGCTGCTCGAATCGCGCCTGGACAACGTCGTCTACCGCATGGGCTTCGGCTCCACCCGCGCCGAGGCGCGCCAGCTGGTCAACCACCGCGCCATCGAGCTGAACGGCCGTACCGCCGACATCGCCTCGATGCTGGTCAAGGCCGGCGACGTGGTCGCCGTGCGCGAAAAGGCGAAGAACCAGTCCCGCATCAAGGAAGCCCTGGAACTGGCGACCGGCAACGGCCTGCCCCAGTGGGTCGAGGTCGATGCCGCCAAGCTGTCGGGCGTGTTCAAGCAGGCCCCGGATCGTGCCGACGTCGCCCACGACGTCAACGAATCCATGGTCGTGGAACTGTATTCCCGCTGATCGATCCCGGTGGCCTCGCGCCACCGCGCGGTCTCCGGCCCGCGTCCGGAGGCCGTCCGCCAGCCCACGCCCAGGCGCGCGCCCGGGGTGGGCTGTGGTCTTCCCCGGCTTTGCCGCCGGTTCTTCATGTCCGTCAGCCTTATCGGTGTAACGAGCCGAGGGTATTGAAAAGGAACATCCATGTCCGCACAAGGTTTTCTGAAACCCCGCACCATCTCCGTCGAAACCCTGGGCGCGCATCACGCCAAGGTCGTGATGGAGCCCTTCGAGCGCGGCTACGGCCACACGCTGGGCAACGCCCTGCGCCGCATCCTGCTGTCCTCCATGTCGGGCTACGCCCCCACGGAAGTCCAGATCAGCGGGGTGGTGCACGAATACTCCACGATCGCCGGGGTGCGCGAGGACGTCGTCGACATCCTCCTGAACCTCAAGGGCGTGGTGTTCAAGCTGCACAACCGCGACGAAGTCACGCTGCAGCTCAACAAGCAGGGCCCCGGTGAAGTCCGCGCCCGCGACATCGAACTGCCGCACGACGTCGAGATCATCAATCCGGACCACCTGATCGCCACCCTGACGGACAACGGCCGCCTGGAAATGCAGATCAAGGTCGAGCAGGGCCGCGGCTACGTGCCGGGCAACGTGCGCGCCCTGGTGGACGACCGTTCGGCCACCATCGGCCAGATCGTGCTGGATGCCTCCTTCAGCCCCGTGCGCCGCGTCAGCTACGCCGTGGAAAACGCCCGCGTCGAGCAGCGCACCGACCTGGACAAGCTGGTGCTGGACGTGCAGACCAACGGCGTCATCAGTCCCGAGGAAGCCGTGCGCCAGTCGGCCCGCATCCTGATGGACCAGATCTCCGTGTTCGTGTCGCTGGCCGACAAGGACGCCGGCCAGCTGACCACCAGCATCTCCTCGACCGGCACGTCGGCGCCGATCGATCCGGTGCTGCTGCGCCCGGTCGACGACCTGGAGCTGACGGTGCGTTCGGCCAACTGCCTGAAGGCCGAAAACATCTACTACATCGGCGACCTGATCCAGCGCACGGAAAACGAGCTGCTCAAGACTCCGAACCTGGGCCGCAAGTCGCTCAACGAGATCAAGGAAGTCCTGGCCGCGCGTGGCCTGACCCTGGGCATGAAGCTGGAAAACTGGCCGCCCGTCGGCCTCGAACGCCCCTGATCGCAGCACCGGCGCGCGGGCGGCCACCGAGGCCGCGCGCGTGCTAACATCCCGCCCTGGCCGTTTCGGCGGCCGGGATCCAACCCCACCCGGGCCGCGGCTCGTCCGATAGAAGATCCGGGTTCCATAGATTCAAAAGGAAATCGAAATGCGCCATCGTCACGGCCTTCGCAAACTGAACCGCACCAGCAGCCACCGTCTGGCCATGTTCCGCAACATGGCGGTGTCCCTGCTGACCCACGAAGCCATCAAGACCACCCTGCCCAAGGCCAAGGAACTGCGCCGCGTGGTCGAGCCCCTGATCACCCTGGGCAAGAACCCCACGCTGGCCAACCGCCGCCTGGCCTTCGCCCGCCTGCGCGACCGCGACGCCGTCACCAAGCTGTTCAACGACATCGGGCCGCGCTTCGCCGCGCGCAACGGCGGCTACACCCGTGTGCTGAAGATGGGCTTCCGCCAGGGCGACAACGCCCCCATGGCCTACATGGAACTGGTCGACCGTCCCGAAGCCGAGGCGCCGGCCGGCGAATAAGCCGTCCAGGCAGTCCTCCAGGCCTCTCGCCCGCCGCTCTCCGTGGCGGCGATGCGGCGAACGGGCCCTCCAGGGGGCCCGTTTTGCATTGCGGGCCGCAGGCGCGCGGTGCGGCCCGCCCTCCGGCATGACGGGGATCAAGACACCTGGGCATGCCGCGCCGCCGGATGCCGCGTCCGGTGCGCGCCGCGGGTACAATGAGTCCAATACCCACACCGCCCGAAAGCCATGAAAGATCAGACACCTGGCGGCAATCCCGCCCTGGTCGTGCGCCAGGCCGGCGCCGCCACCGACACCGTGGTGGTGCTCAGCACGGCCCCCGACGAACTCCTGGCCAAGCGCATCGCGCACGTGCTGGTCGAGGAATCGCTGGTGGCCTGTGCCCAGGTGGGGCCGGCCATCGTCTCCATGTACCTGTGGCAGGGGGAGCTCGAAGGCACGGACGAGGTCCAGCTGCTGTTCAAGACCACGGCGGACACGCTGCCGGCGCTCTACGAGCGGCTGTGCGCGCTGCATCCCTACGAGATCCCCGAATTCATGGTGCTGGGCGTGCCCGCGGGCAGCCGCGCCTACCTGGACTGGGTCGCCCAGTCCACCCGGCCCGCCCTCCAGGCCGCCACCCGCGAGGCCTGAGAGGCCCGCGGGGCCCGCCTCCGCCGCATCGCCGTATCCGCTGCGTCCGCCGCAGCCGCCGTATTCAAGGAAGCCGTTCATGTCGTATCTGCCGGGCTCGTCCATTCCGCGGCCCGTGTGCCGCCCGGCCGCGCCGGGCGTGAATCGGTCCGCAAGGACCGCCCCGCGTCCCGCCTCGCCTCCCTTCGTGCGCGGGCTGCCGCGCCGCATGGCGGCCCTGCTGGGCATCCTGCTGCTGGCGCTCTGCGGCCTGCTGCTGGGTTCCGGCCCGGCCCGGGCGGCGGACGACTTCCTGCCGCCCGAGCAGGCCTTCGCCGACACCGCCGCCATGGCCGATCCCCTGACCCTGGACGTGCACTGGGAGATCGCGCCCGGCTATTACATGTACCAGGACCGCTTCGAGGTGCGCATCGAGGACGCCCAGGGGCGGCTGCTGGTGTTCCGGCGTTCCGACCTGACGCCGGAGGACGCCGAGACCCGCGCGCCGGCCTGGGGTGACGCCCTGCGGCTGCCGCACGGGCGGGTCAAGTACGACCCCACCTTCGAGAAGGATATGGAGGTCTTCCACGGCGGCGTGACGCTGCGGACGGCCCTGCGGCCCGGCGCCGGGGGGCCGCTGCGGGTCTCCGTCACCGGTCAGGGCTGCGCCGACGAGGGCCTGTGCTATCCGCCCATGACGAAGACCCTGGTCCTGCAGGCCGACGGCGGCGGCTACCGCGCGGTCGGCGAGCAGGTCCGCGACCGGGTGCCGCCGCCGCGCGACGAGACGCCCGCCGCTGCCGCTCCCGGCGGAGCGCCCGGGACGGACACCGGATTGTCGGCGGCCTTGCGCGGCGGCGCGGGGGCGGCGCCGGCGGGCGCGCCCGCAACTTCGTCCATGGCTTCGTCCGCAGCCCCTTCCGCGGCCGCCGGGCCGGACGGCGGATCCTGGCTGGACCTGGGCGACGTGGGCATGGCGGCCTGGCTGCACCAGGCGCCGCTGTGGCAGATCCTGGCGCTGAGCCTGGCGCTGGGCGCCCTGCTGTCGCTCACGCCCTGCGTGCTGCCCATGGTGCCCATCCTGCTGGCCGTGATTTCCGGCGGCGGGGGGCCGGTCGGCCGGGCGCGCGGCCTGGGGCTGGCGGCGATCTACGTGCTGGGCATGTCCCTGGTGTACACCGCGCTGGGCGTGGCGGCCGGCCTGCTGGGCGCGGGCCTGGCCGCCTGGCTGCAATCGCCCTGGGTGCTGGGCACCTTCGCCGTGCTGCTGGCGCTGTTCGCGCTGGCGATGCTGGACGTCTTCACCCTGCAGGCCCCGGTGGGCCTGCAGTCGGCCATGCAGGCGCGCCTGCAGCGCCTGCCGGGCGGCCATGCGGGCGGCGTGTTCGTGATGGGCCTGCTGTCGGCTCTGATCGTCGGTCCCTGCGTGGCCGCGCCGCTGGCCGGCGTGCTGCTGTTCATCTCGCAGACCGGCGACGTGGTGGTGGGCGGCGCCGCCCTGTTCGCCCTGGCCTGGGGCGAGGGCCTGCTGCTGCTCGCCGTGGGCGCGGGCGCCGGCGCCCTGATGCCGCGCGCCGGGGCCTGGATGACGCCGCTGAAGGCGGGCTTCGGCCTGCTGCTGCTGGCCACCGCCTGGTGGATGGCGCGGCCGCTGCTGGCCGACGGCCTGTACGTGGCCGGCTGGGTGCTGCTGGCCCTGTGGGCCGCCCTGCTGGCCTGGTCGGCCGCCGCCCAGGGCAAGGGCGAGGCCGGGCCGCTGCGGCTGCTGACGCGCGCCCTGGCCCTGATGCTGGCCCTCTGGGGGCTGGCGCAGGGCGCCGGGCTGCTGGCGGGCGGGCGCGACATGCTGCGCCCCCTGGCGCCCTTCACCGCCGGCGTGGCCGGGTCGGGCGGCGCGGCCCTGGCCGCCGCCGATCCCGCCGCGATCCGCGCCCGCTTCACGCGCGTGGCGTCCGTGGCGGACCTGGACGCCCGGCTGGCGGCCGCCGGCCGGCCCGTGATGCTGGACTTCTACGCCGACTGGTGCGTGTCCTGCCTGGAGATGGAGAAATTCACCTTCAGCGATCCGGCCGTGGCCGAGCGCATGGACCGCATGCTGCTGCTGCAGGCGGACGTCACCCGCATGACGGACGAGGACCGCGCCCTGCTGGCGCGCTTCGATCTGTTCGGCCCGCCGGGCATCCTGTTCTTCGATGCGGGCGGGCGGATCATCCCCGAGGCCCGGGTGGTGGGGTTCAGGAAGGCCGAGGCTTTCCGCAAGGTGCAGGACCGGGTGCTGGGCGGGGGCTAGGCGCCCTCGTATCCATCTGCGATGCCTAGTGGTTTCCCTGATATTGAGCGCAGGGGCCTACTGTGATAATGCCCAGGGTAGGAGAGATTCAAGTCTGGGAATTCGATGTCTTTTGCCATACGCGCATTTCAAGGCCAGTTTGGACGGATTGCCTTGCTGGATATGAATGGCCCCCTTGTGATGCATGCGCATTCACAATGCCATGTGCTGCTCAAAGTCGGTGGCGAGGACACCTGCTTTTCAGTACGTAACGCGTCCGTTCCTCTGACGGATCGGACCATGGTGTTGATCAATTCCTGGGAACCGCACGCTTATACGCATCGTCCCGATGCGCCGCGTACTCTCATCCTTGGGCTCTACATCGAACCGCAATGGTTGGTGGGTATAGAAAAAGCCCTGATCACCAGCGGCAATCCGAGCTTCTTCCAGAGCTCTTGTGCGGAAGTCTCCGATACCGTGCGCGATATGGCCAATGCGTTGGCGGCCGAAATGCTGTGCGGTGCCGAATTGGCGGGACCAGAGCTGGAGGAACGCCTGTTCGGGCTCATGATTGCCGTGATCGAGTCGTTTGCGCGCTGGCGGAATTTCGGCCTGTGGCAAGCGGACAATCTGGCGCGGGTGCAAGATCCGCGCATCCGGCGCACCATCACCTACATGCGGGCCAATGTCGGTGCCGATCTGGACGTTAATGCCCTGGCGGCCAAAGCGTGTCTGTCCAGGGCCCATTTCTTCAAACTGTTCCAGCAGTCGACGAATGTGACGCCCCAGGTCTATGCCAACGTCTTGCGGCTCGAGACGGCGATACAGGATGTCGCTCATACGCAAGAAGCCCTGGCGGATCTGTCGGGACGCCTGGGGTTCAGTGCGCAAAGTCATTTCACCCGTTTCTTCCACCAGCACGTCGGTGCCACGCCTAGCCAGTATCGCAAGGTCGTGGACGTGATGGCCCGGTCTTAGATTCCACCTCCCCTTCGCTTGCCGGTCCGGGGCGTTTCCGTCCCGGTGCTTGGGCCATGCACACTGCTTTTGTCGAATAAACAGACTCCATGGTAAATACGCGGACTGCTGGGTAAGGCTCTTTCGCGCTGCGCTCCCTACACTTTTCCAAACGAATCGCTTTGTGCGAAGAGAGATGATTTTGGAAAACGTAGGCCAACCCTTGGAGCGTGTCGAAGACTTTCCCCTGCTGACGGGGAGAGCATGTTTCGTTGATGATGCGGGGGTCAAGCCGGGCACTCTGCAGGCCGCGATTCTTCGCTCGCCCCACGCGCACGCCGACATCGTGTCCATCGATGCGCAAGCGGCATTGCGCTTGCCCGGCGTGCGGGCGGTGCTGACGGGCGCGGATGTCAAGGCGTGGGCAACACCGTTTGCCGTGGGCGTCAAGCACCCCATGGAGCACTGGTGCATGGCGATTGAACGGGTGCGCTACGTGGGCGAACCGGTGGCGGTCGTCATCGCCGAGTCCCGCTATGTCGCGGAAGACGCCCTTGATCTGGTGCAGGTCGAGTATCGGGTGCTGGAGGCGGTCGTGGATCCGGAGCGGGCCTTGGCGGAGGATGCGCCGGTGCTGCATGCTGCGGTCGGCACCAATTCCGTCAATGATCGGCGGTTCAGCTATGGGGATCCGGATGCGGCGTTCGCGGCGGCGGATCGAACGGTCAGCATCAAAGTGCATTACCCGCGCAATTCCTGTACGCCGATCGAGTGTTTTGCCGTGGTGGCGGAATATCTGCCGGGTGAGGGCGGGTATGACGTCCTGTCGAATTTCCAGGGGCCGTTTGCTCTGCATCCAGTCATGGCCCGCGCCTTGAAAGTGCCGGGTGCGCGGCTACGCTTGCGCGCGTCGCATGACTCGGGGGGGAGCTTCGGCACGAAGCAGGCAGTCTCGACGTACGTGGTGCTGCTGTGTTTGGCCTCGCGCAAGGCGGGCGCTCCCGTCAAGTGGATCGAAGATCGATTGGAGCATCTGCAGGCGTCGGTGTCGGCGACCAATCGTGTGACGACGCTGGAGGCCGCCGTCAGGGACGATGGTGAAATCTTGGCGTTACGGTACGACCAAATCGATGATTGCGGCGCCTACCTGCGTGCGCCGGAACCTGCCACGTTCTACCGTATGCATGGCATGCTGACCGGGGCCTACCGGGTCCGGCACCTGGCGGTGCGCAATCGGGTCGTCCTGACGAACAAGACCCCCGCCGGGCTGGTGCGGGGTTTCGGTGGCCCACAGATGTATTTCGCGTTGGAGCGGCTGGTCCATCAGGTGGCGGTGGAACTGGCCCTTGACCCGTTGGAGGTCATTACACGCAATCTGGTCGAGGCGGACTCCTTCCCGTATCGGACCCCCGCGGGGGCGCTGTACGATTCCGGCAATTATCAGCGGGCGGTCGCGCAAGCCCGGGCAGAGGGCGGTTTGCAGGAGTTGCTGCTGCGGCGCGATGAAGCGCGCCGCGAGGGCCGCCTGTATGGCATCGGCTATTCGGCGATCGTCGAGCCGTCCATTTCCAATATGGGCTATATCACGACGGCGCTCACGCCAGCGGAGCGGGCCAAGGCGGGTCCCAAGAATGGCGCGATTGCCAGTGCGACGGTTTCGGTAGATGGCCTGGGCAGCGTCAGCGTGATGGTGGATTCGTTGCCGCAAGGACAGGGGCA
This sequence comes from Castellaniella defragrans, assembly GCF_014203015.1. Lineage (GTDB taxonomy): Bacteria > Pseudomonadota > Gammaproteobacteria > Burkholderiales > Burkholderiaceae_B > Castellaniella > Castellaniella defragrans. Next base: position 36,073 of record NZ_JACHIB010000011.1, read on the forward strand.
TCGCACGGTGACGGCGCAGGTCGTTGCCGATGCCTTGGGCTTGAGCCCGGGCGACATTACCGTCAACACCGAACACGACACGCAAAAAGACGCCTGGTCGATCGCTGCAGGCAACTATTCGAGTCGTTTTGCCGGCGCCGTGGCGGGTACCGCGCATCTGGCAGCAATGAAGATACGGGGCAAGCTCGCGTTGATCGCCGCCAGCATGCTGGACGTCCCCGCCGAGAGCATCGAGTTCGGGGGCAGGAAAATCCATTCGGCCGCCAAACCTGATCAGAAGCTGGCATTCCACCGTGTGGCCGGGATGACGCACTGGTCTCCGGGCACTCTGCCGCCGGGGATGGGGCCGGGCCTGCGCGAGACGGTGTTCTGGACGCCGCCGCACCTGGATGCGCCCGATGAGCGGGATGTGATCAACAGCTCGGCGGTCTATGGTTTCGTGTTCGACATCTGCGGCCTGGAAGTGGACCGGGTCACGGGGAAGATCCGCATCGACCGTTATGTCAGCCTGCATGACGCGGGCAGGATATTGAACCCCACCCTGGCCGACGGCCAATCGTACGGCGGTTTTGCGCAAGGCCTGGGCGCGGCGTTGATGGAAGAGTTTGTCTATGGCGATGACGGCAGCTTCCTGTCAGGCACGTTCGCGGACTATCTCGTCCCGACGTGCTGTGAGGTGCCTGACTTGCGGATCCTGCACATGGAAACGCGTTCCCCCTTCACCCCCCTGGGCAGCAAGGGCATCGGTGAGGGAAACAATATGAGCACGCCGGTGTGTATTGCCAACGCTGCGGCTGACGCGCTGGGCATGTCGGAAATCCGCCTGCCCCTGACGCCGTCCCGTGTGCATGGCTTGCTGCAGATGGAAGATCCGCCGCCGCGACCCGGCAGCGAGGCGGCAGGGGAGGCGGGGAAAACTGCCGGAGACGGCCGTACGCTCCGAATGTCCGGCGCGGTCGATCTGGCCGGCACGCCGGAGCAGATTTACGCCGTGCTGCTGGATCCCGATGCTTTGGCGCGGGTCGTTCCGGGGTGTCATGCGCTGCAGGCGGTCGCCGAGAACCACTACCGCGCCGATGTGACTTTCGGGATCGGTTTGATCAAGGCGCGGTATGCGGCGCAGATTCATCTGACGGATCTGGCGCCGCCTCACGCCTTGTCGCTGGGCGGCAGCGGCATCAGTCCCCTGGGTTCGGTGAGCGGCGATGGGCGTGTGCGCCTGGAGGCCGTGGACGCCGGCACTACGCGTCTGCATTACGACTATGGCGTATCCGTCAGCGGCAAAGTGGCGGCGGTCGGTAGCCGCATGCTGGAAGGCGCGGCCAAGCTGGTGCTGCGCCAGCTGTTCGAGCAACTGGGACGGCAGGTCGGTGGCCAGGCCGGCGCGCCCGCATCCCGGTCCTGGTGGCGGCGGCTGTGGGCCTTTTTGGGAGGGGCGGAATGAAGCCGGCTGGTTTTGATTATGTGCGGGCTGAAAGCCTGGCCGAGGCGCTCGACGTGCTGGGACGGCATGGCGGCGATGTGAAAGTGCTGGCGGGTGGACAGTCTTTGATGCCGATGCTGAACATCCGGTTGGTGCAGCCCAAGGTGCTGGTCGATATCTCGCGCTGCGCGGAGCTGGATTACATCCGTGTGGAGCGCGATCAACTGGCGGTAGGCGCGGCCGTGACGCAATCGGCCTTGCAAGCCTGGCCTGACCTGGAAAAGCAGGTGCCTCTGCTGCCACAGGTTTTTCCCTGGATCTCGCATTTCCAGATCCGCAACCACGGTACGGTGTGCGGCTCCATCGCCCATGCCGACCCTAGCGCCGAATTGCCGCTTTGCCTGTCTGCCTTGCAGGGCGAGGTCGTGCTGCGCTCAAGCAAGGGGCGCCGTGTGCTGAAGGCCGATCAGTTCTTTCTAGGCATGTTGAGCACTGCGGTGCGAGTCGGTGAATTGGTCGAGGAAGTCCGCTTCCCGATTCACGCGGGTTCGGCGCGATACGCCTTCGAGGAAGTCTCGATGCGGCATGGCGATTTTGCCATCGTGGCCGTGGCCGCCAGGGTGGATGCGGCATCGATCCAGTTGACTGTGGGCGGGGTGGCCGACCGTGCCCAAAGCCGGCAATGGGCGCGTTTGTCCGCGCCGGACCTGGAGCTGGCGTTGAATGATTTTGCCTGGGATCTGAGGGCCCAGTCGGATACCCAGGCCAGTGCCCATTATCGGCGGCATCTGGTGCGCCAATTGGGACAGCGCGTGATCGAGAGGGCGCAATCATGAAGCATTACGAACGCAGCGCTGCGGTGCTGGTGACGCTGGAACTCAATGGTGTGCCGCGCAGCGGCTATGCCGAGCCGCGTACGCTGTTGTCCGATTTTTTGCGGCATCAGTTGGGTGCGACGGGTACGCATGTCGGTTGCGAACATGGTGTGTGCGGGGCCTGCACGGTGCAACTGGATGGCGTGGCCGTGCGCTCCTGTCTGTTGCTGGCGGTCCAGGTCCAGGGGCGCCAGGTGGGGACTGTTGAAGGGTTGGTTGCAGCCGAGGCGGCGGACCCGCAGCCATTGACCGACCTGCAGCAGGCATTCAAGCGGCATCACGCCTTGCAGTGCGGGTATTGCACTGCCGGGATCCTGATGTCCTGCGAGCATTTTCTGCGGCAGGTGCCGCAGCCGACGGAGCAGGAAGTCCGCGAAATGCTGTCGGGGCATCTATGCCGCTGCACCGGGTATCGCAACATCGTCGACGCCATTCTGGATGTGGTGGCACAGCGCACGAAAAATAGTGAGAAGGAAGATTCGCATGCTTGATCTGGGCCGCAGTTTTCTTGCCTGCGTTGAACGCAGTCCCGATGAAATCGCCCTCGTCGATGGAAATGTCCGCTTGAGTTATGCGGCGTGGTTCGAGCACGTGCGCAATGTCGCTGGTGGTTTGCATGCCTTGGGTCTGCGGCGGGGCGAGCATGTGGTGACCGTGTTGCAGAACCGGTGGGAAACGGCGACCTTGCATTGGGCATGCCAGTTCCTGGGCTTGATTGTGACACCCTTGAATTGGCGCGCCAAGGCAGAGGACGTCGACTATTGCATCGAGGATGCACAGGGACGTGCGCTGGTGTTCCAGGACGTGTCGGCGCAGGCCGTCGCGGGGTCGGTCGCCGCTGCCAAGGTGCATCGGATCGTCGTTGGCGAGGCCTTGGAGAGTGGTGTGGGCGCGACGTTTGCATTCGGGGATTTGCTTTCTTCGGCGCCAGCGGCCTGCTTGCTGCATGCCGAGGCGGATGATTGGTCGCTGATGCTGTATACCTCGGGCACGACGGGCAGGCCCAAGGGGGTACCTCGGCGCCATCGTCATGAACGGGCGGCAGCGCTGGCGCACGTGGCACAGAACCTGTATGCCCGGGGGGAACGCACCCTGGGAGTCATGCCGCTGTATCACACGATGGGGGTGCGCTCGTTGCTGTCGATGGCGTTGATCGACGGGCGCTTCGTGTGCGTGCCCAAGTTTGACTCGGCGGCGGTGCTGAAGGCCATCGAGAACGAGCGGATCTCGAGCCTGTACCTGGTGCCGACGCTGTATCACGATGTCGTGTCGCATCCCGATTTTGAGCGTGTGGATGTGTCGTCGGTGCGTCGGTTGGGGTTCGCGGGCGCGCCCATGAATGCGGATCTCATGCAGAAACTGGTGGCCTTGTTTCTGCCCGAGCTGTTCGTCAACCATTACGGGTCGTCTGAAGTCTATACCTTCTCGATCGACCAGCATGCGGCAAAAAAACCGGGCAGTGCGGGCAAGAGCGGCATCAATCAGAGGATTCGGGTCGTCCGGCTCAACACCGGTGACCCCGAGGCTCTCGCCGCGCCTTACGAGGAAGGTGAAATCATCGCGGATCTGGCCGGAGATGAGGCTTTCGAGGGCTATTGGAACCGCCCCGATGCGGATGCCAGATCCTTGCGCGACGGCTGGTATTTCACGGGTGATATCGGTTATCTGGACGAGGAGGGCGACCTGTTCGTGGCGGGGCGGACCGATGACATGATCATCAGCGGCGGAGAAAACATTTCTCCGGTCGAAATCGAGAGTCTGCTGTCCCTGCATCCTGCTGTGGATGAGGTGGCAGTCGTTGGTTTGCCCGATCCGCGTTGGGGGCAGAAGGTCGTGGCCTTTATCAAGCGGGCGGGCAGTGTGGCCGAAGCAGATTTGGACGAGCATTGCCGCACGTCCGGCCTGGCTAATTTCAAGCGCCCGCGCGAGTACGTGTTCGTGCGAGAAGTACCCCGTTCACCGGTGGGCAAGCTGTTGCGGCGCGAACTGGCGGCTCATCAATACGAGCAGGAATGATGGTTCCGCTTCATAACAAGCACTGAATCAGGAGACAACATGCAGAAAATTAAATTCATCCAGTACGCGCTCGCGGCCGCATTGTCGGTCGGTTTTGCGGCCAGCCCAACCCAGGCCGCGGAGCCGATCAAGATCGGCGTGCTGACGCCGCTGTCCGGCACCTATGCCAGTCTCGGGCAGCAGGTCCGCTGGGGGGTGGAGCTGGCGACCCGGGAGATCAATGCGGCCGGGGGCATCATGGGCCGCCAGATCGTTCTGTTGTTTGAAGACGAGGAAGCCAATCCGGCGGTGGCCACGCCCAAGGCTGAAAAGTTGTTCCAGGTCGAGAAAGTCGATTTTCTGACAGGGACGGTCAACTCGGGGTCCACGCTGGCCGTGGGGCAGGTGGCCGAGCGCAATGACCGCCTGATCGCCACGACGGTGTCTTTTTCCGATGCCATCACGGGCGACAAGTGTTCGCCCAACGTTTTTCGCGTCAATGCCAAGGCCGGCCAGCAGTCGGTGGCGTTGGCGGCCTGGATGAGCACCGCAGTGCCCGAGGCCAAGGTGTTCTATCTGGGGCCGGATTACGAAATGGGCCGCAGCACGGTGCAGGCTTTCAAGACGGCCGCCGAGGCCAAGGGCGCCAAGACGATGGGCGAAGTGTTTGCGCCCCTGGGCAACAAAGACTATTCGCCATTCTTCGGCCAGATCCGTGCCGCGCACCCTAATGTCATGTACACCTCGGTGGCGGGCAACGACACGGTGCGCCTGTTCAACCAGTTGAGCGAGTACGGCCTGAGCAGGAACCTGATGCTCGTCGGCGCTTCGGGCACCGTGACCTCGCAGAACCTGGGGGCCATGGGCAAGGCGGCCGAGGGCTTTACGACGGGTGTGGGCTATTCCGTTGACCTGGACACGCCGGCCAACAAGACCTTCGTCAAGACGTTCCAGGATGCTCATCAGGAGCTGCCGGACCTCTATGGCGCGGACTCCTACGGCGTCGTCTATTTCTACAAGGCGGCAGTCGAGAAAGCGCAGAGCACGGAGACGGCCAAGGTGCGCGCCGCGATGGAGGGCTTGGAGTGGATGACCCCTCAGGGCATGAAAGAGATGCGCGCGGGCGACCACCAAGCGGTTCAGGACATGTATGTGACGCGTCTGCAGGACGGCAAGTTCAGTGTCTTGAGCAAGGTCGATGGCAAGGATGCGATCGGGCCTGATACCTGCACGCGCTTTTAAGGCCATAACCATCAGCCGTGAGACGGCCGGTGAACTGGCCGGCCGTCTCGCGGGACAGGACGAGGAGTGAAGCCCATGGGCGGGTTTATCGATACTGTGCAGTTCGTCTTCGCGCCACAGATCATCAATGGTTTGTCGATCGGAGTGGCTGTCGTACTGATGGCACTGGGACTGACCATCATTTTTGGTTTGCTGGACGTCATCAACATGGCCCATGGCGAGTTTTATGCGCTGGGTGCTTATCTGGGCGTGTCGATGCTGGCCATGGGCGTCGATTTCTGGGTGGCCCTGATGCTGGTGCCGTTGCTGATGGCGCCGTTGGGCTACTTGACCGAACGCATGTTGATTCAGCGAGTGTTCCATTCGCGAGATCGACATATGTTGACGCTGCTGCTGACGTTTGGCATGGCCATCATTCTTGAGGACGTCTACAAGCTGATCTATGGGCCTCAGCCTTTTTCGGTGGAAACCCCGATCAGCGGCGGGAGTGAAATCCTGGGCGTGTTCTTTCCCAACTATCGTCTGTTCATGATGGGCCTGGGCATCGTCATCATCGGCGCAGTCTGGCTGGTCGTCTACCGGACTCGTCTGGGCGCCATGGTGCGCGCGGCGGCGTTCGACAAGCACATGACGGCTTCGCTGGGCGTGTCTGTGTCCCGTGTCTATGCCGGCACCTTCGCCTTTGGCGTGGCGCTGGCGGGGTTGGCCGGCGTATTGCTGGCGCCCATTTATTCCGTGTTCCCCACCATGGGCAAGGACTTCATCCTCATGGCCTTCAGTGTCGTGATCGTAGGCGGCTTGGGTAGCGTCAAGGGCGCCCTGATCGCCGGCCTGCTGTTGACCCAGATTCAAGCCATTTCCAGTTTGTATATTTCACCGTCCTGGTCCGATCCGCTGGTCTTCGGGATCATGGTACTGGTGCTGATGGTCCGCCCTCAGGGCCTGTTCGGGAGGTTGGGCCATGCCTGATGGAATCATATTCCCGGCGCCCTGGCGCATCGTCAAGGCGCGGACGCCCGAGGACCGGACGCGCGATATCCTGCGCAAGTTCGCCTATCTGTTCATCGCGTTGGCGCTGGCGTTCGCGGCCTTCGCCCATGTTGCCCAGGATGTGTTCTTTTTCCGTCTGGCGACGGAGGCCCTGCTGTTCGGGGGGCTGGCCATGGGGGTCGATCTGCTGCTGGGCTATGCCGGGCTGCTGTCCCTGGGTCATGCGCTGTTCTTCGGCCTGGGCGCCTACGTTTCCGCCTTGGTCCTCAAGGACGTGGCGCCGTCGTTCTGGCTGGCGATGTTCGTCACGCTGTGCGTGGCGACAGGGGCTGGCGCGGTGGCGGGCATTATCGCGATCCGGGCGCGCGGTGTCTATTTCGCTCTGATCACCTTCGGCATGGCCGAGGTCGTGGCCAAGGCAGTGTTCAATACGCCCGAGCTGGGAGGGTCCGACGGTATCATCGGCGTCCCCATCATTGATGTGAATCTGCTGTTCTTCACGGTGCGCAGTAATGATCCCGCCGGTTTCTTCCTGCTGACGCTGGCGGTGATCATGGGGTTTTATTTCGCACTGGAGGCATTGCTGCGCACGCCCTTCGGCCGCTTGATTGTCGCCGTCAAGGCGAACGAGGATCGCGTCCCGTTTCTGGGGTTCAGCGCACAGCGCCATAAGTTTCTGGTGTTCGTCATGGCTTCCAATGTCGCGGCCTTGTCGGGGGCGCTGTATCCCATGCTGCGGGGATTCGTCTCGCCCGAGCTGATGTTTTTCCACACCTCTGGGAATGCGGTCATCACCGTGATTCTGGGCGGGCTGGGCACGCTGATCGGACCGTTGTACGGTAGCGTGATCCTGGCCGCGCTCAAATCGGTGGTGGGCTCATTCACGGAGCATCATCTCATCATCATCGGCGCACTGTTCATGGTGGCGGTCATCTTTTTCCCTAAAGGCCTGGTTGGATTCCTGAGGGCCAGGATCGAAGCCCGCGCGGTGTCCACCGGAGAAGCATCGTGAGCGCGCCGGCCGAATCCATGCGCATCGCGCGTGACGTTGTCCTGGACGTCCAGGAACTGTCCATCGCCTTTGGGGCATTGAAGGCCGTGGACCAGGTGAGCTTCCAGGCGCGGCAAGGAGAGATCACTTCGCTGATCGGGCCGAACGGCGCGGGCAAGAGCACGCTGTTCAACCTCGTCAGCGGGGCGCTGCGGCCCATGCGGGGCACGGTTCGGTTCGGTGACAAAGAAGTGACGGGCATGCGGCCCAATCAGCTTCTGCGCGAGGGGCTGGCACGTTCGTTCCAGATTACGCGGCTGTTTTTCGACCTGTCGGTCATCGAGAACCTGCGTCTGGCGGCGCACGTACTCGAACCCGTGCGGCGGGCCTTCATGCCTTTGTCGTGCAGCAGGCAGGCTGCACAGCGTGTCGACGAGCTGGTGCACCAATTTTCCTTGGAGAAAAAGCTCAACGAGCTCGCGGGCTACTTGTCGCATGGTGAGCAGCGCCGGCTTGAGATCGCGCTGGCGCTGGCCTCGCGGCCTCGGATGCTTCTGCTGGATGAACCGACACAGGGCATGTCGCATACCGATACGGAGGAGGCGGCCGCGCTGATCAAATCCCTGGCCGGGGACGTGTCGGTGCTACTCGTCGAGCACGACGTGGGCATGGTGATGAACCTGTCCGACCATGTCGTGGTCATGGCGCAGGGTAAAAAGCTGGCCGAGGGCATGCCGCAGGACGTACGGGCCAATCCGGCGGTGCAGGTGGCCTATTTTGGGGAACGCCGAGATGCTTGAAATGGAAGACGTGCATGCGTATTACGGCCTCAGTCACGTGCTGCAGGGGGTTTCGCTGACCGTGGGCGCGGGAGACGTCGTGTTGTTGTGCGGCCGTAATGGGGTGGGCAAAACGACCACCATCAAGACCATCGCGGGCTGGGTGAAGCCGCGCCAGGGCAGCATCCGCTTCAACGGCGTGGTGATGAACGGACTGGAAGCGGATCGTATCTGCCGGTTGGGGGTTGGTCTGGTCCCCGAGGACCGGCGCATCTTTCCAGGGTTGACGGTAGAGGAAAATCTGAAGCTCGGTCTGCTGCAAGCGCCTGGGCGGTCGGCGAAAGCCGCCAGAATGGCCATTGAGCGCACCTACGCGCAGTTTCCACGCCTGAAGGAGCGCCGCGCGCAAATGGGTACCGCCCTGTCTGGGGGCGAGCAGCAGATGCTGGCCATTGCCCGCGTCCTGGTCGGCGAGCCCCGTTTGCTGCTGATCGATGAGCCCACCGAAGGGCTGGCGCCGATCATCGTCGATGAAATTTTCGCCATCATCCAGCAGCTTCGGGAAACGGGTGTGCCCATCCTGCTCGTCGAACAGAACGTGCATCGGGCCTTGGAGTACGCCTCGAGCTTTTATGTGTTGGAGCGAGGACAGATCATTCTGGCGGGCGAGGGCGCATCGGATACCGATCGGCAGGCGCTCAACGAAGCCATTGCGGTTTAGCACCAATCTTTTGATTCACCATGGGGAAAAGCATGACAGCATTGAAACATTCCGCACAGATCCTGTTGGGGCAACTGGACGGTTTTTCGGTCGAGATCGACGAGGCACGCGAGCGTGCCGACATCATCCTGCATCGTCCGCCCTTCAACGTCATTTCCATGCCGCAGCGCGATCAACTGAGGCTGGTGTTCGAGTCCCTGGACGAGAATCCCACTGTCCGTGTCATCGTGCTGCGCGCACAGGGCGAGCACTTCTCCAGCGGGGGCGATATCAAGGGCTTCCTGGAGGCCTCGCCGGAGCATGTATCCAAGCTGGCCTGGAACATTGCGGCGCCGGCGCGCTGTTCCAAGCCGGTGGTCGCCGTCAATCGCGGCTATTGCTTTGGTGTGGGTTTCGAGATTTCCCTGGCCTGCGATTTCCGGCTGGTTTCCGAGACGACTCAGTATGCGTTGCCGGAGCAGAAGCTGGGCCAGATTCCAGGTTCGGGTGGTTCCGCGCGCCTGCAGAAACTGATCGGGATCACCCGCACCAAGGATGTCGTCATGCGCTCACGGCGCATTTCCGGCCAGCAGGCATACGATTGGGGCATCGCCACGGCGTGTGTCGTGGACGCCGAATTGGAAAGCGCAGCGGATGCGCTGGTGGATGAACTGCGCAAGTTTTCTCCACTTGCCCAGCGCACGGCGAAGAAGCTGCTCAACGATACCGAGGATGCATCGCTGACGAGTGCCATCGAATTGGAAGGGCATTGCTACAGCCGGCTGCGCTCCTCCGATGATTTCCGTGAAGGGGTGGAGGCTTTCCATGCCAAACGCGCCGCTCACTTCGTGGGGTCCTGAGCGCGGCATTTGGGTGGCGGCCCTGCTGGGCCGTCCTCTTCGGGCAGCGGGCTGGAGGCGTCATCGTGGACAATATCGACTTCATCGTTCTGAAGACCTTGGCGGACTGGCGTGCGCTGGGCCGGCCCGCCTTGCTGGTCACGGTAGCTCGAACCTGGGGGTCTTCGCCGCGCCCAGTCGGGTCGATCATGGCGCTGTGTGCCGATGGTTCAGTCATCGGTTCTGTTTCAGGTGGGTGTATCGAGGACGATCTGATTGCACGGTATCGCGGTGATGCCGGCGGTCCGATCGACACTTGGCATGCACGCTCCGGCGTCGAAGTTCTGAAGTACGGCATTCAGGCCGACGAGGCGCACCGGTTCGGGCTGCCGTGCGGCGGCACGCTGGAGCTGGTGCTTGAATACAATCCCGACCCGATGCTCCTGGATCAATTGATCCGCCGCCTGAGGGAAGGCAGATTGGTGCGAAGGACGCTGAGCCTGGATGATGGCCGCGTCACGCTGGTCGACAGTGTGGCATCTGACATCCTGGCGATGGATGCGCGGACATTGTCGACGACGTTTGGTCCAAGCTACCGGATGCTGCTGATCGGTGCGGGACAGCTGGCCGAATACCTGGCCACCATGGCGCTGTTTTCAGGCTTTACTGTGACGGTTTGCGATCCGCGGATTGAATATACGCGCAGCTGGGCCGTTGCGGGTGCCGTGCTGAGCCATGATATGCCCGACGATGCCGTCATCGCCCTGCGGCCCGATCGGCGGACCTGCATCGTCGCCCTGAGTCACGACCCAAAACTTGACGACATGGCGTTGATGGAGGCGCTGAATTCTGAGGCATTCTATGTGGGCGCCATCGGCTCTCGTCGAAATCAGGATGCCCGGCATGCGCGGATGATCGAGTATTTAGACATGACCAAGGCTGCCATGAGCCGCTTGCGCGGTCCGGTTGGGTTGTTTATTGGCAGCAAGACACCCGCGGAGATCGCTGTCAGCATCATGGCGGAAATTATTGCGGTCAAGAATGGTGTCCCGCTGACCAAGGACCTTGATGTTCGTGCGGCTAAGAATCGAATTCAGTTGCAACAGGACGAGAATATGTGCGGGCTGGTCCACTCCTGATGGTCGCCGCCTGTTGCCGGATGGCTGGCTGAGATTACGTCAAGCTGCGGATGTGTGTCGTCGGCGGTAGATCCGATGGCGTGTCGATGTCGCGTAGGATGCCTGGGTCGGTCACGATGACCTCTCGCACGGGGTATTGCTGCAATAGTGCACGAGCTCCTCGGTCTCCCTCCAGGCTCAGCAGCCGCTGCCGGTGCCACGCACTGAAAGCGACCGGGTTGCCGCGATGTCCGTTCCAGACCGGCGCCGCGATGTCGGCTCCTTGAGTCAGGGCATCGACCAGGGCCTGAAGGGTGGATTGCTGGACAAACGGCATGTCGGCCAAGGCAATGAGGCAGCCGGCATGCTGGGGCGTCGCCAGGATTCCGCAGACCAGCGAGGCTGCCATCCCCCGGCCTGCGTCGGGGCAGCTCAGGACGCGACAACCTGCGGATGCCAGGAGCCGGCTCAGCGCGCTCGTGTGGTCACGGACGATGGCGATGACATCGGGCAGCACGGCCAGCAGAGCAGACGCGCTGGCGGCGGCAACGGGCGTGCCATCTGCGAGAGGCTGCATCAGCTTGTTCAACTGGCCGGTGGGATCGAAGCGTGTCCCCCGGCCCGCCGCTAGCAGGATTCCAGCGATTTGACGTGGCGAGTCACCTGCCTGGATCGGCGCCGGGCCGTGCTGAGCCATATTCCGGGGTACTTCTTTGTCTGGAGTGATGGGGCGGCGTGGGCACCGTCAGGGTTCGGGCTGGCCGCCGGTGGGCTCGTCCGTGCGGCTCAGTTCCCGGGCCTCGTCGGCCTCGTCCGCGGCCGGCTTGCGCTTTTCGATGGCGGCGCCGGCCAGGATGCCGATCTCGTACAGCAGGCACAGCGGCGCGGCCAGCAGGATCTGGCTGAGGACGTCGGGCGGCGTCACCACGGCGGCGACGACGAAGGCGCCGACGACCACGTAGCCGCGGACCTCGCGCAGTTTCTTCACCGTGACCATGCCGGTCTTGACCAGCAGGACGACCGCGATCGGGACCTCGAAGGTGACGCCGAAGGCGATGAACATGGTCAGCACGAAATTGACGTAGGCCTCGATGTCCGGCGCCGGAGTGATGGACTGCGGCGCGAAGTGGGCGATGAAGCTGAAGACCGTGTGGAAGACCACGAAATAGCAGAACGCCATGCCCAGCAGGAACAGCAGGGTGCTGGAGATGATCAGGGGCAGCGCCAGGCGCTGTTCGTGGCGGTACAGGCCCGGGGCGACGAAGGCCCAGGCCTGGTACAGGACCACCGGCAGGGCCAGCACGAAGGACGCCAGCAGGGTGACCTTGATCGGCACCATGAAGGGCGTGATGACGCCGGTGGCGATCATGCGCGTGCCCTGGGGCAGCGAGGCCAGCATGGGCTGGGCCAGGATGTCGTAGATCAGCGACGGGCCCGGATAGATGAACAGCACCACGAAAATGGCCAGCACGGCCATCACGGCCCGCAGCAGGCGCGTGCGCAGTTCGATCAGGTGCGAGATGAAGGTGTCCTGGGACGAGGCGTCGGAAGCGTCTGTCATGCCGTGCTTCAGTGGCTGGTATCGGTGGAGGCCGGCGCGGACCGGGGCGCGGACGCGGGCTCGGGGCTGCGTTCGGCGGCCGGTGCCGGAATCGCGGGCGCGCTGGCGGCGGGCTCGGCCGGGGCGGCGCCCGACGCGGGCGCGTCGGCGGAAGCGGGCCGCGTGTCGAGCGCCTGGCGGGCCTGGTCCAGGGTGTCCTTGAGAGCCTGCGAGGGCTGGGTGACGGCGGCCCTGAGCTCGTCCACCGACGAGGTCATGGACGACTGCACGGAACGGGCGGCGTCTTCCATCTGGTGCTTGATGTCGCCGATCTCCTTCAGGTCCATTTCCTTCTGGATGTCGGACTTGACCTCGTTCACGTAGCGCTGGGCGCGGCCGAGCAGGTGCCCGACCGTGCGGGCGACCTTGGGCAGGCGTTCGGGCCCGATGACGATCAGCGCGATCACGCCGATCAGCATCAGTTCGCTGAAGCTGACATCAAACATGGTGGATCCGGTGCGCGGCGGCGATCAGGCGTCGGTCTTTTCGCGGGCCTGGACGTCCACGGTGCCGTCGTCCCGGGTCTGCTGGGTGACGGCCGGCTTGGCGGCGGAGTCGTCCTGGGCGTCTTTCATGCCCTTCTTGAAGCCCTTGACGGCGCCGCCGAGGTCTTCGCCGATGTTGCGCAGTTTTTTCGTGCCGAAGATCAGGGCCACGATGACCAGGACGATCAGCCAGTGCCAGATGCTGAAGCTACCCATGAGAACTCCTTAGGCGGCCGGGGCCGCGCGGTTTGACCAGGGGCGTTGGCCGCCCAGGATGTGGAAATGCAGGTGATCGATTTCCTGGCCGCCCTCGGTGCCGGTATTGGCCACCAGGCGGAAGCCGCCGGCGGGCATGGGGTTGCAGCCGTTGGCGAAGGCGAGCTCGGATGCCAGGCGCAGCATGCGGGCCAGCCATTCGCCATCGTCGGGACCGATGTCGGCCAGCGAGGCCAGGTGGTGCTTGGGGATCAGCAGCAGGTGCACGGGCGCCGCCGGGTTGATGTCGTGGAATGCGAGGAATTCGTCGTCTTCGTGGACAATGCGGGCGGGGATTTCGTGCCGTGCGATTTTACAGAACAGACAATCGTGGCTCATGGGGATCTACGGGGCGGGGCCGGACATCGGCCCGTTCAGTCCCATATGTTGCCATATTTTCGCGCAGGCGGGTTTGACCGTGCGCGTGCGGGGGCGGAGTGTGCGGGTATGTCCGGAGGGGGCGCTCCGAGGGGAGGCTCCCGGGGGACGCGGGGCGGGCGGCGCGCGCGGGACTCAGTCCCTGGGCCGGGACGCTTTTTCCTCCAGCCCGGACAGGCCTTCGCGGCGGGCCAGTTCGGCCAGCACGTCCTCGGGGCGCAGGTCGAAGTGCGTCAGGGCGACCAGGCAGTGATACCACAGGTCGGCGGTCTCGGCGACGATGCGCTCGCGCGTGCCGTCCTTGGCGGCCATGACCAGCTCGGTGGCTTCCTCGCCGATCTTTTTCAGGAAGGCGTCCGGGCCGCGCGCGAGCAGCTTGGCGGTGTAGGACGTCTGCGGGTCGCCGCCGCGGTCGGGCCGGCGCGTCGCCAGGGTGTCGGCCAGCCGGGCCAGGGTGTCGGCGGTGGAGGGAGTCGTCATGTGGAGGGATCCGTGATCGAAGGAAGGCCGGGCCGAGGGAGCCGGCCCGGCGTGTCCGGCGTGCGCTCAGTGGCCGCCCGGGTGGGGATGGGCGTGGGAGTGGCCGTAGATGGTGTCGGGGTCTTTCAGCACCGGGTCCTGGACGGTCCAGGCCGGCGCGTCGCCGTCCAGGTCCAGGCTGCGGTAGAAGCAGCGCTCGCGTCCGGTGTGGCAGGCGATGCCGCCGATCTGGGTGATCTTGAGCAGCAGCACGTCGCCATCGCAGTCCAGGCGGATGTCGTGGACCTGCTGGACGTGGCCCGATTCCTCGCCCTTGCGCCAGAGGCGCGCGCGCGAGCGCGAGTAGTACACGGCGCGGCCGGTGCGCACGGTCTCGCGGACGGCGTCGGCGTTCATCCAGGCCATCATCAGCACGGTGCCGGTCTTCGCATCCTGGGCGATGGCGGGGATCAGGCCCTGGTCGTCGAAGCGCAGGGCCGCCAGCCAGTCTTCGGCCGCGCCGGACGCGGGCTGCGCGGGCGCCGTCATGCGGGCGCCTGCGCGGCAGCGGCGGCGCGCACCGGGATGCCCTGGGCGGCGAGGAAGGCCTTGGCCTCGGCCAGGGTGTGCTGGCCGAAGTGGAAGATGCTGGCCGCCAGCACGGCGCTGGCGTGGCCCAGGGTGACGCCGTCGGCCAGGTGCTGCAGCGTGCCCACGCCGCCCGAGGCGATCACCGGCACCGGCACGGCGTCCGAGACCGTGCGGGTCAGTTCCAGGTCGAAGCCGGACTTGGTGCCGTCGCGGTCCATGCTGGTGAGCAGCAGTTCGCCGGCGCCCAGGTCGGCCATGCGGCGCGCCCATTGCACGGCGTCCAGCCCCGTGGCGCGGCGGCCGCCGTGGGTGAAGATTTCCCAGCGCGGGGGCTCGTCCGCGCCGGAGACGCGGCGGGCGTCGAGCGCCACGACGATGCATTGCGAGCCGTGGTGGCGGGCGGCCTCGGCCACGAGTTCGGGACGGGCGACCGCCGCGCTGTTGATCGAGACCTTGTCGGCGCCCGCGTCCAGCAGGCGCTGCACGTCGGCCACCTGGCGCACGCCGCCGCCCACCGTCAGGGGGATGAAGACCTGGCGCGCCACGGCTTCGATGATGGGCAGGATCAGGCCGCGGTCGTCGGAGGTGGCGGTGATGTCGAGGAAGGTGAGCTCGTCGGCGCCCTGCTCGTCGTAGCGCCGGGCGATTTCCACCGGGTCGCCCGCGTCGGTCAGGTTGACGAAGTTCACGCCCTTGACCACGCGCCCGGCGTTGACGTCCAGGCAGGGGATGATGCGGCGGCACAGGCCCGAGTAGCCCGGGCGGTCGGCCGCGGCGGGGGCGGCCGGGGAGGCGGTGGCGTTCATGCGCCGGCGTCCTGGCCGCCGGATTCCCCGGCCGGCGAGCCGAGCAGTTCGTCGGCGAGGCTTTGCGCGGCGGCGAAATCCAGGGTGCCCTCGTACAGGCTGCGGCCCAGGATGGCGCCCTCGACGCCTTCGTGGGCCACGCCGCACAGCGCGCGGATGTCCTCCAGCGAGGCGACGCCGCCCGAGGCGATGACCGGGATGCGCACGTGCTGCGCCAGGCGCACCGTGGCTTCGATGTTGACGCCCGAGAGCATGCCGTCGCGGCCGATGTCGGTGTAGATGATGGACTCGCAGCCGTAGTCCTCGAATTTCCGCGCCAGGTCGAGCACGTCGTGGCGCGTCAGCTTCGACCAGCCGTCGGTGGCGATCTTGCCGTCGCGCGCGTCCAGGCCGACGATGATGTGGCCGGGGAAGGCCGAGCAGGCGTCGCTCAGGAAGCCCGGGTCCTTGACCGCCGCGGTGCCGATGATGACGTAGGAGATGCCGTTGTCCAGATAGTATTCGACCGTGTCCAGATCGCGGATGCCGCCGCCGATCTGCACCGGGATGGCGTCGTCGACGGCGTCCACGATGGCCTGGATGGCGGCGCGGTTGCGCGGCTTGCCGGCCACGGCGCCGTTCAGGTCCACCAGGTGCAGACGGCGCGCGCCCTGGGCGGTCCATTGTTCGGCCATGGCGGCGGGATCTTCGGAAAACACGGTGGCCTTGTCCAGGTCGCCCTGGCGCAGGCGCACGCATTGCCCGTCTTTGAGGTCGATGGCGGGGATGAGCAGCATGGTCGTCGTGGTCGGTGCTGAAAGGAGAGGGCGTGCCGGGAGCCGGGTGTCAGGGCTGCCAGCGGGTGAAGTTGCGGTACATCCGCAGCCCGGGAGCTGCGCTCTTTTCTGGGTGGAACTGTACGGCAAAAATATTGCCGTCTGCAATGGCGCAGCAGAACGGCAGGCCGTGGTGGCTGATGCCGGCCGTGAGCGCCGGGTCGGCGGGTTCGGCGTAGTAGCTGTGGACGAAGTAGAACGGCGTGTCCTGGGCGATGCCTTCCCAGAGCGGGTGGGCGCGGGTCTGGGTGACGGCGTTCCAGCCCATGTGGGGGACTTTCAGCCGCGCGCCGCCGTCGACGGCGTGATCGAAGGCCGGCCCCTGGAAGCGGCGCACGCGCCCGGCGAACAGGCCCAGGCCGGGGGTGTCGCCCTCGTCGCTCGCCTCGAACAGCATCTGCTCGCCCACGCACACGCCCAGCAGCGGCTTTTCGCGCGCGGCCCGCAGCACCGCCTCGCGCAGGCCGGAGGTGTCCAGCGTGCGCATGCAGTCGGGCATGGCGCCCTGGCCGGGGAACACGACGCGGTCGGCGGCGTGGATCGCCCCGGCGTCGCGCGCGATGCGGATGTCGTGGTCGGGGGCGGCGGCTTGCAGGGCGCGGGCGACGGAATGGAAGTTGCCCATGCCGTAGTCGACGATGGCGATGCGGGTCACGATGCGGGAGTCCTGGGACGGTCTATGAGTCTGCGACGGGTCTGTGGTGCCGGGAGCGGGGCTGCGGCGCGCCCTACAGCGAGCCCTTGGTCGAGGGGATGGCGCCGCCGGCGCGCGGATCGACCTCGGTGGCCATGCGCAGCGCCCGGCCGAAGGCCTTGAAGATGGTCTCGCACTGGTGGTGGGCGTTTTCCCCGCGCAGGTTGTCGATGTGCACGGTCGCCAGGGCGTGGTTGACGAAGCCCTGGAAGAATTCGCGCGCCAGGTCGACGTCGAACGCGCCGATGCGCGCCCGGGCGTAGTCCACGTGATAGAACAGGCCGGGGCGGCCGGACAGGTCCACCACCACGCGCGACAGGGATTCGTCCAGCGGCACGTAGGCGTGGCCGTAGCGGCGCAGGCCGGCCTTGTCGCCCGCGGCGGCGGCGAAGGCCTGGCCCAGGGTGATGCCGACGTCCTCGACGCTGTGGTGGTCGTCGATGTGGGTGTCGCCATCACAGTGGATGTCCAGGTCGAACAGGCCGTGGCGGGCGATCTGGTCCAGCATGTGGTCCAGGAAGGGCACGCCGGTGTTCAGCGTGCGCGTACCGGTGCCGTCCAGATTGAGGCTGACGCGGATGCGGGTTTCCTGGGTGTTGCGTTCGATGGTGGCGGTGCGCATGGGCGAAGGGCGGGTCTTTCGGAGTGGAGGCGCGCGGCCCCGCCGGGGCCGCGCGGGCGGATTCAGGGCTGGGGATCCAGGCGCAGCGAGGCGCTGGCGGCGTGGGCGTGCAGGCCCTCGCCCGTGGCCAGGGTGGCGGCGATGCGGCCCAGGGTCTGGGCGCCGGCCTGCGAGACCTGGATCAGGCTGCTGCGCTTCTGGAAATCATACACGCCCAGCGGCGAGGAGAAGCGCGCGGTGCGCGCGGTGGGCAGGACGTGGTTCGGCCCGGCGCAGTAGTCGCCCAGGGATTCGGAGCTGTAGGCCCCGAGGAAGATCGCGCCGGCGTGGCGCACCAGGGGCAGCAGGGCCTGCGGATCGCGCACGGAGAGCTCCAGGTGTTCCGGCGCGATGCGGTTGACGATGTCACAGGCCTGTTCGAGGCTGCCGGTGCGGATCAGGGCGCCGCGGTTGGCCAGGCTGACGCGCAGGATGTCGGCGCGCGGCTGGGCCGGCAGCAGGCGTTCGATGGCGGCCTGGACGGCGTCCAGGTAGCCGCCGTCCGGGCACAGCAGGATGGCCTGGGCCAGTTCGTCGTGCTCGGCCTGGGAGAACAGGTCGATGGCGAGCCATTCGGCCGGCGTGGAGCCGTCGGCCACGATCAGGATTTCGGAGGGGCCGGCGATCATGTCGATGCCCACCGTGCCGAACACGCGGCGCTTGGCCGCCGCGACGTAGGCGTTGCCCGGCCCGACGATCTTGTCCACGGCGGGCAGCGTGCGCGTGCCGTAGGCCAGGCCGCCCACGGCCTGGGCCCCGCCGATGGCGAACACGCGGTCCGCCCCGCCCAGGGCGGCGGCGGCCAGCACCATGGGGTTGCGCGCGCCGCCGGGCGTGGGCGTGACCATGATGAGTTCGGGCACGCCGGCGACCTTGGCCGGGATGGCGTTCATCAGCACCGAGGACGGGTAGGCGGCCTTGCCGCCCGGCACGTACAGGCCGACGCGGTCCAGCGGGGTGACCTGCTGGCCCAGCACCGTGCCGTCGGGTTCGGTGTAGGTCCAGGTCTCGGCGCGCTGGTGCTCGTGGTAGCGGCGCACGCGGTCGGCGGCGGCTTCCAGCGCCGCGCGCTGGTCGGCGGGCAGGCCGTCCAGGGCCGCCTGCCAGTCGGCGCGGGGGATTTCCAGCGCCTCCAGGCGATCGGCCCGGACGTGGTCGAAGCGCGCCGTGTAGTCCAGGATGGCCGCGTCGCCGCGCGTGCGCACGTCGTGCAGGATGTCGCGCACGGCGGTCTCGATGGCCTCGTCCTGGGACGCGTCGTAGGCCAGCAGCCGGGTCAGGGCCGCGTCGAACTCGGGGGAACGGGCATCCAGGCGGTGAATCAGGGACATGATGGAAATCGGGTCGGAATCGGGGGGCGGAAAGCGGGGCGGCGCGCGGCCGCGCCGCGCGCGGGCCGTTCGCGGCGGCCGCGACGGGTCTATCTTAGCCGGAATTCCCGCCGTCCGAGCGGGCGGCGGCCGCGGGCGGCGGTGGCGCGGGCCCCGGCGGCCTTCAGGCCATCGCGGCCGAGGCCCGGCCGAAGGCGTCCAGGAAGGGCTGCAGGCGCTCGCCCTTCATCTTGAGCGCGGCCTGGTTGACGATCAGGCGCGAGGAGATCTGGCGGATTTCCTCGACCTCGACCAGGCGGTTGGCGCGCAGCGTGCCGCCCGAGGACACCAGGTCCACGATGGCGTCGGCCAGGCCCACCAGCGGAGCCAGCTCCATCGAGCCGTAGAGCTTGATGATGTCCACGTGCACGCCCTTGGCGGCGAAGTGCTCGCGCGCGGCGCGCACGTACTTGGTGGCGATGCGCAGGCGCGAGCCCTGGCGCACGGCGGCCTGGTAGTCGAAGCCTTCGGGCGCGGCCACGCACAGGCGGCAGCGGGCGATGTTCAGGTCGATGGGCTGGTACAGCCCGCCGGGGTGCTGCGCCATGTGCTCGTGCAGCACGTCCTTGCCGGCGATGCCGAAGTCGGCCGCGCCGTACTGGACGTAGGTGGGCACGTCCGAGGCGCGCACGATGATGATGCGCAGCGCGTCCGAGTCGGTGGGCAGGATCAGCTTGCGCGAGGATTCCGGGTTTTCCGGCACGCCCACGCCGGCGGCGGCCAGCAGCGGCAGGGTCTCTTCAAAGATGCGGCCTTTGGACAGGGCCAGGGTGAGGGGGGGAAGGGCCATGTGGAGCCTGTCGCCTAATTGATTGGGTGCTTATTGGATGCGCTGGATGTCCGCGCCCAGCGCCTGGAGCTTGCGTTCCATGCGCTCGTAGCCGCGGTCCAGGTGGTAGATGCGTTCCACCGTCGTCTGGCCCCGCGCGGCCAGGCCGGCGATCACCAGGCTGGCCGAGGCGCGCAGGTCGGTGGCCATGACGGTGGCCCCGAGCAGCTGCTCGACGCCCTGGACCACGGCGGTGTGGCCGTCGATCTCGATGTCCGCGCCCATGCGGCCCAGCTCCTGCACGTGCATGTAGCGGTTCTCGAAGATGTTCTCGGTGATGACGGCGGTGCCTTCGGCCAGGGTGTTCAGGGCCATCAGCTGGGCCTGCATGTCGGTCGGGAAGCCCGGGTATTCGCTGGTGCGGAAGCCCGTCGCGCGCGGCCGGCCGGCCATGCGGGCGCGGATCCAGTCCGGCCCGGTGGTGAGTTCCAGTCCGGCGTCGCGCAGCTTGTCCAGCACCGCGCCCAGCGTCTCGGGCGCCGCGTGGCGCAGGGTGATGTCGCCGCCCGTGGCCGCCACGGCGCACAGGAAGGTGCCGGCCTCGATGCGGTCGGGCACGATGCGGTGGACGGCGCCGTGCAGGCGTTCCACGCCTTCGATGACGATGCGGTCGGTGCCGTGGCCCTCGATGTGCGCGCCCATGGCGATCAGGACTTTCGCCAGATCGACGACTTCCGGCTCGCAGGCGGCGTTTTCCAGCACGGTGCGGCCTTCGGCCAGGGCGGCGGCCATCAGCAGGTTTTCCGTGCCCGTCACGGTGACCATGTCGGTCAGGATGCTGGCGCCGCGCAGGCGTTCGGCCTCGGCCACGACGAAGCCGTGCTCGATGCGGATGCGCGCGCCCATGGCGGCCAGGCCCTTGATGTGCTGGTCCACCGGCCGCTGGCCGATGGCGCAGCCGCCCGGCAGGCTGACCCGCGCGCGGCCGAAGCGCGCCACCAGCGGCCCCAGCACCAGGATGGACGCCCGCATGGTCTTGACCAGCTCGTAGGGGGCCTCCTGGCTGGACACCTGGTCGGCCTGGAGGGTGACGCGGGTCTCGTCGCCGCGCTCCGCGCGCACGCCCATGCGCTGCAGCAGGGTCAGGGTGGTGCCGATGTCGCGCAGCACCGGGACGTTGTCCAGTTCCAGCGGCTCGGCGGTCAGCAGCGATGCGCAGAGGATCGGCAGGGCGGCGTTCTTGGCGCCCGAGATGGAGACTTCGCCCCGCAGCGGGCGGCCGCCCTGGATCAGCAGCTTATCCATTGCTCTTGGCGGCCTCGTATTCGGCGGGCGTGAGGGTGCGCATCGACAGGGCGTGGATTTCCGCGCGCATGCGTTCGCCCAGCGCCTGGTAGACCGCCTGGTGGCGCGCCAGCGTGCGCTTGCCCTCGAAGACGGGGCTGACGATCAGGGCCTCGAAGTGGGCGCCGTCGCCGTAGACTTCGAGGTGCTCGCAGGGGAGGTTGTCGGCGATGTACTGGCGGACGTGGTCGGGGGTGGGAGACATGGGTCAGCTCCGTAGTTTGTAGCCGCGCGCCAGCAGGCGCAGGGCGAACAGGCTCAGGGCCACGGCGACGGCCAGCACGATGGCCAGGCCGCGCCAGGGGGAAACGTCGGACGCCGCGAAGAATCCGTAGCGGAAGCCGTCGATCATGTAGAACACCGGATTCCAGCGCGAGACGGCCTGCCAGAAGGGCGGCAGGCTGTGGATCGAGTAGAACACGCCCGACAGGAAGGTGGCGGGCACGATCAGGAAGTTCTGGAAGGCCGCCAGCTGGTCGAATTTTTCCGACCAGAGGCCCGCGACCAGCCCCAGCACGCCCAGGATCCAGCAGGACAGCACCGCGAAGGCCAGCAGCCACAGCGGCGCCGCGACCGGCAGGCGCACGAAGAACAGCGCCACCAGCCAGACACAGGCGCCCACGGACAGGCCGCGCGCCACCGCCGCCAGGATGTAGGCGGCGAAGATCTGGCGGTGGGAGAAGGGCGGCAGCAGCACGAAGATCAGGTTGCCGGTGATGCGGCTCTGGATCAGGGACGAGGACGGATTGGCGAAGCTGTTCTGCAGCATGCTCATCATCATCAGCCCGGGGATGAGGAAGGCGGTGTAGGAGATCGTGCCGTACACCTGCACGCGGTCCTCCAGCACGTGGGAGAAGATCAGCAGGTACAGCAGCGCCGTCACCACCGGGGCGGCGATGGTCTGCAGGCCGACCTTCCAGAAGCGCATCAGCTCCTTGTGCAGCAGGGTCGGGAAGCCCGAGCCCATCTCGGGGCGGGCCTGGGAGACGGGGCGGATCACAGCTCGGCCTCCAGCACGGAATCGTCGTGCATGATGCGCACGAAGGCGTCTTCCAGGTCGGCGCCGCCGACCCGCGCCATCAGGGCCTGAGTGGTGTCCAGCGCCACGATCTGGCCGGATTTCAGCATCGCCACGCGCCCGCACAGGGATTCGGCTTCTTCCAGGTAGTGGGTGGTGAGCAGGATCGTGTGGCCGGCCTGGTTCAGGCGCGTGATGAAGTCCCACAGCGTGCGCCGCAGGTCCACGTCCACCCCGGCGGTGGGCTCGTCCAGGATGATCACGGGCGGGCGGTGCACCAGGGCCTGCGCCACCAGCACGCGGCGCTTCATCCCGCCCGAGAGCTCGCGCATGTTGGCCTCGGCCTTGTCCAGCAGCCCCAGGTTGTCCAGGATCTCGTCGATCCAGTCGTCGTTGTCGCGCAGGCCGAAATACCCCGACTGCAGCCGCAGCGTCTCGCGCACGGTGAAGAAGGGGTCGTAGACGATTTCCTGGGGCACGACGCCCAGCGACTGGCGCGCGCGGCGGAAGTCGCTCACCACGTCGTAGCCGCAGACCCGCGCGCTGCCCTCGGTGGCGCGGGACAGCCCGGCCAGGATGGAGATCAGCGAGGTCTTGCCTGCGCCGTTGGGGCCCAGCAGGCCGAAGAATTCGCCGTGCTCGACCGTCAGGCTGACGTCGCGCAGGGCCTGGAAGCCCTCGGGCGCGGGGCGGCCGCTCAGGCGGTCGCGCCAGGATCGCTGGCGCGGGGCGTAGATTTTGGAGACGTGTTGCAGATCGAGAGCGGGCATGAGCGGGCGATGCGCCACTGAAGTGGGCGCCATCGGACATTATAAGCGGTCGGGGGGATAGGACTGCCCGGCCCTTCCTCGTCCGGGTGGGCGGCGGGCAAACTCGGCCTGCGGCCTCAGACAGTGCCCGCCGAATTCCCCCACTTTCCCTTCGGAAGCCGCCGGCGCCTCACGCGCTTGCCCCGCCTCCCACGCCGCTCCCGGGACCGGATTTGCAGTTCGCGGAGGGGGGCGGGAGGGGAGGAGAGCCGCGTCACTGCTTCGCGTTCAGCGCCTTGATCAGCCCGTCGATCCCGTTGCTGCCGATTTCGGCGGCGAACTGGTTGCGGTAGTTCTGGATCAGCCAGATGCCTTCGACGTTCAGGTCGTAGACCTTCCAGCCCGCGTCCGTGCGTTCCAGCCGGTAGTCCACCCCGATCGCCGGGCTGTTCGGCTGTGAGATCGTCGTGCGCACCACCGCGTCGTCGGCCTTCGGGTCGCCGCGGAACGGCAGCACCGAGATCGTCGTGCCCGCGGTCACCCGCGTGAACGCCCCGCTGTAGGTGCGGATCAGCGTTCCCGTGAACGCCTGCACCAGCGACTGCTGCTGGGCCGCCGAGGCCTGGCGCCAGTAGCGTCCGGCCGCCAGGCGGGTGGTCTTGTTCATGTCCACGTACGGCAGCGCGTAGCGGCGCACCAGGGCCGCGATGTGGGTCGGCTCGCCGCGCAGCGCCTGCGGGTCGGCCTTCACCGCGTCCAGCATGTTGTTCGCCACGGCTTCGAGGAAGTCGTTCGGCGCGGCCTTGGGGTCGGGGATGCGCTCGGCCGCGCCGGCGGATGCGGCGGACAGGACCAGCGCGGCGCCCAGCAGGCACAGGCCGCCCGCCCGGCGCAGGACGTGCAGGAAAGAAGGAAAATTCATCGTCGTCTCCGTGTGGCGTCCGCCCGGGCGGGGCGGACGGTTCGGTGCCCGGGCCGGACGCGGCCCCGGGCGAGCGGTTTCATTGCGCGGGTGTTGCGTCCGGATCCTCGTAGACCGGCAGGCCCTGGTCGGCGGGTGCCGGCACGTGTTCCAGGGACTCCTCGGTGGAGGCGCGGCTGCCCTGCTGGCGGCTGTCCAGCATGGCCTTGCGGCGCTGCAGGTAGGCGTCGCGGATGAAGCTGTACTTGTCGAGCGCGATCTGGTCCACCAGGCGGTCGGCTTCCAGCAGGCTGGCGCGCGTGTCCACGATGTACAGGCCCAGCAGCGAATTGCGCACCGGCACGTTGTCGATGGCGAACACCGCGCTGGTGGGCGAGACCGGCGAAGCCAGGGACGCGGCGAAGGCCGCGCTGTCGCGCACCGTGCTGGGGCCGAGGAAAGGCATCACGAAGTACGGCCCCTGGCCCAGGCCCCAGACGCCCAGCGTCATGCCGAGGTCGTTGGGGATCCTGCGCGCTCCGTGCATCGAAGCGACGTCGATGCAGCCGCCCAGGCCCGCGGTGGAATTGAACAGCACCCGGCCGAACGTGTCCACGAAATCGCGGCCGCGCCCCTGCAGCAGGCTGTTGACGCCCGACCACACGTCGGCCAGGTTGCCGAAGATGTTGTGGATGCAGGTGCGCACCGGCCGCGGGGTGACGGTCTCGTAGCCCGTGGCGATGGGCTTGAGCACGGCGCGGTCCACGGTGTCGTTGAAGCGGTACATGCCGCGGTTGTAGGATTCCCAGGGGTCGTTGGGCGAGGGATTGGGCACCTGGGCGCAGCCGGCCATCAGGGCGGCCGCCGCCAGGGCCAGACCCGCGCGGGCCGTCGGACGGCGGAAGTGGGGCGCGGCCGGCGTCGGGGCGGAGGGGTTCATGTCGTGTCTCGTGGAATCGGGATCGGGGCGGCGTGGACGTGCCGCGGGGTTTTTCGGCGTGATGCGGAACGGATGCGCAACGGTACGGTGCGAAAGCGCCGCGTACGGATGCCGCGTAGGGTGTGTAAATGCGTATTGTAAGTGTAAAGGAAGCCGGTCAACGGGCGGGGGCGGGCGCGGCCGCGCCTGCGGCGTCCGGGCCGGCCGCCGGGCCTTTCGCCGCCGAGCCTTCCTTTTCGGCCGAGCTGTACAGGAACTTGCTGATCAGGTCCTCCAGCACCACCGCGGACTGGGTGAATTCGATCGTGCCGCCGTCGGCCAGGTTCTGGTCGTCGCCCCCCGGGGTCAGGCCGATGTACTGCTCGCCCAGCAGGCCCGAGGTCAGGATCGAGGCCGAGGAGTCCTTGGGGAAGGCGTAGGGCTGTTCCAGCGACAGCGTGACCGTGGCCTGGAAGCGCTGGTTGTCGAAGCCGATCTGCGCGACCCGCCCGACCACCACGCCGCTGCTCTTCACCGGCGCGCGGACCTTCAGCCCGCCGACGTTGTCGAAATGGGCGTGCACCTGGTAGGTGGGGGCGAAGGAAAAGGAGCTCATGTTGCCGGCGCGCAGCGCCAGGAACGCCAGGGCGACCAGGCCCAGCAGGATGAACAGGCCTACCCAGAAATCGGTTTTTTCGCGTGTCATGAATTCGTTCCGCAGGTTTCGGTTGGCGAACAACGGGTTCTAGTGGGCGAACATCAGCGCCGTCAGCAGGAAATCCAGCCCCAGCACCGCCAGCGCGCCGCTGACCACGGTACGGGTGGTGGCGCGCGAGACGCCTTCGGGGGTGGCGCGCGCCGTCCAGCCCTGGTAGAGGGCGATCAGGGTCACGACGACGCCGAAGACCAGGCTCTTGATGACGCCGTTGAGCACGTCGTCGATGACGTCCACCCCGTCCTGCATCTGCGACCAGAAGGCGCCCGGATCGATGCCGATCAGCATCACGCCCACGAACCAGCCGCCCAGGATGCCGACCATGGAAAAGACCGCCGCCAGGACCGGCATGGCGATCACCCCGCCCCAGAAGCGCGGCGCCAGGACCCGGCGGATCGGGTCCACGGCCATGACTTCCATGGCGGCGATCTGCTCGCCGGCCTTCATCAGGCCGATCTCGGCCGTCAGCGACGTGCCGGCCCGCCCGGCGAACAGCAGCGCCGTGACCACCGGCCCCAGTTCGCGCGTCAGCGACAGGGCCACCAGCAGGCCCAGGGCTTCTTCCGAGCCGTAGCGGTTCAGCGTGTAGTAGCCCTGCAGGCCGAGCACGAAGCCCACGAACAGGCCCGAGACGCCGATGATCAGCAGGGAATGGTTGCCGATGAAATGGACCTGCTGGGCGGTCAGGCGCGGGCGGCGCAGCACCACGCCGCTGCGCGCCAGGATGGCCGCGAACAGGCGGGCGAAGGCGCCCAGGCCGGTGATCATGGTCATGAAGCCATGCCCCAGCGCGGCGATGCGGCTTGCGAGAACGCTCATGAACCCCTCCGGGCGGCGAACCAGCGTTCAAAGGCCGGCGTCAGGGGATAGTGGAAGCCGATCGGGCCGTCGGGCCGGCCTTCCAGGAACTGCTGCAGGTATTCGTCCTGCGAGGCCGACAGTTCCGCCGGCGTGCCCTGGGCGATCAGCCGGCCCTGGCCGATGAGGTAGACCCGGTCCACGATCGCGAAGGATTTGGCGACGTCGTGCGTGATCAGGATCGAGGCGCAGTCGAGCTGGTCCGTCAGGCTGCGGATCAGCTGCGCCGTGATCCCCAGGGAAATCGGATCCAGCCCGGCGAAGGGCTCGTCGTAGAGGATGAGTTCGGGTTCCAGCACGATGGCGCGCGCCAGGGCCACGCGCCGCGCCATGCCGCCGGAGATTTCCGAGATCCGCAGATGCGCGGCGTGCCGCAGGCCGACGGCCTGGAGCTTGTCCAGCACCCGTTCCAGGATCTGCTGCTCGGAGATGCGGGTGTGCTCGCGCAGCGGGAAGGCCACGTTCTCGAAGACGTTCAGGTCGGTGAACAGGGCGCCGCTCTGGAACAGCACGCCCATGCGCTGGCGCACGGCGCGCAGCGGCTCGCCTTCCAGGCTGGCCATGTCCTGGCCGAACACGCGGATCCGCCCGGCCTGCGCCCGCAGCTGGCCGGTCATGGCCCGCAGCAGCGTGGTCTTGCCCGAGCCCGAGCCGCCCATCATGGCCACCACCTGGCCCCGCATGGCCCGCAGGTCGATGCCGCGCAGCACGGTGAACTCGCCGTAGCCGAGCGAGACGTCATCGAAGGTGACAAGGGGATCGGAGGGGGTGTCGGTCATGGGAAGGGGCGGACGCCTGTCTGTCGTATGGATTGTACCCGGCTTGCCGCCGCGCACATCTCCCGGCGTCCCGGCAGGTTCGTCCGTCCCTCCGCAAGTCCGTCACGGCACGCCCGCGCCCCGCGGGTCCGCCCTTCGCGGGTCCGTCCCGGCGGGGGCGGCGCCTCAACGCGGCAGGACCGACGCCCCCATCAGGTACTCGTCTACCGAGCGCGCGCACTGCCGCCCTTCGCGGATCGCCCACACCACCAGCGACTGCCCGCGCCGCATGTCCCCGGCGGCGAACACCTTCGCCCGGGAGCTGCAGTAGTCGTCCGTGTTCGCCCGCGCATTGCCGCGCCCGTCCGCGTCCACCCCGAACGCGTCCAGCACCGAGCGCACCGGCGACACGAAGCCCATCGCCAGCAGCACCAGGTCGGCCTGGATCTCGAAGCGCGAATCCTTCACCTCGCGCATCTTCATCTGGCCCGTGGCCTTGTCCTTCAGCCACTCCAGGCGCGTCGCGACCAGCTTTTCCACCTTGCCGCCCTTGCCCTCGAAGGCCTGGGTGCCCACCGCCCAGTCGCGCTGGCAGCCTTCCTCGTGCGAGGACGAGGTGCGCAGGCGGATCGGCCAGTAGGGCCAGGTCAGCAGCTTGTCCTCTTCCTCCGGCGGGCGGAACATCAGCTCGAATTGCGTCACCGAGGCCGCGCCCTGGCGGTTGCTCGTCCCCACGCAGTCCGACCCCGTGTCACCGCCGCCGATCACCACCACGTGCTTGCCCTTGGCATTGATCGGCTTGGCGATGCGGTCGCCGTGGTTGATCTTGTTCTGCTGGCGCAGGAAATCCATGGCGAAATGCACGCCGCGCAGCTCGCGGCCCGGCACCGGCAGGTCGCGCGGCTGCTCCGAGCCGCCCGCCAGCACCACCGCGTCGTGCTGCGCCAGCAGTTCCTCGGGCGTCACTACCGTCAGGCCGTCTTCCGCGTGTTCCGGGCGGCCCACGTAGGTCGAGGGAAGGAACTCCACCCCTTCGGCCTCCATCTGCGCCAGGCGCCGGTCGATGTGCGACTTTTCCAGCTTGAAGTCCGGGATCCCGTAGCGCAGCAGCCCGCCGATGCGGTTGCTCTTTTCATAGACCGACACGCTGTGCCCGGCGCGCGCCAGCTGCTGCGCGCAGGCCAGGCCGGCCGGCCCCGAGCCCACGATGGCGACGCGCTTGCCGGTCTTGCGGGCGGGCGGCTGCGGCACCACCCAGCCTTCCTGCCAGCCGCGTTCGATGATGGTGTGCTCGATCGACTTGATGCCGACCGCCGTGTCGTTCAGGTTCAGCGTACAGGCCGCCTCGCAGGGCGCGGGGCAGATGCGGCCGGTGAACTCCGGGAAGTTGTTGGTCGACAGCAGCACGTCGAGCGCGCGCTTCCAGTCCTGGCGGTAGACCAGGTCGTTCCAGTCCGGAATGATGTTGTTGACCGGGCAGCCGTGGGTGCAGAACGGCACTCCGCAGTCCATGCAGCGCGCGCCCTGGATGCGGGCCTGCTCCTCGGTCAGCGGCGAGACGAATTCCTTCCAGTGGCGCAGGCGGGATTCCGGTGCCTCGTAGGCCGGCTTGACCCGCGCGAATTCCATGAAACCAGTGATTTTTCCCATGATGCGATGTTCCTTCAGGCGGCCTGGGCCTGGGTCTGGGTCTGGGCCGCCTGCCACAGTTCGCCCAGGGCGCGGCGGTATTCGATCGGAGTGACCTTGACGAAGGCGCGGCGCGCCTGGTTCCAGTCATCCAGGATTTCCCGGGCGCGGAAGCTGCCGGTGTGGCGGAAATGGTTTTCCACCAGGCGGCGCACGATCGCCTCGTCGGTCTCGCGCGCGCCGCTGCGCTCCAGGCTGTGCCAGAACTGCGGCTCGCCGGCCTGCCGCTGGGCCTCGTCGGTCTCCATCGGGTCCAGGCGCACCATGCCGGTGTTGCAGCGGCGCGCGAAGACCTGCTCCGGATCCCAGACGTAGGCGATGCCGCCGGACATGCCGGCCGCGAAGTTGCGGCCCGTCTCGCCCAGCACCACCACGGTGCCGCCCGTCATGTATTCGCAGCCGTGGTCGCCCGTGCCTTCCACCACGGCCGCGGCGCCCGAATTGCGCACCGCGAAGCGCTCGCCGGCCACGCCGTTGAAATAGGCCTCGCCGCCGGTGGCGCCGTACAGCACCGTGTTGCCGGCGATGATGTGGTCCGGGCCGAAGCCGCGGAAGTCGTTGGGCGAGCGCAGGATCAGGCGGCCGCCCGACAGGCCCTTGCCGACGTAGTCGTTGGCCTCGCCCACCAGGTCCAGGGTCACGCCGTGGGCCAGGAAGGCGCCGAAGCTCTGGCCGGCCGCGCCGTTGCACTGGATGTGGATGGTGTCGTCGGGCAGGCCTTCGTGGCCGTAGCGGCGCGCCACCTCGCCCGACAGCATCGCGCCGATGGTGCGGTTGCGGTTGCGCACCGGGGTGATGAAGGAGACCTTTTCCCCGCGTTCCAGCGCCGCCTTGCTGCGCTCGATCAGCTGGTGGTCCAGCGCGTGCGCCAGGCCGTGGTCCTGGGCGTCCGTGTGGTGCACCGGGTCCTCGGTGGGCACCTGGTGGAAGATGCGGCCGAAGTCCAGCCCGCGCGCCTTCCAGTGCTCGATGCCCTTGCGCATGTCGAGCAGGTCGGCGCGGCCGATCAGCTCGTCGAAGGTGCGGATGCCCAGCTGCGCCATGATCTCGCGCACTTCCTCGGCCACGAAGAAGAAATAATTGACGACGTATTCGGGCTTGCCGCTGAACTTCTTGCGCAGTTCCGGATCCTGGGTGGCGACTCCCGTCGGGCAGGTGTTCAGGTGGCACTTGCGCATCATGACGCAGCCTTCGACGATCAGCGGCGCCGTGGCGAAGCCGACCTCGTCGGCCCCCAGCATGGCGGCGATGGCCACGTCGCGGCCGGTCTTCATCTGGCCGTCGGCCTGCACGCGGATGCGGCTGCGCAAGCGGTTCAGCACCAGGGTCTGCTGCGTCTCGGCCAGGCCCAGCTCCCAGGGGATGCCGGCGTGCTTGATCGAGGACACGGGCGAGGCGCCCGTGCCGCCGTCGTGGCCGGCGATGACCACGTGATCGGCCTTGGCCTTGGCCACGCCGGTGGCCACCGTGCCCACGCCCACTTCCGCCACCAGCTTCACCGAGATCGAGGCGCGCTCGTTGACGTTCTTCAGGTCGTGGATCAGCTGGGCCAGATCCTCGATCGAATAGATGTCGTGGTGCGGCGGGGGCGAGATCAGGCCCACGCCCGGCACCGAATAGCGCAGCTGCGCGATGTAGTCCGTGACCTTGTGGCCCGGGAGCTGGCCGCCCTCGCCGGGCTTGGCGCCCTGGGCCATCTTGATCTGGATCTGGTCGGCGCTGCACAGGTATTCAGCGGTGACGCCGAAGCGCCCCGAGGCCACCTGCTTGATGCGCGAGCGCAGCGAGTCGCCCGCGGCCAGCGGGATGTCGGCGACGATGCGGTCCGGCCCCAGGACGGAGGCGATGGTGTCGCCCTTCCTCACCGTCGGCTTGCCCGCGCGCATCTCGGCGCGGTAGCGCAGCGCGTCCTCGCCGCCCTCGCCGGTGTTGGACTTGCCGCCGATGCGGTTCATGGCCACGGCCAGGGTGGCGTGCGCCTCGGTGGAAATCGAGCCCAGCGACATGGCGCCGGTGGCGAAGCGCTTGACGATTTCCTTGGCGGGCTCGACTTCCGACAGCGGGATGGCCTTGGCCGGATCGACGCGGAACTCGAACAGGCCGCGCAGCGTCATGTGGCGGCGCGACTGGTCGTTGATGAGCTGGGCGTATTCCTTGAAGGTCGAATAATTGTTGGCGCGCGTGGCGTGCTGCAGCTTGGCGATCGAGTCCGGCGTCCACAGGTGCTGTTCGCCGCGGATGCGGAAGGCGTAGTCGCCGCCCTCGTCCAGCGCGTTGGCCAGCACCGGATCGGCGCTGAAGGCCGCCTGGTGGGTGCGCAGGGCTTCCTCGGCCACCTGGAAGATGTCGATGCCCTCGATGTTGCTGGGCGTGCCGGTGAAGTATTTCTTCACCAGGCTGCTGTGCAGGCCCACCGCCTCGAAGATCTGCGCGCCGGTGTAGGACATGTAGGTCGAGATGCCCATCTTGGACATGACCTTCTTCAGCCCCTTGCCGATCGCCTTGATGTAGTTCTCGGTGGCCTTGGCGGGATCGGTGAGCGCCGTCGGGGAACCGGGCTCGGCATGGGGGCCCACGCCCGCGGCGAGGGTCTCCAGCGCCAGCCAGGGGTGCACGGCCTCGGCGCCGTAGCCGCCCAGCAGCGCGAAATGGTGCGTCTCGCGCGCCGAGCCGGTCTCCACGATCAGGCCGGTGCGGGTGCGCAGGCCGGCGCGGATCAGGTGCTGGTGGATGGCCGAGGTGGCCAGCAGTGCGGGGATCGCGACGTGCTCGGCGTCCACGCGGCGGTCGCTGAGCAGCAGGATGTTGTCGCCGCTCAGCACCGCGTCGGCGGCGGTGGCGCACAGCGAGGCCAGGCAGGCCTCGATGCCCTCGGGGCCCCAGGCCACCGGGTAGACGATGTCCAGCTCGCAGCAGCGGAACTTGTCGCCCGTCTGGCGGCTGATGTGGCGCAGCTGGGCCATGGCGGCCCGGTCCAGCACCGGCTGGCTGATTTCCAGGCGCAGCGGCGGATTGACGTTGTTGATGTCCAGCAGGTTGGGCTTGGGGCCGATGAAGGACACCAGCGACATGACCATCTGCTCGCGGATCGGGTCGATCGGCGGGTTGGTCACCTGGGCGAACATCTGGCGGAAATAGTTGTAGAAGGGCTTGGGGCGGTCCGACAGCACGGTCAGCGGCGCGTCGTTGCCCATGGAGCCGATGGCCTCCTCGCCGTTCTTCGCCATCGGCTCCAGGATGAACTTGAAGTCCTCCTGGGTCCAGCCGAAGGCCTGCTGGCGGTCCAGCAGGCTGGCGGACGGCTCGGGCAGGTCGTCGGCCTTCAGGGGCGGCAGGGCGTCGAGCTTCAGGCGCAGGCGCTCGATCCACTGCGGGTAGGGATGCGCGTTGGCCAGCTGCGACTTGATCTCCCCGTCCTCGATGATGCGGCCCTGCTGCAGGTCGATCAGCAGCATGCGGCCGGGCTGCAGGCGCCATTTCTTGACGATGCGGTGTTCCGGGATCGGCAGCGTGCCGGCCTCGGAGGCCAGGATCACCATGTTGTCGTCGGTGATCAGGTAGCGCGCCGGGCGCAGGCCGTTGCGGTCCAGCGTGGCGCCGATCTGGCGCCCGTCGGTGAAGGCCACGGCGGCCGGGCCGTCCCAGGGCTCCATCAGGGCGGCGTGGTATTCGTAGAAGGCGCGCCGCGACTCGTCCATGTCGGCGTGCTGCTCCCAGGCCTCCGGGATCATGATCATCATGGCGTGGGCCAGGGAATAGCCCGACATGACCAGCAGTTCCAGGCAGTTGTCGAAGGTGGCGGTGTCGGACTGGCCTTCGTAGACGATGGGGTAGAGCTTGCTCAGGTCCTCGCCCAGCACGGCCGAGCGCATGGCGCCTTCGCGGGCGCGCAGCCAGTTGAAGTTGCCCTTGACGGTGTTGATCTCGCCGTTGTGGGCGATCATGCGGTAGGGGTGCGCGAGCGGCCAGGCGGGGAAGGTGTTGGTGGAGAAGCGCTGGTGCACCAGCGCCAGGGCCGAGACGGCGCGCGTGTCGCCCAGGTCGCGGTAGTACAGGCCGACCTGGTTGGCCAGCAGCAGGCCCTTGTAGACCACGGTGCGCACCGAGATCGAGGGCACGAAGTATTCCTGGCCGTGCGCGAGCTGCATGCGCTGGATGGCGTGGCTGGCGGTCTTGCGGATGACGTAGAGTTTGCGCTCCAGCGCGTCGGGCACCATGATGTCGTGCCCGCGGCCGATGAAGAGCTGGCGGATGACGGGTTCGCAGGCCCGCACGGCGGGCGACATCCTCATGTCGCGGTCGACGGGCACGTCGCGCCAGCCGAGCACCACCTGGCCCTCGTCGCGCACGGCGCGCTCCAGCTCGCGTTCGCAGGCCAGGCGCGAGGCGGTTTCCTTGGGCAGGAAGACCATGGCGACGCCGTAGTCGTCGGGCGGCGGCAGGGTCACGCCCTGCGCGGCCATTTCCTCGCGGTAGAGCTGGTCGGGGATCTGGATCAGGATGCCCGCGCCGTCGCCCATCAGTTCGTCGGCGCCGACGGCGCCCCGGTGGTCCAGGTTTTCCAGGATCTTGAGGGCCTGCTGGATGACGGAGTGGCTCTTGTGGCCCTTGATGTGGGCGACGAAGCCGACGCCGCAGGCGTCGTGTTCTTGTTCGGGGCGGTATAGACCCTGGGCGGCCGGCAGGCCGGGGGGACAGGAGGCGGGGTGGGTCATGGCAGGACTCGCGAGGCGGAATACGGACGCCGTTCCGAACGGCGGAAGGAGGAAATTACCGCCCCAAGTCCTTGGTGACAATAGGATTTTTTGTTGATGTGTCCCTATTTATGAATAGGGCTCATTGGATGCCTAATATATAGGGACATATCAAATCACATGAAATATAGACATTGTCCTCGACAGCTGTTTTTCAGCTTCAGGGAAAATCCCGATGGAAAGGCCGAGGATTTTTTTGCCGTCGGGCCGCCCCCTTGGGGGATGAGACCGGACACAGGCCAGTCCCGGCGGACTGGCCTGTGCCTGGCGAATTGCGGTTTTACCTGTCCCGCGGCGCGCCCTGCGCCAGGGCGTCGAGGATCTGGTCCAGGGTCAGGCTCACGCCGCAGCGGCGCGCGACGTGGGTGACGGCCATCTGGTGGTCTTCCGCGCTGAAGTCGGCGCAGGCGTCGATTGCCAGGAACGGCTGGACGTCCTGCATGAAGGCTTCCAGCGCGGTGGCCAGGCAGCCGATGTGGGCGTAGACGCCGGTGATGATGAGCTGGTCGCGGCCCAGCGCGCGCAGGCGGTCCCGCAGGTCGGAGCGCTGGAAGGCGCTGTAGCGCCACTTGGTCAGCACGGTGTCCCCCGGGCGCGGGCTCAGGGCCGCGACGATGCGCGCGCCCGCCTGGTGTTCCGGCGCGGTCAGGCCCGGCCCCCAGAAGTCGTTCAGCAGCGCGCGGTCGGCCTCGGGCTGCACCGGCGGCTGGGCGGTGTAGAACACCGGGATGCCGAGGTCGCGGCAGCGGTCGCGCAGGTGGACGATGGCGGTGATCAGGTCGGGGATCGGCGCCTGCGTCACGTCGTACTTGCTCAGGAAATAGTCCTGCATGTCGTGGATCAGCAGGGCGGCGCGGCGCGCCTCGGGGCGCCAGTCCACGCGGTTGCGCACGGGGGCGCGGGGCATGGCGTAGGAAGGCAGGGAGGGGATGGTCATGAAGCCAAGCTCGGGGAGTTCAAAGGAGCCCCAGTGCGTCCAGGACGGTGCGCAGCTTGTTGCCGGTTTCGAGATATTCGAGTTCGGGGACCGAGCCGGGGACGATGCCCGCGCCGGCCGACAGGGTGAGCCGGCGCCCGCTGGCATGGGCGCAGCGGATGGCGACCGCCCAGGCGCCGTCGCCGGCGGCGTCGCACCAGCCGACGGCGCCGGCGAAGTAGCCGCGCTCGAAGGGTTCCAGCGCGGCGATGGCGCGCCGGGCGTCCGCCGTGGGCAGGCCGCAGACGGCCGGGGTGGGATGCAGGGCGATGGCCAGGTCCAGGGCGCTGATGGCGGGATCGGCCAGTTCGCCTTCGATCGGGGTGCCCAGGTGCCAGAGCCGCGCGGTCGAGGTCAGGCCCGGCTGCGCGGGCACGTCCAGCGTGCGGCACAGCGGCCGCAGCGCGGCCTCGATGGCCTCGACCACGACGGCGTGCTCCAGCCGGTCCTTGGGCGAGTCCAGCAGCGCCCGGGCGATGCGGGCGTCCTCGGCGGCGTCGGGATGGCGCGCGGCCGTGCCCGCCAGGGGATGTACGCGCACCCGGCGGCCGTCCCGGCGCACCAGCAGTTCCGGGCTGGCGCCGAGGAAATAATCCTGCCCGTTCTCCGACACGGGCAGCGCGTAGGTGTGGCCGTGCGGGCTGGCCCGCCACAGCCGCGCCAGGACCTCGGGCAGGTCCAGGGGCCGGTCCAGTTCCAGCTCCAGGGTGCGGGACAGCACCAGCTTGCGCAGGCCGTCGCCCCGGCCCAGGCGTTCCAGCGCCGCGCGCACGCCGCGCTCGTAGCCGGCCTGGTCGGGGTGTTCGCGGCGCCCGCGGATGGCGCCGCGCCGCGCGGCCGGCGGCCCGTCCGGCGCGGCGATGCGCCGCAGCGTCCGCGGCACGCGCAGCCGGGCCGGCGCCGGGCCGGCCGGATCGTAAGGCAGCAGGCCCAGCAGCAGGGGACGCGCGCCGTCCTCGGCGGCGTCCGGCGCGGGCGCACCCGCCGCGGCGCGCAGTTCGGCCGCCTGCGCGAGCAGGCGGGCGCCGCAGCCGGCCACGTCCTCGCGCGGGGCGGCCTGCAGCAGGCAGCCGCGGGCGAAAAACCCCCGGTCGTGCGTGGTGAACAGGCTGTCGCCCGGCCGGAAGCCGGCCAGGGCGCCGGTGCGCGGATCGGCGGGCGTGCGGGCGAGCATGTCCATGATCCGCGGCTCAGCGGCGGGCTTCGATGCGCACGAGGCGATCGCCGCGCGGGTCGTCCTTGCTCTTCTTCACCGTCACCCAGGCGGTGCCCTGCGGGTCCAGCGCGATGTGGTTCGGCGCGGAGCCGGTGTTCACCTGGGCCTGGATGGTGCCGTGCTCGTCCACGACGGTGACGGTGCCCGCGCCGCGGTTGGCGACGTAGGCCAGGCGGTGGACCGGATCGAAGGCGACGTTCAGGGCGCCGGAGCCGGTCGCCAGGTGCTGCAGGACCCGGCCGTCGCGGGCGTCCAGCACCGTCAGGTCGCCGGATTTCTGGGCCGCCACGTAGATGCGCTGCGTCTGGCTGTCGACCGCGATGCCCGAGGCGCCCTGGACGCCGGGCACGGCGTAGCGCGCGGCCTGGCGGCCCGTGGCCGTGTCGATGGCGAAGACCTCGGCCGTGTTCAGGCTGACGGCGTACAGGCGCTGGTGCCCGGCGTCCAGCGCCAGGCTCATGGGCTTGGGCGCTTCGCCGGCGCCGGTGAGCGTGATGCCCGGCAGCGGCTGCAGCGTGGCGCTGTCGAACACGTGGATCAGGTTGGAGGCGGGCGAGGAGACGTAGGCGCGGTGGTGCGCGTCGTCGACCAGCACGTCGCGCGCGTGCGGCGTGGCGTCGTCGGGGAACTGCTTGACCAGGGACAGGTCCGCCTGCCGGTAGACGGCGACCGAGCCGCTGCGGGTGTTCGTGGTCCAGATCTGGCTGCGGACGTCGTCCACCGTCAGGCCGTAGACGGCCTGCACCTGGCCGTCCGTGCGGCCGTCCTGCAGGGCGGGGACGACGGAGGCGACCACGCGCAGGCTGACCGGATCGATGGCGAGCAGGCGCGATTCCTTCACCGGCGGGCGGCCGACGGCCGAGGTCGCATACAGCCGCTGGGTGCGCGCGCTGTAGGCGCTCTGGTAGACGCCCGGGGGCAGGTCGGCCGACCGGGCCGTGACGGACCAGGTCGGCACGGCCGCCGAGGGAACCATCGCGGCATGCGGCGCGGCCGGACCGGTGGCCGCGCAGCCGGCGGCCAGGGCCAGCGCGGTGCCGGCGAGCAGGACGCGGACGCCGCGCCGCAGCGCCGGGTGGGAGAAGGGGGACGGGTTCATGCGGGTTCCTCGTGCGATCGAAAGGGGCGGAAATGGAAGATTCAGGCGGTTGCGCCGACCGGCGCCCCCTGGTCGGCCGTGCGCAGGCACGCATCCAGGAGGGGGGCGATGACGGCCGTCGCGGCGGCGCCCGGCAGCCCGGCGTGGGTGCTGTCCACCGCATGGCGGATCAGCGTGCCGACGTGCGGCTCCCACATGCGCGGGTCCAGGCCCGAATCGGCGTGGTCCAGCGCGGCCTGGAAGTGCAGCGCCGCGCCCTCGTAGCGCGCGTGCCGATGGCGGCGCACCAGGCGGTTGGTGTGGCCGACGGTCTCGAAGACCGCGTCCAGCCGCGCGTCGGACAGCGCGCCCAGCGGGTGGCCCTGGGCGCGCAGGAAATCGACGACGCCGCGCCGGCTCAGGCGCTCCGGCGACAGGGCGTGCGGATCGGCGCCGGCGATGTGCAGCAGCGCCTTGTACAGGTCC
This sequence comes from Castellaniella defragrans, assembly GCF_014203015.1. Classification (GTDB taxonomy): domain Bacteria; phylum Pseudomonadota; class Gammaproteobacteria; order Burkholderiales; family Burkholderiaceae_B; genus Castellaniella; species Castellaniella defragrans. Next base: position 73,369 of record NZ_JACHIB010000011.1, read on the forward strand.
TCGGGGGCGGGCTCCGGGCGCTCGCGCCAGGCTTCGCAGGGGTAGGCGTCCAGCAGGGCGACGACCCCGACGGCCTGGCCGCGCGCCTGCAGTTCGACGGCCACGGCCTGCGCCAGGATGCCGCCCACGGACCAGCCCGCGAGGTGGTAGGGGCCTTCGGCCTGGAGCGACAGCACGCGCTCGGCGTAGGTGCGCGCCAGGGCGGCCAGGCTGTCGGCGGGCGGCTGGCCGTCCAGCGCCAGGGCGGGCGCCTGCAGGCCGTGCACCGTGCGCGGCGCGGGCAGGGCGCGGGCCAGGGCGCCGTAGCACCAGGACAGGCCGCCGGCCGGATGGATGCAGAACAGCGCCGGGCGGCCCGCGGCCTCGCGCAGGGTGACGACGGGGCCGAAGCCGGCCTGCGCGGCGCCCGCCGCGCGTCCGGCCGCGTCGTCCAGGTGGGCGGCCAGGCGCGCCACCGTGGGGTACTGGAAGACCGTGCCCAGCGACAGGTCGTGGCCGTCGCGCAGCGCCAGGGCCAGGCGCGCCGCCAGCAGCGAATGTCCGCCCAGCGCGAAGAAGTCGTCGTCCGCGCCCGGCAGTCCGGGCAGCGCCAGCACGGCGCGGAAGGCCTCGGCCACCCGGCGCTCGGTGGCGGTGCGCGGCGGCCGCGCCGCGCCCTGGCCCGACCGTTCGGGGACGGGCAGCGCCTTGCGGTCGAGCTTGCCGTTGGCCGTGACCGGCAGCGCCGCCAGCGGCACCCAGGCGGCCGGCACCATGTAGTCCGGCAGGCGATCGGCCATGTGGGCGGCCAGGGCGTCGCGGTCGAAGGCGCGGCCGGCCTCGGGCACCACGTAGGCCGCCAGCAGCGTCTGGCCGGGCCGGTCCTCGCGCGCCAGGACGGCCGCCTGGGCGACGTCCGGGTGGGCGGCCAGCACGGCCTCGATCTCGCCCAGTTCGATGCGCTGGCCGCGCAGCTTGACCTGATGGTCCAGGCGCCCCAGGTAGACCACGGCGCCGTCCTCGCGCCGCGTGGCCAGGTCGCCGGTGGCGTACAGCCGGTCGTCGGGCAGGCCGGGCGGGGCCGGGACGAAGCGTTCGGCCGTCAGGTCGGGCCGTCCCAGGTAGCCGGTCGCCAGCTGGCGGCCGCCCAGGTACAGCTGGCCGGGCGTGCCGGGCGGCACGGGCCGCAGGCGCTCGTCCAGCACGTGCAGCCGGGTGTTCCAGACCGGCCAGCCGATCGGGATGGGCTGGCTGTCGTCCTGGGCGCCGGCCGGCCAGTAGGACACGTCCACGGCGGCCTCGGTCGGGCCGTACAGATTGTGCAGCTCCGCCCGGATGGTGCGGTGGAAGCGGTCGCGCAGGGCGGCGGGCAGGGCCTCGCCGCTGCAGAACACCAGGCGGGCCTGCAGGCCCCGGGCGGCGGGCTCGTCCAGCACGGCCGCCAGCATGGACGGCACGAAATGCAGCACGGTGATGCGCCGTTCGCGCACCAGGCGGCACAGCCAGGCCGGGTCGCGGTGCGCGTCGGGCGGGGCGGCCACCAGGCAGGCGCCGCTCAGGAAGGGCAGGAACAGCTCCCAGACGGATACGTCGAAGGTCGCCGGGGTCTTCTGCAGGATGCGGTCGTCCGGCCCGATGGCGTAGTGCGCGCGCATCCATTCCAGCCGGTTGACGATGGCCGCGTGGGGCACGATCACGCCCTTGGGCGCGCCGGTGGAGCCGGAGGTGTAGATGACGTAGGCCGGGTCCTCGGGGCCGGCGGCCGGGCCTTCGTCCGTGTCGCGGCCGGCGGCGGGCCCGGGATCGGCCGGGGCGTCCGCTGCGCCCGGGCCGTCCGGCTCGTCGGCCGCGCCCAGCGCCTCCGCCGCCAGCGGCCGGGTGTCCAGCCCCGCGCACAGCGCGGCGGGGCCGATCAGGACGCGCGCGCGGGCGTCGTCCAGGATGCCGCGCAGGCGCGCGGCCGGCTGGCGCGGGTCCAGCGGCAGATAGGCCGCGCCGCTGCGCAGGATCGCCAGCAGGCACAGCACGCGCCGCGCCGAGCGCGGCAGGGCCACGGCCGTCAGCACGCCCGGGCCGGCGCCCAGGGCGCGCAGGCGGCGCGCGGCGCGCGCCGTCCAGGCGTCGATGTCGGCGTAGGTCCAGCTGCCGGCGTCGTCCTCCAGGCCGACGCGGCCGGGCTCGGCGCGCAGCCGTTCGTGGATGCGCGACCAGAGCGTGCCGGCGGGCACCGGGTGGGCGGTGCGGTTGGGAGCCAGCGCCCAGCGCTCGTGCTCGTCCGCCGTCAGGGTGGGCACGTCCGCCAGGCGGGGCGCGGCCAGGGCGGCTTCGAGGAAGGCCGTCAGGCGCCTCAGGTGGGCCCGGACCTGCTCCGGGGCGTACAGCTTGGGATTGGCCTCGATCTCGATGCGCAGGCCGCCGCCGTCGGGCGCCGCCCGGAATCCGAGGGTCAGGTCCTCGACCGGCCCGGTGCACAGCACGGCTTGCGCGGCATCCAGGCCGGCGGCCGCGTAGGGTGCGTCGAAGGGCAGGACGTTCAGGATCGGGCCGTGCAGGCGCGGCAGGCCGCCCGGCAGCGCCAGGTCGCGGCGCAGGTGCTCGGCGCGGTAGCGGCTGTGGCGCCGCAGGCCGCGCAGCGACCGGGCGGCGTCCCGTACCGTCTCGGCCAGCGGAGCGTCCTCGTCCGGCGTCCAGACCCAGGGCAGCACGTTCATCACGGTCGCCACGGCCCGGGCGCTCCTGCTGCCCAGGCGGCCCATGGCCGGCACGCCCGATACGCATCCGGACGGCCCCAGGTGGCGCGCCACGTAGGCGGCACCCAGGGCGGTGAGGATGTCGGGCCAGCTGACTTCGGCGGCCGCTTCCAGGGCGCGCAGCGCATCCGCCAGCGCGGCGGGCGCCTCGTGCTCCAGGCGCAGGCAGTCGTGGGCGCTGAGGGCCGATGCCGCGGCCAGGCTGGCGGCGGGCACGTGGCCCGCGCAGTGCGCCAGCCAGAATTCCCGGGCCTGCGCGCGCTTCGGGTCGGCGCGCCAGGCGCGGTCCTCGTCCCAGACCGGCGCCAGCGGCGCCAGCGGCGGTTCGCGCTCGGCGGCGCCTTCGCCCAGCGCCCGGTACAGGCGGATGGCGCGGCCCTCGATCAGGGCCATGCCGTAGCCGTCGGCGGCCAGGTGGTGCACGCGCTGGTACCACAGCGCCAGCGCCGGGCCGCACAGGAACAGGACCTGGCACGCGAGGGGATCGCGCAGGGGATCGACGGGGCGGCGCAGGTCGCCCCGGATCCAGGTGTCCGCCTGGGCGTGCGCCTCGGTTTCGGGCAGGTGGCGCAGGTCGCGGATCTCCAGGCGCGGCGCGCGCACGGGGTCGATGCATTGCGCCGGGCCGTCGGGGCGGTCCTCGAAGCGCAGGGACAGGGACTCGGCCTCGGCCAGCGCCTGGTTCACGGCCCGCTCGAAGCGCGGCACGTCCAGCGGGCTGCGCAGCGTGGTGCAGTGCGCCGGATTGAAAATCGGGTTGGCCGGGTCCAGGCGCTGGGCGTACCACAGGCCTTCCTGGGCTTCGGTCAGCGGCGCCCAGGCCGCGGCGGCGTCCGGCGCGGCCGTGGCTGCGCCGGACGCCGGCCGGGCGGGGATCGGATCGCTCATGCCTCGCGCGCCAGGCCGCGGGCCACGATCGCCCACCAGTGCGCCAGGGTGGCGTCGGCGGCCAGGTCGGCGAATTCCAGCTCCGCGCCCGCCTCGCGCCATTGCGCGGCGAGCTTCATGAGGCGCATGGAATCCAGGCCCAGGTCCATCAGGTTGTCGTCGTCGAGGATGTCGGAAGGCGATTCGTGCAGCATGCGGGCGATGTCGGCGCGCATGGATTCGAGGCTGAGGGCGGTCATGTCGGTGAGGGTGATCCGTATCGATGAAGGGGCGGCGCCGTGCGGCTCACTGCGCGGCGCGTTCCTGGCTTTCCTGTTCCAGCAGTTGAGCGCGCAGCTGGGCGCGCAGGGCCTTGCGGCTGATCTTCAGGGCGGCGGTGGAGGCGAACCGGTCCACGAACACGATCTGGTCGGGGACCTTGAAGTCGGCGATGCCGCGCGCGCGGATCCAGCGCTTCAGGTCCGCCGGGCGCGGGCGTTCGCCCTTGGGGATGACGAAGGCGCAGCTGCGCTCGCCCAGGTATTCGTCCGGCACGGAGACCACGGCGGCGTCGAAGACCTGCGGGTGCGACAGCAGGTGGTCCTCGATCTCCTCGGCGGAGATCTTTTCCCCGGCGCGGTTGATGTGGTCGCCCGCGCGGCCCTGGACTTCCAGGTAGCCCTCGGGCGTCATGCGCACCACGTCGCCGGTGCGGTAGTAGCCGTCCTCGGTGAAGGAGCGCGCGTTGGCCGAGGGATTGTCGTGGTAGGCGCGGATCGTGTAGGGGCCGCGCGTGAGCAGGTGGCCCGCCTGGCCCGGCGCGACCGGCCGGCCCTCGTCGTCGAGGATCAGGATCTCGTCGTCCGGGCTGATGGGGCGGCCCTGGGTGTGGATGACGAGCTCGTCCGGGTCGTCCAGGCGGGTGTAGTTCACCAGCCCTTCCGCCATGCCGAAGACCTGCTGCAGCGTGGCGCCCAGCGTCGGGCGCACGCGGCGGGCGATCTCGGCCGACAGCTTGGCGCCGCCCACCTGGATGGCGCGCAGGCTGGACAGGTCGCGCCCCGAGGCGGGCGCGCGGTCCAGCCATTGCAGCAGCAGCGGCGGCACCAGGCTGGTGACCGTGACGCGCTCGCGCTCGACCAGGGCGAAGGCCGACTCCGGATCGGGCGAGGGGCAGAGCACCACGCGGCCGCCCGCGTACAGCGTGCCCAGGAAGCCGGGCGAGCTCATGGGGAAGTTGTGCGCGATCGGCAGCGCGCCCAGGAACACGCTGTCCGCGTCCAGCCCGCAGATGCGGGCGGATTCGCGCAGGGTGTAGATGTAGTCGTCGTGCGTGCGCGGGATCAGCTTGGACAGCCCCGTGCTGCCGCCCGAGATCTGCAGGAAGGCCACGTCCTGGCCCTGCGAGACGCTGGCCGGGACGGCGGCGCCGTCGGCGGCGTAGAGCGCGTCCAGGCGCGGGAAGGCGGCGGCTGCGCCCTGCGCGGCGACCGCCGGGCTCGCCGCGGCCGCCGGGGTTGCCGTGGCAGTGGCTGCCGCGGGCGCCGTTGCGGCGGGGGCGGCGATCCAGACGTGCTCGACGCGCGGCTGGCGGGCCTGGAGTTCGCGCGCCAGTTCCGTGTAGTCGAAGCCGGCGTGCGCGGCGGCGGCCACGTAGGCGCGCGCGCCCGAGCCCCGGGCGAAGTGCTCGATCTCGGTGATGCGGTGCGCGGGCAGGGCGTAGACCGGGATCAGGCCGGCGCGGAACAGGCCCATCACCACGGCGATGAAGTCGGGGACGTTGGGCAGGTGCACCAGCACGCGGTCGCCTTGCTGCAGGCCCGCGCCCAGGAATCCGGCCGCCAGGGCGCTGGCGCGGCGGTCCAGTTCGGCGTAGGTCCAGCGCTGCTCGCCGCCGATCACGGCCAGACGGTCGGGATGGGCCGTGGCGCGTTCCCGCAGCCAGGCGCCGAAGGTCTCGTTGCGCCAGTAGCCGGCCGCCCGGTAGCGGGCGGCGAACGCGTCGGGCCAGACCTGGACGGGCCGGGACGGTTCGCCGGATGCGTCGGCGGCGCGCGGGGCGGAATCGGAAGCGGGGGAGATGGAGGCCATCGTCATGGTTCAGGCGTCAATGATCTGAGCATGATAATGAGAATGATTATAGTCTATGGAAAGAGGGAATCCAGCCCTTGGATTCAGCTTGCAGTCAGCTTGCGGCCAGTTTTCAGTCGGGTTGCGGTCGGGTTGCAGTCGGCCTGCGGCCAGCTGTCCGAGCTGCCTGCCGGTCCGGGTGGCTCGTCCGCTTCGGCGGACGTGTTCCGCCATCGCGCGTCCCGTCCCGCATTCCGTCCTGTGCGGCGATGCCGTTCATCCGTCCCGGTCGTCGTTCCAGCCATCGTCCGGTGCGCCGATCCAGTCGGCCAGCGCCAGCGTCCTCAGGGTCCAGGCGTCCGGAGGCGGCGCGCCGGGGGCCGGCCGCCCGCCGGCGCACGAGGCGGTGTCCGGGCCCGGCGCCCCTCCGGGCAGGCACAGCGCGGCGCAATGGCCGGGTTCCGACCACAGCAGCCGCACCCACAGGCCTTCGGCTTCGGGCAGGCCTGAGACCGGCGTCCAGCCCGCCGTTTCGCCGGGTCCGCCCGGTCCGGCGGATTGGCCGGGTTCGCGGGACTCGCCTGGTTTGACCGGTTCGGCCGGTGCGTCGGATCCGCCGGCGTCCGCCAGCCGCAGCGCCCCGGGCTCGACCGACAGCCCCAGGCCGCAGGCCTTGAGGATGGCCTCGCGGCGGACCCACTGGGCGCAGAAGGCCCGGGGATCGGGCGCGGCGCCGGATCGGCCCGCCGCCGGATGGTCCCGCGCTGGAGGGTCCAGCGCCGGATGACTCGCCGCCGGGAGCGGACCGCCGGTGACCAGCCGCCACAGCGCCGCGTCCACTTGATCGGGGCAATGCTCCACGTCCACGCCCAGCGGTCCGGGGCCGACTCCGACCAGGACGAGGTCGCCGCTGTGCGCGATGTTGAAATGCCAGGCGGCCGCCACCAGCATCGGCTTGCCGTGCGGCCCCGCACCCAGCGGGACGTCCGCGGGCGCCAGGCCCAGGCGCCGGCCCAGCAGGCGGCGCGCCAGCGCGCGGCCGACCAGGCTGCGCAGGCGGTCGTCGGCGCGCCGCAGGCGGGCGATCCGGCGCCATTCGTCCTCGGGCAGGTCCAGGCGCAGGCGCGCGGCTCCCGCGGCGTCCGGCAGTCCCCGGGACAGGATCAGCCGGTACGGGGCGCGGGCGTCCGGGGCGTGCATGGTGGGCCGGGCGGCAGGCGGCGTCGTCCGGCGCGCGTCACGTCGTGGCGGCGAGCGCCATCGCCCGCCGCGCGCTGGCGCGCAGCGCGTCGCCGTGGTGGGTGCCGTCCAGGCGCTCCAGCGCACAGTCCAGCCAGGGGATGCCGGCCAGGCGGTCCAGCAGGGCCTCCAGCCGCGGCAGGGTCGGGATGCCGTCGGCCGGACGGCGCGGGCGCGTGGGATCGAGGGGCCGGGGATACCAGCGCTCGTCCGTGCCGGCCATGAGGGTCAGCCGCACCCGGGGCGCCGCCGGATGCGGGCGGGGCGTGGATGGGCCGGCCCCGTCCGGACCGCCGGGCGCCGGAGAAACGGCATCGCCCGGGCTGGCCGGACCCCCGGGCGCCTGGGCGGGATCGGCCGGCAGGCTGCGGGGCAGCCCGTCCAGCAGGGCCTCGATCCGTCCGTCGCGCCACCAGAGCGAGGGGCTGGCGCAGATCGTGTGGGCGAACCGGCCGGGGTGCCGCACCAGCGCGTAGAGCGCGCACAGGCCGCCGTAGGAATGGCCGTACAGGCACAGGCGGCGGGGATCGAGGGGCGCCTGGGCGCCCGCCCAGTCCAGCATCGGCCCCAGCAGCGCATCCAGGAACGCATCCGCGCCGCCGCACTGCCATTCGGGCCGGCGCGGATCGGGCCAGCGGCCGCCGTCCGGCGCGGGCGGCGTGAAGTCCAGCGCGCGCCGCGCCAGGGCCTGCGCCTGGAGGCCGGCCTGGGCCGGCCCGCCCTGCCTGGACAGCCGCGGCAGCACGGGGCCGTGCATGCCGCCGTGGCCCGGGATCAGCACCGCGCAGGCCGATTCGTGGCCGGTGGGCGGATCCAGCGGCCACACCCAGTCGCCGTCCAGCAGGACCAGCAGCGGCCAGCCGCGCGGGGGCGGTGCGCCGGCGGGAACGTGCAGGCGCAGGCGGCGCGCGCCGGGCGCACCGGCCGCCAGCACGGTGGCCCGCAGGCTCATCGGGCGCCGGGCCCGGCCCCGGGTTTCAGGTCCACCAGGTAGGTGCCTTCCAGGGGGACGGCCAGGAACCGTTCGTTGATCTCGCGCAGCGTCCCGGCGGGATCCACGTCGGCGAAGCGGTCCGGATGGATCCAGTGGGCCAGGGCCTCGATGAAGACCACGTGCAGCGGCGAATCGTTGAAGGCGTGCCAGATGCCGTGGCTGTTGCCCGAGCGCACCGCCGGCAGGGCGCCCAGGCGGTTGGATTCGATCAGGCGCGCCAGGCTGGCGCGGGCGTCGGCCTCGGACACCCCGGCGCCGATCGCCAGACCCGTGCCCTTGCGCGAGCCGGTGCCGGTGGCGACGTAGACCTGGGGGGCGCGCGCGTTGATGTATTCAAAGTTCAGCTTGCCCGTGGCGCTTTTCAGGACGTCGGCGCCGATGTTGTGGCCGCCCGCGTAGGCGATCATTTCGTTGAAGGTGCCCGTGCCCGGCGAATTGCAGCAGTCGGTGCTGCCCGCGTGGGCATGGACGAAAACCGGCGGACGCCGGTCCGCGGGCAGGTCGGCCAGCCGTTCGGCGACGGTGCGCATGTGCTGCTGGTAGAAGGCGATGAAGGCCTCGGTGCGGTCCGCCTGGCCGATGGCGCGCCCCAGGGCGCGCAGGCTGGGCACGGTGTTTTCCATCGGCCGGATGAAGAAGTCGATCACGATCACCGGCACCCCGGCGGCCTCCAGCCGGCCGATCAGCGGCGATTCGCTGGCCGGCTGGCCGGGCGCCAGGCCGGCGAAGGTGGCGGTCATCACCACCAGGTCGGGACGCAGGGCCAGCGTGCGCTCCACCGAGAACGAGTCCGGCGTGTGGCGCCCCACGACCGGCACCTGCGCCAGGGCGGGGAAGCGTTTCAGGGCGACTTCGTAGTCCGGCGCGAACGAGGTCCGGAACTCGTCGGACCAGCCGGCCAGCAGGGCGGCCGGATCCGGCGCCAGCAGGGACAGCACCTGGAAATGCCGCGCCTGCGCCAGCACGACCCGGTGCGCGGGCCCGGGCAGCGCGACCTGGCGGCCCAGGACGTCGGTGACCTGGATGGGGGCGGCCGTCGCCGCGCCGGCCAGGCAGGCCAGGACCAGCGGCAGGGCGCGCAGGAATTTCAGGAGTGCGGACATGGGGGGATTATCGCAGTCAGGAGGCGGGGGCGCACAGCCCGTCGATCAGCACATGGGACAGCCCGCGCGAGCAGGTTTCCACCCGGGCCTCGACCTGGTAGACGTCGGCCAGGGACCGGGCCGTGACGACCTCGTCCGGCCGGCCGTGGCCGACCAGCTCGCCCGCGCGGATCAGCAGGGCCTCGTCGCTGCGCTGCAGGGCGATGTTCAGGTCGTGCAGCACGATCAGCGTGGTCAGGCCGTGCTCGCGGGTTTCCTGGGCCAGCAGGTCCATCACGTGGCACTGGTAGTTCAGGTCCAGGGCCGACAGCGGCTCGTCCAGCAGCAGCAGGCGCGGCGTGCGGATCAGCGCCTGGGCCAGGCCCACCAGCTGCTTCTGGCCGCCGGAGAGCTGGTCCAGGTAATGCATGGCCAGGTGTTCGATGCCCAGGCGTCCGAGCACGTCCAGGATGCGCTGCGGGCTCGCGTCCTGCGCGCGCGGATCCAGCTCCGAGGCGCGCGCGGCCACCATCACGGACTCGAAGACCCGCAGGTGCACGGCCGCCGGCAGGGACTGCGGCAGGTAGACCACGCGCTGCGCGCGGCGCTCGAACGACAGCTTCGTCAGGTCCTGGCCGTCGAGCAGCACCTGGCCGCGCTCGACCTTGAGCAGGCCGGCGAGGGCCTTCAGCAGCGTGGACTTGCCGCTGCCGTTGGGGCCCAGCAGGGACACCACCCGGCCGGGCAGCAGCGGCCCGGCGGTCAGGTCGCGGATGATGGCGCGGCGGCCGTAGGCGACCGACAGGTCCTGGATCTGCAGCATGGCTATTTCGGCATGGCTATTTCATTTGGCGGCGCAGCACCACCGCCAGGAAGAACGGCACCCCGACCAGCGAGGTGACGATGCCCACCGGCACGATGATGCCGGGCACGATGTTCTTGGAGGCGATCGAGGCGAGCGACAGGATCGTCCCGCCCACCAGGGCGCTGCCCGGCAGGTAGAAGCGGTGGTCCTCGCCGAACAGGCGGCGCGCGATGTGCGGCGCGATCAGCCCGATGAAGCCGATGGTGCCGACGAAGGACACGGCCAGCGCGGCCAGCACGCTGATGCGCACCAGCGCCGTCAGCCGCAGGCGCGGCACGTCGATGCCGAAGCTCGCGGCGCGGTCCTCGCCCAGGCGCAGCGCCGTCAGCTTCCAGGTGTCGCGCAGCGACAGCGGCAGCAGCGCGGCGAAGACCAGCAGCAGGATGCCGACCTTCGGCCAGGAGGAACGCGCCAGGCTGCCCATGGTCCAGAACACCAGGCCCTGCAGCGCCTCGGCGCTGGCCACGAACTGCACCAGCGACACCGCCGCGTTGAAGGAGAACACCAGCGCGATGCCGAACAGCACCAGCCCGGACGTGCTCATCGAGCCCCAGCGCGCCACCGCGTCCAGCAGCAGCGCCGAGACGAGCGCGAAGACGAAGGCGTTGGCGGCGATGGTCCAGGACTGCGGCACGCCCGGCAGCGACAGGCCCAGCACGATGGCCAGCGACGCCCCGAACGCCGCCGCCGACGAGAGTCCCAGCGTGAAGGGGCTGGCCAGCGGATTGTTCAGGATGGTCTGCATCTCGCCGCCCGCCAGGCCCAGGGCCAGGCCTACCGCCACCGCCATCAGGGCGTAGGGCAGGCGGATGTCCCAGACGATGACGCGGGTGGTCGGGTCGGCCAGATCGGGGTGGAACAGCGCATGGCTCAGCTCCGCCCAGCCCAGGCCCGACGGGCCCAGCATGAAGTCCGCCAGGATCGAGGCCAGGATGACGACCGACAGCAGCGCGACCATCAGCCAGCGGCGGCGCAGCATGCGCCGGTAGTCGGTCAGAACCGGAGCGGAAGTCGTCAGTGAGGCGTCCATGCGAAAGAGGGGCGGCAGTCCGCCGTGCGGGACGGCAGGTGCGGGACCGGAGTGGGCGGATGAATGAGCGTATAGGGACTGTATAGAATGAGAACCGTTTACGGCCCCGCCAGTATAGTGGAACATGACTTCGCCCGCCTTCGATCTGCCCCTGGAAGACGGCCGCACCTGCGCCGTGCGGACCGCCCTGCCGTCCGGCCTCATGCCCGCGGACGGCTGGCCCGTGGCCTACGTGCTCGATCTCAAGCAGTTCGAGTCCATGCGCGCCGATCCGGCGGGCCTGCCCGGCCTGCTGGTGGGCCTGGGGCCGGGCGTGCCCGAAGACCGCCGCTGGGACTACGTGCCGGCCGGCTGGGGTGCGCGCCGGGCGGGGCGGCCGGCGGAACCGGGTCCCGGCGCGGCCGGGACTGGCGCTGGGGCCGGAGTCGGGACCGGAGCGGCGGCCGCCGGCGCTCTCGCCCTGCCCGGCGCGCGCGCGGGCGCCGCCCGCTGGCTGCGCGTCCTGGACCGCGTGCGCGGCCGGGTCGGCGGCGAATGGCGCCTGGACCCGCGCCGCCAGGTCCTGTGCGGCCATTCCCTGGGCGCCCTGTTCGCCCTGTACGTGCTGACCCACCGGCCGCATGCCTTCGACGGCTACGTGCTGTCCAGCCCCTCCGTCTGGTGGGGCGGCCGCTACGCCGGCCGGCTGCTGCGCCGCCGCCGGCCCTGGCTGTGCGCGCGCGGCGTGCCGGCGCTGGGCGTGCGGCTGACCGTGGGGGAATACGAGCAGGGCCTGGCGCCCGAGGAATGCGGCCCCGGCCTCGCCGAGGAGGAGCGCGCCCGCCGCCTGGCCATGCGCCGGTCGCGCGCCATGGTGGACGGCATGCGCGAGCTGGCCGGGGAACTGGCCCTGTGCCCCGGCCTGCGGCTGGAGGGCGCCGTGCTGCCGGGACGCACCCACCGGACCGCGCCGCTCGACGCCTTGATGCCGGGCTGGCGCTGGCTGCTGCGGATGCTATAGTTAAGGTATAAATATTAATTCTCATTTGCGTTCACAGGGATACGGGAGGCTTGCGCCGGGTATCCGAGGGACCGGCAGTTCATGGAATCCACAGAGCCGGGGACGGGCGGCCTGGTCGCCAGCCTGACCCATCATTACGACGACCTGGTCGGCTACGTCGGCCGCCGCTTCGGCGACGCCGATTTCGCGCGCGACGTGGTGCACGAGGTCTGCGTCGACCTGCTGGACCGGCCCGAGCCCGCCGGCGTGCGCCAGCCGCTGGCCTTCCTGCGCCGCGTGCTGCGCAATCGCGCGATCGACCGGCGCCGCGGCGACGCCGTGCGCGCCCGCCTCGCCGAGACGCTGGCCGGCCGCATGGTCCAGGCCGAGCACGAGGATGCCGCCACGTATCTGCGCGGCATGCAGGCCACGGAGGAACTCGCCGCCGTGATCCTCGCCCTGCCCGACCGGGCGCGCCAGGTCTTCATCCTGCACCGCCTCTACGACATGCCCCAGACGGCGATCGCCGGCGAGCTGGGGCTGTCCCTCAACGCCGTCGCCAAGCACTACGCGCAGGCGATCCGGCGCATCCGCGAGCGGTGGGTGCCCTGATGCCCGGCCGGCGGATGCCCCCGGCGCCCGCACGCCCGCCCCAGGCGGACGCCGACCCCTTCGTGCCGTTCGAGGACGCCCTGCGGGCCCGCCTGCCCTCGCGCGAGGACATCCTGCGCGAGGCCAAGGCGCAGTCGGCGCAGCGCCGGCTGCGGCGCCGCCGGGGCGCGGCGGCGGTCTGCGTGGCGCTGTGCGCGGGCCTGTGGGCCTGGAATCCGGTGCTCAAGGAGCGCACCGTGGTCGTGGCGGCGGGCGCGCCCCGCGCCTGGACGGCGCACGCCGGCACGGTGGTCGCGCTCGACAGCCGCTCGTCCCTGACGATGCAGCTGCGGCTGCGGTCGCGCGACCTGCGCCTGAACGCCGGCCAGGCCGTGCTGGACGTGGCCGCGGACTGGCGCCCGCTGCGCGTCCACGTGGGCGACACCGTCATCCGCGACATCGGCACGGTCTTCCGCGTGCGGCGCGAGGGCGACGGCGCCCAGGTGGCCGTGCTGGAAGGCCGGGTGGAAGTCTCGGGGCCGTCCGGCCGGGCGGAGCTGGGCGCCGGGCAGGCGCTGGACCTCGGCACGCTGCGCCCGCTGCCCGCCAGCGTCGCCGCCCTGGAGCGCGAGACCGCCTGGCGCGAGGGCCGGCTGCGGTTCGACGGCACGCCCCTGTCCGAGGTGCTGGCGCTGCTCGGCCACTACCGCGCCGCGCCCGTCCGCTGGGCCGGCGGTCCCGTGCCCGGGCCCGAGCCGCGCCTGTCGGGCGAATACCGCATCCGCGACGTCGAAGCGCTCATCGACAGCCTGCCCGCCATCCTGCCCCTGCGGGTGGAGCGCCGCCCGGACGGTCTCGTCCTGGTATCCGCCCGCTGAGCCCGTCAATCCCGCTGGAAATCCGCTGAAATCGTAAATATTGGTAACCGCACGTCCAGGTCGGGCGAGACCGGATCGTCATCACTCCTGATTTGATCAATTCTCAATCTCATTATTGAAACAGGGAGTGAAGACGATGGAGACATCCAGGAAAGCCCGGCGTGGCGCCGTGGCGGTGCTGTCCGCCGCCTTGGCCGCGGGCGGCCTGGCCTGCGGCCCGGCCCCGGTCCGGGCCCAGGCCGCCGTGATGAGCCTGGACCTGCCGGCCCAGCCGCTGGACCAGGCCCTCAACGCGCTGGCCGCGCGCACCGGCCTGCAGGTGATCTTCCCGACCGCGCTGGCCGAAGGGCGCCGGGCGCCGGCCCTGCGGGGCAGCTATTCCGCCCCCGAGGCGCTGGAGCGCCTGCTGCAGGGCTCCGGCCTGGAAGCCCGGATGAGCGGGCCGAACCGCTATACGGTCGTGCGCCGCGGCGAGGACGCGGGCGGCGACGCGCGGGTGCTGCAGCCGGTGGTCGTGCGCGGCGCGCTGGACCCGGTCACGGAAGGCACCCAGTCCTATGCCGCGCGCGCCAGCAACACCTCCACGCGCCTGAACCTGTCCGTGCGCGAGACGCCGCAGTCGGTCAGCGTGATCACGCGCCAGCGCATGGACGACCAGGGCCTGACGCAACTGGCCGACGTGGTGGACAACACGCCGGGCCTGGTGATGAAATCCGGCGGCAACCGGGGCGGGGATTCCAGCCCGATCTACGCCCGCGGCTTCGAGGTGCAGAATTATCAGATCGATGGGGTCAACCTGGTCAACAGCGGCTACAGCGGCATTTTCCAGACCGCCGACATGGCGCCCTATGACCGCGTCGAGGTGATCCGCGGCGCCAACGGCCTGATGAGCGGCGTGGGCGCGCCCGGCGCGACGATCAACCTGATCCGCAAGCGCCCCACGCGCGAATTCCAGGCGCGCGCCAGTGTCGAGACCGGCTCCTGGGACCTGTACCGCACCGAGGCGGACGTGTCCACGCCCCTGAACGAGGCGGGCACCGTGCGCGGCCGGCTGGTCGCCGCCTGGCAGAAGAACGGTTCCTGGGTGGAGCGGCTGGAGGAACGCGGCAAGACCCTGTACGGCATCGTCGAGGCCGACCTGACTCCCAACACCCTGGCCACCCTGGGTTTCCTGTACCAGAACCAGGACGCCACCGGCCATGCGCGGCTCGGGCTGCCGATGTTCTATACCGACGGCGGGCGCGTGGACTGGGACCGTTCCAAATCCGCCGCCGCCAGTTGGGCCTATTCCCGGCGCCATACCCAGACCTGGTTCGCCTCGCTGGAGCATCGCTTCGACGGTGGCTGGAAGGTCAAGGGCACGCTGGAACGCAGTTCCTACCGCTACGACGAATTGACCGCGTCCGGATACGCCACGAGCGGCAGCGTCGAGCGCGCCACAGGCGCGGGGACCAAAATCCACGTGGGCCGCTGGGCGGGCAAGCCGGTCCAGAATTCCCTGGACGTGTATGCCACGGGCCCCTTTTCCCTGCTGGGCCGGGAGCACGAGCTGGTGGTCGGCGCCACGGTGTCCCGCATGCGCGACGAATCGTCACCGTATCAGTCGCCGGGCGGCGCGGGCTGGTTCATGCCGGCGATCGACAACATCTACACCTGGAACGGCCAGACGCCGGCCGAACCCTTCAATCCCGCGATTGGGGATTCCGTCAACCGCGAGAATCTGACCAGCGCTTACGCCACGGCACGCTTCAAGCCCACCGACCGCCTGTCGCTGATCATCGGCGGCCGCGTCACCAGCTGGGAGAACATCAAGGACACGTATTACTACGACGGCCGCCGGACGCACCTGGACCGCCACGAATCCGACCAGTTCACGCCCTACGCCGGCATCGTCTACGACCTGAGCGACGAGTGGTCCGTCTATGCCAGCTATACCGACATCTTCAAGCCGCAGAACAACCAGGATGCCCAGGGCGACTACCTCGCCCCGCTGCTGGGCCGCAGCTACGAAGTCGGTGCCAAGGGCGAGCTGCTGGACGGCGGGCTGAACGTGTCGGCGGCCCTGTTCCGCGTGCGGCAGGACAATTTCGCCGTGGCTCTGCCGGGCGTCATGACGCCCACCGGCGGCCAGGCCTACGAGGCCGTCTCCGGCACCACCACCCGCGGCATCGACCTGGAGGCGTCCGGCGAGGTGCTGCCGAACTGGCAGGTGGCCGCCGGCTTCACCCGCGCCCTGTCGCAGGACCGCGACGGCGTCACGCTGAACACCAACGTGCCGCAGAACACGGTGAAGCTGTTCACCAGCTACCGCTGGCCCGGCATCGGCCAGGGCCTGACGGTGGGCGGCGGCGTGCGCTGGCAGAGCCGCGCCCACACCGAGGTTTCCGGCAAGGACGTCGAGCAGGACGCCTACGCCGTGGTGGACCTGATGGCGCGCTACCAGATCAGCCGCGATGTTTCCGCCCGCCTGAACGTCTACAACGTGTTCGACAAGTACTACCACCCGGATCCGGGCTCGACCTACTACGGCGCGCCGCGCTCGTTCCGGCTCGGCCTGGACATGCGTTTCTGACGCGCCGGACCATCGACCCGCTTCATGAAAGGAATCCGCATCATGCAGACCCGATCCATCCCCTTCCATCGCCGGCCGGCCCGCCTGGGCATGCTCGTCCTGTGCGCGGCGCTGGCCGCCTGCGCCGCCCCCGGCGTCCAGTCCGGCAAACCCGGCCCGGGCGCGGAGGCCGCCCAGGCCCCGGCGCGGCAGGCCGTGCTGCGCCGCAACCTCGCCCCCGGGCTCTACGAGCTGGTGGTGGCCGACGGCGACGTGTTCGTGGCCTCCGCGGGCGCGAGCTTCAAGGCCGACGAGGGCGGCGCGATCTACCGCCTGGATCCCGACACCCTGGAAACCAAGGCCGTTATCCGGACCGAGCGCAAGCCCTACGGGCTGGCCTACGACGCGCGCACGGACACGCTGTACGCCGGCAACACCCTGAACGGCAGCGTGCAGGCCATCGACCTGAAGGCCGGGCAGGCGGCGAATTACCGGCTTGGCCAGGCCAAGGCCAAGGGCGGCTTCGAGCACGTCCGCCAGATCGTGCTGGACGAGGCGCGCGGCCGCATGTTCGTCACCAATCCCGACACGGCGGGCAAGGTCTGGATCGTGGACCTGAAGCGCGGCGCCCTTCTGCACACCCTGTCCGGCCTGCGCAAATGGCCCGCCGGCGCGGCCTACGACCCCGCCGCGAACCGCCTGTACGTCGGCCAGGGCGGCGACTACGGCGTGAGCGTCATCGACCCGGACAGCGGCAAGATCCTGCGCCGCTTCGCGCTGGACGGCGCCGAACCCTTCCTGGTGAACGTCGCGCTGGACGGCACCGGCGCGCGCCTGTTCGGCGCCGACGCCAACAGCGGCCGCCTGGTCGTCCTCGACACCGCGGCCGGCCGCGTCCTGGCGGCCGTCCCCGTGGGCGAGAGCGCGCTGGACGTGCTCTACAACCCGGTCCGCGACGAGATCTACGTGAGCAACCGGGGCGCCTCGCGCGAACATCCCATGGGCACGGGCGCGATCACCGTGATCGATGGCACGACCTATGCCGTGAAGGCGCGCCACGACCTGCCGGTCCATCCGAACAGCCTGGCCCTGTCGGCCGACGGCCAGGTGCTGTTCGCCACGATCAAGGGGCCGCACGACGACAAGCACCCCGCCCATCGGGCCGACGGCCTGGAAAGCGTCGTGCGCATCGACCTGCGCGGATGAGGCGCGAGGCGGCCGTGGCGTCCGGCGCAGCCCGCCGCTGGCGCGCGCGCGCCGGCTGGATCCTGCTGGCCCTGGCGGCGGCCGCCACGGCCGTCTGGGCCGGGCGGCCGGCCTCGCCCGCCTACGAGGTGGCGCTGGTCGAGCGCGGCCCGGTGCGCGCCACTGTCCACGCCCTGGGCACCCTGCGGCCGCGGCACTACGTGGACGTGGGCGCGCAGGTGTCCGGGCAGATCCAGAAGATCCACGTCCAGCCGGGCGACACGGTCAGTCCGGGACAGCTGCTGGTGGAGATCGACGCGTCCGTGCAGCAGGCGACCGTGGACGCGGGCCGCGCCTCGCTGGATGCCTTGCGCGCCCAGCTGGACGAGGCCCATGCCGCCGCCGTCCTGGCGCGGGCGGACGCCGGGCGCCACCGCCGCCTGCTGCGGGCCGGCGCCACGCCCGCCCAGCAGGCCGACGCCGCGCGTGCCGCCCTGCTGGCCGCCGAGGCGACCGTGCGGCGCATCGAGGCCGACATCCGCCGCACCCGGGCCTCCCTGCAGGGCGACGAGGCGCTGCTGGGTTACAGCCGGATCTATGCGCCCATCGCCGGCACCGTCGTCGCGCTGGAGGCGCGGCCCGGCCAGACCCTGAACGCCACCTACCAGACGCCCAACCTGCTGCGCATCGCGGACCTGTCGGCCATGACCGTGTGGACGCAGGTGTCGGAAGCCGACGTCGCGCGCCTGCGCGTGGGCATGGAGGCCGTCTTCACCACGCTGGCCCAGGACGGGCGCCAGTGGCGCGGCACGGTGCGCCAGGTGCTGCCCATGCCGCAGCCCGAGCCGGCGGAGTCCATGGGCGGCGGCGCCGCGCAGCCGGCCGCCGGCGCCAAGGCCGTGTTCTACACCGTGCTGTTCGACGTGCCCAATCCCGACCGCGCCCTGCTGCCCCGGATGAGCGCGCAGGTGGCCTTCGTCACGCGCCAGGTCGAGGACGCCGTGCGGGTGCCCCTGGCGGCGCTGCGTCCGGCGGGCGACGGCGCGGGCGCCGGCATGGACCGGGACGCCGACGCCGCGCGCACCTACCGGGTCCGCGTCCTGGAGGACGGCCGCGCGGTCCAGCGGATCGTCCGGATCGGCGCGCGCGACCGCCGCGCGGCCGAAGTCCTGGAGGGCCTGGCCGAGGGCGAACTGCTGATCCTGGGCGATCGCGCCGCGCAGGACGGCATGCCCCGCTTCGTGCTGTGAGCGTCCTGATCCAGCTCGACGGCATCGGCCGGTCCTACGGCGCCGCCGCCGGCGCGCCGCCCGCCCGGGCGCTGAGCGACGTGTCCCTGTCCATCCGGGAAGGCGAATACGTCGCCATCGTCGGCGCCTCCGGCTCGGGGAAATCCACGCTGATGCACATCCTGGGCTGCCTGGACCGGCCCGACAGCGGCACCTACCGCTTCGAGGGCCGCGACGTCGCGGCCCTGCCGCCCGACGAACGCGCGCGGCTGCGGCGCGAGGCCTTCGGCTTCGTGTTCCAGGGCTACCACCTGATTCCGACCGACAGCGCGCTGGAAAACGCCGCGCTGCCGGCCCTCTACGCCGGCGAGGCGCGCGCGGACCGCGAACGGCGGGCGGCCGCGCTGCTGGAGCGCCTGGGCATGGGCGGGCGGCTGGCGCACCGGCCGGCCCAGCTCTCCGGCGGCCAGCAGCAGCGCGTGTCGATCGCGCGCGCCCTGGCCAACGGCGGGCGCGTCATCCTGGCCGACGAGCCCACGGGCGCCCTGGACACGCACAGCGGCGCCGAGGTCATGGCCCTGTTCGACGAGCTGTCCGCCCGGGGCCACACCCTCATCCTCATCACCCACGATCCGCAGGTGGCCGCCCGCGCCCGGCGCGTCATCGAGATCCGCGACGGGCGCGTGGTCGCCGACCGGCCCGCCGCAGGAGCCGCCGTGCCGGAAGCCGCGCCGGAAGCCGCGCCGGAGGTGGCGTCCGCATCGGCTCCCGCGCGCGTGTCCTCGCCGGCCTCGGTGGCGGCGGACGCCGGCCCTTATCCCCGCGCCGGGACGCGCCCCGTGGACACAGGGGGCAGGGGCGGGAAGGACGGGCGGCTCCGCCCCGGCCACGCCCCCGCAGCCTCCGCCCTGGCCGAGGCCTGGCGCGCCGCCTGGCGGTCGATGGCGCTCAACCGCGTGCGCACCGCCCTGACCCTGCTGGGCATCGTCGCCGGCGTCGCCTCGGTCATCGTCATGCTCGCCATCGGCCGCGGCGCCAAGGAGGAGGTGGTGCGCCAGATGGGCGCCCTGGGCGCCGCCATCCTGTACGTCAGCGGTGGCGTCGCGCCCGAGGGCGGCGTGGAGGGCGTCGTCACTCTGGACGATCTGGCGGCGGTCGCCGAACTGCCCGGGATCGCGCGCGTCATGCCGGTCATCGGCAATCCGGTCATGCTGCGCCACGGCGCGCACGCGCGGCCCGCCTACGTCGTCGCCAGCACGGCCGACCTGCCGGCCATCCATCGCTGGCCGGTCGCCCAGGGGCGCTTCCACATCGCCGCCGAGAACCGTGAACTGGCGCCCGTGGTGGTGCTGGGCAGCCGCCTGCGGGAACGGCTGCTGCCCGACGTGGCCGACCCCATCGGCCAGCTCGTGCTGATCGACACCACGCCCTTCGAGGTGATCGGCGTCATGCGCGCCAAGGGCGCCGAATCGGGATCGGCGAGCTACGACGACCAGGCCTTCATTCCCTTCGACACGGGGCGCGCGCGCGTCTTCACCGCCATCGCCGAGCCCGAGTACGCCGTCGTCGAGGCGCGCTCGCCGCAGCACGCGGTCGCGGCCGAGGCGGCCATGCGCGACCTGCTGCGCATGCGCCACGGCCGCGAGAGCTTCGGCATCAGCAATGCGGCGGCCAAGCTGCAGGCCGCCGCCGAATCGCGCAATGCCATGACCCTGATGCTGGGCCTGATCGCCGCCGTGTCCCTGCTGGTCGGCGGCATCGGCGTCATGAACGTCATGCTGATGACGGTGCGCGAACGCACGCGCGAGATCGGCATCCGCATGGCGGTCGGGGCGCGCCAGCGCGACATCCGGCGCCAGTTCCTCACCGAGGCCGCGCTGGTGTCCCTGTGCGGCGGCGCGGCCGGCGTGGCGCTGGGCCTGGGCATCGGTCTGGCCCTGCTGGCGGCGGGCGTCGAGCTGGTGTTCTCCCTGACCGCCCTCCTCGGCGCCTTCGGCTGCGCCGTCGCCACCGGCCTGGCCTCCGGCCTGATGCCGGCCCGCGCGGCGGCCCGCCTCGATCCGGTGGCCGCGCTCTCGGGTGGATAGGACGCAGCCCCGGTCCGGCTTCTCCGCCCCCGTCGCCCCTCGTCCGCCTGTCCGCCGCGTGCCGGAGGGAGGGCGCGGCATCGCGCTGGGACGGCCGCTTCCGTTGCAACATGGCGACGGGATTCGCACATTTCCGGACCTTCCAATTTGTAAATAGGAACGGTTATCGTTTATATTCACAGGGATTTTTGACACATTGCAGCAATCCAAGGAATCCCTATGTCCGCCTCCAAGGTTCAGGGCCGCGCCCTGCCGCCGCTCGGCCTGCTCATCGCGCTGGGCCTGGCCGCCGCCCCGGCCGGCGCGCAGTCGTCCGAGGGCGTCGCCCAGCTCGACCGCGTCGTCGTCAAAGCCGAACAGGAACTGAAACAGACGCCGGGCGCGTCCACCATCACGTCCGAGGACATCCAGAAGTCCCCGCCCGCCACCGACGTGTCGGAGATCATCCGCACCATGCCGGGCGTGAACCTGACCGGCAATTCCTCCAGCGGCCAGCGCGGCAACAACCGCCAGATCGACATCCGCGGCATGGGGCCGGAAAACACCCTGATCCTGATCGACGGCAAGCCCGTGTCCTCGCGCGGCTCGGTGCGCTTCGGCTGGCGCGGCGAACGCGACACGCGCGGCGACACCAACTGGATCCCGCCCGAGCAGATCGAGCGCATCGAGGTCCTGCGCGGCCCCGCCGCCGCGCGCTACGGCAACGGCGCCGCCGGCGGCGTGGTGAACATCATCACCAAGCCCGTCTCGGACACGCTGAGCGGCTCCGTGTCGGTCTACGGCAACGCGCCGGCGCACAGCGACGAGGGCGCCACCGCCCGCTCCACCTTCAGCCTGTCGGGCCCGATCTCCGACAGCCTGGGTTTCCGCCTGTGGGGCAGCGCGGCGAACTTCCAGGGCGACGCGTACGACATCAACGAGGAGCACGCCTCGCCGCGCGGCGGCGGCAACAAGGGCACCTTCCCCGCCGGCCGCGAAGGCTTCAAGAACCGCGACCTGAACGGCGTGCTGAGCTGGCAGCCGGCCGCCGGCCACAAGATCGAGTTCGGCGCCGGTTACGGGCGCCAGGGCAACGTCTACGTCGGCGACACGCAGAACACCAACACCAATGCGATGGTCAAGCGCGAGCTGGGCGGCGAGACCAACCGCGTCTACCGCCAGGCCTATTCCATCACCCACACGGGCGACTGGAACGCCGACACCCACACCCTGAGCTACCTGCAGTACGAGCACACGCGCAACTCCCGCCTGCTGGAAGGCCTGGCCGGCGGCACCGAGGGCGCCTTCAACGATCCGACCAACGCGGCGGTGAAGGACGGCGGCTACGGCGACATCAATCTGCGCACGCTGACCGCCCACACCGAGCTGAGCCGGCGCCTGAACTGGGGCGGCATCGACCAGATGGGCACCTTCGGCCTGGAATGGGTGCGCCAGGACCTGGAGGACTATGCCTCCGATCTGTCCTCGCGCAACGCCCCCAGCGCCAAGATGCCCGTGGTGCCCTTCGCCTACCAGCCCAAGATGCACGCCAACATCTATTCGGTGTTCGCCGAGGACAACCTGTACATCGGCGAGCGCTGGACCGTGACGCCCGGCCTGCGCTTCGACCATCACAGCCTCCAGGGCAACAACTGGAGCCCGTCGCTGAACCTGTCCTACATGGTCAACGACCAATGGACGGTGAAGGCCGGCATCGCCCGCGCCTACAAGGCGCCCAATCTCTACCAGAGCAATTCCGGCTACCTGCTCTACAGCGCCGGCAACGGCTGCTGGGGCAACTCGCCGGGCGGCACGGACGGCTGCTTCCTGCTGGGAAATTCCGACCTGAAGGCGGAAACCAGCATCAACAAGGAACTGGGGATCGAATTCCGCAGCCCGGACGGCCTGGGCGCCAGCCTGACCTACTTCCACAACGACTACCGCGACAAGATCGAGGCGGGGCGCACCCCCATCGGGTCGTTCGTGGGCAGCACCAGGCTCAGGCAGAACATCTTCCAGTGGGAGAACGTGCCCCGTGCCGTCGTGCAGGGCATCGAAGGCAACCTGACCTGGCCCTTCGCCCGGGACTGGCTGTGGTCGACCAACTTCACCTACATGATCGAGTCCAAGAACAAGGAGACCGGCGAACACCTGTCCACCATTCCCGAATACACGATCAACAGCACCCTGGACTGGTCCGTGACGCCGGCCTGGTCCCTGCGCGCCAAGGCCACCGTCTACGGCGAGCAGGAAGGCCCGAAGTACGACTACTACGGCCAGCCGCTGACGGGCAGCGCCACCGACAAGATCCCGCCCTACGCCCTGTTCGGCCTGAGCACGCAGTACAAGGTCAACAAGCACCTGCGCGTCACGGCGGGCGTGGACAACCTGTTCGACAAGCGCATCTTCCGCCGCGGCAACGCGATCGGCGTCAACATGGACAACGCCAACTACATCTACGGCGCCGGCGCCTACACCTACAACCAGCCCGGCCGCGTCTTCTTCATGGAAGTGACCAGCTCGTTCTGACCGATCCGTCGCTGCGACCAATCAGTCCCGCGTTCCCTTTCCCAGGGGGCGCGGGATTTTTACCATGTCCGGATGGCTTTGATCGGTGGTGGCAACAGGAGATGCGGAGTCGGAGGGTCGAAAATGTCCATCCGGCAGTGGATCGTGTGTGGTGAAGCCGGTATTGTGCGTCTTTGAGGCGTGTTTTGTGGATCCATCTGCGTGTCCTGTGATACGTTATACGTATAACGTATTAGGAGGTGCATCATGCATAAGCGGATGACGATCACGCTGGACGAAGCGGTTTATGAAGGACTGTACCGGACTGTCGGGAGGCGCCATATGAGTCAATTCATCGAAGATCTTCTCAGGCCGCACGTCCTGGGTGATTCACTGGATAGCGGCTATCAGGCGATGGCGGCGGACGAGTCGCGGGAACAAGAGGCTCAGGCATGGTGCAATGGCCTGGCTGGCGATCTGGCGGACGATCAGCCGCGCCTTTCAGAGACCAAGGCCCCTCATGCGACGCGGTGAGGTCTGGTGGGTCGAATTCGATCCCGCCGTAGGTAGCGAAATTCGCAAGACCCGGCCTGCGGTCATTGTCAGCAATGATGCAGCCAACCGGCACCTGGTCCGGGTGGTCGTCGTGCCGCTGACCAGCAATGTGGCTCGCCAGTATCCAGGCGAAGCCTTGGTGACAGTGGATGGACAGGCCAGCAAGGCCATGGTCGACCAGATCATGGCGGCGGACAAATCGCGGCTCAAGAAGCAGGTCGGCAGTCTGAGCAAATCGGACTTGCTGGCGCTTGAAGACGCGATCAAGGTGCATCTGGCCTTGCCGCTTTGACCCCTAAACCGTCTTCCGCGGCCGTCCGCGCGGCGCCGGGCTGACCCGGCGGGACGCCAGGCGCCCCAGGTGCGCCAGGAATATCCTTTCCCCCAGCGCCCACTGGCCCGCCAGCGCCGCCTCGATCTGCCGGCTTTGTGATTCCCCCAGGCCGGCGGCCAGCCGGTTGCGCCAGGCCGCCTGGCGGGCGAAGGGCGTGTCGCCTTCGCGCCAGTAGTCGGGATGGTCCGTCAGCAGCGGACGCCAGGCGGGCGCCCCCGCCATGCCGCCGGTGCCCGCGGCGCCTCCCACGCCCGCGCCGCCCAGCCCGGCGTGTTCCGCCGCCGACGACCAGGGCCACTGCGTCGCCGCGCCGACGTGGCCGGTCGAGGCCGCCAGCGACTCCAGCCAGATCATGGCCGGCAGCACCCAGCGTCCCGGCTCCAGCAGGGCGTTGCGGTAGCGTCCGGCGTACACGCGCGTGCGCAGCAGCCCCGAGCCCATGCGCCGTCCCAGCGCCTGCATCAGGCGCGACAGCGCCGCCTTGTCCCCCGGCGTGGCCAGCAGCGCGATCCGGTCCGGCAGGACGATCCAGGCATGCAGGGCCACCGCGCCGGCCTCGCCCGCCGCCGCGCGTCCGGCCTCCTCCGCCAGCCAGTCGCGGATGCGGTCCAGCGCCGCCGCCGGGGCGGGCGCGTCGGCCGGCGCCAGCGGGTGAGCGAAGCGGGCCTGGATCAACTGAGGGATGCGGGGAGCGTAGAGGCGGGGCAATCGAGCCATGGTGCGGGGACATCTTTAAATTCAAACGATTGTTTGAATTTTCATCGCAAATCAGCGACAATCAAAAAATCGGCCCGGGAAGGCTCTGAAGCAGTCCGCCCGCGGCGCGCAGGAACCGGGTGAATCCGTCCGGCGCGCATCCAGACCCCAAGGCCGGCCCATTAAAACCAGCGAGGACACAATATCATGCAAACCAGCCAGTCCGCCCCCCTGTTCATCCGCCGCGTGGCGGTGTGCGGCGCCGGGGTCATGGGCGCGCAGATCGCCGCCCACTGCGTCAACGCCGGCGTGCCGGTGGTGCTGTTCGACCTGGCCAAGGATGACGGCCAGGGAGGCAAGAACGGCATCGTCCAGCGCGCCATCGCCCAGCTGAAGAAGCTCAACCCCGCGCCCCTGGGCGTCGACGCCCTGGCCGACCTGATCACGCCGGCCAACTACGACGAGGACCTGGCCCTGCTGGCCGACTGCGACGTCGTCATCGAGGCCATCGCCGAGCGCCTGGACTGGAAGCGCGACCTCTACCACAAGCTCGCGCCGGCCCTGAACCCGCACGCCATCGTCGCCAGCAACACCTCGGGCCTGTCCATCACGTCCCTGTCCGAGGCGCTGCCCGAAACCCTGCGCCACCGCTTCTGCGGCGTGCACTTCTTCAACCCGCCGCGCTACATGCCGCTGGTCGAGCTGATCCCCACCGCCGCCACCGAGCCGGCCCTGCTCGACCACCTGGAAACCTTCCTGGTGTCGCAGCTGGGCAAGGGCGTGGTGCGCGCCAAGGACACGCCGAACTTCATCGGCAACCGCATCGGCGTGTTCGGCATCCTGTCGGTCTTCCATCACACCCAGGCCTTCGGCCTGCCCTACGAGCTGGTGGACGACCTCACCGGTACGCGCCTGGGCCGCGCCAAGTCCGGCACCTACCGCACCGCCGACGTGGTCGGCCTGGACACGCTGGCGCACGTCATCGACACGATGAAGAACCAGCTGCCCGACGATCCCTTCCGCGCGCATTTCGGCGTGCCGCCCGTGCTGGCCGCCCTGATCGAGAAGGGCGCCCTGGGCCAGAAGGCCAAGGCCGGCTTCTTCAAGAAGGAAGGCAAGCAGATCCTGCGCCTGGACCCGCAGGCCGGCCAGTACGTGCCCTCCGGCGAGAAGGCCGACGACGAGGTCAAGGACATCCTGAAGGAACGCGATCCCGCCAAGCGCCTGCAGGCGCTGCACGATTCCACGCATCCCCAGGCGCAGTTCGTCTGGGCCGTGCTGCGCGACACCTTCCACTACAGCGCCGTGCACCTGGGCGACATCGCCGACAGCGCGCGC
This sequence comes from Castellaniella defragrans, assembly GCF_014203015.1. Lineage (GTDB taxonomy): Bacteria > Pseudomonadota > Gammaproteobacteria > Burkholderiales > Burkholderiaceae_B > Castellaniella > Castellaniella defragrans. The sequence continues at coordinate 99,155 of NZ_JACHIB010000011.1, forward strand.
GAACTGGACCAGGCCATGAAGTGGGGCTTCGGCCACAGCTTCGGCCCCTTCGAGATCTGGCAGGCCGCCGGCTGGCGCCAGGTCGCCGAGTGGATCAACGAGGACATCGCCGCCGGCAAGGCCCTGTCGGACGCGCCGCTGCCCGCCTGGGTCACCAGCGGTCCCGTCTGGGACAAGCAGGCCGTGCACACGCCGGAAGGCTCCTACAGCCCGGCGACCAACGCCTACGTGCCGCGCAGCGCGCTGCCCGTCTACCAGCGCCAGATCGGCGCCCCGCGCCTGGTCGGCGAAGGCCCGTCCCTGGTGCCGCACGTCGTGCACGAGGACGACGCCGTGCTGTGCTGGACGCTGCCCGCCCCGCATCCCCAGGACGTGCTGCTGGTGTCGTTCAAGACCAAGATGCACACGCTCAGCCCGGACGTGGTGCGCGGCGTGGTCCACGCCGTGGACCTGGCCGAGCAGGGCTACAAGGCCCTGGTCGTCGCCCAGCTGGACGATCCCTTCTCCGCCGGCGCCGACCTGAAGGCCATGCTGCCCGCCTTCATGTCCGGCGGCGTCAAGGCCGTCGAGCCGATCCAGAAGGAAATGCAGGACATGGTCATGCGCCTGCGCTACGCCCAGGTGCCCGTGGTCGCGGCCGTGGCCGGCCTGGCCCTGGGCGGCGGCTGCGAACTGTCCGTGCACTGCGCCCGCCGCGTCGCCCACCTGGAAAGCTACATCGGCCTGGTGGAAGTCGGCATCGGCCTGGTGCCGGGCGCCGGCGGCATCACCTTCAGCGCCCGCCGCGCGGCCGAGATTCAGGCCCAGTCCGCTCCCGACGCCCCGCTGCTCGCCTACGTCAAGGACTTCGTCCTCGCCGTGGCCACCGCGCGCGTGTCCAAGTCCGCCCTGGAAGCCCGCCAGATCGGCTTCCTGCGCGATTCCGACCCCATCGTCATGAACCGCCACGAGCTGCTCTACGTGGCCGTGCGCGAGGCCGCCAACCTGGCCGAACAGGGCTGGCGCCCGCCGCTGGCCGCGCGCTTCCCCGTGGCCGGCCGCGACGCCATCGCCACCCTGAAGGCGCAGCTGGTGAACATGCGCGTGGGCGGCTACATCTCGGACTACGACTTCCACATCGCCGAGCAGGTCGCCACGGCCATCTGCGGCGGCGACGTCGATCCGGGCAGCCTGGTCGACGAGGCCTGGATGCTGCGGCTGGAACGCAAGGCCTTCCTCGGCCTGCTCGCCAATCCCAAGACACAAGAGCGCATTGCCGGTCTCCTGCAAACCGGCAAGCCCGTCCGCAACTGACGCGTCGCAGACGATGCCCGGGCCGCCCGGCGGCCCGGAACCCCGAACAAGGAGACTTTCAATGACTGCCCTTCAACAAGCCTACATCGTCGCCGCGACGCGCACGCCCATCGGCAAGGCCCCGCGCGGCATGTATTCCCACACCCGGCCCGACGAGCTGCTGGCCAAGGCCATCCAGGGCGTGATGGCCCAGGCGCCCAATCTGGATCCCGCCGCGATCGAGGACGCCATCGTCGGCTGCGCCATCCCCGAAGGCCCGCAGGGCCTGAACGTCGCGCGCGTCGGCGCGCTGCTGGCCGGCCTGCCGCAATCGGTCGGCGGCGTCACCGTCAACCGCTTCTGCGCTTCCGGCCTGACCGCGGTGGCCATGGCGGCCGACCGCATCCGTGTGGGCGAGGCCGACGTCATGCTGGCCTGCGGCACCGAGTCCATGAGCCTGGTGCCCACCATGGGGATCAACACCTCCTTCAGCCCCGATGTCTACCTGAAGGAAGAGAACATCGGCATCGCCTATGGCATGGGCTCCACCGCCGAGCAGGTTGCCCAGCGCTGGAAGATTTCCCGCGAGGACCAGGACGCCTTCGCCCTGCGCTCGCACCAGCGCGCCCTGGCCGCCCAGCAGTCCGGCGAGTTCGCCGACGAGATGCTGCCGGTGGAAATCGTGCGCCGCGTCCCCGACCTGGCGACCGGCGAAGTGCGCGAGACCCGCCGCACCGTGACCCTGGACGAAGGCCCGCGCGCCGACACCAGCCTGGAGGCCCTGGCCCGCCTGCGCCCGGTGTTCGCCGCCAGGGGCAGCGTCACCGCCGGCAACAGCTCGCAGACCTCCGACGGCGCCGGCGCCCTGCTGGTCGTGTCCGAGCGCGCCCTCAAGGAGCACAACCTGACCCCGCTGGCGCGCTTCGTGTCCTTCGCCGTGCGCGGCGTGCCGCCCGAGATCATGGGCATCGGCCCGAAGGAAGCCATCCCGGCCGCCCTGAAGAAGGCCGGCCTGACGCTGGACCAGATGGGCTGGATCGAGCTGAACGAAGCCTTCGCCGCGCAGTCCCTGGCCGTCATCCGCGACCTGGGCCTGAACGAGGACGTCGTCAACCCCCTGGGCGGCGCCATCGCCCTGGGCCACCCGCTGGGCGCCACCGGCGCGATCCGCTCCGCCACCACCGTCCACGCCCTGCGCCGCCGCCAGCTGCAGTACGGCATGGTCACCATGTGCGTCGGCACGGGCATGGGCGCCGCGGGGATCTTCGAGCGCTGCTGACGAGCCCGATGCGCCCGTATCGAAGTTCCGGTTGAAATCCTGGTTGAAATCCCGGTTGAGGTTCCGGCGCCCAGGCCTTCGGGCCCGGGCGCTTCATGCGCCACCCCGCACCACCCCCATCCGAATCGCAGACCCGGCGGTGTGAACGCCCCGGCTCCCCGCCCACGAGGCGGAAGGGCCGGGGCGTTCGTTCTTCACGGCATGACATAATGAGCGGCGATTTCGCCGACATCCCTTTCGCTGCCATGCCCGATCGCTCCGCATCCGCCGATACGTTCGTTCCCCTCACCGAGCTTCCCGAATGGGAACGCTTCGCGCGGGAGGCGCGGACCTGTGCGCCGCAGTCCGATGCGCTGGACCTCATCGAGGCGCCCGGCCTGGCGCTCGATTCCAGCGGCCAGCGCCATTCGCCGGCGCTCATGGCGGCGGGCGAGGCGCTGCTGCGGGCGCGGGACTTCGAGGCCCAGCGCGCGCGCCTGCTGGCGGGCGAGGTCGTCAACGTCACGGAAGACCGCGCGGCCTGGCACACCATGCTGCGCGCGCCGGACGCGCCGCCCAGGGTGCTGGCCGAACGCGAGCGCATGGACGCCTGGGTGCGGCGCGCCGATGCCGGGCGGCGCTGGCGCCACGTCGTGCACGTGGGCATCGGCGGCTCGGACTGGGGCGTGCGCCTGGCGGTGTCGGCCTTCGGCTACGCCGGCACCTGGCGCGAGGTGCGCTTCGTCGCCAACATCGACGGCCATGCGATCGAGGGCGGGCTGGCGGGGCTGGACCCGCGCGAGACCCTGGTCGTGCTGGTTTCCAAGTCCTTCACCACGGCCGAGCCTCTGGAAAACGGCGCGCGCGCCCGCGAATGGCTGGCCGCCGCCGGGCTGGACCCGGCCTCGCACCTGGCCGCGGTCACCGCCCGGCCCGACCGCGCGCGCGCCTGGGGCGTGCCCGAGAGCCAGATCTTCCAGCTGTGGGACTGGGTGGGCGGGCGCTTCTCGCTCTGGTCCGCGGTCAGCCTGAGCACCGCGCTGGCCGTGGGCGTGGACGTGCTGGAAGGCCTGCGCGCGGGCGCCGCCGCCATGGACGCGCATTTCGCCCAGGCGCCCCTGGCGGCCAACGCCCCGGTGCGCATGGCGCTGGCCGGCGTCGCCAACCGCAGCGTGCTGGGCCACGGTTCGCTGAACATCGCGCCCTACGATTCGCGCCTGGCGAACCTGGTGCCCTACATCCAGCAGCTGGACATGGAATCCCTGGGCAAGTCGGTGGACGTCTCGGGCCAGCCCGTGGGCGTGCCCACCGGCCCCGCCGTGTGGGGCATGCCGGGCACCGACGCCCAGCACACCTTCTTCCAGTGGATGCACCAGGGCAGCGACGGCGCGCCGGTGGACTTCATCCTGTGCCGCGAGGCCGACCACCACTGGCCGGCGCACCACCGCCAGCTGCTGGCCAACTGCCTGGCCCAGCGCGAGGCCCTGATGCGCGGCAAGACCCTGGCCCAGGCGCGCGCCGAATGCGTGGCCGAGAACATGGATCCCGAACGCGCCGACTGGCTCGCCCCGCACCGCGTCCATCCCGGCGGCCGCCCCAATCACCTGATCGTCCTGCCGCGCCTCTCGCCGTATTCCCTGGGCGCCCTGCTGGCCCTGTACGAGCACCGCGTCTTCACCCAGGGCGTGATCTGGGGGATCGACCCCTTCGACCAGTGGGGCGTGGAATACGGCAAGGTCCTGGCGCGCGGCATCATCGCCGAACTGGACCCCGCCGCGGCCGCCGCCCGGGACACGCCCGCCGCCAGCCACGACGCCTCCACCCGCCACTGGATCAACCGCCTGAGGGGATGAGGCCGGACACAGGACAGTCCCTGCGGACTGTCCTGTGCCGGCCGAATCCGACCGGCCTGCAGGCCGGGAGGTGGAGGGATGCTGCGGCTGAAGATGCACCGTGCCGGCCGAATCCGAGCCGCTTGCAAGCGGCGAGGTGGATGAACTGGGACACGCAGCAGTCCTCTACGGACTGCTGTGTGCCCAGTGAATCCGACCGGCCTGCAGGCCGGGAGGTGGAGGGATGCCGCGGCATAGGGAATTTCCCTGCCCCACCTCTCCAGCCCGTGCCGTTTCCCGGAAAACCCCCAGGGTTTACCCGGGATTATGCGCCGGGCCGAAAAGACCTTATCGTGCTTTGCGCATGGCTGCCCGGAGGGGCCTCCGGTAGAGTGGCCGCAAGACGCCGGAAAGGCGCTTTCCAGACTTCCTATTTCCGACTTCGGACATGAGGGACGCCCCGGTTCCGGGCGCGCCCCGCTCCTTGGAGACAAGACATGAGCAAAACCGTCGCCCCGGTGGACGAGATCCTGCCGTTGGGCCAGCTGACGGCCCTCGGGCTGCAGCACGTGCTGGTGATGTATGCCGGCGCCGTGGCCGTCCCGCTGATCATCGGCCGGGCGCTGGGCCTGGATTCGCATGAAGTGTCCCTGCTGATCGCCGCCGACCTGTTCGCCTGCGGCATCGCCACCATCATCCAGTCCCTGGGCGCCACCCAGTGGTTCGGCATCAAGCTGCCCGTCATCATGGGCGTCAGCTTCGCGCCCGTCGGGCCCATGATCCACATTGCCCAGTCCACGCCGGGGCACGAGGGCGCGCAGCTGCTGTTCGGCACCATCATCGCGGCCGGGATCGTCACCATCCTCATCGCCCCCTGGATCAGCCGGCTGCTGCGCTTCTTCCCGCCGGTCGTGACCGGCACCATCATCGCCATCATCGGCATCACCCTGATGCGCGTGGGCATCAACTGGATCTTCGGCAACCCCGTCGGCCCCACCGCGCCGTCCCTGGTCGATCCCAACTACGTCAGCTGGCTCAAGGACATCCAGGCGGCGGCGGGCGCGCCGGGCTCGCCCCTGCCGGCCGTGCCGCGGGGCCTGGCCATCATGCCCACGGTGCCCAACCCCAAGTACGCCGACCCGACCGGCGTGGGCATCGCCGCCATCGTGCTGGTGTCGATCCTGGTGATCGCCAAGTTCTGCAAGGGTTTCCTCGCCAACATCGCCGTGCTGCTGGGCATCGTGATCGGCGCCGTCATCACGGCCGCCCTGGGCATCATGACCTTCGACAAGGTCGGCAAGGCCGAATGGGTGGACATCGTCCTGCCCTTCCATTTCGGCATGCCCAAGTTCGACTTCTGGATGATCCTGACCATGGTGCTGGTCATGATCGTGATCCTGATCGAATCCACCGGCATGTTCCTGGCCCTGGCGGACATGACCGGCAAGAAGATCGGCCAGAAAGACCTGGCGCGCGGCCTGCGCACCGACGGTCTGGGCACCCTGATCGGCGGCATCTTCAATACCTTCCCGTATTCCAGCTTCTCGCAGAACGTCGGCCTGGTCGCCGTCACGGGAGTGCGCAGCCGCTACGTCTGCGTGGCCAGCGGCGTGATCCTGCTGGTCCTGGGCCTGCTGCCCAAGCTGGCGGCGCTGGTCGAGTCCCTGCCCACCGTCGTGCTGGGCGGCGCCGGCCTCGTGATGTTCGGCATGGTCACCGCCACCGGCATCCGCATCCTGGGCGGCGTGGACTTCGTCAAGAACCGCAACAACGCCATGATCGTCGCCATCTCCATCGGCATGGGCATGATCCCCGTGGTCGCGCCGAACTTCCGCCAGTGGATGCCGCACGCCATCCACCCGCTGATCGAATCGGGCATCCTGCTCACCTCCCTGTCGGCCGTGCTGCTGAACCTGTTCTTCAACGGCGCTCCGCACGACACCGATGCCGCCGTGGAAGCCGCCAAGCACGCGGAAGCCTGATCCCGGCCACCTCCGGGCCCGCGGGGACCCTCGGCCACCGCCGCAGCCGGCGACTGGCGGCCGGCGGCCACGGCCAGCGGGACCCTCGGCCCGTCGCATCGGGCGCCTTCCGCGGAGGGCGCCCGATGTACCATTCCACATCCCCCTCATCGACTCTCCGCGCGCATGAACATCCTTCTCACCGGCGGCACGGGCTACATCGGCAGCCACGCCGCGGCCGTCCTGGCGCAGCAGGGCCACCGCGTCGTGCTGTTCGACAACCTGAGCAACAGCGACGCGGCGGTCGTCGGCCAGCTGGGCCGCATCCTGGGCGCGCCGCCGGCCTTCGTCCAGGGCGACGTGCGCGACGGCCCCCTGCTGGACCGGACGCTGCGCGACCATGCCATCGAGGCCGTGATCCATTTCGCCGGCCTGAAGTCCGTGAGCGAATCCGTCGAGCAGCCCCTGGCGTACTTCTCCAGCAACGTCCAGGGCGCGCTCTGCCTGCTGCGGGCGATGCGCGACGGCGGCGTGCGCACCCTGGTCTTCAGCAGCAGCGCCACCGTCTACGGCGAGCCGCGCCGCCTGCCCTTGGACGAAAGCCACCCCACGGGCGCCACCAATCCCTACGGCCGCAGCAAGCTGCACGTCGAGGAAATCCTGGCCGACCTGGCCGCCTCGGACCCGTCCTGGCGCGTGGCCTGTCTGCGCTACTTCAACCCCGTGGGCGCGCACGACAGCGGCCTGATCGGCGAGAACCCCCGCGGCGTGCCGAACAACCTCATGCCCTACGTCGCCCAGGTCGCCGCCGGCCTGCGCACCGAGCTGAACGTGTTCGGCGGCGACTACCCCACGCCCGACGGCACCGGCGTGCGCGACTACATCCACGTCGTGGACCTGGCCGAGGGCCACGCCGCCGCCCTGGGCTTCCTGGCCGGCCATGCCGGCTGGCATGCCTTCAACCTGGGCACCGGGCGCGGCCACAGCGTGCTGGAGATCGTGCGCGCCTTCGAGCGGGCCTCGGGTCGCGCGGTGCCTTACCGGATCCAGGCGCGCCGGCCGGGCGACGTCGCGGCCTGCTACGCCGACCCCGCCAAGGCCGGCCGGGACCTGCGCTGGACGGCCGCCCGCACGCTGGAGGACATGTGCCTGAGCACCTGGCGGTATCAGCGCGGCCTGGGGGCCGCGCCTTCCTCCCAGTAGCGCCGGTGCATCGAGCACGCCCGCAGCAGGCCGGGCGGCAGGCGGCGGTGCTGCTTGCCCAGCCGGTAGCCCAGGATCTTCGCCAGGTCGCCCAGCCAGGCGCGCGGCAGCCACAGCGGCGCGTGCCGGGCCAGATGGGAGAACTCGGACTTGAGGAACTTCAGGCCCTCGCCGCCCGCGCCGCCGTAGCGCTCGCCGATCCAGGATTCTTCGGACTGGAACACGCCGATGTCGAAATAGCGGCGGAATTCCTCGGCCACCGAATAATTGTGCGAATGCCACACGCAGGCGGACGGGACGTAGGCGATCAGGAAGCCCTCCAGGATCGCGCGCGCGGCGAAATACATGTCCTCGCCCAGGATGGTCTGGTCCGGAAAGCCGCCCAGCTGGCGGAACGCCGCCGTCCGGTAGGCGGCGAAGGAATTGGACAGGAAGGCCGCCTTCAGGCCGCAGCGGGGAATGTCGTCCAGCCCGCACACGTGCCCTGCGGTGCCGTAGTTCGCGTACCGCGCGTGCGCCGCGACGGGGTTGGCATCCGGGTGCGGCAGCTGGCGTCCGTAGGCCGCCGCCACCTTCGGGTCGCGGAAGGCCGCCAGCAGCTCCGTGATGGATTCCGGCCCCTGGACGATGGCGTCCTGGGTCAGGAAGACCAGGAATTCCGCCTGCGCGGCGCCGGCGGCCAGATTGCGCGTGCCGCCGTGGTTGAAGTCCGCGGGATCGATGGTGATGACGTCGAAGCCGTGCCGCCGGGCTGTTTCCGCCGTACCGTCGTGCGAGGACGAATCGACCACCAGGACCGACAGGTGCGGGCGGCCCGCCACGGCCCGGGCCAGGGCCTCCGCGCAGCGGTTCCAGGTGCTGCCGCCGTTGTAGGTCGGCACGATCACCCGGGTGGCGGGTGGGGCGCTCACGTCGTCTGTCTGGGTCATGGGGGAAGCGCGGGCTGTGCGGAGCGGGACGCCTGCATGCGCGCGCCGGGCCGGCCGGCCGGTTGGGGATGACCGTATTTTACAAAAACCGCCGCGCCGATGGCCTGATGTAATATCGCGCTGGAGCGCACAGCGCGACTTTCACCGACGGCTGCGGGATCCGTGACTCAGAACAAGCAATTATCGGCAAAGGTCCGGGCGGTGGCGATACGCCATCTGATCCGGCTGATTCGTGTGGCGGCGGACGGCATGGCCTTCCTCCTGGGACCGCTCCTGGCCGCGGTGTGCCTCTACGTCGTCACCGGCGGGGTGTCCGTCTACGTCCTCGTCGCCGACGTGGGCGCCTTCGTCCTGACCTACATGGTGCTGGGCGCGGCGACCCTGCTGTGGTTCTGGGCCTGGCGCGGGCACTACACCTACCGCAAGCCCATCTGGTCGGTGGCGCGCGACGTCTGCATGGCGCTGCTGGTCGGCGCCCTGGGTCAGCTGGTCATCATGGCGTTCCTGAAATGGCCCATCTCGCGCTATTTCTGGGTGCTGAGCTGGGGCTTCATCTTCCTGTCGCTCGTGCTCGAACGCCTGGCCATCAAGGCGGCGCTGCTCAAGCTCAAGCTCTGGCAGAAGCAGTGCGTCATCATCGGCACCGGCAGCAACGCCGCCGAGGCCTACGGGGCCCTGGTGTCCGACCGCGGCATGGGCTTCGACGTGCAGTATTTCCAGTGCCCCCTGGGGACGCGGCCCTCGCCGGTCGAAGGCGTGCCCGTGCTGCACCGGCCCGAGCAGCTCTGGGAACTGACCGATCCGGACGACACCCAGTACGTGATCGCCATGGAATATGGCGAGGAAGACCTGCGCGACGACTGGCTGCGCGAGATGGCGGTGCGCGGCTGCAGGGCGGTCTCGGTGATCCCGTCCATCCGCGGGGTGCCGCTCAACAGCACCGACGTGTCGTTCATCTTCAGCCACGACCTCATGATCCTGCAGATCCGCGAAAACCTGCAGAAGCGCTGGTCGCGCATCATCAAGCGCGCCTTCGACGTGGCGGGGGCCGCGGCGCTGCTGGTGGTGCTGTCGCCGCTGCTGGCCGTGCTCTGGTGGAAGATCCGCCAGGATGGCGGGGAGCCCATCTACGGCCACCGGCGGATAGGGCAGGGCGGTCGCCCGTTCCTGTGCCTGAAATTCCGCTCCATGGTGCCGCAGGCCGACCAGGTGCTGGCCGACCTGCTGGCCCGCGACCCGGAGGCGCGCGCCGAATGGGAGGCGTCCTTCAAGCTCAAGAACGATCCCCGGATCACGCCGCTGGGGCGCTTTCTCCGGCGCACCAGCCTGGACGAACTGCCGCAGCTCTGGAACGTCCTGCGAGGCGAGATGAGCCTGGTGGGCCCCCGGCCCGTCGTCGAGGAAGAACTGGCCTTCTACGGCAAGAACGTCGCCTATTACCTGATGGCCAAGCCCGGCATCACCGGCCTGTGGCAGGTCAGCGGCCGCAGCGACGTGGACTACGACACCCGGGTCTATTTCGATGCCTGGTACGCGCGCAACTGGTCGCTGTGGCACGACCTGGTGATCCTGGTCAAGACCGTGGCCGTGGTGTTCCGGCGCGACGGCGCGTACTAGGCGGGCCGTGCGGGCCGCGGCGCCTCGCGGTCTTCGGCCTGGCGCATCAGGGCCCACAGCGCGACCACCGCCAACAGATAGAACATGATGCCATTGTTTCGGTGCAGCATCACTTGAGACATGCTGAAGCAGGCGTAGGACAGCACCGTGCCGGCGCCGCAGAAGGCCAGCGTGCGCGCCGTCGTGTCGGGCGCCCGCAGCCGCCGGCCGAAATGCCACAGCGGCAGGCCGTACAGCGCCAGCAGGGCCAGCAGGCCCGGCAGCCCCGTGAAGACCCAGGCCTGCAGGTAGTTGTTGTGCAGGTTGTTGCTGTACTGCAGGACCACGGGGGTCACGCGGCCTTCGGCCACTTGTCCGCGCAGGGCCTCGGTGTAGGCCTGCAGGTTCCAGCCCGCGACGGGGCGCCGCTGCAGATTGCCCAAGGCGCCGCGCCACATCTCGAAGCGCGCGCCGATCGAGGTGTCGGTCTGTTCGCTCTGGTACAGGGTGATGTCTTCCACGGCCCGTTCGTAGCGCTGCTGCAGCGGGCTGCCGGGCCAGGCGAACAGCCCCGCCAGCAGCAGCGCGCACAGGGTACAGGCCGCCGCCAGACGCGCCCAGTTGTTCCGGGTCGTGAAGGTGAAGAGAAAGAGCAGCAGCGTCGGGGGCATGGCCACCCAGCTGCCGCGGCTGCCGCCGACGATCGCGCTGTAGAGCCCGCAGGCCGCGCCCAGCAGGAAAGCCGCCCGCCACGGGTTCGCCCGGGAGCCCTGGGTGCCCGCCCAGCACAGCCCCGCGGCGCAGTACATCGTGAACACCAGGCTGAAGTTGCTGAAGTGGATGATGTTCAGGAACCCCGCGGCGCGCTCCAGGTGCTCGACGTGCACCTGCCACCAGGCCAGCGGCGCCGACAGCGCCACGCCGATGACGATGGCCGTCCACAGGACGGCCAGGCGCACGGGCGTATGCAGCAGGAGCAGCAGCACCGGGATGGCCAGCAGCGCGCGCACGTACTGGTCGAGCTCGGAGGGCGAATTGCCCAGCGCCAGCGTCATGGCCGAGGGCACCAGGAAATAGGCCAGCAGGACGGCGATCAGCCGGCGGTCCGGGCGCTGCAGCGCGGCAAGGGGCGGACGCCGCGCCAGCCAGATCAGGCTGGCCAGCAGCAGCAGCGCGGCGCCGTAGGAATACCCCGAAGGCAGGGCGAACATGGCCGCGAAAGAGAGGAATATTCCCGCCTCCGCGAGGACCTGGGGACGGGAGGGCGTCGGGATCGGGAGGGAAGGCTGAGGGGATTGGGGCATGGGCATCCGGGCCGCTGGCGACGCTGGTATTGTAGGCGGTTGCCCCGCTGGGCGCCGGGGCGGACAGGGTAAAATCGGCCGGCAGACTTCACACGGAATGGAATCATGACTGTACTCGTCACCGGCGGCGCCGGTTTCATCGGAAGCAATTTCGTCCTCGACCGGCTGGCGCGTTCCTCCGAAACCGTGGTCAATCTCGACAACCTCACCTACGCCGGCAATCTCGACAACCTCGCCTCGCTGCAGGGCGATCCCGGCCACGTCTTCGTGCATGGCGACCTGTGCGACCGCCCCTTGCTGGATCGGCTGTTCGCCCAGTACCGGCCGCGCGCCGTGATCCATTTCGCCGCCGAAAGCCACGTCGATCGTTCCATCCACGGCCCGGAAGACTTCATCCAGACCAACATCGTGGGCACCTTCCGCCTGCTCGAAGCCGCCCGCGCCCACTGGGACGGACTGGACGCCCGGCAGAAGGCCGATTTCCGCTTCCTGCACGTCAGCACCGACGAAGTCTACGGCACCCTCGCGCCCGAGGATCCTCCCTTCGCCGAGACCAATCCCCACCTGCCCAACAGCCCGTATTCCGCCAGCAAGGCGGCCAGCGACCACCTGGTGCGCGCCTGGCACCACACCTACGGCCTGCCGGTGCTCACCACCAACTGCAGCAACAACTACGGCCCCTACCAGTTCCCCGAAAAGCTCATCCCCCTGGTCATCGTCAACGCCCTGGCGGGCAAGCCCCTGCCGATCTACGGCGACGGCCTGCAGGTGCGCGACTGGCTGTACGTGGGCGACCACTGCCAGGCGATCGAGCGGGTGCTGGAGGCCGGCACCCCGGGCGAGACCTACAACATCGGCGGCTGGAACGAAATGAGCAATCTCCGGATCGTCGCCACCATCTGCGGCCTGCTCGACGAGCTGCGGCCGCGCGCCTCGGGCGGCGGCTATGCCGATCAGATCACCTACGTCGCCGACCGCCCGGGGCATGACCGCCGCTACGCCATCGACGCCCGCAAGATCCAGCGCGAACTGGGCTGGACGCCGGCCGAGACCTTCGACACCGGCATCCGCAAGACCGTCGCCTGGTATCTGCAGCATCCGGAATGGGTCGCCCGCATCCAGCAGGGCGGCTACCGCGACTGGATCCAGCGCCACTACGGCGAGGCCTCGGCCGGCGAGGCTTCGGCATGAGGCTGCTGGTCACCGGCCGCGACGGCCAGCTCGGCTTTGAACTGCGCCGCGCCCTGGCGCCGCTGGGCGAGGTCGCCGCCATCGACCGCGCCGACTGCGACCTGTCCGACGCGGCCGCGATCCGGGCGGCGGTGCGCCGGCACCGGCCTGACGTCATCGTCAACGCGGCCGCCTATACCGCCGTCGATCGGGCCGAACAGGACGCCGCGCTGGCGCAGGCCATCAACGGCGCCGCCCCCGGCGTGTTCGGCGAGGAAGCCGCCCGGCTGGGCGCGCAGGTGGTGCATTTCTCCACCGACTACGTGTTCGACGGCGCCGGTCCCGACCCCTACCGCGAGACCGACCGGCCCGCGCCGCAGAACGTCTACGGCGCCACCAAGCTCGCCGGCGAGGCCGCCCTGGCGGCCTCGGGCGCGCGCCACCTGATCTTTCGCACCAGCTGGGTGGTGGGCGCGCACGGCGGCAATTTCGCCAAGACCATGCTGCGCCTGGCCGCGGAGCGCGACAGCCTGAGCATCGTCGCCGACCAGATCGGCGCCCCCACCTCGGCCGCGCTGCTGGCCGACGTGACCGCGCACGCGATCCGCGCCGGCCGGGACCTGGCCGACGGCGTCTACCATCTGACCGCCGGCGGCAGCACCAGCTGGCACGCCTACGCCCGCCACGTCATCGAGCGCGCGCGCGCCGCGGGCCGTCCCGTCCGCGTCGCCCCCGACGCAATCCTGCCCATCGCCACGGCCGACTATCCCACTCCCGCGCGGCGCCCCGCCAATTCGCGGCTGGACACGCAAAAAATCCGCGCGGCGCTGGGCATCCATCTGCCCGACTGGCGCGACGGCGTCGACTACGTGCTCGATCAATTGCTGGACGAGTGAGGGCGGACAGCCGGTCCTGAGAGGGCGGACAGCCGGTCCTGATGGACGGCGCCCGGCCGACCGTCTCCGGCCTGGGGGGCCCGCCTAGTACGTCTCGGCCTGCGCGAAGGCCGCGCCGGCCTGGTCCTTGGCCGACAGCAGCGGCTGGGCACCGTCCAGCGGCCAGGCGATGGCCAGGTCGGGATCGTCCCAGCGGATGCAGCGCTCGTGCTGCGGCGCGTAGTAGTTCGTGGTCTTGTAGAGGAATTCGGCGCTTTCGCTGGTGACCACGAAACCGTGGCCGAAGCCCTCGGGCACCCACAGCTGGCGCTTGTTGTCGGCGGTGAGCTCGGCGCCCACCCATTGCCCGAACGTGGCCGAGCCGCGGCGCAGGTCGACCGCCACGTCGAAGACGCTGCCCTGGACCACCCGCACCAGCTTGCCCTGCGGCTGCCGGATCTGATAGTGCAGGCCGCGCAGCACGTGGCGCGCCGAGCGCGAGTGGTTGTCCTGCACGAAGGCGACGGGCCGGCCCACGGCCTGGTCGAACTGGGCCTGGTTGAAGCTCTCGAAGAAGAATCCGCGGGCGTCGCCGAAGACCTGGGGCTCCAGCAGGAGGACGTCGGGGATGGCGAGGCGGGTGGCGATCATAGCAGGCCCAGCAGATAGCGGCCGTAGTCGTTCTTGGACAGGCCTTCGCCCAGGGCCTGCAGCTGGGCGTCGTCGATCCAGCCCATGCGCCAGGCGATTTCCTCCGGACAGGCCACCTTCAGGCCCTGGCGCTTTTCCAGCGTGGCGATGAACTGGCTGGCGTCCAGCATCGACTGGTGGGTGCCGGTGTCCAGCCAGGCGTAGCCGCGCCCCATGATCTCGACGTGCAGGGCGCCCTGGTCCAGGTAGCGCCGGTTCAGGTCGGTGATCTCCAGCTCGCCGCGCGCCGAGGGGCGCAGTTCGCGCGCCAGGTCCACGGCCTGGCCGTCGTAGAAATACAGGCCCGTGACGGCGTAGTTGGACTTGGGCCGCGCCGGCTTTTCCTCCAGCGACAGCACCCGGCCCTGCGCGTTGAATTCGGCCACGCCGTAGCGCTCCGGATCGTGCACGTGGTAGGCAAAGACGCTGGCGCCGTGCTCGCGCGCCATGGCGTGGCCCAGCAGCGCGGGCAGGTCGTGGCCCTGGAAGATGTTGTCGCCCAGCACCAGCGCCGAGGGCTGGTGGCCCACGAAATCGGCGCCGATCAGATAGGCCTGCGCCAGGCCGTCGGGCGAGGGCTGCACCGCGTACTGCAGGTTCAGCCCCCACTGGCGGCCGTCGCCCAGCAGCTGCTCGAAGCGCGGCGTGTCCTGCGGAGTGGAGATGACGAGGATGTCGCGGATGCCCGCCAGCATCAGGGTGGACAGCGGGTAGTACACCATCGGCTTGTCGTAGATGGGCAGCAGCTGCTTGCTCACGGCCAGGGTGGCCGGATGCAGGCGGGTGCCGGAGCCCCCGGCCAGAATGATGCCTTTGCGGTGCGGTGTCGTGCTCATGGGCGGCATTGTATACTGGTCTCATGCCCGAATTTGAAGCCATCACCTCCGCCAGCTACGGCGGCAAGACCTGGCGTGCCAGCCCCGGCTACGCCTTCGCGGCCCATGACGCCGTGGCCGTGCTGGTCCTGCCGGAAATCCCCCGCGCCTGCCTGTGCCTGCCGCTGGCCTTCGCCCAGATCGACGGCCAGTTCGCGCCGGTGGCCGTGCAGGGCCTCGCACCGGGGCAGAATCTCCTGGTCGATGCCGGCGGACGCTGGCGCGGCGACTACGTCCCGGCGGCCTACCGGGCCTATCCCTTCGCGCTGGCCCAGGCGCCCGACGGGCAGCAGGTGCTGTGCTTCGACCGCGCCAGCGGCCTGCTCCAGGACGGCCCGGACGGCGGCCAGCCCTTCTTCGACGCCGACGGCAAGCCCGCCGAGCGCATCACCCAGATCCTGCAGTTCCTCACCCAGGTGCAGGCCGGCCGCGCCGCCACCCGGCGCGCCTGCGACGCCCTGCAGCAGCACGGGCTGATCGTCCCCTGGCCGGTGCGCATCCAGAACGACAGCGGCGTCCAGAACGTCCAGGGCCTGTTCCGCATCGACGAAAAAGCGCTGAACGAACTGCCCGCGGAATCCCTCGCCGCGGTGCGCGAGGCCGGCGCGCTGTTCCTCGCCTTTGGCCAGCTGCTGTCCATGCAGCACCTGCAGCGCCTGGGCACGCTGGCGCGCGAGCAGGCCATCCAGCAGACCTCGGCGGCCATGCGCACGCCCACGGGCGACCTGGACCTGGAATTCCTCAACAGCGGCGGCACCATCAAGTTCCACTAGCCGCAACCGGCCGCAGTTCCACTGGCCGCGCGGCCGCCGCCCGCGCAAGCCGGCCGGCGGAAAGTCAGCCGGCATTCAGGCCTGGCATGCTATATTAAAACGCTTTTTTTTCGTTATTTTGCATGCGGTTATGATGCCCAACCCCGGATGCCCAAGCCCGGCTGCCCGTTCCCGGATCCCCGCCTGGCGTCCGGCGCGGCCCGGCGGGCGCCGGCACGGCGGCGCGCATCGGCTGTCGTGCGCCTGACGCCTGCCCGCTCCCGATTCCGCTCACTGCTTTCTTCATGACTCCACACCACCGTACCGAACTGGGCGAGGCGCTCTTCCGCTTCCGCCGCATCCTCTACAGTCTGGCGGCCTTCAGTTTCGTCATCAACATGCTGGCGCTCACGCCGTCCCTGTACATGCTGCAGGTCTACGACCGCGTGCTCAACAGCCGCAACGAAACCACCCTGCTGGTGCTGTCGCTGCTGGTGGTGGCCATCTTCGCGCTGTCGGGCCTGCTGCAGCTGGTGCGCTCCTCGGTGCTGATCCGGGTGGGCAACCGCTTCGACGCCATGCTCAACCAGCGGGTGTTCACCGCCGCCTTCGAGCGCAACCTGCGCCGCGAGGGCGGCAACCCCTCGCAGGCCATCCAGGATCTCACCCGCCTGCGCCAGTTCCTCACCGGCAACGCCCTGTTCGCCCTGTTCGACGTGCCCTGGACGCCCATCTACATCGCCGTGGCCTTCATCGTGCACCCCCTGCTGGGCGCCATGAACGTCTTCGGCTCGGTGGTGCTGATCGTGATGGCCTACCTCACCCACGTCGCCACGCACAAGCCCCTGGACGAGGCCAACCAGGCCTCCGTGCGCGCCAACGCCTTCGCCAACAGCCACCTGCACAACGCCGAGGTCATCGAGGCCATGGGCATGCTGCCGGGCCTGCGCGCCCGCTGGCTGTCCCAGCACCGGCGCATGCTGGGCCTGCAGACCGTGGCCTCCGACCGCAACGCCCGCATCAGCGGCGTGTCGCAGTTCGTGCGCATCTCGCTGCAGTCGCTGATCCTGGGCGTGGGCGCGCTGCTGGTCATCCAGGGCGAGATCACGGCCGGCATGATGATCGTCTGTTCCATCCTCATGGGGCAGGCCCTGCGCCCGGTGGAAATGGCCATCAATTCCTGGAAGCAGTTCATCGCCTGCCGCGGCGCCTACGCGCGCCTGGACGAAATGCTCAAGACCGCGCCGCCGCGCGGGGCCAGCCTGAGCCTGCCCGCGCCGCGCGGCCAGATCGTGCTCGAAAACGTCTACGCCACCCCGCCGGGCGCGCGCGCGGCCGTGCTCAAGGGCCTGAACGTCACCATCGAGGCCGGCGACGTGGTCGGCGTCATCGGTCCCTCGGGGGCGGGCAAGTCCACCCTGGCGCGCCTGCTGGTGGGCGTCTGGGGCGCCCAGGCCGGCACCGTGCGCCTGGACGGCGCCGACATCTACCGCTGGAACAAGGACGAGCTCGGCCCGCACATCGGCTACCTGCCCCAGGACATCGAGCTCTTCGAGGGCAGCGTGGCCGAGAACATCGCGCGCTTCGCCGTCCCCGATTCCGCCAAGGTGATCGCCGCCGCGCAGCAGGCCGGCGTGCACGACATGATCCTGCGCCTGCCCCAGGGCTACGACACGCAGATGGGCATGAACGGCTCGTCCCTGTCGGGCGGCCAGCGCCAGCGCGTGGCCCTGGCGCGCGCCATCTACGGCAACCCGGCGCTCATCGTGCTGGACGAGCCCAATTCCAACCTCGACGAGGCCGGCGAGGCCTCGCTGGTCGAGACCCTGCGCGTGCTCAAGGCCCAGGGCTCCACCGTGATCGTCATCACGCACCGCACCAGCGTGCTGGCGGCGGTGGACAAGCTGCTGGTCATGCGCGAAGGGATGGTCATGATGTACGGCGCACGCGAAGACGTGCTCAAGGGCCTGCACCAGCAGCAGCTGCAGGCGCGTGCCCAGGCGGGCGGTGGCTCGCTGCAGATGGCGGCTGGCCGATAGCGCCGATTAGAGACGCACCATGAAGCTATTTTCACGCAAGACCTCGCCCGATCTGGAGATCGAGGAAGCCCTGGAAACCCCCGGCAGCCGGGTGGACGAGAATTTCGTGCGGCCCCTGCGCATCGGCCTGGCCGCGCTCGTTCTCGGCTTCGGCGGCTTCGTCCTGTGGGGCGCTCTGGCGCCGCTGGACCAGGGCGAGCCCGCCAACGGCGTGGTCGAGGTCCTGGGCAACCGCAAGACCATCGCCCACCTGGAAGGCGGCACCGTGGACGCCATCCTGGTGAGCGACGGCGACCGCGTCCAGGCCGGGCAGGTGCTGCTGCGCCTGAACCCCACCCGCGCGCAGTCCGACCGCGACGTGGCCAGTTCCCAGTACATCATCGCCCGCACCAACGAAGACCGGCTGCTCGCCGAGCGCGACGGCCTGGAATCCATCCAGTTCTACCCGGAGCTCACCCGCCGCTTCAAGGACGACCCGCGCTACCGGCGCGCCGTCGCCGCCCAGCAGGCGCTCTTCGAGACCCGCCGCAAGGCCCTGAACGGCGAGATCGCCATCCTGCGCGAAAACCTCGCCGGCGCCGAGGCGCAGCTGCAGGGCCTGCTGCAGGTGCAGGCCAGCCGCAAGGAGCAGATCGGCTACATCAACCGCGAACTCCAGGGCGTGCGCGAGCTCGCCAAGGACGGCTACCTGCCGCGCAACCGCATGCTCGAACTGGAGCGCGACGCCGCCCAGCTGCAGGGGGCGCTGTCCAACGCCGTGGTCGACGCCGGCCGCACGCGCAACCAGATCGCCGAACTGAAGCTGCGCATCCTGCAGCGCCAGCAGGACTACCAGAAGGAAGTCCAGTCGCAGCTGAGCGACGTCCAGAAGGAAGCCACGGCCCTGGCCAACCGCCTGGCCGCGCTGGACTACTCCGTCGAGCAGACCGAGATCCGCTCCCCCATCGAAGGCACGGTGCAGAACATGAAGATCTTCACCGTGGGCGGCGTGGTGAGCCCCGGCGCGCCGCTGATGGAAATCATCCCCGACGACGCCTCCTACGTGGTCAACGCCGAACTCCCCGTGCAGGCCATCGACCGCGTGTACGCGGGCCTGCCCGTCGAGATCACCTTCCCGGCGCTCAACCACGCCCAGACCCCCAACGTCCCGGGCAAGCTCCTCACCGTGTCGGCCGACCGCATCACCGACCAGCGCACCGGCATGCCCTTCTACCAGGCGAAGGTCGAGATCCTGCCCGAAGGCATGCGCATGATCGAGCAGGTGGGCGGCGAGATCCGCGCCGGCATGCCGGCCACCGTCATGATCAAGCTGGGCGAGCGCACCATGTTCAGCTATCTGCTCAAGCCGCTCCTCGAACGCCTGCACACCTCCCTGACGGAAAAATAGCCGATGCGGGCCGCCTTGCACCTGTCGATTCGTCGCACGGTCCTGCCCTGGCTGGCCGGACTGGCGGCGCTGGCCCTGGCGCCCGCGGCGCCGGCGGCGCCGACGCGGCAGCCCGCGCCGGCGCATGCGCCCGCCGCGCCGGTCCCGGCCGGCCCGGCTTCCTCCGGCCTCGCTTCGCCGGCCTCCGCCTCGTCAACTCCGGCCTCCGCGGCTTCCGGCCTGGGGCTGGACAGCGCCTGGCAGCTCGCCAAGGCCCATGATCCCAGCTACCAGGCGGCGCTCAGCGAGCGCGACGCCGGCCAGGCCAACCGCGCCCTGGGCCGCGCGCCCCTGCTGCCGCAGATCAGCGCCAGCATCGGGCGCAACAAGACCACCGGCACGCTGGAATCGCCGAGCAGCAGCGGCGGGGTGGTCAGCACCGATCTGGATTACATCGCGCGCACCAACCAGATCCAGCTCAGCCAGTCCCTGTTCGACTGGTCCAAGATCGCCGGCATGCGCCAGGGCAACGCCCGCGCCGACTACAGCCTGGCGCTCTTCGACACCAAGGCGCGCGATACCGCCACCCGCCTGGTCAGCCGCTACCTGCAGACCCTGCTGTCGCGCCAGAACGTGACGCTGGCCGAAAACCGGCTGGCGGCCGACGAGCAGAACATCGACATCGCGCGGCGCCGCTACCAGGGGGGCGAGGGCACCGTCACCGACGTCGAGGAAGCCACCTCGCGGCGCGACCTCTCGCGCGCCGACCTGATCCAGGCGCGCGACGCCCTGGTCGTCGCGCGGCGCGAGCTGCAGGAAATGACCGGCGCCCCCGTCCTCGCCATCCACGATCTCGCGCCCGATTTCCGGCCCCGTCCGCTGGACCCGCCCGCGCTGGAGTCCTGGCTGGCCCGCGCGCAGGCCGCCAATGCCGACGTGCAGGCCGGCCAGCAGTCCCTGCGGGTGGCCGACCGCGAAGTCGACAAGGCCTTCGGCGGCCACCTGCCCACGGTCGGCGGCGTGGCCTACCGCAGCGTCAACCAGTCCGACTCCATCTCCACCCTGAACCAGGAAAGCTACCTGACCGCGGCGGGCGTGCAGATCAGCGTGCCGATCTTCTCCGGCGGCCAGACCCAGGCGCAGGTCCGGCAGGCGCGCCACAACCGCGACCAGACCGGCCACCAGCTGGAGGCCACCCGCGAAAAAGTCGCCGTGGACACCACGCGCCAGTACCAGGGCGTCGTCAGCGGGGCCGAACGCATCGCCGCCCTGGAAACCGCCGTGAACACCAGCGCCCAGGCGCTGGAAGCCATGCGGAAAAGCTACATCGGCGGCACGCGCAGCATCACCGACATCCTCGACGCCCAGGATCAGCTCTACAAGGCCCAGCGCGACCTGATCCAGGCGCGCCTGCAGTACGTCAACGCCCGCATCGGCCTGGATGCCGTGGCCGGCGCGCTGGACGACGCGGCCATCGCCGCGGCCGCCCGCACCTGGTTCGGCTCGGCGGCCGTGCCGCTGGATTGAGCGCCGTGGCGGGCTGGGGCTGGATTCGGCTGGGGCGCGGCGCCGGAGCGCTGGCGCTGTCCGCCAGCCTGGCCGCCTGCGCCGGCCCGGGCGCCTGGCTGGAAGGCACCTGGCTGGGCGGCGGCAAGGGCGGCGGCGCCCCGTCGTCCGAGCCCACGCCGGCGGCGCCTGCGCCCGCCGCCGGCCCCCGCACCGGCGCCACCCTGGCCGACGCCCTGGACCGGATGGACGCCGCCCGCGCGCGCGGCCTGACCCTGGCCCAGGCCTGGCCCCTGGCGCTGGCGCGCGACCCCACCTACCAGGCCGCCCTCAGCGCCCGGCTGGGCTTCGACACCTTCCGCGCCCAGGGCCTGGCGCTGCTGCTGCCGCAGGTGCAGGCCGGGTATTCGCGCAGCCGGATCAACGGCCTGCGGCGCCAGCCCTGGCTGTTCGGCCGCACCATCGAATCCGTCCTGGAATACGATTCCACCAGCGCCTACGTCCAGCTGCAGCAGCCGCTGCTGGACGCCGGCCGTTATGCCAGCTACCGCTGGGCGCATGCCCGCGCCGACCAGGGCGATGCCGACTGGGCCGCCGCCCGCAGCGACCTCGCCCAGCGCCTGTCGAAGGCCTGGTTCCAGCTCCTGGC
The DNA here is from genome assembly GCF_014203015.1 of Castellaniella defragrans. Classification (GTDB taxonomy): domain Bacteria; phylum Pseudomonadota; class Gammaproteobacteria; order Burkholderiales; family Burkholderiaceae_B; genus Castellaniella; species Castellaniella defragrans. Next base: position 120,432 of record NZ_JACHIB010000011.1, read on the forward strand.
CGCCCGGTCCACCGTGGCCCTGCGCGAGGGGCTGGCCGACTCCCTGGAAGCGCAGGCCGCCGGCCAGCAGGCCCTGTACACCCACAGCGAAGGCAGCATCATCGACGCCCAGCAGATCCAGGCCCGCCTGGCTAGTGCGCGGGCCGACGTCATCAGCGCGCGCGCCGACCTGGACGTGGCGCAGCGCGCCCTGCAGGCCATCATCGGCGTCACCGACCGCCCTCCGGCCTCGCCTTTCGCATGGGATCAGGCCTCAGCCGAAGCATCGGATCGCGTTCCGGGCCAGACATCGGATCGGACACCGGCCGAGGCGCCGGACCAGGCTGCGGCCGAACTGACGGCCTTCGCCCCGCCGCCCCTGGAGCCCGCCCGCCTCGTGGACTGGCTGGACCTGGCCCGCGCCCACAATACCCAGATCGACGCCGACCAGGCCAAGGTGCGCGTCGCCGAGGCCGACGTCTGGCGCGCCGCCAGCCGCCATGCGCCCACCCTCAACCTGGTGGCCGCCTGGTCCAACGCCGACAGCGAAAACCTCTCCACCCTGAGCCAGCGCACCAACACCTACGTCCTGGGCCTGCAGCTGAACGTGCCCATCTTCTCCGGCGGCTACGATTCCGCCCTGCACGCCCAGACCCGCGATCAGGCCCGCCAGGCCGCCCACACCCTGGACGCCACGGTCGAAAGCACCCTGGTCGAAGTCACCCGCCAGTACAGCAACGTCACCGGCGGCGAGGAACGCATCCGCGCCCTGGAATCCGCCGTGCGGTCGGGGCGCGCCAGCCTCGCGGCCACGCGCAAGGTCTATCAGCATGGCCACGGCAGCATCCTGGACATGCTGAGAAAGCAGGACAACCTCTTCCAGACCCGCGCGCAGCTGATCCAGGCCCAGCTGGACTACCTGCAGGCCCGCATCGCCCTGGAAGTCGCGGCAGGACGGGACCTGGCCGAGGTGTTCGAGCGGATCACGGGTGTTTTCCCGCAGTGACAAAACAGCTCAAAAGGGCCTGAACGGCCGGGCGGCCGATGCCGGCCTCTGCCACCATGGCTTTCGATGCCGATGCGATCGGAGAGCGCCATGGGCAGGCACGATGCCTCCTGCAAGCTGCTGTTTTCCTCACCGGAGATGGTGCGCGACCTGATCGTGGGCTTCGTGCCGGGCAAATGGCTGCGCGGGCTGGACTACACGACGCTGGAAAGGGTGTCGGGCAGCTACGTCACCGATGACCTGCGCGAGCGCGCCGACGACATCGTCTGGCGGGTACGGGCCGACGGCCAGTGGATGTACCTGTACCTGCTGATCGAATTCCAGAGTACGGTGGACCCGTGGATGCCGGTGCGGATGCTGACTTACGTGGGGCTGCTGTATCAGGACCTGATCCGCCGGGGCGACGTGCTGCCCGGCCATCGCCTGCCGCCGGTGCTGCCCATCGTGTTCTACAACGGCGATGGCCGCTGGCGGGCGGCGACCGACATTGCCGCTTTGATTCCGCGGCTGCCGGGGCGCCTGGCGCGCTTTCTGCCCCGGCTGGAATATGTGCTGGTGGACGAGAACCGCTATTCTGCGGCGCATTTGGCGCGGCTGCGCAACCTGGTGGCTGCGGTCATGCGCATGGAGCGTCCCGAAAGCGAGCGCGACGTGCTCGATCTGGTGGACTTGGTGGGAGAAATGCTGGAAGATAAACCGGAGTTGCGGCGCACTTTTGCCACCTGGATGCATGGCGTGCTGGAAAGGCGCAGCGGCTATGCGATGGCCTTGCCCAGGGTCCGGGACTTGAAGGAGCTGAAGATGAAGCTGGCGGAACGGTTCGTCCAGTGGGCCGAACAGCATAAACAGGAAGGCCGTCAGGAAGGCCGTCAAGAAGGCGAGGCCCTGCTGCTGCAGCGCATGCTGACGCGGCGGTTCGGGCCGTTGCCGGCTGCCGTCACGGCCCGGATCGCCGCGGCCGGCGCGGCCGACCTCGAAGCCTGGTCCGACCGCCTGCTGGATGCCGCGAGCCTGGACGCCGTGTTCGGGCTCTAGGATTTCGTCCGCTCGCGGCGACCGCGGCCGATCCGCTTGAGCGACCGGTGCAGACGGAATTCGCACCAGCCGAACAACGCGGACCCGATCACCGCCGCCAGCATCGCCAGCGAGAACAGCGCATAAAGCGACAGCCCCGGCGCATGGCGGTCGAGCAGGTGGATGCACAGGACCATGATGAACGCATGCGACAGATAGATGCCGTAAGACGCATCCCCCATGTGTTCCAGCCAGCGCCAGCGCAGATGCCGTATGCCCAGGAGGACCACGGCGGCCAAGCCGGGCGCCATCGTCATGAAGGCCCCGGCGTGGGACATACCGTACAGGATTTCGCCCAGCGTGCAGAGGATCACCGCCGTCAGCGCCAGCGGCAGCGAGGGGAGCCGAGATACGTGCCGGTATACCAGCCCGAGCAGCATGCCGGTCACGAAAAAGACATTGTGGGGCGCTAGCCACAGCCAGAGGCCGGGTTGCGCGATGTCGATGTCGTTGTAACGCGAAACCGCCGCGATGGCCAACAACCAGACGACGCAGAAACGCTGCATGGCCGCCGCGCTGAATCGCAGGACGACCATGGCCGCCACCAGCACGTAGAAGCCCATCTCGTAGACCAGCGTCCAGTAGGGGATATGGTAGCCGATGTTCAGAGGCACGGCGGGGATCAGCGGCAGGCTCGACAGCGTCAGCGACCAATTTGGCTGCGTGCCTGCCAGCAGCAGGCCCGACAGGACGATCGCCAGCCAGTACCCCGGGTAGATGCGTATGATGCGGTTCCACAGGAAGCGTCGGCCCTGATAGAGGCATCCGGCCATGACGAAGCCGGAAATGACGAAGAACAAATCGACGCCCAGCCCCCCGAAGCCGATTCGCAAATACCGCATGTAGTCGATGCCGCGTGCCTCGCAGGCATAGTAGATGGCATGCTGCAGCACGACGCCGAGCGCGGCGATGGCGCGCAGGCCCTGAAGGCCACCAAGGCGTTCCTGGCGCAGATCGATGGCCACTGGCGAGAGTGGGGCGGCTCCGGTAGTAAGGTCTCGGGGCATTCGGCGCGAAGGGCGGGAAAGAGCAATGGACCGGGGCAGTGTAAGCGCCGGCCCTGCTCCTGACAACTCTCGTTCCCCGCCGGTCCATATGCCGCCGCTCGATCGAGCCATCGCATAAAATGCCCCCAGTCCCGCACTGGATCGTCCCGTCATGCGCAGTTCTTCCTCCTTTTACCTCAGCCGCCTCGATCACCTGCGCTTCGTCGCGGCCGCGCTGGTGGTGCTGTTCCATTACCTGCACGCGTTCGTCGGCCAGGTCCAGCCGATCAACCCGTTGGCGATCGTCGTCAGCGAGGGTCACATGGGCATCGGCCTGTTCATGGTGTTGAGCGGTTTCATCTTTGCCGTGTTGTGCGCCGGAAAATCCGTCGATTACAAGCTGTTCCTGTTCAACCGCTTCGTGCGCATCTACCCGCTTTATATCTTTGCTGTGGTGCTGGCCGTCACGCTGATGGTCTATCAGAAGCAGATCAACTACAACGTGTTCGACATTTTCCAGTGGCTGCTGCTGTTTCGCCCCAGTTCGATTTCGGATCTGCCGCAGTTTTCCCATTTGTGGACCATTCCTGTCGAATTCAGTTTCTATCTGCTGTTTCCCTTTTTCCACCAGTTTTATAAAAAATACGGCGCGCGCTATTTCATCGGAATGATCGGCCTGCTGCTGCTGCTGCGCGCCGGGATCTACCTGGAATACGGTACCGTGCGCTACGTGGCCTATGAAACCCTGTTCGGCCGCCTCGACCAGTTTCTCATCGGTTATCTGGCCGCGTGCTGCTATCTCGCTCCCGCCGCCCGGCGCCGGTTCTCGCGTCCGTGGATGCTTGCGCTGGCTTGCGGGCTGGTGTTCTATGTCATCCACTGGTTGAACCGCCACGGCGGCGGCGCCAATGTCGAAGCCGGCTGGTGGATTGTCTGGCCCACCGTCGAGGCGCTGGCGTGGGCGGCGCTGGTGCTGGCCTATCTGTGCCAGCGTTGGTCCCTGCCCGTCTGGGCGGACCGTCTGCTGGCGCAGGGCGGCGTGCTCAGTTTCTCGCTCTATGTCTGCCACCCCTGGGTGATTTCCGTGCTGGCGCCGCGTGTCGGCGTGCTGCCGCTGGGTCTGGGCGAGCTGGGTGACAACATCCTCACCGGCGTGCTGGTGGCCCTGCCCGCCTCGCTGTTCCTGGCCTGGACGCTCAATCGCCTGATCGAAAAGCCTTTCCTGGAATTCCGCCGTTCCTATCTGCTCCCCCAGGTCTGATCCTCGGGGTCCGGTCACGAATCCTGTCGCTCCCGGCGCCATCACCCCGGCTCGTTCCCGCCGACCCGGTCCCCGGGTCCGGCTCCGCCGGCCGCCCTTCAGGATGCGATTAAAATCGTGTCCTTGCCAGCATTTCCCCGTCAATAGAAAATACATGAACTCAAGCTCCCTGCAACATTTCTTCATGCGCGCCCGCAAGGCCCTCGGCTATGTGGCGCGGGGCGACTTCAAGAATCTGATGGGGCGCGTCCGGTCCATGCGCCAGGAGCGCCTTCGCGCGGACCGGCCCAACGAGATCCTGCCCGGCACCATCCTCAAGTGGCGCATCGTCACCACGCGGCATACCCTGTTCATCGCCCATCTGATTGCCCGCCGCCTGCGCGAACACGGCTTCGGCGTCACCATCGCCACCGAGGTGCCGGAGGCGGTGGAAGACCATTTCTACGTGGTGTTGTGTCCGCAGATTTTCCAGCGCCTGCCGCCGCCCGAGCGCACCTTCCTGTTCCAGATGGAGCAGTCCGTCAGTTCGCGCTGGTTCACCAAGGCCTACCTGAACACCCTGCTCAATGCGCGCGGCGTGCTGGACTACGCGCTCGTCAACCTCGATTTCCTGCAGCGCAAGGAAATCCGTTTTCCGCATACCAATTATCTGCCCATCGGTTCGGACCCGGACTATGCCGCCGGGCTGGCCGCCGAAGACAAGCGGTACGACGTGCTGTTCTATGGCGACGCGGCCAGCTCGCCGCGCCGCCAGGCCCTGCTGCAGGCGCTGGAGCGGCATTTCGACGTGCATCGCTGCAGCGAGGTCTTCGGCGACGAGATGAAGCGCGAGATCCGCCGCGCCCGCCTCGTCGTCAACCTGCACTATTACGAAAACGCGCTGCTCGAAACCCCGCGCATCCAGGAATGCCTGGCGCTCGGCGTGCCCGTGGTCTCCGAATCCGCCCAGGACCAGGCCGACTATCCCGAACTGGAAGGCGTGGTGCGCTTCTTTCCCGAAGGCGACGTCCAGGCCATGGTGGATGCCGTGCGCGACGCCCTGGCCCATCCCGTACCCGCCGAAGCCGTCGCCCGCAGCACGCAGGAAAGCTGGCGGCGCTTCTGTTTCATGTTCGACCGTTTCCTGGTCGGCGCCAAGCTGCTGCCCTACCACCACCTGAGCCGCCAGCCGCTGTACCTCAACCCGGCGCCGCACGCCGCCGCCTCGCCGCCGTCCGGCCAGGCCCCGCGCCTGATCCTTTCCATGCCCGAAACCATCACCCGGCGGCGCGACTACCTGAGCGCGCCCGTGGACCGGGGCGTCGTGTTCGACGGCGTGCGCTATTCGCCCGGCTGGATCGGCTGCGGCCTGTCCTATGCGGCCATGGCCAACCACGCCCTGCGCAATCGCCTGGACCGCATCACCATCCTGGAGGACGACGCCCAGGTGGGGCCGGATTTCGAGGAAAAAATGGCCATCGTCCAGCGCTACCTGGACGCCAACGAAGGCCGGTGGGACGTGTTCTGCGGACTGATCGCCGTCGTGCACGACGATACCCGGATCCTGCGGGTGGACGACTTCGAGGGCATGCGCTTCATCACCATCAACCGCATGGTCAGCACCGTGTGCAACGTCTACAGCCCGCGGGCCCTGCAGCTGCTGGCCGACTGGAACCCGGGCACGGCCGACGAGCAGACCAACACCATCGACCAGTACCTGGGCAGCCGCGCCAATCTGCGCGCCGTGCTGGCCCTGCCGTTCGTGGCCAGCCTGCGCGAAGAACTGGATTCCACTCTGTGGGGCATCGGCAACGGCCGTTATCTGACGATGATCGCCGAAAGCCAGCAGACCCTGCTGCAGAAGACCGAGGCCTTCCTGCGTGGCCGCATCGATCCGGCCGCGCCCGATCCGGCCGCGCCCGATGCGGCCGCCGCTACCGGCTCAGTCCAGGAACGCTGACCAGCGCATTCTGCAGTCCCATCGCCTGGGGCACCACGCCGAACAGGCGCTCCAGCGCGTGCAGCACGCTGCCGTCGATGGGCAGCGGCTCGTCCGGGTAGTCCTCGTAGCCCAGGTTCAGGTCCAGGAACGGCTGCAGCGCCGCCGGCCTGATCCAGAACATGGTCCCCGCGGGAAAGACGAACTGCCGCGGCAGCGCGGATACGCCCATGTACCGGGCCAGTAGCTGCGCGCAATGCCAGTTGCCGTCCCAGCCCAGCAGCAGCGGGTCGTCGGCGAAGGCCAGGCCCCATTGGGGGTGCGCCGCCATGTGCGCGGCGATGGTGTCCAGCATGGCGCCGCCGTGCGCGCCGCCCAGCAGGTTCTCCATCAGGAACACGCGCCACTGGTCCACGACCCGGCGGTCCGCATGCGGGCTGCGCTTCGTGTGCACGTGCCCGATCAGCTCGTAGTCGCGCGCCAGCCGCGCGCCGAAGGTGCTCAGGAAGGGGCCGATGTCGCGGCCGCGGTTGGGCACGATTTCCAGGGCGGACACCCGGCCCGCGTAATCGTCCAGCAGCGCGCGGGCCTGCGCCTGCTGCGCCGGCCCCGGCACGCTCACGTACAGGTCGGGCCGCGTCCGGTTCAGGTGCAGGCGGTGCAGGATGTCGGCCAGCATGTCCGGATAATAGGCGTGGACGTGCAGGGCGATGCGCGCGATCGGCGCGCCGCCGGCCGGTGCGGGGCCGGCCGAAGCACCGGGCAGGGTGCCGGGCCGGATCACCGGGAGGTCCCAGGGGCCCGGGGGGCAGCCCCGCGCCAGATAGTGGGCGAAGGGCGTCTGCTCCGGCGGCGGCGGGGGCTCGGCCTGCTGCGCGTAGATGCCCGGATGGAAGCCGGCCCGGGGCTTGCGCGCGCCCATGCCGCAGCGCCAGGCCAGCGTGTACAGAAACGCCTGGCCGCAGGTGGCCTGGTCCTTCAGGCTGACGATCTCGCCCATGTAGCCCGGGTCGAGCTGGCCCGAAGCCTCGATGACGGCGGCATCCGCGCGCGCCTGGCGGTCCAGGGCGCGGGCGCGCTCGCACAGGGCCAGGACGTGCCCGGCATGGGCCGGCCAGCCGAGCGCCCGCCAGTCCGCCTGCGCCGTCCTGGCCGCCAGGGCCTGGCGCGCCTCGGCATCGCCGGCCAGCGCCTGCAGGCGCCGGACCAGCTCCAGGACGTCGCCGGCGGGGGCCAGGCAGGGCTCGGCCAGCCCCTGGGCGGCGAGGGTCCGCGCCACCTCCCCCGAATCCTGGAAGGCGAGTACCGGGATGCCCCGCGACAGCGCCTGCAGCGCGGGCGAGCGGGCCAGTTCCAGGCGGGCGGGCAGCAGCAGCAGGTCGGTGCGCGGCGGCAGGGCGGCCCGTGTCCATTCGATGTGGACGCGCCCGTCCAGGCCGGCCAGCGCCAGCTGCTCGCGCAGGGTCGGCAGGAAGCCCGGGTCGGCGGGGGCGCCGTCCTCGTCCACCACCCAGACGAAATGCCAGGGCGCGGCGGGCGTGCCCGCGCGCAGCAGCGCCTGGGCGCACAGCATGAACACGTCCAGCCCGCCGTCGTAGCTGGCCGGACCCCAGCCCGCCACCAGCAGCCCCTGCCCGGATTCGTCGGCCTCCCAGGGGGCCGCCGTCGCCGGATGGGCGGGAGCGGGCGGCGCGTCCCGCAGCGGCGCGCCCGGCAGCAGCGCCACGCTGTCCGGATTCAGGTAGGAGCAGATCGCCAGGGCCTGGCGGCGGGCCTGGGCCGAGACGAACGCGGTGTGCGCCGCCCAGAAGAACAGCTCCTGCCAGAAATAGATGTCGTCGCGGTAGATCGCCGTGTCCGGCACCAGGCAGGCCGCCGGGATGCCGGATCCGGCCAGGGCCGGCAGCGCGCTCTTGCAGTGCTTGCCCAGCACCAGGGCGGTGCAGTCCGGCGCCGCCCGCAGCAGCGGCGCCCGCGCCCGCTCCACGAAAACCCGGGCCAGGGCGTAGTCCTCGCGCGCGGCGGGCAGGTCCGCATGGGCGGCGCAGGCCGCGCGCAGCGCGGGCAGGCGCGGCGCGTCGGCCGCGCCCAGGTTCCATAGATACAGATTGGCGTGCCCTTGCAGCGCGTGCGCGGTGTCGTCCAGGCAGGCGTCCACGCCGCGCGACTGGCCGGCCGCGGCGATCAGCAGGATCGTGGGCAGCGCCGGATCGAAGGGCGCGCCGCCCGGCGCGAAGCCCGGCAGCGCATCGGCGGCGGCCGCGCCGCCCCGCGGCGCCGTGTCCGGCGCCGCCACAGCCACAGCATCCGCCACAGCCGCCGCATCCGCAGCAGCCGCAGCCACCGCGATGTCGTGCCCCGCCGCCGCATCCTCCGCCGCACCCCGTACGTCGCCGCCCGGCGCGGGCGGGGTCGAGGCCGGCCGCCGCCGCAGCCAGTTCCGCACCCGCCTCAGCAGGTGCTTGGCCAGCCACCACTTGCGCAGCTCGCGGATTTCCAGTTCCCGCAGGCGGATGTCTTCCTCCTGCAGGTGGATCCGCTGCGCCTGGCCGTTCAGTTCGATGTCGCGTTCGGTCAGCAGCGCGTTCAGGTCGTCCACGTGGTGCTGCAGGCGCCGGGCCACCACCGTGAGCTGGCTGGCTTCGGCTTCCAGCAGGGCGGCGCGCTGGCGGTGCAGCACCGCGGCGGATTCCACCTGCGAGCGCCACACGTCGGCCGCCTGCGCGCGGGTTTTGGCCATCAGCAGGCGCTGTTCGCAGTCAAGCATGGATACACCCCGAAAACACGTGACAACCGTAGTCTGCTCCGCATAATACAGTACACTCGGACCCTGAACGACCACATGCATTTTCCCTTGGACTCCACGCTCTCCACACAGTTTTCCGCCCTGTGGCGGCATCGGCAGCTCATTGCCCGCATGGCGTGGCGCGACATCCTCGGGCGCTATCGGGGGTCTGCGGGCGGGCTGGCCTGGTCGCTGTTCACCCCCATCCTGATGCTGGCGGTCTATACCGTGGTCTTCAGCGGCATCTTCAAGGCGCGCTGGTCGGCCGATTCCACCTCGCCGCTGGACTACGCCCTGCAGCTGTTCGTCGGCCTCATCATCCACGGCCTGGCCGCCGAATGCCTCAACCGCGCCCCGGGGCTGGTGGTGGGCAACGTCAGCTACGTCAAGCGCGTGCTCTTCCCGCTGGACACCCTGCCGGTGGTCAACCTGCTCTCGGCGCTCTTCCATGCCGCCATCAGCCTGGTGGTCCTGCTGCTGTTCTTCGCCGTGCTCGAACACCGCCTGCCGCTCACCGCGCTGTGGCTGCCGGTGGTGATCCTGCCCTACCTCCTCATGCTGGCCGGCATCAGCTGGCTGCTGGCCGCCCTGGGCGTCTACCTGCGCGACATCTCCCAGCTCATGGGTCTGGTGACGATGGTGCTGATGTTCCTGTCGCCGGTGTTCTACCCGGTGTCCAACCTGCCGGCGCGCTTCCACGCCTTCTTCCAGATCAATCCGCTCACGCTCATCATCGAGCAGGCGCGCGCCGTCACCCTGCAGGGGCGGGCGCCCGATCTCGCCGCCCTGGGCCTCTACCTGCTGGTGGCCGCCGTCGTGGCCTGGGCCGGGCTGGCCGCCTTCCACAAGATGAAAAAGGGCTTCGCCGATGTGCTCTGACGCCACCCGTCCCGCGTCGGCCGCCGGGGTCGCCATCGACGTGCGCGGCGTGGGCAAGACCTTCCGCCTGTACAAGCGTCCCCAGGACCGGCTGCTGCAGCACTTCACCCGCCGCACCCTGTACCGCGAATTCCGCGCCCTGGAGGACATCAGCTTCCAGGTCCGCCGCGGCGAGACCATCGGCATCATCGGGCGCAACGGCTCGGGCAAGTCCACCCTGCTGCAGATGATCTGCGGCACCCTCACCCCCACCCAGGGCGAGATCGCGGTCCATGGCCGCATCGCCGCCCTGCTGGAACTGGGCGCGGGCTTCAACCCCGAATTCACCGGCCGCGAAAACGTCTACCTCAACGCCTCCATCCTGGGGCTCAGCCAGGCGCAGATCGACGCCCGGCTGGACGACATCTTCGCCTTCGCCGACATCGGCGAATTCGTCGATCAGCCCGTCAAGACCTATTCCTCCGGCATGTACGTGCGCCTGGCCTTCGCCGTCATCGCCCACGTGGACGCCGACATCCTCGTCATCGACGAGGCGCTGGCGGTGGGCGACGCCCTGTTCACGCAGAAATGCATGCGCTTCCTGCGCAAGTTCCGCGAGACCGGCACCATCCTCTTCGTCAGCCACGACAGCCAGGCCGTCACCAACCTCTGCCAGCGCGCCGTGTGGCTGGCCGAAGGCCGCATCCGGCAGCAGGGCAGCGCCAAGGAAGTCTGCGAATCCTACCTGGCCTGGCTGTTCGGCAGCCAGAACCAGAGCCGCGGCGCGCCCGCCGCGCGGCCCCGGGCCGCCGAGTCCGAGCAATGGCTGGACGCCCGCCAGGCCTTCATCAATGCGAGCAACCTGCGCAACGACCTGCAGGTGTTCCGCTTCGACCCCCACCAGCCCGCCTTCGGCCAGGGCGGGGCGGTGATCGACGAAGTGTTCCTCGCCAGCCCCGATGGCCAGCGCATGGCCTGGGTGGTGGGCGGCGAGCTCACCGACCTCGTCGTGCGCGTCCGGGTCAGGGAGCCGCTGGACCGTCCCATCGTGGGCTTCTACGTCAAGGACCGCCTGGGCCAGACCCTGTTCGGCGACAACACCTACCTCAGCTACGCCGACGACCCGGTGGCCGCCACGGTGGACCAGTGCCTGACCGCGCGCTTCCGCTTTCCCATGCCCCTGCTGCCGGCGGGCGATTATTCCATCGCGGTGGCGGTGGCCGACGGCACCCAGGAAGAACACGTCCAGCACCACTGGATCCACGACGCGCTGCTGTTCCGCTCGCAGTGCAGCGCCGTGTCCGCCGGTCTGGTGGGCATTCCCATGCTGGACATCCGGCTGGAGGCGCGGTAGGCCATGTCGCGCTACGACTACCAGTTCGACCCGGACGACGACAGCACCCCCGCGCGGATCTGCCGCCTGGTGGGGGCGGACCGCCGGGTGCTGGAGCTGGGCTGCGCGGCCGGCGCCATGTCCACCGTGCTGGCGCGGCATTACCGCTGCCGCGTCGTCGGCCTGGAGGCCGACTCCGATGCCGTGGCGCAGGCGCGCGGCCTGGGCGTCGACGCGCGCGTGGCCGACCTGGATTCGCCGCACTGGGCCGACGGCCTGGACGCCGCCGCGTTCGACACCGTGCTGGCGGCCGACGTGCTGGAGCACCTGCGCGATCCGCTCGCCTGCCTGCGGCGGGTCCGCGTCCTGCTGGGCGAGGGCGGCCGCCTGGTCGTGTCCGTGCCCAACATCGCCCACAGCGGCGTCCTGGCCGCCTTGCTGTGCGACGCCTTCCCCTACCGCGACACCGGCCTGCTGGACCGCACCCACGTGCATTTCTTCACCCGCAGCAGCCTGGCGCACATGCTGGCCCGGGCGGGCTTCGCCATCGACACCGTGCAGACGGTGGACACCGGCCCGCACCATCCCGAATTTTCCGCCTACTGGGACGCGCTGCCCGACGCCCTGCGCCAGCGGCTGGCGGGCAACCCCGCCGGCCGCGCCTACCAGGTCATCGTGCGGGCCAGTGCCTGCGCGCCCGCCGCTGGCCTCGCCGAAGCCGAAGCCGAAGCCGACACCCCGCCGCCGCCCCAGCGCGACTGGCTGCGGGCCCTGGCCGCCGACCTGGACGCCGCGGCCGCCCTGCCGGCCGCGCAAGCCCGCGCCGAGGCCGTCCTGGCCGAACGCGACCAGGCGCTGGCGCAGATGGAAGCCATGCGCCGCTCGCGCAGCTGGCGCTGGACGGCGTTCCTGCGGCGCCGCTGAACATCCCCAGGCCCAGGTTCAGGCTCAGCCCAGGCCCTGGCCCCGAATCTCCGGGCCGCGACGCCGCCGATTTCCTTAAAAAGCCCTTGTGCCAATCCCGGCACGCTTTTTCAAGGAAATCATCATGCATGCCCATACGCCCCAAGCGTACTTCGACGCCGCCCGCTACCTGGCGCGCAACCCCGATCTCTTCGCCGCCGGCCTGAACACCCCGGCCGCCGCCTGGGATCACTACCAGCGCCACGGCGCGGCCGAATCCCTGGCCGGCGCCGCGTCGCGCAGCCCCGCCCCCTGGTTCGACGCCGCCTGGTACCTGGCGCAGCACCCCGACCTGGCCGCCGCCGGCCTGGCTCCGGCGGATCTGTTCGTCCATTTCGTCCTCTGGGGCATCGCCGAAGGCCGCGCGCCCGCGGCGGGCTTCCATGCCACCCTGGACGAACTGGCCGCCTATGCCGCCGCCAACGCCGACCTGCGGCACGCCTTCGGCATCCACGACCCCGCCCGGCTCAGCCCCGCCCAGCACGAGGCCCTGGCCCGCCATCTCTATCAATATGGCTACGCCGAAGGCCGCGACGCCGTCCCCTTCGACCGCCCGCCGCCCGCCGATCCCCATCGGTTCCAGCTGAGCGAGCGGATCGAGACCCTGCGGGGCACGGACGCCGACGACCTGTTCCTCGCCCCCACCCTGTGGGCGGACGGCGTCCAGGTCGATACCCTGCAGCCCGGCGACGTGCTCCTGGGCGGCGGCGGCCACGACACCCTGCTGCTGGAATCCCTGGGCGGGACCATTCCCCTGCGCATGGACGGGATCGAGCACCTGCGGCTCACCGCCCACTACCTCACCTCCCTGGAGGCCGCCTACGCGCACGGCCTGCGGGCCGTCACCGTCGAGCAGTCGGCGGGCGCGGTCGCCGTCCGGCACCTGGAGCAGCTCGTCCAGCTCACCGTGCGCGACCAGGTGGGCGTGCGCGACCCGGCCTTCGGCGCCAACCACATCGGCCTCACCTATGGCGGCCAGGCGCTGGAGGGCCACAGCGTGCAGGCCATCGTCCTGGACCACGCCCGCCTGCAGCCGGGCGGCGCCTGGCTGTATTTCGACGCCCTTGCCGGCACGCTGGACGCCCTGGACATCACGGTGACGGGCGCCTCCTCCCTGGCCGGCATCGGCGGCGCGCCGGACCCCGCGGCCTGGGGCGCGGACTACGCCGACCTCGCCGGCCTCGGCACCGTGCGCGTCCATGCCCGCGCGGCGCTCGACCTGGGGCTGCTGGCCGCGCCCGATCTCCTGCGCTTCGACGCCTCCGGCTCGTCGGCCGGGGTGACGGTGGACCTGTCCCGCGTGGACGGCGCCAGCCTGCGCGTGCGGGGCGGGGCGGGCGACGACGTCTTCGTCATCGATCCCGCGGCGCATGCCGGTCAGGTGCTGCACCTGTCCCTGGGCGGCGGCCGCGACACCCTGCGGATCCGGGGCGGCGTCGAGGGCCGGGACCTGTCCTTTCACGAGGACCCCGACGGCAGTCTCCGGCTGGGCTGGGATGAGGGCGCCGGCATCCGCCTGCTGGCGGTGATCGACGACCTGGCCCTGGATCGGGTGGCGGACGCCTTGAGCATCGTGTAAGCGTCCGGGCCGCTTCGGCCCGTCCACGGGCTTCCCGTGCGGGGGCGGCGGTTGTTGCACATGCGCAACCTCCGCCCCACGGCAGGCCGGAAATATGCTAATTCCAGGCCATCGGACCCGTCCTGGCCGGGAGGGATGTGTACACTGACCTGTACTTGTCTGATTGGTGGGTTGCCGTGCCGTCAGTCATGCCCGCATGCCGGGGGCGGTTCGTTTGGTTCTCCGGCATGGTGGTCGCGTTGTGGACTCTCGGGTCGGCGCGAATTGACAGCATTTTTCATAGTGATTAGACTCCGCCTGTGTTACTGGAGGCTGGGTTTGACGACATAGGGTCAGTTAGCCGGCAACAGCTAACATCCATCGATGGGTTCGACCCGCAACACTTAGGATGATTATCAATATGGCTAATCCGTTCTTCAACGCCACTTACTACCTGGCGCACAACTCCGACGTGGCTAAGGCCGTGGCCGGCCTGCCGGCCGACCAGCAATTCGCCATCGCCGAGCAGCACTATGACCTGCACGGCGCGGAAGAAGGCCGCGCGCCCAACGCCTGGTTCGACGCGGTCGCCTACCTGAACGCCAACCCCGATCTGCAGCCCAACGGCGTCACCGTGGCCACCGCCCTGGCCCATTACGCGGCCTACGGCTGGGACGAAGGCCGGACTTTCAACTCGGATCCGGCTCTGGTGCCGTCCAACTTCACGGCCAGCGCCTACGCTGTGGCCAATCCCGACGTCGCCACGGCCCTGGGCATCACCGACACGTCGGCCCTGACGCAGGAACAGACCAATCAGCTGCTGTCCCACTACCTGTCCCATGGCATCACTGAAGGTCGTGCGGGCGCTGGTGCTGAGTTTGGGGCGCTGGTCGGTGCGACTGGTATCGAGATTACCGGGCTCGTTGCTAATGGCGCCACCGCTCCGTATACGTGGACCGGTTCTGTCGGTAACGATCTCTTTCTGCTCAATATCGCCAGCTACTCCGATCCTGCTAACCTGAACGGCTTGAAGATCAACGGTGTGCAGGGCACCGACACCCTGAAGATCACCGGTGCCAATGCCGTGATGGCCCCGACGCTGCTGTCGATCGAAAACGTCAGCGTGGCTTTGGCGGCTGACGCGGGCCTGACCGCGAACGGCGTGCAGAACCTGACCGTCGCGGGCGGCCATGATTTTGCCTATACCGGTAGCCTGCTGCAAACGCTGTCCATCGATAGTGGCAACTTCACCGGTGCTTTCAACAATGTTGATGGCGCCCAAAATGTCCTGAACGCTACGGTTACTGGTGCTGCCGGCGGTCTGGTTGTCAACGGCGTGGAGACCCTCAACGTCACGCTGGGTGAGGATGCTGGAACGTTCGGGATCGCCAGCAATGGCATTCAGGGTACCACCCTGGCGATCAATCTGGATGGTGGCAAGGCTGATGTCGCACAAATCGTTGACCTGAAAAGCTCCGGTTCGGGCGATCTGGCCTCGGTGGTGGTCAACGCTGCGGACCTCGCCAGCGATCTGAAGATCAACGACATCGGTGATCTGCAAAACGTCAAGTCCATCTCCGTCACCACGGGTGCCGGAGATGACACGCTTGACCTGACCTCCGTTGCCGCTGGTGCGACCGTCACGGTGAATTCGGGTGCTGGTGTCGACACCATCACCGTCGATGTGAGCGGTGCTACGGGTGCGAAGGTCACGATTGATGCGGGCGCCGATAACGACACCATCACTGTGACCGCCGCGGTGGATTCGACCGTCACGGTCAATGGTGGTGCCGGTAATGACACCATCAACGGTTCTGTCGGTACCGACACCCTGACCGGTGGCGCTGGCGCTGATGCCTTCGTTTTCGGTTCTGGCGATGCCCTGGTCCATACGACCAACGTTGACAGCGTCACCAGCCTGTCCGGCTGGGATATCGTGACGGACTTCAAGAACGTCACGGTTGACGCTACTGTCGAAACCGTCACGGTTACTGACCTTAGCGCAGTGGCTACTGGCCCGCTTGCTGGCGTGGGTGCCGTCACCAATGGCATCATCACCTCTTTCGAGACCGGCTTCCTGGCGACCCACACCACCCTCCAGTCCATCGTCGAAGCGCTGAATGACGTGGTTGGCACTGAGCATGACGGGCTTGCCTTCTCGTTTGGTGGCAATGCGTACGTGTGGATGCAAGGCGCTGATGACTCCGTGTTCACCGACGACAGCCTGGTCCAACTGACGGGCGTGTGACGGGCGTGAATGCTCAGCAGCTGGAAATCACCGGCTCCAACATCACTTTCCATCCTGTGGTGTAACACCGGGAACCAATCCGCTCCTTCTGCCCACTGAAGTCCTGCAGCAATGTCCGATGGCCTGGCGTACCAGGCCTGAACGACCAGCGGATGGGGCTTAGGCGCCGAGCGGGTTAGCCCGAAAGCCCTCCATCTTCCGATGGGGGGCTTTTTCCATGGGTGTCCAGATGGACGTCCAGACGCCGGACGGCGTGGCTGGAGGCCGGCATACCGCATCCGGCGGAATATCCAGGAAAATACCTCAGGGAGTGATCGAGATGCCCATCCGTTCTTCAACGCCGCTGGGTCACGGGCGGCCAGGGCTTCGTCTATACCGGCGGCCTGCTGAATGCCCTGTCCTATGACGGCGGTGGCTTCACCGGCGTCTTCAGCGGCGTCGACAGCACCCGGGACGCCTTGACCGCCCACCTGTCCGCCGAGACCGCCCTGACCATCAACGGCGTGGAAATGGTCGGGCTCACGCCGGGCACGGATACCGGCGTCGTAGATGCTCTCTACGACAACCATATCCAGGGCAGCGCCCTGGATATCCTCGTGGACGGCGGCGAGGCCGGGGCCATGCAGATCCTGGGCCTGGACAGCATCGGCTTGAGTGTCGAACGTGATTCGACCGCCACCATCCGGGCGGGCGCCGGCGACGACATCATTGTCCTGCTCTCGGCCGCGCATTCGACTGTTACGGTCGATGCGGACGCTGGCAGCGACATCATCGCCGCGGGTGCCGGGATCGATACCGTAGACGGGCTGGCCGTCGCTGCGACCGGCACATATGCGGGTGTGGGTATCGTCGGCCCGAATGGCGCAATCGGCACCGAAGGCGACGGCGTGATCTTCTCATTCGGCGGCAATGCCTATGTGTGGATGCAAGGCGCCAATGACACTGCCTTCGACGACGGCAGCTTCATTCAGCTGACTGGCGTGAATGCGGATCTGCTGGAGATCGATGGCGGCGATGGGGCGTTTGCGTAATCCCCGGGCTTCCACCGCGGGGAACTTTAAAGGCAGGTCAGTGTTTCACGCCGGAGGAAACGTCCATGTCCCGTCATGCCACCTGCAGCGCCCTCAATTGAGGCAATCCCTTCTCGGCGAATTCGTCGGCTTGGCGGGTCAGTTCGGCCAGATTGTCGTCCACAGTCTCCAGCGTCTTGCCCTCCTTGACGATACGCTGGCCCTGTGCCTCGAGGATCCGCCAGACGTGTTGTGCCCATTCCTGCGGGGTCTTGCGTCCTTGGGTGCGAGCCAGCAGGAATAATTGCTGAAACCGGTGCACCGGCACGCCACCGCCCAGTACCGAGCTGGCCAGTGTCTCGACTTCGCTGGAAAATTGCGCGCGCTCCATCAGATGGCGGTTCAGCGCATCGCAGCGTTTGTGCACATGGCGTGCGGCCACCTCGCTCTGGCAAGGAACCGCTGCATTCGTGCCCACGAGCACGGTCAGCGCCTCCAGGACCTGCGCCTCTTGCAATGCAGGCAGCGCGGCCGCCAGCTCGCGCAGCGTCTTGGGGGCGTAGTGGTTGCTCGCCAGGACTTCCAGAAGGGGGCGGTATACCGCTTCCTGCAGGGTGGCATCGCCGGCGGCAGCGGTCACCTTCAGCGGCACATCGGCCGCGTGCTGCAGCAGGACGAAACGTGTCTGCAGCAGTTGCTGGCGGCGCAACGCCGGCGGCAGGCGGGTGGCGCCGCGCACGTAGATATCCCTGCGGAACTGCTGGTTCACGAAATAATCGCGCGCCTGCTCGCGCAGGATGGGATGGGCGATACCTGCAAGGAATGCCTGGGCCGCGGTACTGAGATTCACTGATTCCACTGCATCCAGCGGCGCGGCCGTGCAGGCGAAGTCCAGCTTGGCTGGGGCCAGCGCATCGACCACGTCGGTGAAGTACATGCAGTTCCACTCGCGGTTGAAGTATTCATGGGCCAGGTAGTGGCGGTTCTGTTCCATGATCTTCTTCAGCCGATCAGGCAGATGTGGCACGGCCTTGAGATAATTGGGCTGTGCGGCCAGCAGGTCCCCGGAAAATTTCATCGCGGCCTCGACTCGCTGCACGGTCCCCGTGGCGCCGGGAGTGAAGCGGTCGTGCAGGGCAAAGAGCTGGCGCAGCGGATAGGCCGGCGACCAGCCCGGAAAGCAGTTATAGCTGATGTACAGCAGCCCGCCGGGCTTCAAATGGCGGCGGGCGAACTCGGCAATGATCTTCTGATTGTCGCGACTCACCCAGGTCCAGATGCCATGCAGGCTGATACTGTCGAATTGCGGCAGGTCGGTGCGGGCCAGCAGTTGCTCGAAGCTGTCGTCAAAGAGGCGCGCGCCGCTGCCAGAGACGGCGGCCAGCTGATTGGCGTGCGCCGCATGGGCGGGATTGAAGTCGGTGCCCACGAAACTGTCCGGGCTGGCTGCCGCATGGATGTTGATCGAGACTCCCTGACCAAAGCCCAGTTCGCAGTGCTGCTGCTGCGCCGCATCGGGCGCAGCAAAGCCGCGCAGCAGCAGGCAGAAGCGTTGGAACACGGGATTGATTTCGCGATAGTAGCCATAGGTGTAGCCTACGTCAGTGAAGTAGCCTTCGTTCCAGACAGTGCTCATGGTGTTTGGGTGCTTGAGAGGAATATGCCCCGGATCGGGTGAAATGCAATGATAGGTGAAAAACCTGCGAACTGATGTGGGGGGGACGGACCCATCGCTTATGCTTTTCTTCCGGTAGGCTCTCGAGCTGCTGACCCCGGCCTGCACCGGGCCGTCGACTGGACGGGGGTTCCGCAGTTCCCGGACAAGGAACTGCAAGCCCTCGGCGTGCTGGACAGTCCACCCGGTCATGGACGGCTGCATGCCGACACTCCCGTACCGTAAGCCATGGGGCTGGCGCCGATATCTGGATCCTGGTCCGCGCCGAGGTGCAGGGCGGGCGTGCGGGGCCCCGGCGCTCGCCACTGGCCCTGTTCAGCCTGTGCGGAAATCTGTGGATGCTTCCGCTAGCACGGGGGGGTGTGAGCCTGTCTCTGACGGGCGTGCAGTTCGGTGCAAATCCCATCCAAGTGAAGGGAGGCTCAGGCAATGATGGCGTCAACTTTACCGATGCTCTGGGTGCTAAGGCCACCATTGACTTGGGCGCGGGCAACGACTCGCTGACGGTTACGCAAGGCGCTACAGCCCTGACACTGACAGCGGGCTCGACATTTAATGGCGTTGATGGCACCGATACCCTGGTGCTGAACACCACAACCACCGCTATCAGCGCCACCCGTGGCAAGATGTTCACCGGTTTCGAGAATATCAAGCTGGCAGACGCGACGTCCTCGTATCAGGCAGGCCATATCGCTGGGATTACCGGTTACGAAATTGCCACGACCACTTCCGGTACTCTGACCAATCTGGTTGAGTATGTGGTGTTCAGGTAGCATATGGATGTTTATTGTGTGAAACTGGGAACCAATCCGCTCATTCTGCCCACTGAAGTCCTGCAGCAATGTCCGATGGCCTGGCGTACCGGGCCTGAACGACCATCGGATGGGGCTTAGGTGCCGAGCAGGTTCGCCCGAAAGTCCTCCATCTTCTGGTGGGGGCTTTTTGCTAGGTGCCTGGGCCAAGGCCGATGCGGCCGGAAGCCGGCATGCTGCGCTCCGAATATCCTAGAAAATCCCCCGGGGAGTGATCGAGATGGCTAATCCGTTCTTCAACGCCGCCTATTACCTGGCGCACAACGCCGACGTGGCCGCCGCCGTCGCCGGCCTGCCGGCCGACCAGCAATTCGCCATCGCCGAACAGCACTACGAACTGCATGGCGCCTACGAAGGCCGCGCGCCCAATGCCTGGTTCGATGCGGTCGCCTACCTGAACGCCAACCCCGATCTGGCGCCCAACGGCGTCACCGTGGCCACCGCCCTGGCGCATTACGCGGCCTACGGCTGGGACGAAGGCCGCCTGTTCAGCAACGATCCTTCCCTGGCGCCGTCCCGCTTCACCGCGGCCGACTATGCCGCCGCCAATCCCGACGTCGCCGCCGCCCTGGGCATCGCCGACCCGGCCGACCCGACGCCGGAGCAGCAGAACCAGTTGCTCTCCCACTTCCTGGCCCACGGCATCGCCGAGGCCCGCCCGGGCGCCGGCCCCGATTTCGAGGCCCTGATCGCGCAAAGCGGCTTTGCCATCACCGAAGGCAGGCTGTACGTCGGCACCGTCGGCAACGACCTTTTCCTGTTCGACGCCGCGGGCGCGATGGACCCGTCGAACCCGGCGGCCACCGACCTGTCCAACGTTTCCATCAACGGCGCGCAGGGCATCGACACCCTCCGCATCGTCAACGCCGACAGCGTGATGACGCCTTCCCTGCTGTCCGTCGAGCACGTCAGCGTGGCGGCGGTGGCCGCCTCCGGCCTGAGCGCCGCCGGCGTGCAGACCCTGTCCGTCACGGGCGGCGAGGACTTCGTCTACACCGGTAGACTGCTGAACAGCCTGTCCTACGACGGCGGCGACCTCGCTCATGAATTCACCGCCGTCTTCAGCGGCGTGGACGGCACCCGGGATGCCCTGGCCGTCCACCTCTCTGCCGACGCCAACCTCACCCTCAACGGCGTGGAAAACCTCAGCCTCACGCTGGGCACCGAGACGGCCGATTATGTCGTCAACGACCACGCCGTCCAGGGCGACGCCCTGACCGTCCACGTGGACGGCGGCGCGGCCGGAGCCGAGCAGATGCTGGTCCTGGACAGCGTCGGTTCCGCCCGCCTGGCCTCCTTCACCCTGGACGCCGCCACCGTCGCCAGCGACCTGGACGTGGGCTATTTCGGCGATCTCGACTACGT
This sequence comes from Castellaniella defragrans, assembly GCF_014203015.1. Classification (GTDB taxonomy): domain Bacteria; phylum Pseudomonadota; class Gammaproteobacteria; order Burkholderiales; family Burkholderiaceae_B; genus Castellaniella; species Castellaniella defragrans. The sequence goes on from NZ_JACHIB010000011.1 coordinate 141,263, forward strand.
CAAGTCCATCACCGTCCTCACCGGCGACGGCTGCGACTGCATCGGCGTGTTTCCCCTCTCCCCGGACGCGACCGTCGTGATCGACTCGGGCGCCGGCGACGATTGTATCGACCTCGGCATCGGCCCGGGTTCGACCGCCACCGTCCGGCTGGGCGACGGCGATGATGAATTTTCCGCCATGCTCGCAGTCGCGGGTTCCACCGTCATGGTCGATGGCGGTGCGGGTGATGACTTTCTTATCGCGGGCGCGGGCATCGACATCATGACGGGCGGCACTGGCGTCGACGTATTCGAGTTCACCGGCGGCATGGACTCCGCCCGCGTCCAGACGTCCACCGATGCCGGCGGCGCCGTCACGCTCACCGGTTTCGACATCATCACCGACTTCGAGAACGTCATCGCCCTGGATCCGGATCCGAGCCTCACCTTCGTCGAAGCGGTCAACGTGGACGACCTCGCCGCCGCCGCCGCGACCGGCACCTATGCCGGCCTGGGCGTCGTCGACGCGGGCGGCCGCGTCGCCTTTGAAACCGGCTTCCTGGCGAACCACACCACCCTGCAATCCGTCCTCCAGGCCCTCAATGCCAGCATCGGCGGCGAGGGCGACGGAGTGCTCTTCTCCTTCGGCGGCAACGCCTACGTGTGGGCCCAAGGCGACGACGCCGCGAACTTCAACGACGACAGCCTCATCCAGCTCACCGGCGTCAATGCCAAGCTGCTGAAAATCATCCCCGATGCCCTCGATACCATCGGCAGCGTCATCGTGTTCGCGTAAGGCCCGACACCGGATATTCGCCCGACCCCTGAGCCTCGATCTATTCGCCCGACCCCTGAGCCTCGATCTCTGGCTCCTGATCTCTGGCTCCTGATCTCTGACTCCTGATCTCTGATTCCTGAACCCTGATTCCTGAACCCTGATTCCTGACACTCGGCGGCCGACACCTGACGTTCGGCGGCCGAGTTTTTTCGGTGTCCGAGATCGCGTCGCCTGCGATGCCGCCATCCGGGATTTCATCGTCCGGAGTCCCGTCATCTCCCGTCCTCTCCCGTCCTCTCGTCCGGGATTCCGTTCGCCGGAATCTCGACCCTCCGATCCCTTCTCTCAAATCCCGCGGCGTCCTAAGGCGTCCGCCTGTGGCCTGGCACGCCAGGCCCATGGGGCGGCGCAGAGGGGCGGCGATGTCCGGGACACTTTCATCCGTTCGTACTTCCCAGTCTGGCGGGGGGATCGGGACGCCTACAGAATGGGGCTTCCTGTCACCGGAAGCCCGCCATGCCCGATCGGAACGACGCTTCGCCTGCCGCAGATCCTCCTGCCACCGCCCCTGCTGCTGCGGTTGCTCCGACAGCCTCCGCCGCAGTGTCTACGGATGCTGCCGCTGCCGGTCCCGCTGCCTCCGCTGTCGTTGCTGCTCCTGCTGTTGCCGCCTCTGCTTCCACTGCCCCCACCGCTGCTGCCGTTACTCTGGCTACCCCCGCCGCAGTGGCTATGGATGCTGCCGCTGCAGGTCCCACCACCTCCGCTGCCGTTGCTGTTCCTGCTGCTCCCACCGCCGCCTCCCTGCCCGCTGCCGTGGTCCCCGCCGACGACCACGACAGTCCCTGGAAGGAGGCCCTGGAACTCTTCTTCCGCCAGGCCATCGAACTGCTGGCGCAGGCCCTGTACAAGGTCATCGACTGGTCCGTGGCCCCGCAATTCCTGGACAAGGAACTGCAGGCGCTTGGCGTGCCCGACGGCCCGCCCGGCCATGGGCGCCTGCATGCCGACAAGCTGGTGCGGGTGCGCCACAAGGACGGCGCCGACGCCTGGATCCTGGTCCACGTCGAGGTCCAGGGCGGCGGCATGGGCGCCCGCGCCCTGTCCCGGATCGCGCAGCGCATGTACCGCTACAGGACGCGTATCGAACACCGCCACGAAGGCCTGAACGCCCGCGCGGGGCGCGCGCCGCCGGCGCTGTTCAGCCTGGCCATCCTGGTGGCCAGCCGATCCGGCCCAGAACGCCTGGAATACCGGCGCGAGTTCCTCGGCCAGGTGTCAACGCTAAATAGAAATGACCGGTTTTCTCCCAAATAGAAATGTCCGGATCAAGGGGCAGCGGCTGGGTGTGTACGTAGGAGTTCAATGGGACCTTCCCAACGTCTCCAGGGATGATTGGCCGATGGCCCGGAGCGCTTTGTGACGACGGCCTGCACCCTGGTGTTGAGCGACTTGGAGTCTTCGGCCGGCTTGATGCGGCTGGGCTTGGGCAGGGCCTCAAAGCGCAACGCTCGTCCTGCGTGCAGAACCTGCAGCGAGCCATCGAGGTGTTCGATGACGTGCACGTGCTCGCCGGCCAGGCGTCGCTGTTCCGCCGGAGCCAGGACCTGCACGATGCGTTGCCGGAACTGGCATGAGAGCGTGCTCGACAGGCGTCGGTCGTAGTGGAAGGCCAGGGCAAGGTCCAAGGCATCGGCCTCGCCCAGGTAAGGCGCGTGGGCATCCTCGGACAGGGCCGGTGCGACAGCGAAGCGCTGGTTATGTGCCGCGATGTACGCGGGCAGCCAGGCGTTGGCCGTCTCGATGTCGTCGATGGCTTGCAGGCGCATGGCCTTGACCAGCCGATCCTGCAAGGTCTGGTTGGCCCGCTCGACACGCCCCTTGGCCTGTGGGGAGCTGGCCTGGATGCCTTCGATGCCCAGGCGCTCGAGCGCCTGGGCGAAACAGGTGGGTTGCGGATCCTGGGGACTGGTGGAGCGGAAGATGCTGTGCCGGTCGCTGTACAGGCACATCGGCAGGCCGTGGGTGAGGATGTGCTGGCGCAGCACCCGCAGGTAGTCGGCCGTGGTCTCGGCGCGCACAAAGCGCAGCGCCATCAGCTCGCTGGTGGCGTCGTCGATGAATACCAGCAGCGTGCAGCGGGGCCCGCGTCCCTCGAACCAGTCGTGCGGACTGCCGTCGATCTGGATCAGTTCACCGCGCCGGGGGCGGCGCTCGCGCATCGGATGGATGGGGGCGCAGCGTCGGCGTCGGGCGCGCCAGAGGCCGGCGGCGCGCATGAGCGTGCGTACGCTCTCGACCGACAGCGCGATGCCGTGGCGCTGGGCGAGCATCTCGCAGGCCAGGGTCGGGCCGAAGTCGGTGTAGTGCAGTGCGATCAATTGCTGGGCCTGGCGCACCACTGCGGCCTCAAGCGTGTGGTTGGAGGTTCGGCCGCGCAGGCCATGGACCAAGGCGCTGGCGCCGCCGGCCTCGTAGCGGCGCTGGATACGGCGGAGCTGGCGCACCGAGAGTTGCAGCACGCCAGCCGCCTCGCCTTGGCTCAGTGCACCCTGCGCGACCTGTTCCAGCACCCGCAGCCGGCCGACTTCCTTCTGGCTCATCGTGATCATCGTCCCTGTCCGTCTCGGTGGTGTGGTTCACACCATTGGACCGGACATTTCTACTTTGCACAGACCGGACATTCTCACGTTGCGCCAACAAGTTCCTCGGCCAGGGTGTGTATTTTTCCTTTCATGCCGTACACTTGTCCCAGTGGCTGAGCCGCTGGAGCGAGCTGGAATCGCTGGCGCGCACGAACCCGTTTGCCGTGGTGATCATGGCGCAGCTGCAGGCCCTGCGGTATCGGACCGGGGCGCAGCGGCTGGAGCCCACCGTCTCGCTGGTGCGGCTGCTGTACGGCTACGGCTACGACCGGGAACACATCCAGCCGCTGCTGCGGCTGATCGAATGGATGCTGCGGCTGCCTGCGCAGCAGGAGCCGGCCTATCTGGCGGCGGTGGAACGCCTGGAACAGGAGCGCAAGATGAGCTATGTGATGATTGCCGAACGCCGCGGCATTGCGAAGGGTCTGGAACAAGGCCAGGTGAAGGGCCAGGCCGATCTGCTGCTGCGCCTGATCCAGCGCCGCTTCGGGGCCGTGGATGCCGCCGTCGAGCAGCGCATCCGCGCCGCCGGCGCGGAAGATCTGGAAGCCTGGTCGCTGAACTTCGTGGACGCCACGACCCTGGAAGACGTGTTCCGCGGCTGAGAAGGTCCGGACCCGCCAATCGCCCCGGCACCACGACGCGGCCGCCCCTGTTCTGCCGGCTCGGATAGGTTCGACAGGCTGCCGAATGGTTGCAGCAGGGCTCGATGCGGCGAATGGCGCCGCCGGCCGAGGACCCCGCCGCTTAGTCTTCATGAAAGGAATATCGCCCATCACCACCAGGCGACGAGTCCGTCAGGACTGCTGCATGCCGTACCGGACGAGCGAATGCAGCGCCCAGCTCGTGTACGGATTGATGATGTCGCCATGGCCGCCGATTTTCTTGCCGTCGGAGCCATTCAGCCCGTAGATCCTGTTGTTTCCGTCCAGAGCATACGGATCGGGCGCCGTTTTGATGGGAATCAGCTGTTCACCCGAATGGCGTGGACCATAGCCGCCGAGCGCGGCGTAGGGACTTGGAGAAGGATCCCGGGCAAGGGCATCGATCTTGGTCTCCCCAAGATCGGCCTTGCGGCGTAAGGCATGGTGAAACAGCGTGTGCAATGCAAAATCATGAGAACTGAAAGTGGAGAGAATGGGTGCATGGACCCGCTCTTGCAGACCGTGGTAGCCCCCTTGTCCCGTTTTGCCCGGAAGACGGTCGGCAAAGGCCAGGTGTGATATCGCCGGCTGCAGCAACAGGGCGGAATGGACCTTTCTGGAGTGCGGCTGGGTGGACTTGAGTGCCGATAGCATGACCTTGGCGCCATAGGAATGGCCGACCAGATGGATGCGGGCGGCGCTATTGTCGAGCAGCTGCTGCAAGACCCCGCCAACGCCGGCATGCCCGACCACGCCCGCCCGGTCCTTCATGATTGCGACGGTCAGCAGGCGGATGATGCGCCGGGGATCGAGCACCTTGAAAAAACCATCCTGTATGCGCGTGTCCTTGATCTGCGCGCCGCCATGGCCGGGAGAACCGGCACCCGATTCGCTGGCTTCGATCCAGCTGTCCAGAAGCGCCTGCGGCGCCACGGTTTCGACATGATCTATTTCTCCTTCGGAGTCGGATACCACCTTCGTCATCAGTTCCGCCAGCTGCAGGGCCTGCTGCCGGCCGAGACCGTTCGTCTGTGCCAGCGAATAGAGCGCGCTGCGATCTTCTTCTTCCAGAATATCGGCGACTTCTGCCAGGTCCTGCAAAAAGCGGTCTTCGGGATAATCATCATCCGCTTCGGGTGGGTCCATGTCCATGAAGTCCGGGCCACGTTCCGATTTGCCGAAGACCAGGGCGGTGCTTGGCCAGAAAACACCCACCATCATGGGCTTGTATCCCGCCGGCATGGCCAGGTCGTGGGCCTGGCGCAGCTTTGAATACTCGTCGAAAAAATCCTGATATCTTTTATTCGCCCACGTCCAGTCGTTGTTCCATCCGTGGGAAAAGAAAAACACATCGGAAAATTCATGTGCCCTGGATATTGTCAAGCGACACCAGGAATTGACCCCCTGGCGACACCTAAAACTGACCCCCCCTACGGTTGAACGAACGGCTGCCCGATGGCAGCAGAACTGGG
>NZ_JACHIB010000012.1 GCF_014203015.1 Castellaniella defragrans
ACTCGGCTTCTTGCATGGATGATCCCTCCTGATGTGATCATGAAGGGGTCAGTTCTCCATGTCGCCAGGGGGTCAGTTTGTCATGTCGCCTGACAGCTCGCAATCTTTGGGAAAAAACGGAACAACTCCTCAGCGCCATCTCATGATCATCGAGTGGACTTGATAGCGTCGGGCGGCGTTTTAACGGAAGGCAAAACTGGTGGACCTTGGGCATCTCGGATGCTTTCTGGCTGTTGCCGAAGAGCTTCGCTGCGCAAGATGCTCAACCTGGCCGAAGTGTGGGGACTGCGCCCCGACGGGACGAATCCGTGCCGTCACGTCCCGAAGCTGCCGGCGTGCCGCACGTCGGCACGCAGCGTCAACGCGCTGATGACGGCCAGCTATTGGGAGATTGGTCGCTCCGAGACACTGTCCCGGAAATCTGGAGACGGACTGCTCATCGAGAATTCCCAGACAGTGTCTCGGAAATTCGATCTCTCCGAACTGGCCCAGGCCTTCACCCTGCCGTGGTCGGCCTATGTCCGGCTGCTGTCGGTCAAGGATGTCCAGACCCGCCAGCTCTACGAGACCGAGGCGCTGCGCGGCGGCTGGAGCGTGCGCCAGGCCATCGAACACAAGATGCAGCGTGGTGCATCGTTCACTTCGCCGGCGGCGGTCAAGGACTGTCCGCAGCAAAGCGGCATGGCCGAACGTGTCGCCCGGACGTTGAAAGAACAAGGTGCCCACCGGCACCGATTTGAATCGCTGCCGCATGCCAGCCGCGCGATGGGCGACTGGACCGGCTTTTACAAGCACCGCCCCCCCGCACCAGGCGCTGAAGATGAAAACCCCGGCTGAGGCATTTGCACTAGCCGCCTGAACCGTGCGGGTTCCGCCGGGTCAATACACGTTCGGCCAGGATCTCGTAGAAGGACCCCGCCGGACTCGGCGCCGAGGCCGCCAGCACGCAGCGGCGCGGCGTCCAGTCCAGGGGCGCGGGCGCGGGCAGCGTGTCCAGCTCGCCCGGCTCCGCGCGGCGCAGCAGCGACACGTGCGGGCGGAACGGTTCGTCCGGCCGCGCGAAGCCCCGGCGCGCCAGCGCCCGCCACAGCCAGCCGTGCAGCGCGTCCAGCCAGGGCGGCGTCGCCGACGGGCCGGCCCAGACGATCTTCGGGCCGTGGAAGCGGCCGTAGCGGTCCAGGCGCAGCGTGCCGCCGATCGGGCGGGCTTCCTCCAGCAGGGCCGTCAGGTCCGCAATCCGGTCGAGAGGCACCGTGCCCAGGAAGGCCAGGGTCAGGTGCAGGGTCTCGGGCCGCATGATGCGCCCGCCGAACGCCGCATGGGCCTGGCGCGCCCAGCCCGACAAGGTTTCGACGGCCTCGGCGTCGGGCCACAGGGCGAAGAACACGCGCCGGCCCGGGGCGCCCTCGCCGCCCGCCGCGCGCGCCGCGTCCGGGCACGGCGATCCGGCCGGGCGGGCCGTCATGATCCGTCCGCCCCGGGCATGCCCGGCGCCCGCGCGCCGACCGGGCCTTCCGCGCCGCCCCCGTCCTTCGCATCATTCGCACCATTCGCACCATTCGCACCATCCGTGCCATTCGCACCATTCGCGCCATTCGCGCTAGCGACGCCAGCCACGCCGCCACCGCCGCCGTTCGCACCATTGACCCCATTCGGCTCGTCCTCGTGCAGCCCGATGATCGTCCAGCCCGCGCCGGGCTGCAGCGTCTCGTCCAGGGTGAACGGCAGCGCGTAACCCTTGGGGTTCAGGGCGAACAGCGGGATCACGGGATGGTCCGGCCGGGCGGCAAGATACTGCGCGAAATCGAAGCTGTCGGACAGGCGCGTGGCCTTGACCCGGGCGCCGGCCGCCAGCAGGGCGGACAGCTTCCAGTAGCCGAGTTCGGGGGCGAACAGCGTGCGGCCGCGATAGGCCGCGTCCAGCAGGTGCTTCTCGGCCTGGCCGGCGTCCTGCGAGCGCGGCAGGCTGAAGACCTTGCGCTTGCCGAACTCGTCGCGGGCGCGCGCCGTGATGAGCTGGTTGACGTCGTCGCGCACCCCCAGGGCCAGCAGGCGCCCCAGGCCGGTGGTGTCCAGGTTGCGCTGGGCATGCTCCGACACCGGGCTGCCGTGGTAGGTGGGCAGGCCCATCATGCGGGCGAGCGACAGGCTGTACCAGTCGCTGTCGCACAGCCGCACCGGCACGCCCTGCTCGTGCAGCGCCTGGCCGATGGCCCGGGCCACGGGATTGGCGCCCGCGATCAGGAAGCCCACCCGGTCCGGCTCGGCCGCCTTCAGCAGGCGCGCCATGGGCCGCGCCGTCAGGCTCTGCCAGATCACCGTGCCGATGATCAGCAGGAAGGTCATCGGCAGCAGCCGGTCGGCGTGGGGCACGTCCATCTTCTCCAGGCGCAGGGCGAACAGCGCGGACACCGCCGCCGCCACGATGCCGCGCGGCGCGATCCAGGCCAGCAGGCCGCGCTCGCGCCAGTTCAGCCCCGAGCCCCAGGTGGAGAACAGCACCTTCAGCGGCCGCCCCACCCACAGCATCACCGCCAGCACGGCCAGGGCGGGCCAGCCCAGGCCGAAGATCTGGCCGGGCGCCACGCGCGCCGCCAGCAGGATGAACAGGGCCGAGAGCAGGATCTGGCTGAGGGTTTCCTTGAATTCCAGGATGTCGCGCACCGGCACGCCCGGCCGGTTCGCCAGCCAGATGCCCATGATGGTCACGGCCAGCAGGCCGGATTCGTGCTGCGCCGCGTTGGACAGGGCGAAGGCGGCGAACACCAGCGCCAGCACCGACAGATTGAGCAGGGAATCGGGCACCCAGCCGCGCCGCAGCAGCGTGCCCAGCAGCCAGCCCGCCGCCGCGCCGACGCACAGCCCCGTCGCCAGCGTGGCGCCGAAGGCCCACAGGGCATGGCTCCATTCGTGGGTCATGCGCAGGGCCACCATCAGGTCGTAGGCCACCACGGCCAGCAGCGCGCCGATGGGGTCGATCAGGATGCCTTCCCAGCGCAGGGCATGGGCCACCGGCGCCACGGGGCGCACGGTCTTGAGCAGCGGCGCAATGACGGTCGGCCCCGTGACGGCCGTGATCGCGCCGAACAGCACCGCCAGGTCCCAGGGAAAGTCGAGGAAGACGTGCACCGCCACGGCCGCCACCGCCCAGGCAATCAGGGTGCCGCCCGTCACCAGCCGCCGCACCACCCGTTCCAGTCCGCGCGTCTGGTGGAATTCCAGCGTCAGGCTGCCCTCGAACAGGATCACGGCCACCGACAGCGACACGAGCGGGAACAGCAGCTCGCCGAACAGGGCGTCGGGATCGAGCCAGCCGGCCAGCGGCCCCACGGCGATGCCCGCCAGCAGCAGGAACAGGATCGCCGGCACCCGCAGGCGCCAGGCCAGCCACTGGGCGCCCATGGCCACGAGGCCGATCCCGGCCAGCATCAGTTCAGGATTGCGCATCGTTCCGGCCTCCTCCGCCGGCGCTTCGCCCGCCGCCCGCGCGCCGGTCCGCGCGCCGGTCCGCGCCCGGCCAGAGCCGCCATCCCCGCATCCGCATCTGGCGCCAGCTCTTGAGCAGGCCGTAGGACAGGTGGGTCTTTTCCTGGCCGACCGGGATGTCGGGCCGCACCCGCATCCAGGACGACTTGGCGTACCCCAGGCGCTGGTCCGGATAGACGCTGCGGTGGCCGATGATCAGGTAGGCGGCGATGGCCGAGCCGGCCGCATACAGCGTGCCGACCGCGCCGCCGAACAGCTCCACCCCCATCAGGATGGCGGCCAGCGGCGTGTTCGACGCGGCGGCCACCACCGATACCAGCCCCACGGCGGCGCCCAGGGAGGGGCTGATGCCGAACAGGTGCGCGAAGGCATTGCCCGCCACGGCGCCGATGACGAACTGGGGCGTGACGATGCCGCCATAGAAGCCCGAGCCCAGCGTCACCGCCACCAGGATCGTCTTCCACAGGAAGCCCGCATAAGGCATGGCCTCGCCCGCCAGGGCCCGGTCCATGAGCGGCAGGCTCAGGCCCAGGTAGTCCGTCGGGATGGCGAGAGAAACCAGCAGCGCCAGCGCCAGGCCGCCGCCCAGCGGCATCAGCGGCGGCCACACGTTCCATCGGGCCTGCAGCCGGTGACAGGCGTTGCGCACGGCGTAGATCAGGTCCACGAACACGCGCGCCACCAGTCCGCACAGCATGCCGACCAGGAGGGTGCGCAGGAACAGCGGCTCGGAAAACACCGGCAGCACGTCGATGGCATAGTGCTCGTAGGGAATGCCCAGGGCCTTGCTGACCTGGTACGAGGTCACCCCCGCGATCAGCGCGGGAAACAGGAAATCGTGGCGGATGCGGCCGATGATCAGCATCTCCACGCCGTACAGGGCGCCGGCGATGGGCGTGCCGAACACGCTGGCGAAGCCGGCGCTCACGCCGCAGGCCACGATGCGCTGGCGCAGCTCGGCGTTGAGCCGGAACATCCGGCCGATCGCCGCGCCCAGCGAGGCGCCCAGGTGGGAGCAGGGGCCTTCCTTGCCGGCCGAGCCGCCGCTGGCCAGGGTGATGACGGCCGCCACCGGCTTGACCCACAGCGTGCGCCAGGGCATGCGGCCGCCCTGCTCGTGCACGGCGGCGAAGATGGAATCCTTCAGGCCCGACGCTTCCACGCGGCGGCGCGCGTACTCCATCAGCAGGCCGTTGGCCAGCCCCGCCAGGGGCAGCAGGCCCCAGTAGGCCCACAGCGGCATGGACTGGGTGCGGCCGGTCGAGAAGAACAGCGCGTGCAGGAACAGGCTGGTGCCGCAGCCGACCACCAGCCCGGTCAGGGAGGCCAGGACCAGCCATTGCAGCACCGTCGCCAGCATCACGGCGGGTTCCAGCAGATCGATACGGGGTGCGGAGGGCAGTTTCATGGGGCGGACGGCGCGTGGAGGCCGCGGGCGCCCCGCCGGGCCGGCGCACGCACACGCACCGGACGGACGGACGGAGCGGCAGGCCCCTCTTCAGGACGCGGCCGGCGGAACGGCGGGCGAGGAAGCGTCCGCCGCGCGCGGCACGAAGCGCCCGGCGCGTCGGATGCAGGCCTGGTCCCGGGCAGTATAGCTGAGGCGGCCGTTGACCCAGACCTGCTCGATGCCCTCGCTGAAGCGGGCCGGTTCGGCGTAGGTGGCCCGGTCGCGCACACGCGCCGGGTCCAGCACGACGATGTCGGCGTAGCCGCCGGGCCGCAGGCGGCCCCGGCCCTCCAGGTGGAAGCGGCCGGCGGACAGGCCCGTCATCTTGTGCAGCGCCTGCTCCAGCGGCAGCAGGCCCTTTTCGCGCCAGTACTGGTCCAGCACGCGGGGGAACGCCCCCCACAGGCGCGGGTGCGGCCGCTCGTCGTGCGGCAGGCCGTCCGAACCGATCATGGCCAGGGGGTGGCTGACGATGCGGTCCACGTCGTCCTGCCGCATCTGGAAATAGCAGGCGCCGCCCGGCTGCAGGCGGCGGCAGGCCTCGACCTGGGACACGCCCCATTCGGCGGCGATGTCGGCCAGGTGGCGGCCCGCCATGCCGGGGTGCGGCACGCTGCCGGTGATGAGGATGTCGATCACCCCGTCCACCAGGTCCTCGCGCAGCACGGTCGAGCCGGCCGTGTAGGGGTAGACGTCCAGCCCGATGGGCTGGCGCCGGGCCAGGGCCTCGATGCGGCCCAGGGTCTGGCCGGTGCGCCCCCAGTTCATCGGCCCGGCGCACTTGTGGTGCGACAGCACCAGGAAGGCGCCGCCCTCGCGCGCCGTGAGGGCGGCCTCGTCGATGGCCTCCAGGATGCCCTTCAGCTCGTCGCGGATGTGCGTGGCGTAGACCCCGCCGTAGGGCGCGACCACGCGCACCAGCGCGGCCAGCTCGCGCACGTCGGCGGCGTAGGCGGGGGCGTAGAACACGCCCGAGGACAGGCCCACGGCGCCGTCGCGCATCGCCTGGTCCAGGAGCGCGGCCATGCGCTCCAGTTCGCCGTCGTCGGCGGGCCGGTCCAGCGCGGCCATGGTCCGCATGCGCAGGGCCGTGTGGCCGACCAGCAGCGCCACGTTGACCGCCGGGCGGACGGCGTCCACCGCCGCCCGGTAGGAGGCCACGTCCGGGAAGCGGAACTGGCGCCGGCCCAGCAGCGACAGCGGCGCGGCGGGCTCGTCCGTGACCAGCGGCACCAGGGAAATGCCGCAGTTCCCGCCGATCACGGTGGTGATGCCCTGGGACAGCTTGGGCAGCATGTCGGGCTGCTCCAGCACGATGGCGTCGTCGTGCGTATGGACGTCGATGAAACCCGGCGCCACGACCCGCCCGGCGCAGTCCACCCGCCGGGCCGCGGCGCACGCGGCCGGGGAGGCCGGCAGCGGATCGCCGGCCGCGCGGACGGCGACGATCCGGTCGTCCCGCAGCCAGACGTCGGCCGCGCGCAGCGGGGCGGCGGAGCCGTCGTGGACCCGGCCATTGCACAGTACGGTGAGGGGCGCTTCTTCCATGAAATCTCAGTAAAGGCCGGTGTAGACGGAGCTGTCGACGCCGTGCTGCTCCAGCACGCGCTTGAACTGCCGGAGTTTTTCGAGGGTCTCGGGGCCCAGCGCCTGCGCCACGCGCACCATCAGGATCTCGATCACCAGCAGGTGGGCCAGGTAGGCCTCGGTGCCCACCCGCATGGTCGTGTCCTGCGGCACGGACACCGCCAGGCACAGGTCGGCGCACTGGGCCAGCGGCGTGCGCGGCTGCGTCAGCGCCACCACGGTGGCCCCGCGGCTGCGCGCCAGGCGGGCGGCCTCCAGCGCGAACGGCATGCTGCCCACGTGCGAAATGACGAAGGCCACCCCCGCGGCATCCAGGGAGCTGGCCGAGATCAGCTGCTGGTGCGGGTCGCTGAAGGCGTGCGCGCGAATGCCCAGGCGGAACAGGCGGGCCTGCAGTTCCTGGGCCATGAAGCCCGAGGTCGCGCCCACGGAATACGCATCCACCCGGGAGGCCTCGACCAGGCGGCGCGCCACCCGGTCCAGCACCTCGGTGTCCAGGCGGCGCTGCAGCGACGCCAGCGAGGAGATGGCGCCCTGGATGATCTTGCGCGCCACGTCGGGGCCTTCGTCGCTGAGCGAGACGTTGCGGTGCAGGTGGTGCGGCGACAGCGCCAGGTCCTGGGCGAGCGCCAGCATGAATTCGCGCACGCTGTCGAAGCCGAAGCGCCGGCAGGTACGCACCACCGAGGGCATGGAGACTTCCGCCTGGGCGGCGATGGATTCCACCGTCTGGTTGACCCGCGAGCCCGGATCGGCCAGCAGCACCGTCACCACCCGCTGCTGGGCCTTGGGCAGGGCCGGCAGCTCGGCGCGCAGCCGCTGCTGCAGGCTTTCTTCTCCAGACCAGTCGTTCATGTCCGGCCTCCTCAGAAATGGATCGTCACGGCGCCCACGACGCCGCCGCGGTCGTCCGCCAGCGGCATCCAGGTCCATTTGTCGAAGGTCGTGCAGGGATGGGAAATGCCCAGGATCACGCGGTCGCCCACGGCGGGCGCCTGGCCGGGATCGAAGCGCAGGTAGGCGTGATGGTCGTTCAGGGCCGTCAGCTTCCAGGACGGCGGCGCCGGCCGGCGCTCCAGCGCGCCGCGCGGCGCGTGGCCGACCGGCTGGGGCAGCGACAGGTCGTGGGAAATGTCGCGCTTGCCGCAGCCGAGCAGCGCCAGCCCCGGCTCCGGCACGGACTGCACCATCGTCCAGACCGACAGGGCGGGGCGCAGGCTGCCGCCCGTCTCCAGGCCCAGGCGCGCCTCGACGTTGCGCAGCATGCCCGCGTAGAAATCGTGGTCGTGGGCGATGTAGCAGCCGGAGCGCAGCACGCCGCGCACCGGCCGCGACAGCTCGGCGCGCAGCGCGGGCGCCACCACGTCGAAGACCGCCGAGCCGCCCGCGCTCAGCAGGATCTCCGCGTCCTCGAACAGCCCTTCGCGGTCGCAGTCCCGCGCGATGGCGCCCACCCGCTCCAGGAAGGCCGCCACGTCGGCCTCGTCGCGGCGCAGGTCGCCGCGGGCCAGGCCGCCCTCGTAGCATTCGATGCCGCCCAGCCGCAGGGCGCCGCTGGCGCGGATGCGGCGCGCCAGCGCCAGGGCCTGCCCGGCCGTGCGGCAGCCGGTGCGCTGGCCCGGGACGCCGATCTCCAGCAGGCAGTCCAGGGGGGCGGCGCGGCCGCGGCGCCGCGCCCAGTCCTCGATCACGCCCGCCTGGGCCTCGGAATCGACCAGGAACCAGATGCGCAGGCCGTCGTGGGCGGCCAGCAGGGCCGCCAGGCCGTCCAGGTCGGCGGCGGCCACGACCTGGTTGGCGATGACGATGCGGCGCGCGCCCGCGCGGACGCCCACGCCCGCCTGGCACACCGTGGCGAAGGTCAGCCCCCAGGCGCCCGCGCGCAGCTGGCGGCGGAAGATTTCCGGCGACATGGTGGTCTTGCCGTGCGGCGCCAGGACCACGCCGCGCGCCTCGGCGAAGGCCTGCATCCAGCGCAGATTGTGCTCCAGCGCGCCGGCATCGAGCACCGCCACCGGATAGGACAGGTCGTCGCGGTACAGGTTCCAGCCGCGCTCGCCGATCCGCCCGGGCGCGCAGGGCGCGGCGGCGGGCGGGTAGCCCTTGCGGCGGGCGTCCAGGCGGGCGTTCAATTCGTTCATGTCGTGGTCGTCCATCGTGTTTCCTGTCGGGGTCATTCGTCGCGCCAGCAGGCGCTCCAGCGGCCGTCGCCCAGCGGCCGCGGGGTCATGTCGTGGCTCGCGCAGCGCGCTTCGGCCAGCGGACAGCGGGTGCGGAACACGCAGCCCGAGGGGGGGTTGGCGGGGCTGGGCAGATCGCCTTCCAGCAGCGGGATCTCGCGCCGCAGGGCCGGGTCCGGCGTGGGCGAAGCCGCCAGCAGCGCACGGGTGTAGGGGTGGCGGGGCCGGTCGTACAGCGCCCGCGTGGGGGCGATCTCGACCACCCGGCCCAGGTACAGCACCACCACCCGGTCGCACAAGTATTCCACCACATCCAGATCGTGGGAAATGAACAGCAGGGTCAGGCCCAGCCGGTCGCGCAGGTCCGACAGCAGGTTGATGACCTGCGCCTGGATCGACACGTCCAGCGCCGAGAGCGGCTCGTCGGCGACGATGAACTCCGGCTCGACCGCCAGGGCGCGGGCGATGCCGATGCGCTGGCGCTGGCCGCCGGAGAACTCGTGCGGATAGCGTTCGGCGTGGTCCTCGTCCAGGCCGACCTGGCGCAGCAGCGCGTGGATGCGCGGCAGCCGCGCGGCCCCCTGGTGCAGGCCGTGGGTGTCCAGGGCCTCGCCGATGATCTGGCGGATGCGCAGGCGCGGGTTCAGGCTGGCATAGGGGTCCTGGAAGATCATCTGGATGCGGGCGCGCAGCGGCCGGTACCGGCGCAGGCTGATGGCGGCCAGGTCCACCGGCGCGTCGCCGCCGCGATACAGCACGCGGCCTGCGCTGGGCTCGGTCAGGCGCGTCAGCATGCGGCCGATGGTGGTCTTGCCCGAACCGGATTCGCCCACCAGGCCGACGGTCTCGCCGCGCGCGATGGTGAAACCCACGTCCACCACGGCGCGCACCGGCGCGGACGGCGGGCCGAACTGCTTGCACAGTCCGGCGATCTCGACCAGCGGACCGGGGGCGGCGGAAGAAGCGGCGGATGCGACCGGCATGGCGGACGCAGCGGAGGCGTCAGGGGCTGCGGATGCGACCGAGGCGGCGCGGCTCATGGCTCGATCTCCCCGATGCGCTCGATCTCCCCGATGCGGATGCAGCGCGCCTCCTGGCGCTCGTCGATCCGGACCATCGGCGGCACGGCCAGGTCGCAGGCCGGCACGGCCAGCGGGCAGCGCGGCCGGAAGGCGCAGCCCGGCGGCATGTCGAAGGGGCTGGAGACCTGGCCCTCGATGGCGGCCAGGCGCGGGCGGCCGTCGGCGCGGACAGCGCCGCGCCGACGCGCCATGGCGGGCAGGCAGTTCAGCAGGGCGCGGGTGTAGGGATGCGCGGGCCGGTCGAACAGGCGGCGCACGTCGCCGCGCTCGACGATGCGGCCGGCGTACATGACGGCGATCTCGTCGGCGTACTGCGCCACCACGCCCAGGTTGTGCGTCACGAACAGCACGCTCATGCCGGTTTCCTTCTGCAGGCGCCCGATCAGCGCCAGGATCTGCGCCTGGATCGTCACGTCCAGCGCGGTGGTGGGCTCGTCGGCGATCAGCAGCGTCGGCGAACAGGCCATGGCGATGGCGATCATCACGCGCTGGCGCATGCCGCCGGAGAGCTGGTGCGGATATTCGTGCAGGCGCCGCGCCGCCGCCGGGATCTCGACCAGCTCCAGCATGCGCTGCGCCTGGGCCAGGGCGGCGGCGCGGCCCAGCCCCTGGTGCAGGCGCACGGATTCGGCGATCTGCTCGCCCACGGCGAGCAGCGGATTCAGGCTGGTCATGGGCTCCTGGAACACCATGGCGATCTCGTTGCCGCGCAGCGTGCGGAACACCGGCTCGGCCAGGCCGATCAGCTCGACCGTCTCGCCGTTGCGGCGCAGGAAGCGCGCGCTGCCGCCGATGCGCGGCTGCGCGCTGCGCGCGTGCAGGTTCATCAGGCTGAGGTTGCTGACGGACTTGCCCGAGCCCGATTCGCCCACCAGGGCCAGGGTGCGGCCCACCGGCACGGTGAAGGACACGTCGGCCACGCTCTGGACGCGCCCCCGCTCGGTCATGAAGGAGGTGGACAGGTTCTCCACCCGCAGCCGCGGGGTCCCGGCGGAGGCGGGGGCGGCGGCCGGCGCATGTGCGCTGCTCATGTGTTCTTCCTCAGCTTGGGGTCCAGGGAATCGCGGATGCCGTCGCCCACGATCTGCAGCGACAGCGAGGTGAGGACGATGGCCAGGCCGGGATAGACGATGGTCCAGAACGCCTTGTCCATGTAGCTCAGGCTGCCGGCGATCATGGTGCCCCAGGTGGGGATCGCCGGCGGCACCCCCACGCCCAGGAACGACAGGCCGGCCTCGGCGAGGATGGCGTAGGCGAAGATGAAGGTGAGCTGCACCAGCACCGGCGACACCAGCCCGGGCAGCACGTGCATCCACAGGATGCGCCAGGTGGGCGTGCCCAGGGCGCGGGCGGCGTCCACGTACAGCAGGTCGCGCAGCACCAGGGTGGATGCGCGCGCCACCCGGGCCACGCGCGGAGTGTAGACGATGACCAGGGCCAGCACCACGTTCCACAGCGAGGGCCCCAGGATGGCGACCAGGGCGATGCCCAGCAGGATGTCCGGGAAGGCCATCATGGCGTCGACCACGCGCATGACCGGCCCGTCGAGCCAGCGGAAATAGCCGGCCAGCATGCCCAGCAGGGTGCCGAGCACGACCGCGCCGATGGCCGTGGCAAAGCCGATCATCAGCGAATAGCGCCCGCCGTAGGCCACGCGCAGCATGACGTCGCGCCCCAGGTGATCGGTGCCGCCCCAGAATTCCCAGGACGGCGCGCGCAGGCGCCGGGCGATGGCGATGGCGTTCGGGTCCACCACCGAGACCCAGGAGACGGCCAGCGCCAGCGCCACGACGGCGAGCAGCGCCAGCGCCGCCAGGGCCACCACGCGGCGGGCGAACAGGCGGCGCGCGAAGACCCGCCAGGGATGGGCGGCGCGCGCCGTCGATCCGGCCCACGCCGCGCGGGCGCCGGCGCCGCCGGCCGCGGGCCGGGCGCTCACCGCGCCTCCCGGATGCGCGGGTCGATCACGGTGTAGAGGAAATCGATCATGAAATTGATGAGCACGTAGATGAAGGCGACCACCAGCAGCGTGCCCTGGATGACCGGATAGTCGCGCCGCAGCACGGCGCGCACCACCAGCCCGCCCACCCCGGGCAGGTTGAACACGGTCTCGGTGACCACGGTGCCGCCGATCATCAGGGCCATGGTCAGGCCGATGACCGTGACGATGGGGATCAGGGCGTTCCTGAGCACGTGGCGCACGATCACGGCCGGCTCGGACAGGCCCTTGGCCCGCGCCGTGCGCACGTAGTCCTCGCCCAGCGTGTCGAGCATCGACGCGCGGGTGAAGCGGATGATGAGGGCGGAATTCAGGATGCCCAGCACCGCCGAGGGCAGGATCATGTGGCGCAGCTTTTCCAGCAGGCCCGCGTCGGGCGGCCCGTAGCCCGAGGCGGGCAGCCAGCCCAGCTGCACGGCGAAGATGCGGATCAGGATCAGCCCCATCCAGAAGCTGGGCACGCTGGCCGCGCACATGGCCACGGCGCTGAGCGCCTGGTCGGTGCGCGAGCCGCGCCAGACCGCCGCCAGCACCCCGCAGGGCACGCCGATCAGGGTGGCGATCAGCACCGACAGCGTCGCCAGCATCAGGGTGGGCTCGGCGCGGCTCCAGAGCACCTCGGCCACCGGCTGCTGCATGAAGATCGACATGCCCAGGTTGCCCTGCACGACCTGCCCCATCCAGAGGAAGAACTGCGTCGCCAGGGGGCGGTCCAGGCCGTACTGCGCGCGGACCTGGGCGATGTCGGCGGCGGTGGCCTGGTCGCCCAGCAGCACGGCGATCGGATCGCCGGAGGCCAGGTGCACCAGCGAGAACACCATCACCGCCACGATCAGCAGCACCACGCAGCCTCCCAGCAGCCGGGAGGCGAGGACCTTCAGAGCCGCGCGCATCGTGTCCCCGTCAGGCCAGCTTCACGTTCCAGAAGGCGGGCCAGGCGCTGGGCGTGTAGCCCTGCAGCCGGGCGGAGCGCGCCGACAGGCTGTTGAACTTGCCCAGCTCGATGAAGGGCACCTGCTCGTAGATCAGCGCCTGCACCGCGCCCCACAGCGGCCCGCGCCTGGCCAGATCGACTTCCTGGTTGAAGGCGTCGAGCGCGGCCTTCTTTTCCGGGCTTTCCCACCAGCCCGGCGCGTTCGCGCCCAGTTGCGGCGGCGACAGCATGGGCTCCGGGAACAGGCCGGAGTGCGTGATGTAGATGTCCCAGAGCGCGGGATCGTTGCGGCGCTGCAGCAGCGTGGCCCAGTCCACCACCTGCAGGTCGGTCTCCAGCCCGGCGCGCTTGAACTGCTCCGCCAGCACCAGCGCCAGGTTGTAGTGGAATTCGTACTGGCGGCTGGCCAGGATGCGGATCGGCTTGCCCGCGTAGCCGGCCTTCTTCGCCAGATCGGCGGCGAGCTTGGGGTCGTTGACGTTGTAATGCTGCGCGCCGGCCAGCGAATAGTACGGCGTGCCCTGCGGGAAGAAATTGGCGCCGATGCTGAAGAACTTGGGGTCGCCGAAGGCGGCGGCCATCAGTTCCTCGGCGCCGATGGCGGCCTGGGCGGCCTGGCGCAGCGCGGCCGTGGCCAGCGTGCCCTTGGTGTTGAACACCAGATAGGGAAAGCCGAAGTTCTTGCCGATCAGGGGCACGACCTGGTCGCCGCCCTTTTCCAGCCGGCCGGCGGCGTCCACGGGCAGCAGGTCGGCGTAGGCGAACTGGCCCGAGAGCACGCCCTCGACCCGCGTGTTGGCGTCCGGCACGGGGATGAAGCGCAGTTCGCGGATGTGGGCGATGCGGCGGCCGCCGTAGCCGTCGGGCGCCTCGGTGCGCGCGGCGTACCGGTCGAATTTTTCCAGCAGGGTGTACTGGTCCGGGCGGCGTTCCTTCAGGCGGTACGGGCCGGTGCCGACGAATTCCGTCATCTGCGCGGCGATGGTGCGCTCGGGCATGATGGCGGCCATGCTGGTGGGCAGCGCGAGCTGGGCCGGCAGCGGCGCGTAGGGCGCCTTCATCCGCAGCGTCAGGACGGTGTCGGACGCGGCCTCGACGGCCTCGACCTCGGCCGCCACGGACTTGCCGCGCGGCGACACCGCCATCCAGCGCTTCAGCGAGGCCACCACGTCGCTCATCTTCATCGGCTGGCCGTCGTGGAACGCCACCCCCTGGCGGACCGGGATATCGACCCGGCGGCCGCCGTCCTGCATCGTAGGCATGCCCGCCGCCAGCATCGGCACGATGCGCCAGTGCGAATCGAAGGTGTACAGGGGTTCGTAGACGTGCTGCATGAGGGTGCCCACCAGGTCGGCGGTGGTGAGCATGGGATCGAGCGTCTGCGGCTCGCCGATCATGGCCAGGGCGACCGACTGGCCGGCCGCGGCGAAGGCCCGGCCGCCCATCAGGCCCAGGGCCGGCAGGCCGAGGGCGCCAGCCAGCAGCACCTGGCGCCGCCGGGGGTCGGAAGGCTGGCCGGAACAGGTCCGGGCCGGAAAAGTACGTGATTGCATGTGTCTCCCCGTTAGTAATAAAATTACATTTACATGCTATTTTCAGCCTGAATCCCTGTCAACGAATCTATGTTCAGGGTTTTCCCTGTAAATTTATTACATAGGAGACACCATGCCTTCCGTGCAACTGCTCGGCGGTCAGCCCCAGGCTTCCGACCGCCAGGTCCGCCCCTTCTCCCCCGCCGTGCGCGCCGGGGATTTCGTCTTCGTCTCGGGCCAGGTGCCGGTCGACGAGCGCGGCGAACTGGTGGCGGGCGGCATCGAGGCCCAGACCCGCCAGGTCTTCGAGAATCTGCGCCGCGCCCTGACCCTGGCCGGCTGCACGCTGGACGACGTGTGCAAGGTCGGCGTCTGGCTGGACGACGCGCGCGACTTCGGCGCCTTCAACCGCGTCTACATGGAATGCTTCGGCGCGCACCGGCCGGCCCGCTCCACCGTCGAGTCGCGCCTGATGATCGACGCCCGGGTCGAGATGGACGTGACGGCATACCGGCCGCTGGCGGCTGCCTGAGCCCGGCCCGGCCCGCCGTCCTCCTCCCGGCGGGCCGGGCGATCCGGGGAAAATCCGCGTTCCGCGGCACCGGAAACCCCCCTCGTTTTTAGGGTGATTACGGAGTGGAGCGCGCGGCGACCCTTGCTACCATGCAGGTTCGCACCCCATCGCAACTGAAGAGGAATCCACCATGCCCATCAACAAATGGCTGGCCGCGTGCGCCGTGGCGGTCACCGCCGCCATCGCCGCCGCTCCCGCTCAGGCAGGCACCCAGTTCATCAACATCCTGACCGGCGGCCAGAGCGGCGTCTACTATCCCCTGGGCGTGGCCCTGTCCCAGATCTACAACAAGCACATCCCCGACGCCAAATCCACCGCCCAGGTCTCCAAGGCCTCGGCCGAAAACATGAACCTGCTGCAGGCCGGCCGCGGCGAACTCGCGTTCGCGCTGGCCGACACCGTGTCCGACGCCTACACCGGCAACGCCGAGGCCGGCTTCAAGGCGCCGCTGAAGAACCTGCGCGGCATGACGGCCACCTACAACAACTACATCCAGATCGTCGCCAACGGCGATTCCGGCATCAAGACCCTGGCCGACCTCAAAGGCAAGCGCATCTCCGTGGGCGCCGCCCGCTCCGGCACGGAACTCAACGCCCGCGCCGTCCTCAAGGCCGCCGGCCTGAGCTACGGCGACTTCTCCAAGGTCGAATACCTGCCCTTCGGCGAATCGGTCGAGCTGATGAAGAACCGCCAGCTGGACGTGACCCTGCAGTCGGCCGGCCTGGGCGTGTCCTCCATCCGCGACCTGGCGACCTCGGTGAAGATCGTGGTCGTGCCCATCCCGGCCGACGTCATCGCCAAGATCGGCAACGCGGCCTACCAGCCGGCCACCATCCCGGCCGGCACCTATGAGGGCCAGACCGAAGACACGCCCACGGCGGCGGTGCCGAACTTCCTGGTGACCGCCTCGACGGTGCCCGACGACCTGGTCTACCAGATGACGAAGGTGTTCTACGAGCAGCTCGACACCCTGAAATCCGCCCACAACGCCGCCAAGACCATCCAGCGCGACAACGCCCTGAAAGGCATGCCGGTGCCGCTGCACCCGGGCGCAGAGCGCTACTACAAGGAAGTCGGCCTGATCAAATGATCTGCGCACGGGCGCCGCGCCGCCGCCGGGCCCGCCCGCGGGCGCGATGCGCCCTTCCCTTCCCCGGGGCGGTTCCGACCTGCGTCTGAACCGCCTTTTCAGTCTCCGGATCCCCGCTCATGAGCTCTCCCCACGACATCGCCGCGCAGCCCCTGCCGCGCGCCATCTTCTGGATCGCCGTCGTCTTTTCCTGCTTCCAGATCTGGACCGCCGCCTACAGCCCCCTGTCCAGCCAGGTGGTCCGGGCGGTCCACGTCGGCTTCGTGCTGCTGATGATCTTTTCCCTGTATTCCGGCGGCGGCCGCGCCCGCGGGGCGCTGGGCTGGGGCCTGGGCATCCTGGGCTTCGCCCTCAGCCTGTACCACTGGGTCTTCGAGTCCGACCTGACGGCGCGCGCCGGCCAGATGACCGACGCCGACATGGTGGTGGGCATCCTCACCATCCTGCTGGTCTTCGAGGCCACCCGCCGCATGATGGGCTGGGCCCTGCCCATCATCTGCGGCCTGTTCCTGGCCTACGGCCTGTTCGGCCAGTACATGCCCGGCCCCTTCGTGCACCGGGGCTACGGCTTCGACCAGATCGTCAGCACCCTGGGCTTCGGCGTCGAAGGCATCTACGGCACGCCCACCTACGTGTCCTCCACCTACATCTATCTGTTCATCCTGTTCGGCGCGTTCCTGGAACAGGCGGGCATGATCCAGCTGTTCAGCGACTTCTCCATGGGCATGGTCGGCCACACGCGCGGCGGGCCGGCCAAGGTCTCCGTGGTCAGTTCCGGCCTGATGGGCACCATCAATGGCTCGGGCGTGGCCAACGTCGTCACCACCGGCCAGTTCACCATCCCGCTGATGAAGCGCTTCGGCTATTCCCCCGCCTTCGCCGGCGGGGTCGAAGCCACCTCCAGCATGGGCGGGCAGATCATGCCGCCGGTGATGGGGGCGGTGGCTTTCATCATGGCCGAGACGCTCAACATCCCCTACGTGGAAGTGGTCAAGGCCGCCCTCATCCCGGCCATCCTGTACTTCACCACCGCCTTCATCTCCGTCCACCTGGAGGCCGGCCGGCGCGGCCTGCACGGCCTGGCCAAGGAAGACTGCCCCGACCCCTGGAAGGCCGTGCGCGCGCGCTGGTATCTGCTGCTGCCCCTGATCGGCCTGGTGGCGCTGCTGTTCTCCGGCTACACGCCGCTGTTCTCCGGCACCATCGGCCTGGGCCTGACGGTGATCCTGATCTTCGGCGCCGCCGTCATCCAGGGGGCCTCGCAACCCGTCCTGCGCTACGTCTTCTGGCTGCTGCTGGGCATCGCCTGCGCGGGCTTCATCCAGTTCGGCGTCACGGACTTCTTCGTCATCATCGCCATTCTGGGCCTGGCGCTGCTGGCGCGCAGGCACGGGCGCGACACGCTGCGGCTGGCGCTCGATTCCCTGGCCGAGGGCGCGCGCAACGCCCTGTCGGTCGCGGCGGCCTGCGCGCTGGTGGGCGTCATCATCGGCATCATCAACCTCACCGGCGTGGCCGCCGAATTCGGCGGCCAGGTGATCGCCATCGGCGAGGACAGCCTGTTCCTGGCGCTGTTCCTCACCATGATCACCTGCCTGGTGCTGGGCATGGGCATCCCGACGATCCCGAACTACATCATCACCAGTTCGCTGGCCGCGCCCATCCTGCTGAAGCTGGGCGTGCCGCTGATCATCTCGCACATGTTCGTGTTCTATTTCGGCATCATGGCCGACCTGACCCCGCCGGTGGCGCTGGCGGCCTTCGCCGCCGCGCCCATCGCGCGGGAAAACGGCCTGAAGATCAGCATCCAGGCGCTGCGCGTGGCCGTGGCGGGCTTCGTGGTCCCCTACATGGCGGTCTATTCGCCGGCCCTGATGCTGCAGGGCGGCGGCACGCTGGACGTGGCCTACATCGTCTTCAAGGCGCTGGTCGCCATCACGCTGTGGGCGGCCGGCATCACCGGCTTCCTGCTCACGCCGATCAGCTGGTTCGAGCGGCTCTACGCCATCGCGGCGGCCATCCTGCTGGTGGCGGCCATCCCGCTCACCGACGACATCGGCTTCGCGGCCACGGCGCTGTTCCTGGCCTGGCACGTGGCGCGCACCCGCCGCGCCCGCGCGGCGCAGACGGCAGCCTGATGCTGGGCGCCCTGGGGGTCTGCCTGAGCCTGGCGGCGGCGCCCGGGGTGCCGCCGCGCTTCGTGCCGGTGCGCGCCTTCACGCTGGCCTGGACCCACTCGATCGAGAAGATCCGCTGGGAAGAGGACTACACGGTCCGGTCCGGTCCGGACGGCCGCCCGGTCCTGGTCCCCGGCCAGGCGCGCATCCTGGGCTCCGGCGCGGGCATGGAGCCGCCGCCCGACGCCACGCTGCGCCCCGACGGCTGGTACGTCTACCAGCCCCGTACCGGCCCGCTGGACGAACTGCGCCTGTCGCGCTCGCCCTACACCGCCGACTACGACTGGTGCGCCGGTGGGCGCTGCGAGCCCATGCGAGGCATCATGCCGACCGACGGCGACGTCACGCTGCTGCGGCCCTGCCGGGCGCCCCGGGAAGCCGCCGGACCCGCAGCCGCACGCGGCGCGGGGACGGGTCCGGCAGCTTCCCTGGCCACGCACCGGCGCCGCAGCCGGCCTCAGTCGCCGGCCGGGGCGCCGGCTTCGGGCACGTAGACGACGCTGCCGTCCTTCATGCGGTAGGCCACGCCGGCCTTGGTGCCCTCGCCCTGGCCCGCCTGGCCGGTGGACTTGAAGCGCTCGATGCGCTCGCCCTGCTTGACGATCATCTCCATGGTCGGCTTGCCGGCATCCGTGACCACCGTCACGTCCTGCCGCGTCATGGCCTGCATGACCGGATTGCTGGCCATGCCGATCAGCAGCGCCGCGATCACCACCAGGAAGATGTCGATCAGGTTGACGACCGAGAGGATGGGGTCGTCGGCCTCGGTTTCCGCCAGGAACTTCATGCGACCGCCCTGCCCGCCGCCGGGGTCTCGTCCCATTCCCGCTCCTCCTGGGCCGTCGGTCCGGCCAGGCCCGGCGCGGAGGCGGAGGCGGACAGCGGCGCGCGCGACTGCAGCCAGGCCAGTTCCTCGGCCAGCCAGCGGCGGCGCACCGACACGATCCAGAACGTGATCGAGGCCGTGATCAGGGCCACGATCACGGCGGAGAACGCCACCGACAGGCTGCCCGACATGGCCGAGAGATCGCCGTCGCCCAGGCCGCGCAGAGCGGGCCCCATCGGGATCATGGTCGCCACCAGGCCCATCATGGGGGCCACGCGGGACACGATGCGCGGCACCTCCAGCAGCCGGTGCGCGGCCACGTCCCACTCGTCGCCCTGGGCGGCGGGGTGCGCGGCGGCCCAGCGCAGCAGGTCGAAGCAGCGCAGGTCGTGCGTCTCGCGGCCCGGCGCGCGGCCGCGCCGCTGCCACCAGCAGACCAGGAAGCCGCCCAGCGCCTGGAGGGCGTAGAGGAACAGCAGGGCGATGATCACCAGGGTCGGGATCAGAAAGATCTGGCCGATCTGGTACATCAGGGTTTCAAGCAAGTGGCTCATGGGTGGGTTTCCTCGAAATGGATGGGGGGACGCCGCCTCCGGTGCCTCGGCCGGGAGCGGCGGCCGGCTTCGGCCGGATCCAGCCGGAGCCGGGCGATCCGGGACGCGGGAACACGGTTAGGACGGATGGGCCGGCATGCGGCCCGGGCCCGCGGGCCGGCGCGCCTGGCGCAGCGCCCCGGCGCCCAGGACGGCCAGCAGCAGGGCGGCGAGCGCCAGGCGCGCCAGATCCAGGGCGCGGTCGGCGACGGACTGGTCCGCGGCGTCGGGCGTGCGTTCCAGCTTCATGCCCTCGACGCGCTCGGTCGGCGCCTGCGGGGCCTCCTGCGCGGCGGGCGGGGCCGCCGGCTGCGGGGGCGCCTCGGGCGGCGCGGCGAAGGCGGTGTCGGCCGCCTGGCCGTCGGCCACGTATTCCAGGAACCGGGCGTTGTCGCTGCGCACGTCGAAACGCGCGGCCAGATCGCGGTAGCGTTCCTTCAGCAATTCGAGCGTCCCCGGCTCGGCCTGCCAGTAGCCCTGGCGCGCCGCCTCGATCATCCGCTCGATGGTCTGGGCCAGGGCGTGCGGGTTCTCCTTCTCGAACCAGGCCTTCAGGCCCAGGTCGTATTTGTCGCGCACGTAGACGTCGGCCATCTGCTCCCACTGGTCGTCGCGCACCACCTCGCGCGCCACCGCCGTCCAGCCCCACAGGTTGTTGGTCGCGTCCAGCACCTGCAGCGTGCCGGAATAGCCTTCGGCCATCAGCCCCTTGATGTAGCCGGGATGGAACTGGCGCGTGGCCAGCTCCTTGGCGAGGAATTGCGCCGCGCCTTCCACCCGCCCCGCGCCGCCGCCGCGCAGGTTGGAGATGTAGAGCTGCGGCGGCGCGCCGTCCAGGCGCCGCACCGCCAGGCCGATCCCGCCCAGATACTGGAAGGGATCGTCCGTGGTCAGCATCCCGTAGGTGTTCGAGGACCGCGACAGCACCGCGCCCTCGGTGCCGCGCAGCTGCTCGGCGTAAAGGTTGACGGCGGCGTTGCCCGCCGCGCCCGCCTGGCCCCAGGTGGCGGCGTCCGGGCCGTAGGCGTACTGCATCTTCGACAGGTACAGGTCGGCGAGCTTGCGGTCGCCTTCTTCCTTGCCCTCCCAGGTGTCGGTCGCCAGCGCGGCCTCGTCCAGGCCGGTCGCGTACTGCCCGGAAGCCGAGGAAAACAGCCGCGTCTCGGCCGCCGCGCGGGCCGCCGCCTCGGGCACCCCGCCGGCCTGCAGCTGCGCCTGGATGCGCCCGGTGTTGGCCGCCACGGCGTTGTCGGGTTCGCCGCCGGCCTGGGCGGCCAGCTGCACGGCGCGCGCGAGCTGCTTCATGGCGTTGGGGAAATGATCCCGGTACAGGCCGGTGGCCGACAGCACCACGTCCACGCGCGGGCGGCCCAGGGTCTCGCGCGGCACCAGCCGCACGTCGGTGACACGCCCGCCCTTGTCCCAGACCGGCTCCACGCCCATCAGCCACAGGGCCTGGGCTTCCAGCAGGCCCTGGTGGCGCATGGTCTCCACCGACCACAGCGAGAAGGTGATCTTCTTCGGCGCCGCGCCGGTCTGCTGCCGGTGGGCCGCGATCAGGTTCTCGGCGGCCTCCTTGCCGGCCTCCCAGGCCTGCGGCGTGGGCACACGCGAGGGATCGAAGCCGTACAGATTGCGGCCCGTGGGATAGGCCTCCGGATTCTTGATCGGATCGCCGCCGTAGGAAGTGGACACGTAGCGCCCGGCCAGCGCGGCCAGCAGCCCCGGCAGCTCGCCCTGGGCGCCGATGGCCTCGTACCAGGCGCGCCCCTGCTCCAGCTGGGCGCGCAGCTCGGGCGAGGCGTCCTCCGGCATCCGCCCTTCCACCAGCGCGGCGCGCAGCAGCGCGTAGGGCGCCGATTGCGCCAGTTTTTCGTAATCGACGGCCAGCGCCTCGTCCAGGTCCTTGGGCGCCGCGCCGGCCCGGGCCGCGGCGGCGTCCCAGAACGGCTGGCCCAGCATCATCAGGACCGTGGACAGGCGGTGGGCCTCCTGGGGCGCGCGGCCCAGCGCGTGCAGGCCCAGCGGCTGCGCGGTCCGCGCCAGTTCGTGCAGGTGCGCGTGCAGGGCGTCGAGGAAGGCCGGGAATTCCCGCTCCACCCGGTCCCCGGTCCAGCCCATGTCGCGCTCGATGTGCGCCTGGCGCACCTTCCCGATCAGGTCGGCGCGGATCCGCTCGCGCACGGCGCCCTCGTCCTGGTTCAGCCACTGGTGCAGCAGGTCGTGCATGGCCGTCAGCTCGTCGTGCATGCCGGCCGGCCGGAACGGTGGCGTCTGGTGGCTGACGATGACCGCGCGGCCGCGCCGGCGGGCGTGCAGGGCCTCGCCGATGTTGTCGGCGATGTAGGGATACACCACCGGCACGTCGCCCAGCGTCAGCATCGGATAGTCCTCCGTCGCCGACAGGCCGCGTTCCTTGCCGGGCAGCCATTCCTGCGAGCCGTGCGTGCCGAAATGCACGAAGGCGTCGCTCGCCTGGCGGGTCCGCGCCCACAGGTAGGCGGCCAGGTAGAAATGCGAAGGCAGGGACGTCGTGGAGTGGTAGAGCTCCCGTTCCCGGTCGCTGGAGCGCTCGCCGCGCGGCGGCTGCGGCAGGACCGCGACCTTGCCCAGCATCAGGCGGGGCACCACGAAGTAGGCCGTGCCGCCCTCGCGCAGCACCATGCCGGAAGACTCCGGCGGCCCCCATTGCGCATCCAGCGCCGCGCGCACCGCCGGCGGCAGCGTCTCCAGCCAGGCGCGATAGTCGGCCAGGGGCAGCCGCTCGGCCAGGCCGTCGGCCAGCAGGCCTTCCAGCCGGCCTTCGCGGTAGTAGGGCTCCAGCAGGGGCTGCAGTTGGGGCAGCAGCGCCTCCTGGGCGGGCGCCGAGGTGTCGTAGCCCGCGTCCTTCAGTGCCGCCAGCGTGGCCGACAGGCTTTCGGGCACGTTCAGAAACGAGGCCGACAGGTTCTTTTCCCCCGCGGGGTAGTTCCAGAAGAACACCGTCAGGCGCTTGTCGGCGTTCGGCATGCGCCGCAGCGCCGCCAGCCGCAGGGCCTTGCCCACCACGGTGTCGAGCTGCGCCTCGATGGGCACGAGCTGCTGCTCGGCCTCGTCCATGGCCGAGGCCACCTGGATGTCGGTGATCCCCGCGTATTCCGCCTGGGACAGGTAGAACGGCACGTCGATGAGCGCCACGCCCTGCGGATCGGCGCGCCACTTGGCCTCGCCGCCCTGGCGGTAGGGCATCGCCTGGATCACGGGGATTCCCAGCGTCTCGAAGGCGCGGCGCGGCGCGTTGGGCTCCAGCATGATGCGCGTGCTGATCGCCGTGTCCGCCAGCGCCCGCCCCTGGTCGCTCAGCAGCCGCTCGATCACCCCGTCGTCGGTCACCGGATGGTAGTAGGCCATGGGGATCGCGCCGCGCGACTCGACCCGCCGGATCAGCGCGTCGATCAGCCGGGTCTGCAGCGACGAGACGGCCTGCTCGTGGAAGGCGATGGCCACGACCGGCGGCCGGCGCGCCGGATCGTGGATCTGCGCGTCGCTCAGCCCCTTCCAGCGCAGGTAGGCGAGCGGATCGGTGAAGAAGGGATCCGGCGCGTCAGGGTGGTACAGCGCGGCGGTGGGGAAGACGACCGGGTCGGCGATGCCGTCGGTCGGCCGGCCCGCCAGCCAGGCGGCCACCGTGGCGAAGAAATGATCGAAATTCGCCCGCCCGCCGTTGGAGTAGTACACGGCCAGCCGCCGGGCCAGCGGCGCCGGCATGTTGAGCGAGTCGGGCCGCTGGTCCCACAGCCAGGCGATGGGCAGCCGCGCGCCCGGCAGCGCGCCCGCCAGCCGGCCGCGCATGGCGTCCTGCAGGTAGGTGTCGATGAAGACCGCGTCGTAGTCCTTGAACAGGCCCTCGTCCGCGCCCTCGGGGATGTCCTTCATGAAGCGCGACTCGACGGTCACGCCGTGCGGCCGCGCGATTTCCGCCAGCGTGCGGAATTTCCCCGGCGCGACGTTGCCCGTCGCCAGGAACAGGACGGACGCGGCCTGGGCGGAGCCCGCTGCCCACAGCAGGCTCAGGCACAGCCAACCCCACACGCTCCACAGCCTGCATCTCACGGGATTTTCCTCCTCCGGATCGGATCAGCGGAGGATTCTATTATTAATGAGAACCATTATCAATCAATATTTCGGCAATCGGCAAGGGGCGGACATCCGGGCGAACATCCGGGATTGTCCGGACGCAAAGGACCGCCGGAACGCCGCGCGCGGGGCTTGCCATCCCAAATAAAAAGGATGATAATAATTCGCATGTATATTTGTGTATGCAACGCGATCAGCGAGCGCCAGGTCCAGGACGCCATCGCACAAGGCGCGTCGGATCTGGGCGATCTCCAGGCCCAGCTGGGCGTGGCGACCTGCTGCGGCCATTGCGCCGAGACCGCGACGGAATATCTGCCCGGCGGCCGCTACGCGGCCGACGTGGGCCCCGCCGCGGCCGGGCTGATCGGGCAGGTCGAAGTCACCGTCCTGTCGCGCACCGCCGTCCGCCGCGTCGCCTGAAGCCGTCCCTCTCCGGACCGCGCCGTCCTTTCCCGCCCCCGGTTTCCCGGGCGCGCGGGTCGTGCTAGCCTTGTCATTTCGACCTGTCCGATTCCGGCCGGGCCGCGCACCAAGGAGGCACAGGCCATGAAAGGCGACAAAACCGTCATCCGCTATCTGAACCAGCAGCTGAAAAACGAGCTTTCGGCCATCAACCAGTATTTCCTGCACGCGCGCATGCTGCGCCACTGGGGCTTCGAGGCGCTGGGCGAACACGAATACAAGGAATCCATCGGCGAGATGAAGCACGCCGACCTGCTGATCGAACGCATCTTCATGCTCGAAGGCCTGCCCAATCTGCAGGACCTGCACAAGCTGCTGGTGGGCGAGAACGTGCCCGAGATCCTGGCCTGCGACCTGAAACTCGAAACCGCCGCCCAGGCCACGGTCAAGGAAGCCATGGCCTACTGTGAATCCGTGCAGGACTTCGCCTCGCGGGACCTGTTCCTGACCATCCTGAACGACACCGAGGAACACATCGACTGGCTGGAGACGCAGATCGGCCTGGTCGAGCAGCTCGGCCTGCAGAACTACCTGCAATCGCAGATGTGATGGTCACGGCGGCCCCATGGGGCCGCTGCGGGGCGGGTCCGGGCCGCGCCCCGGCTGCGTTCAGAAACCCGATTTCTTCGCCGGGCAGTCGGCGACGCGGCCCCAGGCGTCGTGGGGCTCGCAGTATTTGTTGCGCGCCGCCCAGGCGCACGAAGGCCGCGAAAAGAAGCCCAGCGCCTCGCAGGCCTTGAGTTCGGCCTGGAAGGCGGCCTGCCACTGGCCGTCGGCCGCGGCGGCCTGGGCCGGCGGCGGAGGCGGCGGCGTGGTGACGTCGATGGGCTGCACCACCTGGCTGGCGCCCAGGCCGCCGAACTGCGCGATGCCCTGCAGGCCGTCGCCCAGCTGGTTCTGGGAGGCCAGGGCGATGGCCTCGTCCATGGAAATCGTGGTGGTCGCCAGGGCGATCGGCCGGCCGTCGTCCATCAGGGAGTCCGGCTGCACCTTCCAGTCGACGGGCGGCGCCAGTTCGGGCACCCCCAGGCGGCCGTCGGGCAGCACCTGCGGGGCGGAGGCGACGTAGGGCTTGCCGTTGGCGTCCAGCACGGCGGTCTGGTCCAGCTCGGGATGCGGCTTGGGAATCTGGATCTGGGCCGGTCCGTGAGCGATCAGCCAGTCGCCCAGCTGCAGGCCGCCCCAGGCGGACGCGCCCGCAGCCAGCAGCAGAAAAGCGAAAATCAGACGCCAGGACATGGACGGATCGCCTCGTCGA
The DNA here is from genome assembly GCF_014203015.1 of Castellaniella defragrans. Lineage (GTDB taxonomy): Bacteria > Pseudomonadota > Gammaproteobacteria > Burkholderiales > Burkholderiaceae_B > Castellaniella > Castellaniella defragrans. Next base: position 25,347 of record NZ_JACHIB010000012.1, read on the forward strand.
TCAATGCGATTTCTGCATTGTATAGGATGCGATCGGAGTGGCCGGGGGCCCCTCGCGTCCCCGCCGGGGACCGCGCCCCCTGGAGGCGCCGTCCTCCCCGGAGCGTCCCGGCGGCGGGAAGGCTATGCAAAAACCCGCCCCGCATGCTCGCGCATGGTGTGGAATTCGATGTCCGGATAGCGCTCCTGCGCGACCCGCAGCTGGGCGGGCGAGCTGGCCAGGAAGGCGACCGCGTCCACCACGTCGTGGGCGATGTTGGCGGCGTTGGCGTCCATGAATTTCTTCAGCGCCTTGGGATCGGGGCTGGTGATCCAGCGCGCCAGGCTGTAGCGCGAGGGCATCAGGCGGGCGTCCACGCCGTATTCGGTCTTCAGGCGGTGGGCGACCACCTCGAACTGGAGCTGGCCCACCGCCCCCAGCAGCAGCGCGCCGCCGGCGGCCTCGGGGCGGAACACCTGGATGGCGCCTTCCTCGCCCAGCTGCGTCAGGCCGGTGCGCAGCTGCTTGGTGCGCAGGGGATCCTTGACCTCGACCGCCTGGAACAGTTCCGGCGCGAAGAACGGCAGGCCCGTGAAGGTCAGCGATTCGCCTTCGGTCAGCACGTCGCCCAGCTGCAGGATGCCGTGGTTGGGGATGCCGATGATGTCCCCGGCGTAGGCTTCCTCGACGATCTCGCGCCGCTGCGACAGGAAGGACACGACGTTGTTGGGGCGGATTTCCTTGCCGTTGCGGGCGACCTTCAGGCGCATGCCGCGCTCGAACTTGCCCGAACTGACGCGCACGAAGGCCACGCGGTCGCGGTGCGCCGGGTCCATGTTGGCCTGGACCTTGAACACCACGCCGGTGAACTTGGGCTCGGCCGGCAGCACGCTGCGCTCCAGCGCGGCGCGCGGACCGGGCGCGGGCGCCAGTTCCACCAGGGCGTCCAGGACCTCGCGCACGCCGAAGTTGTTGATCGCCGAACCGAAGAACACGGGCGTCTGGCGGCCCGCCAGGAAGGCTTCGGGGTCGAAGGCCGGCATGGCGCCGGTGATCAGCTCGATTTCCTCGGCGGCCTTGGCGTGGGCGTCGCCGAAGCGCGCCGCCAGTTCCGGATTGTCCAGCCCTTCGATGGTCTCGTCGTCGTCGCGGTGGCGCTCCGAGCCCGGGCGGAAGACCCGCATCCGGTCGTGGCGCAGGTCGAACACCCCGCCGAAGTGGCGCCCCATGCCCACCGGCCAGGAAAACGGGATCGCGTCCATGCCCAGGTGGCCCTCGATCTCGGAGAGCAGGTCCAGCGGCTCGCGCACCTCGCGGTCGAGCTTGTTGATGAAGGTGATGATGGGCGTGTTGCGCGCGCGGCAGACCTGCAGCAGGCGGATGGTCTGGGGCTCGACGCCGTTGGCCGCGTCGATCACCATCAGCGCGGCGTCCACGGCGGTCAGCACCCGGTAGGTGTCTTCCGAGAAGTCCTGGTGGCCCGGGGTGTCCAGCAGGTTGATGACGCAGTCGCGGTATTCCATCTGCATCACCGAGGACGCCACAGAAATGCCGCGCTGCTTTTCGATCTCCATCCAGTCGGACGCCGCATGGCGGCTGGCCTTGCGTGCCTTGACGCTGCCGGCGATCTGGATGGCGCCCGCGAACAGCAGCAGCTTTTCGGTCAGGGTCGTCTTCCCGGCGTCGGGGTGGGAAATGATGGCGAAAGTGCGTCGGCGGGCGACTTCTTCGGTCAGGCTCATGGAAAGTTCGGGTGGGGCTTCGGTGCGTGAAGCACTTCAGTGCTTGTGGCTGAAGGAGGCCAGGACGGTGCCGGCCAGGATGAACATCGAACCGAACCCTCGGTTCAGCCAGCGGATGTGGCCCGGCTTGCGCAGCATCCGGAGGATCCGCGAAGCCAGCGAAGTATAGCAACTCATGGCCACCAGGTCGGTGAAGCACAGCGTGGCGCCGATCAGGAAATACTGCAGCGGCAGCGGCCGGCCCAGGTCCAGGAACTGCGGCACCACGGCCAGCAGGAACATGGTGCCCTTGGGGTTGGTGATGTTCACCAGGTAGCCGCGCAGGATCTGGTCGCGCACCGGGTGCGCGCTTTTGGGCGGGCGCGCCTCGACCGCCACCGGCGCCGCGTCGGTGCGGAACTGCCGCACCCCCAGGTACACCAGGTAGACGGCGCCGATCCACTTGACGACCGTGAAGGCCAGCTCGGACGTGGCCAGCAGGGCGCCCACGCCCAGCGCCACGATGACCAGCTGGCAGACGATGCCGGCCTGCAGGCCGAAGATGGTCCAGGCGCCGTGGCGGAAACCGTACTTCAGCCCCGAGGCCATGGCGCAGATGGCGCCGGGGCCGGGCGAGAACGAAATCGCCCAGGCTGCCGCGAAGAAAGCCAACCAGGTGGACAGGGCCATGCGGGGTCTCCAGTGCTTCGGTGCGCCGGTGCGCCGGCGGCCCGGATCAGTCGGCCTTGTGCAGCAGCGCGGGACGCCCGGACGAGGCCGGACGCGCCTCGCGGCGCGGGGCCTGGGGCGCGCCGCCTTCGCGGGCCGGCCGGCCGCCCGGGGCGCGGCCGCCGCCGGTGCGGCGGGCGTCCGGGCCGGAGCGCCGCTCGGTCGCCGCCGCGGCCGGGGCGGGCCTGCGGCCGTCGCGGCCGGACGATTCGCGCCGCCCGCCGTCGCCGCGCCGGCCGCCGTCGCTGCGGCCGCCGAAGCCTTCGCTCTGAAGGCGCGCGAGGGCGCGCTTTTCCCGGGCGTCGGGCGCGGAATCGGCGGTCGCCATGGCCGGGTTCCAGCCTTCCACGGTGATCGGTTCGATGGTCTGCTTGATCAGGCGCTCGATGGCGCGCAGCAGCTTGATCTCGGACGAATCCACCAGCGACAGGGCGGAGCCGGTGCTGCCGGCGCGGCCGGTGCGGCCGATGCGGTGCACGTAGTCCTCGGGCACGTTGGGCAGCTCGAAATTGACGACCTGCGGCAGCTGGTCGATGTCCAGGCCGCGGGCGGCGATGTCGGTGGCCACCAGCACGGCCACCTTGCCGTCCTTGAAGCCGGCCAGCGCCTTGGTGCGCGCGGCCTGGCTCTTGTTGCCGTGGATGGCGGCGGCGGTCAGGCCGTCCTTCGACAGCTTTTCGGCCAGGCGGTTGGCACCGTGCTTGGTGCGCGTGAACACCAGCACCTGGTGCCAGCCGCTCTCGCGGATGATGTGGCTGAGCAGGTCGCGCTTGTGCGCCTGCTCGGTCATCACCACGCGCTGGCTGACCAGCTCGGAGGCGGTGTTGCGCCGGGCGACGGAGACTTCGCCGGGATTGCGCAGGATGCCCTGGGCCAGGCCGCGGATCTCGTCGGAGAAGGTGGCGGAGAACAGCAGGTTCTGGCGCTTGGCCGGGAGCAGCTTCAACACGCGGCGGATGTCGTGGATGAAGCCCATGTCCAGCATGCGGTCGGCCTCGTCCAGCACCAGGATCTCGACGCCGGACAGGTCCAGCGTCTTCTGCTGGGCGTGGTCCAGCAGGCGGCCCGGCGTGGCCACCAGGATGTCCAGCGGCTTTTTCAGGGCCGCGATCTGGGGATTGATGTTGACCCCGCCGAACATCACCATCGAGCGCACGGCCGTGTGCTTGCCGTACAGGCGCACGGATTCCTCGACCTGGGCAGTCAGTTCGCGCGTCGGGGTCAGGACCAGCACGCGGGGCCGGCCCGGGCGCTGGGCGGCGGCGGGATGGCTCAGCAGGTAGTGCAGGATCGGCAGCGTGAAGCCGGCGGTCTTGCCCGTGCCGGTCTGCGCGGCGGCCAGCAGGTCGCCGCCTTCCAGCACGCGCGGGATGGCCTGGGCCTGGATTGGCGTGGGGTGGGTGTAGCCCGCGTCGTGGACGGCGCGCAGCAGGGGTTCCGCCAGGCCGAGCGAGGCAAAGGTAATCGAAGTATCCAAGAAAATGACTCCAGCGACCGCCTATCGCTCGAGTCGAGTGATACCAATCGAGGCCGACGTATGAAGAAGTGTCAGGGGAGATGCCGCCGCCGCGCGAAACGCCCGCCGGGGCCGGGGATGCCGCGCGGCGACTGGTAGGCCGCGCGAAGCTGACGATTATAGCGTGACTCCCGCCGCGCGCGGCCGTGCCGTGGCGTCCTGACCACGGTCCCGCGGCGAAAGAAATCTCCGGTCCGCCCCGGCCGTGGCGCCCGGCCGCCCGTAAAATGAAGCCATCCGCCCCGGCCGGGGCGCCACACGAGAGGCCCGGATGCTCCGACGTTATCTGAACCTGGCTGCGCTGGCAGCCCTGACGCTGCTGCTCTCGGGCTGCGGCTACAACGAAATCCAGCGCCAGGACGAGCAGGTCAAGGCGGCCTGGTCCCAGGTCCTGAACCAGTACGAACGCCGCGCCGACCTGGTGCCCAAGCTGGTGTCCTCGGTCAACGCCTACATGGTGAACGAGCGCACCGTGCTGCAGCAGGTCACGGACGCGCGCGCCCGGGTCGGCCAGATCCGCATCGGCGTGGACGACCTCGACGACCCGGCCCTGATGGCGCGCTTCGAGCAGGCGCAGGGCGCCCTGTCCTCCAGCCTGTCGCGCCTGCTGGCGGTGTCGGAAAACTATCCCCAGCTGAAAAGCGACGGCCTGTTCCGCGACCTGATGACGCAGCTCGAAGGCACGGAAAACCGCATCGCGGTGGCGCGCGAACGCTACGTCGGCGCGGTGCAGTCCTACAACCTCACGATCCGCCAGTTCCCCACGCTGATCACGGCGCGCGTGTTCGGCTACCAGCCCAAGGCCCAGTACGGCCTGGACAAGGCCGACGCGGTCATGCGCGACCCCGAGGTCAAGTTCGACCTGCCCCAGGGACAGGGCAAATGAGCGCGCCGGGCCGCTTCCGCCGCGCCTCCCGGGCGCGCGGCGCCGCGGGGGCGCCATGATGCCGGGCCGTCCGGCATTGCGCCGCCGGCTCGCGGGCGGCCTGCTGGCGCTGGGGCTGCTGGCCGGCATGGCCGGGGCGGGCAGCCCGGCCTCGGCCGCCGGCACCGCGGCCGCCTCGGCACCCGCGCCCACTGCCGCACCCGCCGCCTCCGCCGCCGCCCGAGGAGCCGCCGCCGAAACCGCCCCCGCCGCCGCGGCCGCCGCGCCGGACCGGACCGCGCGGACCGCTGCACCGGCCTCCCCGGCCACTGGGGGCCCGGCCGCCGTCCCGGCCTGGACCGGGCCGGTCATGGACCAGGCCGGCGCGCTGACGGCCGAACAGGTCCGCACGCTCGCCGCGCAGGTCCGGGCGCTGGAAAAGGCGCACGGCTCCCAGCTCTTCGTGCTGCTGGTGCCCACCACCGGCGACGAGTCGATCGAGCAGTACGCGCGGCGGGTCTTCGACCAGTGGGCCGTGGGGCGCAAGGGCATCGACGACGGCGTGCTGCTGCTGGTGGCCGTGCGGGACCGCCGCCTGCGCATCGAGGTCGGCTACGGGCTCGAAGGCGCCGTCACCGACGTGGACGCCGGGCGCATCATCCGCGAACGCATCACGCCGCGCCTGGCCGAGGGCGACGTCTTCGGCGGCCTGGAGGCCGGCGTCTCGGCCCTGTCCGGCCTGATCGCGGGCGAGCCCCTGCCGCCCCCCGAATCCTCCGAGGACGGCGGGCTCGACGAGCGCGTGATGTTCCTGCCCCTGACGTTCTTCGCCCTGGTGATGACGCCCCCGATCGGCGCCCTGCTGCTGGGCGGCTTCGTGTTCGTGCTCACCGAAAGCCTGCTGTGGACCGCCCTCGGCGCGCTGGCGGGGCTGGCGCTGGGCATCCTGGGCCGGGTCCTGCACATCCCCGACCGGCTCGCGCGCGGCCGCGGCGGCCGGGGCGGCGGCCGGGGCGGCGGCCGCGGCGGCGGCCGCGGCGGCGGGGGCGGTTTCGGCGGCGGCTTTGGTGGGGGCGGCGGATTCGGCGGCGGAGGCGGATTCGGCGGCGGCTCCTCGGGCGGCGGCGGAGGCGGCGGACGCGGGGGCGGCGGCGGCGCGTCCGGCAGTTGGTAAGCGGCGTGGCAGCCGGCAGCTGACAGCCGGCGGGACGGGACCGCGGGCCGCCGCGGCGCGCGTCCGACCCGCCCCGCGGCGGCCGCCGGGCCTGCGCTACAGGGCGGCGAACAGCGCCTGCGCCATGGCGCCCACCAGCGCCTCGCGCCGGGCGTCGGGCGCGGGCTCCTCGCCGATCGAGGACCATTCCGGATGGCCGCGCACCTCGTCCAGCATGCGCTGCACGTCGGGCGGCAGGCGGCGCAGGGGCTCGGGCACCGCCGCGGCCGCCGCGTCTTCCGGCGCGGCCGGGACGCCCGTACCCGTACCAGCACCCGTACCAGCACCAGCACCCGCGCCGGCATCCGCCGCCGCTTCGGCCGCGGCGGCGGGCTCGGGCGGCGCCTGCCGCGCCAGCAGGTCGCCGTCGATGGGCCGCATGGCGGCGTGCCCCCGGCATTCCAGCGCCCGCACCAGGGCCAGCTGGCGCAGCCCCAGCAGGTGCAGCACCGGATCGTCCACCGTCATTTCCGTATTGCCCGCCAGCCGGCCCACCAGGCGCTTGCCCCACTGGCTGGCGCCCTGCCACGCGCCGCCGATGGCGGCCCCCAGCAGCGCGGCGGCCCCCAGGCTCAGGCCCCCGGTCAGCACGTCGATGGTGGCCCCGGCCATCGCGCCGGTGGCCATGCCCTTGCCCACCTGGATGCCGAAGGTGCGCAGGGCCTGGGGGTTGAACAGGTCCATGCCCCAGCGCTCGCCTTCCAGCGGCAGGGGGTGATGGGGAAAGGTCGCCTTGCTGAACCGGTAGCGCTTCAGCAGGGCGTGCACGCAATCCTGTTCCCGGTCGCGGGTGCGCTTGCGCAGCCCCAGCGTGATGGCCGCCATGTCGGTCGGGTCCTGGGAACACGGCAGCCGCAGGGCGGCGGCGTCCACCAGCAGCTCGGCGATCAGGCGCGTGGCGTCCTGCAGCCGGCGCAGGCGCTGCTGGTCCAGGTCCGCGCGCAGGGTCTGCAGGGCGGCCGCATGCTGGTCCAGCATCAGGGCCAGGCGGTCCAGCAGCTGGCCCTCGCCGTCCAGCGCGGGCGCCACCGTGTCGAAATCCACCGTGGCGTGCAGCCCCAGGCGGGCCAGCGCGTCGCGCCAGGCGGTCGTGTCCGACAGCGCCGTGCGGGTGAAGTTCAGCACCGGCAGGATGGGGCGGCCGCAGGCGGCCAGCAGCATGAGCTCGTCGCGGTGCTTGGGCAGGACCGGATCGCGGGTGTCGATCACGTACAGGGCGGCGTCGGTTTCCAGCACCGTGGCGAGGACCCGGCATTCCTGCTCGAAGCGGCCGGCGGCCTCCGGGCTGTCGAGCAGCCGCCGGATGCGCTCGGGGCCGTCGTGCCTTTCCTGGGGCGGGGACAGCTGGTCCAGGTAGTCCAGCACGCCCATGGCGTCCTCCAGGCCCGGCGTGTCGCGCAGCACCAGGATGGCCTGGCCGGTCTCGGTCAGCAGCTGGGCGCTTTCGACGTGGCGGGTGGTGCCGGGGCGGTCCGCGACCTCGCCGAAGGACTCGTCGCGCAGCAGCGTGCGCAGCAGCGAGGTCTTGCCGGTATTGGTATGGCCGACAACCGCCAGGTCGATGGGGTTCGAGGCGTCAGTCATGGCGGGGGCTTCCGATGTATTCGAGCCAGCCGTTCAGGCTGGGGATCCGGGGAACGGACTGTTGCGTCAGGGTGTCCTGCCAGGCCTGCACGCGCTGCGGCGTGCCGCCCAGGCACAGGGCGCGCAGATCGGGGCAGGACCGGCGCAGTTCGTCGAGCCAGGCGGCGGCGCCCCGGTCCGGGGTCAGGCGCGCGTCGCAGACGAACAGCAGGTGCGCGGGCGGAGCGCGCAGCAGCGCGCGGATGCGGGCGCGGTCCTCGCGGCTGTCGCAGCGGCCGAGATCGGCCACGCCGGCCGGCAGGCCTGCCGGCGGCCAGGCGAGATCGGGCCCCAGCTCGTAGGCCAGCACCGCCGCCCGGCCGTCCTCGGCGGCGGCCGGCGCCGCGGGAGAAGCCGCCGTGGCCGCAGCCGGGGCGGGACGGTCGATGCCCAGGCTGGCATGAGTGGGCAGCAGGCGCTCGCGCAGGTCCAGCCAGCCCGGCAGGCTCGGGTCCACCGCCAGCCGGGCGCGGCGCCGCCGCAGGAGCAGGATGCAGGCGGACAGCGCCAGCAGCCGCGGCAGCAGCCCCCAGACGACGATGCAGCCGATCAGCCACAGGGACCAGTCGGCCTGGACGCCCGCGGCCAGCGGCTGCGCACCCAGGCTGGCGGCGATCTGGACGTCGTCCGGCGCCGGGAAGCCCAGCAGGCCGGGCAGATGGCCCAGTGCGCGGGTCGCGCCGACGAAGGCTTCGGGCGACAGCAGGGTGGTTTCCCAATGGAAGGTGTAGCGGCGCGTACTCAGCAGCACGATCAGCGTGGGCACCGCCCCCAGGAAGGCGGCCGTCCAGGCCCCGTGGCTGATCAGCCCGATGGCGGTCTTCCAGGCCCGCGCCCGCCCCAGCAGGGACAGGAAGGCCTGGGCCGCCAGGGCGGCGTCCGGGCCCCGGACCAGGCGCCGCGTCAGCCAGAGCCACAGGCGCGACAGGGCGGTCGAATCGGGCAGCCCCGGCAGCCAGCCGGCCAGCCAGATGAGGAAGGTGAGCGCATGCAGGCCCAGCAGTCCGAGCAGCGCCAGCGCCAGATTGACCTGGCCCTGGCCCAGGACGGCGGCGGCCGTGCCGATGCCCGCCAGGCAGGCGCACAGCCACAGGGCGGCCAGCGCCCAGCGGGCGCCGACGGCCCACTGGACCAGGCGGTCATGCAGTTCGCCGTGTTCGACCAGCCAGGCGGCCCGCGCCAGGATGCGCTCCTGCAGGTCGGGCGGCCGGCGCAGGGCGGCCTGGCAGGCGGCGCGGTCTTCCAGCGGCCCCCAATGGGCCTCCCGCAGGCGAATGGCTTCGGCCTGCCAGTGCTGGAGCAGCGGACTGGCGGCGCGGGCATCGGCGGCGGCGGGGCGGTTCCACATGGGGAAGCGGGTGGGTGAAAAGAGGATGATACCGAGTTTTACCGGATCCCGGCGGGCCCGCTTCAGGCGTCCGCGGGCCCGCGCGCCTTGCGCACGCTGGCCGGCGGCACGCCCATGGCCTCGCGGTACTTGGCCACGGTCCGGCGCGCGATCACCACGTCCTGCTCGGCCAGCATCTGCGCCAGCCGCATGTCGGACAGGGGCTTGCCCGCCGGCTCGGATTCCAGCATCGCGCGCATCAGCGCCTGCACGGCCAGCGCCGAGGTGTCCTCGCCCGAGCGGGTCTGCACCCCCGTGCCGAAGAAGAACTTCAGCTCGTGCACGCCCCAGGGCGTCTGCGCGTATTTCAGCCGCGTGGCGCGGGAAATGGTGGATTCATGGAGTTCCAGCGCCTGGGCGACTTCCCGCAGCGTGAGCGGCCGCAGCGCCGCGACCCCGGACTCCAGGAACGCCCGCTGATGCCGCGCGATGGTTTCGGCCACGCGCAGGATCGTCTGGCGGCGCTGGTCCAGGTTGTGGATCAGGCTGCGCGCCTGGCGCACCCGGTCGCGCAGTTCGGGCGACAGGTCCTGGCCCGCCAGGGCGTCCGCCAGCTCGGGATTCAGGCGCAGACGCGGCTCGATGGCGGGATTGAGGCTGACCCGCCAGCCGTCCGCCGCGCGATGGAACAGCACGTCGGGCACGATGTAGTGGACGGGATCGGTCTGCCAGGCGCCGGCCGGCCGGGGGTCCAGGCGCCGCAGCGCCCGGTGGGCGGCGTCCAGCAGCGCGCGGTCGCAGCCCAGCGCCTCGCACAGCCGCCCCCAGCGGCCCGCGCCCAGGTCTTCCAGGTGGTCCGTCAGGCGGCGGGCGCAGGCCAGCACGTCCGCGGGCCACTCGTCGGCGCGGGCGCGCAGCTGCAGCCGCAGGCATTCGGGCAGATCGCGCGCGCCCACCCCCGCGGGATCGAAGGACTGCAGCAGGAACAGCGCCGCGCGCCATTCCTCGTCCTCGACCGCCAGTTCCGGCGGCAGGCCGGCGTTCAGCGCCGCCGGATCGAATTCCAGGTAGCCGCGTTCGTCGAGCTCGCCCATCAGCCGCACCACCAGCAGACGGTCGCGTTCGGTGGCGCGGGTGGCGTGCAGCTGCTGCAGCAGGTGATCGATCAGGCTGGGCGGCTGGCTCGGCTCCAGCGGATCGTCGGGCAGGGCGGCGCGCGCGGGCTGCGACCACAGACGGTCCAGCCGCTCGGCCTGGGCCGCCGATTCGGGCTCCGGCGCGACGGCCTCCAGCAGCGGATTGTCGGCCAGCGCCTGGGCGATCTCCTGGTCCAGTTCCTGGGACGAGCATTGCAGCAGGGCCAGCGCCTGGCGCAACTGTGGCGTCAGCGTCAAATGCTGATGCTGGCCCAGCTCCAGGGAGGGTTGCGCGCGCATGTTCAATCTAACGCATGTTCAATCTAAAATACGACTCATGAAACCGGAACGAAACGAATCCTCCAGCCGCCGGGACCACAGCCTGCTGCGCAAGGTCCTGCTCAAGCTCACCGCCACGTCCAGGATCCTCGCGGCCGCCCTGGTCGTGGCGGTCGTCCTGATCTGGTATGACGTGCTGAACCGGCTGCTGGCCTTCGGCAACGGCATCGATTATGCCGGAAACCACATCATGGGGGCGGAAGCCACCGCCCTGCTGCAGCGCTACAACCCCTACTTCTGGGGCGCGCTGGCCACGCTCGGCTCGCTGCTGCTGGCCTACCTGACCTGGCTGGCCGTGCGCGCCATCCTGGCGCGCGCCCGCCTGCGGCCCGTCGATTCCGCCTCCTTCCAGCAGCTGGCCGACCAGCTCTCCGGCGCCACGCTCGACGTCCTGCTGTGGGCCTGGCAGACGCGCGACGAACCCCTGCGCGTGGGCGACCTGATGCTGGCGCGCGACGAACTGTCCGCCGGCCGCGCCGCCCGCCTGCACCGCGCGGCCGAACAGCTCGCCATCCTGGAAAACGCCCGCCAGCGGCGCTGAGCCGCACCCCTGCGGCGGGCGGCGGGTCCCGCACATCCCGCATACACCGCGCATGTCCCGCACGCCGCGGGCCGGCGGCCGGCCCGCAGGTCCGGGATCAGGCCGCATTCAGGCCGGATCGTTCCGGACCGAGCCGGATCGAACTGGATCGGGTTGTGTCGAGGCGGATCCTCAAGCCCGCCCAAGATAATGATGATAATAATTCTCATAATCATTGATTAATGCAATCGCATTCTCTATAGTGTGTGGGTGTCCGGGCCGCCTTGCCGCCGCCCGGTGTTTCCCGCTTTCTCCTCACGAGCCATGATCGCGTCCCGCCCGTCCTGTCACTGATCCACACAGGGAAATCACAACATGAACCATGCGATCATGGGCCGGGGAGAAGCATCCGCCGCGCTGCGCGTCGGCGCGCGCGCACTGGCGCTGGCCTTCAGCCTGCCACTGGCCGGCGCGGCCTGCGCCCAGTCGAGCGGCACGCAGCAGGCCACCTGGCTCGACACCATCACCGTGACGGGCACGCGCACCGAAACCTCCGTCAGGAACAACCCCGCCTCGGTCTCCGTCGTCGGCCAGGAGCAGCTCGAACGCCAGGCGCCGGAAAGCATCGCCGACCTGGTGCGCGACGTGCCCGGCGTCGAGGTGGTCGACGCGTCCGCGCCAGGCATGAAGCGCCTGCGCATCCGGGGCGAATCCTCGCACCGCGTGACCATCCTGGTCGACGGCCAGGAAATCACCGACCACAGCGACTACGGCACGCCGATCCTGGTGGATCCGGCCAACGTCGAGCGCATCGAGGTCATCCGCGGGCCGGCCTCGGTGCTGTACGGCGCCAAGGCCATCGGCGGCGTGGTCAACATCATCACCAAGCGCGGCGCGCCCAAGCCCATCCAGCTGGAAGCGGGCGGCAGCTACTACTCGGGCACGCGCGGCTGGCAGGGCTGGGCCGCCGTCTCCGGCACCGTGGGCGATTTCGACTACCGCCTGTCGGGCAGCGCCGACCGCCACCACGACCGCCAGGTGCCCGAAGGGCGCTACACCCGGAGCGGCACCCTGGACGGCTCCAGCTACCGCGACAGCGACATGGCGCTGCACCTGGGCTACACCTTCGGCCAGAAGCGCAACCACTACCTGGCGCTGAAGGCCGAGCAGCACCTCCTCGCCACGGACAGCTGGACGGACCCCGACTACGTGCAGGGCTCGATCCGCGATTTCAGCATCGACCTGCCCAAGCGCGACCTGCGCAAGGTCGGCCTGTACTACGACGCCAAGGACCTGAGCCCCGTGGTGCGGAAGATCCACGTCGACGCCTACCGCCAGACCGTGGACCGCCTGTTCGAGAACCGGGTCGAGGTGCAGCCGACTTCCTTCATGAACGTCAAGAACACCGCCACCTCGGACGATCGCAACCTGAACTACGGCGGCACCGCGCAGGTCGATCTGGCCTTGCACCCCGACCACTACACCATCGCCGGCCTGCAGTACCTGATGGACGACCTGGACACCAGCAAGAACAGCATCACCACCACGACCACCCGGCCGCCCATGCCGATGCCGGGCACGCGGACCACGACCAGCCCGACGCATACCCGCGCCTCGATCCAGACGGCCTCGGTGTTCGCCCAGGACGAATGGTCCTTCGCCCGGAACTTCAAGCTGACCGCGGGCCTGCGCTACTACCACGTGAGCTCGAACCTGGACGACACCACCAATGCCGCCCTGGCGGGCCAGGACGACAGCACCACCAACCGCCTGGTCAAGTCCCTGGGCCTGACCTGGAGCGGCCTGGAGCACACCACCCTGCGCGCCCTGTATTCCGAGGGCTACACCATGCCGACCCTGGCGCAGATGTACTCCGACACCACGGCCGGCAGCGGCTCCCTGACCCGCGCCAACCCCGGCCTGAAGCCCGAGACCTCGCAGAACTACGAAGTGGGCGCGCGCTACCAGAACGCCGGCGTGGTCCTGGACGCGGCCGTCTTCTACACCCGGGCCAAGGACTACATCGGCACGACCTCCTGCGCCGCCGCGGGCACCTGCCCGGCGGGCTACGCCGCGAGCGACCGCACCTACGTCAACGCCGACCGCGCCGACACCCACGGCATCGAACTGATCGCGGAATACGCGCTGCCCGGCACCAGCTTCACCCCCTACGTGACCGGTGCCTGGACGCAGCGGGAGCTGAAATACCCCACGTACTCGACCAAGGACAGCGGCGTGCCGGCCTTCTCCGGCCGCGCGGGGGTGCGCTACGACACCACGCTGTACGGCGCCGAGGTCTGGGCCGACCTGTTCGTGCGCGCCGCCACGCCGGTCAAGGAAACCACGCTGAGCGGCGGCGCCCTGTCGACCGAGCGCCTGCCGGGCTGGGGCACGCTGAACCTGGCGTTCGGCGGCACCCACGGCAAGGACCGCAAGGTGCAGGTGGGAGTGCAGCTCAACAACCTCCTGGACAAGGAATACCGCTCCGCGTTCGACGTCCTGCCGGGCACCGGCCGCAGCGTGGAAGTCACCCTGCGCACGACCTTCTGAGCCCGCCGGTCCGGGCCGCCCGCGTTCCGCGGCCCGGACGGCGGACCGCGAACACCGCCGCCGGGCCGGGGCAGGTTCGCATCCACGCGAGCCGCCTGATCGTGCAGGGCGCCGCGCGCCCGCGGGCCGGAGCGTACCGTTGCGCCGAGGCCGCATCGGCGGCTGGAACCCGCCCGCCGGCCGGGCGGATCCCCACGGATCCCTACGGAACCCTTGCCAGGAAGCCGGAAATATGTTTGACTTCCATACATGAACTCCACGCGCGCTTCCTTCCGTGACATCCCGCAGCTCTCCGCTGCCGGGCGCGCGCGTCCGTCGTTCTCCTCCCTCTCCCTGTCGGGTCTACTGCTGCTAGCGATCGGTTGCCGGGCCTAGCGCCGCGTGGCAGTTCGGCAGCCTGTTTCGCCACACCCTCGCATTTCCGCGCCCGTGATCCGGACGCACCCGCCCAGACAGGTACCGACATGATCAAGAATCCCGCCGACAAATACGTTCCGTTCGCTCCGTTCACGCGCGACTTCAGCGAACGCACCTGGCCCAGCCGCCGCATCTCCGCCCCCCCGATCTGGATGAGCACCGACCTGCGCGACGGCAATCAGGCGCTCATCGAGCCCATGAGCGTCGAGCGCAAGCTGCGCTTCTTCGATCAGCTGATCAGGATCGGCTTCAAGGAAATCGAGGTCGGCTTCCCCTCCGCGTCCCAGACCGATTTCGACTTCGTGCGCAAGCTGGTCGATGAAAAGCGCATCCCCGACGACGTCACCATCATCGCCCTGACCCAGGCCCGCGAAGACCTGATCCAGCGCACCGTCGAAGCCTGCGCGGGCGCCAGGCACGCCATCATCCACCTGTACAACGCCTGCGCGCCGGCCTTCCGCAAGATCGTCTTCCGCATGAGCCGCGACGAGGTCCGCGCCATCGCCGTCGAAGGCACCCGGATCGTCAAGACCGAAGTCGCCAAGCACCCCGAAACCCACTGGCGCTACGAATATTCGCCGGAAGTCTTCAGCACCACCGAGCCCGATTTCGCGCTGGAAGTCTGCAATGCCGTGGTCGACACCTGGCAGCCCACCGTCCAGGACAAGATCATCCTGAACCTGCCGGCCACCATCGAGGCCACCACGCCGAACCTGTACGCCGACCAGATCGAATGGATGCACACCCATCTGGCCCAGCGCGACAGGATCGTCCTCAGTGTCCACCCCCACAACGACCGCGGCACGGCCGTGGCCGCCGCCGAATTCGCCGTCATGGCCGGCGCCGACCGCATCGAGGGCTGCCTGTTCGGCAACGGCGAGCGCACCGGCAACGTCGATCTGGTCACCCTGGCGCTCAACCTCTACACCCAGGGCATCCATCCGGGCCTGGACTTCTCCGACATCGACGAAGTCCGCCGCTGCGTCGAATACTGCAACCAGCTGCCCGTGCATCCGCGCCACCCCTACGCCGGCGACCTGGTCTTCACGGCCTTCTCCGGCTCGCACCAGGACGCCATCAAGAAGGGCTTCGCGGTGCAGCAGGAAGACGCCGTCTGGGAAGTCCCCTACCTGCCCATCGACCCGGCCGACCTGGGCCGCAGCTACGACGCGGTCATCCGCGTCAACAGCCAGTCGGGCAAGGGCGGCGTGTCCTTCCTCCTGGAACAGGAGCACGGCCTGGTCCTGCCGCGCCGCCTGCAGATCGAATTCAGCCGCGCCATCCAGCGCGTCACCGACGAAACGGGCCGCGAAGTCACGCCGCAGGACGTGTTCGACATCTTCTCCAGCGAATACCTGGACCGCGAAACGCCGATGAAGCTGATCCGGCACCGCATCACCGGCAGCCCCAAGACCACCGGCCAGAAGCAGTTCATGATCGAGATCGAGCTGGAAATCGACGGCCAGGTCCGCCATCTGTCGGGCCAGGGCGACGGCGCGATCTCGGCCTTCATCGCCGCGCTGGGCATCGAGGCCCGCGTGATGGACTACCAGGAACACGCCATCGGCACCGGCACCGACACCCGCGCGGCGTCCTACATCGAGATGCGCATCCAGGACAACGTCAGCGGCTACGGCGTCGGCATCCACGAGGACATCGTGACCTCGTCCTTCCTGGCGATCCTGAGCGCGGTCAACCGCCACGCGGCGGCGGGCGGCGACGTGCGTCCGCGCGCCTCGGTCGCGGCCTGATCCAGAACGGCCCGGGCGCTCCGCACGGAGCGCCCGTCATCCGGCATCCCAGCGCCCGCGGGCGGCGCCACCCCCGCATCCCGGGGATATTCCTGGCACCACAAGCGCCCGCCTCGTTCAGCCCCGTCCCACAGGACGGGGTTTCCGTTTGTGCGCCGCCCAGGCCCCAAACCGCCAGGCCCCGGGCTTCCGGCAAGAGGCCGGGGGTTCTGCCCGCGCCGGCCGCGCGGCCCGGTCAATACACGATGGCCAGGCCCGGCAGGTCCACCGTCACCCGGGGCTTTTCCAGCGCCTGGACGGCATGGGCGGCGAATTCCCGCGCCAGTTCGGGCTGCGCCGAAAGGCGGCTGTAGCCCAGGCTGTCGGCCACGCCCAGGATCTTGTCCAGCAGCAGGACCTTGCCGCTCACGCGCAGGGGCTCGCAGCCCAGGGATTCCCACGTCTGCTCGAACCATTCGCGGGCGGCGTGCGCCCGGTCGGGGTCCACCGGCGCGTCGACGGGCAGTTCCAGGGAACGGTGGGCATCGAAAATCACGATCACATGGCCCTGCATGGGATTTCTCCGGATGTGAAATGCGTGAATTTACCAGGCCGGCGCGGGCTCCCAGGTGACGTCCTCGCCTTTTTCGCGGGCCAGGCGCAGCATGGTCAGCAGCGGCCAGGCCCGGCGGCGCATGCCGACCGGCTGGGCGATGGGATGTTCGACCGTGTCGTCGTGGTCGCCGGAGGCGTCGTCGTGGCCGGGATCGGCCGCCACCAGCGCCTCGATGCCGGCGATGGCGGTGTCCAGCTGCGCTCGGGTGATGACCCCGCGCTCGGGCAGTCCGGGACCATCGAAGGTCTTGCCGGCGGCCACCAGGATGGGCCGAGCATGCTGGGCGAACATCAGGACTTCCGCCGCGGATTTCGATTGGAACAAAATGAGCATGGTGGACTTCCCGCAATGGATACATTCATACACTAACCGATCTTCAACCCCCTGCCAAGCCGCACAATGAGCGCTCCGACAGGAGGTCTTCCATGCCCGAAACCCTTGCCTGGCGCCGCTTGCCATCCTGGCTGGCCGGCGTGCCGCTGGCGCTCGCCTCCTGGTCCACGCCAGCCCCCGCGCACGCCGCAAACGCCCTGAGCTGCCCCGCGCCGCAGGCCCAGGCGCCCTGCGGCGCGGGCTCCGTCCGGGGGCCGGCCGCCGAGCCCGCGCCCGATCCGGGCATCGCCAATCCCGTGCATCTGGCCACCGGCGAGAAATTCCTGCGCGAGACCGACCTGCCCGAGCCGGTCGCGGGCGGCCACCCGTCCTTCGTCCGCCTGTACCGCTCGGGATCCCTGGAAGACGGGCCGCTCGGCCGGGGCTGGAGCAGCGAATACGACATCCGCCTGCGGCCCGCCCCGGACGGCTGGCGGCTGGACCTGCCCGACGGCCGCCGCGTGCGCTTCGACACCCGGGGCCTGGGCGCCGGACCCGCCGACGGCCAGGTCCTGGCGCCCGTTCATGAGGCTGTCCCCTTATCCTGGCTGGGCGCCGACGGCGGCCGGCTGGTCTTCGATGCGCACGGCCGGCTGCGGGCGATCACCGCCCCCGGACGGCCGGACATCGTCATCGACCGCCACGCGGGCGGCCCGCTGGACGGCCTGGCGCGGGAAATCCGGCGCGGCGCCGCCGTACTGCGGCTCGATTACGACGCCTCGGGACCGCGCCCCCGCCTGCGGACGCTGGCCACGCCGCTGGGGGTGTTCCGCTACGAATACGCCCGGAGCGCACACGAGGCGATGCCTACGAGCGCGGCCCCGGCCGGCGGGATGCCGGCCGACGCGCCCCTGGCCGGGCAGGGCCCGGCCCCCGAGCCGGTCCTGCTGACCGCCGTGCAGCGGCCCGACGGCATGCGCCGCCGCTATCACCATGAATCCGGGCGGCAGGCCGGCCACCCCGCCGCCCTCACCGGCGTCACGCTGGAAGCCGCAGACGGCCGGCGCTGGCGCGCCCGCAGCTGGACTTACGACGCGCGCGGCCGCGTCGTCCAGGCGATCCCGGGCGCCCCCGGCACGACGGCGGGCCGCCTGGACCTGGACTATCCGGACGGCCCGCCCGACGCCGGTCCGACCCGCGTGCGCTCGGCAGGCGCGCGGGCCGAGGTGGAGCACGCCCTGCGCGGCGGCCGGATCGTGCCGCGCGCGGTGCGCTCGTCGGCCTGTCCCGCCTGCCCCGGGATCACCCGGCGCATCGACCACGACGCCCAGGGCCGGCCAAGCGCCCTTGGCGATCTGCGCATCCGCCGCGCGCCGGACGGCCGGATCCGCGCGCTGATGCAGGCGCGGGGCGGCTGGCCCGGCCTGCGCCTGGAGTACGGCCCCGGCGGCCGGCTGGCGCGCTGGTCCAGCCGGCTCACCGGCACGGCCCGGCTGTCCTACGATCCGCACGGCCGCCTGACCGGCAGGCGCGAGGCCGACGGCGGGCGCCTGGACGTCCGCCGCGACGCCATCGGCCGACCCGTGCGGCTGCTGCACACGGCGCCCGGCCGGCCGCCGCTGGAGATCGGCCTGCATTGGCGGGGCGACCGGCCGATCCGCCTGACCCACCCCGACGAGACCGAATACCTGCAGCACGACGCGCACGGCCGGGTCACGGCCCGCGCCGTCCACCGGCCCCACGCCCAGGGCGCGCTCGGCTACCGGGAACGCTTTGCCTACGACGCCCACGGACGGCTGACGCGCCATGACCTGCCGGAAGGCGGCGCGCTGCACTACGCCTGGTCGGATGCGGGCCGCCTGATGCGCCTGGACTGGGAAGCCGCCGACGGCGCGCGCCGCACCGTCATCGACTCCGTCCCGGGCCGCGCCGGCTACCGCTACGGCAACGGCCTGTGGCTGCAGACGGCCGCGGGGCCGGACGGGCGGGCCGATACCCTGGTCCTGTCCGACGGGCCGCGCATCCTGTGGGGCGAGCGGCGGCGCCACGACGCGCGCGGCCGGGTCGTGCGCCTGAGCACGCTGTCGGCGTCCGAACCCGCCGTCCCGGACGGCGCCGCGCGTCCACCCTTTGGAACCGCACCGCGCCAGCCAACGCCCGCCCTGCCCGCCGCCCCCTGGCGGCATCGGGTCCTGGCGCACGACGCGCAGGACCGATTGGCCGGGTTCCAGGACGGCGTGACCCGGACCTGGCTGGCCTGGGACGAGGACGGCCGCCTCATCGGGCGCCTGGCCGCCCGCCTCGGCCGGCCCGGCGGTTCGCCGCATGCCGCGCATCCGGCCCGCACGCCGACCGGACTCCAGGGCGCCGGTCCCCGGGACGCCGAGTCCCGGTCCGCCGCGCCGCCGGACGCCGAAGACGGGGATGCCGCCCCGCCCCCGATCGCCCGCAACGAAGCCGGCCTGCCCCTCGCGGTCGGCCGCCGCACGCTGCGCCTGCAGGCCCAGGGCCGGCCGGCCGAGGTCCTGGAGGACGGGCGGGTCCTGGTGCGCTACGCCTACAACGCCCGGGGCCAGCGGATCCGCCGCGTCCAGGACGGCCGGGAAACCGAACGCTACTACGTGGACAACCGCCTGGCGGCGATCTGGCACCGGCCGACCCCCGGAACGCCCGCCCGCACGGAGTCCGCCGCCGGGCCGGACGCCACGGCCGCCGCCACGCCTGCGGCCTCCGCTGCAGCCCCGGTCCCCGCCCGCGCCGCCGCAGGGCTCCCGGCCTTCGGCGTCACCCAGCGCTACCTGTATGCCGGCGAGGTCCCCGTCGGCCTGCTGCAAACGGAAGCCGACGGCCGCACCCGCCTGGTTTACCTGCACGCCGACCTGCTGGGCGCCCCCGTCCTGGCGACCGACGCGGACCGCGCGGTGCGCTGGGCCGCCGACTACGACGCGCTGGGCCGCGCGACCCGCCTGCGCGGCGACCTGGACCTGCCGCTGCGCCGGCCGGGCCAGGACGAGGATCCGGCGACGGGCTGGCACGACAACGTCTTTCGCACCTTCCTGCCCGCGCGCGGCCACTATCTGGAGCCCGACCCCCTGGGGCCGCTGCCCGGCCTGCAAGCCCTGGGCTACGCCGCCCAGCAGCCGCTGCGCCACGTCGATCCCCTGGGCCTGATCCTGCTGGCCTTCGACGGCACGCGGCAAGGGCCGCGCAACCAGGGCAACGTCTGGAAGCTCGCCCAGGCCTACGAGGACGGCCCGGCCTACTATCACGCCGGGCCGGGGAACGGCTACTACGCCGACTGGGACGCGGTCGTCGCCGCCGGCAGCCGCCAGATCCTGAGCAACCAGTGGCAGTCCCTGCTCAACGCCCTGGACCGGGCGCGGGGCGCCGCCGCGCCGGTGCCCATCGACATCCTGGGCTATTCGCGCGGGGCGGCCCTGGCGCGCGACTTCGCCAACCGCATCGCGCGCCACACCCGCGACGGCTGGTTCTCCTACGACGACCCGCTGCGCGGCACCATCGGCCTGTGCGTCGACCTGCGCTTCCTGGGCCTGTTCGACACCGTGGCGCAGTTCGGGCTGCTGGGCGCGGCCAACGCCGGCTTCGACCTGGGCATCGCCGGCGCCTGGCACTGGGTGGCGCACGCCGTGGCGCTGCACGAGCTGCGCGCCCTGTTTCCCCTGGTCTCGGCGGCCGGCGACGCGGGCAACACGGTCGAGGCGCCCTTCATCGGCGCCCACGCCGACATCGGCGGCGGCCTGCTGCTGGACGAGCGGCTGCAGCCCGTCCCCGGCGGCGACCTGTCGGACGTGGCCCTGAACTGGATGCGCTGGCAGGCGCTGGCCGCCCTGGTGCCCGTCGCCGAACTGGCGCCGGACGACCGCGCGGTGACGCGCCCGCTGCTGCACGACGAGCGCAGCCCCGCCCTGCGCGGGCTGCCGCCGGGCGACCGGGCGCTGCAGGACGCCGCCGCGCGCACGCTCGGCCCCCAGGGCGCGGACCCGCGCCTGGGCGACGCGCAGCGGCGGATCGTGGAGGCCTTCATCCGCCGCGCCGACGCCGCGGCGGACGAATCCGGCGCCGTCGCCGGCAGCGTGGACATGGCGGCCTACGGCGCCTGGCTGGAGGCGGAACGGGGCCTGCCGGGGATGGCCGGCCCGGCGCGGCGGCCCTGAGGCACGGCGCCCCTGAAATCGGGCTATCATTTCGGGATACCCTCAGATACGGACACCATGCTACCCGAGCAACACACCCGGCTCATCGCCATCCTGCGCTCCGTCCTGGACACACTGATCCCCGGCCAGACTCTGGACATCACCCTCGAACGCCCGAAAATCGCCGCCCACGGCGACGTCGCCAGCAACGTCGCCATGCAGGCCGCCCGCGCGGCCCGGCGCAACCCGCGCGAACTGGCGCAGGCCGTCGCGGCGGGCGTCCTGGCCCACCCGGACGCGGCCGGCCTGATCGCCTCGGCGGAAGTTGCCGGCCCGGGTTTCATCAATTTCCGCCTGTCGTCCGCCGCCCACCAGGCCGTCCTGGACGCCATCCAGGCCCAGGGCGAACGCTACGGCCACCGGCCCGCCACCGACGAGCGCGTGCTGGTGGAATTCGTCTCCGCCAACCCCACCGGCCCGCTGCACGTCGGCCACGCCCGCCAGGCGGCGCTGGGGGACTCCATCTGCCGCCTGTTCGCCACCCAGGGCGCCCAGGTCTCGCGCGAGTTCTACTACAACGACGCCGGCAACCAGATCCACAACCTGGCGATCAGCGTGCAGGCGCGCGCGCGCGGCATCGAGCCCGACGACCCGGCCTTCCCCGCCGACGGCTACCGGGGCGAATACATCCAGGACATCGCGCGCGACTACCTGGCCGGCGCCACCGTCCAGGCCAGCGACGGCGACCCCATCCGGGCGTCCGGCGACCTCGACGACCTGGACGCGATCCGCCGCTTCGCCGTGGCCTACCTGCGCCGCGAGCAGGACCTGGACCTGCAGGCCTTCGACCTGCGCTTCGACAACTACTACCTGGAAAGCTCGCTCTACACCAGCGGCCGCGTCGAGCGCACCGTCCAGGCCCTGATCGACGCGGGCCACACCTACGAACGGGACGGCGCGCTGTGGCTGCGCACCACCGAACTGGGCACCGGCGACGACAAGGACCGCGTCATGCGCAAGTCCGAGGGTGGCTATACCTATTTCGTGCCGGACGTGGCCTACCACGTCGCCAAATGGGAACGCGGCTTCCACCACGCCATCAACATCCAGGGCACCGACCACCACGGCACCATCGCCCGCGTGCGCGCGGGCCTGCAGGGCCTGGGCCTGGGCATCCCGGCCGACTACCCGGCCTACGTGCTGCACAAGATGGTGCGCGTGATGCGCGACGGCGCCGAGGTCAAGATCTCCAAGCGCGCCGGCAGCTACGTCACGCTGCGCGACCTGATCGACTGGGTGGGACGCGACGCCGTGCGCTTCTTCCTGGCCCAGCGCCGCGCCGATTCCGAATTTGTCTTCGACATCGACCTGGCCCTGTCGCGCAGCGAGGAAAACCCGGTCTACTACATCCAGTACGCGCACGCCCGCATCCACTCGCTGCTGCGCCAGCACGACGCCGGCAGCCAGGCGCGGGCGGCGGACCCATCCCTGCTGACCGCCCCCACCGAAATCACGCTGCTGCAGCGCCTGGCCGAATACCCCGGCGTGCTGACGCAGGCCGCCCGCGAACTGGCGCCGCACCAGCTGGCATTCTGGCTGCGCGACTGCGCCGCCGATTTCCACGCCTGGTACAACGCCGAGCGCATCCTGGTGGACGACCCCGCCCTGGGTGCCGCCCGCCTGCGCCTGGCCCGCGCCACCGCCCAGGTGATCGCCAACGGCCTGGGCCTGCTGGGGGTCGGCGCCCCCGAGCGCATGTAGCGCCATGGCCACCCGCAAGAAATCCTCGCGGTCGGGCAGCGCCTGGTTCGGCCTGGTCCTGGGCATGGTGCTCGGGGTGGCGGCCGCGGTGGCCGTCGCCCTGTTCGTCACCAAGGCCCCCATGCCCTTCAAGGACAAGGCCAGCCGCGACGACCCGACCACCCTGCTGCCGGACGTGAAGAACGCCCCGGACCCGAACATCGCCCTGTACGGCAAGGACGGCCCGGCGGGCACGCGCTCGGCCGCCCAGGGCGGCAGCAGCACCAATCCGCCGGCCCCGGCGCCGGAGCCCGGCGCCTCGCCGGAAAATCCGCTGTCCGATGCCATCGGCCAGATCATCGCCGGGCTGGACAAGCCCGCGGCCAAGCCCGCCCCGGCGGCGGCACCGGTGAATCCGCCGGCCCCGCCGCAGACCAGCCAGCCCATTCCGCCGCCGCCTCCCCCGCCGCCCGCCGCCCGCCCGGCGCCCGGCACGCAGACCACCTACTACCTGCAGACCGGCGCCTTCCGTTCGCAGAAGGAAGCCCAGGCCATGCTGGCCCGGGTCGTGCTGCTGGGCCTGCCGGTGCGCGTCGAAACCGGCGAATCCAACGGCGCCCCCATCAACCGCGTGCGCGTCGGCCCCTTCAAGGGCATCGACGAAATGAACCGCGCCCGGGCCCGCCTGGGCGACGAGAAGATCGAATCGACCGTCGTCCGCCCCTGAACCGCCCCCCAAGGAGCCCACCATGAAGATCGCCCTGTTTTCCCGCCTCGTGTCGGGCCTGGTCCTGGGACTGGCCGCGCTGGCCATGACGCCCGCCCAGGCGGCGCCCTACGATACGCTCGATCCGGTCCAGCCCTCGGACACCCCGGGCAAGATCGAAGTCCTGGAATTCTTCTTCTACACCTGCCCGCACTGCAACGCCATCGAACCCCTGATCGAGAAATGGCGCAAGACCCTGCCCGAGGGCGTGGCCTTCAAGAGCGTGCCGGTCGCCTTCAACGCCAGCATGCGCGACATGCAGAAGCTCTATTACACCCTGGAGGCCCTGGACCGCCTGGACCTGCATCCGCAGGTCTTCAAGGCCATCCACGAACAGCGCAAGGACCTGACCCAGGCCAAGGAAATCATCGACTGGGCCGCCTCGCAGGGGCTGGACCGCCAGACCTTCACCGACACGTTCAATTCCTTCGGCGTGCAGACCAAGGTCTCCCGCGCCGACGAGCTGACCAAGTCCTACCACGTGGACGGCACGCCGACCATCGCCATTGGCGGCCGCTACCTGACCTCGCCCTCGAACACCGGCACCTACCAGGGCGCCATCGACGAGGCCGACAAGCTGGTCAAGCAGCTGCTGGCGGGGAAGCAGTAAAACAGGCGGCCGGGGGTGCAATGCCCCTGGTCACGTCAATCGCGCGACGCCGCCTCGAACGCCTGCGCCAGGTCGGCGATCAGGTCGGCGGGGTCTTCCAGGCCGATGTGCAGGCGCAGCACCGTGCCCTTGCGCATGCGCGCGTCGGCTACCGAGGCCCAGTAGCCGTGGGCGGCCAGGGCGGAAGGCTCGACCTGCGTGACCAGGCTTTCGTAGCCGCCCCAGGAATAGCCGATCCCGAACAGCCGCAGGCCGTCGATCAGGCGGCGCACCTGCCGCTCGTCGAAATCGACGGCCACGGACAGCAGGCCGTTGGACCCCGTCGCGTCGCGCCGCCACAGCGCATGGCCGGCGTCGTCCGGCCAGGCGGGGAAGAAGATCCGCGACACCCGGGGCTGGGCGTCCAGCCAGCGGCAGACCTCCATCGCGTGCTCGGCGCAGGCGCGCAGGCGCACCCCCAGGGTGCGCGCGCCGCGCAGCGCCAGCCAGGCGTCGTCGGCGCTGACGGTGCTGCCCAGGGCGTAATGGGTCTCGTGCAGCTTGCCGATCAGCGCCGGGGCGCGCGCCACGGCCGCGCCCAGCATCAGGTCGGAATGGCCGCCGACGTACTTGGTGGCGGCGATCACCGACACGTCGGCCCCGAGCTGCAGGGGCCGGTAGATGTAGCCCGAGCCCCAGGTGTTGTCGGCCACCACGACCAGGCCGTGCTCGTGGGCCCAGTTGGCCAGGGCGGGCAGGTCCAGCATTTCCATCAGCAGCGAGCCCGGCGATTCCAGGTACAGCACCCGGGTCTCGGGGCGCAGGGCGGCCTGCAGGCCGGCGAGGTCGCCGCGCACGAAATCCATGGCCACGCCCATGCGCGACAGGACGGTCTTGTGCAGGTAGCGCACCGGCCCGTACACGCAGTCCACGACCAGGGCATGGTCGCCCTGGCCCAGCAGCGCCATCAGCGCCATGCTGATGGCCGCCATGCCGGAAGGCGCCAGGAACGCCCGCTCGCCGCCTTCCAGGCCGCACAGCAGCGTCTCCAGGGCCTCGTGCGTCTGCAGGCCGACCCGGCCGTAGGTGGGCACGCGCTCGCCGCGCTGCTTGGCCGCCTGGGCGCGGTCCAGCACGTCCATGGAGGCGAAGCGCACCGTGCTGGTGCGGTACGAGGGCAGCGCGACCGGCCCCGAGCCGGTGGCCGGATCCAGGGGAGCCTGGCCGATGTGCTGCAGCAGCGTGTCGATGCGGTCGGAATCGTGGAATGTCATGAACTCAGATCTTTTGAAAACGGTACACCCCGTCCTCGCCGAGGGTGCGCCGCAGGGATCCCTGGAAGTATAGGGCGTGCAGGTGGGCGATGGATTCGCCCATGGCGAAGGACAGCTGGTGCAGGTCCAGCTTGCGGTGGAACAGCACCGGCAGCAGATCGTGGGCGGTGCGCGGCTCGCCACAGGCGGCCAGGACCTCGGCCAGGCGCTCGGCGTGGTGCTCCCGCTGCTGGACGATGCGCCGGTGCAGGCCGCGGAAGGGCCGGCCGTGGGACGGCAGCACCAGGGTGTCCGCGGGCAGCGCTTCGTAGGCGGCGAGCGAATCCAGGTACAGGCGCAGGGGATCGGACTCGGGCTCCAGGTCGAACACGCTGACGTTGGTGGAAATGCGCGGCAGCACCATGTCGCCCGAGATCAGCGCACCCAGGTCCGGACACCACAGCGAGACGTGCTCGGGCGCATGGCCGTAGCCGACGATGACGCGCCAGCCGTGCCCGCCGATGGACACTTCCTGGCCATGCATCAGGCGGTGGAAGCGCGACGGCATGCCGGGCACCAGGCGCACGTAATAGTCGTGGCGGGCGCGGATCGTGTCCAGCGCCTGCGGATCGGCCAGGCCGTGGCGGGCGAAGTGCCGCGCCGCGCCCACGCCGGACGGACCGCTGCCCTCGACCGAGGAATCCGCCACCGACGATCCCGACCACAGCCGGGCCACCGCGTAGTCCGTCATGGACATCCACAGCGGCGCCTGCCAGCGCTCGCACAGCCAATGGGCCAGGCCGACGTGGTCCGGATGCATGTGGGTGACCATCACGCGCAGCACCGGCAGGCCGTCCAGCGCCTGCTCGAACACGGTTTCCCAGCAGTCGCGGACCTCGGCGCGGTCGATGCCGCAATCGACCACCGTCCAGCCCTCGCGGCCGTCGATGCGGTCGCGCAGCAGCCACAGATTGATGTGGTCCAGGGCGAAGGGCAGCGGCATGCGGATCCAGCGCACACCGGCGGCCACTTCGCGCGCGCGGCCGGATTCGGGCAGGGCGTCGCCCCAGGGATAGTCGAGTTCGTTTTCCAGCGGGTTCATGCCGCGTCTCCAGTAGATTCGGGTTTTTCTGCGGGTTTTCTCGCATCATTATGTCAGAATTTCCTCTTTACGTTAACGTAAACGTAATCCATAATGGGCGCTGACTGGACCCGCCGTTTCGCGCGCTCCCCGACCGAGCCGCCGGCCGATCCACCCATCGCCGCATCCCACCCCATGAGCCAAGCCACCTGGACGATTTCCGAGCTTGCCCGCGAATTCGGCATCACGCCGCGCACGATCCGCTTCTATGAGGATCAGGGCATCGTCAGCCCGGCGCGCGCAGGCCGCAACCGGGTCTATGCCCCGCGCGACCGCACGCGGCTCAAGCTCGCCCTGCGCGGGCGGCGGCTGGGGCTGCAGCTGGCCGAAATCGTCACCCTGATCGACCTGTACGACCGCGGCGGCGCCAACAGCGAAGCACAGCTGCGGCAGTACGCCGAAGTCCTCGCCAGCCACCGCGCCAAGCTCGAACAGCAGCGGCGCGATCTGGACGAGACCCTGAAAGAAATCCGCCGCCAGCAGGCCGAATGCGAAGCGCTGCTGCGGGCGCGCCACCCACGACACCAGGAGACCACCCCATGAACCTGCCCGGCCTGAACTTCGACCTCGGCTCCGACCTCGACATGCTGCGCGAGGCGGTGCGCGACTTCGCCCAAGCCGAGATCGCCCCGCGCGCCGCCGCGGCCGACCGCGACGACCAGTTCCCCATGGACCTGTGGCGCAAGTTCGGCGACCTGGGCCTGCTGGGCGTGACCGTGGCCGAGGCCTACGGCGGCGCCAACCTCGGCTACCTGGCGCACATGATCGCCATGGAGGAAATCTCGCGCGCCAGCGCGTCCATCGCCCTGTCCTACGGCGCGCACTCCAATCTGTGCGTCAACCAGATCCACCGCAACGGCACCGAAGCGCAGAAGCAGAAATACCTGCCCGGCCTGATCTCCGGCGAACGGATCGGCGCGCTGGCCATGAGCGAACCCGGCGCGGGTTCGGACGTCGTCGGCATGCGGCTGCGCGCCGAGAAGCGCGGCGACCGCTACGTGCTCAACGGCACTAAGATGTGGATCACCAACGGGCCGGACGCCGACACCCTGGTGGTCTACGCCAAGACCAGGCCCGAGGCCCGCCAGCGCGGCATCACCGCCTTCATCGTCGAGAAGACCTTCCCCGGCTTCTCGGTGGCGCAGAAGCTCGACAAGCTGGGCATGCGCGGCTCGCACACCGGCGAGCTGGTGTTCCAGGACTGCGAGGTCCCGGCCGAGAACGTGCTGGGCGAGGTCGACGGCGGCGTCAAGGTGCTGATGAGCGGCCTGGACTACGAGCGCGCCGTGCTCGCGGCCGGCCCCCTGGGCATCATGCAGGCGGTCATGGACGTGGTCGTGCCCTACGTGCACGAACGCAGGCAGTTCGGCCAGGCGATCGGCGAATTCCAGCTCATCCAGGGCAAGCTGGCCGACCTCTACACCACCCTGCAGGCCTGCCGCGCCTTCTGCTACACGGTCGGCAAGAACCTCGACAGGCTGGGCGCCGGCCACGCGCGCCAGGTGCGCAAGGACTGCGCCGGCGTCATCCTGTACTGCGCCGAGAAGGCCACCTGGATGGCCGGCGAGGGCATCCAGATCCTGGGCGGCAACGGCTACATCAACGACTACCCCACCGGCCGCCTGTGGCGCGACGCCAAGCTCTACGAGATCGGCGCCGGCACCAGCGAGATCCGCCGCATGCTGATCGGCCGCGAGCTGTTCGGCGAAACCGCCTGAACCCGACCCAGGAGCCGCGCAGCCATGGACGACACCGGCGACCACCGCCGCATCGAGCCCGTCGCGCCCCGGGGCCAGTCCCCGGAGGCCGTGGCGCGCATGATCCTGGCCGGATTCGACCGCCACTATTCGCTGTTCCGCTACAGCGCGCAGCGCGCCAAGGCGCTGTTTGAATCGGGCGACTGGCACGGCATCCAGCAGCTCTCGCGCGAGCGCATCGAATACTACGATACCCGCGTACGGGAATGCGCGGCGGCCCTGGGCCAGGCGCTGCGCGGCACCACCCGCGCCCACACCGCGCCGGACACGGCCCTGACCGGCGAGCAGATCGAATTCTGGCTGGCCGCCAAGACCAGCTACATCACCCTGCTGGCCGGCCACCGCCAGCCCGAATGCGCCGAGACCTTCTTCAACTCGGTGTCCTGCCGCATCCTGCACCGCAACTACTTCAACAACGACTTCCTGTTCGTGCGCCCGGCGGTGGCGACCGACTACATCGACGGCGAGCACCCGTCCTACCGGGCCTACTATCCGCTGACCGAGGGCCTGCTGCCCAGCCTGACCCGCATGGCGGCCGACTTCGGCCTGGCCGCGCCCTATCACGACCTGCCGGCGGACGTGCGGCGCATGGCCCGCATGGGCCTGCGCCACCTGCGCCGCACCCTGCCGCGCGGCCTGGGCAAGCGGCTGGCGCCCGACTGCCAGATCCAGGTGCTCAACACCCTGTTCTTCCGCAACAAGGGCGCCTACATCGTCGGCCGCCTGATCAACCAGACCGCCATCCATCCCTTCGCCGTGGCGCTGCTGCACACGCCCTCGGGCCACATCCAGTTCGACGCCCTGCTGCACACCAGCGACGACCTGAGCACGCTGTTCAGCTTCACGCGCGCCTATTTCCTGGTGGACATGGAGGCCTCGGCGGCCTACGTCGATTTTCTGTCCTCGCTGTTCCCGCGCAAGCCCAAGGCCGAGATCTACACCACCATCGGCCTGCAGAAGCAGGGCAAGACCCTGTTCTACCGCGACTTCCTGCACCACCTGTCGCACTCGCGGGACGCCTTCGACTACGCGCCGGGGATCCAGGGCATGGTCATGACGGTGTTCACCCTGCCGTCCTATCCCTACGTGTTCAAGCTGATCCGCGACCGCATCGCCAAGGACGGCATGGACGAGGCCACGGTGCGGCGCAAGTACCAGATGGTGAAGAAGCACGACCGCGTCGGGCGCATGGCCGACACCTGGGAATATTCCCAGGTCGCCCTGCCGCGCAGCCGCTTCTCGCCGCGCCTGCTCGAAGGCCTGCGCCGCGAGGTCCCCAGCCTGCTGGAGGAGACCGACGGCCTGGTGGTGCTGCGCCACGTCTACATCGAACGCCGCATGACGCCGCTGAACATCTTCCTCGCCAGCGCCTCCGACGCCGCCCTGGAAGCCGCCGTGCAGCAATACGGCCAGGCCATCCGCGAGCTGGCCGCCGCCAACATCTTCCCCGGCGACATGCTGTACAAGAACTTCGGCGTCACCCGCCTGGGCCGCGTGGTCTTCTACGACTACGACGAGATCCAGCGCATGACCGAAATGCAGTTCCGCCGCATCCCGCCCGCCCCCAACGAGGAGGCCGAGATGTCCGGCGAACCCTGGTACCCCGTGGGCGCCAACGACGTCTTCCCGGAAGAGTTCGAGCGGTTCCTGCTGGGCGACCTCCGGGTGCGCGCCGCCTTCCTGAAATACCACGCGCCGCTTTTGGATGCACAATGGTGGCAGGACTGCCGCGCGCGCGCCGCCCAGGGTCGCATCGAGGACATCTTCCCCTACGACCAGTCGCGCAGGCTGCAGCCGCCGGACGGCCATTCGCGGCCGCCCCGGAGCGATTCAACGGATACCCTCTAGAGCAAGAGAAAGGAGCCTCACCATGTCCGATTCCATCGTCATCGTATCCGCCGCCCGCACCCCCATGGGGGGCATGATGGGCAGCCTGTCCGGCCTGGCCGCGCATGAACTGGGCGCCATCGCGATCAAGGCCGCCGTCGAGCGCGCGGGCATCGCCGGCGACGCCGTCCAGGAAGTCATCATGGGCAACGTCCTGCAGGCCGGCCAGGGCCAGGCCCCCGCCCGCCAGGCCGCCCTGGGCGCGGGCCTGCCCAAAAGCGTCGCGTGCAGCACCCTGCACAAGGTCTGCGGCTCGGGCCTGAAGGCCGTGATGCTGGCCCACGACATCATCAAGGCCGGCTCGGCCGAGGTGGTGGTGGCCGGCGGCCAGGAAAGCATGAGCAACGCCCCCTATCTGCTGCTCAAGGGCCGCCAGGGCTACCGCTACGGCCATTCCACGGTCTACGACCACATGGCCCTGGACGGCCTGGAAGACGCCTACCAGCGCGGCACCGCCATGGGCGTGTTCGCCGAGGACTGCGCCTCCAAGTACAGCTTCACGCGCGAGCAGCAGGACGCCTTCTCCCTGGAATCGCTGCGCCGCGCGCGCCAGGCCACCGAGGACGGCAGCTTCAAGTGGGAAATCGCGCCGGTCACGGTCCAGGGCCGCAAGGGCGACACCGTGATCGACACCGACGAGGCCCCCGCCAAGGCCATGCCGGAAAAGATCCCGACGCTCAAGCCCGCCTTCAAGAAGGACGGCACGATCACGGCGGCCAACGCGTCCTCGATCTCCGACGGCGCCTCGGCGCTGGTGGTGATGAGCGCCGCCAAGGCCAAGGAACTCGGCGCCGCGCCCCTGGCGCGCATCGTCGGCCACACCCAGTTCTCGCACGATCCGCAGTGGTTCACCACCGCCCCGGTCGGCGCGATCCAGAAGCTGCTGGACAAGGCCGGCTGGCAGGCCGGCGACGTCGATCTGTACGAGATCAACGAAGCCTTCGCCGTGGTGACCATGGCCGCCATGGCCGACCTGAAGATCCCGCACGACCGGGTCAACATCCACGGCGGCGCCACCGCCCTGGGCCATCCCATCGGCGCCTCCGGCGCGCGCCTGCTGACCACGCTGATCGGCGCCCTGCGCAAGACCGGCGGCAAGCGCGGCATCGCCTCGCTGTGCATCGGCGGCGGCGAAGCCGTGGCCCTGGCCGTCGAAATGCTGTAAATCCCACGCAGTACCCGCGGATGAGTCCGGGCACCGGGCAGCCCCTGCGGACTGCCCGGTGCCCGACGAATCGGAGCGCCTTGCAAGGCGCGACGTGGGGAGATGCCACAAGTTTGAAACTGGCCCCCACAGTCTGATGAATCCGTGCAGCATGCAGGCCATTTTTCTTTACTTCCAGGAACCGACATGCCGGTCATCGAGTCCCGCATCAACCCACGATCCCAGGAATTCCAGGACAACGCCCGCGTCATGCGGACGCTGGTCGACGATCTGCGCGAGCGCATCGCCCGCACGGCGCAGGGCGGCGGCGAAACGGCCCGCGCCCGGCACCTGGCGCGCGGCAAGCTGCTGCCGCGCGAGCGGGTCGAGCGCCTGCTCGATCCCGGCACCCCCTTTCTCGAACTGTCGCCGCTGGCGGCGCTCGACGTCTACGACAACGCCTCGCCCGGCGCGGGCCTGATCACCGGCATCGGCCGGGTGGGCGGCACCGAATGCGTGATCGTCTGCAACGACGCCACGGTCAAGGGCGGCACCTACTACCCGCTCACGGTGAAAAAACACCTGCGCGCCCAGGAAATCGCCCAGCAGAACCACCTGCCCTGCATCTACCTGGTCGATTCGGGCGGCGCCAACCTGCCCAACCAGGACGAGGTCTTTCCCGACCGCGACCACTTCGGCCGCATCTTCTACAACCAGGCCGTCATGTCGTCCATGGGCATCGCCCAGCTGGCCGTGGTGATGGGCTCCTGCACCGCCGGGGGCGCCTACGTGCCCGCCATGAGCGACGAATCCATCATCGTGCGCAACCAGGGCACGATCTTCCTGGGCGGCCCGCCCCTGGTCAAGGCCGCCACCGGCGAGGAAGTCTCGGCCGAGGACCTGGGCGGCGGCGACGTGCACACCCGCCTGTCGGGCGTGGCCGACCACCTGGCCGAGAACGACACCCACGCGCTGCGCCTGGCGCGCGACGCGGTGGCGCGGCTCAACCGCCCGGCCCCACCCGCGCCCGGCCCCTGGGCCGAGCCCCTGTACGACCCGGCCGAGCTGGACGGCATCATCCCCCAGGACACGCGCAAGCCCTACGACGTGCGCGAGGTCATCGCGCGCATCGTGGACGGCTCCGACTTCGAGGAATTCAAGGCGCGCTTCGGCACCACCCTGGTCACGGGCTTCGCGCGCATCTACGGCATGCCGGTGGGCATCATCGCCAACAACGGCATCCTGTTCTCCGAGGCCGCGCAGAAGGGCACGCACTTCATCGAACTGTGCTGCCAGCGCAATATCCCCCTGGTCTTCCTGCAGAACATCAGCGGCTTCATGGTGGGCCGCAAATACGAGAACGAAGGCATCGCCCGCCACGGCGCGAAGATGGTCACGGCCGTGTCCACCGCCTCGGTGCCGAAATTCACGGTGCTGATCGGCGGCTCCTTCGGCGCCGGCAACTACGGCATGTGCGGCCGCGCCTTCGGCCCGCGCCTGCTGTTCCTGTGGCCCAACGCGCGCATCTCGGTCATGGGCGGCGAGCAGGCCGCCAGCGTCCTGGCCACCGTGCGGCGCGACAGCATCGAACGCAAGGGCGGCGCCTGGTCCGCCGACGAGGAAGACGCCTTCAAGGCGCCCATCCGCGCCCAGTACGAGCGCGAGGGCCATCCCTACTATTCCACCGCGCGGCTATGGG
This sequence comes from Castellaniella defragrans, assembly GCF_014203015.1. Lineage (GTDB taxonomy): Bacteria > Pseudomonadota > Gammaproteobacteria > Burkholderiales > Burkholderiaceae_B > Castellaniella > Castellaniella defragrans. The sequence goes on from NZ_JACHIB010000012.1 coordinate 58,070, forward strand.
ACGACGGCATCATCGCGCCGTCCGACACGCGGCGGGTGCTGGGCCTGGGCCTGGCCGCCGCCCGTCACGCCCCGGCCGAAGCCACCCGCTTCGGCGTGTTCAGAATGTAAGGAAACCGCCGTGTTCGACACCCTCCTCATCGCCAACCGCGGCGAGATCGCCTGCCGCATCGCCGCCACCGCCCGCCGCATGGGCATCCGCACCGTCGCCGTCTATTCCGACGCCGACGCCGACGCGCGCCACGTCCACGCCTGCGACCGCGCCGTGCGCATCGGCGGCCCGGAGCCCGCCGCCAGCTACCTGCGCGCCGACGCCATCCTGGACGCCGCCCGCCGCACCGGCGCCCAGGCCGTCCACCCGGGCTACGGCTTCCTGTCGGAAAACGCCGAATTCGCCCGCGCCTGCGCCGGGGCCGGCCTGGTCTTCGTCGGCCCGCCGGTGGACGCGATCGCCGCCATGGGCAGCAAGTCCGCCGCCAAGACCCTGATGTCCGGCGCCGACGTGCCCCTGGTGCCCGGCTACCACGGCGAGCGCCAGGAAGCCGGTTTCCTCCAGGAGCAGGCCCGCGCCATCGGCTACCCCGTGCTCATCAAGGCCAGCGCGGGCGGCGGCGGCAAGGGCATGCGCATCGTCCACGCCGACGCCGAATTCCAGGCGGCCCTCGCCTCCTGCCAGCGCGAGGCGGCCAGCAGCTTCGGCAACGCCCAGGTCCTGATCGAGCGCTACCTGACCAAGCCGCGCCACATCGAGATCCAGGTCTTCGCCGACACGCACGGCCAGTGCGTGCACCTGTTCGAGCGCGACTGCTCGGTGCAGCGGCGCCACCAGAAGGTCATCGAGGAAGCCCCCGCGCCCGGCATGACGCCCGAGCGGCGCGAGGCCATGGGCCGCGCGGCCGTGGCCGCCGCCCAGGCCGTCGGCTACGTCGGCGCCGGCACGGTGGAATTCATCGCCGAGCCCGACGGGCGCTTCTACTTCATGGAAATGAACACCCGGCTGCAGGTCGAGCACCCGGTCACCGAGGCCATCACCGGCCAGGACCTGGTGGAATGGCAGCTGCGCGTGGCCGCCGGCCAGCCGCTGCCGCTGCGCCAGGACCAGCTGCGCATCCAGGGCCACGCCATCGAGGCGCGCATCTACGCCGAGAATCCGGACAAGGACTTCCTGCCCAGCATCGGCCGCCTGGACGCCCTGCAATGGCCGCCGCACGTGGTCTTCCAGACCGGCCCCGTGCGCGTGGACGGCGGCGTGCGGGAAGGCGACACGATCTCGCCGCACTACGACCCGATGATCGCCAAGTTGATCGTCCACGGCCAGGACCGCGAGCAGGCCCGCCAGCGGATGCTGCGCGCGCTGGGCGCGGTGCGCGCCACCGGCGTGCAGACCAACATCGCCTTCCTGGGCCGCCTGATGGACGACCCGGCCTTCGCCGCCGCCGACCTGGACACCGGGCTGATCGAACGCGAGCACGAGCGCCTGTTCCCCGCGCCGCGGGACTGCGAGGACGGCGCGCTGGCCCTGGCCGCCGCCGCGCTGCTGCACCACGACGGCCTCGCCCGCCCCGGCGCTCTGGCGGCGGACGCCGGCCCCTGGAGCCAGGCCGACGGCTGGCGCGTGGGCGGACGCTACGAGCGCATCCTGGTCCTGAAGGACGCGCGCGGCGAACGCGCCGTGCACCTGCGCCGCGACGGCCGGGACTGGACCCTGGCGGTGGACGACCGCCCCGCCCAGGACTTCCACTGGCAGGCCGAGGGCCGCCACCCGGCCCGCGTCCGCGTCCGCCTGGGCGAGGCCGAGGCGCGCGGCGACGTCCACCGCGACGGCGCGCGCCTGGACGTCTTCGCCGAGGGCCGGCGCCAGACGCTGGAATGGCGCGACCCGCTCGCCCTGGCGGCCGCGTCCGCCGACGACGCGGCCGGCGGCCTGAGCGCCCCCATGCCGGGCAAGATCCTGTCGGTCGCGGTCGCGGCGGGCGACGTGGTGACGCGCGGCACGCCGCTGATCGTCATGGAGGCCATGAAGATGGAGCACACCATCGAAGCGCCGCACGACGGCACGGTGCGGGAGGTCTTCTACGCCGTCGGCGACCAGGTGACCGAAGGCGCGACCCTGATCGACCTGGAGGCCGGGGCGGATTGAGCCCCCGCGGACGCCGGGTTCCGGACCCGGCGCCGGAGGGCTAGAAAGTCAGCACATCGCTGACAGGATCGTCGTGGGCGGCGAGCTTCCCGGGCCGGGGGGATGACACGGGAATGCGTGCCCCCTGGCGCGCGAAGATCGGCAGGCGCTCCAGGGGCGCCTCGACCTCGTGGCACCGCCCCGACTCAAACGCCTCTCCGGTATCCAGGGCGAACCAGCGGCCGCCTTCGGGCAGCACCGGCAGATAGACGCGCCGCCGCACCAGTCCTTCCTCGACGACCGGGGCGATCAACAGCCAGTCGCCGAGCATGAAGTCGTCGGAATCCTCGAAGCACCGGTCGTCGCCGGGAAAGTTGAAGAAGGTCGGCCGGATGATCGGCACGTCGTCCCGGCACGCCTGCTCGACGCACTGCCAAAGATAAGGCATCAGGCGATAGCGCAGATTGATGGCGTCGCGCACGGCATCCTCGACCTCGGGGTGCATCCAGGGCAGGTTGGTGACGCCGTTCGTCTTCCAGGAATTCATCACCATCCGCGGATTGAGGCTGCAGGCCTGCACCCATCGCAGCAACAGTTCCGGGTCCGGCACGGGACCGCAGAACCCGCCCACGTCATGGCCGATGTTGAACATGCCCGACAGGCTCATTTGCAGGCCCGTCCGGATGTTCCACTTCAAGGTCTTCCAGCTGGTGGAATTGTCGCCCGACCACGTCTGGGCATAGCGCTGCAAGCCCGGAGGGCCCGCCCGCGTCACGGTATAGACGGGCTGATCGTCGCCCTGGGCGCGCGCATGGTCCCGCTGGGCCTCGAACGTCGCCCGCGTCATCAGCAGGCTGTGCAAGGGACGGCTGCGGTGCATCGGGATCGGCCGCCCCCACCCCGCCGAATAGGCATCCTCGGCCTGGATGGCGTATTCGTTGTTGTCGTTCCAGCCGACGTCGATCCCCTGGTCGAGGATCTGTTCCTTCAACTGCCGCTGCCACCAGGCCACGGCCTGTGCGCGCGTGAAGTCCAGATGCGAACCCTGTCCATCCCAGAAGGGCTCCAGAACCGGTTCGCCGCTGCCCCGATGCAGAATGAACGCGCCTTCCTGCGCCAGGGACTCGTAGGCGGGGTGATCGTCCAGCAGGCACGGCTTCAGGTTGGCCACGAGACGCATCCCCGCGGCGTGGAATTTGGCGTTGATCGCCCGCGGGTCCGGGAACTTGCTGCGATTCCAGGTGAATACGTACCGCCGCTGGCCGCGGCTCGAATAGCCGGACCCGTAATGAAAGGCTGAAATCGGGATCCGGTGCTCGGCGCACTGATCGATGAAGGCGTCCAGGCGCTGCTGCGCATCGGGCGCATCGGGCAGGCCCATGGCCGTCTGCGCATAGCCCAGCGACCAGCGCGGCGGCAGGTGCGTGCCGCCGATCAGGCGGACGAACTGCGCCACGACCTCGGCGGGCGTATCGCCCACCATGATGGTGTAATCGAGATCGCCGTCGTCGATCTCGACCGTGCGGAAAAAACCGTGATAGTTGTCGTGCTCGCAACCCAGATCGAACGTGCAGGCCGCAAGCGTATCGTAATAGACCCCCGTCCAGAGTCCATCGGGCGTGCGCGTCAGGACGAACGGCCAGTGCTTGTACAAGGGGTCGCCGCTCTGGGCGTCGTAGCCCAGCGAATCCTGGCCCATGCAGCGCAGCCGCCGGCCGTGCAGGTTGAGCGGCCCCGTCTTGTCCCCCAGACCGAAATACCGGTCCTCGGGGTGCCGCGCCACGCAGTGGCGCAACAACCCGGTGCGGGTCTCCGTCAGGTACGCGCTCGTTGCCCGGTCCGACTGGTACAGGCGGCCGGTCCGCGGATCCACCCACTCCAGCCCGATGGGCCGATGCGCCGCTCCCTGCAGGCGGACGGCAAGGCGCCCCGCGGACAGCTGCAGCGGCGCCTGCTCATGGCAGGCGAGTGCCGGCCTCTCGAACCCGTCCAGGCTGTCGCGTTCGCGTCCGTCCCAGGGCACATCCCGCCCCGGCACGGGGCTGATCGCCCACGTGCGCGGTTCCCGGAAGCCCTGCGCGGGCCGCCAGCTGAAACGCGCCATGGTGGGCGAGAGGAACACCAGCCGCAGCTCTCCTCCGTCATCCAATATCGCCCGGGCGTCGGCATCCGCCGCGCCCGGGCTCATCTGCCAGCCTGCTGTCTTCAGTGGGGTCATAGGGTTTCAGGTCCTCTCGATCAGTGGGTCGATCCGTTGGTCGTTTTCATCGAACGCATGCACGTGCTCCGGCGCGGCGCTCAGGCGGATCACCGGCTCCCGCTCCAGGCCGGTTCCACCGGCCATCAGCGCCTCGACGGGCGTGCCGTCGCCCAGCCGCGCGCGGACGAGCCACTGCGCGCCCAGATACTCGCGGCCCGTCACCGTCATGGGAAGCCCGCCGCCCTCCGGGGCCGGCACCCAGTGCTCGGGGCGTATGCCCACCCGGCGCGCGCCCGGCGGGACGCGGCAAGCCAGGACGGGGTCCTGCCGCACGCTCCCGACCGGCAGGAAATTCATGCGCGGGCTGCCGATGAAGCCCGCCACGAACGTGTTGCAGGGCCGCTCGTACAATTGCTGCGGCATGCCCACCTGCTCGATGCGGCCGGCGCGCAGCACGACGATCTTGTCGGCCATGGACATCGCCTCGACCTGGTCATGCGTGACGTAAATCATGGTCGCCCGCAGGCGTTGATGCAGGTCGCGCAATTCGGCGCGCATGGAGACCCGCAGCTCCGCATCCAGATTGGACAGGGGTTCGTCGAACAGGAATATCTTGGGATTGCGCACGATCGCGCGGCCGATCGCCACGCGCTGGCGCTGCCCTCCCGAGAGCTGGGTGGGCTTGCGCTCCAGCAGCTGGTCCAGGCGCAGCAAGGCGGCGGCCTGCCGCACCTTTTCCTGGATGTCGGCCCGGGGAACGCGGGCATTCTCCAGGCCGAACGCCATGTTGGCGTATACGGTCATGTGCGGATACAGCGCATAGGACTGGAAGACCATCGCGCAGCCCCGGTCCGCGGCGCCGACGTCGATGACGGACTCGCCGTCGATCAGGATCTCGCCGCCGCTGGGGGCGTCCAGGCCGGCGATCAGGCGCAGCAGGGTGGACTTTCCGCAACCGGACGGCCCGACGAAGACGACGAATTCCCCATGGTCGACCTGGAGATCGACACCGGGGATCACCGTGGTCTGATCGAACGATTTCCGGACGGATCGGAGTTCAAGAGTGGACACGCGCAGGTTCCTGAAAAAAAGCCGGACGGATCACTTGACGCCGGCGCTTGCGATGCCGGCCGCGATGTAGCGCTGCAGGAAGGCGAACGCCGCCGTCACGGGGACGAGCGTGATGACGGTCATGGCCAGCAGATAATGCCACTGCGTATTGAGCTCTCCCTGGAAGGAGTTGAGCGCCAATTGCAGCGTGAATACGTCGCTCTTCGACAGCACGATCAAGGGCAGAAGAAAGTCGTTCCAGCGCCACATCACGGAGAAGATGGCCAGCACGGCCAGCGCCGGCGCCGAAAGAGGCAGCATGATGCGCCAGTAGATGCGCCATTCGCTGGCATGGTCCATGCGCGCGGCCTCGAATGGAGCCGCCTGGAATCCGCCCTAAGGTACGACGATAGGCAAGACGCGCGTCATTCCATGGCATAGTGAATTCCCGCTGGCCCCCATCCGCCCCAAGCCAAGTACACTATCAGGGAATATCGCCTCGCCATCCGCCATGTACGACATCCTGGTTTATCTCTTCGAGAACTACTACACGCCGCAGGCCTGCCCGCGCGCCGAGGTCCTGGCCAGCAAGCTGGCGGCCGCCGGGTTCGAGCACGAAGACATCGACGACGCGCTGAACTGGCTGCGCGACCTGGCCAGCACCACCGAGCGCTGCCTGCCGCTGGCCGTCATGCGCGACGCCCAGCGCGACGCCGCGCGCGTCTACACCGACGAGGAATACGCCGCGCTGGGCACCGAGGCCATCGGCTTCATCAGCTTCCTGGAGAATTCCGGCAGCCTGTCCCCGGTGCTGCGCGAGATCCTGATCGAGGCGGCCCAGGCGGCCGACCACTCGCCGCTGTCCCTGGCCGAGATCAAGGTCCTGGCGCTGATGGTCCTCTGGAGCCAGGAGGCCGAGGTGGACCACCTGGTGTTCGAGGAACTGCTGACCGACGACGAAGGCCGGCAGTCCCACTGAGCCCTCCGTCCCGGACGGCCCAGGCGCCCTGCCGCGCGCCACCGGCCGCCGGCCTTCCGCTCCCGGCCCCCCCGCCCCCGATGACCCAGCCGAACGAATCCGCCGCCCCGCCGGACGCGGCGCGGCCCGCCGCGGCGGCGGGCGGGCCCGCGTACGTGGGCCGCTTCGCGCCCAGCCCCAGCGGCCCCCTGCACGCCGGCTCGCTGGTCGCGGCCCTGGCCAGCTACCTGGACGCCCGCGCGCACCGCGGCCGCTGGCTGCTGCGCATCGAGGACATCGACGAGCCCCGCACCGTGCCCGGCGCCGACCGCGTCATCCTGCGGCAGCTGGAGGCCCTGGGCCTGCGCTGGGACGGCGAGCCCGTGTGGCAGACGCGGCGCCATCCCCTGTACGGGCGCGCGTTCGCCCGGCTGCGGGCCGCCGGGCGCGTCTACGGCTGCGCCTGCGTGCGGCGCGAGCTGCCGCCCGGCCCCTATCCCGGCACCTGCCGGCCGGCCGGCGCGCCACGGGACACACCGCAGGCATCCGCCGCAAACGCCGCTTTGCCGGCCGGCGCACCACCCCACCCCGCGCAGCGCCCCATCCGCAGCTGGCGCTTTCTCGTCGAACCGGGCGTGGAGACCTTCGTGGACCGCTGGCTGGGCCCGCAGTCCCAGGACGTGGCCGCCGAAGTCGGGGACTTCATCGTCCGGCGCGCCGACGGCCTGTGGGCCTATCAGCTGGCCGTGGTGGTGGACGACGGCGAGCAGGGCGTCACCGACGTGGTGCGCGGCGCCGACCTGCTGGATTCCACGGCCCGCCAGCGGCAGCTGGCGCGCGCCCTGGGGCTGACCCCGCCGCGCGTGCTGCACGTGCCGCTGGTCGTGGATGCGCAGGGGCGCAAGCTGTCCAAGCAGAACCACGCGCCCGCGCTGGACGTGTCGCGCCCCCTGGACTGCCTGCGGACGGCCTGGCGGTCCCTGGGATTCGCCGAGCTGCCCGCCGCCACGCCGCAGGCCTTCTGGCCCGAGGCCACCGCGCAATGGGCGCGGCGCTTCGGGGCTGGCGGCCCGCACGGCGCGATGTCCTCTCCGCACCCCTAAATGTCCTCCCGGGATCTTATCGCGCACCGCCCGTCCGCGTAGCATGGCCCGCAACCATACGACCGGAATTGGGCCGGAAGCGGACCGGAGGGACACGGCATTGAAGACACGCGCGCAACGGAAAATCCAGGTGGCCGTCATCGGCGCCGGCCTCATGGGGCGCGGCATCGCCCAGGTGTTCGCGGCGGCCGGCCACGAGACGGCCCTGGGCGACGCGGACGGAGACGTGCTGCGGGCGGCGCCCGGGCACATCGCCCGCAACCTGGAGCAGATGGGCGAGGAGCCCGGCGCGATCCTCGCCAGGCTGCGCCTGCGCGCCTCGCTGGACGAGGCCGTCGCCGGCGCCGGCATCGTCATCGAGGCGGCGCCCGAGCGGATCGAGCTCAAGCAGCGGCTCTTCGCCGACATCGCCGCCGCGGCCCCGCGGTCCGCGATCCTGGCGAGCAACACCTCCGTCATCCCGATCACCCGCATCGGGCAGGACCTCGATCCGCAGGCGCGTTCGCGCCTCGTGGGCACGCACTGGTGGAACCCGCCGCATCTCGTCCCGCTCGTCGAAGTCGTGCGCACCGATCACACGTCCGACGCCGTCTTCGAGGACACCTTCGCGCTCCTGCGGGCGGCCGGGAAATCGCCGGTCAAGGTCCTGCAGGACGTGCCGGGGTTCATCGGCAACCGCCTGCAGCACGCGCTGTGGCGCGAGGCCATCGCCCTCGTCCAGCGCGGGGTGTGCGACGCGCAGACCATCGACCAGGTCGTCAAGCAGAGCTTCGGGATGCGGCTGCCCGTGCTGGGGCCGATGGAGAACGCGGACCTCGTGGGGCTCGAACTGACCCGCGAGGTCCACCGCATCCTCTTTCCCGACCTGGACGGCGGCAAGGAGCCCTCGCCGCTCCTTGGCGAGCTGCTCGGCCGGGGCCACCTGGGCATGCGGACCGGCCGGGGCCTGCGCGCCTGGACGCCCGCGCAGGCCGAGGCGGCGCGGGAGCGGCTGGCGCTGCACCTGATCGCGCTGCGGGCGTCGGCGCCGCCCGCGGACCCGGAGGCCGGGCCGGCGTGAGACCGGGCCGGAGGGCGCGGCCGCGCTAGTCCGGATCCGCGGCCTGCCGGTATTCCCGCGTCGTCTTGCCCGTCCAGCGCTTGAAGGCGCGGCGGAAGTTGGTGGGCTCGGAGAATCCCAGCAGCAGGGCGATGTCGTCGCCGTTCATCTCGGTGGTGCGCACGTATTCCACCGCCAGGGAGGAGCGCACGTCGTCCAGGATCGCCGAAAAGGAGGTGCCTTCCGCGCGCAGGTGCCGCCGCAGGTTGCGCGAGGTCATGCCCAGCTGGGCCGCGATCGCCTCCATGCCGGGGAACTCCCCGGGCCGGCGCAGCAGGCGCTGGTAGACCTCGCCCGCCATGCCCGCCAGGGTCCTGGCGTTGCTGATGAGGCCTTCGCAGGTCTGCTGCAGCACGGCCGCCGTCAGCCGGTGCGCCAGCAGGGGGCGCTGGTCCAGGATGGCCGCATCGTAGTGCAGCTCGCATTGCGCATGGCCGAATTCGCAGGGGCAGCCCAGGAAGCGCTCGTAGATCGCGGCATGGGCGGGCGCCGCGTACGAGAAATACGCCTTGACGGGAAAGCAGGGCCGGCCGAACACGTCCTGCAGATGCGTCACGTGCTGGGTGTACTGCTGCTCGATCAGGAAGCGGCGGATGTCCGGCGATTCGTTGCACACGATCGCATCGGGAAAGGTCCAGACCGCCCGGCCGTCCCGCTCCGCCCACTCGATGGTGAGGGTCGGCGTGGCCAGCGAGTGGTATTTCACGCCCAGCAGGAAGTAATCGCGCATCTGCAGGCACGACATGAGGGCATAGCCGTACATGCCATAGGCGGAGAGATGCAGCCGCGAACCCGTCAGGAACGGCGTGGCGGGGTCGGCCGACAGGGCCAGGGCATTGCCGCAGACTTCCACGTACTGCCGGATCGACGTGAGCGCCGTGGCGTCGTAGATGCGGTTCTCGTCCACCCCGGTGCCCTGCAGGCTGCGCGCCGGCGGAATCCCCTGCTCGGCCAGCACCTCCACCAGGGCGGCGATCTTGTAGGGCGCGTAGATGCGTTCGTTATAGGCGGGCGGGCGGTTTCGCATGGTGAACGGTGTTTCCGATGAAGATATGCGGGCGTCCGGAATCGATCTTATCATCCATCCGGGAGTCGATTACTCTTTCCCGAGGGCCGCGCGCGGCCTGCGCCGGCAGGCCGGGGCAGGCACGGCCATGCGGGCACATCCATACAGGCACATTCCACACAGGTCGGGAGACGAGGATCAGCATGAAACTACAAGGCAAGGTGGCACTGATTACCGGCGCCGCACGCGGAATCGGCGCGGCAACCGCACTCAGGTTCGCCCAGGAAGGCGCCGCCGTCGTCGCGTGCGACGTCCACGAGGACGCCGTGCGGCACACCCTCGACGGCTGCCGCGGCGCCGGGGCGACCGCCATCGGGCTGGCGGCCGACGTCACCGACCGAGCCTGCATGGGACAAGCGGTCGACGCCATCCTGGCGCGGTTCGGCCGGATCGACATCCTGGTGAACAACGCCGGCATCACGCGCGACGCCCGCTTCGAGAAAATGACCGAGGCGCAATTCGACGCCGTGATCGACGTCAACCTGAAAGGCGTCTTCAATGCCGCCCAGGCCGTCGTCCCCGGCATGATCGAACGGGGCAGCGGCGTCATCCTGAACGCCAGCTCCGTGGTCGGACTCTACGGCAACTTCGGCCAGACCAACTACGTGGCCGCCAAATCCGGCGTCATCGGCTTCACCCGGACCTGGTGCCGCGAACTGGGCCCCAAGGGCATCCGGGTGAACGCCGTGGCGCCCGGCTTCATCCAGACGCCCATGCTCGACAGCGTGCCGGACAGCGTGCTGACGCGCATGAGCGAGCAGGTCCCGCTGCGCCGCCTCGGCCAGCCCGAAGAAGTCGCCCATCTCTACGCCTTCCTGGCCAGCGACGAGGCCAGCTACATCAACGGCGCGGTGATCGAGGTCACCGGCGGACTGAGGATCTGACATGTCGATCACCCAACGATTGCGGGTTCCCCCGGGGCTGAAGGTCCTGGTCACCGGCGGCGCCGCCGGCATCGGCGCCGCCATCGCGGAAGGCTTCCTGGAAGCGGGCGCCCGCGTGTACGTCTGCGACATCGATGCGCAGGCGCTGGACGGCTTCCGCCGGCGCCACCCCGCCGCCCTGGGCGCCGTCGCCGACGTCGGCCGGGAAGAGGCCGCCGCGCAGGCGGTGCACGAAGCCGTGCGGGCGATGGACGGCCTGGACGTGCTGGTGAACAATGCCGGCATCGCCGGCCCCACCGGCGGCATCGACGCGCTGGCCACCCCCGACTGGGAGCGCACGGTCGGCACCAACCTGAACAGCCAGTTCTATTTCCTGCGCCATGCCGTCCCTCACCTGAAACGATCCGCACACAGTCCGCACATCGTCGCCATGTCCTCCGTGGCGGGCCGCCTGGGCTATCCCTTCCGCACGCCCTACGCCGCAACGAAATGGGCCGTCGTGGGGCTGATGAAATCCCTGGCGGCGGAGCTCGGCCCCGAAGGCGTCCGCGTCAATGCCGTCCTGCCCGGCGTCGTCGCCGGCCCGCGCATGGACCGCGTCATCGCGGCGCGCGCCCAGGCCCTGGGCCTGGACGAGGCGGCCATGCGGCAGCAGTATCTCGACAGGATCTCCCTGCGCCGCATGGTGTCGGCCGAGGACATCGCCGCGATGGTGCTGTTCCTGTCCACGCCGGCGGCCGCGAACGTCACGGGCCAGGCCATCAGCGTGGACGGCAACGTCGAATACCTGTAATACCGGCAGGCCGACATCCGCTTCCGCAAACCCGCCTCCGCAAGCCCGGGGGCCCGCGGGCCCGGGGCCTGGGCGCGCGCCACCTCGCAGTGCGCCGTCCGGCCCGGCCCCGGAAGCCGGCCCGGACCCGCACTAGAAACCCACGGCGCCGGCCCCCTTCAGCCCCAGCATGTCCCGCACCTCGCGGGGCGTGGCGATCTCCAGCGACAGCTCCTCCAGGATGCGGCGGATCTTGCGCACCTGTTCCGCATTCGAGGGCGCCAGCTCGCCGCGCGACAGGAACAGGCTGTCCTCCAGCCCCACGCGGACGTTCCCGCCCATGACCGCCGACATCGTGGCCAGGGCCATCTGGTGCCGGCCCGCGCCCAGGACGGAAAAGCGGTAGTTCTCCCGGCCGAACAGATGGTCGGCGACGCCGCGCATGTGCGCCAGGTTGGCCGGATCCGCGCCGATGCCGCCCAGCACGCCGAAGATGAACTGGATGAACAGCGGGGCCTGCACCAGCCCCTCGTCCACGAAGTAGGCCAGGTTGTAGAGATGCCCCACGTCGTAGCACTCGAACTCGAAGCGCGTGCCGTGGGCCTGTCCCAGGGTCCGCAGGATGTGCGCGATGTCCTTGAACGAGTTGCGGAAGATCTGATCTTCCATGCCCTCGACGTAGGGCTTTTCCCAGTCGTGCTTCCATTCGCCGATGCGGCGCGCGACGGGATGGATGGAGAAATTCATCGAGCCCATGTTCAGGGAGCACATCTCGGGCCTGGCCTGCAGCGGATACGCCAGGCGCTCGGCCAGGCTCATGCGCGTCGTGCCCCCCGTCGTGATGTTGATGACGGCGTCGGTGGCCGCCTTGATCCGCGGCACGAAACGCGCGAAGACCGCCGGGTCGGGCGTGGGCCGGCCGTCGGCCGGGTCGCGCGCATGCAGGTGCAGGATGGCGGCGCCCGCCTCGGCCGCCTCGACGGCCTGCGCCTCGATCTGTTCCGGCGTCAGGGGCAGGTGCGGCGACATCGACGGCGTATGGATGCCGCCGGTGACGGCGCAGGTGATGATGACCTTGTCATGCTTGCGTTTCATGTTTCCGTTTCCATGCATCTGCGCGGCCCCGCGGGGCCGCAAGGTTCAAACCGCCAGCCATTGCGCGAGCAGTTCGTCATTTCCGGCGATCTCCTGCGGCGCGCCCTCGCGCACGATCCGGCCATGGCCCATCACGCACATGCGCGTGGACACGCGCAGCGCGATGGTCAGCTTCTGCTCCACCAGGACGACCGACACGCCCCGCCGGTGGATGTCCTGGATGCAGTCGCTGACCGCGGCGACGATCTGCGGCGCCAGGCCCTCGGTGGGCTCGTCGATCAGCAGCACCCGCGGGTTCCCGAGCAGCGACCGGCAGATCGTCAGCATCTGCTGCTCGCCGCCGGACAGGCTGCCCGCCAGGGTGCCGCGCCGTTCCTTCAGGCGGGGGAAATAGTCGAACATCTGCGCCACGGTCCAGGCGGGCACGCCCTCGGGGCAGGGCTGCTCGCCCATGCGCAGGTTCTCGTCGACCGTCAGGTTGGCGAACACTTCGCGCGCCTCCGGCACGTAGGCGATCCCGGCGCGCGCGATCTCGTAGGGCCGCCGCCCGGCCAGGGCGCGGCCGCCGAGCGCGACCTCGCCCGACGAGGGCGGCAGCAGCCCCATGATGGCCTTCAGCGTGGTGGACCGGCCCGAACCGTTGCGTCCGACCAGGCCGACGACCTCGCGCGGCCGCACGTCGAAGCTCACGCCGCGCAGGACGTGGCTCTTGCCGTAGTGCGCATGCAGGTCCCGGACGCTCAGCAGCGGCGTTTCCGTCGTCATGATCATGTCGTGGCCTCCTCGCCCAGATAGGCTTCCCTGACCCGGGGATCCGCGCGGATCTCCTCCGGCGTGCCGCTGGCGATCACCTCGCCGTAGACCAGCACGCTGATGCGGTCGCTGAGCGCGAACACGACCTCCATGTCGTGCTCCACGATCAGCAGGGCGCGCCCCTCCGTCACCTCGCGGATGAGCGCCGTGGTGTAGCCCGTCTCCTCGCGCGACATGCCCGCCATGGGCTCGTCGAGCAGGATGATGCGGGGGTCCGACGCCAGCGTCATGGCGATTTCCAGCGAGCGCTGCTCGGAGTAGGACAGCTCCCCCGCCGCGGTGGCCGCCCGATGGGACAGCCGGACGCTTTCGAGCAGGGACTCGCTGCGCTCCCGCACGGGGCCGTTGCGGTCGATCAGACGCCAGAAGCAGTATTGCAGGCCGTGCGACCGCATCACCGCCAGGCGGATGTTCTCGAAGACCGTCAATTGCGGAAAGAGATTGGTGATCTGGAACGACCGCGCCAGGCCGAGCCGGTTGACGGCCTGCGGACTGTGTCCGGCGATGGACCGGCCCGCCAGCCGGATTCCGCCCGCGCTCGGGCGCAGCTGGCCGGAAATGAGATGGAACAGCGTCGATTTGCCGGCCCCGTTGGGGCCGATGACCGCATGCCGTTCGTGCGCGCCCACCTCCAGGCTGACGCCGCGGATGATCTCCACCGGGCCGAAGGACTTGCGCACGCCGTCGAGGACGAGGACGGAAGGATTCATGTCGGCCTCCGTTCGGCCATGGCGCCGGCCAGCGGATCCTGCTGCGCGGGCGCCGCATCGCGCAGGCGGCCGGCGGCGGCCGAGGCCGCCCGCCAGCAGAGCCAGCCCAGCGCGGCGAGCGCCGCGGGCACCAGCCAGGTCAGCACGCCCGTGGGCGACCACTCCCGGCCGAACAGGGCGATCGCGGGCCATTCCCAGGCGCCCGCCGCCCGGGCCAGGCTGCGGTAGTCCTGCGAGAAGAGCCGCTGCAGCAGTTCCGTGAGGAACACCGCGGCGGCGGCGCAGCCGGCGCCGGCCAGCAGGTAGAGGCCCGCCGCGGGCGCCACCGCCCGCAGGCCGTAGCGCTTCGCAAAGCCGCCGGCCAGTTCCAGCAGGCCCGCCAGCCCCGTGGGCATGAACATGATGACGAGGACGAACAGCGCCCCCTGGTACAGCAGCCAGGACTGCGTCAGGTCCGAGACCGCGTAGCCGAAGAAGGTCACCAGCGCCGCCCCCAGGGCCGGCCCCAGGAACGCGTGGACGCCGCCGATGTAGGTGTTCAGCACGACGGCGGCCGACAACGAGGTGTCGAACACGACGTAGTTGGCCGATTCGTTGCTCAGGACCTGGAGGCCGCCGGCGATGCCGGAGAACATGCCCGACAGGGCGAAGACCAGCACGCCGATGCAGTGCACGTCGTAGCCGAGGAAGCGCAGGCGATGGCCGTTCTCGCGCAGCCCCAGGGCGAGGCGCCCGAGGGGCGTGCGGGTCAGCAGGTACAGCAGCGCCAGGCTCGCCAGGACCCAGGCGAGCGTCAGGTAGTAGACCTCCGCGATCGAGCCGAACGAGAGGCCCCAGGCCGGCATGCGCATCGACGAGATGCCGGCCTCGCCGCCGAAGACGCTCCGCAACTGCGGCGCGAGGGCGTGCAGCAGCTCGGCGATCGCCAGCGTGATCATGGCGAAGTACGCCCCCGTGCGCTGGGTCGAGAACCAGCCCGCCGCCAGGCCGGCCAGCAGGCCGCCCGCCGCCCCGATCAGCGGCATCCACGGCGTGGGCAGCAGCCCCGTTCCCCCCAGCGCGTTCATGGCGTGGATGGTGGCGAAGGCGCCCACCCCGAAATAGGCGGAATGGCCGAAGGACAGCATGCCGGCATGGCCGCACAGCAGGTTGTAGGCGCAGGCGAACAGCGCGGCGATCAGCATGGAGATCGCCGCGTTCACCAGGCCGTCCGGCAGCGCCAGCGGCACCGCGGCCAGCGCCGCCACGCCGGCACAGAGCAGAATCACGCGGGTTTTCAGGTGCGTTTCCATGCATTCACTCCTTCTCGCCCATGAGCCCGCTCGGGCGCACGAGAAGCACCAGCAGCATCAGGGCGAACGGCAGGCTCGCGGCCAGGCTGGACACTTTCAGGGCCAGCAGCCCGCCGGCCTCCTGGGCGAACCCTCCGAGGCCCGCCCAGGCCAGCAGGTCGGCGGGCGTGGCGTCGATGCCCACCGCCACCGAGGTCACCACGCCGATGAGCAGCGACGCCAGCATCGCGCCCTCCAGCGAGCCGAGGCCGCCGATCACCACCACCACGAACACCAGCACGCCCAGTTCCAGCGCCATGTTCGGGCTGGTGGTGTAGAAGGCGCCGGCCACTGCGCCCGCCAGCCCGGCCATGGCGGCCCCCACGCCGAAGACGCCCATGAAGACGCGCGGCACGTTGTGGCCCAGCGCCTCGGCCATCTCCGGCCTGTGGATGGCCGAGCGCACGATGATCCCCACCCGCGTGCGCGACAGCAGCAGGTAGATCACCGCGAACATGCCGATGGCCACGATGCCCATGAAGAGGCGGTAGGCCGGGTAGTCCAGGCCGCCCAGCGTGAAGGCCGCGAAATCCAGGGCCGCCGGCACGCGGTAGTTCACGGGATAGTTGCCGAAGAACAGCTTGATCAGCTCCACGATGATGAACGACAGGCCGAAGGTGATCAGCAGCTCGTGAGCATGCCCGTGCCGGTGCACGCGCCGCAGCATGTGGCGCTCGACCAGGATGCCGATGCCCGCGACCAGCAGGGGCGACACGACGATCGCCGGCCAGAAGCCGGTCAGGTCCTGCAAGGCATAGGCGAAATAGGCGCCCAGCATGTAGAACGAGGCGTGTGCGAAGTTGAGGATGCCCATCATGCCGAAGATGAGCGTCAGTCCGGCCGACACCATGAACAGGAGCAGGCCGTAGACGACGCCATTCAGCAGCGGGGTTGCGAGATGTTCCATGACGTCCCCCTGGTTGCGGCGGCGGTCAGTCGGGCCGCTGCATCCGGCACGCGGCCTGGGCGGGCACGGCGGCCTCCTGCGCGGTGAACCGCTTCACCGGCTTGAAACCCAGGTCCGTGCCGTCCGCCTTGTAGCGCGCCTCGCGCGACACGACCGACACGGCCAGCGGCAGCAGGGCCTGGTGATCCTGCGCCCGCATGCTGAGGGTGCCCATGGGGGTTTCGACCGAGGCCTGCTCGATCTGCAGCGCCAGCTGGCGCACGTCCAGCGTGCCGTCGCCGGCCGGCACGCGCTTCAGCGCCTGGCCCACCAGCAGCATCCCGAAGACCGTCTGCGGCTCGATGAAGGTCGGCGCATGGCCCGTCCTGGCCTCGTAGTCCCGCACGAACGCCTCGCCCGCCGCGCCGGCCGCCTCGGCATTGAAGGTCTGCGCGACATAGCCGCCCAGCGCCACCTCGCCCGCATTGGCGATGTTGCCGGGCTGGTCCAGGTAGACCGTGCCGAAGCGCGCCTTGAGGCCGGCCGCCCTGGCGGCCTTCATGAGCAGCAGCAGGTCGCTGCCCCAGTTGCCCGTCATCACCGTATCCGCCTGCGCGGCCGCGATCTTGTTCACGTAGGGGGAAAAATCCTGGATCTTGCCGACGTCGTGCAGGGTTTTCTCGACCACGGTATAGCCGCCGGCCGCCGCGGCGTCCACGATGGCCTGCTCCATGTCCTGCCCCCAGGAATAGTTCTGGTCGATCGCATAGACGCGGGCGCCCAGGGCTCCGTCCTGCTTCATGCCGGCCACCAGCGCCCCGACCCGCATCGGTGCGTTGCCGGCGACGCGGAAGTGATAGAACTGGCACTTGTCGCCGGTGAGCGACTGCGCCTCGGCGCCCACGTTCAGATAGATCAGCTCGCGCCCGCGGTTGCGCAGGTTCCACTTGCGGACGTCCTCGGTGATCTGTCCGCCGATGGCGGAGGAGGCGCCCTGGACGACGATCTTCGCGCCGTCGGAGATGGCTGCCTTCAGCTTGTCGGCCGCGCCCGCCGGGCCGCCCTGGTTGTCGTATTCCAGCAGTTCCAGCGGCTGCCCGTGCCAGCCGCCCTCGGCGTTGATGCGGTCCACCGCGTAGCGCACGGCGGAGCGGTAGCTCAGGCCCGTCGAGGCCTGCGGGCCGGACAGCGTCTCCACGAGGGCGATCTTGACGGGTGCGGCCGCCGCCAGCGCCGACGCGAACAGCAGGCCGGGCAGCAGCGCCATCTTCAGCACAGAATGGGATTTCATGAGGGTCTCCTCCATGAGAGCGATCGGCCGGCGCGTCCGTACGCACCGGCTGAAAGGCATGTTAGAGACCGCCTCCGACCCATTACAGGTCCATTCAGGACATCACCGTATCCTTGCCGGACATGCAGGCCTATGGCTTACCCTAATGCCGGAGGACCTTGGCGCGCCCGTTGCAGCGCTTCGTCCAGCGCCTGGGGGCGCCGCCCCGCGCGGCATCGGCGAAACCGTGTCCGGGCCGGTGCCGGGACAGGAATCCGGCGCCGCCGGACCGGCGCGGCGGGGTGTGGATGGGAGAGTGGACGGAGGGTGGACGAGGGGTGGACGAGGGGTGGACGAGGGGCGCGGCCGGGCCCGCCGCTTGCATGCTAAGGTGCCCCCTCGTATGATCCGCGCTATCGTGGTCGCAAAACGGCCGCCACTGGAACCTCATGACCAAAACTCTGATTATTGCTGAAAAGCCCTCGGTCGCCCTGGACATTTCCCGGGCGCTCGGCGGCTTCACCCGGGAAGGCGACTACTTTGAAAGCGAGCAGTACGTGCTGTCCTCCAGCGTCGGCCACCTGCTCAGCCTGGTGGCGCCCAACGACCCGGTGCGCGGCAAATGGAGTTTCACCCACCTGCCGGTCATCCCGCCCCAGTTCGAGCTGGGCCCGACCGACAAGCGCTCCGCCGAGCGGCTGAAGCTGCTGGTCCGGCTGCTCAAGCGCAAGGACGTCGGCGCCGTCATCAACGCCTGCGACGCGGGCCGCGAGGGCGAGCTGATCTTCCGCTACATCATCCAGTATTCCGGGGTGAAGAAGCCCATCCAGCGCCTGTGGCTCCGGTCCATGACCCAGGCCGCCATCCGCGAGGCCTTCGCCAACCTGCGCGACGACGCGACCATGAAGCCGCTGGAGGCGGCCGCCCGCTCCCGCGCCGAGGCCGACTGGCTGGTGGGCATCAACGGCACCCGCGCCATGACGGCCTTCAACAGCAAGGACGGCGGCTTCTTCAAGACTCCGGTGGGCCGCGTCCAGACCCCCACCCTGGCGATCGTGATGGAGCGCGAGGACCGCATCCGCGGCTTCGTGTCGCGCGACTACTGGGAAGTCCACGCCACCTTCGTCGCCGCCGCCGGCCTCTACGAGGGCCGCTGGTTCGACCCGGCTTTCAAGAAAAACGAACAGGATACCGAGGCCCGCGATTCGCGCCTGTGGTCCGCATCCGCCGCCCAGACCATCGTGGCCGCCTGCCGCGACCAGCCGGGCAGCGTGACCGAGGAATCCAAGCCCAGCACGCAGATGTCCCCGGCCCTGTTCGACCTGACCACCCTGCAGCGCGAGGCCAACTCGCGCTTCGGCTTTTCCGCCAAGACCACGCTGTCGCTGGCCCAGTCGCTGTACGAGCGCCACAAGGCCCTGACCTACCCGCGTACGGATTCCCGCTACCTGCCGCAGGACTACGTCGGCACCGTGCAGCAGACCATGCGCGTGCTGGCCGACAGCGAATCGGGCGCGGCCCGCTCCGTCAAGCCCTACGCCGCCCAGGTCGTGAAGCAGGACTGGGTCAAGCCCAACCGGCGCATCTTCGACGACAAGAAGATCTCCGACCACTTCGCCATCATCCCCACCCTGCAGGTGCCGCGCGAGCTGAGCGACGCCGAATTCAAGATCTACGAGCTGGTGACGCGCCGCTTCCTGGCGGTGTTCTTCCCGGCGGCCGAATTCCGCGTCACGACCCGCATCACCCAGGTCTCCGGCCACCATTTCAAGACCGAGGGCAAGGTGCTGGTCCACCCCGGCTGGCTCGCCATCTACGGCCGCGAGACGCAGGGCGAGGACGCCTCGCTGGTGCCCGTGGCCGACGGCGAGCGCGTGCGCACCGAGGACATCGAGGCGCGCGCGCTGGTCACCAAGCCCCCCGCCCGCTTCAACGAAGCCACGCTGCTGTCGGCCATGGAAGGCGCCGGCAAGCTGGTGGACGACGAGGCCCTGCGCGAGGCCATGTCCGAGCGCGGCCTGGGCACCCCGGCCACGCGCGCGGCCATCATCGAAGGCCTGCTCAACGAAGGCTACCTGCGCCGCGAGGGCCGCGACCTGATCCCCAGCGCCAAGGCCCGCCAGCTGATGACGCTGCTCGCCGGCCTGGGGGTGAACGAACTCACCTCGCCGGAGCTCACCGGCGAATGGGAGCACCAGCTCAAGCTCATCGAGCAGCGCAAGCTCGACCGCGAGTCCTTCATGCGCGAGATCGCCCAGATGACCCAGGTGATCGTCAAGCGCGCCAAGGAATACGAACGCGACACCGTGCCCGGCGACTACGCCACCCTGCGGACTCCCTGCCCCAAATGCGGCGGCGTGGTGAAGGAAAACTACCGCCGCTACGCCTGCACGTCCTGCGACTTCTCTATCGGCAAGCACCCGGGCGGGCGCACCTTCGAGATCGCCGAGGTCGAGGAACTGCTGGAAAAACGCACGCTGGGCCCGCTGACCGGCTTCATCAGCAAGATGGGCCGGCCCTTCGCCGCCGTGCTGCGCATCACCGACGAATACAAGCTGGAATTCGACTTCGGCCAGCGCGAGGACGAGGACGCCGAGCCCGTGGACTTCTCCGGCCACACCCCGCTGGGCGCCTGCCCGAAGTGCGGCGGCCGCGTCTTCGAGTACGGCATGAACTACGTCTGCGAGCACGCCGTGGGGCCGGACAAGCGCTGCGACTTCCGCAGCGGCAAGGTCATCCTGCAGCAGGAGATCCCCGCCGCGCAGATGAGCAAGCTGCTCGCCACCGGCAAGACCGACCTGCTCGACGGCTTCGTGTCCAGCCGCACCAACCGCAAGTTCAAGGCCTTCCTGGTGCGCCAGGCCGACGGCAAGGTCGGCTTCGAGTTCGAGCCGCGTCCGGCCAAGGCGGGCGCCAAGACCGCCGGCAAGACCGCCGCCAAGGCCGCGCCCGCGACCCAGGCGGCGGCGAAAACGGCGACGAAGACCGCCACGAAAACGGCGACGAAGACCGCGTCCAAGGCCGCCGCCAAGCCCGCGGCGAAGACGGCCGCGAAAACGGCGGCCAAGAAAGCCGCCGTGAAGAAGACCGCGGCGAAGACGGCCGCCAAGAAAGCCGCGCCCCGCGCCGCCCAGGCCGACGCCCACGACGACGACGGCCCGGCCTTCTGAATGGCCCGCGCCGGCGGCCGGGCACCGGCCCGGCGGGCAGTGCGGGCGGGACGCCGGCCGCGCTAGCTGCTGGCGCGGACCTTCAGCTCGAAGCCCAGGTCGACGACGGGCGCGTCCACCGGCTCGCCGCGCATCAGCCGCAGCAGCATCCGCGCCGCCGCGTCGCCGACTTCCCGGCGCGGCGTGCGCAGGCTCGTCAGCGCGGGCAGCATCTGCGCATTGCCCGGCAGATCGTTGAAGCCCACCACGCTGACCCGGCCGGGCACCGGGACGCCCAGGCGCAGCGCTTCCAGCAGCCCGCCGTGGGCCAGGTCGTCGTTGCAGAAGAACACCGCGTCCAGGTCCGGGTGCGTCTCCACTAGGCGGCGGAAGGCCTCCGCCCCCAGGGCGGCCGACGAGGGCCGGGGATCGAGGATCTCCAGCCGGGGATCGTGGCAGCCCGCCGCCCGCAGGACGCCGCGGAAGCCCTCGGCGCGCTCCAGCGTGCGCGGGTCCAGCTGGGCGCCGACGAAGGCGATGCGCCGCCGCCCCCGCTCCAGCAGGTGGCGGGCCACGGCCTGCGCCGCCCCGGTCTGGGAAAAGCCGACGCAATGCACGCCCGGCTCGCCGCTCAGTTCCATCACGTGCACGCACGGCGTGCGGCTGGCCTCGATCAGGCGGCGCTGGGCCTCGCTGCGGTCGAAGCCGGTCAGGATCAGGCCCGCCGGCCGGTGCGACAGGTAGCTGTCGAGCAGGGCGGCCTCGCGCTCGGGGCGGTACTGGGTGATCCCGACGAAGATCGGATAGCCGGCTTCCCACATCACGTCCTGCACGGCTTCCAGCAGTTCGGTGAACAGGGTGTTGGACAGCAGCGGGATCAGCACCACGACGTGGCTGCTCTTGGCCGAGGCGAGCGCGCGCGCCGACGGGTCGGGGCGGTAGCCGAGCCGCTCCACGGCGGCCCGCACCCGTTCGGCCAGTTCCGGGCGCACGGTCGTCTTGCCCGCCACCACGCGCGACGCCGTGATGGGGCTGACGCCGGCCAGGGCCGCCACGTCGGCCAGCGTCACCCGGCCGGTGGCCCGGCTGCGGCCCCGGGGCCCGGCCGTCCGGGCGCCGGGGCCGCCGTCGGAGGAAGAATCTTTCATACAGGAATTCCCTAATGTCGGCCGCAACGAGATAGCGCTATCTTTGCGTCTCACCCGCCTCGGGAAGATCGGCCGGCACAGGCCCGGCCCGACGTTCCGGGCATCATTGTACGTAAGGGCGGTTTTTTTTCAATGCAAAAGATAGCGCTATCTTCTCCCGCCGGAATGCCCGACGCACCCGCCTGCCCGCCCCGCGCGGTGGTCGTGATGGGCGTCTCCGGCAGCGGCAAATCCACCGTCGGCGAGATGCTGGCGCGGCGCCAGGGCTGGGCCTTCGTCGAGGGCGATGCCTTCCACAGCGAAGGCAACCACGCGAAGATGCGCGCCGGCGTCCCGCTGACCGACGAGGACCGGGCGTCCTGGCTGGAAGCGCTGGGGCGGGAACTGGCGCGCCAGGGCGCCGGCGGCGTGGTCCTCAGCTGCTCGGCCCTGAAGCGGGCCTACCGCCGCCGGCTGCGCGCGCACGTGCCCGGCCTGGCCTTCATCTGGCTGGAAGTCGGCCGCGACGCGGCCCACCGGCGCGTCGCCGGCCGCGGCGACCGCCATTTCTTTCCCGCCACCCTGATCGACAGCCAGTTCGCCACGCTGGAGCCGCCCCACGACGAGGCCGGCCTGCTGCACCTGGACAGCGAACGCCCCCTGGAAGAAATCCTCGAACGCGCCGCCGAATGGCTGCAAAGGAATCCCCATGCACACTCCTGACACCGCCGCCGGCGCGCCGCGCAAGCCCCTGATCCGCAAGGCCGCCGAAGCCTTCATGGCGATCACCCTGGCCCTCATGGTGGTCGCCGTGTTCAGCAACGTCGTGCTGCGCTACGCCTTCGGCACGGGCCTGGTGATCTACGAGGAGTTGTCCCGCCTGCTGTTCGTCTGGCTGGTCTGCATGGGCACCGTCGTCACCGCCCACGAGAAGCGGCATCTGAGCTTCGACCTGCTGGTGGATCGGGTGGGGCCGCGCACGCGCGCCGCGATGGACGCGCTGGCCACCCTGGTCGCCGCGGTCGTCCTGGGCATGGTCGTCAAGGGCGCCTGGGATCAGGTGATCGCCGGCTTGCACAGCTACAGCCCCGTCATCGGCTATCCCCTGGCGATCGCCGCGGCCGCCACCCTGTTCATGGCCGCCGCCATGGAAGTCCTGCTCTTCAAGCAGGCCGTCCTGGACCGCCGCCGCAATCGAACCTAGGAGTTCCGGCATGGACACCACCCTGATCTTCCTCGCCGTCCTGTTCGCCTCCATGGCGATCGGCATCCCCATCGCCGTCTCCCTGCTGGTCTCGGGCGTGGCCCTGATGTGGCACCTGGACTTCTTCAACACCCAGCTGCTGGCGCAGAACCTGCAGGCCGGCTTCGACAATTTTCCCCTGCTGGCGGTGCCCTTCTTCATCCTGGCGGGCGAACTGATGAACGTGGGCGGCCTGAGCCAGCGCATCATCGACATGGCGCGCGCCTTCGTCGGCCACATCCCGGGCGGCCTGGGCTACGTCGCCGTATTCGCCTCGGTGCTGCTCGCTTCGATGAGCGGTTCGGCCATCGCCGACACCGCCGCGCTGGCCACCATCCTGCTGCCCATGATGCGCCAGCAGAACTACCCGATGGACTACAGCACGGGCCTGCTGGCCTCGGGCGGCATCATCGGTCCCATCATCCCGCCGTCGCTGCCCTTCATCATCTACGGCGTGACCACCAACACCTCGATCAGCAAGCTGTTCATCAGCGGCGTGGTCCCCGGCATCCTGATGGGCGGCGCGCTGCTGCTGGCCTGGCGCGTGGTCGCGCGCCGCCGCCAGCTGCCTACGGCCCCGCGCGCCACGCGGGCCGAACGCCGCCGCGTCGTGGCCGACAGCACCTGGGCCATCTTCATGCCGGTCATCATCCTGGGCGGCATCCGCTTCGGCGTCTTCACCCCCACCGAGGCCGCGGTGGTGGCCGCCGTCTACGCCTTCCTGGTGTCGAAGTTCATCTACCGCGCGCTCTCCTGGCAAGCCACCTACGACGTGCTGGTGGCCTCCAGCATCACCACGGCGGTGGTCATGTTCCTGTGCGGCGCCGCGACCGTGGCCGCCTACATGATCACCCTGGCCGACCTGCCCAACCAGTTGGCCGAGCTGTTCCAGCCCATCCTGGCGCACCCCACGCTGTTCATGGCCTGCATGGTGGTCTTCCTGCTGCTGGTGGGCACGTCCATGGACCTGACGCCCATCATTCTGATCTTCGCCCCCGTCTGCCTGCCCCTGGCGCTGAAGGCGCACATCGATCCGATCTATTTCGGCTTCATGTTCGTGTTCACGGGCTGCCTGGGCCTGATCACGCCGCCCGTGGGCACCGTGCTCAACGTCGCCGCCGGCGTGGGCGGCGTGAAGATGGAATCCGTCGTCAAGGGCGTCGCGCCCTTCCTGCTGGTCTATGCGCTGCTGCTGGTCCTGCTGGTGGCCTTTCCCCAGATCGTCACCGCCCCGGTCCGCTGGCTGGGCTGAGGCATACAACACCCGCCTCCACCCGGCGGACATTTCACCAAGGAGAATCCCCATGAAACTGAAAGCCCTGTTCCTGGCCGCCACCCTGGCGGCCGGCGCAATGGCCCCCCAGGCCCAGGCCGCCGACATCCAGACCCGCCTGATCCGCTTCGGCTACGGCCTGAACCAGGATTCCAACCAGGGGCGCGCCGTCCAGGTGTTCGCCGACGAGGTCGCCAAGCTGTCGGGCGGCAAGATGAAGATCCGCGCCATCGGCGCGGCCGCGCTGGGCTCGGACATCCAGATGCAGCAGGCGCTGATCGGCGGCGCCCAGGAAATGATGGTGGGCTCCACCGCCACCCTGGTGGGCATCACCCCCGAAATGGCGATGTGGGACACGCCCTTCCTGTTCAATTCCGGCGAGGAGGCCGACAAGATCCTCGACGGCCGGGCGGGCCAGATGCTGATGGAAAAGCTGAGCGACAAGGGGCTGGTCGGCCTGGTCTACTGGGAGAACGGTTTCCGCAACCTGACCAACAGCCAGAAGCCCGTGACCCGCGTGGAGGACTTCGGCGGCCTGAAGCTGCGCGTCATGCAGAACACCGTGTTCCTGGACACCTTCCAGCGCCTGGGCGCCAACGCCATTCCGCTGCCCTTCTCGGAACTGTTCACCGCGCTGGAGACGAAGACGGTGGACGGCCAGGAAAATCCCTACAACACCATCCTGTCGAGCAAGTTCTACGAGGTCCAGAAATACCTGAGCATCACCAACCACGTCTACAGTCCCTGGATCGTCACGGCCAGCAAGAAGTGGTGGGACGGCCTGAGCGCCGACGAGCGCGACGTGCTGCTCAAGGCCGCCGTCGTCAGCCGCGACTTCGAGCGCAAGGACACCCGGGCGGAAGCCGACAAGGCCCTGGCGCAGCTGAAGGCCGACGGCATGCAGATCAACGAGGTCGCGCCCGCGGAGATCGAGCGCATGCGCGAGACGATCAAGCCCGTCAACGAGCAGATCAAGCAGAACGTCGGCCCCGCCGTCTGGCAGGCGGTGCAGAACCAGCTGAAGGCGATTCGCCAAGGTACGGACCTGGCGCGCAACTGAGCCCGCCAGCCGTTCCCCCCGGGGGGGCACACGCCCCCCGGACGCCGCCCTCCAGCGGCTCAGCGATACACCAGGTCGCGGAAATACAGCGACAGGTCCGGCCAGTAGGTGATCACCATCAGGCAGAGCACCACCACGCCGACGAAGGGCAGCAGCGGCCGGATCAGGCGCTCGATGGGCACCTTGGCGACCGTGCAGGCGGCGAACAGGTTCACGCCGAAGGGCGGCGTCACCATCCCCAGGGCCAGGTTCACCACCATGATCACCCCGAAGTGCGCGGGATCGACGCCGAACTGCGTCGCCACGGGCAGCAGCAGGGGCGCCAGCACCACGATGGACGCGGACGTCTCGATGAACATGCCGATGAAGAACAGGGCGACATTCACCCCCATCAGGAAGCCGAATCCGCTGCCGAACAGGTGGCCAAGCCATTCGCCCAGCATCATCGGCACCCCGGCGCGGTTCAGCAGGAAGCCGAACACGCCCGCGTTGGCGATGATGAACATGATGATCGCCGTGGACACCACGGAGCGGTGGAAGGTGCGCCCCAGCGTGGTGAAATTCAGCCGGCGATAGACGAAGATGCCAACGAACAGCGCATACACCACGGCCACGGCCGAGGCCTCGGTGGGCGTGAAGATCCCGCCGTAGATCCCCCCCAGGATGATGACCGGCATCAGCAGCGCCCACCAGGCCTTCCTGAACGCGGTCCAGACCGGCAGGCGGCCGTCGCCGTCACGCTTGCCCAGGCCGTTGCGGCGCGCGTACAGCCACACGTAGGCCATCAGCGCGACGACGATCAGCAGGCCCGGCCCGATGCCGGCGATGAAGACCTCGCCCACCGAGGTGTCGGTGGACACGGCGTACAGGATCATCGGGATGGACGGCGGGATGATGACGCCCAGTTCGGCCGCGGAGGCCTGCAGCGAGGCCGCGAAGGGCGCCGGATAGCCGTGCTTGACCATGGCGGGGATCAGGATGGCCCCCACCGCGAAGGTGGTGGCCACGCTGGAGCCGGCCACCGCCGCGAAGATCATGCAGGTCAGCACACAACTGCAGGCGAGCCCGCCCTGCACGCCGCCCACCACGCTTTTGGCAAACTCGACCATGCGCTCGGAGATGCCGCCTTCCTCCATCAGGTTGCCGGCCAGGATGAAGAAGGGCACGGCGACCAGCGGGTACTTGTCCAGGGCGGCGTAGAGCTGCTGCGCGATCACCAGCCAGGTCATGTGGCCGTCGAAGCCGACCCCGGCCATGGTGGCCAGGCCGATGGACACGGCCACCGGCACGGTCAGGCCGAAGAACAGCAGCATGGAAACGACCATCAACTGCGACATGATGCGGTGCCCCGGTCAGACGGTTTCGATGTGGAGGCGGCGCGGGCCTTCGGCCCAGTAGGCCAGCGCGGCGAACAGCGCCAGCGTGGCGCCCACGGGAATGGACAGGTAGATCCACGAGATGGAGACGCCCAGGCTGGGCGTGGTCTGGAACCGTACGCGCCAGGTCATGTCGGCCCCGATCCACACCAGGAATCCCAGGAAGCCCACGACGATCAGCAGGACGACGTGCTCCAGCACCCGCGCCCGGCGCGGCGCGAGCAGGTTGTGCAGCAGGTCCACGCCCAGCATGGCGCCCTGGCGGAAGGCCAGGGCCACCCCCAGCATCACCGCCCAGATGATGGAGGCCCGCGTCCAGGCTTCGGACCAGGCCGAGGGCGATTCGAGGACGAAGCGCGCCAGGACCTGGTAGAAGCCCGCCGCGACGGCGGACCACAGCAGGCCCTGGGCGACCCAGGACACCAGCCGGGTCAGGCCCCGGTCGATCGAGCCGAGCACGCCCATGGGCCTACTGGGTGTTGCGGATGGCGTCGACCAGTTCCTGGCCGAACTGCTTGTAGTACTGCGGATAGACCGGCTGGACCGCCTTGACGAAGGCGGCGTGGTCCACCGCGTTGACCTGCATGCCGTTGGACTTCAGGGTTTCCACGCCATCCTTCTCGACCTGGTCGACGTAGTCGCGCATGGCCTTGGCGCTGGCGGCGGCGGCTTCCTTGAACTTGGCCTTGCCGTCGTCGGACAGGCCATCGTACACGGAAGGCGCCATCAGGATCAGTGCCGGACCGTAGACGTGCGCCGTCAGCGACAGGTATTTCTGCAGCTGCCACATCTTCACCGACACGATCACCGACAGCGGATTTTCCTGGCCGTCGATGGTGCCCTGCTGCAGGGCGGTGGCGACTTCGGGCCAGGCCATGGGGGTGGCCAGCACGCCCAGCTCGCGGAAGGCGGCGATGTGGATGGGGTTTTCCGTGGTGCGGATCTTCAGGCCCTTGATGTCGGCGGGCTCCTTCACCGGCCGGACGTTGTTGGTCAGGTGGCGGAAGCCCTGCTCGCCCCAGGCCAGGGCCACCAGGCCGCGCTTGGGGAATTCGGCCAGCATGTCCTGGCCGATCTTGCCGTCCAGGACCTTGCGCGCATGGGCCAGGTCGCGGAACAGGAAGGGGATGTCGAACACCCCGGTCTGCGGCACGAAATTCAGCGTGGCGCCCGTGGAGACGATGGCCAGGTCGATGGTGCCCAGCTGCAGACCCTCGATCACCTCGCGCTCGCCGCCCAGCGCACTGTTCGGGAACTGCTGGATCTTGAAGTCCGGCGTGCTGGCTTCCAGGGTCTTGACGAAGGCGGCGGCGCCCGCGCCGTAGTGCGAGTTCTCGGACAGGGCGTAGGCCATCTTCAGCGTGGTCTGCGCCAGCGCCGGCGCGGACGCCGTCATGCCGGCCAGCGCCGCGGCCGCGAGCCATCGTGCGAATTTTTTACCGCCGGGCCGCCCCAAGGTAAAAAACGCCCCCCGCAGGGGGGCAGCAAGCCGAAGGTGCAGCGTGGGGGGTATTTTCCCTTGGAACATGGTGTCGTCTCCCGAATCCGATTATTGGTGCCATCCGGCCCGCGCCCGCGGCCGGGACGCGGCCCGCATCCGCCGGAACCGCGCCGCGCGCAAAGCATCGAAGCCTTGGTGTTCTAACATGAAGTCCGGGCGGGTCGCAATGGAAACCGCGCACGGGTTCGGGTTATCACAGGGGCGCGCGGCGCGCGGCCGGCCGGCGCGGCCCGTGGGCCCGCCCGGCGCTATCGCGCCGCCCCAAAACCCGCTAGAGTCATGAAAAAGGCCCGCCCGGCCTGACCGGGCCCGTTCGCGCCCAAGGAGCCACCCGCATGACACGAAAAATCGCAGTGATCCCCGGCGACGGCATCGGCACGGAAGTCATGCCCGAGGGCCTGCGGGTCCTGGAAGCCGCCGCCGCGCGCTTCGGCCTGGACCTGGACTTCGAGTCCTTCGGCTGGGGCTGCGACCATTACCTGCGCGAAGGCCGCATGATGCCGGCCGACTGGAAGGAGCGCATCGGCGGGCACGACGCCATCCTGTTCGGCGCCGTGGGCGCGCCCGACCGGGTGCCGGACCACGTCGCCATCTGGGATTCCATCATCACCATCCGCCGCGAATTCGACCAGTACGTCAACCTGCGCCCGGCCCGGCTGATGCCCGGCGTGCCCAGCCCGCTGGCCAACCGGCGCCCCGGCGACATCGATTTCCTGGTGGTGCGCGAGAACACCGAGGGCGAATACTCCAGCCTGGGCGGGCGCATGTTCCCGGACACGGAGCGCGAATTCGTGATCCAGGAATCCGTCTTCACCCGCACCGGGGTGGACCGGGTCCTGCGATTCGCCTTCGAGCTGGCCGCGCGCCGGCCCGGCCGGCACCTGACGGCGGCCACCAAGTCCAACGGCATCTCCATCACCATGCCCTACTGGGACGAGCGTCTGAAGGCCATCGCCCGGGAATACCCCACGGTCACCTGGGACAAGTTCCACATCGACATCCTCTGCGCCCACCTGGTGCAGCACCCGGACCGCTTCGACGTGATCGTGGCCTCGAACCTGTTCGGCGACATCCTGTCCGACCTGGGGCCGGCCTGCACCGGCACGATCGGCATCGCCCCGTCGGCCAACCTGAACCCGGACCGCCGCTACCCCTCCCTGTTCGAGCCCGTGCACGGCTCCGCGCCGGACATCGCCGGGCGGGGCATCGCCAACCCGGTCGGCCAGATCTGGTCGGCGGCCCTGATGCTGGAACACCTCGGCCAGGGCGAGCCCGCCTGGCAGGACGCGGCCGACGCCGTCCTGCGGGCCATCGAGACCGTGCTGTCCGAAGGCCCGCGCACGCCGGACATGGGCGGCGCGGCGCGCACCGCCGACATGGGCCGCGCGATCGCCGACCACGTCGCCCGCGCCCGCTGAGCGCACCGCCGCCAGCCGCCGCCCGCCGAGGACCCGCCGACCGCATCGACCGCCCCATTCGCACCGCACCGCCATTCGCCAGGACTCCGCCATGCCCGCCCACCACTTCATCGCCAACGCCCGCCGGCCCGTGCCCGGCGAGCGCACCCTGTCCGTCATCGACCCGGCGGACGGCCGGGAATTCGACCGCATCGCGCGCGGCTCGGCCGAGGACGTGGACGCGGCCGTGCGGGCCGCCCAGGCGGCCATGGGCGAGCACTTCGAGGGCCCCTGGGCGATGACCTGCGCCCGCGACCGCGGGCGGCTGCTGGCGGCCTGGAGCCGCGCCGTGCTGGACGAGGCCGGCGAGCTGGCCCGCCTGGAGGCGCGCGACACCGGCAAGACGCTGGGCACCGCGCGCAACGACGTCGCCGCGCTGGCGCGCTACCTCGAATACTATGCCGGCGCCTGCGACAAGCTGCATGGCGACACCCTGCCCTACGACGCCGGCACGCTGGCGCTGACGGTGCGCGAGCCGCACGGCGTCACCGGCCACATCATTCCCTGGAACTACCCGGTCCAGATCTTCGGCCGCAGCGTGGGCGCCTCCCTGGCGGCCGGCAACGCCTGCGTGGTCAAGCCCGCCGAGGACGCCAGCCTGTCCACCCTGTACCTGGCCGAGATGGCCGCCCGCGTGGGATTCCCGGCCGGCGCGCTGAACGTCGTCACCGGCCTCGGCGCCGAGGCCGGCGCGGCCCTGAGCGCCCACCCCGGCGTGCGGCACATCTCCTTCACCGGCTCCACCGCCACCGGCCGGCAGGTGGCCGAGGCCGCCGCGCGGCATCACTGCCCGGTGGTGCTCGAACTGGGCGGCAAATCGCCGCAGATCGTGTTCGAGGACGCCGACCTGGACGCCGCCCTGCCGGTGGTGGTCAACGCCATCGTGCAGAACAGCGGCCAGACCTGCTCGGCGGGCAGCCGGCTGCTGGTCCACGAAAGCATCCACGACGCCTTCGTGGCGCGCGTCGCCGAACGCTTCCGCGCGCTGCGCGCCGGTCCGCCCGCCTCGGACGCCGACCTGGGGCCGCTGGTCAACCAGAAACAGTACGAGCGCGTGCGCCGCATGCTGGACGCCGCCCGCGACGAGGGCCTGGCCGAGGCCGCGCGCGGCCGCATCCTGGACGACGCGCCGCCGGACGGCTACTACCAGGAGCCCGTGCTGTTCCGCGACGTGCCCGCCGACAGCGCTCTGGCGCGCGAGGAAATCTTCGGCCCGGTCCTCATCACGCAGCCCTTCCGCGACGAGGCGCACGCCCTGGCGCTGGCCAACGCCACCGACTACGGCCTGGTGGCCGGCGTCTGGACCCGCGACGGGGCGCGGCAGCTGCGCATGGCCCGCCACCTGCGCTGCGGCCAGGTCTTCGTCAACAACTACGGCGCCGGCGGCGGCGTCGAGCTGCCCTTCGGCGGGGTCAAGTCCAGCGGCCACGGCCGCGAGAAAGGCTTCGAGGCGCTGCTGGGATTCACCGTGCTGAAGACCGTGGCGATCCGCTACGGCCAGGATGCCCGGAACTAGTCCACATTCATCGAGGAGACACGCCATGCGCCTGCGCGACAAGATAGCCATCGTCACCGGAGCCGGCTCGGGATTCGGCCGGGGGATCGCCTCGGTCTTCGCCCGAGAGGGTGCCCGGGTGGTGGTGGCCGACATCCACGACGAGCACGGCCGCGAGACCGTCGAGCAGATCCGCGCGGCCGGCGGCCGGGCCGCCTTCGCCCACGTGGACGTCGCCAACGCCGCCAGCATGCAGGGGCTGCTGGCGCAGGCCCTGGAGTATTTCGGCGGCCTGGACATCGTGGTCAACAACGCCGGCGCGACCCACCGCAACCGGCCCATGCTCGAAGTCACCGAGGCCGAATTCGACCGCATCTACGCCATCAACGTCAAGAGCATCTACCTCAGCGCCCAGGCCTTCGTGCCGCATTTCCGGCGCCAGGGCGGCGGCGTGTTCGTGAACATCGCCTCCACGGCCGCCATCCGGCCGCGCCCCGGCCTGACCTGGTACAACGGCACCAAGGGCGCCGTGGTGACCACCAGCCGCTCGATGGCGGCCGAGCTGGGCCCGGACCGCATCCGCGTCAACTGCGTCAATCCCGTGGTCGCCGCCACCGGCCTGCTGACGGAATTCATGGGCATGCCCGACACGCCGGAAAATCGCGCCAAGTTCATCGCCGGCATCCCGCTGGGGCGGTTTTCCACCCCGGAGGACGTCGCCCACGCCTGCCTGTACCTGGCCTCGGACGAGGCGTCCTTCATCACCGGCGCCTGCCTGGAGGTGGACGGCGGGCGGTGCGTCTGACGCTTCTCGGGAACCCCGCCCATTCCGGACGCATGGGCGTGTCAGGCAAGGCGCCGACAGAATCATTCCTCCACGTACCAGGTATCTTCCGACAGCATCACCTGCTGGTGCCCGTAGCCGGCCGGCATCATGGGGAAGCAGTTCTGCAGCGGCACCACCGCCACGTCCAGGAAGTACGGCCCGTCGTGCGCCATGCAGGCGGCCAGCGCCGCGTCCAGGTCGCGCGGGTGCTCGACGCGCGCCGCCCCCCAGCCGAAAGCCCCGGCCAGCGCCACGAAATCCGGGATCGAGGCGTTGTAGCTGTGGCTGTAGCGGCCCTCGTGGATCAGTTCCTGCCACTGGCGCACCATGCCCATGTGGCCGTTGTTGCACAGGATCAGCTTGACCGGGGCGCGGTGCTGCGCGGCCGTGGCCAGTTCCTGGATGTTCATCAGCACGGAGGCGTCGCCGCTGACGCAGACCACCGGCTTGTCCGGATGCGCGATCTGCGCGCCGATGGCGGCCGGCAGCCCGTAGCCCATGGTGCCCGCCCCGCCGGAGGTCAGCCAGCGGTTGGGCCGGTCGATGCCGATGTACTGGGCGGCCCACATCTGGTGCTGGCCCACGTCGGTGGAGACGATGGCGTCGCGCCCGGCCAGCAGCCGGTCGATGCGCCGCATCAGGTCCTGCGGCAGGATGGTGTCGGCCGAGGGCGGGAATTTCAGGCAGTCGCGCGCCTGCCAGACGGCGATGCGCTGCCACCATTCGTCCAGGCGGCCGGGCTCCAGCGGGTACTGGCCCAGTTCCTTGTGCAGGGCGCGCAGCAGCGGATAGCAGTCGCCCACCAGCGCCACGTCGGCGCGCACGACCTTGTCGATCGAGGCCGGGTCGATGTCCAGGTGGATCTTGTCGGCGTGCGGGCAGAAGTCCGACAGCCGGCCGGTGATGCGGTCGTCGAAGCGCGCGCCCACGCAGACGATCAGGTCCGCGTGGTGCATCGCCAGGTTCGCCTGCAGCGTGCCGTGCATGCCGAGCATGCCCAGGAACTGCGCGTCGCCCGCGGGATAGGCGCCCAGGCCCATCAGCGTCAGGGTGCAGGGCGCCCCGGTTTCCTGCACCAGGCCGCGGAAGGCGTGGCAGGCGTCGATGCCCGAATTGATCAGGCCGCCCCCGCCGTAGAACACCGGGCGGCGGGCGCGGGCGATCAGCGCGGCGGCGCGCTTGAGCGCGGCCTCGGTCACGGGCGCGAGCGGCGCGGCGGCGGCCTCGGGCTCCAGCGCCGCGACGGCATGCTCCGGCGGCACGCGCGCGATCTGCAGGTCCTTGGGGAAGTCCAGCAGCACCGGGCCGGGCCGGCCGGCGCGCGTCAGGCGCAGGGCCTTGGCCGCCAGGTCGGCGATGTCTTCCGAACGGCGCACCTGGGCGTTCCATTTGGTGACCGGGCGCGAGATCCCGACCGCGTCGCATTCCTGGAAGGCGTCGGTGCCGATGGCGCCGGTCGCCACCTGGCCGCTGACGCACAGCACGGGGATCGAGTCGCAGAGCGCGTCCAGCAGCCCGGTGGTGGTGTTCGCCATGCCCGGGCCCGACGTCACGAAGACCACGCCGGGGCGGCCCGTGGAGCGCGCGTAGCCCTCGGCGGCGTGCATGGCCGCCTGCTCGTGGCGCACCAGGATGTGGCGGATGCGCGGCTCGGCGTACAGGGCGTCGTACAGCGGCAGCACCGCGCCGCCCGGATAGCCGAACACCGTGTCCACGCCCAGGGCGATCAGGGTATCCAGCAGGACCTCGGCGCCGGTGCGGTCGAGGACGGGGACGGTTGCGGCGGCATGGGCGGCGGTAGGGGCATTCACGGGCGTTCACCTGGACGGGAAAGGTCGGGATGCCGCGCCGGCCCCTCGCGCGCGTCGGCCCCCGGCGGGATCGCCGCCGGGGCGAGTGGACTTGCGTGGAGCATCCCAAGGATAATGGGGGCCAGTGTATCCCTTTTCGCTCCCGCTTCTTTCGCGTCCGCTTCCTTCAGGTCCCCTTCCCGTCCCTTTCCCGTCCGCTTCCTTCCCTCCGCATCCCATGGCCACCCCCCGCCCGATCTGGCACGCCGTGCGCGTCTCGCCCCTGCACGGCACCGGCGTCTTCGCCGCGCGCGACATCCCCGCCGGCACCCGCATCCTGGAATACGCGGGACGCCGCCTGACGGCGGAGCAGGCCGACGCCCGCTGGCCGGTCGATCCTGACGACCCCTACCACACCTTCTATTTCTCGCTCAGCAGCGGCCGGGTGATCGACGGCGGCCAGCGCGGCAACGACGCGCGCTGGATCAACCACGGCTGCGCGCCCAACTGCGAGGCGCGCGAGAACGAGGCCGGCACCCGCGTGGCGATCTACGCGCTGCGCGACATCCCGGCCGGCGCGGAACTGCTCTACGACTACGGCCTGGTGATCGACGAGCCGCTCACCCGCACGCTCAAGCGCCACTACCGCTGCCGCTGCGGCGCGCCCGAATGCCGGGGCACGATGCTGGCGCTGCCGGACGGTTCCTGAACCGGCGCCCGTACCCCCCACCTCGCCGCCCGCAAGCGGTCCGGATTCGTCCGGCACCGGGCAGCCCGCGGGGACGGCTCGGCGTCCGTACTCATACCAACTGGCAAGCGCGCCGTTTCGCAGTAGGATTCAGTGTTGCCATCCGGCCCGACACCGCTCCGTCCGTT
Organism: Castellaniella defragrans; assembly: GCF_014203015.1. Lineage (GTDB taxonomy): Bacteria > Pseudomonadota > Gammaproteobacteria > Burkholderiales > Burkholderiaceae_B > Castellaniella > Castellaniella defragrans. Next base: position 92,598 of record NZ_JACHIB010000012.1, read on the forward strand.
CCATGCCCGACGACCACGCCGCCGATTCCGCCGACCTGCCCGCCTACGTCCCGCCCCCCGATCCCCCCCTGCGCGTCCCGCTGCGATTCGAGGACTGGCTGACCGTGCTGACCCTGGGCGCCCTGGCCTGCATCACCCTGGCCAACGTGATCGTGCGCTACCTGACCGCCGAATCCTTCGCCTGGACCGAGGAAATCTCCATCTTCCTGCTGATCGTGCTCACCCTGAGCGCCAGTTCCTCGGCCTTCGTCCGCGTGCTGCACATCCGCATCGAACTGCTGGCCGACGGCGGCGGCCCCGCGCGGCAGCGGCGCTACGCCCTGGCCGCGGGCGCCGTCTCGCTGCTGTTCTTCGCCGGCCTGACGGTCCTGCTGGGCCGCATGGCGCTGGACGAATACAACTGGGGCGACACCTCCCCGGCCATCGGCGTGCCCACCTGGTGGTATTCCATGTGGCTGCCCGTGCTGTCGGCGGTCATCACCCTGCGCCTGGCCGGCATCCTGCGGCGCGCCTGGGAGCGCGCATGATCCCCACCCTGCTGTTCGCGCTCTTCGTCGTGCTGATGGTGATCGGCGTGCCCGTGGGCATCGCCCTGGGGGCGGCCGGCACCCTGGCCATCGCCCTGGCCAATCCCGACACCCACTGGTTCGGCCTGATGGCGGTGTCGCAGAGCTTCTACGCCGGCCTGGCCAAATACCCCCTGCTCGCCATCCCCATGTTCGTGCTGGTGGGCTCGATCTTCGACCGCTCGGGCGTCGCCGCCAAGCTGGTGCGCCTGGCCCAGTCCATCACCGGCAACGGTCCCGGCATGCTGGCCGTGGTCGCCATCACCGTCGCCATGTTCCTGGGCGGGATCTCCGGCTCCGGCCCGGCCTGCGCCGCCGCCGTGGGCGCCATCATGATCGGCGCCATGAACCGCGCCGGCTATCCCCGCGCCTACTCGGCCAGCGTGGTGGCGGCGGGCGCGGCCACCGACATCCTGATCCCGCCCTCGATCGCCATGATCGTCTATTCGGTCCTGGTGCCGCAGGCCTCGGTGCCCGCCCTGTTCGCCGCCGGCATGTTCCCCGGCATCCTGGCGGGCATCGGGCTGATCATCCCGGCCGTCTGGCTGGCGCGGCGCCACAAGATGGGCGCGGCCGCCCGCGCCGAGCCCCGCCCGCCCTTCTGGCGCAGCCTGTTCGAGGCCATCCCGGGCCTGGCCGCCCCCGTCATCATCCTGGGCGGCATGCGCATGGGCTATTTCACGCCCACCGAGGCCGCCGTGGTGGCCGTGTTCTACGGCCTGCTCATCGGCATGCTGGTGCACCGCACCATCCGCGTGCGCGACCTGTTCCCCATCCTGCGCGAGGCCGGCGAGCTGTCCGCCGTCATCATGCTGATCGTCACGCTGGCGGGGATCTTCGCCTGGTCGCTGTCCACCCTGTCGATCATCGACCCGATCACCCACGCCATCGTGCACTCCGGCCTGGGGGAATACAGCGTGCTGACGCTGCTCATCCTGCTGCTGATCGTGGCCGGCATGTTCCTCGACGGAATCTCGATCTTCCTCATCTTCGTGCCGCTGATCCAGCCGGTCGCCATGGCTTTCGGCTGGGACCTGGTGTGGCTGGGCGTGGTGCTGACGCTGATGGTGGCGGTGGGCCAGTTCACCCCGCCGGTGGCCGTCAACCTGATGGTGTCCAGCAAGATCGCCCGGATCCCGATGGAAAGCACGGTGCCCTGGGTGCTGTGGCTGGTGGGCGGCATGCTCTGCACCCTGGTGCTGGTCGTGATATTCCCGCAGATCGCGCTCTGGCTGCCGCATTATCTGGGATACTGACGTCCATGCCGGCGCCCGCGGGCAGGCGGCGAGGCCCGGCCCGCGGGCGACCCGCCCGGCGGGTTCGTGCACGAGATTTTTCAAAGAGGAGACTGACATGCGCTTCAAACGACTCATCGGCGCCGCCGCGCTGGCCTTCACGGCCCTGGCCGCCGCCCTGCCGGCCCAGGCCGCCGACTACAAGTCCGAATACAAGCTGTCCATCGTGGTGGGCACCAACTTCCCCTGGGGCCAGGGGGCGGTGATCTGGTCCGACCTGGTGCGCGAGCGCACCAACGGCCGCATCAACATCAAGGTCTACCCGGGCACCTCCCTGGTCCAGGGCGACCAGACGCGCGAATTCACCGCCATCCGCCAGGGCGTGATCGACATGGCCATCGGCTCGACCATCAACTGGTCGCCGCAGGTCAAGGAGCTGAACCTCTTCTCCCTGCCCTTCCTCATGCCCGACTACCCCGCCATCGACGCCCTCACCCAGGGCAAGGTCGGCGAGGAGCTGTTCGGCATCCTGTCCAAGAAGGGCGTGGTGCCGCTCGCCTGGGGCGAGAACGGCTACCGCCAGCTGTCCAATTCGGCACGCGAGGTCAAGACCCCCGAGGACGTCAAGGGCATGAAGCTGCGCGTGGTCGGCTCGCCGCTGTACATCGACATCTACACCGCCCTGGGCGCCAACCCGACGCAGATGAGCTGGGCCGACGCCCAGCCCGCGCTCGCCAGCGGCGCCGTCGACGGCCAGGAAAACCCGCTGTCCATCTACGCCGGGGCCAAGCTCTACGACGTCGGCCAGAAATACCTGAGCCTGTGGAACTACGTGGCCGACCCGCTGATCTTCGTGGTGAACAAGGACGTCTGGGATTCCTGGTCGCCCGAAGACCAGAAGATCGTGCGCGAGGCCGCCGTCGAGGCGGGCCGCCAGGAAATCGTCATCGCCCGCAAGGGCGTGACCAGCACCGACGATTCCCTGCTGAAGGAAATCGAAGGCCACGGCGTCAAGGTCACCGTGCTCTCGCCCGAGCAGATCGGCGCCTTCGCCAAGGCCACCCAGCCGGTGTTCGACAAATGGGCCAAGCAGATCGGCCCCGACCTGGTGCAGCAGGCGCAGGCGGACATCGCCAAGCGCTGAGCCCCGCACGGCCCCACGCCCGGCGGGCCGCCGTCCGCCGGGCTTTGCTTGTCCCCATCCTTCGCTTGTCCCCATCCCTCATTTCCGCAGGAGTCCTCCATGCCCGTCGTCGAAGTGCTCGATACACACGTTTCCTACGCCGTCGATGGCCAGGGCCCGGCGCTGGTGCTGGTCGCCGGCACGGGAGGCACGCTGGACAGCAACTGGGGCCACCTGGTGGCGCCCCTGGCTGCCCGCCGCACCGTCATCCGGCCCGACTATTCCGGCTCGGGCGAGACCACCGATCCGGCCGGCGAACTGAGCCTGGACCTGCTGGCGGCCCAGGTGCTCGGGGCGGCCGACGCGGCGGGCGCCGAATCCTTCGACCTGGCCGGCTTCTCGCTGGGCGCCTGCGTGGCGGCGCAGATCGCCGCCACGCAGCCGGGGCGCGTCCGCTCCCTGACCCTGCTCGCCGGCTTCTCCACCGGCCAGGATCCGCGCATGCGCATGCAGTCGGAACTCTGGCTCAATCTCATCCGCCACGATCCCCACGATTTCGCGCGGCTGATCCTGCTCACCGGCTTCAGCCCCGCCTTCCTCGGGCGCATGGACGCGGCCCAGCTGGCGCAATGGGCCGACGCGGTCGTCGTGTCCAACCGCTGGGAAGGCATCACCCGCCAGATCATGCTCGACACGCGCCTGGACATCCGCCCGCTGCTGCCCCGCATCGCCGCGCCCACCCTGGTCATCGGCTGCGCGCACGACGCCATGGTGCCCAAGGAGCACGCGCGCGCCCTGGCCGACGCCATCCCCGGCGCCCGCTACGCCGAACTGGACAGCGGCCACCTGGCGCCGTTCGAGCAGCCCGAGGCGTTCCTGAACCTGCTCGCCGCCTTCATCGACGCGCCGCGAGGCTGAACGCGCCCGCCGCGGCACCCCATGGAAATCACCTTCGACGTCGCCGTCCTGCTGTTCTTCGTCGCGCTGCTGGCCGGCATCGTCGATGCCATCGCCGGCGGCGGCGGGCTGATCACCATCCCGGCGCTGCTGGCCGCGGGCCTGCCGCCCGGCGCGGCCATCGCCACCAACAAGATCGGCGGCATCGCCGGCTCGGCCGCCGCCACGCTGCACTTCCTGCGCATGCGCCAGATCGACCTGAAACGCAGCCGCCGAATGATGCTGGCCACCTTCCTGGGAGCGCTGGCGGGCGGGATCGCCCTGACCCGCATCGACGGCGGCGTGCTGCGCCAGGTGATCCCGTTCCTGCTGATCGGCTTCGCCCTGTACTTCCTGCTGTCGCCGCGCGTCGGCGCCGAGGACCGCGCCCAGCGCCTCACGCCCGCCCTGTACGCGGCCACCCTGGCGCCGCTGATCGGCTTCTACGACGGCTTCTTCGGCCCGGGCACGGGCACCTTCCTGGCGATCTCCTGCGTCACGCTGCTGGGCTTCAACCTGGTCAAGGCCACGGCGCACGCCAAGCTGCTGAACCTGTGCAGCAACCTCGCCTCGGTGCTGTTCTTCGCCGCCAGCGGCCACATCGTCTGGGCCTTCGGCCTGCCCATGCTGGCGGGCCAGTGGATCGGCGGCACCATCGGCGCGCGCCTGGCCGTCACGCGCGGCCACCAGCTGATCCGCGTGCTGATGGTGATCATGGCGGTGATCGTGTCGGTGAAGATGCTGCTGGAATGAGCGCGCTGCTGGAATGAGCGCATTGCTGGAATGAACGTGCCGCGGGAATGAGCCCGCGCCCCGGCCGCGGGCCGGGATGGCAACCGGCATGGCAGGCCCGGTCAAGACGCCGCACCGGAATGCGCAAATAGTGGACCATCCCCGCGTCCGGATCCCGGGCGCGCAGGGCAAAGGAGAGCGCCCGGCCATTTCCCGCCGGCCGCAGACGCAGGGGCTCGCGACGAAGCCCCATCGAACAGCCGAGGTCCGCACATGTCATTCAACGCAAGACTCGACGCCCACCTGAACCAGGGCGTCATCGGGTTTCCCACGGCCCTGGCCAGCACCGTGGGCCTGATCATGGCCAGCCCCGTGATCCTGACCGCCACCATGGGCTTCGGCCTGGGCGGCAGCGCCTTCGCCATCGCCATCGTGATCGCCCTGGTGATGATGCTGGCGCAATCCACCACCTTCGCCGAAGCCGCCGCCATCCTGCCCACGACCGGCTCCGTGTACGACTACATTTCCTGCGGCATGGGGCGGTTCTTCGCCATCACCGGCACCATTTCGGCCTACCTGATCGTGCACGTCTTCGCCGGCACGGCCGAGACCATCCTGTCGGGCGTCATGGCCCTGGTCAATTTCGAGCATCTCAACACCCTGGCCGAATCGGCCGGCGGCTCCTGGCTGCTGGGGGTCGCCTTCGTGCTAGTCTTCGGCGTGCTGAACGCCTTCGGGGTCAGCGTCTTCGGCAAGGCCGAAGTCGTGCTCACCTTCGGCATGTGGACCACGCTGATGGCGTTCGGCGTGCTGGGCCTGTTCGCCGCGCCGGCCGTCCGGCTCGACGGCTGGTTCGGCGCTTCGGAAATCGGCACCGACCCGCTCACCATCCTGTCGCTGGTGGGCATGGCCATGTTCATGTTCGTCGGCGCCGAATTCGTCACGCCCCTGGCGCCCGACCTGAAACGCTCGGCCCGGGTGCTGCCGCGCGCCATGGCCCTGGGCCTGTTCGGCGTGGCCGCCTGCATGTTCATCTACGGCGCGGCCATGCGGCGCCAGGTCGAGAACGTGCTGCTGGACCCGGCCCTCGGCGTCCGCCTGCTCGACACGCCGATGGCGATCCCGCAGTTCGCGCGCCAGGTCATGGGCGACATCGGCCCCATCTGGCTGGGCATCGGCTTCCTGTTCGCCGGCGCCGCCACCATCAACACCCTGATGGCGGGCGTCCCGCGCATCATGTACGGCATGGCCGTCGACGGCACCCTGCCGCGCCTGTTCGCCTACCTGCATCCACGCTTCAAGACGCCGGTGGTCTGCATCGCCGTCGCCATGGCGATTCCCTGCCTGCACGCGCTCTGGCTGGGCGGCAACGCCGACCACCTGCTCAACCTGGTGCTCGCCGCGGTCTGCGCCTGGGCCACCGCCTACCTGCTGGTCACGCTGTCGGTCGTGATCCTGCGCATCCGCCGCCCCGACCTGCCGCGCGCCTACCGCGCGCCCTTCTTCCCCCTGCCGCAGATCGTCTCCAGCGCCGGCATGCTGCTGGGCATGTGGTTCATCACGCCGCCGGGCATGGATCCCGCGGACGTGTACGTGTCCTTCGCCCTCATGCTGGGCGGCACGGCGGCCTACGCCCTGTTCTGGACCCTGGCCGTCCAGCGCGTCCATCCCTTCCGCCCCGTGCCGGTCGAGGAAGTCCTCGAAAAGGAATTCCGCGCCCGCGCGGCGGCGCAGCCGGCCCCGTCCCATGTCCTGGCTGCGAAGGCTGTCTGAGGCCCTGGACCGGCGCGGCCCCGCCGGCTATCGGCCGGGAGTCACGCTGGGGCACGTGCGGCGGGACTTCCACGACTGGCGCTGCGAACCGCTGGACGCGCGCGGCGCCCGCTTCGGCCGGCCCGGCGCGGCGCTGGTGTTCGAGGTGCGGGAGCGCACGCAGTCCGAGCTGCTGATGCATCTCGTGCTGACGGACTTCATCGTCCGGGCGCCCGCCCGCCACCCCGCGCCCGCCCGGCTCGACGTCCGCCACACCGGCGCCTGGCGCCGCACCGGCCTGCGCTACGCGGCCCGGCGCGGCGCGCCGCCGCCCGAGGCGCTGCTGGCCGAACTGCGCGAGGACCCCGCGCTGCGCGCGGCGCTGATGCCGCTGGACTTCAAGCGCCTGCGCATCGAACGCCAGGCCGCCGGCTGGACCGCCACCCTGGAGCACATGGCCGGCAGCGAGGTCGTCAACCGCATGCCGGCCTTCCGGCGCTACATCGCCTTCGCCCCGGCGCAGCGCGACGCCCTGCTGGCCGCCCTGGCGCGCCTGCAGGCCATCCTGGCGCGGCACTGAGCCGCCGATCCGGATTAGCCCGGATACCCGGACGCCGGCGATCTCTGTATAACTAACATATTAGTCATAGAGAGTGCGCCAGCCCCGGCCCCCGCGCAGGAGGAATCCCCATGGACACGCAAGAGACGGCTCACGACAGTCTGGAGACCTGGACCGCCGCGCTGCAAGCCATCTGCGGACACTTCGAGACGAGAACGGCCCTGGACCCGTCGCTGTTCATCGGCAGGATCGCCCTGGCCTCCCACGCGGGCGTCGAAGTCGCCCACCTGAAGACCAACGCGGGCCTGATTTCCCGCCCCAGCCACCGGCCGGACCACGACAACGACCAGCACTGCTTCCTGGTCAGCCAGCGCAGCGGCCGCGCGCGCATCGCCCAGGACGACCGCAGCATCCTGCTGGAGCCGGGCGAACTGCTGCTGATGGATTCGGTGGGCTCCTGCTCGATCACCCCGATCGGCCTGATCGAGCACGCCTCCCTGCCGCTGCCGCGCAGCCTGGTCACCCGCAAGCTCGGGCAGCGGCCCTTCGGCAGGATCTCCGCCTGCCGGGCCTCGGGGCGCATGCTGCACCTGATGGTCAACCAGCTCTGCCGCCGCACGCTGACCAGCGCGGCGGAGGCCGAGGCCGACGCCCTGCGCGACGCCCTGCTGCAGCTGCTGCCCGCGGCCCTGGCGCCGGACGATGCGCCCGAGGCGAACCCGGAGGCCCTGCCGGGCGACAGCCTGCTGGAATACGCCCGGCAGCTGATCGACGAGTCCCTGGGCCAGGCCTCGCTCGACCCCGATGCGCTGGCCCGCCGCATGAAGATCTCGGTGCGCCGCCTGTACCGGCTGTTCGAGGCCGAGAACGACAGCGTCTGCCGCTACATCCAGCACAGGAGGCTGCAGCGCTGCGCCCAGGACCTGTCCGATCCCGCGCTGAAATCGCACTCCATCACCACCATCGCCTTCAAATGGGGGTTCGTGGATTCCGCCCACTTCAGCCGCTCCTTCAAGAAGCACTACGCGCTCGCGCCCCGCGAATACCGCCAGCGCGCGCTGGCGTAGCCGGCCCGCGGCGGCGGGGCCTGTCAATCCCGGACAAGCCCGCCGCACGATCAGGCAAGACGGCGACCCCGCTTCCGGCGCCTAATATCCCCGCCGCCCGACGACCTTCGACCGGCGCCCGCGCGCCTGCGCCACGCCGGCCCCGCGCCGTTTCCAACGCCCGCTGTCATCACCGCCCTCGCTGTCATGATCAATATCGAAACCCCCACCTACTACACGGCCACCCGGAAATACGACCTGAGCTTTCCCTCGCTGGAGGCCGACATCGACGCCGACGTCGTGGTCATCGGCGGCGGATTCTCCGGCATCAACACCGCCCTGGAGCTGGCCGAGAAGGGCGTCACCCACATCGTCGTGCTCGAAGGCCGCTACCTGGGCTTCGGCGGCACCGGCCGCAACGGCGGGCAGATCATGGCCGGCATCGGCCACGACCTGGAAAAGATCCGCAAGGACGTCGGCGAGGACGGTCTGCGCCGGATCTTCGAGATCAGCGACATGGGCGCCGACATCATCAAGGACCGGATCCGGAAATACGGCATCGATGCCGACTTCCAGCACGGCTACGGCTACATGGGCTTCAACGCCCGCCAGGCGAAGACCCTGCGGGCCTGGGAGAAGGAATTCAAGTCGCTGGGCTCGCGCCACGAGATCCGCTATCTCGAAGGCGCCGACGTCCGCCAGATCATCGGCACCGACGCCTACCACTGCGGCCTGCTGCACATGGGCGGCGGCCACGTCCACTCGCTGAACCTGCTGCTGGGCGAGGCCCGGGCGCTGGCGAGCCACGGCGCGCAGATCTTTGAATACAGCCCCGCCCTGGAAGTGCGCTACGGCGATCGCATCACCGTGCGCACCGGCAAGGGCTCCGTCCGGGCCGCCAAGCTGCTCTGGGCCTGCGACAGCTTCCTGAACCGGCTCGAACCCGAGCTGCACCGGACCACCATCAACACCTACGCCTTCCAGCTGATGACCGAGCCCCTGTCCGAGGAGCTGATCCGGCGCATCAGCCCGATCCGGGGCGCCTACAGCGACATCCGCCCCATCATCGACTACTACCGCGTGACCAACGAAAACCGCCTGCTGTTCGGCGCGGCCACCCCCTTCGTCGAGCACATCCCGCTCGACCTCAAGGCCTGGAACCGCAGGCTGATGCTGAAGATCTTCCCCTACCTCGCGGACGTGAAGATCGACCTCGCCTGGGGCGGGCCGATGGCCTGCAGCCCGAACCTGTTCCCCCAGATCGGCACCCTGCCGGGCCGCCCCAACGCGTTTTTCGTGCAGGGCTATTCGGGCTTCGGCGTCACCCCCAGCCACATCATCTGCAAGGTCCTGGCCGAAGGCATACACGAAGGCTCGGACCGCTACGAGCTGATCCGCTCGGTGCGCCGGATCCGGGTCGTGGGCAAGGACCATTTCCGCCCCGTGCTGCTGACCGCCGGCAAGACCTGGCACCAGATCTCCGGCTACTGGAACGGCCGCCGCTGATTTCACCCACCGTTTTTTCCACACAGGAACCTCCCATGAGCTTGACCCCCATCCCCAAAGGCATCACCCTCGACCAGCTGGACCCCTGGGGGACCGTGGCCGACCTGGGCTCCGAAATCCTCGAAGGCGATCCGCGGGCCTTCGGCCGGATGACCGACGGCGCGCCCGACTCCCCGGTCAGCGCCGCCTTCTTCGGCACCACCCGAAGCCGGTTCCGCATGGTCTATCCGTTCAACGAGCAGGCCACCGTCGTCACCGGCGCGGTGCGCCTGACGGACGAGTCCACCGGCCAGTCCACCCATTTCGGCGTCGGCGATTCCTGGTTCGTCACCAAGGGCACGCCGGTGCTGTGGGAAATCCTCAGCGACAGCTTCGTCAAGCACTATCACGCGGTCGCCTGACTGGCGCGGTCGCCTGAGCGCGGTCGCCTGACTGGCGCCGCCGCGTATGCGGTCCTATCATGATTCCTTCCACCGACTCATGACAGGACGGTTCCCATGCCCACCACACCCAATGCGGCCGCCTCCGGCACGTTCCTGATCGGCGGCGACATCCCCGTCCACCGGCTCGGCTACGGGGCCATGCGCATCACCGGCCCCGGCATCTGGGGGCCGCCGGCGGACCCGGCCGCCGCCCTGGCCACGCTGCGGCGCCTGCCCGAACTCGGGGTGAACTTCATCGACACGGCCGACAGCTACGGGCCGTTCGTCAGCGAGGACCTGATCCGCGAAGCCCTGCATCCCTATGCGGGGCTGCTGATCGCCACCAAGGGCGGGCTGCTGCGCCACGGCCCCGACAAATGGGTGCCGCTGGGCGATCCCGGCTACCTGCGCCAGTGCGTGCTGATGAGCCTGCGCCGGCTGGGGCTGGAGCGCATCGACCTGTGGCAGCTGCACCGCCTGGACCCCGGCGCATCGCGCCAGGCCCAGCTGCAGGCGATCGCCGACATGCGCCGCGAAGGCCTGATCCGCCACGTGGGCCTGAGCGAAGTCCAGCCGGCCGACATCCAGGAAGCCCAGCAGTATTTTCCCGTCGCCACCGTGCAGAACCAGTACAACCTGGGCGAGCGCAAAAGCGAGGCCGTGCTGGACTACTGCACCGAACACCGCATCGGCTTCATTCCCTGGTATCCGCTGAATGCGGGCAAGCTGGCACGGCCCGGCTCCAAGCTGGAGGACATCGCCCGGCACCACGGCGTCACGACCAGCGCCATCGCCCTGGCCTGGCTGCTGAAGCGCTCGCCGGTGATGCTGCCCATCCCCGGGACTGCCAATCCCGACCACCTGGCCCAGAACGTGGCGGCCGCCCAGGTCAGCCTGAGCGACCAGGAATTCGACGCGCTGGACCGGGCGGCCGCCTGATCCGGCGCGCCGGCCGGACGGGCCCGCCCCGCCGGAGGCTCATTCCGCCTCGCGCAGGCAGCGCACGTCCAGGCTCGCGTCGCCACGCTCGCACGACACCCAGGCCGTGCGGTCGGTGACGTTCACGCTCAGGCTCATGCTGCGTTCGGCCAGCGCCGCCAGGGCGCGCGTGGCCTCCGTGTCCAGCACATGGACCTGCAGGTTGGCGGCGCGCTCCAGCTTGCCGCGCACCCCGGACCACCAGACGTCCGCGCCGCGCCCGTAGGCCAGCACGATCACCCGGTCCGCCCGGCCGCAGGCCTTCAGCACGCGGCGCTCGTCGGGCAGGCCGACCTCGATCCACTGGCGCACCGCGCCGGTCAGGTCCAGGTTCCAAAGATCGGGCTCGTCGGTGTCGCTCAGCCCCCGCGTGAAGACCAGCCGCTCGTCGGCCTCGACCCACAGGGCGTAGGCCAGCAGCCGCACCATCAGGCGCTCGTCGGTCTCGGACGGGTGCCGCGCGACGGTGACGGCATGGCTGCCGTAGTAGGCGCGGTCGTTGTCCGCGACGTGGAGTTCGGCTTTGTAGACGGTGGAGCGCAGGGCCATGGATGGAGACAGCCAGCAAAAAGGGGATAGTCTACCGCGTGTCCACCGCGTGCACGGCAGGCCATCCGACACAGGCCATCCGATGCGCCGGAATGCCCCGCCAGACGGACGCGCGCACGCCGGCACCGGGGCGCCCTGCCCGATTCAGGCCATCCCAGCCTCGGACGCGATACAGACGTTGCGCTGCATCCCGAGCCCGCCGATGGTGCCTTCCAGTACGTCGCCAGGCTTCAGGTAACGCCCGAAGTGCGTGCCGTTGCCCGCCGGCGAACCGGTGATCAGGATGTCTCCCGGCCAGAGCTGCACCTGGCTGCTCAGGTATTCGATCAGCCGCGGAATCGTGAAGATCATGTCGGCCGTGCTTTCATCCTGCATGACCCGGCCGTTCAGCTTGAGGGTGATGCGCAGATCCTGCGGGTCGGGAACCTGGGAGGCCGGCACAAGATACGGTCCCATCGGACTGAAACCCGGCAGCCCCTTTCCCATCACCCAGTCGGTGCCCAGCGCCTTCAGGTCCTGGCGATGCACCCGGGCGCGGTTCGTGATGTCGTTGACGATCGTGTAGCCAGCAATGCAATCCCGGGCCTCGTCCCGCGACACCCGGTAGCAGGGCTTGCCGATCACGACCGCCAGTTCGAGCTCCCAGTCGGGCTGCTCGACATGGCCGGGAATCCGGATCGGATCGTACGGTCCGGCGATCGCGGACCAGGGTTTGGTGAAGATGTAGGGGGCGCCGCGCTCGGCACGCTCGTCCATCAAGCGCACGGCATAGGCCCGGCATTCATCGGCCGACATGCCCTGGGTGGCCGGATCGCCGCGCTGATCCACGATCAGGTCGATCACGTGCTTGCGATAATTGGCGCCCGAACAGAAGAACTGTCGCGGCCGTTCGATGGGCGCATGCACGCGCAGGCGGCCCACGTCGACCGGTTCGGCGGGCAGTCCCTGCCCATGCGTCCAGCAGCCGGCGAGATGGTCCGCCAGGCGCGACAGAGCAAGAGCGTTGCCGGCCCAGTCGTCCAGCATCGTCAGCAGGGATTCGATGCCCGTCAGGGGAGTTCCCAGGCGCCGGGACAAAGGCTGCAGCCCCGCCAATGCCAGCACCTTGCCGTCCATCACCAGCCCCGGAAAACCGGGCGAACCCGCAAGCGAAAAAGTTCCCAGCGCATAGGCGCCCGATGCCGCAATGGCCATGGTGTCAGTCCCTTATGGCAAAGCGACGGAAGCCGCGAGACCTCGATCCGTGCGCCCAGCGGCACGGCCTCCCGTCCGGGCCGGCGGCGCCCGGCGGATCGGCGTGCCGGCCTCCGTCATGTCTGAATCCAGGCGCCCTGGCCGCATCATCCCCCCGTTCGGAGCGTCTCTCGCACCGGGCTTCGATGACGGCCTGAGGCCGAAAGCCGATCAGTTTACGACGATCCTCGCCCTGCGGCCGCATCCGGCCTTGATGGCCGGCTCGCACGACGGGCTGGCAGGGCCACCGGCGGCCGGACGAAAACCATCAGTCGCGCAGCCGGTCTCCTTCAGGCCGCGGCCTTCGCGGGCACCATGCGGTGGTCGATCGCCCCGAAGACGCTCCGTCCATCCTCGCCGAACATCTCGAAACGCAAACGTTCCCCGAATGCGAGGAAGGGTGTCCGGGGCGCGCCCTGATCGATGACTTCGACCGCGCGCCGCTCGGCCAGGCAGGCGGAGCCCACCGCGCGATGATTGCGGTTCGAGAAGGTGCCCGATCCGAGGATGGTGCCCGCCCGCAGGTTGCGGTTGTACGCCAGGTGAGCCACCAATTCGCCGAAACCGAAATCCATCTCGCGCCCGTTGGGGTGGCCGAATGGCTCGCCGTTGCGGCTGACGTGCAGGTCCAGCGCCACCCGTCCACCCGACCAGGCCGCACCCAGCTCGTCGGGCGTGACAGCGACCGGAGCGAATGCCGTGGATGGCTTGGCCTGGATGAAGCCGAAGCCCATGGACAGCTCGCGGAACAGGTGCGCCCTCATGCTCATGTCGTTGAACAGCATCAGCAGACGAACATGGGACAAGGCCCGCCCGGGATCGACCCCCATCGGAACATCATCGAGCACGACGGCGACCTCGCCCTCGAAATCGCCCTGGTCCGATTCCTGCGGAAAAGGATAATCGTCCTGCGCCCCCAGAAAATCATCGCTCTGGCGCTGAACCAGGATGGGGACGCCCGGTGTTTTCTTGACCGTCAGCCGGTAGGCCTCCTCCATGATGTTGCCATGGTTGAGAAAGGCGGAGGCATCCACGAACTGGTAGGCGCGCGGCAACGGCGCCAGGGCACGCGCCGGATCGAAGGCGAAGCTGTCGGGAGCCCGCCCTGCATCGAGCAGCTCGTACCGCTGCCGCAACACGGGTTCCAGCGCCTGCCACCGCTCCAGTGCCGCCTGCAGGGTCGGCGCAATGTCCACCGCCATGACCGCACGGCTCAAATCCCGGGAAACCAGCGCAAGTGCGCCGTCCCGCTCACCATTTCTGATGCTTGCGAATTTCATCTTGCAACTCCTGAAAAATTCTTCGCGGATCATCCCAGCTGGCGACCGCCATCGACAGGAATGACGGCTCCCGTGGTGAAGGCGAGGCTGGTGGCCGCCGCCACCACGGCGGCGCCGACCTCCCGGGGTTCGGCCAGCCGGCCCAGCGGGGTGCGTCCCGCCTGTTCCGCATGCCAGCCAGGATCCATCTGCCGGACGAAATCGGTCTCCGCCAGGCCGGGCGATACCGACACGACGCGGACATGCGGCGCCAGCGCCCGGGCCAGCGAGCGGGTCATGTTGTCAAGCGCGGCCTTGGAGGCGCAGTACATGACGTTGCTGCCCATGGCGCTGACCGCCGCAATCGACGAGATGTTCACAACCAGCCCGTAACCATGCGCCATCAGCAGGGAGCGGAACGCACGGATCGCCGCGTAGGGGCCGCGCACGTTGGTCGCAAGTATCTCGTCGATCAGTGCGTCGTCCAGTTCATCGAGATGCGCATGCGGCACGAACCGGGTCGTTCCTGCGCAATTGACCAGCACATCGCAGCGTCCGTAGTGCTGCCGGACCTGCCGCGCCAGATCCTCCAGGGCGGCGCTGTCCGTCACGGGCGCGCGACGCGCGCTGTGCGCCGGAACGGCGCGCGGCAAGGCGGCCGCCAGCGCATCGGCACGCGCACGGCCATGGTGATAGCCGACCACGACGCTGGCGCCGGCCGCGGCCAGCGCCTCGCAGATGGCGGCGCCGATGCCGCCGGCACCGCCCGTGACCACCGCTACCTTGCCCAGCAGGCTCCCGGCCACGTCAGGCCGCCTTCAGCCGGCGCACGCGGATGTCCGCCTGCTCCTTGTGCCCGCTCAACTGCTCATAGCCGCACAGACGGGAACAGTACTCGCCGATCATGACGCTGGCCTCGTCCGTCAGCACCCGCTGGTAGGTATGGGTCTTGATGAACTTGCCCACCCACAGCCCGCCGGTGTAGCGGCCGGCTCCCTGGGTCGGCAGGGTGTGGTTGGTGCCGATGACCTTGTCGCCATAGCTCACGTTGGTTCGATGCCCCAGGAACAAGGCGCCATAGCAGGTCATGTTGCGCAAGTACCAGTCGGGATCGCGGGTCATCACCTGCACGTGCTCGGAGCACAGCCGCTCGGCTTCCTGCAGGGCTTCCCCATCGGTATCGCACAGAATGATCTCGCCGTAATCCCGCCAGGAGACTTCCAGCACGCTGGCCGACGGCAGGCGAGCGCGGACCCGTTCGATCGCCTCCGGCAATTCGTCGGCGATCTTGCGACTGGTGGTGATGCAATACGCCGGCGAGGTCGGCCCATGCTCGGCCTGGCCCATCAGGTCGACGGCCACCAGTTCAGCGTCCACCGAATCGTCGCAGATGACCAGCGTCTCGGTCGGCCCCGCCAGCAGGTCGATGCCGACCCGGCCGAACAACTGCCGCTTGGCTTCGGCCACATAGGCATTGCCGGGTCCGACCAGCATGTCCACCGCCGGGATGCTGCCGGTGCCCAGGGCCATGGCGGCAACGGCCTGCACCCCGCCCAGGCAGTAGATTTCGTCCGCCCCCGCCAGGTGCATGGCCGCCACGATTTCGGGGCACGGCCGGCCCTGGAACGGAGGCGCGCAGGCGATCACGCGCTTGACGCCGGCCACCTTGGCCGTCAGGACGCTCATGTGGGCCGATGCGATCAGCGGATATTTGCCGCCCGGTATGTAGCACCCCACGGAATTGACCGGGATGTTGCGATGCCCCAGCACCACCCCCGGCAGCGTCTCCACTTCGACGTCGTGCATGGAATTGCGCTGGATCTGGGCGAAGCGGCGGATCTGCGCCTGGGCGAAGCGAATGTCCTCCAGCGTGCCGGCAGGCAGGCTGTCGATGCACGCCCGGATTTCGGCCTCGCTCAGGCGGAACGACTCCGGCGCCCACTGGTCGAATTTTTCGGAATACTCGCGGACGGCCGCGTCGCCGCGGGCTTCGACGTCGGCCAGAATGGCTTCGACCGTGGCGCGGACCCGGGCATCGAGTTCGGCCTTGACCGCCTTCGACTTGCCCCGCTTGATGTAATGAATCATGAAACACTCCGTTCTTGCTTGAATGAATGCGTTTGCCTTTTGCGCCGGAACCAGCTTGGCCGGCCCCGAAGTCCCCACGCGCCGGATGCCTGCCGGGACGAAGCCTCGGGCAGCAGGAAGTAGGCCAGCGCCGGCAGCAGGACCAGGGCGCCCACCATGTTCCACAGGAACATGAAGGCCAGCAGAATGCCCATGTCGGCCTGGAACTTGATGGCCGAGAAAGCCCAGGTGGCCACTCCGGCAGCCAGGGTCAGCCCCGTGAGCAGGACAACCTTGCCGGTGAAGGCCAGGGCCTCGTAGTACGCCTGCGACAAGCTGCGTCCCGCGCGAATCTGCGCCAGCGTGACCGAAAGGATGTACAGGGCATAGTCCACGCCGATCCCCACGCCCAGGGCGATCACCGGCAGGGTCGCCACCTTCACCCCCATCCCCAGCCACACCATCAGGGCTTCGGCCAGGGCCGAGGTCAGCATGAGCGGCAGGACCGCCACCAGCACCGCGCGCCAGGACCGGAAGGTGACGAAGCACAGCACGACCACCGCGCCATAGACCAGCAGCAGCATCCGGCGCCAGGCTTGCTCGACCACGATATTGGTCGCCGCGTCGATGCCGGAAGTCCCGGCGGCCAGCTTGAACCGGACCGCCTCGCCGTCGTTGCGGGCGGCAAAGGCCTCGACGTGATCCACCAATCGCGTCAAAGTGTCGGCCTTGTGGTCCCGCAGATAGACGTACACGGTCAGCAGATCGCACGCATCGTTGTACACGCCCCGGGGCGCGCTGGCCGTCGCGAAATTGAGCATTTCCTGATTGCGGATCAGCGCCTGCCATTTCGGATGGCCCTCGTTGAGCCCCATCAGCATGAAGCGGTTCAGACGCGCGAGCGATTGCGTCGATTCCACCCCCGGCAGCTGGCGCAGTTCCCACTCCAGCGTGTCCACCCGGCGCAGGGCCTCATAGTTCGCACAGCTGGCGCTGCCGCCCTTCGGCGTCTCCGCCATGATGGCGAAGACGTCGCTGCTGGCCCCGAAATGGTCGTTCAGGAAGGCCACGTCGCGGTTGTAGCGGGAATCGGCCCGCAGTTCGGGCGCCCCGGGGTCCAGGTCGCCGATCTTGAGCTGCCGGCTGCCCAGCACGCCCAGCACGCCCAACGCCACGGCAGCGGATACCGCCAGCCACGCGCCGCGGCCGCGCGTGAACCGGTCCAGCATCCGCCAGAAGGGGTGCCGCTCTCCCATTTCCGCCCGCTGCTCGATCCGCAGGCTGCGGGCCGCGGCGGCCGGACTCACGCCGGTGTAGGACAGCAGGATCGGCAGGAGGATCAGGTTCGTGAAGATGAGGACGGCCACCCCCAGGCTGGCGGCGATGGCCAGTTCCTGGATGACGCGGATATCGATGACCAGCAGCACGGCGAATCCGACCACGTCGGCCAGCAGCGCGGTCAGCCCCGCCAGGAAGAGCCGGCGGAAGGTATAGCGCGCGGCGACGTACTTGTGCGTCCCCCGGCCGATGTCCTGCATGATGCCGTTCATCTTCTGCGCACCATGGCTCATGCCGATGGCGAAGACCAGGAACGGCACCAGCATCGAATAAGGATCCAGGTCGTAGCCCAGGCCTGCCACCAGGCCCAGTTGCCACAGCACCGCCACCAGCGAACTGAGCACCACCAGCGCCGTGGAACGCACACAACGCGTGAACCAGTAGACCACTGCTGTCGCGATGAGTATCGCCAGGGCGAAGAACAGCAGCACTTCCTGCAGCCCGGCGATCAGATCGCCCACGATCTTGGCGAACCCGGTGATGTGGATGGCGATCCCATTGCCCTGGAAGCGCGTGCGGATGGACTCGAGCTGCTGCGACAGGCGGTCGTAATCGAGCTCGGCGCCATCCGGCAGCCGGCTCAGCAGGGGCACGAAGATCACGCTGGACCGCCGATCGCGGGCCACGATCTGCTGCGCGTCGCCCGAACGCATCACATTGGCCTCGAGCTGCCTCAGGCTGGCGGCGGAACCATCGTAGCCGTCGGGGATGATCGGGCCGCCCTCCATGCCGTCCTCGGTGACGCCGACCCAGCGGGTGCCGGGCGTCCAGAGGGACTTCATGCCAACCCGGTCCACGCCGGGCAGCAGGAACACTGCATCGTTGATCTGGCGCAGCGTTTCCATGTAGGCGGCGTCGTAGATGCTCGCGCCCTCGTGCTCGACGGCGATCCGCACCGCATTGCCCAGGCCCTGGAGATCCTGCTTGTGCGCCAGGTAGTTGACGATGTAAGGGTGTCCCGTTGGAATCGTCTTTTCAAAACTGGCATTCAGGCGCAGGCCCAGCGCCTGCCACCCCAGAAGGATCGACACCAGGAGGCAGGACACCACCACCAGCAGGCGGTGATTGAACAGCACGCGCTCCAGCCCGGAGCCCGACGCCCGGTCGAAATCAGCCAGGCGTGCGACGACCGGCTGCTCGGCGGAAGAATGAATATGCATGGTGTTTCCTTCAATCGCGCAGGATCAGGGATTCGGCGGACTTCCTGACGATGCCCTGCAGCGTCGTCGCCAGCAGGATGCCTTCCGGCAGCAGGGTCAGGCTCGTCACCTGCGGCAGCCGGACCGCATCCAGGGCGCTCAGGCTGCGGCCCATGTCCGTGCTGGCATATACCTGCCCGGACTGCGTCGCCAGCAGCAGGCGGCCATGGTCGTCCAGGGCGCTGGCGATGACGGAGGCATGCTCCGGCACGGGCACCGGCTCCCAGCGCTCGCCGCCCGCCGGCCGGCGAAACGCCCGCCCCCTCAGCCCGGCGACGACCAGATCTCCGCGCGGACTGGCCCGCAAGGTGAAATAGCTGCCCTGATACGGCGTGGTCACCTGGCGGAAATGGGCGCCTCCATCGCGGGACAGGAGCACCAGCCCCTGCTCTCCCGCCAGGTAAAGCCCCTCGGACGTGGACTGGATGGCATACAGGTGCAAGGCCATCGGGTTTTCCACCTGCGCCGCCAGGCTGTGCCAGCTCCGTCCGCCGTCCACGGTCCTCAGGATCAGGTTGTAGGCGCCGACGACCAGGCCATGCCGCGCATCGCTGAAATACACGTCCAGGAACGGCTTGTCGGGCCCATCCGCCACCATCCGGCGGGCCGCCGCGAGATGCCGCGCGGCCCCTTCGGAAGCCGCGTCCAGTGCCAGTGCCGCATCCAGCATGCGCTGCGCCGCCGTGCGGCCATCGAGCTGGCGCTCCCAGGTCTGCCCGCCATCGCGGGTATGCAGCACCGTACCGAAATGTCCTACCGCCCAGCCTTCCTGCGGTGTGGGAAACGTGACCGCGGTCAGCGTGACGCTCACGGGAACCTGCGCCTGGCGCCAGCTGCGGCCGGCATCGTCGGACCACAGGATCAGGCCGCGCTCGCCTACCGCCACCACCCGCGACCCCGCCCGCGCGATCGCCTGCAGGGCGGCGCGCTCGGGATGCTCGACCCGCAGGGCGGGGCGTTCATCGGCTTCGGGCATGGCCCGGCTAGCGCCCGGCGCAGCCAGGCCGAAAATCGCCGCGCCCATCAGGATCAGTCCCGGCAGCACCCGCCGGCCCGCGGCGCCGGCCGCGATGAGGGCGGCCGGCCTGCGGCCGCGAAATATTCCGCTTTTCACTACTTGTCTCCAGAAATCGGCAGCCGTGTCCGGGACTGCCGCGGCGCCGAAGACTGTTTTCGCTTCGTACGCCGCACCCGCTCAAGATAGCGGCTTGCCAGGTATCCGAAAAATCGTTTCTTGAGATTCGAGGAATCCGCCAAACCGATGGATTGCCCAATGAGGTGCCGGGGTTGAGATGCCGGGCGGGACACTGCGCCCGGCGAAAAAAAGCAACCCCACCACGCAAGGCGGCAGGGTTGCCCCACTGGAGGCGGGCCGGCTTAGCGCGGCAACGCCATCAGCGCATCGTCGAAAATCGCCACGGCCCGCGTCCAGCCAGCGGACCCGCCGCGCACCTTGTGCGGAAAGCAGCTGACGAAAAAGCCATCCGGCGGCAAGGATTCGAGGTTGTGCAGTTTTTCCAGGTGGCAATACCCGATGTCGCGCCCGGCCTTGTGGCCTTCCCAGATGAGCGATTTGTCGCCGGTCTGCGCCACCTTGCGCGCCGTATGGGAAAACGGCGCATCCCAGCTCCAGGCGTCGATGCCCGTCAGGCGCACGCCGCGCTCCAGCAGGTACATCGTCGCCTCGCGGCCCATGCCGCAGCCGCTTTGCACATAGTCTCCCTGGCCATAGCGCTCTCCCGCGCGCGTATTGACCAGGACGATATCGAGCGGCTGCAGCACATGGCCGATCCGTTCGAGCTCGTCGGCCACGTCCTGCGCCGTCGCCACGTAGCCATCAGGAAAATGGCGGAAATCCAGCTTGACCCCCGGCTGAAAGCACCATTCCAGAGGGACCTGATCGATCGTCCAGGAGGGCTTGCACTCGCCCAGGGCGGCGTCCTGGGTCGAATGGAAATGCCAGGGCGCATCCAGGTGCGTGCCGCTGTGCGTCGTCAGGGTCACCCATTCGGCGGCGGCGGCCTCTCCGTCGGGGTAGTCCTCCGCGACGGTTCCCGGAATCATGTCCAGGAATTCGTGCAAAGTATCCTTGTGCGTCATGTAGGTGATCTTGGGCGCCAACGGCGGCGGATCGGACAATACATCGTTTTCCAGAAAGATCGAAAGATCGACGAAACGTCTGCTCATGGCAGCTCCTGCTGTGTGTTGGACATACGATCGGAAGGCGCCATCGCCTCAGATGGACGCCGTCAGCGCCTGCATGGATTCCCGCAGGATGCGGCCATGCTCTTCCTTGTCGCCGCCCTCCATCTCGATGCGGCACAGGCGCTCGGAGTTGTGGATCACCATCCGGCAGCGCTCCCAGCGCCGCGCATGGAAGGCGTCCAGCGCCGCCTGCAGATCCGCATGCCGGCCCAGTTCCTCTCCCAGGACGATGCCGCTTTCGATGCCGATGCCGGCGCCCGAGGCCAGGTGCGGCGTGGTGGCCGCCACCGTGTCGCCGATCATGACCACGCGCCCCCGGTTCCAGGGCAGCGGCACCAGGAGATTGCCCAGCGGCCGGTAATCGATGGCGGCCTCGGGAGCATGGACGTATTGAATCAGCGACTGGACGTCCGGCGCGGTAAAGGGCCGCATCAGACCGGCCACGACATCGGCCCAGGTGGCTTCGTCGATGTGCGTCTTCACCGGCCGTTCCTCGGTGAGGAACATGTACATTCGCGTGGGCGATACTGGATTGACGCCGATCTTGACCTTGCGGCCCAGCCACATCCGGGGGCGCGCCAGGTCGGGCAGGCGCGGCAGCACGGCGCGCCAGACCCCCTGGCCGATATATTCGGGCGGCGCGACCTCGGGGAAGAACAGCTCCCGCAGGCGCGAATGCACGCCGTCCGCGCCCACCAGCAGATCGTAGCGGCCCCGGGTGCCGTCGGTGAAATCGACGTCCACGCCCTCGGCATCCTGGACGACCTCCTTGAAGGTGGTCCCCAGCCGCACGGAAACGCCGGCCTGGCGCGTCGCATCCGCCAGAATGCGCGCCAGGTCGGGGCGCATGATGCCGCCTCCTCCGGGCACGTCCGATCCGACCACGGGCGGGGTCGGCAGCCGCCCGATGCTCGCGCCTTCCGCCGTGTAGACGTCCACCCCGTCCGACGTGACCCCGTACTCCTTGAACCGCTCGTACACGCCCAAGGTTTCCAGCGCGCGCAAGGTGGCGCCGTTGATGGTGATGCCCGCACCCAGCGGACACCACTCGGAATCGATTTCCACCAGATCCACGGCGATGCCTGCCCTGCGCATCCGGATGGCCGCCGCCATCCCGGAAAACCCGCCGCCCACCACCAGCGCTGTATTGACTGCTGCCATCATTGCTCCTCACTCTTGTCGTAATAAATATGGATCTCGCCCCGTTCGTCCACCCGCAACGGAACCGGCGTCAGGGATTCGCCGCGGCAGGGACCCTGCACGCACAGGCCGCTGCCCGGAAGGAAACGGGCGCCATGGGCGCTGCAGACGATCCGCGTGCCATCGCCGCTCATGTAGGCGTCCTTGCGCCAGGCCATGGGGGCGCCGGGGATATGCGGACAGGAATTGCGCCACGCATGGAGCGCCCCGGCCTGCCGGACGACGAACACCGTATCCCGATCCTCGCCCAGGGGATCGAAGCCGCGCGCCAGCCCTTCGGACACCTCGCCCGCGGGACACAGGCGGATCCAGCCCGCCGTCCCGGCCCGCGCTTCGGCCAGCGCACCCATCATTGGTAATCACCGTTGGGAGGGCAATCGGGACCCGGCAGCCACTTCTTGCGATAGCCCAGCAGGAACGCCTGGGAATTGTCCGCGCTGATCGGCCACCGCCGCGGCGTCCAGCCTTCGTCATGCAGGTCCATGTCGGCATCCATCTCCATATGGCAGGCCAGGGGACTGTTGAAATACCAGAACCAGTTCGAGCCCAGCACGTGCCGCCCCGGCCCCCAGAAGGCCTGGTAGCCCTTTTCGACGAAGCGGCTGCCGTTCTGGAGGACTTCGGTCGGGCCGCCGAAATGAAAGGTGAAATGCTCGACCCCCTGCATGTGGGCCGGCGCCTGGATCAGGAAATGCGTATGGTGATCCTGCGTGCCGGCCGGCTGGATGAACGGCCCCATGCCTTCAAAGGCGTCGGTGACGCGGAACCCCAGCCGTTCGGTATAGAAGGCCGTCGCCCTGGCGCAATCCGGCACGAAATAGACGATGTGCGACAGCGTCCGGGCGATGATCCGCGGCGCCTGGAGATCCACTCCCAGGGTATTGGGGCCGCGCTGCGCAGGTGCGCCGGGGGCGTTCACCCGCTCGGGCGCCTGGCCGTGCGCACGCCGCACCGTCACCCGGAAGCCCAGCACGAAACCCATGTCGTCGACCGACTCCAGCGAACCATCGTCCAGCCGGCGGACTTCCCGGTCCTTGCCCAGTTCCTGCGCGATCTGCTCCAGCGTCGCGGCATCCGCCACGCCCAGGATCGTCTTGCGCAGCATGCAGCCCGTCTCCAGCGGCGCCGGCAGCGCCGGATCCTCCGACCGGGCGATCCTGACGGCCGTGCCATCCAGAGCCTCGAAACGCCCGCCCGCGGCCGAGACGCCGACCGGCAGCAAACCGTAGTCCTCCAGGTAACGGGCGCATCCAGACACGTCCTCTACGCCGAAGACCACCTCATCCAAACCAATGATGTTCATGAACCACCTCCTGATGAATTGAAAACCGTCCTGAATGCCGGAATCACACGGCAACTCGGCCCCCCAGGGCCTCTGCCACCCAATCGGCGATATAGGCGCCCGCATTGGCGCTGTTGTCGAAGCTGCTGTGCTGCACCCCGCCCTCCCGATCCGTGAAGATCTTCAGCTCGCGGCGCGGGCTGTTCACCAATTGATCATAGGTGCGCTGCGCCCACTTGAGCGGGATCTGCGAGTCCTTCTCCCCATGGGTGACCAGGAACGGCACGCGGATGCGGTCCAGGATCCCGTCCAGGTGGACGTGCTCGGCGATCTCCATGAACTCCTCGAGGGTCCCGCCGCCCCAGACCCAGCGCACGTGGTCCCAATAATGCGGCACGGGGAAGTCGCCCTCCCTGGCCAGGCGCTTCTTCTGCACATCGCGCCAATCGTGATTCGCGCCCCAGACCACTCCCATGGCGAAACGCGGCTCGAAGGCCACCGCGCGCGGGCAGTAATATCCGCCCAGCGACACCCCCTCCAGGCCGATGCGCCGGGGATCGACATCCGGACGGGTTTCCAGCCAGTCCACCACCTTGCTCGCCCAGCGCTCGCTGTCGTGCACCGCCTTCATGTTCCACAGGCGCAGCGCCTCGCCCGTGCCGGGCTGGTCGATCACCAGCGAAGCCACGCCGCGCTGCGCCAGCCAGCGCGGCAGCCCCACAAAATATTTCATTTCCTTCGTGGAATCCAGGCCGTTGACCTGCACCAGAATCGGCTGGCGCCCATGGACGCCCTCGGCCCGCACGTAAAGACCGGCGATGTGGCCATCGCCATAAGGAATCTCGACTCGCTCGCAATTGGCGCCGGACAGCCGGATGCCGCGCCGGAACGCCTGCTGCGTGCGCTCGTACAGGCCAGGGCGTTCGGGATCGCCGTGCCCCAGCATGCGCTCGGCCGTCAGGTAGTAGATCGAGGCGCGCTGCAGCTTGTCGCCCGCGGAGATCGATCGGCCCCGCGCCTCGTCTTCGGCCGCCAGTTCGGCCAGCCTGTCGCCCATGCCGACCCAGCTCTGGCGGAAGGCCGCGGTTCCCTGGGCGTCGGGCTGCTGTGAAGCCTGCATCAATGGGCCGCACATGGCCTCGATCTCGCCCATGCGGGCACCCATCTCGATGGCCAGGTTGATCGAAAGATTCCAGACGTAATTGGTCGGAAAATACTTGAACACATCACACTCCTGTTGGGCGGCAATGAAAGCGGGCCGGGATCACCGGCGCCGCGCACCGCCGCCGATCGAAAATTCATGAGCCGCCTTCCTGGCTGCCAGCGCCACCACCAGCAGGATCAGCGCTGCCGGCAGGACCGCCAGGCCGATCCAGGCCAGCGCGGCCCCGACCCCTCCCACCGCCTTCGACAGCCCCACCACGAGCAGCGGGGTGAGGAATTGCCCGCCGAAGAAGGCGGCCATCCAGGCTCCCGTGCCGAAGGCCCGCTTGCGGCCCGGCAGCCCCTCCATGTTCCAGCACAGCAGGGTCGGCAGCATGAGTCCCGCACCGAATCCGGTCACCAGCACGCCGGCGAGCACGCCGCGATCCGTGGCCGCCGAGCCGACGATCAGAAAGCCCACCGCGGGCACGCCGAAGCTGAGCGCCAGGCGCAGCAAGGTGGTCGTCCCCATCCGCAGCAGGACGCGGAAGGCCAGGGATCCGAGCACGACCGCCAGCTGCCCCGCGGCCGCCACGCCGCCGATCACGGCGGGCGAGCGCACGCCCACGGCCTCCATGAGGTAGCCGATGTGGACCTGGATGGCCATGAACAGCACGGCGCCCAGCACGGTCACGAGGCAGATCAGACACTGGCGGGAGGCGCTGAACTCGTCCTCGCTCTCGCCAGCGCCCCCATCCTGCGCAGGCACCCTGCGGACCGGCTCCCACAGCATCAGGGACACGGCGAGCATCAGCGCCAGGCTGCCGGCATAGACGGCGAAGGGCGTGCGCCAGCCGTACTCCCCCAGGACCCCGCCCAGACCCAGGAACAACACCGCCGAAATCGAGGAAAAGGTGGTGTTCAGCGCCAGATACCGGTCGCGCTGCAGGCCGCTGTAGTAATCGCCGATCAGGGCGGTGCAGCAGATGGCGATCAAGGCCTCGGCCAATCCGACGCCCAGCCGCGACGCCAGGATCAGGTCCAGCGAATCCAGCCACACCGGTGCCGTGCCGAACAGAGCGTACAGCGCCATCCCCAGCACCAGCAGGGCCTTGCGCCCGACGCGATCGGCGGCGGCGCCGATGAACAGGGACAGCACGGCGACCACCAGGGCGGGCAGCGTCAGCGTCACCGGCACCAGATAGTCGGCCCCCGGCACGGCGGCGAAATGAGACTGCATCAGCGGCAGGTTGGGCGCGATCAGCACCGAAGCCATCACCGCCATGCAGCCGCACAGCAGCAGCAGATAGGCATGGCGGGGCCGGGCAGCCGGAACCACGGTCTCTTTCATTCGATCTCTCCTTGGAGAATCCGGATCGGCACGGACCGGGACGCCGCCCGGTCCATGCGCGCCCGGCGTCAGCGGATGCCTTCCCCGGCCATTGCCTCGGGCGTGAAGGCCGTATCGGGGTAGCGGCCCACCACCTTGTATTGCTCCTTGGATTCATTCATGGCGCCGTCGTAATACCAGGCACCGGACAGGAGATCGTAGAAACCGGAATTCTGCGGCGACGCGGTGGCCGGGAGGTCCGGCATGACGATGGGGTTGGCGAAGCCCGTCTGCCAGAGATTTCCCTTGGCGTCCCAGTGATCGGCCAGGACGGCGGTCCAGGTATCCTCATCCAGGTAGTAGCGGCGCTTAGAGGCCAGGTGCCGCTTGCCCTCCGCGACCGTCGCCTCGATCACCCAGACGCGATGCAGCTCGTAGCGCATGTCCTCGGGATTGATGTGATGCGGCATCAGCACGTCCGCCAGCGGCCGCTGCAGGACCCGGTTGGCGTTGTAGGGGACGTACATCTCCTGCTTGCCCACGAGCTTCCAGTCGAAGCGGTCCAGCCGGCCGGTGAACACATCGACCTGATCGAAGGACATGATGCCGGCGCTGGCGGGGGTCGGGGTGTCGCAGCAGGCGTTGGGCAGCTTCTTGACCCGGCGCTGGCCGGTCAGGTACACCCAGGTCTGGGTCTCGTCCGCATCGAAGGCCTCGCGCCCCACGATCGCCTCCCCGGCGCGGATCGGCGGGCCGTAATTCAACAGGCGGATCATCCAGAAGACCTTGCCCATCGTTTCAGGCGAGCCTTTCTGGAAGTAATAGGGCATCTGGAAATCGCCCGAGGCCATGACCGAGTTCACCCGATCGCCGCTGGCCGTGCCCTGGATGCCGTGCACGTCCACGTGCCAAGCCGAGCCGCGCCAGCGCAGCAGATGATTCCACATGGCTTCCGCCCCCGTCTTGGGAATCGGGAAGGGGATGCCCCCGTAAGCCCCCTCGGGGACGTCGTTCACCAGCGTCGCGCGGGTGGCGTTCTGGAACGTGTTGTCGTAGACCCATTGTGGCGCGGCGGCGGTGCGATGGGTCGGGTAGACATTCACCCGGAAGGTGTCGGGATACTTCTTCAGCATCGCCTGCAGGCCGTCCGACAGCTTGTCGGCGTGCTGCGCCATATTGCCGGCATCGATGACGAGCACCGGCTTTTCGTCGGCAAACGGGTCGGGCCGCCGGCCGCCGTTCACGAACCCCGGAATCGGGGTGGTATGGCCGCCCGTCCAGGCGGGGATCGCGCCGTCCGCACTGCCTGCCTTCTCTCCACCCAGAGGGGTCAGGTCGGTCTTCAGGCGGGCAGCCTCTTCGGCGGTGACGGCGGCCCGGACCTGCATGGCCGCCGTCAGGCAGGTCACGCCCAGCAGGGCCGGCGCCAGAATCTTGTACAGGGATTTCATCGCTGTCTCATCCAGTCTTGGAGGTTAGAAAGTGCGCTGCAGCGTGAACGAGACGAAGTCCCGGTCCGCCAGGTGCTGCTTGTAGGAGCCATGCGGGTTTCCATCCGATCCGTATTCCAGGAACGTGCCCACGGGGCCGAAATAGTGGGTGTAATTCAGGCCGAAGCGCCACGCATCCAGGTAGCTGCCGGACACCCCCACGCTCACGTCGCCCACGCGCTTGCCGTAGAAGGACCCTACGGCCATGGAATTGCCCTGCAGGCCATAGCCGACGCTGATCGGCACGGACAGGTCCACTCCCGGAAACACCTGGCGGTATTTGGGCGTGTAGGTCACACGCAGATTGGAGGCGTCCCGGGTTGCATTCGGATTCACGGCATCCTCGTTGCTGGTGATCCGGGTCACGCGGTTCCAGGCGATCTCGGCCATGAGATCGGCCTCGCGCGCCAGGAAGTTCGGCCCCAGGCTGACCATGGCGGACAGGTTCAGGTGCAGAGTGTTGCCCACGGCATACAGCGCCCGATCCTGGTTGTCCGCCAGGCCGGTCACGTCCAGCCGGGCATCGCTGCTGAGCGGTGCGTTGTGGCGCAGCGAAAGCTCGCCGGCCAGGTTCACATTGCCCACCGAGGCCGTGGCGCTGATCCCGTAGGCGCTCACGTCTTCGGGATAGACCATCACATACGAGCCCACGCGGCCGGTCGCGAAATTCGGCATGCCGGCAGCCGGACGCAGGTAGAGCTGCGGAGTCTTGTCGTGATATCGCACGGCATACAGGCCGTAATCCACTTCGCCGATGCGGAACTTCAGCTGCAGGCCGCCCTGGCCGGAATTCCGTGCTTCCACGTCGTCGCCGCGGAAGAACGCGGGGGCGTTGGCGAAAGGCCCGCCCGCGTGGCCCACGAGCATCCGCTCGCCGCCATCGCCGAAGAAATCGACCCCCGAGAAATAGCTGCCGGCAGCGGGCAGGCGGCTTTTCTCCCACTCGAACTGGTAGTACGCCCCCAGCGCCACGCTGGGCGTGAGCTGCAGTTGCGCGGACACCTGATTCACCGGGCGCATCAGTTCCTTGAACTGCGTGCCGGGCACGGATTGCGCCTTGATGACGTCGATGGGCGCCTGGGCGTTGGCAATGCCATTGGCGCCGAAGAACAGGGTTTCGCCCCACACCAGCGAATGGCGTCCCAGGCGCATGGTCAGCGGCCTGTCGCCCAGATCGGCACGGCCGAACACGAAAGCGTCCAGTAGCTCGACGTTGCGGCCATGGGCCCGGCGAGTCTCGGCCGTGTAGCGGTCGTAGGAACCGGACCAGATATTGGACGTGCCGGGCGCATCGTTCTGGTTGCGCCCCATATATTCGGTGTCATACCAGGCCGCCCCGCTGACGCGAAAGCCGTAATGCCGTTTGTAGACGAAATCCAGTTCGCTCAGCAGATCCAGGCGATTGGAAATCAGTCCCGGCTTGCGGAAATTCCGGTCTCCGTCGTCCGTATTGGGCCAGTCGGGCCCCGGCTCGGCAAGCAGCCGGGCATCCGCCCCCTCGACCCGCCACGCGGCGGAATACTTGACCGTGGTATCCCAGAGCACCCGCACGTCGGGATTGTCCAGATCCAGTTGAAACGCCTGCGCGGACGGGGCGCCCAGGGCCGCCAGCAGCAGGCCGGCAGCCCCGATCCGCAGCGGTCCGGCCAGGCCCGCATTTCGCGCTCGCATGCTTCCTCCGATGGTCATCGTGTCTCCTCGTTCGTCATTTATAGGTAGGTGTGCCGGCCGGCTCTTCACAGGCCGATGTGCGGGGCGCGGCCGGCGCCAGCCCCAGCAGCCGGGCCGCGTTGCCGCCCAGGATTCCGGCCCTCTGCGCCTCGCTCAGGCCGGGGATGGCCGAGATAAGGTCATGGACGCCGTAATCGCCCATGTCGAAGGGGTAATCGGTGCCCACGACGACCTGGCCGGCACCCACGCGATCGATCAGATGGCGCAGGGCCTGAGCGTCGTAGAGCAGGCTGTCGAACCAGATCTGGCGCAGATAGTCGCTCGGCTTGCGCGCCATGGCCGCAGCTTCGGGCCGCACCCGGCTGCCATGGTCCGAGCGCCCGGGATACAGCGGCAGATAGCCCCCGCCATGCGCCGCCAGGATGCGCAGCTTGGGATGACGGTCCAGCACACCGCCGAAAATCAGGTGCGACAGGGCGATGGTGGTTTCCAGGGGCTGCCCGATGATGTTGGACAGATAGCTCTGATGCAGGCGGCTGCCCAGCCCGGTGCCGAAGGGATGGATGAACACCACGCACTCCAGCGCCGCGGCGCGCGCCCAGAAAGGTTCCAGGACGGGATCGTTCAGCTCCCGCCGGCCGACGTGCGTGGAAATCTCGACGCCGCGCAGGCCCAGGCGCAAGACGGCGTCCTCCAGCTGCGCGATGGCGAGTTCCGGATGCTGCAGGGCCACCATCCCCAGTCCCAGGAAGCGCGGGGAACACCGGGCGCAGCATGCGGCGATGGCCTCGTTCTGCACGCCGACGATGGTCTCGGCCAGATCCGGCTCGGCCCAGTAGCAATACTGCGTCGGCGATGGACTCAGAACCTGGATGTCCACGCCCATGGCATCCATTTCGCTCAGGCGCAAATCGACGCTCACCAGCCGGGGCGCGGCATGCGGCAGCATGTGGAGGCGGTTGTGGTTCCTGGAGGCCTCTCCCATGGATTCCGCCAGCATGCGGATCTCGGCCTGGCGGGCAGGCTGGGCCGCCACGAGCGCGTCGACCTCCGGCACCAGGACGTGGCAATGCAGATCGACGGTGTACGCATGCGGCCCGACCGGATGCCGCGACAGGCTGGCCAGGCACTGCGGCGGGCAATCTCGGCCGCAAGTATGCAAGCGGATATCTGACACTGCGTGGTCTCCTCTGACCGCATTTCCGGGCGTCTTCTGAATGCGCCCTGCAAACAAGTGTCAGAAAGAGTAAATTCTTTCGATCAATCCAAAAAATCGTTTGATCCGATGTTTAGTATCTGTGAAACGGATACTAAACACGCCAGCGGCGGCCATCCACGCGCGCGAGACGGCCACGCCACGCCACCGAGGAGATTTGCCATGCGTTTCAACCGGCTCGATCTGAATCTGCTAGTGGTCCTCGACGCCCTGCTCACCGAGCGCAACATCACGCGCGCGGGCGAGAAGATCTTTCTCAGCCAGTCGGCCACCAGCGGCGCCCTGGGGCGCCTGCGGGAATTCTTCAGCGACGAGCTGCTGGTGCAGGTGGGGCGCAAAATGGTGCTGACCCCGCTGGGGGAAAGCCTGGTCCGGCCCGTGCGGGCCACCCTGATCCAGATCCAGACCACGATCGACATGCGGCCGGAATTCGATCCGGCCGTCGCCGAACGCAAATTCACGTTGGTCATGTCCGACTACACGTCCACCGTGCTGATGCCCGACGTCATCCGCGCCGCCAGCCGGGACGCTCCCGGCATCAGCTTCGAGATCCTGACGCCCTCCGACGATCCGCTCGAGCAACTCGAACGCGGCGAGGCCGACTTCGTCCTGCTGCCCGATCACTTCATCGCTCAGGGACACCCCTCGTGCCATGTCTTCACGGAAGACTTCGTCTGCGTATGCTGGGAGGGCAACCCGATGGTCGGCGAGACCCTGAGCGCGCGGCAATACCTGGACATGGGCCACGTGATGGTGCGCTTCGGCAGCCAGCTCAACCCCAGCCTGGATGAATCGCTGACCAAAAAATCGGGTATCGAGCGCAAGGCCGAAGTCGTGTCCACGACCTATGCGGCCATCCCCCACTATGTGATCGGCACGAACCGCATCGCGACCCTGCAGCGCCGGCTGGCGTACCTGTGGGCGCACTACATGCCGCTGCGCATCCTGCCGCTGCCCGTGCATCTTCCCAAGGCGGGCTGGAGCCTGCAGTGGCACCAGTACCGCGACATGGACCCGGCTACCCAATGGATGCGCCGGCTGATCGTGGGCGTGGCCGGCGCCCGTCCCTCACTTGAACGCCGTTTCGATGAAACTGCGTAATTTACGCGAGTGCAGGCGCTCGCCGGGCATCTCGCGCAGGTGTTCCAGCGCCCGGATGCCGATGTGCAGGTGCTGGCTGACCTGGGTGCGGTAGAAGGCGGTGGCCATGCCCGGCAGCTTGAGTTCGCCGTGCAGCGGCTTGTCCGACACGCACAGCAGCGTGCCGTAGGGCACGCGGAAGCGGAAGCCGTTGGCCGCGATGGTGGCCGATTCCATGTCCAGGGCGATGGCGCGCGACTGCGACAGGCGCTGCACCGGCTCCTGCTGGTCGCGCAGTTCCCAGTTGCGGTTGTCGATGGTGGCCACCGTGCCGGTGCGCATGATCTTCTTCAGTTCCCAGCCCGACAGGCCGGACACGTCGGCCACGGCCTGCTCCAGGGCGACCTGGACCTCGGCCAGCGGCGGCACCGGCACCCACAGGGGCAGGTCGTCGTCCAGCACGTGGTCCTGACGCACGTAGCCGTGGGCCAGCACGTAGTCCCCCAGCCGCTGGGTGGTGCGCAGCCCCGCGCAATGGCCCAGCATCAGCCAGGCCGACGGCCGCAGCACGGCGACGTGGTCGGTGATGGTCTTGGCGTTGGACGGCCCCACGCCGATGTTGATCAGGGTGATGCCGGTGTGCCCCGGGCGCTTCAGGTGGTAGGACGGCATCTGCGGCAGCGGCACCGGCCCCGTGCGGGGCTCATCCAGGTTGTCGCGCGTGACGATGCGGTTGCCGGGCTCGACCAGTTCCGTGTAGCCGCCCGTGCCGCGGGCCAGCGTCTCGCGCGCCCACTGGACGAAGCCGTCGACGTAGAACTGGTAGTTGGTGAACAACACGAAGTCCTGGAAATGCACCGGCGCCGTGGCCGTGTAGTGCTGCAGCCGGTGCAGGGAATAGTCGATGCGCGGCGCGGTGAAGGGCGCCAGGGGGCGGGCCTGGTTGGCGCGGCCGCGCCAGGTGCCGTTGACGATGGCGTCGTCGGTCACCGCCAGGTCGGGCACGTCGAAGTGGTCGCGCAGGGTGTGGCCCGGGACCTCGGAGTACTCGCCCTCGACGTACTCGCCTTCCGGGAAGGCGAAGTGCAGGGGGATGGGCAGGTCGGACTCGCCGATCTCCACCGGCACGCCGTGGTTGCGCAGCAGCAGGCGCACCTGTTCGCGCAGGTAGTCGTGAAACAGGCCGGGCTGCGTCACCGTGGTCATGTAGACGCCCGGCTCGACCAGGTGGCCGTAGGACAGGCGGCTGTCGATTTCCTGGTAGGAATGCACCCGGATGCGGATCGCCGGATAGCAGGCGCGCACCCGCTGGCCGGTCTCCAGGCCGTTGACGCAGTATTCGCGGAAGGCGTCGCGGATGAAGGCGGTGTTGCGCCGGTAGATTTCCAGCAGCCGGTCCACCGCCGCGTCGGCGTCCTCGTAGCTGGAGAACGGGATCAGCGGCGGCAGCCGGGTCGGGCGCGCGGTGTCGATGAATTTTTCCATGCGCCCGATTATGGCAGGTCTGCGTGAACTTTTGCCGCCGGGATGAGCCTGGCCACCGGATCATGCCCACGGGCGGTTCCGCGCCGGGCGGGTCCGGGCGGCCTGCAGGCCGCGAGGTGGACGGAAGACAGGGAACTGCCTCTTACCCCCGCCGGTGCACCTCCCGCCCCGCCGCGTAGGTGGCGGCGATGGCGCGGTCGTCGCCCAGCATCGCCAGGGCGAACAGCAGTTCCTCCAGCGATTCGGCCAGGGCGCTGCGGCGCTCCAGCAGCGGCGTGGCCTTGGGGTCCAGGACGATGAAGTCGGCCTCGGCGCCCGGCTCCAGCGTGCCGATCCGGCCGGTCAGGCCCAGGTGCTTGGCGGCGCCCTGCGTGGCCTGCCAGAACATGCGCCGCGCCGTCAGGTAGTGGCCCGACAGGCGCGCGATCTTGTGCGCCTCGTTCATGGTCAGCAGCATGGAGAAGGACGAGCCGCCGCCCACGTCGGTGGCCAGGGCCACCGGCATGCCGAAGTCCTTGGCCGCCGCGAAATCGAACAGGCCGCTGCCCAGGAACTGGTTGGACGTGGGACAGTGGGCGGCGACGGCGCCCGCGTCGCGCATGCGCCGGCGGTCGTCGTCGTCCAGCCAGACGCAGTGGCCGTAGACCGAGCGGGGCCGCAGCAGGCCGTAGCGGTCGTAGATGTCCAGGTAGCTGCGGTAGCCGGGGAACAGGCCCATGACCCACTTCACCTCGTCGCGGTTCTCCGACACGTGCGACTGGATGAACACGTCCTGGTAGCGTTTGGCCAGCTCGCCGCACAGGCCGAGCTGCTCGGGCGTGGAGGTGGGCGCGAAGCGCGGCGTCAGGGCGTACAGCTGGCGCCCCGTGCCGTGCCAGCGGCGGATCAGGTCCTCGCTGTCGCGGGCGCCGGATTCGGCCGTGTCGCGCAGGTATTCGGGACAGTTGCGGTCCATCAGGACCTTGCCCGCCACCATGCGCAGGTCGCGCGCGTGGCTTTCCTCGAAGAAGGCCTGGGCCGAGCCCGGATGCACGGTGCAGTACACCAGCGCGGTGGTGGTGCCGCAGCGCAGCAGCTCGTCGAGGAAGAAGCGCGCCACGTCGCGGGCGTATTCCGGATTCTCGAAGCGCCGCTCGGTCGGGAAGGTATAGGTTTCCAGCCACGGCAGCAGGCCCGGCGCCGGCGAGGCGATCATGTCGGTCTGCGGGTAGTGGATGTGGGTGTCGATGAAGCCCGGCGTGATCAGGCGGCCGCGCCAGTCGTTGACCGGCGTGCCGGGGGGCAGTTCGCCGATCAGCCGGTCGTAGTCGCCGCACTGCTCGATGCGGCCGTCGCGCACGACCAGCAGGCCGTCGCGGATCCATTCGCAGGCTTCGTCCTCGGCCTTGGGGGTATCGCGGAAATACAGCAGCTGGGCGCGGTAGGCCTGCGGGCCGGACGCGGTCGATCGGACGGGCGCGGACGGGGTCGTGGACGTCATGAGGTCTCCTCGGTCGTGGTCTGCGGGCCGCAGTCCGCCTGCGCGGCGGGGCCGGCGGCCCGGCGTTCTTCAATGGGGGGGTTCGGGGGATCCGGGGGGTTCAGTGGGCGGGGGCCTCGGCCCGGGCCGGCGCGCCGGCCCGCCGCTCGCGCTCCGAGCGCAGGCGCAGCAGCTGGGCGGCGACCGCGACGGCGATCACGGCGGGCTGCTTGCCCTCGATGCCGGGCTCGCCGATCGGACAGACGATGCGCGCGACCCGTTCCGGCGGAATGCCGCGCGCGCGGAAGCGGTGCTCGAACTTGCGCCGCTTGGTCTGCGAGCCGATCAGGCCGAAATACGCCACGTCGTCGCGCCGCAGCAGCTGTTCGCACAGGCGCTGGTCGAGCGCGTGGTCATGGGTCATGATGAGAAAGCAGCTGCCGGGCGGGGCCTCGTCGATCACGGCCTCGGGCGTGTCGGTCGCCTCGATGGACACGTTGGCGGGCACCGCGCCGGGGAACAGATCGTCGCGCGCGTCCACCCAGGTCACCCGGCAGGGCAGGGTGCCCAGGACATGCACCAGGGCCTGGCCGACGTGGCCCGCGCCGAAGATCACCACGTGCAGCGGATCGGGGCGCACGGCCTCGCGCAGCGTCAGGCAGCCCCGCACGGGGTCGGGGCGCAGCAGCCGGTCGGCGTCCGGGCCGGCGGCGTCCGCGGCGATGGCGGCGGATTCCGCCTCGTCCGGTGCGGACACGCGCACCCAGGGCGCCACGCCCGCCCCGCCCAGGCCGACTTCGCGGATGCGGCCGGCCGGCGTCTGCAGGCCGGCGCGCAGGGCTTCCAGCCAGGCGCGGTCGGATTCCCGCAGGCGCTCGAACAGCAGGTGCACCATGCCGCCGCAGCACTGGCCCAGCGCCGGCCCCAGGGGCAGGGCCTCGATCCAGCGGTCGGGGCCGTCATCCGCGCGCAGGCGCGCGCGGGCGAATTCGGCCGCCTTCCATTCCAGGTGCCCGCCGCCGATGGTGAACCACTGGTGGCCGGCGGACACGAGCATCTTGGCCCCGGCCTCGCGCGGGGCCGAGCCCTGGACCCAGGCGACCGTGACGAGCACCGCCGCCTGCCGCCGGTCCAGGCACCACAGGGCCTGATCGATCCAGGCGTTCATGGCTTCCCGACTCCTCGATGTGCGGCGCGGGCCTAGCCCGCGCGGCGCCTGCGCAGGCCTTCGGCCGCCTTCAGGATGGCTTCCGGCGTGGCCGGCGCGCGCAGGTCGGGCGAGGTGCGCCCGTCGCCCACCGCCGCCACCGCGTCGCACAGGGCGTTGAAGGTGCTGATGCCGTGCAGCAGCGGGGGCTCGCCCACCGCCTTGGAGCGGTGCACGGTGTCCTTCAGGTTCTGCGCGCGGAACAGGCGCACGCGGAAGTCGCGCGGGCAGTCGCTGATGGCGGGGATCTTGTAGGTGGACGGCGCGTGCGTCATCAGGCGGCCGTCCTCGCGCCACCAGAGTTCCTCGGTGGTCAGCCAGCCCGTACCCTGGATGTAGCCGCCCTCGACCTGGCCCAGGTCGATCGCCGGATTGATGGACGCGCCGACGTCGTGCAGGATGTCGGCGCGCAGCAGCTTCCATTCGCCGGTCAGCGTGTCCACCACCACTTCCGACACCGCCGCGCCGAAGGCGAAGTAGAAGAACGGCCGGCCGTGCATGGTGGCCTTGTCCCAGACGATGCCCGGGGTGGCGTAGAAGCCGTCGGACCACAGCTGCACGCGGTCCCAGTAGGCCTCGTCGGCCAGCTGGCCGAACGGGATGTTGCGGCCGTTGACGTTGACCTGGCGCCAGGCGAAGACCACGTCCTCGGGCTTGCCGCCGTACTTGCGGGCGGCGAAGTCGGCCAGGCGCGCGCGCAGCTGCAGCGCGGCGTCCTCGGCGGCCTTGCCGTTCAGGTCGGTGCCCGTGGAAGCCGCCGTGGCGGAGGTGTTGGCGACCTTGTAGGTGTCGGTGGCCGTGACGCGCACGCAGTCCAGGTCCAGCCCCAGGGTGTTGGCCACGACCTGGGCGACCTTGGTGTTCAGGCCCTGGCCCATTTCCGTGCCGCCGTGGTTCACCAGCACGGAGCCGTCGCGGTAGATGTGCACCAGCGCGCCCGCCTGGTTGAAGGCCGGCACGTTGAAGGAGATGCCGAACTTCACCGGCGTCAGCGCCAGGCCCTTTTTCAGGATGGGGCTGGAGGCGTTGAAGTCGTTGACCGCCTGGCGGCGCGCCCGGTAGTCGGAACTGGCGACCAGCTCGGCCACCAGCGGCTCGATCAGGTTGCCCTCGACCACCTGGCCGTAGGGCGTGGTGTTGCGCGTCTCGATGCCGTAGAAATTGGTCTGGCGCACGTCCAGCGGGTCGCGGCCCAGCTCGCGGGCGATGCGCTCGATCACGACTTCGGTCAGCAGCGCGCCCTGCGGGCCGCCGAAGCCGCGGAAGGCCGTGTTCGACTGTGTGTTCGTCTTGCCGCACATGGCGCGCACGTCGGCCGCCGGGATGTAGTAGGCGTTGTCGAAGTGGCACACGGCCCGGCTGGCGACGGCCTCGGACAGGTCGGCGGAAAAGCCGGAATGCAGCGTCATGTCCAGGCGCATGCCCAGGATCCGGCCCTCGTCGTCGTAGCCCACTTCGTACTCGTAGTGGAAGCCGTGGCGCTTGCCGGTGATCATCATGTCGTCGTCGCGGTCCGCGCGCAGCTTCACGGGGCGCTGCAGCCGGTGCGCGGCGACCGAGGCCAGGCAGGCGAAGACCGCCGACTGGGATTCCTTGCCGCCGAAGCCGCCGCCCATGCGGCGGCATTCGATCTGGACCTGGTGGGCGTGCCAGCCCAGCGCATGGCCCACCACGGCCTGCATTTCCGTCGGGTGCTGGGTGGAGCACCAGACCAGCATGCCGTCCTTCTCGCGCGGGATCGCGTAGGCGATCTGGCCTTCCAGGTAGAACTGCTCCTGGCCGCCGCAGTCGAAGGTGCCCTTCAGGCGGCGCGGCGCGGCGTCCAGCGCGGCCTGCACGTCGCCCTGGACCAGGCGCATGTCGGGCAGGGTGCGGGAGCCGGCTTCCTTCGCCTGCACCGGCGTGAGCAGGTGGGGCAGTTCCTCGTAGTCGATCCGGCCCAGGCGCGCGGCGCGGCGCGCGGCGTCCACCGAGCGCGCCACCACCATGAACAGCGGCTGGCCGACGTACTGCACCAGGCCGTCGGCCAGCAGGGGATCGTCGTGGATCACCGGACCGCAGTTGTTCTCGCCCGGGATGTCGCGCGCGGTGAGCACGGCGACGACGCCCGGGGCGCGGCGCACGGCCTCCAGGTCCATGCCGCGCACGTGGGCGTGCGCCTTGGCCGACAGGCCCAGGGCGGCGTAGACGGTGCCGCGCAGTTCGGGAATGTCGTCGGTGTAGACGGCTTCGCCGGTGACGTGCAGCGTGGCGGATTCGTGCGGGCTGGACGCGCCCGCGGCGGGTTCGCCCTGGACGGGACGGGGAATGCGGTCGTTGGCGACGGCCAGCCGGTCCAGTTCGACCGGCACATTGATGCGCATGTTCATGACGGCCTCCTCAAGCGATGTCGGCCAGCGCGGCCGTACTGACCTGATGCGTCGCCAGCGGCGCCCCAGGGGCGGTTTCCAGGTAGAAGCGGTACAGCAGGTTGCGCGAGGCGAGCAGGCGGTATTCGCTGCTGGCGCGCATGTCGGTCAGGGGCTTGAAATCCTCCGCCACGGCGTCCATCGCGGCGCGCACGTGGGTCTCGTCCCAGGGCTGGCCCTGCAGGACGGCCTCCACGGCGCGCGCGCGGCTGGGCGTGGCCGCCACCCCGCCGAAGCCGGTGCGCACGGACTTCGCCACGCCGGATCCGTCCAGGATCACGGCGAAGGCCGCGCACACCGCCGAGATGTCCTGGTCGAAGCGCTTGGACAGCTTGTAGTGGCGGAACTGGCGGCCTTCCACCCGCACGGGCACGCGCAGGCCCTGGACGAATTCGCCGGGCTCGGCGGCGTTCTTCTGGTAGCCCAGGTAGTAGTCTTCCAGCGGCATCTCGCGCACGCGCTCGCCGCGGCGCAGGATGATGCGGGCACCCAGGGCGATCAGGCCCGGCATGGAATCGCCGATCGGCGAGCCGTTGGCCACGTTGCCGCCCAGCGTGCCGGCGTTGCGGATCGGGAAGGACGCGAAGCGCTGGCGCAGTTCGGCCATTTCGGGGATGTGCTCGACCAGCGCGTCGAAGGCGTCGTTCAGCAGCGCGCCCGCGCCGATGAGCAGGTCGTCGCCTGCCAGATGGATGTCGCGCAGTTCGGCCACCTGGCCGATGTAGATCAGGTGCGGCAGGTCGCGGAACTGCTTGGTCACCCACAGGCCCACGTCGGTGCTGCCGGCCAGGATGCGGGCGTCCGGGTGGTCCAGGCGCAGCTGCGCGAGCTGGTCCAGGGTGCGCGGCGCATGGAAGGTGTGGCCGTCGTGCGTGTAGGTGAAGACGCCGTCGCGCCGCAGCGTGGCCAGGATGCCGGCCAGGGCCGCCCGGTCGAAGGGCACGGCCGGGTAGTTGAACATTTCGCCGGCCGCGCGCACGATGGGCTGGTAGCCCGTGCAGCGGCACAGGTTGCCCGACAGCGCGTCGTCGATCTCGGTGCGCGTGGGCGCCGGATCGTGCGGGCCGTGCGCCAGGTACATGCCCCACAGGGACATGACGAAGCCCGGGGTGCAGAAGCCGCACTGCGATCCGTGGCAATCGACCATGGCCTGCTGCACCGGGTGCAGCGCGCCGTCGGCCTGGCGCAGGTCCTCGACCGTGTACAGCGCCTTGCCGTCGAGCGTGGGCAGGAACTGGATGCAGGCGTTCACCGCCCGCATGGCCACGCCGCCCCGGCCGTCGGGCTCGGCCACCATGACGGTACAGGCGCCGCAGTCGCCTTCGGCGCAGCCTTCCTTGGTGCCCATGCAGCCCAGGTCTTCACGCAGGTACTGCAGCACGGTGCGGGTCGTGGGCTGACCGGAAACTTCGTGGGTCTGGCCACGATAGTGAAAGCGAATGACATCGGTCTCCATCGCATCCCTCTTTTCGTTGAACAGGTATTGGAATCACGATATCACCGCGCGACCGTCCCAGCCATTCGCTCCAGATGATGAAGAACATCATGCCGGCATCCGGTGGACGGGCGCGGCACGCCCGTGAATAATAGGCCGATGCAACGAACCCGCGAACCCATGGACACGCATCTGCTGCGCATCCTGCAGATCCTGCTGACCGAGCAGAGCGTCTCGCGCGCCGCCATCAAGCTGGGGCTGTCTCAGCCTGCCCTGAGCAATTCGCTGCGCCGGCTGCGCGACATCACCGGCGACCCGATCCTGGTGCGCGGCAAGACCGGCATGGTGCCCACCGCCCGCGGCCTGGAGCTGCTGGCGCACGCCAACGAGGCCCTGAACGCCATCGAGCGCATCACCCAGCCGCCGGGGGCCTTCGATCCGGCCCGCACGACGCGGGAATTCCACCTGGGGGCGCCGGACTACCTGGACGCGATGTTCCTGCCGAACATCGCCGAGATCCTGCGCCGCGAGGCGCCGCACGCCAAATTCATCGTACACCCGATCAACGCCGATTACGACTACGCGGGCGGCCTGGAGGACGGCGGCCTGGACGTGGTGATCGGCAACTGGCTCGAACCGCCGCCGCAGATGCACATGGCGCGGCTGTTCGACGACGAGGTGGTCTGTATGATCGGCAGCCAGAACCCGGCTGCCCACCGCGAGCTCACCCTGAAGCACTACCTGGAACTGCCGCACCTGGCGCCCTTTCCCCACGTGACGGCGCGCCAGAGCTTCATCGACGGCCATCTGGCCTCGCAGGGCCTGAAGCGCAACATCCAGATGACCATCCCGTATTTCGGCCAGGTGGCCGGCATGCTGCTGCGCACCGACCTGATCTTCACCACCGGCCGGCAGTTCGCGCAGCACTACGTGCGCTACCTGCCCATCACCATCCTGCCCGCGCCCCTGCCCTTCCCGCCCATGCGCTTCTACCTGCTGTGGCACCGCCGTTGTCACAGCGCCCCGGAAGTCGTCTGGCTGCGCCAGTGCATCGCCAAGGTCGCCGCCATGCTGCAGGCCAGCCTGGAATCCCCCTGAACGGATGCCGCCCGGAGCCGCCCGCGCGGTATCCGGACAAACCCTGAGACTCCCCAGAAGACATCATCCGCGCTTGATAGTCGTCATCAGGACGGCGCGCACACAGCCGGAAACCACGTCCCTAGAATGGCCCGGAGCCTGTCCCCCGGCGATCGCCGCCATCGCGCCGATTCCCGCTCAAACAGGCCCGGACCCCTCGAGCGCCCGCCCCACCAGAAGGCGCCCACATTCCAGGAGACACTGCCCATGAGCGAGCAGGAACACGCCTTGTCGGCGGGGCTTGGCGCCCCCGCAACCCCCGCATCCGCCACGCCCTGGCTCGAACGGCGCTTCCAGCTGTCGGCCCGCGGCACCAGCGTGCGCCAGGAAACCCTGGCCGGGCTGACGACCTTCCTGGCGATGGTCTATTCCGTGTTCGTCGTCCCGGCGATGCTGGGCAAGGCGGGCTTCGACACGTCCTCGGTCTTCATCGCCGTCTGTCTCACCAGCGCTTTCGGTTCGCTGCTGATGGGCCTGTGGGCCAACCTGCCGATCGCCGTGGGCTGCGCGATCTCGCTGACGGCCTTCACGGCCTTCGACCTGGTCCTGGGCCAGGGCCTGTCGCCCGCCGTGGCGCTGGGCGCGATTTTCCTGATGGGCGTGATCTTCACCGGCATCTCCGCCACCGGCGTGCGCAGCTGGATCCTGCGCAACCTGCCGGCCGGCATCGCGCACGGCACCGGCATCGGCATCGGCCTGTTCCTGCTGCTGATCGCCGCCAACGAAGTCGGGCTGGTGGTGAAGAACCCCGGCCCCGGCCTGCCGGTGTCCCTGGGCGCGATCGGCGCCATGCCGGCCCTGCTGTCGGTCGTGGGCCTGGCGGCGATCTTCGGCCTGGAGCGCCGGCGCGTGCCCGGCGGCATCCTGCTGGTCATCCTGGCGCTGTCGGCCTTCGGCCTGATCTGGGACCCGGCCGTGACCTTCAAGGGCCTGTTCGCCCTGCCCGCCTTCGGCGGCGAGCACTCGCTGATCGGCGCCATGGACATCGGCGGCGCGCTCAACGCGCTGGTCATCCCCAGCGTCCTCGCCCTGGTCATGACGGCCGTGTTCGACGCCACCGGCACCATCCGCGCCGTGGCCGGCCAGGCCGGCCAGCTGGACGAGAACGGCCAGATCATCAACGGCGGCCGCGCCCTGACGGCGGACTCGGTGAGCTCCATCGTGTCGGCCGGCCTGGGCGGCGCCCCGGCGGCGGCCTACATCGAGTCGGCGGCCGGCACCGCGGCCGGCGGCAAGACCGGCCTGACGGCCACCATCGTCGGCCTGGGCTTCCTGGCGCTGATCTTCCTGTCGCCGCTGGCGGCGCTGGTGCCGTCCTACGCCACCGCGCCGGCCCTGATGTACGTGGGCCTGCTGATGCTGGGCGGCGTGCGCAAGCTGCACCTGGACGACACCGTGGACACCATGGCCGGCATGGTCTGCGCCGTGTTCATCGTGCTGACCTGCAACATCGTCACCGGCATCATGCTGGGCTTCTGCACCCTGGTGATCGGCCGCCTGTTCGCCGGCGAATGGCGCCGGCTGAACGTCGGCACCCTGGCCATCGCCGTCGCCCTGGCGGTGTTCTACCTGGGCGGCTGGGCCATCTGATCCGCCGCCGCGCCGGCCTTGCGCCCCGGTCCGCGCCACGCGGCCGCGGGCGGGCCGGCGGATCCGGCGCGCGGGACGCCTCAGCCGTCCCGCGCCAGCACGCCTTTTCCGCAATCCCCCAGCAGGTGACGCAGCCATTGATGGGAGGGCGCATGATGATTGCGCGCATGCCACAACTGATAGAACCGCATCGGCGGAAACTCGATCGGCGATTCCAGCACCGCCAGCGGCAGCAGTTCCGTGTAGTAGCGGGCGAAATGCCGCGTGGTGGTGAACACCAGGTCCGTGCCCGGCAGCAGGTAGGGCGCCAGCATGAAGGACTGCGCCTCGACGCATTCCTCGCGCTGGATGCGCAGGGACGTCAGCACCGTGTCGATCATGCCGCGCTGGGAAATGGAATACGGGGTCGGCACCACGTGCGGCACGCGCCGGTAGTCCTCCAGCGTCATGCCGCGCCGCGCCAGCGGATGGTCGGCCGCCACCATGCACACGATCTCGTCTTCCAGCAGTACCGACAGGTGCATGCGGTCCGGCGGCTCGGGCCAGTTGCCGATCACCACGTCCAGCTCGCCTTCGGCCAGCGAATGCTCGAAGTCGAAGTCCGGCCCCAGGGAATGCAGCACCAGCCGCGCATGCGGCGCCTCGCGGCGGAAGCGCGCCACCACCGACGCGGCGAAGGCCGGCGCCAGGTAGTCGGGCGAGCCGATGCGAAAGACCTGGCGGCTGCTCTCGGGCTCGAAGGCCTCGCCGGCCTCCAGCATCGCATCGATGGAGTTCAGCGCCGTGCGGGCGTGTTCCAGGATCGCCAGCGCGCGGTCGGTCGGCACCATGCCGCCCTTCTCGCGCACCAGCAGCGGATCCTGCAGGATCTGGCGCAGGTTCTTCAGCGCCACGCTGATGGCGGGCTGGGACTGGTTGAGCTTGAGCGCCGTGCGCGACACGCTGCGCTCGGCCATGAGGATGCTGAACACCTTCAGCAGGTACGTATCCAGCGTTTCGCTACCGCGTCGTGTCGACATCGTGGGGATCTCCATTCGGTCGGGGGCCGTCCGGCTTCCGCCCGCCCCCCGGGAATGCGGCACAGCATATACCACTTATACCGTGTCGCGCCCTTCATTTGACGCACGATACCCCTTAGACTTTCCATCACGATGCATTCATCCTTTTCCGTCATGACCCTGAACGAACTATCCTCCCTGGCCCAGGCCGAATTTTCCCGGGAACTCGGTACGATCTTTGAACACTCTCCCTGGATTCCGGAGCGCGCCTGGGCCGCGCGGCCCTTCGCCGACGTGCAGGCCCTGCATCAGGCCATGATGCGCGTGGTGCGCGAGGCCGACCCGGCCGAACAGCTCGCGCTCATCACGGCTCACCCGGAGCTCGCCGGCAAGGAAGCCGCCGCCGGCACCCTGACCAGCGACTCGACCAGCGAGCAGCGCGGCGCCGGCCTGGACCAGTGCAGCCCGGAGGAACTGCGGCGCCTGCGCGAGCTGAACGCCGCCTACCGCGCGCGGTTCGGCTTTCCCTTCGTGATCGCCGTCAAGGGCCGCAGCCGCCACCAGATCATGGACGCCATCGAGCAGCGGCTGCACAATGAACGGGACGCCGAATTCCAGACCTGCCTGGACCAGATCGGCCAGATCGCGCGCTTCCGCCTCGACGCCCGCTTCGCCGCCTGAGACGCGGGGCCGCCCGGTCCGCGTCCCGGGTCCTGCGTCCCCAGCCCCTCGCCACCGGCACGAACCCTCGCCCGATCCGGGCGCCGCGCCGGGATTTTCACGGAGTCTCCCATGACCGCCACCACGCTGACGTCCCTGACCATCGAACCCCTGACGCGCGCAGCCTTCGCGCCCTTCGGCGACGTGATCCAGGCGGACGACTCGGTCCGGCACTTCACCATCAACGAAGGCAACACCGAGCGCTACCACGACCTGGCCCGCATCGATCCGGGCGAGGACGGCCGCGCCATCGTCTCGATCTTCCGCGGCCTGCCGCGCGCGCTGC
This sequence comes from Castellaniella defragrans, assembly GCF_014203015.1. Lineage (GTDB taxonomy): Bacteria > Pseudomonadota > Gammaproteobacteria > Burkholderiales > Burkholderiaceae_B > Castellaniella > Castellaniella defragrans. The sequence continues at coordinate 136,440 of NZ_JACHIB010000012.1, forward strand.
CCTTCACCGTCACCATGATGGAGCGCCACCCCAAGGCCAGCCAGGCCTTCATCCCGCTGTCCGGGCGGCCGTACCTCGTCGTAGTCGCCGATCCCGCGTCCAGGCCCACGGTGGCCGACCTGCGCGTGTTCCTGTGCCGGGGCGACCAGGGCGTGAACTACGCGCGCGGCGTCTGGCATCACCCGCTGCTGGGGCTGGACGCCGTCTCCGATTTCCTGATCATCGACCGCGCCGGCCCGGGCGAGAACTGCGACGTCGTCCAGATGGAAGCGCCCGGCGTGATTCCCGCGCTGGACTGATCCGGGCGTTCCGCGTCCCGCCCGCGGCGGCGCCGTGGCGCCCGGCGGCCAGCGCCCGGCCCACGTCCGGTGCGCCCGGTGCGGCCGGGCGTTCGATGGGCGTTCAATCCATCCAGATCTCGTCGCGCGTCTCGCCCGCCAGCGTGACCTCGGACAGCGCGCGCAGCAGCTGGTTCGAGCCGGCGTCGAACATCAGCTTCTGGCGCAGGTGCTCCAGCTCGGCCGCGTCCCGGTGATGGGACACCAGGGCCACCTCGCCCACCGGGCCGCCGAAGCGGATCTTCAATTCCAGCTTCAGGCCATGCTGGTCCCACAGGTAGTCCACCCGCTGGCGCAGCAGGCGCAGGGCTTCGTCGAAGTGGCCGTTGCGCATGCGCACCCGGCGCACGAAAGTGATCATGATGACGTTCCCCCTTCCGCTGTTCAGGCGCCCAGGTATTTCTGGCGGGCCTGCGGATCGGCCCCGAGCGCGTCCGAATCGCCTTCCCAGACGATCTGGCCCTTTTCCACGATGTAATGGCGGTCCGCCAGCCGCAGCAGCGGCGCCAGGTTCTTGTCGATCACCAGGATCGCCATGCCCTCGCGGCGCAGCACCGCCAGCGCCGCCCAGATCTCCTGGCGCACCAGGGGCGACAGGCCTTCGGTCGCCTCGTCCAGGATGAGCAGTTCCGGATTGGTCATCAGCGCCCGGCCGATGGCCAGCATCTGCTGCTCCCCGCCCGAGAGCTGGTTGCCGAAATTGCCGGCGCGTTCGCGCAGGCGCGGAAACAGTTCGTAGATGCGCCGGAGCGTCCAGGGATTGCGCTTGCGGCGGCGGTCCGCGGCCGTGGCGACCAGGTTTTCCTCGACCGACAGGTTGGGAAAGATCTGGCGGCCTTCCGGCACCAGGCCGACGCCGCGCTGCGCCACCCGGTGGCTGGGCAGGTTCTGGATCTTCGCGCCGTTGAACTGCACCTGCCCCTGCCAGACCGGGTGCATGCCCATGATGCTCTTGATGGTGGTGGTCTTGCCCATGCCGTTGCGGCCCAGCAGCGTCACGCACTGTCCCGCGTCGATCTGCAGGCGCATGCCGTACAGCACCTGGCTGCGCCCGTAGCCGGACACCAGGCCCTCGACTTTCAACAAGGTACTCATAGGGCCCCCTTCATGCTCATGCATATGGCCTCCTTCCCGCACACGCTCCGCATGCGCCCGCTCATGCCGGCACCTCCTCGTCGCCCAGGTAGGCCTCGCGGACTTCGGGGCTGTTGCGGATGGCGTCCGCGTCGCCGCAGCAGATGACCTTGCCGTAGAACAGCACGCTGATGCGGTCGGCCAGGGAGAACACCGCGTCCATGTCGTGCTCGATCAGCAGGATGCCGTAGCGGCTCTTCAGGCGCCGCAGCAGGTCCACCATCATGTCCGAGCCGGTGTCGCCGTGCCCCATGCCGGCCATGGGCTCGTCCAGCAGCAGCACCTTGGGCTCCGCCGCCAGCGCCATGGCGATCTCCAGCTGGCGCTGCTGGCCGTAGGACAGCGACATGGCGAGCGTTTCGCGCCGGGCCGACAGCCCCATCAGGTCGATGAGCTCGTCCGCGCGGTCCGCCAGCCCGGGGGTTTCCACCGCCGGCGTCCAGAAATGGAAGCCGTGGCCGCGGCAGCCCTGGACCGCCAGCACCACGTTCTCCAGCACGGTGAACCGCTGGATCACCGAGGTGATCTGGTAGGACCGCCCGATCCCGGCGCGCACGCGCTGCGCCATGCCCAGCGCGTCGATGGACCGGCCGCCCAGGCTGATGGTGCCGGCGTCGCTGGGAATCTCGCCCATGATCTGGCTGATCAGCGTGGTCTTGCCGGCCCCGTTGGGGCCGATGACGGCGTGGATCTCGCCGGGCAGGATGTCCAGGTCCACGTGGTCGGTGACCAGCAGGCCGCCGTAGCGCTTGACCAGGCCGCGTATCGAAAGCAGAGGCTGCATGTCAGCGGCCCTCCCCGGGCGAGGCGAACATGCCCCAGAGCCCGTTGCGCAGGAACAGCACGATGAGCACGATCACCGGGCCCATGACGATCATCCAGTGGTCGGTCAGGCCCTTCAGGCCTTCCTCCAGCAGCAGGAAGCCGGCCGCGCCCACCACCGGCCCCACCAGGGTGCCGGCGCCGCCCAGCAGCACCATGATGATGAGCTCGCCGGAGGCCGTCCACGCCATGTAGGCGGGCGAGGCGAAGGCGGTCAGGTTGGCCAGGAAGAAGCCCGCCAGGGCGCACAGTTCGGCCGACAGCACGTAGGCCAGCAGGCGGTAGCCCAGCGGCGCGGTGCCCACCGCCCGCACCCGCCGGGCGTCCATGCTGGAGGCCCGCAGGATCAGGCCGAAGCGCGAGCGGATCACGCGGCGCAGCAGCAGCAGGCTGGCGGCCAGGCAGGCCAGCAGGGCCAGGTACAGGCCCAGGTGGCTGCCGGTCAGCGTCCCGAAACGGCTGAGCTGGCGGATCGGCAGGCCTTCGTCGCCGCCGTACTGCTTCAGCCCCACCGCCAGGAAATAGAACATCTGCGCCAGGGCCAGCGTGATCATGATGAAGGCGATGCCGTGCGTGCGCAGGGCGATCAGGCCCACGGGCGCGGCCACCAGGGCCGTCACCGCCACGACCAGCAGCAGGTGCAGGACGCCGCTGTCGGCGCCGTAGTGGGAGGCGATGGCGACGCAATAGGCGCCGATGCCGATGTACATGGCGTGGCCGAAGCTCACCAGCCCGCCGTAGCCCAGCGCCAGGTTCAGGCCCACGGCCGCCAGGGCGAACACCAGGATGCGGCTGAACTGCAGCAGGACGTACGAACTGTCCGTGACGCTGGCGTACACCGGCACCAGCAGGAACAGGGCGAAGATCAGGACGGTCAGCAGGACCGGCAGGGATCCGCCGGCGGAGGAACGCACCGCGCGCGCATTCATGATCGAAGATTCCATTTTCATCCGGGGCTCAGCGTTTCTTCACGGGGAACAGGCCTTCGGGCCTGACGGCCAGCACGATCACCATCAGCACGTAGACCGCCAGCGACGAAACCGCGGCCCCCAGCGTGCTGGCGAGTTCCTGTTCCAGCGCCCTGCCGAGCAGGGCCGGGGCGACCGTCCGCCCCAGGGTGTCGACCAGGCCGACCACCAGGGCGCCCAGGAAGGCCCCGCGGATCGAGCCGATGCCGCCGATCACGATGACCACCAGCGTCATGATGAGGATCGAATCGCCCATGCCGGGCTGCACCGACAGGATCGGCCCCACCAGTGCGCCGCCCAGACCCGCCAGGCCGGCCCCCAGGGCGAAGATGAAGGTATTGAGCCAGCCGATGTTCACGCCCAGCGCCGCGACCATGGCGCGATTGCTGGCGCCGGCGCGGATCAGCATGCCGACGCGGGTGCGCTCGATCAGCAGGTACAGGCCCAGGGCCACCAGCAGGCCCGCCAGGATGATCAGCAGGCGGTACAGCGGATAAGGCGTGCCCAGCACCATGACGGTATTGCTCAGCGCGTCGGGCAGGCTCATGAAGATCGGCGCCGAGCCCCAGATCATGCGCACGGCCTCGTTGCAGAACAGCATCAGCCCGAAGGTGGCCAGCACCTGGTCCAGGTGTTCCCGGGGGTACAGGCGCGAGAACCCGCAGCGGTCCAGCGCCACCCCCAGCGCCATCGCGCCCCCCAGGCCCGCCAGGATCGACAGCGAAAAGGAATCCGTGTGGCTGAAAGTGGCGGCGGCGAAATAGGCCCCCATCATGTACAGGGCGCCATGGGCCAGGTTGATGAAGCTCATGATGCCGAAGACCAGGGTCAGGCCGGCGGCCAGCAGGAACAGCAGGATCCCGTACTGCAGGCCGTTCAGGGCCTGCATGAACAACAGCTGCGGACTCATGTCCGTCCTCCGTGGCGGGCGGCGCGCCGCCCGCCGTTCAAGGTTCGATGCGCGGGCCGATCAATACTTGCACTTCTCGAAATAGGCGTCGGCGTGGTTCGACAGGGGCTTGCCGATGGTCTTCAGGGAAACACGGCCCTGGTCGTCCTTCGCCACCTGGAAGGCGTAGAAGTCCTCGATGGGGAAGCCGTTGACGTTGAACTTGTAGGCCCCGCGCAGGGACGCGTAATCCGCCGCGCGCAAGGCGTCGCGGAACGCCTTCTTGTCGGCGACCTTGCCGCCGGTCTTTTTCAGGGCGCTGTCGATCAGCAGCGCCGAATCATAGGACTGGGCGGCGTACTGCGAGGGAATGCGCTTGTATTTCTTCTCGAAGGCGGCCACGAAGGCCTCGCTGGTGGGGTTCTTGAAGTCGGGGCCCCAGAAGGTGCCCGCGTAGGCGCCCAGGGCGGCCTCGCCCAGGGCCGGCAGGGTGCTGCCGTCCACGGTGGACACCGTCAGCAGCGGGATCTTGCCCATCAGGCCGAACTGCTTGTACTGCTTGACGAAGTTCACGCCCATGCCGCCGGGCAGGAAGACCCAGACGGCGGCGGGATTGGCGGCCTGCAGCGCCAGCAGCTCCGCCGAATAATCCTGCTGGCCCAGCTGGGTGTAGACCTCGCCCGAGACGCGGCCCTTGTAGAAGCGCGTGAAGCCCTTCACCTGATCGCGGCCCGACTGGTAGTTGGGGGTGATCATGTAGACGTCCTTGTACTTCTGGTCGGTCGCGAACTGGCCCATGACCTCGGCCTGCCCGTCGTTCTGCCAGGACGCGAAGAAGAAGCCCGGATTGCACTGGCCGCCGGCCAGGGGCGCCGGCCCCGCGTTGGAGCCGACGAAGGTCACGTCGGCGTCGGCCATGGGCTTGGCGATCGCCATCATGACGTTGGAGAACGTCACCCCGGCCACCAGGTCGACCTTGTCCTTCTCGATGAATTTCTGGACGGCCTGCACGCCCACGTCGGGCTTGAGCTGGTCGTCTTCCTTTAGGAAGACGATGTCCTGGCCGCCCAGCTTGCCGCCATTCTGCTCCAGCGCGAGGTTGAAGCCGTCGACCATGTCCTGGCCCAGCGCCGCGCCGGAACCGGACAGGGTGGCCAGGAAGCCGATCTTCACCTCGGCCTGCGCGGACCCGGCGGCCAGCCCCAGCGACAGGGCCATGGCGGTCGTCAGCAAGGTTGTGCGGAATGCCATGTTTGTCTCCTGCAGGATTAATAGTTTAGTTTTAAAGTATTACCGATCTTACACGAAAGTCAGCGAGGTGCAACCCATGCCTTGCGCATGCAGGGCCACGTGGTCGCCCGGCTGCACGGCCACCGCCTCGGTCAGCCCGCCCGTCAGGATCAGCGTGCCCGCCGGGAT
>NZ_JACHIB010000013.1 GCF_014203015.1 Castellaniella defragrans
CCCAGTTCTGCTGCCATCGGGCAGCCGTTCGTTCAACCGTAGGGGGGGTCAGTTTTAGGTGTCGCCAGGGGGTCAATTCCTGGTGTCGCTTGACATGCGTGGCACAGCCGCCCGGAATGTGGCACACCCGCCCGGAGTTAGCAGGATATTCAGGATATTCAGATCCTGCGCGGCGCAGCCCGCGCTTGAGGCGCGACCTGGCCTTGCCAGTCGGCCGTGGGCCGACGGTTGAACACCAAGGAGAGTGCAGGTGGTCGTCAGACCGCCTACAACGACCGCTATGGCCGTCTAGGGCTTCCCCTGCCCACAGGGGCGCCGAATCGTTCTTACAACGCCGCTACGGCCGCTTCAGGCCATCTGGGCCGCTCCGCCGCAGCCGCTCCTCCATTCTTGGCGTCCAACCAGGCCGCAGGCCGATACTTGCTTTTGCAATCGCCAGAGAAAGAATGCAGGCGAATTGGGCCAACAGCCCTTTAGTCGGTAAGAATAATAATATTCTTATTATTACTGCATAGCCCTTGCTGCCAAACGTCTGCGGCTTCGTGAACATGAGCGCGGTTCGACCAGTGTGGAACCCTCGCGGCCGCGATCAGAATTTCAGCGGCTAAATTTGCCGCCCCTCAAGTGTCAAAGAACGCAATACAAACCAGGAACATGCGACCGATAAAACCCGGGAAACCGGGCGTTCTGCGTTCGGGTCTGATCGTTCTTTGACAGATGCGGCGGCCCCGCTGCGCGGTCGCCGCTCGCGACAGTCAAATGTTTGCAATTTCCTGTATTTGCCTGTTTTTAATCGGTAGATCGTCGGTAAATGGCGGTCTATCGCTACGAAAACGCGGCCTTTCGCTGTATTCAGTCGGTTGCGGTCATTTCCATGCAATACACCGCCTTATACAGAAGGGACTGCATGATTTTCCTCAGAGTTTGCAGGTGCGTGAGCGGGGCAGGATAGGTGAAGTGGGCCCACCCGCGAGCGGGTGTTCCTTCTTCACTGTCCCTTATTCGCACCAGGCGGTGCTCAACGGGAATCCTGCTCTGCGAGGCTAGCGGGCTACCGCCGGCTAACCAAGTTGAGCGATGGAACGAGACGAGACAGACACGACCCGCTTGCCCAACAGGTGATTTTTGTGATGTCAACCGTTTTGTACAATCATTAGGTCGATCATATTCCGCATTGCAAGGCATGATCAGGCACACATTCGAAACGCGACTGATGGAGGTATATGCAATGCAAGCAAAGACGTACGGCGCCCTAATCAACAATCGAAAGCTGACCGCGAAGCCGAAAAATTTAGCGGCTAAAATCGCTCTTTCCATCGCCGCGACCTTTGGCGTCGCCACAATGCCAGCGCAAGCGGGCATTCCGGTCCTCGACGGTACCAACCTGTCGCAAACCACTGTCACCGCGATTCAGCAGGTTGCGCAGGTCCAGAAGCAAATCGATCAATACCGGACCCAATTGCAGCAGTATGAGAACATGCTGCAAAACACGGTCGCACCGGCGGCCTACATCTGGGATCAGGCACAGTCCACCATCAACGGGCTGATGCAGTCCATTGACACCCTGAACAACCTCACCAATCAGGCCGGTAGCCTGGATGCCTACCTGGGCAAGTTCCAGGACGTTTCCTATTACAAGTCGTCGCCGTGCTTCACCTCGGCCGGTTGCTCTGACACCGAACGCGCAGCGTTGGAGAAAACGCGCGCCCTGGGATCGCAGTCGCAAAAGGCGGCGAACGATGCGCTGTTCAAGGGCATCAAGGATCAACAGGAAAACCTCAAGTCGGACGCGCGCCAGCTCGAACGGCTGCAATCGAAGGCGCAGGGCGCACAAGGGCAGATGGAAGCCCTCGGCTACGCCAACCAGCTCGCCAGCCAGCAGGCTAACCAGCTCCTGCAAATCCGGGGGCTGTTGATCGCGCAACAAAACGCGATAGCGGCGCAATCAGCCGCCGAGTTGGATGAGAAAGCGCGCGGCCAAGCTCGGGCTACACAGTTGCGTACCTGGCAATACAAGGCCAGCTCGGCCGACGACTTCTAAGAGGGGCGTATATGCGGATTTTCCCTTTGATTGTGGTGGTCACTGTCGCTGCCGGCCTTGCCGGCTGCGACGATGTACCGGAGCCGACCGCAGCTACGTGCGCCCCTGACCTGCTCGAAAAATCGCTGTCGGAGATTCATAGCGAGACGAAGCGCCAAGCCTTCATGGATGGCTGCAAGTCGTTCCAGAAAGCGAAGGCAATGCGGCAGTGGGAATACAAGCCCAGCCCGGCCGACGACTTCTAATCCCGAGAGGGCAAGAACATGAAAATCACCTACTGGAAAGGGGCGGCAATCGTTGCAGTGTTGACGCTCTTGCTAGTCGAGCCAGTGCTAGCCCGAAGCACCGGCGGTCAACTGAGTAGCGGCGGCATCATGAACGATGTGCTGCGCCGATTCAATGAAGCTGCGAGCACCTGGGGAACGATCATCGAGGCCGCCGCCTCGCGGCTATTTTGGGCGCTCACGACCATTAGCATGGTTTGGACCTTCGGCATGATGGTGGTCCGAAAAGCGGATATCGGTGAGTTCTTCGCCGAGCTTTCGCGCTTCATTATCGTCACAGGCTTTTTCTGGTGGCTGCTGACAAACGCCGTCACCGGCATGAACATTGCCGGCACGATCATTACCTCAATGCAGAAGCTGGGCGCAGAGGCGGGCGGCCTTAGCACGTCCAATCTTGGACCTTCGAGCATCGTCGATCTTGGGTTCGATCTCTATAACCGAACAATCCAGGCCACCTCGGAATTGAGCTGGCGCGAAATGGGCACGGCGATAGTTATGGAGCTGCAAGCTCTGGCTGTTCTGTTGGTCCTGGCGCTTGTGTCGATCAATATGCTTCTGACGCTCGCATCGGCCTGGATCGTACTTTACTCCGGCATTATTGTCCTGGGGTTCGGTGGCTCCCGATGGACAACGGATATAGCCATCAACTACTACAAGACGATCCTCGGAATTGCCTTGCAGCTCTTGGCGATGGTTCTCATCGTCTCCATCGGCAAATCGTTCCTGACACACTATTTCGCCCAGCTAAGCAACAACCTGGCTACCCAGGAACTCGCCGTCATGCTGGTTGTTGCCATCATTTTGCTTGTCCTGGTCAACAAGGTGCCACCCCTCATCGCCGGCATCATCACCGGCGCAAGTGCGGGCGGCGGTGGAATCGGAAGTTTCGGCGCGGGAACCCTGTTCGGCGCTGGCATGACGGCGGCAGGACTCGCTACTCAAGCGGGCGCGGCCATTGCATCCGGCGGTGCCTCCTTGGCCGCATCTGCCGCCGGTGGCGCTGCGGCCGTAGCAGCGGCCGCGTCGAAGGCCAACGACAACGTCTCTGCGGGGACTGACATTCTGTCGACCATGATGGGTGGCGGTGGCGGTGGCGGTGGCAGCGCCGGTACCAGCAGCACCAGCGGCGACGCCGACGGTGGTAGTGGTGGCGTCTCTGGCAGTGGTGAAACGCCGTTGGCAGCGGCAGCAGGCCACAACAGCACCGGCGCACGCGGCGGCAACTCGGGCGGTGGCTTGGGTGGTGGCCGCTCGTCCGGCGGTATCGGGGCCACTGCGGCCAAGGGCGGCCGGATCGCGGCTGATACCGTCGCTAACCTCGCCAAAGGCATCGGCTCGAGGGCATCCACGAAGGCCGGCAGCATGGCCGACGCGGCAAAGAGCCGGATTGCAGAGACGACCGGCGGCAAACTCGCCGCGACGATCAAGGCGACCCATGGAAACAAAAGCGCTGGCACATTCGACGGAAATAACCTGGCCGGCACGAACGACAGCACAGCGGCCGGGGCAAATGACGAGGTGGCCGCGTTCGTGAACCGACCGCAGCCGACCTAAGCGCGCCGGCCGGCGCATCAACGCCGGCCGACACTTCCACTAACCACCTGTGAGAGAGGTGAAAAATGGCAACTCTACATCCTAACGAATTTTCCCAGGCAGTTCAGCACGCGGCAGTGGAATTGAACGCTATCGACTGGCTGGACCAGGACGCCGCGCACGAGCTGGGGCCGCTGGCCGAGGCAACGGCTAACCTGTTCATGGTGCTGTTCTACCAGGCTGAAACGGGCCTCGCGACGCGCGAGGACTTTTCGCAGGCCAGGGCGCAGCTCCAGCATGCCCTGGCCACCCGACACGTTCGCTTTCAATAAATCGGAGGCTTTATGGACTTCTTTCCCCCTCAATCGTTTTCCGACTTCCTGCTTGTCATGGGGGTGTTGTTCCTGGTGTTCGTGCCGGGCTTCTATCTGCTCGGCCAGCTCATTTGGGCGTTGGGTTTCGGCCCCCAGGCATCGGCGATCGCGGACAAGATGGAACGCATACAGCAGACCGTCATGCGGCCAACCGGGCATCGGCTGATCGGAACGGCTGACCAGCTCTCAAAACTGCGGGTCCGGCCATTTAGCGGCCGCCAGCGCTGACCCTTCTGCCCCGCGCTACGCGGGGCAGCTTCGTTTAATCATCGCCTTTAGTGGCTCATGCTAGCCGTTTATGATGAATTGCTCCGCGTCTTCCAGTGACGGAAAGACCTTACCCCCGTCTCGAAACTCCGGGCCATAGCGGTACGCTTTCCAGGCTCCGCAGTCCAATGGATGAGCCTCACCTAAAAACTGGCCTCTATCGGACTGGATGAGACGGGCCTTGAGCGGCTTTTCATGGACCGCCTTGACCTGGTTGATGAACTTGCTCGCGTTCTTCGCCTGGCGTTCCGTGATCTCCCCGGCCGCGAGCGCCTCTGCCACCGCTCCTAAATCCAGCCCTAGTTTGAGTTCATCCATACGACGCCGATTGGCGGGCTTTCTTGTTTCGCTCATACACACTCCACTTAGCTGCTAAATAGCTGTTACTGATTTCGCCGGCGCGCCAGCTCGGCGCGCGCCCATTCGATGGCCTGGCCCATGTCCTGGCGTAGCGCCTCGATCTCGGCCGGCGTGAGCGGGCGAGGGGAGGCCGCCATTGCCAGTTGCCGGCGAACGATAGCCAGCTCGGCCGGATCGCCGTCCGCCTCGACGGCGGCCAGCACGGCGGCCGCCAGCTCCGGGTCGTTGCGGTAGACCTCGGCCATTGCGTCGTCGTGGTGCCGGTCCTTCATGCCTGTTCCTCCTGGTGTCCATCGTCGGCGGCCGCCAGGGCGTCGGCTTCGCTCAAGGCGTCCTCCTGGAAGGCTCCCATATGTTCCGCCTCGGCCTGGCTGACCTCTGCCCATATCCGTTTGACCTGGGCGGGGCTGTAGCCGGCCAGCTCGGCCGTCCTGGTGATGCTATGACCGGATCGGCGCAAGGCGATGACCTGGGCGCGGCGCTTGGGATCGGCCCGCCGGCCCCGGTACTTGCCCGCATCCTTCGCCAGCTCGATGCCTTGGCGCTGCCGCTCGCGGCGGTCCTCGTAGTCGTCGCGGGCCATCTGTAGGGCCAGCTTCAAAAGCATGTCCTGGACCGATTCCAGCACGATCTTGGCGACGCCCTGCGCCTCGGCCGCCAGCTCGGACAGGTCTACAACGCCAGGGACGGCCAGGCGGGCGCCCTTGGCCCGGATCGCGGCAACCAGGCGCTCGGCTTCGGCCAGCGGCAAGCGGCTGATGCGGTCGATCTTCTCCGCAATGACCACCTCGCCGGGCTGTAGGTCCGCGACCATGCGCAGCAGCTCGGGCCGGTCGGGCCGAGCGCCGGATGCCTTCTCACGGTAGACGCCGGCGACGTAGTAGCCGGCCGCCCGCGCGCCCTCGATGATGCTTTCCTGGCGTTCCAGGTCCTGCGCGTCGGTGCTGACGCGCAAATAGACGCGGGCGACCTTGAGGGCTGGGGCCTCGTCAAACCTCATCGGCTCGGCCGGCGTCTTGTCGCGGAGCTGGTCGATGGCCTCGGCTTCGGCTTCGGTCAGGCCGCCTGCCTCGCGTGCGATCCCGGCCAGCATCGAACCGACGCGCCGGTCCTTCCTTGTGCTCATGCTGCCTCCTTCACCTGGTCCCACTGGTCGCCGTCCTCGATGCTCACGTCCGCCGGCAGCAAAGCCCTTGCAGCCGCCAGCGCGGCATCCCGGCCATCGTGGCGGCTGCGTTCCGCTGGCACACCATCACGCCAGGTCAGAACAACCCAGCTCGTTGGCGGGTATTCAGCGTCAAAAAGGGCCATCTCTACCGCGTACGCAACGGATTCAGGTTGTCGGCCGATGCGACCCTGGGGGATTGATTTCATGCGTTCGGCTCCTTTAGGTATAGGCTATTGCGCCTATCGTAGCCGACACGGCTCAATTCTGAAATGCCGATTTATATGCGCCTAGCGCATTTCTCTCGCCCTAATGAGCTTTCAAGACAGTTTCAGCACGGCCTCCTCGGGGGTGGACGGCAGGGCAGGAGCGAGCTATAGTACTAAAAGGTATTACCTTTTGCTACGGAGGCCACATGGCAACGGCAACATCCATCAAGCTCGATGACGAGCTGAAAGGGCGCGTCCAGCACCTGGCCGAAGCCCGCCGGCGCACGTCGCACTGGATCATGCGAGAAGCCATCGCGCAGTACGTCGAGCGCGAGGAAAAGCGCGAGGCGTTCAAACAGGATGCGCTCCGGGCCTGGGAGGACTATCAGCGCACCGGCCAGCATCTGACACTTGAGGAAGCCGACGCCTGGCTGGCGAAGCTGGAAGCCGGCGAGGATGCGGAGTTGCCTAAGTGTCACGTCTAATCTGGACGCCGCCGGCACTAGCTGATGTGCTGCGGCTCTATCGCTTCCTCGCGCCCAAGGATGCCAATGCGGCGCAACGCGCGGTGCAGGCTATCCGGGCCGGGGTCAAGATTCTGGCCCATCAGCCGCGCATTGGCCGCCCGGTCGAGGACATGGAACCCGAGTTTCGGGAATGGCTGATCGACTTCGGCAACGGCGGCTATGTCGCCCTCTATCGCTTCGACGGGGAGAACATCGCCATTCTTGCCGTTCGGCACCAGAAAGAAGCGGGGTATTGAATGGCACGCCTTTCGGTGACGGTCGATGACGACTTGAAGCGGGATTTTCTCGCGGCCGCGCGTGAGTATGGGTCCAGCGGCGCGGCCCTGGTGCGCGCGTTCATGCAAGCGGTCGTGGACGGCGGCAATGATCTGGATGGCCTGCGCGACCAGGTGCGCGCGGACCTGGAGCACCCTGCGCCGGCGCGAACGCCGGCAGCCGCGTTGCAGCTCGTGCGGCGGATCACCCTCGACATGCTGACCGCGCCGGCGAGCCAGTGAAGGACCAAGCGATGAGCAATGAACCCGTTGCCAGTGTGTGGGATGCCATCGAAAACACCCCCGCCGAAGCGGAAAACATGAAGCTGCGTTCGACGCTGATGATGGCCCTGGAAAAGCAAATCCGGGATCACGGATGGACGCCGGCCGAAGCCGCGCGCCGTCTTGGCGTGACGCAACCTCGCGTATCTGACCTGATGCGCGGGAAGATCAACGAATTCGGGCTTGATGCGCTTGTGAGCATGGCCGTCGCTGCGGGTCTGCTCAAGGACGATGTGGCATGGACGCAGCTCAAGGCATTGCTGGCCGAACGGATCGACGCCGGCCTGGCGGGGCAGGTGTCCGCCAAAGGCGTCGGTGAAATTCTCGATGATGAGCTAGCCCAGATCGACGCCGGCACTGGGCTAAATAGCACAGAAAGTCCTTAGCCAAGACGAACGCAACGGGAACGAGCATGACGAAGCCGCACCAGTACAACCAAGATGGGCTTTTTTTTATCACCAAGGAAGTTGCGGCTCAAATGATCGCCGGCGGCTACGAGTTCGAGCCGCCGCTCATTCCTTGCACCATCCGATTGGGTGACATACTGGAGCGCATGATCGATGCCGAGCTGGCATTGCAACCAGGCGAGATTGCAGAGCAGGAACGCAAGCGCCGACAAAACAAGCAGTCTTCGCGCTATGGATCCAATGGGTAAAGTAATGACAGCGAATGGGGCATCGGTAGACGAGACGGAATTGGCTGCGCAGCTTCGCACATGCGGTTTGGTTCGTACTGTTGCGGATCGTGGCTATCGTCGCTTGGATGATAGCCATTCTGCATTGCTCGAGACTCTTGCAACAATATTGAACGCTACTGATGCGCCACCGATTGACCTTCATATCGAAGAAGCGCTGGCGGAGTTGGAGGGACCGCGCTTCTTCTTTGTTCAGCATGTTCTATGCGATTTGATACCCCTTTTGAACGTAGATCAGGATGTCCTTCTTGCCTTCATCACGCGCCTGCTTGATGCGGGCGGCAACGACTTGGCTGCAGGTGCCCCTAGTACTGCTTTTGGGGAATGGACGAGGAAGAACCCAGTCAGAGCTTTCAAGGTCTACGAAGCAGCACGTGCCGGTGATAACCTGGCTTTGCGTCAGCTATTCACGGTTCTCGTAATGAACACCGATATCGAAGAAGGCCTCATTTTCGCGCAGGCTCACGAGCGCGAGGCGAAGCTCGCTGCCCTCTCAGCTTTGGGTGCCATGGAACTGGGTGAACGCTACGACGAGGTGCTCAACATACTGCTCCAAGGGGCGTCCAGCAATGACGAAGACATCGCATTCCGTTCCCTCGAAGCGGGCTATCGTGCTGCTGCACAGCGAAAAACACTCGCACCAGTCGGCTTGGACGAACAACTTGAACGGGTCGTTCAGACGAGGAGTCCCATCTCGATCCACTTGGCAGTGGACCTGCTGTGGCGTCACCGGGTCGGTCTCACAGAAAACGCTATGAACCTGTGCCTTGATGCCGCTGCGGATGTTGACCCAGATAGCGCAGGAACGATTTCGCACCTCGACCATGCAGCATATCTGCTTGTCGGTGCAGGGCATGCTGAGAAAGTGATTTCCCTGCTTAGTAAGTTATTTGATCGTTCAAAAGGCCGGATTACGCTGAGCGCGTTCCAGAGCACTTACTACGCGCTGAAAAATGCCGGCTCTGATGTGGTGGGTGGCGCGGTTGTGTACTGGCTGCTGAACGGGAATACGTACACCCACCAATGCGTGGCTAGCGAAGTTTGCGGTGTCGGAAACGATGATCCTCCTTTCTCCATCCCTACGTCATCTATTCCATTGGAGCCATTGGATCAACTATATCTCTGCCGCAAGGCCATTGGGTGGTTCTTCATTGATCCTCTGGCCGCAGTTACTATACCGTTAGCGGTACTTCGCGATGGGGCTTCAGATATCAAAAATGATGTCCTCGATCTGATCTATCACCCCTTGCTGGTGAGCTATGGGGGAAAGTTGAAGGACTACCTTGAGCGTTACGCTGAGAGCATTCCGGACGTTGCTGAAGTGCTCACACGAAAGGCGGCACTTCAAGATGCGATGGAAGGTATTGAGCGTTTAGTCGAGCTGCACCCTAGTGAAATGCAGCGCGAGGCGGCACACGTCCAATGGCACGAGCAGATGGAACGGAGCATGGAGCAGGGGCGCCGGAAATCTATTTTTGAGGATCTCGTCACTAAACAATACATCCTATATGGCCGATCGTCGTTGACGCCGATCCACACCGGAGAGGGCACCACACATCTCACCGAGACTGGGATGCATTCGTTCTCGGTCTCGTCAGAGTTGCCCATCCTCGACATCGTTGACCCAGTTGGACTCGAGCATATGCTCTTGCAATTCAAGCTTGAGCAGCGAGAGCAGAGATGAAACTTGTCGTAATGCACTATCTGCGCTCGCTACGCGAGCGTGACGAACTCGACGCTATTCTGCCTGATCTTTTGGCTGAGAGTGGTTTTGAAGTTCTAACCCGTCCCCGTCGCGGTACCCGGCAAGCTGGTGTCGACGTAGCGGCAGTTGGCCCCAATCCCGATCGGGATGGCACTCGAAGCCTGTTCCTGTTTACGATCAAGTCCGGTGATTTGACACGAGAGCATTGGGATACTGGCCAGCAGGCTGTACGTCCGTCACTGAATGAGGTTTTGGATGACTATATTCCGAACCGCATCCCGCCCCATTTTGCGGATTTGCCTGTTGTTATATGCGTCTGCATGGGCGGCGAGATGCGCGAGGATGTTCGTGCTCAGTGGAGTGGTTACTGTCGGGCGAACGAGAAAGCCAACGTTCACTTTGCCGAATGGAACGGGGATCGTCTCTCCGATTTGATCCTCAGCGGCATGTTGCGTGCTGAGTTAATTGAGAGCGAGAATCGGGGGCTATTTCAGAAGGCGCTAGCGATGCTTGATCAGCCCGACGTCGCTTATCGGCATTTCCGTCAATTACTCAATGTCATCTTCACTGAGCCGAAGAGCCAGGCAGAGCGCACACGTCAGCTACGTAAGGCCTACCTGTGCCTTTGGATACTCTTTGTGTGGGCTCGCGACACCGATAACCTTGAGGCTGCATATCGAGCATCCGAGTTGGTGCTGCTACGCAGTTGGCCCCACTGTGATAGTACCCGTCTACGCAGGGGAGCGGCGCAACAGGAGCGGCTAGCTCATTTCGATCAGGTTTTCAAACTGCACCTAATCATCGCTCGCCTTCTACTAGTCGAGAAGATTGGCCCGTTCGCCGACAAACGCTATGCGCTTTCAATGGCCGTAAATTCACGTTACGCAGTAGACATCAACATCGCGCTGTTCGAGACACTGGGTAGGTTGTCTCTCCACGGGTTATGGCTAGATGCCATCAGTGCTGGGGGCGATGCGGCATTCGCACAGGCAATGAGTGAAGGAGCAGACGAGGCGCTCAACATAGCGATTGGGATGCTGAACGCGAACCCGGCGCTTGCCGTCCCCGTTCGTGACGATTTCACGATTGAATTGGCGCTGTTTATGCGTCTCGCAGATGTGCGCGGACGCCTATCTAATGTTGCTGACTACATCCGCAGCATGTCCGATCATCTTTGCTACGGACTGCGGGCTCGGCGGCACTATCCGACGCCGACGACAGAATATCGTGATGTCCTCTCACATCCAAGAGAACGCAGTGACGCATACTTCGAAGAGCATACGCGTGCGGGGATTCTTTACACTTTCGTGCTCGCTTGGCTTGCGATGATAGGAGATCAGGAGCGAGCAGAGCAGTTGCGCAGCACGCTGTTAGAGTACGCTCCGCACATGACCCACCAAATCTGGATTCCCGACGCACGAACCGATGAGGTTTTCTGGGATGGTGATCGAGATCACGGGGTGTCGGTACCAGGTCTGCCACTCAATGACTCGCTAGAGGCCGTTTTTAGCCTACTGAACCGTGTGATGAAGGAGTATCCGCTGGATGAGCGGATAAGCGCTGTCCGAAATCACCTGACTCCAATTTTTCTTATGGCCTGCCGCCACTATCGCATGCCTGTACCACCACATGTTTGGCAAGGTCAGAAGCGTTCATCGCCTGACAGCACCGTTTCCGATCAAAGAGTGCCGGATACGGAGAAGCAGCAGTCGCAAGGCGGATAATCTTTGGCGTGGGCACACTTCTGCCGGAGTGCAGTCCAACAAAATCAGAGGTGAGGGCAGTAGATTCCGATGTGGCCAAGGTGGCTGTCGATCATGGTATTTTTCATGGCATCTTTAGCGTGAATGATCTTACAGCATTGAATTAAAATAACTTTTTCGATCTATCTATAAGGAGTGGGAGTGAATTGATGTCCTTCGAGGACTATCGCCAGTTATCGAGAAATCGCCGTAACGTGTTGATTCATTGAGGAAATGAGTCACGGCATCTATCGGTGGCTATCGCCGGCCAGCAAAACAGGTTGACGGTGGCGCTGGCGGTAAGAATCGAGGCCGGATTAAGACACTCTCGTTCACTATTGAGACTTTTACCGTCTTTGACGGTAAAAGTTTTCTCGGAGAATCTTGTTTTAAGCGGCTTTCCGGGCATCAGCAGGTCTCCAGGTCCTTGACGGTAAAACCTGACGGTAAAGCCGTCAAAAGCCGGAGAAAACCTCGATGCTTACTGACACTGCACTACGACATCTGAAGCCTAAGTCCAAGATTTATAAGGCTTCTGACCGTGATGGCTTGTGCGTGACGGTATCGCCCAGCGGTACCATCACCTTCCGCTACGACTACCGTCTCCACGGCCGCCGGGAGACGTTGACCATCGGACGCTACGGACCAGGCGGCATCTCACTGGCGATGGCGCGCGAGCTGCTCCTGGAGGCGCGGAAGTCCGTTCAGGCAGGTATATCCCCCGCGCTTGAAAAGCAGCGCGAGAAACGCCGCGTGGTCGCCAGCAAGACCTTTGGCATGGCGATGGAGGCGTGGCTGACCAATGCAAGGTTGGCAGACAGCACTCGGGCTGCGCGCAAGCACATCATCAACCGGGACATCCTGCCGGCTTTCCAGAATCGCCTGCTGACTGAAATCCATGCTGAAGACCTGCAGGCCTTGTGCAACAAGGTCAAGGAACGCGGTGCGCCAGCCACTGCGGTTCAGATTCGGGACATCGTGAAGCAGGTCTATGTCTACGCCATCGCCCACGGCGAAAAGGTGGACAACCCCGCCAACAGCGTGGGCGCGGCGTCGATCGCCACCTTCGTCCCGAAGGACTGCGCCTTGTCGCCGGTGGAAATCCGACTGTTCGTGCAACAGATGGAATCGGTGGCGACCTATCCGACCATCAAGCTGGCGCTGCGCCTGATCCTGCTGACGCTGGTACGCAAGAGCGAACTGATCCAGGCCACCTGGGATGAAGTCGATTTCGAGAGCAAGGCCTGGACGATCCCGACGCAGCGGATGAAGGGACGCAACCCGCACGTGGTCTATCTGTCGCGCCAGGCACTCGACATCTTCGTGACGCTGCACGCCTGCGCGGCCGGCTCAAGGTTCGTAAGCGCCCGCCGAACACACTCTTGAGCCCATCAGGGGTCTTCCGATAGTGGGCTTGCTTCATTTGCTCCACACCTGACCCATTTGCTCGACGACGCCCCTGTGCCTGTCGTCGTGATGGCCGTGGAGGAGGCAGCCTCGCATACGCATCTGCCACCAAAGCAGGTCTGGCGCAACGTGGCGAAGCTGGCCGGATCGTTGTCCGTGCACCTTCGCACGCTGTGGGTATGAAGTCCGGAGCCTTGCCCCTAGTGGTCCCTGGGAGAAACTGTTCCCGCGAGCGCTGGCGCTGATCGACGAGATCAGCCGGCATGGCGGCATCATGGCCCCGTTCTGGGCGTTGGGTGGTGGAACGGTGCTGATGTTTCGTCACCACCACCGGCTGAGCCAAGATTTCGTCGCCGCCTCCAATCTTCTGGACGACGCTTGGGACATCCGGGATATCGGCGGTTGCGCAGTGAAAGGGCACGTCGCGCTGGCCTTCGGCCGGAAGGCGCCGGACCGCGATACGGCAGTGGCACTGGTCGCCGCCCAAATGGCGCAGGTTCTGCCGGGCGCATCGCTGGTTCGGACGGATGCCGGGGGCCGCCCAACACCGCGCCCAGGCCGTTCCGCTCTGGGCGCGGTGAAAAGCAAAACCAGGCGCGGCAGCAGCCGTGACCCATCTCCAAGCAAACAGTTGAATCACGTCACATCGGGCGGCGACGCGGCGTGCATCATTTCATGTGGCCTATATCGCGATCGGACTCCGCGCCTTCGAGCATCAGCGTGATTTCCTCGATGCGCGCGAAGCGCCCCTCGGCATCCAGTTCCGCGAACAGATACACCTCCTGTACGACTCGTGTGCCGTCGCGCTTGCTGACGTGGACGCGATGGTGGTCGGCGTAGCGCTGGCCGTCACGCAGTTCGTCCAACACTTCGATGCGGGCCGATGCCACTACCTCGCGCAGCTTGCGCGCGTGCTGCGCGAACGCTTCGCGATCGTCCCAGTGTCCGTTGGTGCGCTGCCGGTAGCCGGGACTGAAATGGCGGTCGAGCACATCCTCCAGCGGGCGCCGCTGCTGGTTGAGGATGTCGTCCAGGGCGGAGCGGATGTCGGTTGTTCGCATGGGGTGTCGTTCCTGTCAGTAGATCGAACCGCCACTGTAGGCAAGCCAGGACGGCGTGGGTACGGTATAAATGTCATTTAATACCTTTTTGACGCCAATCATGTCCGATCCAATGATCCTTCCAGCGCAAGCCGCTGACGCGGGTGGTCCGCCCCTGCTGGCAGTGCTGCGCCGGTCTGGCGAGGTGCGCGTGACGCACCGCCATCGCCATGCACGCGGGCAATTGCTCGGGGCGGCGCAAGGCTTGCTGTCGGTCGATGCGGACAACAGCCGCTGGGTAGTGCCGGCCACACATGCCGTCTGGATACCACCGGGCGTGCAGCATGGGCTGCGCTCGCATGGACCTTTCTCGGGATGGAGCGTGTACGTGGCGGCATCCGCCTGCGCCGAGTTGCCCGGCGATGCGTGCGTCCTGGCCGTCTCCGGCCTGCTGCGCGAGGCCGTGACGCGCGCCGCTTCGTGGACAGGCGATGCGCTGAATGCGCCGCAGGTGCGGCTGTCGGGCGTCATCCTCGATGAGATCCGTTCGTCGCCGCGAGTGGCGCTCGGCCTCCCCATGCCGCGGGATGCACGCCTGCTCAGGATCGCGCGGGCGCTGTCCGACCGACCCGATGAGGGGCGGCGGCTGGAGGAATGGGCCGAGTGGGCAGGCATCGCGCCTCGCACGCTGACCCGCCGGTTCATCGCCGAGACGGGGTTCACCTTCACCGAATGGCGCCAGCGCGTGCGCCTGCTGGAGGCGCTGGAACTGCTGGCCGCCGGCAGGCCGGTGAAGGCGGCCGCGCTGGACCTGGGCTACGACAACGTGAGTGCGTTCATCGCTTTGTTCCGGCGGGTTTTTGGCGTCACGCCGGGGCGGTATGAGGCATCGATGCGCTGATTCGGCTTTCAATCGCGCGTTCCGGCGTGCTGCGTCCTCAGGCTTTCGGGCTGCGCTCTATGCCGTCTTTGCCGTCACGGCCATTCGGCTCCCATCTCTCCCGCCTTCACGCCTGCGGCGTTGCGCGCTGCGCTTGCCTCCAGGGAAAAACCCCTTCGCGCCGCCTACTTCTTTCGGCGGCCGGGACGATGCAGCCGGTAATTGCCGCCCATCGCCTCCAGCCCTGCGATTGCGAATCGGTGCAGATGCTCGACGACTTTGTTGCGCGGCATCCGCAGGATCGCCTGGACGAGGCCGGGGATGCCGCGCCGTCCGAGCTGCAGCAACATGCACGGTGCTAGGACGCTGACCAGACACTGCAGCAGGGCCGGGTCCTTTGCGGGAATGCCTGTGATCTCGGTGAGGATTTCCATGACCAGCGATGCCTTCGTCGGCACCTCGGACCGGAGGAGCACCTGGATGTGGGAGGACGGCGCGAGAACCTCGGCCGCCAGGACGGCGAGGTGCCAGCCTGCCGGATCGCCTGCTGCCCTTGGCACGAGGCAGTCGATCAGCTCCTGGAGTCAGTCCCTTGCCGGCAAGGCGCTTTGGACGGGTCGCTGCAGGTCGGCGATGTCCACCAATCGGCGATGGGCCTCGATCGTGTTCATGATTCGTGCCGGCGGGCACGAGGCTTTCACCAGCGTTGCGGCGACGACGGCACGCTGGTGCTGCACGGCAATGTGGATATCCGGCAGATTTCGCTGGCCTTCGATGGCAGTGGGCGCGTCGTGCAGTTGCGTGCCGAGGAAGACGACCGCGTGAAGGCAGGAGCCGTGCTGGGCTTGCTGGACACTCGCGCAGTGGTGCTGCAGGCCGAGCAGGCCCAGGCAGCGAATCCGACCTGGGCAGGGTCAAGCCCGGCCAGAACGCGCGCGTGACCACGGATGGCGCCCCCGACCGGTCCATCGAGGGCAAGGTCGGCCACATCTCGTCGGTGGCCGAGTTCACACCCAAGTCGGTGCAGACCGAGGAACTGCGTACCAGCCTCGTCTACGAGGTGCGGGTGCTCGTCGAGGATCCGCACGACGTGCTGCGTCTGGGGCGGCCGGCGACGGTTTGCCTGATGGCTGGCGCCGCGCAGTGAGCGACAGCGGCGCAACCGTTCTCGCCGCGGCCCTGCGCAAGACCTTCGAGGCACCGGGCGGCGGGCCGCTGCATGCCGTCGACGAGGTGTCGCTGCGCGTGCGCCCGGGCGAGCTGACGGCGCTGGTCGGCCCGGACGGTGCCGGCAAGACCACCCTGATGCGCATGATGGCCGGGTTGCTCAAGCCGGACGCGGGGACATTGCGCGTGCTCGGCATCGACGTCGCCAAAGACCTGAAGGCAGTGCAGGACCGGATCAGCTGCATGCCGCAGCGCTTCGGCCTGTACGAGGACCTCAGCGTGCAGGAGAACCTGGACCTGTACGTCGACCTGCATGGCGTGCCGCGGGAGGTTCGCCGCGAACGCTTTGCGCGCATGCTGGAGATGACCGACATGGCGCGCTTCACCGGCCGCCCGGCCGGCAAGCTGTCGGGCGGCATGAAGCAGAAGTGCGTGGGGGGCGCGTGGCTGCGCTTGAGCCGAAGATCTTCTGATTTGTTTGGCGCGTGTCCTTCCATGTAAAAATGGCGCAGCCGGGCGATGGCTGGTTTTGTCCATGGCCCGCCGCCCAGTCTCGGGTAGCCTGGAGCCTCAACTCGCAAGGAATGATCAGTATGGCCATTATCGAAGGATTTCGCGTCCGGAACTTCCGTGCGTTGCGCGATGTGACGCTGGGAAAATTATCTGGCCAGGGAGGCGAGCCCCTGACGCCTTTTACAGTGGTCGTCGGCAAGAACGGTGTAGGCAAGAGCTCCTTGTTCGATGCGTTCGGCTTCGTGGCCGACTGTCTGGCCATGGATGTGGAAACGGCGTGCGATTTGAAGCAGCGTGGCGGTTTCGAGCGGTTGCGGTCGAAAGGGGTGGATGAGCCGATCCGCTTCGAGATCTATTATCGGGAGGAACCCAAGGAACGGCCCATTACCTACGAGCTTTCCATCAATCTGGACACCTCGGGAAGGCCGTTCGTCGAATCGGAGGTGCTCAAGCAGCGCCGCAAAGGGCAGAAGCACGGCCGGCCGTACCCCTTTTTGCGACTAGACCATGGCAAGGGCAAGGTATGGGCGGGCGAAGAAGCGCTTGAAATCGAAGGCGAAGAAGATCGCGCCCAGACGGACGTGGAACTGACCGATCCGCGTCAACTGGGCATCGCCACGCTGGGTACCCTGAAGGAACATCCGCGCATCAAGCGATTCCGCGACTTCCTGAAGGGCTGGTATCTTTCGTATTTCTACCCCGATGCGGCGCGCAGCCTGCCCAGCGCAGGGCCACAGCGGCATCTGAATGTGCATGGAGACAATATCGGCAATGTCGTGCAGTTCATGGAGCGGGAGCACAAGGATCGGTTCAGGAACATTCTGGATCGTATCGCCAGCAAGATCCCCGGCATTGCCAGGATCGACACGGAGGTGACGGCGGACAAGCGGGTGTTGCTGCGTTTCAATGATGGCGCGTTCGACGATCCATTCTTTGCGCAGCAGATGTCCGATGGCACGCTCAAGGTGTTTGCCTATCTTCTGCTGCTGGAAGATCCCGATCCGCCGCCATTCATCTGCATCGAGGAGCCCGAGAATGGCTTGTATCACAAGCTGCTGGAGGCCCTGGCGCAGGAGTTTCGTGCGCATGCAAGCGGCAAGAAACATGCGCCACAGATTTTTGTGACGACGCATCAACCGTATTTCGTCGATGCGCTGGCACCCGAGGAAGTGTGGATTCTGGAAAAGGGCGCCGATGGCTATTCGACGATACGCCGAGTATCCGAATTGGAGATGGTCAGGAACCTGGTGGCCGAAGGCTTGCCGCTGGGTGGACTGTGGTACAGCGATTATCTCGATGCGAGGTAGGCATGCACATCGAGTTTCTGGTGGAAGATGTATCGGGAGAGAAGCTGCTCGAAGCCGTACTGCCCAAGCTGCTTGGCGGACAGGGCGATCCGCACACATGGCGAACGCATTCTTACAAAGGTATTGGGCGCGTCCCGAAGCATTTGAAGCCTGGTACGGATGCATCGAAACGGATACTGCTTGACCGACTGCCTTTGGCATTGCGGGGGTACGGTAAAACCCCTGGTATCGATGCCGTCGTGGTGGTATTGGCCCCCTGCTGGATCCAGATCGCAACCTCTAGCCCAGTTTTGGCAAACTGCGTGAGGGCCTGCGCCGTTTGATCGCGCCATGAGCGCCGTCGAAACCGCAACATCCGTTGATGGATCCTCGCGGCATGCAAGCCGTGAGAAGGACGCAAGCCGAAGGCGCAGCGTGGGGGGCCCTGTTTTGCCGCCGGGCCGCCCCAAGGCAAAATGCGCCCCCCGTGGGGGGGCAGCAAGCCGAAGGCGCAGCGTGGGGGGCCCTGTTTTGCCGCCGGGCCGCCCCAAGGCAAAATGCGCCCCCCGTGGGGGGCAGCAAGCCGAAGGCGCAGCGTGGGGGGCCTGTTTTGCCGCCGGGCCGCCCCAAGGCAAAATGCGCCCCCCCAAGGGGGGGCAGCAAGCCGAAGGCGCAGCGTGAGGGGCCCTATTTCTATTTCGTATCCGACCGCATCCCGCCCAGCGCCGCGACCAGGTCGTCCAGCAGGCGCGCCAGCTCGCCCGCCATCAGGGCGAAGTCGGCCTCGAACTGCTCGGCCTCGTTGGCGGCCTGGGCGTCCTGGTGTTCCTTCAGCACGTCCAGCGGCGCCACGCGCTTGATGTCCAGGTTGTCGGTCAGCACGAAGGACACGCGGTCGTTCCAGGTCATGGCCAGGCGCGTGCACTGCTTGCCCGCCTGGACGTGGCGGCGGACCTCGTCGAGCTCCACCGTCTGGCGCACGTAGCGCACGGTGGCGCGCGACTCGCCGGTGGAGCGCAGTTCCGTGTCCTGGTCGACGGAGAAGCCGGCCGGGGGTTCGTCCTCGGACAGCCACAGCGTCATGGCGGCCGCGGGCGACATCTCCACGTGCAGCGGCACGATGGGGAAGGGCGTGAGCGTCTTGGCCAGCAGGCTCAGGACCTCGTCGCTGCGCGCGGCGGCCGCGGCGTCGATGGCCACCCAGCGGTTCACGGTGTCGATCCAGATCCGCGTGTCGTGGGCGATGACGAAGGCGCGCGGCAGCAGCTCCATCGTCATCTGCTCCTTGATCTCCTTCATCTGCTTGCGCCCGGGCTTGTAGCCCTGCTGCTCCTCGATCTGCAGGGCGCGCGCGCGGCTGGCCTGGTTGACGACCGTGGCCGGCAGCAGCTTCTTTTCAGTGTGCAGGTTCAGCAGGATCTGGCCGTGCTGCGCGTAGACCAGGCCGCTGTCCTCGCGCGGCGGCAGCCAGCCCGACACCTGGCTGTCCTGGCTGCCGCCGGGCTGGAAGGCGAGCGGCTCCAGGGCCGCTTCGAGGTCGGCGGGGGTCAGGGAGGCGTTGGGGGCGAGGCGATAGAGTTTGAGATTCTTGAACCACATGGTCTTGTACGGCGGGGCCGGCGGGCGGCGGTGAAAATGGGCCTTGATTGTACGCGGTAAAGTCTCCGGCGGCCGATCCCGTGCAGCGCACAGGCGCGGCGGCGCGCGTAGGGGCCGGCGGGCGATTGGTATATGCTATGCCTCCATCGAATCCGGCATCGCGGGCCGGCAATCTTGAAATGCGCGGGCGCGCCGGCGGACCGGCGGGCGCACGACGATCGAAAGGAAGGCGCAATGTGCGGTTTGGCGGGTTTTCTGGACAGCGGCGGCGGGCGTGACGCGCATGCGGCCGCCGTCATCCTGGAGCGTATGGCCGGCACCATCGTGTCGCGCGGGCCGGACGACGCCGGCGTCTGGGCCGACGGCTCGGGCATCGGGCTGGCCCACCGGCGCCTGTCCATCCTGGACCTTTCGGCGGCGGGGCACCAGCCCATGGCGGGCCCCTCGGGGCGCCACGTGATCGTCTTCAACGGCGAGATCTACAACCACCTGGACCTGCGCCGGGAACTGGAGCAGTCCGGCCTGGCGCCGGGCTGGCGCGGCCATTCGGACACCGAAACCCTGCTGGCGGGCTTCGCGGCCTGGGGCATCCGGGCGACGGTGGAGCGCTGCATCGGCATGTTCGCCTTCGCCGTCTGGGACACGCAGGCGCGCGTCCTGACCCTGGGACGCGACCGCCTGGGCGAAAAGCCCCTGTACTACGGCTGGCAGGGCGCCGGGGACGAGGCCTGCTTCCTGTTCGGCTCCGAGCTCCAGGCGCTGCGGGCGCATCCGCGCTGCGCGGCGGACGTCGACCGCGACGCCCTGTGCCTGCTGATGCGGTACAACTACATTCCCGCGCCCCATTCCATCTACCGCGGCATCTCCAAGCTGCCGGCGGGCTGCCTGCTGACGGTGTCGCTCGACCGGCGCGAGCCGCGGATCGAGGCCTACTGGTCGCTCGTGGAGGTCGCCGTGGCCGGCAGCCGCGCGCCGTTCGCCGGGTCCGACCAGGAAGCCGCCGATGCGCTGGAGGATCTGCTCAAGTCCGCCGTGCGCCAGCAGATGCTCGCCGACGTGCCGCTGGGCGCCTTCCTGTCGGGGGGCATCGATTCCTCGACCGTGGTGGCGCTGATGCAGGTCCAGTCCGCGCGGCCGGTCAAGACCTTTTCCATCGGTTTCCACGAGCAGGACTACAACGAGGCCGAGCACGCCCAGGCGGTCGCCCGGCACCTGGGCACCGAGCATACCGAGCTGTACGTCACGCCGGAACAGGCGCTGGACGTCATCCCCCGGCTGCCCGACCTGTACAGCGAGCCCTTCGCCGATTCCTCGCAGATCCCGACCTTCCTGGTGGCGCAGCTGGCGCGCCGGCATGTCACGGTCGCGCTGTCGGGCGACGCGGGAGACGAACTGTTCGCCGGCTACGGCCGCTACCTGCACAACAGCCGGCGCTGGAACCGCTTCGCGCGTGTGCCGCACGGCCTGCGGCGGCTGGCGGCCGCAGGCATCCGTACGCTGTCGCCCGAGGCCTGGAACGCCGTGTTCCGGCCGCTGCGGCCGGTGCTGCCTGGACCGCTGCGCAGCGCCCTGGCCGGCGAAAAAATGCACCGGGGCGCCCGCATGCTGTCGGCCGGGCGCATCGACGACCTGTACCTGGAGTCGATCACCCGCTGGGAGCCGGCGGACGTGGTGATTGGCGGCCGCGAGCCCCCGACCTGCCTGCGCGGCCGGCCCCTGCCGCTGGAAGGCCTGGACGACATCCAGCGCCTGATGGTCCTGGACACCGTCAGCTATCTGCCCGATGACATCCTGGCCAAGGTGGACCGGGCCGCCATGGGCGTATCCCTGGAAGGCCGCATGCCGTTCCAGGACCACCGGGTGGTGGAATTCGCCTGGCGGCTGCCGCAGTCCATGAAACTGCGCGGCGGCACGACCAAATGGATCCTGCGGCAGGTGCTGTACCGGCACGTCCCCCGGGAACTGATCGAGCGGCCCAAGATGGGGTTCAGCGTCCCCGTGGACCATTGGCTGCGCGGCCCGCTGCGCGACTGGGCGGAAAGCCTGCTGGACGAATCGCGCCTGCGGCGCGAAGGCTTTCTGCGGCCGGAGCCGATCCGGCGGATGTGGGCGGAGCATGTGTCCGGGCGCCACAACGGGCAGTATCCCCTGTGGGGCGTGCTGATGTTCCAGGCCTGGCTGGAACGGACGCGGGAGCGCGGCGCATCCGGCGCGGGCCTGGAAGGATAAAGGCCCCAAGGACGTGCATCCGCGCGCCTTCCGCCCCTGGGGATGCGCTAAGATCGCATCCAGACGCCGTCTCCGAAGCGGCGGGGGGCCGGCCGCCGGCTGCTCGATGGCCGGCCCATTCCTTGATCAACCCTGAGCGTTTGCCCGATGAACGGATCGTTTTCCCCGAAGCGCCATGTCTCCTGAAACCCTGCCGCTGCGCGTCGTCCTGCTGGTCGGGGGATCGGGGACGCGGCTGTGGCCGATGTCGCGGGAGCATCATCCCAAGCAGTTCCTGCCGCTGTTCGACGGCCGTTCCCCCTTGCAGGACACCTGGCTGCGCGTCGCGGACCTGCCGCAGGGCGCCCCCATCGCCGTGGCCAACGAAACGTACCGCTTCCTCGCGGCCGAGCATCTGCGCCAGGCCGGCTTTCCGGCCCAGGGCACGCTCATCCTCGAACCCGAGGGCCGCAACACGGCCCCCGCCATCGCCCTGGCCGCGCTGCGCGCGACGCGCGACGGCGCCGACGCCCTGCTGCTGGTCCTGCCCTCGGACCACGCCCTGGAGGATCGCGCCGCCTTCAGGCAGGCGGTGCAGCGCGCCTCGCCGGCGGCGCGCGCGGGCTGGCTGGTGACCTTCGGGGTGGCGCCGGACCGGCCCGAGACGGGCTACGGCTACGTGCGCGCCAGCGCCGAGCCGCTGGACGGCCTGCCCGGCGTCCACGCGGTCGAGTCCTTTTCCGAGAAGCCGGACGCGCAGCGCGCCGCCGCCTACCTGGCGGCGGGCAACTACCACTGGAACAGCGGCATGTTCCTGTTCCGGGCCTCGGCCTACCTGGACGCCCTGGGCCGCCTGCGCCCGGACATCCTGCGGGCGTGCCGGGCCGCCATGGCGCGCACCCGCGACGACGGGGACTTCACGCGGATCGAGGCGGCGGCGTTTCTCGGCTGCCCCGCGGAATCCGTGGACTATGCCGTCATGGAGCACGCCGACAAGGTGGCGATGGTCGGGCTGGCCGCCGGCTGGAGCGACATCGGCTCCTGGGACGCCTTGTGGCGGATCGCCGCGCGCGACGGCGAGGGCAACGCGCTGCAGGGCGACGTCCAGGCGGTCGGCTGCCGCAACGTCTACGCACGCAGCGACGGCCGCCTGGTTTCCCTGCTGGGGCTGGAGGACGTGGTGGTGGTCGATACCGCGGATGCGGTGCTGGTCGCGGCGCGCGACCGGGTGCAGGACATCCGCGGCCTGGTCGCCGAGCTGAAAGGCCAGGGGCGCCCGGAGGCGCTCGTGTCGCATCGGGTCTTCAGGCCCTGGGGGCATTACGAGTCGATCGACGCGGGAGACCGGTTCCAGGTCAAGCGCATCATCGTGCGCCCCGGGGAGCGCCTGTCGCTGCAGCTGCACCATCACCGGGCCGAGCACTGGATCGTCGTCAAGGGGACGGCGCGGGTCACGCGCGACGGCGAGACGTTCTTCCTGACCGAGAACCAGTCCGCCTACATCCCCCTGGGTACCAAGCACCGCCTGGAAAACCCCGGCACCATTCCGCTGGAACTGATCGAGGTGCAGTCCGGCACCTACCTGGGCGAGGACGACATCGTGCGCTTCGAGGACGCCTACGGGCGCAGCGAGACGGCGGGAGCGGGCCTGGCGGAACTGCCCGAGGAGGATCTTTCGGGCGGCTAGGACCCGCTGGCTTCGGCTTCCGGCATCCCGCGTTCGATATTCCGCGTTCGATATTCCGCGTTCGATATCCGGTCTCCAGCCCATCCAGCATCCAGTACCCGGCATGGGATCCAGGCGCAGGACGCCCGGTTCCTGGCTTTCGGGCTGGGCGCTGGACCCCGGGCGCGCTGGCCTCCAGCGCTGGAAAAAAACGGCCCGGACGAGGCCGGGCCGGGAGGGCATCCGTCCGCGCGCACGAAAAGGAGCTCGCGGGGGGCGCGGACGGCGGCAGCCGGCGGCTGGGATGCCCGGGCGGACAAAGGGGATCGAAGCGCCCGGGCAAGCGTCGGCGTGCCCCGCCATTCTAGAGCCGCGCGCCTGACGCGACTCTGAATTGCGGCCCCGGACCGCACTCCTGAATCGCATTCCTGGATCACGGCCCTGGATCACGGCCCTGGATCGTCACCAGCCTGCGCGAGTTGCTCGCCGGAGACCGTGAATCCGGCGTCCTAGGGCGCGTTCAGGTCGTTGTGCCGGGTTTCCTTGACGAACAGCAGGCCCACGACCAGCGTCATGATGCATACCGCGATCGGATACCACAGGCCGTCGTACATGTTGCCTGTGGTGGCCACCGTGGCGAAGGCCACGGGCGGCAGGAAGCCGCCGAACCAGCCGTTGCCGATGTGGTAGGGCACACTCATGGAGGTGTAGCGGATGCGCGTGGGGAACATTTCCACCAGCATGGCGGCGATCGGCCCGTAGACCATGGTGACCTGCAGCACCAGGAAGAACAGCAGCAGCAGCACCATGGTGAAGTTGATCTGGGACGGATCGGCGTAGGCCGGATAGCCGTGGTTGCGCACCGCCTGGCGCAGTTCTTCCTGCAGCCGCGCGTTGCGGCGGGCGAATTCCGCGCGCGGCAGCGAGGTGCCGTCGAAGGAGTCGATGCGCTGTTCGCCCACCAGGGCGTAGGCCATGGTGCCCGGGGGGGCGGTCTGGTTGATGTAGTGGACCGAATGGCTCGCCATGAAGGCCTTGAGCAGGTCGCAGGCGCTGGTGAAGGAGGCGATGCCCACGGGATTGAACTGCAGCGAACAGTCCTCGGGATTGGCCACGACGTACACGGGCGCCTGGTTCTGCGCGCGTTCCAGCGCCGGGTTGGCGTAGTGGGTGAGGCCCTTGAACACGGGGAAATAGGTGAGGGCGGCGATCAGGCAGCCGGTCATGATGATGGGCTTGCGGCCGATCCGGTCAGACAGCGCGCCGAACACCAGAAAGAACGGACAGGCCAGCAGCAGGGCCAGCGCCACCAGGATGTTGGCGATGTTGGCGTCCACGCCCAGCGTCTCGGTGAGGAAGTACAGCGCGTAGAACTGTCCGGTGTACCAGACCACGGCCTGGCCGGCCGTCAGGCCGATCAGGGCCAGCAGGATCAGGCGCAGGTTGCGCCAGCGCCCGAAGGCTTCCTTGATGGGCGCGCGCGAGACCAGGCCTTCGCTCTTCATGCGCGTGAAGGCGGGCGATTCATGCAGGCGCAGGCGGATCCAGACCGAGATCACCAGCAGCAGCACGGAGATCAGGAACGGTACCCGCCAGCCCCAGGCGTCGAAGGCCTCCTGGCCCAGCGTGGCGCGGGTGCCCAGCACCACCACCAGCGACAGGAACATGCCGGTGGTGGCGGTGGTCTGGATCCAGCTGGTGAAAAAGCCGCGCCGGCCCTGCGGGGCGTGCTCGGCCACGTAGACGGCCGCGCCGCCGTATTCGCCGCCCAGGGCCAGGCCCTGCAGCAGGCGCAGCAGCAGCAGGATCATGGGCGCGGCCGTGCCGATCGAGGCCGACGAGGGCAACACGCCCACCAGGAAGGTGGACAGTCCCATCACCAGGATCGAGACCACGAAGGCGTACTTGCGCCCGACCATGTCGCCCAGCCGGCCGAACACCAGGGCGCCGAAGGGCCGCACGGCGAAGCCGGCTGCGAAGGTCAGCAGGGCGAAGATGAAGCCGGCCGTGGGGTTCAGGCCGGTGAAGAAATGCTGGGCGATGACGGCCGCCAGGGATCCGTAGACGTAGAAGTCATACCATTCAAAGACGGTGCCCATCGAGGACGCCAGGATGACGCGGCGTTCCTCGTGGGTCATGGGACGGTTGGCTTCGTCCATGGCATCGTGCGGCATGGGTCGGGCTCGGTTCATGATCGGGTCCTGGGCGCATCGTCGCGGGGGAAGGAAACGCGCAGCCGGGTGCCGGCGCTGACGGGATCGCGGTGGTTGCCGGGCGGCAGGAAGGCGATGGTGGCGTGGTGGTGTTCGGCGACCTCGCGCACGATCGCCAGGCCCAGGCCGCTGCCTTCGGCACCGTGGCCGAGGATCCGGTAGAAGCGGTCGAAGACCTTGGACTGCTCTTCGGGCGGGATGCCGGGGCCGGAGTCCTGGACTTCGAGGCAGACCCGGTCGCCCTCGGGCAGCGCGCGCACGGTGACCCGGCCGCCGGCGGGCGTGTAGAGCAGGGCGTTGTCGATCAGGTTGTTCAGCAGTTCGCGGATCATGACCGCGTTGCCGAAGACCGGCAGGGGCTCGCCGGGCGATTCAAAGCCCAGGTCGAGGCGGCGCTGCAGGGCGGTCTCGACCCATTCCAGGGTGCAGGCCTCGGCCAGCGGCAGCAGGTCGAGCACTTCCGTGGTGCGGGACTGGTTGGGGTCGATCGATTCCGCCCGCGCCAGCAGCAGCAGCTGGTTGACCAGCCGGGTGGCGCGCTGGGAGCCGGTGATGAGCTGCTGCAGGCTGTCGCGCATGCGCGCGGGCTCCTGCTCGCGCAGCGCCAGTTCGCATTGCGTGCGGATGCCGGCCAGCGGGGTCTTCAGCTGGTGGGCGGCATTGGCGACGAAGCGCCGCTGGGACTCGATCGAGTCGGACAGGCGCTGCAGCACGTTGTTCATGGAGGCGATCAGCGGCACGATCTCGGCCGGTGCCAGGTCGTCGCGGATGGGGGACAGGTCGCTGGGCTTGCGCCGGCGCATGTGCTCCTGCAGCAGGCTGAGCGGCTCCAGGCCCTGGGTCAGGCCCAGCCCGGCCAGCATGGCGGCCAGCGGCAGGATGATGAGCTGGGGCGTCAGCATGCCGGTGAGGATTTCCTGCTGCAGCGTGGCGCGCGCCTCGGCCGGCTCGGCCACGACCGTCAGGAAGCCGGTGCCGTCCTGGTCGCGCCCGCCCCACACATAGGCCATGCGGATGGACTGGTGGTTCAGCGACGCGTTGCGGAAGCGGATCTGGTCGATGTCGTAGCCCCAGTTTTCCGGCGTGGGGATGCTGGGATCGCCCGCCAGCAGGTGGCCGTTGGCGTCCAGGATCTGCCAGCTGGTGGCCGATTCGTCGGCGCTGCCGGCCAGCACCGTGCGGGCCGATTCGGACAGCGCCACGCCGCCGGCCAGGCGCTGCTGCTCGACCTCGTGGCGCAGCAGGCGCAGGTGGCTCGCCAGCGTCCGGTCGTAGGGCGAATTGGCGATGTTCAGGGAGATGAAGTAGGTGATGACGATGCCGATCGACCACAGCACGAACAGCGGCACGATCATCCACAGCAGGATGCGGCCCAGCAGGGTCGCGCGGCGGCGGCGGGGCCTGCGCGGTACCGGGTCGGCGAACATGGCGGGGAGCGCGCCGTCAGCCGACGGCCGCCGCGTCCGCCGGCACGGAGCGGTTGTCGGGCTCCAGGCAGTATCCCAGGCCGCGCACGGTCAGGATGTGGACGCCGGCGGGCTCGATCTTCTTGCGCAGCCGGTGGATGTAGACCTCGATGGCGTTGGTGGTGACTTCCTCGCCCCATTCGCACAGCAGATCGACCAGCTGGTGCTTGCTGATCATGCGGCCGCTGCGCGAGAGGAAGATTTCCAGCAGGCTGGTCTCGCGGGCGGACAGTTCGACGGCGGCGTCGTCGATGGTGGCCACGCGCCCGTTCAGGTCGAAGGCCAGGCGCCCGTGGCGCAGGACGGAGGCGCGCGCGCCGCCGTGGCGGCGGATCAGGGCGCGCACGCGGGCTTCGAGTTCGCTGAGGGCGAAGGGCTTGGACATGTAGTCGTCGGCGCCCAGGTCCAGGCCTTCGACGCGCTGCTCGATGGAGTCGGCGGCCGTCAGGATGAGGACCGGCAGGGGGGTGCCGCGCTGGCGCAGCTTGCGCAGCACGGACAGGCCGTCCAGGCGCGGCAGGCCCAGGTCCAGGATCAGAAGGTCGAAGGCTTGCAGCTGCAGCGCGGAATCGGCGCTGGAGCCGTCGCTGACGACGTCCACGGCATAGCCGTCGTAGCGCAGCGATCGGGACAGCCCGTCCGCGAGAATGCTGTCGTCCTCGGCAATCAGGATACGCATGGCGGGAATGACATCCAGGGAGAGGCGGGCGCCCGGGCGCCCTGACTGCCGCCATTGTGGCATGCGCGGCCCCGCCGGGTCATTAGGGTAAACGATGGGCGCCGCGACGGACGCGGCACCGGACGCCGGGGAAAGGCCGGGCGGCCGCCGGCGCCGGGCCCCGCCGGCGCGGCCGGGATCGAATTGGCACATCTGTATTTTCATACAGTATAATTAATGCCATAATTTCCCGAATCCCGCCGCAGGCGGACCCGGCCGATCCCTGGCCCGGGTCCCGGCGGCCCGTCACTCACGATAGGAATTCCCTCATGGATGAACGCTCCGGCAAGGCCAACCCCGAACGCGCCAAGGCGCTGGCCGCCGCGCTGTCTCAAATCGAAAAGCAGTTCGGCAAGGGCTCCATCATGCGCTATGGCGACAACCAGGTCGAGCACGACATCCAGGTCGTGTCCACCGGTTCGCTGGGGCTGGACATCGCCCTGGGCGTCGGGGGCCTGCCGCGCGGCCGGGTGGTCGAGGTCTACGGCCCCGAATCCTCCGGCAAGACCACGCTCACCCTGCAGGTCATCGCCGAAATGCAGAAGATCGGCGGCACCTGCGCCTTCGTCGACGCCGAGCACGCCCTGGACGTGCAGTACGCCGCGCGCCTGGGGGTCAATCTCGAAGACCTGCTGATCTCCCAGCCCGACACCGGCGAGCAGGCCCTGGAAATCACCGACGCCCTGGTGCGCTCGGGCTCGGTCGACCTGATCGTGATCGACTCGGTCGCCGCCCTGGTGCCCAAGGCCGAAATCGAGGGCGACATGGGCGATTCGCTGCCCGGCCTGCAGGCCCGCCTGATGAGCCAGGCCCTGCGCAAGCTCACCGCCACGATCAAGCGCGCCAACTGCATGGTGATCTTCATCAACCAGATCCGCATGAAGATCGGCGTCATGTTCGGCAACCCCGAGACCACCACGGGCGGCAACGCGCTGAAATTCTATTCCTCGGTGCGTCTGGACATCCGCCGCATCGGCTCGATCAAGAAGGGCGACGAGGTCGTCGGCAACGAAACCCGCGTCAAGATCGTCAAGAACAAGGTCGCCCCGCCGTTCAAGCAGGTCGAGTTCGACATCATGTACGGCACCGGCATCTCCCGCGAGGGCGAGATCATCGACCTCGGGGTCCAGGCCGGCCTGATCGACAAGTCCGGCGCCTGGTACAGCTACAACGGCGAGCGTATCGGCCAGGGCAAGGACAACGTCCGCGACTACCTGAAAGAGCATCGGGACATGGCCTTCGAGATCGAGAACCGGGTGCGCGAGCACCTGGGCATCGTCCCGCGGGCCGTGCCCGCCGCTTCCGCCGCCGATGGGGAATAGGGCCGGCGACGGCTTCAGCGCCGTGTCCGGCGGCGATGCCGCATCGCCGGACGGCGATGGCCCGTCCCGGCGCGGGTCCGGGGCCAGGCCTGGCGCCGGTTCCGGCCCCAGCCTGAAGGCGCGGGCCGTCGCCTACCTCTCCCGGCGCGAGCATTCCCGCCAGGAACTGCGGCGCAAGCTCTCCGCCTGGTGCGACGATCCCGCCGCCATCGAAGCCGTGCTCGACGAACTCGCGCGCGAGCACTGGCAGTCCGACCAGCGCTACGCCCAGGCCTACGCCCACCGCGCCGCCGCGCGCCAGGGCGCGCAGCGCATCCTGGGCGCCCTGCGCCAGCAGGGGCTGGCCGACGACGAGCTGGCCGGCCTGCGGGATTCCCTGCGCGCCACCGAAGCCGATCGCGCGCGCGCCGTCTGGCAGCGCAAGTTCGGCCAGCCGCCCGCCGATCCCCGCGAATACGCGCGGCAGTACCGCTTCATGGCGGGGCGGGGGTTTTCCGCCGACTGCATCCGGCGCCTGCTGGACCGTTGATCAGCCCGGCGCGCGGATGCCCGGCAGGGTCTCGAAACACGTGCGCCGGGCCTGCTCCAGGAAGGCCTGGATGTAGGGGGTTTCCACGTCCTCGGCGCGCACGCCGGCCTGCAGGGTGCGCCAGATGCCCGATCCCAGCCGGCAGATCCGCAATCCCGGCAGGTTCCTGTATTCCTCCAGCGCCCAGCTGGGCAGCGCCGCCACGCCCCGGCCGCTGGCCACCAGCTGCACGATCATGGGCGTCAGCTCCGCCGTGCGCACGGCGGCGGGCTCCACGCCGGCCGGGTCCAGGAAAGCCGTGTAGACGTCCAGCCGGCTCCGGTCGACCGGGTAGGTGATCAGCACCTGGTCGGCCAGGTCCTCCGGCAGGACGCGGCCGGCCGCGCCCAGCGGCCCCTGGCTGGCCACCGCCAGCACCAGCTCGTAGGCGAACAGTGGCGTGTAGTCCACCGATTCCAGCGGCTCCGGGTCGGAGGTGATCACCACGTCCAGGTCGCCGCGCGCCAGGGCGGGCAGGGGGGCGAAGGAAAACGCCGCCGTCAGGTCCAGGGAAACCTCCGGCCAGTCCTTGCGGAAGGTGTCCAGCGTGGGCATCAGCCACTGGAAGCAGGAATGGCAGTCGATGGCGACGTGCAGGCGGCCGGCGCGGCCGGCGGCCAGGCGGCGCAGTTCCTGTTCCGCCGCGCGCACGCGCGGCAGCACGTCCTCGGCCAGCGCCACCAGCCGCAGGCCCGCCGTCGTCAGGCGGGCGGGGCGGGTGCGCCGGTTCAGCAGCGGCGTCTTCAGCCGCACTTCCAGGTCGCGCAGCTGGTGCGACAGGGCCGACTGGGTCAGGTGCAGGCGCTCGGCGGCTTCCTGCAGGCTGCCGCCGTCGCGGATGGCCAGCAGGGTTTCCAGGTGGCGAAGCTCAATCATGAATTTCTCTCATGTTATCCGTGCAGGATTTGATTTTTTATTTTCTGCCTCTCCAGGCAGAATGTCGTTCATTGAATAATTTTAATGTTATCAGGATTAATCATGACGATCATTCATAATCTAGGTTTTCCCCGGATCGGCGCCGCCCGGGAACTGAAGCGCGCCCAGGAAGCCTACTGGGCCGGCAAGGCCGACGCGGACAGCCTGCTGGCCACGGGCCGCGCGCTGCGCGCCCGTCACTGGGCGATCCAGGCCGAAGCCGGCGCGCAGTGGGTGCCGGTGGGCGATTTCGCCTGGTACGACCAGATCCTGGAATGGACCACGCTGCTGGGCGCGGTGCCGGCGCGCTTCGGCCAGGCGGACGACGCCCCGGTCGAGCTGGACACGCTGTTTCGCATGGCGCGCGGCCGCGCCCCCTCGGGCACGCCGGCGGCGGCCTGCGAGATGACCAAGTGGTTCGACACCAACTATCACTACATCGTGCCGGAACTGCATCCTGGCCAGACCTACCGCATCGCGCGCGAATCGCTGTTCGAGCAGGTGGCCGAGGCCCAGGCGCTGGGCCACCGCGCCCGCCCTGTGATCCCGGGGCCGCTGACCTGGCTGTGGCTGGGCAAGGGCGATGCCTACGCGGGCGGGGCGGGCGACGCGGCCAAGCTGGACCTGCTGCCCGGCCTGCTGGCCGTCTACGAGCAGGTGCTGCGGCGGCTGGCCGCCCAGGGCGTGGAATGGGTGCAGGTGGACGAGCCCATCCTGGTGCTGGACCTGCCGCGGGCCTGGCGCGAGGCGCTGGCCGGCGTCTACGCCCGCCTGGCGGCGCAGGGGCCGAAGCTGCTGCTGGCGACGTATTTCGGCGGCATCGAGCACAACCTGGACGTGGTCCGGTCCCTGCCGGTGCACGGGCTGCACGTGGACCTGGTGCGCGCGCCGGACCAGCAGGCGGCCGTGCTGGCCGCGCTGCGCGACGGCCAGGTCCTGTCCCTGGGCGTGATCGACGGGCGCAACGTCTGGCGCGCCGACCTGGACCGCATCCACGAACAGGTTCGCGCGGCGGCCGCCCGCCTGGGCAGCCGCCTGTGGCTGGCGCCCTCGTGCTCGCTGCTGCACAGTCCCATCGACCTGAGCCTGGAGACCGCCCTAGACAAGGAATTGCGCGGCTGGCTGTCCTTCGCCGTGCAGAAGCTCGACGAACTGCGCCTGCTGCGCGCCCTGGTGGACGGCGATGCCGACGACCTCGACCGGCAGGCGCTGGCGGCCGCCCGCCAGGCCGTGCGCGATCGCGCCGCCTCCGCCCGCATCCACCGCCGCGACGTGGCCGCGCGCCTCGCCGCCTCGGATTCGATCCGCCGCGCGCGCGCGCCCTTCGCCCGGCGCATCGCCGCCCAGCAGGCGCGCCTGGGCCTGCCGCGCTATCCCACGACCACCATCGGCTCCTTCCCGCAGACGCCGGAGATCCGCGCGCTGCGCCGCGACTGGCGCGCCGGGACGCTGGGCGACGCCGCCTACGAAAAGGCGATCCGCGAGGAAATCGAGCGCGTGGTGCGCTTCCAGGAGGAAATCGGCCTGGACGTGCTGGTGCACGGCGAACCCGAGCGCAACGACATGGTGGAATACTTCGGCGAGCTGCTGGCCGGCTTCGCCTTCACCGCCTACGGCTGGGTGCAGAGCTACGGGTCGCGCTGCGTCAAGCCGCCCCTGATCTACGGCGACGTGGCGCGCCTGGCGCCCATGACCGTGGCCTGGTCGGCCTACGCGCAGTCCCTGACGGACAAGCCGGTCAAGGGCATGCTCACCGGCCCGGTGACGATCCTGCAATGGTCCTTCGTGCGCGACGACCAGCCGCGCGAGCAGACCTGCCGCCAGATCGCCCTGGCCCTGCGCGACGAGGTCCTGGACCTGGAGCAGGCCGGCGTGACCGTGATCCAGATCGACGAGCCGGCCTTCCGCGAAGGCCTGCCGCTGCGGCGCGGCGACTGGGCCGCCTATCTGGACTGGGCGGTGGACTGCTTCCGCCTGTCCACCAGCGGGGTGCGCGACGACACGCAGATCCACACCCACATGTGCTATTCGGAGTTCAACGACATCATCGAATCGATCGCGGCGATGGACGCGGACGTGATCACCATCGAGACCTCGCGCTCGAACATGGAGCTGCTGGGCGCGTTCGAGGCCTTCGCCTACCCGAACGACATCGGGCCGGGGGTCTACGACATCCATTCGCCCAACGTCCC
Organism: Castellaniella defragrans; assembly: GCF_014203015.1. GTDB lineage: Bacteria > Pseudomonadota > Gammaproteobacteria > Burkholderiales > Burkholderiaceae_B > Castellaniella > Castellaniella defragrans. Next base: position 32,598 of record NZ_JACHIB010000013.1, read on the forward strand.
GCGCGAGGACTGGATGGTGGACCTGGTGCGGCGCGCCGCCCGGCGCCTGCCGGCCGAGCGGCTCTGGGTGAATCCGGACTGCGGCCTGAAGACCCGCGGCTGGCCGGAAACCCGCTCGGCGCTGCAGGCCATGGTGCAGGCGGCCCGGACGCTGCGCGAAGCGGCCTGAGCGCGCGGCGGGGGCATGGCCCCGACACGAGCGGGGCTACATAAGCGGGGGCTTATACACGGTATATAATTGAAAGGTTTTACGAATTCCGGCCTTTCCGTTCCCAATGCCCTTGTCCGATCCGGCGTGTCCGCGCCGTCCCATCCACACGCGCTCCATTCGCGTCGAATCCTATGCCCGGGATGACGGGCTATGGGACCTCGAAGCCGAACTCGTCGATACCAAGGCCTACGATTTCCCGGTCCGCGGGAACGAAGTCCATCCCGCGGGCGCGCCGGTGCACCACATGCGCCTGCGCGTCACCATCGACGACCACTTCACCATCACCGCCTCCGAGGCCGCCTACGAAGCCGCGCCCTACGGCGAATTCTGCAGCGCGATCGCGCCGGAATACCAGCGCCTGGTCGGCCTGAACCTGCTCAACCAGTTCCGCAAGCGCGTGCGCGAGCGTTTCGGCCGCACGGCCGGCTGTACCCACGTCACCGAACTGACCGACGTGCTGCCCACCGTGGCGGTCCAGACCATGGCCGGACGCCAGCGCCAGGAGGCCGACACCGGCGAGCGGCCGTTCCAGCTGGACGGCTGCCACGCCCTGCGCGTGGATGGCCCGGTGGTGCGCATGCATTATTCCCCCTGGTACGTCCCCGCCGAGGCCCATTCCGATGAAGCCTAGCGTCCCCCACGGGCCGCGGGCCGGATGGCGTTCCTCGGACCGGCACGCCGAAGCGGCGGGCCGGCGGCTTCCTTTTCTCTCCACTGACAGGTAACTCATGAAAATTCACGAATATCAAGGCAAGGAATTGCTGAAGAAGTTTGGCGTGACTGTCCCGCGCGGCATTCCCGCGTTCTCGGTCGAGGAGGCCGTGGCGGCAGCCGAAAAACTGGGGGGTCCTGTCTGGGTCGTCAAGGCGCAGATCCACGCCGGCGGGCGCGGCAAGGGCGGCGGCGTGAAGGTCGCCAAGTCGCTGGACGAGGTCCGCTCCCTGGCCGGCCAGATCCTGGGCATGCAGCTGGTCACGCACCAGACCGGCCCCGAAGGCCAGAAGGTGCGCCGCCTGTACATCGAGGAAGGCGCCGACATCCAGAAGGAATACTACCTGTCCGTCGTGACCGACCGCGCCACGCAGAAGGTGGCCTTCATCGCTTCGAGCGAAGGCGGCATGGACATCGAGGAAGTCGCCCATTCGACCCCCGAAAAGATCGTCACCGTGCAGATCGACCCCCTGCAGGGCTTCACCCGGGCCGACGGCGAGAAGCTGGCCCAGGGCGTCGCCATGCCGGCCGATTCCGTGGACCAGTTCATCGACGTGTGCCAGAAGCTCTACACCTGCTACATGGAAACCGATGCCTCGCTGGTCGAGATCAACCCCCTGAACCGCGACGGCAAGGGCAACATCGTCGCCCTGGACGCGAAGTTCAACTTCGATTCCAACGCGCTGTTCCGCCACCCCGAGATCGTCGCCTACCGCGACCTGGACGAGGAGGACCCCGCCGAGGTCGAAGCCAGCAAGTTCGACCTGGCCTACATCCAGCTCGACGGCAACATCGGCTGCCTGGTCAACGGTGCCGGCCTGGCCATGGCCACGATGGACACCATCAAGCTGTTCGGCGGCGAGCCGGCCAACTTCCTGGACGTCGGCGGCGGCGCCACGGCGGAAAAGGTCACCGAAGCCTTCAAGATCATGCTCCGCAACGATGGCGTGAAGGCCATCCTGGTCAACATCTTCGGCGGCATCATGCGCTGCGACGTGATCGCCGAAGGCGTCATCGCCGCCTGCAAGGCCGTGAACCTCAGCGTGCCGCTGGTGGTGCGCATGAAGGGCACCAACGAAGAAAAGGGCAAGCAGATGCTGGCGGCCTCGGGCCTGCCCATCATCAGCGCCGACACCATGGCCGAAGCCGCGACCGCCGTCGTCGCCGCCGCGAAATAAGCATCTCAGGGAATAGAACATGTCGATTCTGATCAACAAGGACACCAAGGTCATCACCCAGGGGATCACCGGCAAGACCGGCCAGTTCCACACCCGCATGTGCCGCGACTACGCCAACGGCCGCGCCGCCTTCGTGGCCGGCGTGCACCCGAAGAAGGCCGGCGAGGACTTCGAGGGCATCCCCATCTACGCCTCCGTGAAGGACGCCAAGCAGGCCACCGGCGCGACCGTGTCGGTCATCTACGTGCCGCCCGCGGGCGCCGCCGCCGCCATCTGGGAAGCCGTCGAGGCCGACCTGGACCTGGCCATCTGCATCACCGAAGGCATCCCCGTGCGCGACATGCTCGAAGTGCGCAACCGCATGCGCGCCGAGAACCGCAAGACCCTGCTGCTGGGCCCCAACTGCCCGGGCCTGATCACGCCCGACGAAATCAAGATCGGCATCATGCCGGGCCACATCCACCGCAAGGGCCGCGTCGGCATCGTCAGCCGCTCCGGCACCCTGACCTACGAAGCCGTGGCGCAGGTCACGGAACTGGGCCTGGGCCAGTCCAGCGCGGTCGGCATCGGCGGCGACCCGATCAACGGCCTGAAGCACATCGACGTGCTGCAGATGTTCAACGACGATCCGGACACGGACGCCGTCATCATGATCGGCGAGATCGGCGGGCCCGACGAGGTCAACGCCGCGCAGTGGGCCAAGGACCACATGAAAAAGCCCGTGGTCGGCTTCATCGCCGGCGTCACGGCGCCTCCGGGCAAGCGCATGGGCCACGCCGGTGCCCTGATCTCGGGCGGCGCCGACACCGCCGACGCCAAGCTGGAAATCATGGAAGCCTGCGGGATCCGCACCACGCGCAATCCCTCGGAAATGGGCAAGCTGCTCAAAACCGTGCTGTAATGACAGACCGGCGCGCGGGCGGCTTGCGCCCCGCGCGCCGATCGTCCAGGCCCCCCGGCGTGGGGGCTTTTTCTATTCTTTTTCTGCTTATCGACCAGGAGGCGGGCGCGGCATGCTCGAATGGCTGGAACAGCTGCATTGGGGCGCGGTCTTCCAGATCGTCCTCATCGACGTGCTGCTGGGCGGCGACAACGCCGTCGTCATCGCGCTGGCCTGCCGCCGGCTGGAACGCCGTCGGCGCCTGCAGGGCATCCTGTGGGGCACGGCGGGCGCCATCGTTCTGCGGGTGGCCCTGATCGCCTTCGCGCTGACGCTGCTGGTCTTTCCCGGCCTGAAAATCGCCGGCGCGCTGCTGCTGCTGTGGATCGGCGTCAAGCTGCTGCTGCCCGACGACGGCGCGCATGGCCGGATCGAAGGCGCCGGCTCCGTCTGGGCGGCCGTGCGCACCATCATCATCGCCGATTTCGTCATGAGCCTGGACAACGTCATCGCCATCGCCGGCGCGGCGCAGAACACCGCCGCGGAACACCAGATGGCCTACGTCGTCTTCGGCCTGCTGATGAGCGTGCCCATCATCGTCTGGGGCAGCACCCTGGTGCTGAAACTGATCGACCGCTATCCGCTGGTGGTGACGCTGGGCGCCGGCCTGCTGGGCTGGATCGCCGGCGGGATGCTGGTCACCGACGCCCTCCTGGCCGACCGGCTGGCAGCCGTCCCCGGGCCGGTCCGCCTGATCGCCGAAATCGCCGGGGCCGTGCTCGTCATGGGCCTGGGCACCTGGCTGGGCCGCCGCGCGGCGGCCGCACGGACCACGCCATGAAACTGAAACGTCCCACCCTGCTGCAGGGCCTGGCCATCCTGGCCGCGCTGGGCCTGCTGCTCCGTCTGCTGCTCTCGAGGTATATCGCATGACCCATGCCCCGGCTCCCCGAACCCTTGTCATCGCCACCCGGGCCAGCCGCCTGGCGCTGTGGCAGGCCCGCCATGTGCAGGCCCGCCTGCAGGCGCTGTATCCCGGCTGCCGCGTCGATCTGCTGGAAATGACCACGCGCGGCGACCAGATCCTGGACCGGACCCTGTCCAAGGTCGGCGGCAAGGGCCTGTTCGTCAAGGAACTGGAAACCGCGCTGCTGGACGGGCGCGCGGACCTGGCCGTGCACTCCCTCAAGGACGTGCCGGTCGATCTCACGGCCCCGTTCGCCCTGTCCGCCATCCTGGAGCGGGCCGACGCCTGCGACGCGCTGGTGTCCAACACCGTGGCCTCGCTGGACGAACTGGCGCCGGGCGCCGTCGTCGGCACCTCCAGCCTGCGCCGCGAGGCCCAGCTGCGCGCGCGCCATCCCCATCTGGTGGTCAAGCCCCTGCGCGGCAACCTCGACACCCGCCTGGCCAAGCTCGACCGCGGCGACTACGCCGCCATCGTGCTGGCCGCCGCCGGCCTGCGGCGCCTGGGCCTGGCGGAGCGGATCCGCGCCGTCCTGCCGGTGGAAATCAGCCTGCCGGCCGCGGGCCAGGGCGCCCTGGGGATCGAGACCCTGGCGGACCGGGCCGAACTGCGCGCTTGGCTCGCGCCGCTGGCCTGCGCCCGGACCACCGCCTGTGCCCTGGCCGAGCGCGCCGTGTCGCGCGCGCTGGGGGGCTCCTGCCAGGTGCCGCTGGCGGCGTACGCGGTGCTGCGGGACGGCCGCCTGCGCCTGCAGGCGCTGGTGGCGGAACCCGACGGCAGCCGCGTCCTGCGTGCGCAGGCCGAAGGCGCGCCCGAGGCCGCCGAGGCGCTGGGGGCAGACGCCGCCCGCGACCTGCTCGGCCAGGGGGCGGACGCGATCCTGGCCCGCCTGTCCGAGTCCGCCGCGTCCTGAACGGCGTCCGGATGGACCCGCACGCTCCGGTCGTGCTCACGCGCCCCGCGGGGCGCAACGAATCGCTGGCCCGCGCCCTGCGCGCGGCCGGCGCGACGGTGATCGAGGCGCCGGCCCTGGCGATCGAGCGCCTGGACGTCGAGGCGCCCCAACTCGCGGCGGGCGATCTCTGCGTCTTCGTCAGCCGCCAGGCGGTGGACGCCTGTTTCGCCGGCCGCGCCGGCGCGCCCTGGCCGGACGGCGTCCGCGCCGCGGCCGTGGGGGCGGCCACCGCCCGGGCGCTGCGCGCGCACGTGCCCGGGCACCTCGTCCTGGCGCCGGCCGCCGGCGCGCCGCCCGATTCGGAAGCGCTGCTGGCCGTCATCGAGGCCGCCCGCCTCGCGCCCGGCCGCGCCCACATCCTGCGGGCGCAGCGGGGGCGCGACTGGCTCGCGCGGCAGCTGCGGGCGCGCGGCTGGGCGGTGGAATGCCATGCCCTGTACCGGCGCAGCCCCGTGGCCTGGGACCGCGCCACCTGCGCCGCCCTGGCGCAGTCCGCCGCCTGTACGCTGCTGCTGACCAGCCCCGAGGCCGTCGACGCCGTGTCCGACAGCCTGCGCCTGCAGGGCCTGGACTGGCCGCCCGCCCTGCGGCTCGTCACCCTGCACGAGCGGATCGCGCGGCGTTTACAATGCATCTATGCCGACCGCCCCGCGGGCGCGCTGACCGTGCGCATCAGCGCGCCCGATGAGGCCGCCTTGTTTCAGGCTATATTGGCATCTGCACGATCAGACTAGAAGATCAGCCTAGAAGGACTCGTACGCCGCCATGACCGATACCGATCACAGCTCGCCCGCCTCGACTCCAGAATCGGCGCAGCCCGCCTCGGCGCTGGCAACGGCCCAGGCGGGGGCGGGCAGGGCGCGCCGGGGCGGCTTCGTCCCGGCGGTGGTCTTGCTGGTCCTGCTCGCCCTGATCCTGGGCGGGGCGCTGTACTACCAGAACCAGCAGTACCGCACCCTGCGCGCCGACCTGCAACAGCAGCACGAGCAAAGCGTCCGGCTGGTCCAGGAAACCCGCGAGCAGGCCGGCCAGGCCCTGTCCCTGGTACAGGAGCAGGCCGCCCGGATCGAGGACCTGCGCGGCGCGCTGGACGCCACTTCCGGCCAGGTCCAGGAACTCGACCAGGCCCTGCGGATGATGACCGACAGCGGCTCGGACCTGCTGCTGCTCAACGACATCGACCACCTCGTCACCATCGCCCAGCAGCAGCTCGCCCTGGGCGGCAACGTCGCCAACGCGATCATCTCCCTCGAAGCCGCGCAGGCCCAGCTGGCGCGCGCCAACCGGCCCGGGCTGGCGGCGCTGCAGCAGTCGATCAACGGCGACCTGGACCGCCTGCGCGCCGTGGCCACCATCGACCTGCCGGCCCTGTCGGCGCGCATCGACCGTCTGTCCGACCTGATCGGGACCGCGCCCCTGCTGGTCCCGGATGCCGCCGCGCATCCGGCCGGCCAGGCCACTCCGGCGGCCGCGCAGGCGCCGGCGGCCGGCACGCCCGCCGCCGAACCCCACCCCGCGGCGCAGCCGGCGCCCGAAGGCTGGCGCGCCGTGGCCGCCGACGCCTGGCAATGGACGCGCGACGCGGCCGGCCTGGTCTCGCGCGACCTGCGCAGCCTGTTCGACGTGCGCCGGGTGGACGACGCAGCCGCGCTGCTGATGTCGCCCGACCAGGCCCTGCGCTTCCGCGAAGTCCTGAAGCAGCGCGCCGTGACGGCCCAGCTGGCCCTGATGATGCGCCAGTCGCGCATCTGGCAGGCCGAACTCGAACAGCTCTCCCGGGCCATCGACCAGCGCTACGACATGCGCGCCGAGTCCGCCCGCGAAGCCCTGAAGATCGCCCGCGAACTGCACGACACCCCGATCGAGATCGCCCTGCCCACGGTGGACAACAGCCTGGCCGCGATCGCCGCCGCCCGGGACGCGGCCGCCGAGGAAGACGAGCAGGACGCGCCCGCCCCCGGCGATTCCCTGCGCGACGCGGCGCCGTCGCCCGCCGTCGCCGGCTCGGTCTGAGGGGAGCGCGATGCGATCCTGGATCTGGACCCTGATTCTGTTCGCGGCCGCCGTGGCGCTGGCCCTGGTGCTGCGCGAGCACGGCGGCAACGTCCTCATCGTCGCCCAGCCGTGGCGCATCGAACTGTCCCTGTCGCTGGCGGTCGTGCTCGCGCTGGTGGCCTTCCTGGCGCTGCACTGGCTGCTGCGCGCCCTGAACTGGCTGGGCACCAGCCCCGGCCGGCTGCGCGCCTGGCGCGGGCGCCGCGCCCAGAAGCGCGACATCGAACTGCTCGAACGCGGCTGGATCAACGTCCTGGAAGGCCGCTACGTCCAGGCCGAAAAGGACCTGTCCAACCTGGTGTCGCGCACCCGCTCGGCCGACCGCAAGGTGCTGGCCGGGCTCAGCGCGGCGCGCGCCCTGCACCTGCTGGGCGAAACCGCGCGGCGCGACCAGGTGCTGCGGCTCGCCCAGGAGGGCGCCGGCCAGGATTCCCGCCTGCGCCAGGCCGTGGATACCGTGACGGCGGAAATGTACCTGGACCAGAACCGCGCCGAGGAAGCCCTGGCCCTGCTGGAACCCCTGCAGGACGCCTCGTCGCGCTTCCTGCATGGCACCCGCCTGCTGCTGCGCGCCCATCGCCAGCTCGGCCATGCGGACCGCGTGTACGAACTCACGCGCCTGCTGCTGCGCCGCGGCGCGATCGACGAGACCCAGGCCCGCCAGTTCATCCGCGAATCGACCGCGCAGCGCCTGTCCCGCGTCGAGGAATCCGACTGGAACGCCGTCTGGGGCGACCTGAGCGCCGACGAACGGCTGGATCCCGACGTGGCCCTGGCCGGCGCCCAGGCCCAGGTGCGCCTGGGCCATCCGGCCGAGTCGGCCCGCATCCTCGAAGCCGCCCTGGGACGCCGGCTGGACGACCGCCTGCTGCGCCTCTACGCTCAGTGCGACGCCACGCAGGCCGGTCAGCGCCTGGGCCATGCCGAACTCTGGCTCAGGTCCAGCCCCGACCATGCGGGCCTGCTGGCGGCGCTGGGTCAGCTCTGCCTGGCGGCCCGCCTCTGGGGCCAGGGCGAGCATTACCTCGAACGCAGCCTGGCCCTGCGCGCCGACACCCACATCCACGCCCTGCTGGGCAATCTGCACGACGCCCTGGGCCATCCCGACCAGGCCCTGCGCAACTGGCGGCTGGCCTGCCAGGCGGCGGATGCCGAAATCCCCGCCGTCAGCCGGCTGCTGCCCGCCGCCGACATGCGCGGCGACCCCCGCTTCGACGAGGCGGTCGCGGCGGACGAACCGGCCCCGGCGGAATCGCCCCTGGCCGTGCCCCCCGCGGCCAGCGGCGTCTACGTCCAGGACGAGACGGGCGGCGCCATGGAGCCCGTGGCCGCGCCGGCGCCCCGATCGGCGCCCGAAACGCCGCCCGCGCCCGCGTCCATGACCGCCGAGGACGAATATTTCGACACCGCGCCCATCCCCGGGGTGGACATGTCCCAGACCTCGGACGGCGGCGCGCGCAAGTAGATCGTTTTTTCAGTCTGACCTATCAAGGAACCCCATGAGCCTAGATCGAGTGCCGGCCGGCGACAAGCTGCCTGAAGAATTCAACGTCGTGATCGAAATCCCCATGAACGCGGATCCGGTCAAGTACGAAGTCGACAAGGCCAGCGGCGCCGTGTTCGTGGACCGCTTCATGCTGACCGCCATGCACTACCCCTGCAACTACGGCTACATCCCCCAGACCCTGTCGGAAGACGGCGATCCGGTGGACGTGCTGGTGATCGCGCCGTTCCCGGTGCAGGTCGGCTCGGTGATCCGCTGCCGCGCCCTGGGCGTGATGAACATGGAAGACGAGGCCGGCAAGGACGCCAAGCTCCTGGCCCGCCCGGTGGACAAGCTCTACCCGCCGTACCGCCAGATCGAATCGACCGCCGACCTGCTGCCCGAGGAACTGCAGCGCATCCAGCACTTCTTCGAGCACTACAAGGACCTGGAAAAGGGCAAGTGGGTCAAGGTCCAGGGCTGGTCGGGCGTGGATGCCGCCAAGCAGGAGATCCGCGCCTCCGTCGAACGCTACGAGCAGGCCAAGGCCTGAGGCGTTCCTTCGCCTGTGCGTGCCTGACGGCCCGGCTTCGGCCGGGTCATCGTTTTTGCCGCCGGGCCAGTTTTTTCCGGAGTCCATGATGGATGAAACCGTGATTCCCCGTCCCGAGGCGGCCACCGTGGCCGTCCAGGGCAGCTCGGCCCGCTTTCCCGTGCGGCGCATCTACTGCGTCGGCCGCAATTACGCGGAGCACGCGCGCGAAATGGGCGATTCGGGGCGCGAGCCGCCGTTCTTCTTCGCCAAGCCCGCCGATGCCGTCCTGAACGTCGCCGACGGCGCCGAGGGCGTGCTGCCGTATCCGCCGCTCACCCGGGACCTGCACCACGAAGTCGAGCTCGTGGCCGCGCTGGGCTCGGGCGGACGCGACCTGACGCCCGAGCAGGCGGCCGCTTGCATCTGGGGCTACGCCATCGGCCTGGACATGACGCGCCGCGATCTGCAGGCCGCCGCCAAGAAGTCCGGCCGGCCCTGGGAAACCGGCAAGGCCTTCGATCACAGCGCGCCCATCGGGCCGCTGCATCCGGCCGCGTCCGCCGGCACGATGGCGCAGGGCGCCATCACCCTCTCGGTCAACGGCCAGCCGCGCCAGTCGGGCGACCTGTCGGACATGATCTGGTCGGTGCCGGAAGCCATCGCCTACCTGTCCACCCTGTTCGAGCTGCGGGCCGGCGACCTGGTCTTCACCGGCACGCCGGCCGGCGTCGGCGCCGTCGTGCCCGGCGACCGGCTCGAAGCCGCCATCGAAGGATTGGGCACCCTGCGCCTGCGCATCGGCTGATCCGCCGTCCGCGCCGGTGTCCGGGCCGGCTTCCACGCCGCCGCAGCATGGTTCCGCGGGCGGATCGGACGCCGGCCGCGGATAACGGGCGGCAGGCGTGGTCCGGAATGCGGGCGGCCGGCGGCGCGGAAGGCGGGCGGGACATTTTCAGCCAGCACGGGAAGTGCGAATAGGCGGGCGGGCGAGGGCGGGGCACACTGGGCTTCATCCCGTTACCGGAGCCCGCCATGTCCGCCTTCCTTCGTCTGTCGCGCCGCGCCCGTCCCGGCGCATTCTCCGGCCGCATCCGCCGCGTCCTGCCCGGCGCGCCGTCCTTCGGCGCCGTGCGCGAGCCCTCGCGGCCGGGCGTGCCGCATGCGCCCGTCCTCCTGTCGTCCAGGCCCGTCCCGTCCACCCGGTCCGGGCAGCGCGGGCAGGCGATGGTGGAATACGTCATTGTCGTCGCCCTGGTGGCCGTGGCCGCCATCGCGGTCTACCAGCTCTTCGGTCAGGTGATCCGTGCCCAGACGGCGGCCATGGCGCGCGAGATCGCCGGCGAGGACGGCTCCGAGCAGTCCCGCATCGCCCAGACGGCGGCTGAATCCGCCGCCGCCCAGGCGGCCGCCAAATCGCTGAAGTCCTTCACCGGCAACGCGGCGGCGGGGCAGTGACATGGCCGGCGTCCGCCCCGCGCTGCGCGCCCAGCAGGGCCAGGTCCTGGTGCTCGGCATGCTGCTGGCGGCCGTGCTGGGCCTGGCCTGGATGCGCTATTTCGCCACCGGCCAGGTCCTGGCCGCCAAGACCCGGCTGGTCCACGGCCTGGATGCAGCCGCCTACAGCGGCGCCCTGGTCCAGGCGCGGACGCTCAATTTCCTGGCCTACCTGAACCGTGCCCGGATGGCGCACCAGCTGGCCATGGCGCACCTGGTCACGCTGGGCAGCTGGGCGCACTACGCCGGCATGGAATCGCGCCGCCTCGCCCAGGGCAACCCGCCCGCCCACCTGATCGGCCTGATGTTCGGCGCCGACCACGGCCGCGCTTATCTGGCGGCGGCCGGCGCCGCGGGCCTGGAGGCCCAGGCGCGCGCCGGCGGCGCGCTCGGCCGGGCCTACGCCGCGCACGAGCGCTTCGTCCACGAGCTGTCGGCGGACCTGTCCCGCGTCCTCGCCCGGGACCTGCCCCTGGCGCGCCAGGATGCGATGCAAGCCGTGCTGGCCGGGCATTATCCCGAACGCCGGCCCGAGGACCTGCGGCCCGTGGTGTCTGAAGACGCCTGGCCCGGCCTGCTGCGCCACCATGCGCCGGATGCGCCGCTGTTCGACTGGGTGCGCGATCTGGCCGGCCTGTATCCCTTCCTCGATCCGCGGGACCACACGGCGCGCAATCCCTGGCCGGTCAGCGCCCGCTGCCCGCAGCTGCGCCACGAACTGCGGCGGCGCGGGGGCACGGCGCTGGACGAATCCGGCCGCTGGCGGGCGGGGGATACGCAATCCTTCCACGCGGTGCGCTCCAACCGCTGGATCGGCTGCTACTACCGCGAATACGCCATGGGCTGGGCCTGGATGCCGGCGCAGCCCGGCCAGGCGATGGACGCGAGCCACGTCGAGGACCCGCCGGAGGATTTCGCCGACCAGGATTTCTGGCGCTGGGTGCGGGCGGCGACGCAGTGGGATCTGGTGGGCGGCCGGGACAATCCCCTCGCCAATTCCTATGCCCTGCGGGACCGCCAGCCCTGGTCCTCCCGCGGCCTGGGCGGCTACCTGGACGTCGCGGCAGCCGCCGGCCCGGACGCCGCGTCGGGATTCGTCGTGCACATGGAGCTGGCGGATGCCTCCGGCCGCCCGATCCGCGCCCGCAGCGCGGCGGAAAGCCTGTTCTCCCGACCCGAGCGGCGCGCGGACGGGCTGGACGAGACGCCGAGCCTGTTCCATCCCTACTGGCACGCGCGCCTGGCGGCCGGGCTGTCCGATGCGCCAGGAGACTGACATGGCCGATCACGCATGCCGGGGCGGGCATCGGCGCGGACGCCAGGGCGGCCAGGCCCTCGCCGAAACCCTGGTCGCGCTGGCCGTGCTGGGCAGCCTGTGGGCCGCCATCGCCTGGCTGGGGCGCCTGCAGGATGCCGGCCTGCAGCTGGCCCATGCCAGCCGCCGCGCCGCCTTCGCCCATGCCCACCAGGGTCTGGCGCCGGAGGCGCTGGACGCGGGGGCGGACGGCTACCTGGACGCGCCGGGCCACCGCTGGCGGACGCGGCGGGGCCTGGATCTGCTGGCGGCCGAGGCGCGCCTGGCGCTCGAACCCCTGGATGCCCTCGCCGGCCGCCAGGCCGGCGATCCCGTGGCCGGCGCGGCGGACCTGCGCCGGGAATTGCGGCTGGGCGATCCGACCGTCTGGCGCGCCGCCGCCCGGGCCGAGACCGCCGGCGGGGAGGCCACCACGGGCGCCCTGTCCGATTTCGACCGGCTGGGGCTGCGCCTGAGCCGCCATACCGCCATCCTGCGCGGCGACGGCGCCGCCGCGGGCGATGCCGACACCCAGTCGATCCTGGCGGGCAGTCCCGGCGCCTGGGCCGATGCGGCCGCGGCGTCCCGGTCGGCCGGCCAGTCGGTCCTCGGCCGCCTGCGCGGCGTGGACGCCGCCTGGGGCCGCGCCTCGCCCGACTGGGACTGGATCGACCGCTGGACGAGCAGCGTGCCGCGTCCGCACCTGCAACCCTGGAGACAGCCATGAATCCGTCCGTTCCGCCCCTGCGCCCGCCTTCGATGCTGATGGCGGTCCTGCTGCTGTGCGCCGGCCCGGCCTGCGCCGCTCCCGCACCCTGGGATCCGGCCCGTGCCGCCGCGCTGGCGGAATGGTCCTGGGCGGCGCCCCTGGCCTTCGACCTCCCGGGCGCTCGCCTGCAGGTGCGGCGTTTCCGGGCGCCGATGGCACCGGTGGATGCGGCGCGGCGGCTGACGCGCGCCGCGGCGTCCCGGTTCGACCGTCTGCAATTCTCCGGCCCGGTACTGTCGCTCTCCGGGGTCCATGAAGGCCGGCACTGGCTGGCGCAGCTGCGGCCCGCCGACGATGGCGGCGCGGGCACGGTCGGCCTGCTGTCCAGCCTGGGCCCTGAGGACCGCCGCGAGGCCGGCTTCGATCCGGCGCAGATCGCGCCGCCGGGCGCGCGGGCCGTGCTGCGGGCCTCCAGCCGCATGGCCGGCGGCACCGGCCTGCTGGCCAGCTATCTGTGTCCGGGGCCGTATCCGCGCGTGGCCGCCGCGGTGCGGCGCGCCCTCTGGGAGCGGCGCTGGCGGCCGGTGGCGGCGGCCGCGGGCTCCGGCGAGGTGGCCGGGTCCGCGCGGGCGCAGGCGGCTCCGCTGGCCGGCGAATGGGCGCGGCCCGATGGCGGGCGCCTGACGGTCCATCTCCACCCCCGGGCCGACACCGTCGCCCTGACGTTCTGGCACCGGCCGAAGGAGGCCTCATGATCCTCACGACGTTCCCGTTTCCCCGCGTTCCCCGATCCGCCGTCCTCGGGACGCTGGCCCTGTCGGCCGGCCTGCTGGCGGCCGGCGCGCTGGCCCTGCACGTGCGCGAGCGCGAGCGGCAGATCGAATCCCGCAGCCGCCTGGACATGGTCGAACGCATCGTGGCCGCCCGGGATCTCGCGGTCGGCACCCGGCTGTCGCCGGACGATCTGGCCGTCCGCAGCTTTCCCGCCCGCTGGGTGGGCGGCGACACCTTGCCGCTGGCCCGGCTGGGCGAACTCGAGGGCCGCGTCCTGGGCACCGCCGTGCGGGCCGGCGACGCGCTGCTGCCCGTGCACACCGTGCGCCCCCAGCCCGCTTTTTCGGCGCATCTGGCCCCCGGCCGGCGCGCCATCACGCTGCCCGTGGATCAGGTCAATTCCCTGTCCGGCCTGCTGCAGCCCGGCGACCTGATCGATCTGTACGTGTCCTTCGATCACCGGCGCAAGCGCCTGACGGTGCCGCTCCTGCAGGGCGTGCTGGTGCTGGCGACGGGCCGCGAGACCCGGACCACGGAAGCCGGCGCCGAGGAATCCTCCTATTCCACGGTGACGCTCGATGCGGCGCCCGAAGACGTGGTGAAGCTGGTCGCCGCCCGCCAGGCGGGCACGCTGACCGCCATCCTGCGCCATCCTGGCGATGCCCACGCCGACCGGCGGGCCGCCCGCGGCGATCTGGCGTCCCTGCTGGGGGTGGGCGATCCGCCGCGCGCGCCGGCCCGGCGGGCCGTCATCCTGTACGGAGCCTCGGGCGCCCGCGCCTTGCCGGCCTGGGCCGATCCCGAGGCGCTGGCGGCGCGGCCGGGCAGCGGCTGGTTCGACCTGCCCGTGGGGCAGGCGCTGGCCAGCGCCTGGATGCATTCCATGGCGGAGCAGGCCATGTCGCCGCCGCTGGCGGTGCCGCCGGACGGCGAGGAGGCCGACGACGCCGCCATGGGCCGGGCCGGCCTGCCGCAAGACCACGACGAGGAGACCCCATGATCGCGCCGGTCCGTCCCCCGCGCGCCGGCCGCGGCGCGCAGCGCGAGAATGCCCCGGTGGAACCGCGCCCCGCATCCGGCCGCCGGCTGTGCGGGACCTCGCACAGGGCCGCGTGCGGGACCTCGTGGAGGGCTGTGCGCGGGGCCATGCGCCAGAATTTGTGCCGGACCTCGTGCCGGACCTTGCGCAAGTCCTGGAATCCGTTCGGGGGACGACTCTGGAATCCGTCCCGAGGTCCGTTCCAGCGCCTGTCCTGGCGCCTGTCCTGGCGCCTGTTCGGGAGCCTGTTCGGGAGCCTGTTCGGGAGCCTGTTCGGGAGCCTGTTCTGGGGACTGGCCCTGTCGGGCCCGGTCCTGGCCGCCCCCGTCCCGGGACCCGCCGCCGAAACCCCGCTGGCGCTCCAGGCGGGCGAGGTCCGGGTGCTGGGCATCCCCGGCGTGGCGCGGGTGGCGGTGGGCGACGGCAGGATCCTGAACGCCGTCAGCACCGACGACCGCGAGGTCATCGTATTCGCCCGCAAGCCCGGCTTCAGCACGCTGCACGCCTGGACGGCCGACGGCCAGGCCTACCGCTACGCCGTGGAGGTCGCGCCCGAAGGGGCGCGCCAGCTCCAGGACGAACTGCGCAGCCTGCTGGAGCGCATTCCGGGCGCCCGCGTCACGACCCTGGGCGACAAGCTGCTGGTCGAAGGCGACGGGCTGTCCGACGGCGACCGCCAGCGTCTGGCGGAACTCGGGCGCCGCTATCCGCAGCTGCTGGATTTCACCGGCACGGTCGGCTGGGACCAGATGGTGCTGCTCGACGTGCGCGTGGTCGAAGTGCCCCGCTCCCTGCTGCGCGAAGTCGGCCTGCGCTGGGGCAGCGAGGGAGCGGGGGGCGTCAACGCCGGCCTGGGCTGGGACGGCGGCTCGCGCCGCTATGCCGACCGGCCGGGGGAGACCGTGCTGCCCCTGGCCTTCCCGTCGCCCCAGGCTGCCGGCTACTTCGGCATCAATGCGCTGCTGTCGGCGCGCATCGACCTGCTGGCCCAGGACGGGCGGGCGGTAGTGCTGGCCCAGCCCCAGCTCCTGGCCCGCAGCGGGGCGACCGCCGAGTTCCTGGCGGGCGGCGAAGTGCCCTACAGCACGGTGGACGGCAACGGCAACACCCAGACGGCCTTCAAGCCCTACGGCGTGTCGCTGCGCATCACGCCGTCCATCGAACGCAGCGGCGCCGTGCGCTCGCGCCTGGAAGTCGAGGTCAGCGCCATCGACCCGTCGCTGTCGGTGCCCGGCGGCCCTTCCCTGAAAACCCGGCGCACGGCCACCGAATTCAACGTGCGTTCCGGCCAGACCCTGGTGCTGGCCGGATTCCTGTCGCGGGACACGGCCCGCAACGTGGACCGCCTGCCGGGCCTGGGCGATCTGCCGATCCTGGGGGCCCTGTTCCGCTCCACGCGCTTCCAGCGCAACGAGACGGAGCTGGCCATCCTGGTGACGCCCCAGCTGGTCACGGCGGAGCATCCCGACCTGCGCCGGCGCGTCCAGCGCGCGGATGCGATCCTGGAGCGGGCCTTTCCGGCCGAGCCCGCGCTGATGGCGCCCGTTCGCCCCATGCCCCTGGCTGCCGCCCCACGGCCCCGGCCGTCCTGGAATCCGCGCGCCGTCGGCCCCGGTTCGCAATGGCAGGGGGCCGCCGGGCCGGAACCCCGCGCCGGGGAGGCCATGCCATGAGATCCGTCGTGAGATCCGCCATGAGATCCGCCGTGAGATCCGCTTGGGGGCTCGCACCGGGATCCGCCTTGCGATCCGCCATGAGGCCTGTCATGAGGCCTGCCATGCGATCCGCGGTGAAACAACACGTCATGCAATGCGGCATGAGATACCCTGTGCCGCGGCTCCGTCGCGGGATCGTGGCTCGGCGCCGTGCTCACCGGGCGGTCGGGGAGGCATGATGGACGGCATCGAACTCGACCTGTGCTTCGAGGATGGCCGCCGCCGGCGCGAGCGGCATGCCCTGCCGCTGTCGATCGGCCGCGACGCCGCCAGCGGCCTGGTCCTGCGCGCCTGGCGGGTCGGGCGCCGGCACGCGCGCCTGCTGCGGCGCCAGGATGAAATCTGGATCGAAGACCTGGGTTCCCTGTTCGGCACCGTCGTCAACGGCGAACGGGTCGCCGCGTACGGCCCTCTCCTCGCGCACGACGAGGTGGTCATCGGTCCATGCCTGATGCGTGTCCTGCCGGCGGGGGCGGAGACCGTGCCGCAGTCGGGACCGGCCGGCCCGATCGGAACGCTCGCGGCCGCCCCGGGCGGGTTCGCCTTCGCCGGAACGGTGGCGCGGGGCGGCGCATCAGCGGGCGGCGCGCTGGAGAACGGTGCGTCGAAGGGTGCCACGGCGGGCGGAATCGCCTCCGGGGGGATCGATCCGGAGGGCGTGGTTCGCTGCATGGCTTCCTCCCCTGGGGCCGCCCAAGGCGGAGCGGTTCCAGGCGGGATCTCCTTCCACGAAGCCGTCCGGGGCGGAATCGTTCCAGACGGAACTCTCGCTCATGAAGCCGTGCCAGGCGGAACCATGCCGGACGGAATCGCTGCCGATGGCCTCGCGGCCGATGCCCGGGCCCAGACTCGGGCCGGCGGGGCACGCCCGCATGGCGGCCGCTCGAACGAGGCGCCATCCCGGCCGCAAGGCGGCGCGGTCATCACGGCCGGTGCGGTCGGTGTGGCCGGCGCGTTTGATACAGCCGGTACGTTTGGTACGGCCGATACGTTTGGTGCAACCGGTACGTTTGTTGCGGCCGGTGCAGCCGGCACAGCCCCTGCAGTCGGGGGGGCTCCGTTCGGCGGGCCCGACCCTGCCGGACAGGCCCACCGGCGCCGCCTGCACGAGGGCCTGATCGCGGCGCTGCAACTGCGCCGCCGCGACATCGGCGGGATGAGCGACGCTGCGCTGCGCGCCGAGGCCGCCGCCGTGCTGGCCGGCCTGATCGCGGCCGACGAGGCCCTGCCTGCGGGGCTCGACAGGCAGGCGCTGGCGCGGGAGCTGGTGGACGAGGCCGTCGGCCTCGGGCCGCTCGAACCGCTGCTCGCCGATCCGGGCGTCACCGAGATCATGGTCAACCGCCACGATGAAATCTTCGTCGAGCGCGGCGGGCGCCTGGTGCGCGCCGCCGCCAGCTTCAGCGGCGAGCAGGCGGTGCTGGGCATCATCGACCGGATCGTGGCGCCGCTGGGACGGCGGATCGACGAGAGCGCGCCCATGGTCGATGCCCGCCTGCGCGACGGCTCGCGGGTGAATGCGGTGATCGCGCCCATCGCGCTGCGCGGCGCCAGCCTGACGATCCGCAAGTTTCCCGCGCGGCGCCTGGACATGCCCGACCTGCTGGCGGTCGGCGCCCTGGACGAGGCCATGGCGCGGTTCCTGATGCACTGCGTGCGCCATCGCAGGAACCTGATCGTCTCCGGCGGCACGGGCTCGGGCAAGACCAGCCTGCTGAACGTCCTGTCCAACGCCATCCCGGCCGGCGAGCGCATCATCACCATCGAGGACGCCGCCGAACTGCGCCTCAACCACGCCCACCTGGTCAGCCTGGAAGCCCGGCCGCCCAATGCGGAAGGCCGGGGCCGCGTCGAGATCCGCGATCTGGTGCGCAACGCGCTGCGCATGCGCCCGGACCGCATCGTGGTGGGAGAATGCCGCGGCGGCGAGGCCTTCGACATGCTGGCCGCCATGAACACCGGGCACGAGGGCTCGCTGACCACGCTGCACGCGAACAGTCCGCGCGATGCCCTGGGCCGGCTGGAGACCATGATCCTCATGGCGGGCATGGACCTGCCGCTGGCCGCGATCCGCGAGCACATCGCCTCCAGCATCGATTTCATCGTCCAGCTGGTGCGCGCCGCCGATGGCCGCCGCCTGGTGAGCGCGATCGTCCAGGTGACGGGCCAGGAGGGCGGCCGCATTCAGCTCCAGGAACTGTTCCTGGGACGCGTCGGGCCGCCCGCCGTGTTCACCGGCTGCGGCCTGCCGCCCGACGGCTTCGAGGGCGCGGCAGCGCTGGACACCGCCCTGTTCTCCGGCCGCACGGTCATCCAGGGCCGGGCGGCCCTGGACGAGGCCCCGCCGCGGAATGCCTCGTCCGGCGGTACTCCGTCCAGCGATGCCTCGCCCGGCGGCACCCCGCCCGGCGATGCCTCCCGCCGGGACGCATCGTCTCCGGGAGGCGCGTCATGTCGATCCTGATCTTCGTGCTGCTGGCGGGCAGCGTCGCGCTCGCCGTCTGGTGGTTGTTCGGCCAGGCCGAGCGCGCCTGGGCGCGCTACGAGGACCGCATGCGCGACGAGACCCGGCGCACGCTGGACGCCTCCTTCCTGTTCCTGGACATGGCCCAGCTGCGGCCGGCCGTGGCCGGCCTGGGCCTGGCACTGATGCTGGCGGTGGCCTGGCTGGCGGGCCGCTGGTGGGGCGTGCTGCCCGTGCTGGCCGGCCTGCTGTGCGCGCCGCCGCTGATCCTGCGCCACGTGCGCCGGCGCCGCGCGCGGCGGTTCGACGCCCAGCTGCCCGATCTGGTCCTGGCGCTGGCTGGCGCGTTGCGCGCGGGGGCGGGCGTCCAGCCGGCCTTGCGGCATCTCGTGGCCCAATCCAGTCCGCCGCTGTCCCAGGAGTTCGGCCTGATGCTGCGCGAACAGCGCCTGGGCCTGGGTTTCCAGGACGCCCTGCTGCAGCTGCGCGCGCGCATGCCGACGGAATCCTGCGGCCTGGTGGTGTCGGCGCTGGGCATCGCCGCCCGCACGGGCGGCAGCCTGGCCGACACGCTGGAGAGCATCGCCCAGACGTTGCGGGCACGCCAGCACTGGCTGGGCCGGGTCGAGGCGCTGACCGCGCAGGGCCGCATGCAGAGCCGCATCATGGCCGGCCTGCCGGCGGTGCTGGCACTGGTGCTCAGCCGCCTGGAGCCCGAGGCCATGGCCTTGCTGTGGCAGACCTGGTATGGCTGGATCGTGCTGGCGGCGATCCTGCTGCTGGAGGGCCTGGGCATCTTCTGGATCCGGCGCGTGGCCGCGATCGAGGTGTAGGGCGGCGGGCCGGCGACCGAGGGGAGAAACGGCATGGCGTGGTTCTGGATCGGTTTGTGCCTGGCGGCGCTGGCGGCCTGCCTGGGCCTGTGGGTGCTGGGCGGTCCCTGGGCCGCGGCGCGTGGCGAGGCCCGCATCCGGCCGCCCGCCTTCTGGTGGCCCTGGGTGCTGGCGCTGGCGCCCTGGTGCGCGCCCTTCGTCACCTGGCGCATGCGCCGTGAACTGCAGCGTTGGGGGCCGCGCGCCGGTCTGGCGCCGCATTGGGCGGCGGACCGCTGGCTGGCGGCCTGCGTGCTCTTGGCCGGCTGCGGCGCCGCGCTGGCCGGGGCGGGCGCGCTGATGGGAGGCGCGCCGGTGCGGATCGGCATCCTCGCGGCGCTGGCGGGCGCCGCCCTGGGCTTCGTCTGGCCGGACCAGATCCTGCGCCGCCGGGCCGCGGCGCGGCGGCTGCGCATGATGCGGGAGCTGCCCTTCATGCTGGACCTGCTGACCCTGTGCGTGGAAGCCGGCCTGAGCCTGCCGGCGGCGCTGCATCAGGTGGCCGGCCATGCGCCCGACGGCCCGCTGCGCCAGAGCCTGCGGGATGCCGCCGCGCTGGAGCGCACCGGCGTGGACCGGCCGCGCTGGCTGCTGCACTGGGCGGACCACGCGGACGTGCCCGGGGTGCGCAACCTGGTCGCGGCCCTGGCCCAGGCCGACCGGCTGGGCATGGGGCTGGGGCCGCTGCTGCGGGCCCAGGCCGAGCGCCAGCGCAGCGAACGCTTCCTGCGCGCCGAAAAGCTGGCGCTGGAGGCACCGGTGCGGATGCTGTTCCCCATGGTGCTGTGCATCTTTCCCTGCACCTTCCTGGTGATCGGCTTTCCCGTGGCGGTGAAGCTGCTGGATGCGGGATTCTGATGCTGTGCCCCGATACCTGGGGTGGCGGCCGAAGGCGGCCGGGGCCCTGCCGGCGGTTTGCCTGGCGCGGTCCCCGGACGCCGGCGCCGTGGCTCGCCTCGGCCGGGCCTTTGCGCCTGTATTGCGCGCGCTCGTTCGCCGCGCGCCTGCTGGGTCTGCGCCTGTGGCCCGACTGGGGCGCGCGGCCCCGCGGACTGCTCCTGCCGGGGTGCCGCGCCGTGCATACCCTGGGCCTGGCGCAGCCCGTGGACCTGGTGTTCCTGGATGCCGCGGGCCGCGTCGTGCGGGTGCTGCCGCGCGTGGACCCGGGGCGTTGCGTGCTGTGCCGCCGCGCCCGGGCCGTCGTCGAATTGCCCGCGGGCTATTGCGCCCGGCGCGACTGGCGCGCTCAGGTCGAGGCCGCCTGGCTGGGGCGGAAGATCGTGGTGTAGATGGTGTAGAAGCTGCAGTACAGCAGGGCGGTGATGAAGACGTCCAGCAGCAGCGCGAGCCAGGCCAGCAGGCCGGCCGGCAGGCCGACGGCGGCCAGCCCTTCCAGCAGGCCGTGCAGGCCGAAGAAGAGGGCCGCCCAGGTGGCCACGTAGAGGATGATGGCGTATTTGTTGCGCCAGCACGCGACCATGGAATAGAACAGCGCCCGGCGCAGGGGCAGCCGGTGCCAGCCGACCAGGGCCGGCGTGTGCCAGAACAGGGCCGACAGCAGCACGTAGAACAGGCCGAACACCATCAGCGGACCTTGCAGGGCCTGGAGCAGGGCGGTGAAGTCGGGCTGCTCGGCGGTGCCCAGGGCGTCCAGCATCGAGGACATGAAGGGCAGCACGGCGGCCAGGGCGGCGAGAAAGGAGCAGCCCAGGTAGGCAAGGCCCAGTTTCAGCAGGGCGCCCGTCGTGCCGGGGCTCTGCAGCGGCTGGAGCCACAGGCCGGGCACCATCCGCACGCCTTCGTCCAGCTTGCGGCAGGCGCACAGCGTCAGGAAGGCCAGCAGCGGGGTCAGCAGCACCAGCGCGGCCTGGCCCAGCACCGGAACGAGGGCGCCGACGTTGACGAAGAAGCTGGTGGCGACGCTCCAGAAGATCATGGCCATAGGCTGGCGGCGGAACAGCCGGATGCCCTGGACGATCCAGGACCAGCCGGCGCTGGGGGGCAGAATGGCGGCTTGCAGGGACGTCATGGGCGGGGCAGGGCGGGCGCGGGCTGCTCGGTGCGCAGCCGCAGGATGCGCTCGAAGTGGCGCGGATCGTGCGGCTTGAGCGTCTGGGCCGGCCGGGGCAGGTGGAAGTCGTACAGGCGGGAGATCCAGAAGCGCAGGGCCGCCGCGCGCAGCATCGCCGGCCAGGCGGCGCGCTCTTCCTCGGTGAAGGGGCGCACGGCGTGGTAGGCCTGCAGCCAGGCCTCCAGGCGCCGGCGCACGAAGGCCCCCGTCGCGCGGTGGATGCACCAGTCGTTGACGCTGACCGCCACGTCGAACAGCCAGGTGTCGCAGCCGGCGAAGTAGAAATCGATGAAGCCGCCCATGTGGGGCGACTCGAAGGTGCCGTCGAACAGCACGTTGTCGCGGAACAGGTCGCAGTGCGCGGGCCCGTAGGGCAGCCGCGCGGGCGCGCCCGAGGCGGCGAAGGCGATCTGCTCGTCCAGCGTGCCCTGCAGCAGGGCGGCCTGCCCAGGATCCAGGAAGGGCGCTAGAGCCGGGGCGGTGGCCTTCCACCAGTCCAGGCCGCGCAGATTGGGCTGGTGGATGGGGAAGTCCTGCGCCGCCAGGTGGGCGCGGGCCAGGGTCTGGCCGGCCAGGGCGCAATGGGCCGGGCCGGGCTCGGGCTCGTAGCCGCCCGACAGGCGCGTCACGATCGCGGCCGGCTTGCCGTTCAGCTCGGTCAGGCGGGTGCCGTCGAGCAGGGTCTGGGGCTCGGGCACGGGTACGCCGCGGCCGGCCAGGTGGTGCATCAGCTCGATGTAGAACGGCAGCTGTTCGGCGGTCAGGACCTCGAACAAGGTCAGGACGTAGGCGCCCCCGGTGGTGTCGAGGAAATAGTTGGTGTTCTCGATGCCGGCGGTGATGCCGCGCAGGGCGACCAGTTCGCCCAGCTGGTAGCGCCGCAGCAGCGCGCGGGCATCGTCTTCGGTGACGGGGGTGAATACGGCCATGGGGATACGCATGCGGCCGCGAAAGGCCGGGGTTGGAGTCGGAATCGGTCAGCCGGGATTTTAGACGAAAAGCCGGGCCCGGCTTCGGCGCGGGTCCGCGCCGCCCGGCTAAAATGGCGGATTGCCCAGGAATGTTCCGCATGTCCCACTCTTTGCCCGGCAGCCCCCGGCCCGGCGACCGTCCCGTCAGGCCCGGATCCATGTCCCGACCCGCGCCCCAGTCCGCGTCCGAACCCCGGCCCTGGCGCCTGTGCGTGGCGCCGATGATCGACGTCACCGACCGGCATTGCCGCTATTTCCATCGCCTGCTGTCGCCCCGCGCCCGCCTGTACACCGAGATGATCACCACCGGCGCGCTGCTGCACGGCGACGTGGGCCGGCACCTGGACTTCGATCCCGCCGAGCATCCCGTGGCCCTGCAGCTGGGCGGCAGCGAGCCGGACGCACTGGCGCAGTGCGCCCGGCTGGGCGAGCGCTGGGGCTACGACGAGATCAACCTGAACTGCGGCTGCCCGTCCGAACGGGTCCAGCGCGGCGCCTTCGGCGCCTGCCTGATGGCCGAGCCGCATCTGGTCGCCGATTGTGTGCGCGCCCTGCGGGATGCCGTGTCGGTGCCGGTGACGGTCAAGCATCGCCTGGGCCTGGACTACGACGAGTCCTACGATTTCGTGCGCGATTTCGTCGGCATCCTGTTCGAGGCCGGCTGCCGGGTGTTCATCGTCCATGCGCGCAACGCGGTGCTCAAGGGACTGTCGCCCAAGGACAACCGGGAAAAGCCGCCGCTGCGCTATGCGGATGCCGTGCGCCTGAAGCAGGATTTTCCGGATGCGGCGTTCGTGCTGAATGGCGGCCTGGCCGAGGTCGGGACCTGCCTGGAATGGATGGAGCGCCTGGACGGCGTGATGCTGGGCCGGGCGGCCTGGCACCATCCGGACATCCTGGCCGAGCTGGACCGCCGCATGGCGCCCGGTGCGGCATTTCCGGACCCCGAAGCCGTGCTGGACGCCTGGGTGGATTATGTGGCGGCGCAGCACGCGCGCGGCGTGCCGATGCACATCATGATGCGCGGCGTGCTGGGCTGGCGCACCGGCCGTCCCGGCGCGCGGCAATGGCGGCGCATGCTGTCGGACCCCGCGCTGCTGCGGGCCGAAGGCCCGGCACTGCTGCGCCGCGCCTGGCAGGCCGTGGGCTGAACGGCGAACCCCCGCATCGGTGAACCCCCGCGCTGGCGGATCTCCGCGCCGGCAAGCCCTTCGTCTTCGGGGAAGAAGAGGGAAGCGCCGGGCGGCGTCCGCCGCCCGGCCGTGCAGGGGGCCTTGCGGCCGCGCCGGACTCAGGCCTTGCGGGCCGTCTCGGACGTGTCGGCGGGCCAGTCGCGGATGTAGGCCTTGAGCATGTCGTTCTCGAACTGCTGCGCCTCGACGATGGCGCGCGCCATGTCGTAGAACGAGATCACGCCCATCAGGGTGGGGCCGTCCATCACGGGGATGTAGCGCGCGTGCTTGTCGAGCATCAGGCGCTGGACCTCGTCGGCGTCGGTGTTGGGCGTGACGCTGACGGGCGCGTCGTCCATGATGCTGCGCACCGTGTAGTCGCCGGCCTGGCCGTCGTGGGTGTTGAGGTGGTTGATGATTTCGCGGAAGGTCAGCATGCCGGCGAGCCGGCCGTGGTCCATGATGACCAGCGAGCCGATGTCGAGCTGGCTCATGGTGGCGATGGCTTCGCGCACCGGCATGTCGGGCGTCCCCGTGTACAGCGTGTGCCCCTTCACGCGCAGGATTTCATTGACTTTCAGCATGTCGATTCCCAGTGGCGCCGCGGTCCGGCTATTTGTCCATTATTGTGCATCATCGTCCCGGTTTTCGATAGCGTCGCCGCCGATAGCGTCGCCGCCGAAGAGCGCGTCCAGGACGGGCGGGTCGCCCAGCAGGGTGCGCGACAGGGCGTCGAGCATGCCGGGCCGCAGCCCCGCCTGCGCGCGGTCGATCAGCAGCCGGTCCACCAGCGGGCCGATGTCGGCCCGGGCCGGATCGCAGGCCAGTACCCATTGCTCGCCGTCGGCCACCGGCACGACGTAGCCCAGCTCCCGCAGGGCGCCGAGCATGTCGCGCAGGGCGTCGGGATGGACGCGCAGGTGCTTTTCCAGGTAGCCCAGGCTGCGTCCCGGCGGCAGCGCGCCGCGCGCATGCCACAGGATGCGCAGGATGCCCAGCGCGTCGACGGCCTGCGCCCCGACGTGCCGGCGCAGCGCCCAGCGGTGCAGGCGCAGCGCCGGCAGCAGCGAGGCCACCGTGGCGCCCATCAGCACCACCAGCCAGGACAGGTAGATCCACAGCAGGAAGATCGGCAGGGTGGCGAAGGCCCCGTAGATGACGGTGTAGGAGGGAAAACGCGTCAGGTAGGCGGTGAACCCGGCCTTCATCACGGCCAGCACCGCCGTGGTGCCCAGGCCGCCCAGCGCGGCGTCGCGCCACAGCACGCGGCAGTTGGGCACGAACATGAACAGGGCCGTGAAGCCCAGGACCGACATCAGCAGGGGCACCAGGTTGAGCAGCAGGCCGATGCCCTCGGACAGGTCGCCGATGTAGCCCAGGGATTCCCGTGCCAGCACCGAACTGGCCCACAGGCTGGCGCCCATCAGGATCGGCCCCAGCGAAATGATCGCCCAGTACACCAGCAGCCGCTGGCGCATGGGGCGCTGGCGCGCGACGTTCCAGATTTCGTTGAAGGCCTCGTCGATGGTCATGATGAGCATGATCGAGGTCACCACCAGGAAGGCGCTGCCCACCGCCGTCAGTCCGGACGCCTGCGCGGCGAACTGGTTGAGGTAGCTCATGATGGTGTCCGACACCGAGGGCGGCAGCAGGCTTTCGCTGAGGAAGGTTTCCAGGGCCTGGCGGAACTGGGCGAACAGCGGGAAGGCGGTGAACAGCGCCAGCACCACCGCCAGCAGCGGCACGATCGCCAGCACCGTGGTGAAGGTCAGGCTGGAGGCCACCCGGGTCAGCTTGCGGTGCGCGGCGAAGTCCAGCGTGAAGCGCAGGACGTCCAGTGCGCGGCTGCGGCGCTCGGCCGGGGACGGGGCGGTGGTTTGCGGTATCGTCATGGGGCGGGCAGGGGTTTCGGGTCATAATACCAGCATGGAAAGCATGGAAATCAAGTTCAGTCCGGGCCTGCACGGCCTGGCGTGCGTCTGCCTGTTCGGCCTGATCGTGCTGTGCGTGGGCTGGGAGCTGTGGTGGGCACCCCTGCGCCCGGGCGGCACGCTGATGGCCCTGAAGGCCGTGCCGCTGCTGTTCGCCGTGGGCGGCGTGCTGCGGCGCCGGCTCTATACGCTGCAGTGGGTGTCCATGCTCAGCCTGCTCTACCTGATGGAAGGCGTGGTGCGGGCCTGGTCCGACGTCTCGCCGCTGTCGGCGGCGCTGGCCGGCCTGGAGATCCTCCTGTCGCTGGGCCTGTACCTGGGCGCCATCCTCTATGTGCGTCCCGCCAAGCGGGCGGCGCGCCATGGCTGATGCGCAGGCGGACGGCCCGCTGGCCAGCC
Organism: Castellaniella defragrans; assembly: GCF_014203015.1. GTDB lineage: Bacteria > Pseudomonadota > Gammaproteobacteria > Burkholderiales > Burkholderiaceae_B > Castellaniella > Castellaniella defragrans. The sequence continues at coordinate 58,478 of NZ_JACHIB010000013.1, forward strand.
TGCGCGCGGGCTGCTCGTTCGCGTCCCTGCCGCAGGCTTTCTACTCCCGGGTGCAGCCCCGTCCCCTGCGGGAGCCGCGCCTGCTGCACGCCAATCCGGACGCCGCGGCCCTGATCGGCCTGGACGCCGCCGCGCTGCGCTCGCCCGAATTCCTCGCCCTGTGTTCCGGCGCCGGCCGGCTGGCCGGCATCCAGCCCCTGGCCACGGTCTACAGCGGCCACCAGTTCGGCGTCTGGGCCGGGCAGCTGGGCGATGGCCGGGCGCATCTGCTGGGCGATGTCCGCACCTCCGGCGGCACCTGGGAACTCCAGCTGAAGGGCTCGGGCCGCACGCCGTATTCGCGCATGGGCGACGGCTGGGCCGTGCTGCGCTCCAGCGTGCGCGAATACCTGGCCAGCGAGGCCATGGCCGGCCTGGGCATCCCGACGACCCGGGCGCTGGCGCTGGCCGCCTCGGACGATCCGGTGGTGCGCGAGACTGTCGAGACCGCCGCCATCGTCACCCGCCTGGCGCCCAGCTTCGTGCGCTTCGGCCATTTCGAGCACTGGGGCCATTCGCACCACGAGCAGAAGGCGCTGCTGGACTACGTCGTCGAGCACTGGTATCCCGAATGCCGGGAGACGGCCGGCGGCGAGACCGACACGCCGGCCACGGCCTGCCGCCTGCTGGCCGAGGTGACGCGGCGCACGGCGCGCCTGATCGCCCAATGGCAGCTCGCGGGCTTCTGCCACGGAGTGATGAACACCGACAACATGTCCATCCTGGGCCTGACGCTGGACTATGGGCCGTACGGCTTCATGGACGCCTTCCAGGCGGACCACGTCTGCAACCACAGCGACACGGCGGGCCGCTACGCCTGGAACGCCCAGCCGGCCGTGGCGCGCTGGAATTTGTACCGCCTGGCGGGCAGCCTGCTGGTGCTGGGCTGCGAGGCGCCCTCGCTGGAAGCCTGTCTGGCGCCCTTCGAGGCCGAGTTCCTCGCGGCCTACCGGGACGGCCTGGCGCGCAAGCTGGGGCTGAACGCCTGGCGGCCGGAGGACGCGGCGCTGGAGGACGACTGGTGGGGTCTGCTGCATGCGCAGCGGGCCGATTTCACTCTGGCCTTCCGCCGGCTGGCCGATGCCGACCGCGATCCCGGCCCCTGGCTGGCGCTGTTCGCCGATCCCGCGCCGGCGCGCGCCTGGCTGGACCGCTATCTGGCCCGGCGGGCCGGGCAGGGCGGGGATGCGGCCGCGCGCCGCGCCGCCATGGACCGCGCCAATCCCCTCTACGTGCTGCGCAACCATCTGGCGCAGCGCGCCATCGAGGCCGCGCAGCGGGGCGATGCCTCGGAAATCGACCTGTTGCTGGGCCTGCTGCGCGACCCGTACACCGAGCGTCCCGGCTTCGAGTCCCATGCCCAGCCGCCCGCCGACGACACGCCGGCGGTGCCGGTGAGCTGCTCGTCCTGAGGACGGGGTGCGCGCGGGCCGGACCGTTACGGCCCGCCGCCCCGCCGCCGTCCGGCCGCCAGGGTCCGCTATCGCGCCTGGCCGACACGTCTGACCGTCACGCCTGACCGCCACGTCCGGCTATCACGCTTAACGATCACGCCGGCCGCAGCGATTCCGCGGGCGGCCCCAGGCGGAAGCGGCTGACGGCCGCCACGAGCGAGGACGCCTGCTGCGCCAGGCTGCCGGATGCGGCGGCCGCTTCCTCGACCAGCGCCGCATTGCTGCGGGTGATGTCGCTGAGCTGGGAGACGGCGGCATTGATCTGCTCCAGGCCCAGGGACTGCTCGTCCGTGCTGGCGCGCACGTGGCTCACGAGCTGGTTGAGCTGGCCGATCTGCTCGCCGGAGAAGCGCGTGTCTTCGGCGATCGCCTGGATGCCGCTGGCTACCTGCTCGGCCTGCCGCGTGCTGTTTTCCACCAGGCTGGCGATTTCCCGCGCCGCGTTGGAACTGCGCAGGGCCAGCGCCTGGACTTCCATGGCGACCACATCGAAGCCCTGCCCCCGCTCGCCGGCGCGCGCCGCCTCGATGCCCGCGTTGAGGGCCAGGATCTTGGTCTGGAAGGCGATGCCCTCGATCAGGGCCGTGATGCCTTCGATCTGGCGCGAGGTGTGGCTCATGCGTCCGATGGCCGCTTCGATGGCGCGCACCTGCTGCAGGCTGCGGATCACGGCGGCATTGGCGCGGGCGGCGAACAGGGCGGCCTGGCGGGCCGTTTCGGCGTTGTTCCGCACGGTGCCGGTGATTTCCTCCATGGCGGCGGCGGTTTCCGAGATGTCGGCCGCCTGCAGCTCGGTGCGTTCGGCCAGGTCCGTGTTGCCCAGGTGGATCTGGCTGGAGCCTGTGGCGATGTGGTCGCTGCTGGCGCGCACCGAGGACACGATCCGGCGCAGCGATTCCTGCATGTGGGCCATCGCGCTGAGCACGCTGTGGGGCGGCGCCCGGGAGGTGTCGATGGGCAGGCTGAGGTCGCCCGCGGCGATCGAATGCGCGATGTCGGCGACCTCGGCGGGCTCGGAGCCCATCTGCCGCATCAGCCAGCGGGTCAGGACGATCCCCAGGAGGACCGCGCACAGGGCGCTGGCGATGGTCAGGCCGACGATCAGCAGGCTGGCGCGGTCGTAGATGGTGCGGGTGTCCCGGCTGAGCGCGCCGGCCTGCTGCTGCCGCTCTTCGATGAGCCGGCCCATCAGCGCATCGGCATGATTCGCCAGCGGCACGATCTCCCGGTACAGCATCGAGACCGATGCGCGCACGGGCTGCAGGGGCTCGCCGGCGATCAGCCGGGCGACCTGGCGGATGCCGGCGGCATAGGCCTGTGCCGCGGCCCGGGTTTCCTCGAGCAGGGGCGAATCGGCGTTGGGATCGGCGTCGGGGGCCGTGGCGGCCAGGGCCTGCTGCAACGCGCCGAGATGCCGCTCGACGGCGGCCAGCTGGGCATCCCGGGTTTCCTGGGCGGGGGCCAGGGCGGCGATGCGGATGGCGCGGGCGGTCAGCAGCATCTGCTGATTGGCCAGGGCCGCCTGCTGCAGGTTGCGCAGATCCCGGTGGTACATGGTTTCCGCCAGGGTGTGGATCCGCCCGCTGGCGTACAGGCCGATGGCGCCCATCAGCAGCGTCAGGGCCGCGCCCGCCAGGAAACTTGCAATCAGCCGGGTGGCGACGCCGGGCCGGCTCAGGGTACGCATGCGCAAGGGAATCCTCCGATGTGTTCCGCAAGAATGGGAGTCCGTGATGGGTGTCCGTGGACCGCGAGAATGATTGTCCCATCCGGACGGACTTGTAAAGACCGTACCCGGGTACGGAGCCGTCCGGGTTATCCCGTACGAGGCCTTCGGCCCGCGGCAGCGGCGCGCCGATCGCAACGGCGCGCCGATCTGTTAGCCTTGAAGCACTCCGTTTTTTCGCCCGCGGTTTTTCCTTTTTCGCCATGAATGCTCCGAACGACGCCCATTCCCTCACCCCCTCCAGCGACCACTGGGTCGAGCATCCGCGGGGGCGCATCTTCGTCCGCGTCTGGCGGCCGGGCGCGGACGAGGCTTCGGATGTGTCGGAGGCTTCGGATGCGTCGGAGTCTCCAGGCGCATCCGAGGCGTCTGGGGCCGCCGGCGCTGCGGGGACCGCGAGCATCGCTGGCACGGCCGGCTCCGCGCCGCCGCCCATCGTGCTGCTGCACGATTCGCTGGGCTGCGTCGATCTGTGGCGCGACTTTCCGGCGGCGCTCGCCCAGGCCACCCGCCGGACGGTGGTGGCCTACGACCGGCCGGGCTTCGGGCGCTCCGACCCGCGCGCGGATCTGCCGTCGCCGGATTTCGTCGCCGAGGAGGCGGCCGACGTGTTCCCCGCGGTCTGCGAACGGCTGGGCATCTCGGCGTTCGTGGCCATGGGCCACAGCGTGGGCGGCTGCATGGCGATTCCCTGCGCGGCGCTGCACGCGGAGCGCTGCGAAGCGCTGGTGACGCTGGCGGCGCAGGTCTATGCGGAAGACCGGACGCGCGCGGGCATCCGCGCGGCCAGCGCATCGTTCCGCGATCCGGCGCAACTGGAGCGGCTGGCCAAATACCACGGCGACAAGGCTTCCTGGGTGCTGGCGGCGTGGGTCGAGACCTGGCTCAGCCCGGACTTCGACGCCTGGTCGCTGACCGGCGTGCTGCCGCGCGTGCGCTGCCCCGTCCTGGCGATTCACGGAGACCAGGACGAGTACGGTTCCACCATCCATCCCGAGCTGATCCGCCGGCACAGCGGCGGGCCGGCGCGCATCGAACTCATGCCGGGCGTGGGGCATTTTCCCCATCGGGAACGCATGGACGAAGTGCTGCGCCTGGTGGCGGCGTTCCTCAGTGGTCCTCGCAGTCCTCGATGAACCGCGGGCGGCCGAATAGCCAGCCCTGCGCCCGCTGCACGCCCAGCTCCGCCAGCTGGTGCGCCTGGGCTTCGGTTTCGACGCCTTCGGCCGTGAGCGAAAGCCCCAGCGTGCCGGCCAGCCGCCCGAGATGCAGGACCACTTCGCGGGCGGTGCGGGAATCGCAGACGCGCCGGGTCAGGCGGTGGTCGATCTTGACCGCGTCTAGCGTCAGTTCGACCAGGGCCTGGAGATTGGCGTAGCCGGTGCCGAAGTCGTCCAGGTGCACCTGGATGCCCTGGGCGCGGATCGCCCGGATCACCGGCCCGCAGCGTTCGGATTCCAGCAGGCAGCGCTCGGTCAGCTCGACGTTCAGGAACGGGCCGCCCAGCGCCTGGACCAGTTTCGAGAGCAGCGCGGCGGTTTCCAGGGTCCTGGCGTCCGCCGCCGACAGGTTGATCGACAGGCGGACCGGATCGGCGATCCGGTGGGTGATGCGCTCCTCGGCGGCCAGCCGGCAGACCTGCCGCGTGATGTCGCGGATCAGGCCGGCGCGCTCGGCGATGGGAATGAAGACGTCGGGACCGATGGACATCCGCGGCCAGCGGATCAGGGCTTCGATGCCGACCGGCCGGCGGCTGCGCAGGTCCACGATGGGCTGGTAGGCCAGACGGAATTCCCGCCGCTCCAGGGCGAGCCTCAGGGCGGCCAGAAGGCCCGGCCCGGTGCTTTCCGCGAGAGATCCCCACACCCCATCGATCTGCGCGAGGGGGGAACGGTCTCCGGAATGGCGCCCTGCCGCGGCTTCTTCCATAAGGTTTAGGCCTTTAATTTTTTGATTCTAGTCAAATCGTTTTGTTACGGATAACATAACCGTGCGTCGTATAGCGGTGAGAGCGCGGCCGATCTGCATGGAAGGCATATCGGTACGCGGCATTCATGAATTCCTGATTGCCAGCGGGCAATCTAACGTCCGTACCCAGGTACGGAATCAAGGGATTCATGAGGTGACGCATTGAACATCAGTCGTGCCGCGAAACTGGCCGGCGTGAACGTGGAAACCATACGGTATTACCAGCGCCGCGGCCTCGTCGCGGTGCCGGCCAAGCCCATCGGTTCCCACCGGCGCTATTCCCTGGACGTCGTCGAGCGGATCCGCTTCATCAAACGGGCGCAGGCCTGGGGCTTCTCGCTCGACGAAATATCCCTTCTGCTGCAGCCTGCGCGCGAGGTGCAATGTGCGCAGGTGCAGGAACTGGTCCAGGAGAAGATCCAGACCTTGCATAGCCAGATGCGGGACCTGGGCCGGATGGTCGCGGGGCTGGAATCCCTGCTGGAGCAATGCCGCGGGCAGCCAGGCTGCGCCCAGTGCCCGCTGCGGGGCGATGCGCTGTGCCTGGCCCCGGGTGCGGCCTGACGCCGCCGTTGCCGTTGCCTTCGTCTTCGCCGCCACCGTCGTGCTCCAGGTCCGCGGGCCCCATGTCCTTTTCCATCCGGAACTGCCGCACGACGCCCAGCAGCTGCAGGGCCTGTTCGCTCAGGCTGGCGGCCGCGGCGGCCGATTCCTGCACCAGCGCGGCGTTTTGCTGGGTGATGTCGTTGAGCTGGCTCACGGCGGCGTTGATCTGGCCCAGGCCCGAGGTCTGCTCGGTGGTGGCCGCGTCCGCGGAATCGATGAGCTGAGCGACCTGCCGGATCTTGTCCACCAGCGACCGGATCTCGACGCTGGCCTGTTCGATCTCCCGGGCGCCGGCATCGGTGCGCTCCACGCTGCGGGCGATGAGCGCCGTGATCTCGCGCGCGGCCAGCGCGCTTTTCTGCGCCAGCGCGCGAACCTCGCCGGCCACCACGGCGAAGCCGCGGCCCTGCTCGCCGGCGCGGGCGGCCTCGACCGCGGCGTTGAGCGCCAGGATGTTGGTCTGGAAGGCGATGCTGTCGATCACCTGCACGATGCCGGCCACTTCGTGCGAGACTTCCTGGATCCCCTGCATGGTCTGGAGGATGGATTCGATGCGCTGGCCGCCGTCCGCCGCCGCCTGGCTGGCATCCGTGGAGAACCGGGCGGCCTGGCGCATGGCCTGCGCCGTCGCGGACACGGTGCCCGAGATCTGGTCCATGGCGGCGGCCGTCTCGGTGATGTCCGCGGCCTGTCGCTCCGTGCGTTGCGCCAGGTCGGTGTTGCCCAGGCGGATCTGCTCGGAGCCGCTGGCGATGTGATCGCTGCCCGCGCGCACCGTGCCCACGATCCCGCGCAGGGACTCCTGCATGTGCAGCATGGCCCGCATCACGCTGTCGCGGTGCGCGCGCGAGGCGTCGAGCGCCGTGCTCAGGTCGCCATGGGCCACGGCCCGGGCCACCCGCGCCACGTCCTGCGGCTCGCCCCCCAGCACGCGGCTCAGGCCGCGGGTGAGGGCCAGCCCGATGCCCAGCCCCAGGGCGACGCCGCCCAGGGTCAGGCCGAGGATGAGCCAGACCATGCGCGCGTAGATCGAGGCGGTTTCCTCGCTGAGCGCGGCCGCCTGGGCGAGGCGCCGCTCGATGAGCTGGGCCATCAGGGCGTCCAGGCGGTTGGCCGTGGGGACGACCTGGCCGTACAGGATGCCGACGGATTGGCGCGCCTGCTGGAGCGGCTCGGTCGGCAGGATGTCGGCCACCTCCAGGATGTGCTTGCGGTATTCGCGCGAGGCTTGCGTGGCCTGGGCGAGCAGGCTGCGCTCCTCGGGCGTGGTGAACGCCTGCGCGGCGCGCGCCAGGTTCGCGTCCAGATTGTCCAGATGCTGCCGGACGGCCCGCAGCTGCGCGTCCCGGACTTCCGCTGTGGGCGCCAGCGCGGCGATCCGGATGGCCCGGGCATTCATGAGCAGCTGCTGGTTGGCCTGGGCCGTGTCGCGCAGGCCCACGGTATCGCGGCGGTACATGGTCTCGGCCATCTGGTTGACCGTACGGGTGGCGTACAGGCCCAGCGCGCCGATCAGCGCGGCGATGCCGCTGACGATGAGAAAACCGCAGATGAGCCGCGTGGACGTACGCAGGGTTCGGCGCTGTGTCATGGAGCCTCCTTCGGGAGCGTCGTTCGATCGCTGGAAAGCTACGCTCCGTACCCGGCTACGGAGTCAAGCCCCGCGCCGCCGGCGCACGGGCCGCGCAATGGCAAAGATGCGATAATCGGTCGGTACGCGCGCGGCGGCCGCGCCCGCGCGCTCCTCGTCCAGGCCGCCCCGGCGCGGCCCCCTGAGAAACCACCACCGAGAAACCACCACCCATGTCCGGCAATACCCTCGGAAACCTGTTTCGTGTCACCAATTTCGGCGAATCGCACGGCCCGGCCATCGGCGCCGTGATCGACGGCTGCCCGCCGGGCATGGCGCTGTCGGAAGCCGACATCCAGGCGGAACTCGACCGGCGCCGGCCGGGCACCTCGCGCCACGTCACCCAGCGCCGCGAGCCGGACACCGTGGAAATCCTGTCGGGCGTGTTCGAGGGCGTGACCACCGGCACGCCCATCGGCCTGCTGATCCGCAACACCGACGCGCGCAGCAGGGACTACAGCAACATCGCCGACACCTTCCGCCCCGGCCACGCCGACTACACCTACTGGAAGAAATACGGCGTGCGCGATCCCCGCGGCGGCGGGCGCTCCTCGGCGCGCCTGACGGCCCCCACCGTGGCGGCGGGCGCGGTGGCGCGCAAATGGCTGATGCAGGAACACGGCGTGCGCATCCGCGGCTGCATGAGCCAGCTCGGGCCGATCCCGATTCCCTTCGTGTCCTGGGACGCCGTGCCGCAGAACCCCTTCTATGCGCCCAACGCCGACATCGTGCCGGAACTCGAAGCCTTCATGGACCGCCTGCGCCACGACGGCGACTCCATCGGCGCGCGCATCGAAGTCACGGCCGAAGGCCTGCCCGCCGGCTGGGGCGAGCCCATCTACGACCGGCTGGACGCGGACATCGCCCACGCCATGATGGGGCTGAACGCCGTCAAGGGCGTGTCGATCGGCTCGGGCTTCGACTGCGTCTCGATGCGCGGCTCGGAACATGGCGACGAACTCGGCCCCGACGGCTTCATGGGCAACCACGCGGGCGGCGTGCTGGGGGGGATTTCCTCCGGCCAGCCGCTGCGGGTGTCGCTGGCGATCAAGCCCACCTCCAGCATCCGCATCGAGCGCCGCTCGGTGAACCGCGCCAACGAGCCGGTCATGGTGCAGACCCTGGGCCGCCACGATCCCTGCGTGGCGATCCGCGCCACGCCCATCGCCGAGGCCCTGCTGGCCATCGTGCTGATGGACCACGCCCTGCGCCACCGGGGGCAATGCGGGTGAGGCCGCACGTGAAAGGGTCCCCGCGGATCCTTTCATATCGGCCGAATCGGCGCGGCCCGCGGGCCGCCCGTCCCATTCTAGACATGCCGCCACTGTGAAGGAATGATGATGATCCGAGCCATCCGAAACCTCTCCGTGATGGGTCTGGCCGCGCTGCTGGCGGCCTGTGCCCAGGTCCAGACCACCCAGTCGGGAGTGGTGGGCGTGAACCGCACCCAGACCATGTCCACCCTGGTGTCCGAGGCCGAACTGAACCAGCAGGCCGAAGTCGAGTACCGCCAGATCCTGGCCCAGGCCAGGGCCAAGGGCGCGCTGGACACCCCGGCCGCGCAGACTCAGCGTGTCCAGGCCATCTCGCGCAAGCTCATCGCCCAGGTCGGCGTCTTCCGGCCGGATGCGCGCAACTGGGCCTGGGAAATCCACCTGCTGAAGTCCGACGAGGTCAACGCCTGGTGCATGCCGGGCGGCAAGATCGCGGTCTACACCGGCCTGCTCGACAAGATCCAGCCCACGGACGCCGAACTGGCGGCGGTGCTGGGGCACGAGATCTCCCACGCCCTGCGGGAGCACGCGCGCGAACAGGTCTCGCGCCAGATGGCCGCCAACGTCGGCCTGTCGATCCTCTCGGCCGTCACCGGCAACCAGGCCGTGGCCGACCTGGGCTCCTCGCTGACGCAGGTCATGTTCACCCTGCCCAACAGCCGCTCCAACGAGACCGAGGCCGACCGCATGGGCGTGGAACTGGCCGCCCGCGCCGGCTACGACCCGCGTGCCGCCATCACGCTGTGGCAGAAGATGGAGCGGTCCGGCGGCGGGGGACAGCCCGAAATCCTGTCCACCCACCCCTCGTCGCAAAGCCGCATCGCGGATCTGCAACAGGCCTCCGGGATCGTGCTGCCGCTCTACCAGGGCAAGAAATAGGGCAGGAATAGGGCAGGAAACGTAGCGCAAGAAACGGCAGCGGCGCCACGCCGCAGCGTTCCCCGCTGCTCACTCCCCGCCACCTCATCCAAGCTGGTATCTGGTACATCCAATACTAGGATGCCTGCTGGCCTTGTCCGGCAAGATCACACTGGCATAATGGATTCATCGCGTCCGCGGACCCGGGTCCTTCCGGGCGTACGCTCGCGGACGGCGCCCCTTTCCCGACGATTCTCGAGGCCACGACCATGCCCCAAACCCTGTACGACAAGCTCTGGGATGCCCATGTGGTGCACCAGGGCCCGGACGGCACCTGTCTGCTGTACATCGACCGCCACCTCGTCCACGAAGTCACCAGCCCGCAGGCCTTCGAGGGCCTGGAACTGGCCGGCCGCAAACCGTGGCGGATCTCCGCCAACCTCGCCGTGGCCGACCACAACGTGCCCACCACGGCGCGCAGCGAGGGCATCCAGGACCCGGTTTCGCGCCTGCAGGTCGAGACCCTGGACAAGAACTGCGACACCTGGGGCATCACCGAATTCCGCATGAACGACCGCCGCCAGGGCATCGTCCACGTCATCGGGCCGGAGCAGGGCGCCACCCTGCCGGGCATGACCGTCGTCTGCGGCGATTCGCACACCAGCACGCACGGCGCCATGGGCGCGCTGGCCTTCGGCATCGGCACCTCCGAAGTCGAGCACGTCCTCGCCACCCAGACGCTGCTGATGAAAAAGAGCCGCAGCATGCTGGTGCGCGTGGAAGGCGAGCTGCCCTTCGGCTGTACGGCCAAGGACCTGATCCTGTACGTGATCGGGCGCATCGGCACGGCCGGCGGCACCGGCTACGCCATCGAGTTCGGCGGCAGCGCCGTGCGCGGCCTGTCCATGGAAGGCCGCATGACGGTCTGCAACATGGCCATCGAGGCCGGCGCGCGCTCGGGCATGGTGGCCGTCGACCAGACCACCATCGATTATTTCAAGGGCCGCCCCTACGCGCCCGAAGGCGCCCTGTGGGATCAGGCCGTGGAATACTGGCGCACCCTGCATTCCGATCCGGACGCCACCTTCGACCGCGTGGTGGAGATCGACGCGGCCGACATCGAGCCGCAGGTCAGCTGGGGCACCTCGCCGGAAATGGTGGCCGCCGTCGGCGCGCAGGTGCCGGACCCGGCCGCCGAGGCCGACGCCGTGCGCCGCAAGGGCATGGAGCGCGCCCTGCAGTACATGGACCTGAAAGCCGGCACGCCGCTGACCGAGATCGCCATCGACAAGGTCTTCATCGGCTCCTGCACCAATGCGCGCATCGAGGACCTGCGCGCCGCCGCCGCCGTGGCCAAGGGCCGCCGCGTGGCCGCCAACGTGCGCCTGGCCATGGTCGTGCCGGGCTCGGGGCTGGTCAAGGCCCAGGCCGAACGCGAAGGCCTGGACCGCGTCTTCCTGGACGCCGGCTTTGAATGGCGCGAGCCGGGCTGTTCGATGTGCCTGGCCATGAACGCCGACCGGCTGGAGCCGGGCGAGCGCTGCGCCTCGACCTCGAACCGCAACTTCGAGGGCCGCCAGGGGCAGGGCGGCCGCACCCATCTGGTCAGCCCCGCCATGGCCGCCGCCGCCGCCGTGGCCGGACATTTCGTCGACGTGCGCACTTTCCAATAGGACTCCGAACATGCAAGCCTTCACCACGCACCGGGGCCTGGTGGCCCCCCTGGACCGGGAAAACGTCGATACCGACCTGATCATTCCCAAGCAGTTCCTGAAATCCATCAAGCGCACGGGCTTCGGCCCCAACCTGTTCGACGAGCTGCGCTACCTGGACCACGGCGAGCCGGGCATGGACAACAGCCGCCGGCCGCCGAATCCGGATTTCGTGCTGAACCAGCCGCGCTATCAGGGCGCCTCGATCCTGCTGTGCCGCAAGAACTTCGGCTGCGGCTCCAGCCGCGAGCACGCGCCCTGGGCGCTGCAGCAGTACGGCTTTCGCGCGCTCATCGCGCCGTCCTACGCCGACATCTTCTTCAACAACAGCTTCAAGAACGGCCTGCTGCCCATCGTGCTGCCCGAGGCCGTGGTGGCGCGCCTGTTCCAGGCGGTCGAAGCCGCGCCGGGCTACGAGCTGACCGTGGATCTGGCCGAGCAGCGGGTGTCCGCGCCCGACGGCGAATCCTGGCCCTTCGAGATCGACGCCTACCGCAAGGAATCGCTGCTGAAGGGCCTGGACGAGATCGGCCAGACCCTGCTGCACGCCGACGAGATCCGCGCCTTCGAGACGCAGCGCATGGCGCGGCACCCCTGGCTGGTGCGCCAGAACCCCGCCAGCCTTTGATTTTTCACCTTTTCCTCAACCCCATGGCGCCGCGCGCGAGCGGCGCCCTCCGGCCCGGCCCGCGGCAGGCGCGAATCCGTTCGCGCACCGGGGACCGGGCCTTCAAGAACCGGAATCTTTCATGACTTCTCGCATCGCAGTCCTGCCGGGCGACGGCATCGGCCCCGAAATCGTCGAACAGGCCGTGCGCGTGCTGCGCGCGCTCGACCTGGACCTGGAGCTGGCCGAGGCGCCCGTGGGCGGCGCCGCCTACGCGGCCAAGGGCCACCCCCTGCCCGAAGACACCCTGGCCCTGGCCAGGCAGTCCGACGCCGTGCTGTTCGGCGCCGTGGGCGACTGGAAATACGACCACCTGGAACGCGCCCTGCGCCCGGAGCAGGCGGTGCTGGGCCTGCGCAAGGCGCTGGGCCTGTTCGCCAACCTGCGCCCGGCGATCCTGTACCCGGAACTGGCCAACGCTTCCTCGCTCAAGCCCGAAGTGGTCGCCGGGCTGGACATCCTGATCGTGCGCGAACTCACGGGCGACATCTATTTCGGCCAGCCGCGCGGTGTGCGCACGCTGGAGGACGGCCCCTTCGCGGGCGAGCGCCAGGGCTACGACACCATGCACTACGCCGAGACGGAAATCCGCCGCATCGCCCACGTGGCCTTCCAGGCCGCCGCCAGGCGCCAGGGCCGGCTGTGCAGCGTGGACAAGGCCAACGTGCTGGAGACCTCGCAGTTCTGGCGCGACATCGTGACCGACGTGGCCCGCGAATACCCCAAGGTCGAACTGTCCCACATGTACGTGGACAACGCCGCGATGCAGCTCGTGCGCGCGCCCAAGGCCTTCGACGTGGTGGTGACCGGCAACCTGTTCGGCGACATCCTGTCGGACGAGGCCGCCATGCTCACGGGCTCGATCGGCATGCTGCCCTCGGCGTCGCTGAACGCCAGCCGGCAGGGCCTGTACGAGCCCAGCCACGGTTCGGCGCCGGACATCGCCGGCCAGAACGTCGCCAATCCCCTGGCGACCATCCTGTCGGCGGCCATGATGCTGCGCTATTCCCTGGACGCGCCCGCCGCCGCCGACCGGATCGAGGCCGCCGTGCAGGCGGTGCTGGCCCAGGGCTTGCGCACGGCCGACATCTTCGAGGCCGGCACCACCCGGGTGTCCACCTCGGAAATGGGCGATGCCGTGCTGAAGGCATTAAACTGAAGCGTTAAACTGACGCATTACACTAGGCGTATACACACATCCACTTTCACGGTTCAGGCAGGGATTATGGCTCAGGCAGTCGGTTTGGTCGGTTGGCGCGGGATGGTCGGCTCGGTGCTCATGCAACGCATGCGCGACGAGAAGGACTTCGATTTGTTTGAACCGGTCTTCTTTTCCACCAGCAACGCGGGCGGCGCGGCGCCGTCGTGGGCGGCGGGCGCGGGCCCCCTGCAGGACGCGCACGACATCGAGGCCCTGCGCAAGCTGCCGATCATCGTCACCGCCCAGGGCGGCGACTACACCACCGAGGTCTACCCCAGGCTGCGCGCCGCCGGCTGGAAGGGCCTGTGGATCGACGCCGCCAGCACCCTGCGCATGAAGGACGACGCCATCATCGTCCTCGACCCGGTCAACCGCCCGGTGATCGACGCCGCCCTGCAGCGCGGCGTACGCGACTTCATCGGCGGCAACTGCACCGTCAGCTGCATGCTGATGGGCCTGGCGGGCCTGTTCAAGGCCGACATGGTCGAATGGATGACCTCCATGACCTACCAGGCCGCCTCGGGCGGCGGCGCGCGCCACATGCGCGAGCTGCTGGTCCAGTTCGGCATCCTCAACCGCGCCGTGGCCGACCAGCTCGCCGACCCGGCCTCGGCCATCCTGGACATCGACCGGGGCGTGCTGCAGGCCCAGCAGGATCCCGGCCTGCCGCGCGAGAACTTCGGCGTGCCGCTGGGCGGCAGCCTGATTCCCTGGATCGACAAGGACCTGGGCAACGGCGTCTCGCGCGAGGAATGGAAGGGCGGCGCGGAAACCAACAAGATCCTCGGGCGCGGCCCGGGCTTCGGCACCGATCCGGTGCCGGTCGACGGCCTGTGCGTGCGGATCGGCGCCATGCGCTGCCACAGCCAGGCGCTCACCATCAAGCTGCGGCGCGACATCCCGCTGGACGAGATCAACGACGCCGTGCGCACCGGCACCGACTGGGCCCGCCTGGTGCCCAACGACCGCGAATCCTCCATGCGGGACCTGACTCCCGTGGCGGTGACCGGCACGCTGGACATTCCCGTCGGGCGCCTGCGCAAGATGTCCATGGGCCCCGAATACCTCAGCGCCTTCACGGTCGGCGACCAGCTGCTCTGGGGCGCCGCCGAACCTCTGCGCCGCATGCTGCGCATTGCCTTGGGTGAACTCTGAACATGAGTGAAAAAGGCCCCCACGCTGCGCCTTCGGCCGGCCGCGTCCACGCTGCGCTTCCGGCGCGCATCCGCTTCGCGGCCGGCGCGCTGGCGCTGGCTTTCCTGACGGGCGGGGCGGCCCAGGCGGCGACTTTCGGGCATGCGCGCCTGGCCTCGGGCGCCGGCGAGCCGCTGCTGATCCTGGTGCCGGTGTCGGGCCTGACGGACGCCGATGTGCAGGCGCTGTCGGCCCGGCCCGCGCCGGCGGCCGACTGGGCGCAGGCCGGCCTGACGCCGCCGGTGCCCCTGGACAGCCTGTCCGTTTCCGTCGGCGCCGACGTCCGGCCCGATGGGCGCCGCGTCCTGCGCATCGGCTCCGGGCGGGCCTTCGACGGCACGCTGGCCGACCTGCTGCTGGACGTGCGCACCGCCACCGGCGAACAGCGCTATCAGGTCTCGCTGGTGGCGCCGGGGCCGGCCCGCGCCGCCGCCCCCGCCGCCGCCGCGGCGCCGGCGGGGCAGGGCGGGGCCTCGGCGACCGCCGTGGGGGCGGCGCCGCACACCAGCACCCGGCGGGTGCCGGCCGGCGCCATCGCCGTGCGCCGCGGCGACACGATGTTCGCCATCAGCCGCCGCCATGCGGTCGATGGCGTGACCCTCTACCAATTGATGATGGCGCTGCAGCGCGCCAATCCGCAGGCCTTCATCCACGGCAACGTCAACCTGGTGCGCGCCGGCGCGTCGCTGGCGGTGCCGGACATCAACGACATGCTGTCGATTTCCGACGCCGAGGCGCGGCGCCAGTTCCAGGTCCAGGCCGCCGCCTTCGCACGGATGCGCGCGCGCCTGGCCGGCACTGCGGCCGCGGCGGGCGCGGGCCAGGCCTCGGCCGGCGCCGTCTCGCGGGATGAATCGCACGCGCGGGCCGAGCCCGCCGCATCGGCGGGCGACCGCCTGCGCCTGAGCGAAGCCGGGCGCGGCGGCGCCGATGCGGCGGCCGACGCCCGCGCGGCGCGCGGCCATGCCTTGAAGGACGCCGAATCGCGGGTCGGCCAGCTCGAAAGCAACGTCCAGAACCTGAACCAGGCGCTCCAGGCCCAGGGCGAGGCCGCGCGCAGCGCCGTCGCCCAGGGAGCCGCGGCCATCGGCCAGTCGATCCAGGAGGTCGCCAGCGCGATCAGCGAAGCCAGCCAGGAAGCCGCCGCCCAGGCCGACGAAGCGGTTTCGGCGGGCGGCGAAGCCGGGGCTTCCGGCGCGCCCGGCGCCTCGGGGATCCCGGGCGCCGCCGGTGCGAAAGGGGCTTCCGGTGGGAAGGGAGCTTCCGGTGCCGCGGCCGCGGCGGGGGCTTCAGGCGCATCGGGCGCCTCGGCTGGGTCCAGGGCCTCGGGTGGATCCAATGTTTCGGGCGCCTCCAATGCCTCCGGGACGCCCGGTTCCGCAGGCGCAGCGGGCTCGACGGCTGGATCTTCGGGCTCGGTGGGAACTGCCGGGTCTCCGGGTGCGTCAGGCGCTCAAGGCGCTACGCAGGTTCCAGGCGCTGCGGGAGCCCCGGGCGCCGGGACTGGCGCGGCCGCGGCCGGGACCCAGGCCGCCTCCGGCGCCGCGGAGGCCGGCTCCATGGCTGGCGGCGGAGCCGCTTCCGCCGGCGGTGCGGCTGCTTCGGGCGCCGGTGCGAATTCGGGCGCCGGTGTGAATTCGGGCGCCGGTGTGAATTCGGGCGCCGGTGCGAATGGCACAGCTGGTGCGGCCGGTGCGCCTGGATCCCAGGCCGCCGGATCGTCCGCGAACACGGCGGGCGCCTCGGCCACCGGCTCCGCCGTGGCGGGCTCCGGCTCCACAGCCGCAGCAGGCACCGGCACGGCCGCCGCGGGATCCGCCGGATCGGCGCCCAACCCGGCCGCCCTGGCGGCCGAGCTGCAGCCCTCCGAGCGTGCCCAGCACCGGGCCTCGTGGCTGCAAGACCACCTGCTGGGCGTGATGACGGGCCTGCTCGCCCTGATCGTGCTCATCATCGCCTGGCTGCTGCGCCGGGCCAACGCCGCCCGGGACGAGGCCGACGCCACCCCCCGGGTAACCGAATCCATGGTGCGCGAGCGGATCCAGGACATCGACCTGGATCTCGAACCAGGCGAATCGCGCCCGCCGCGGTCCTAGCCGGACGCGGACGGGCGGCCCTGCCGGCCTTCCGTCCGCTCCGGCGCCCCGTGCGCACACCGGAAACCGAACCTCGATGGGACGCATCGCGCTCGGCTTGAGCTACGACGGCCGGGGCTGGCAGGGCTGGCAGACCCAGCCCGGCGGCCGGACCCTGCAGGACGCCCTGGAGTCGGCGCTGCGCCGCTTCCTGGCGGCGCCCGCCGTGGCCACCGTGTGCGCCGGCCGCACCGACGCCGGCGTGCACGCGCTGCAGCAGGTCGTGCACCTGGACACCGGGGCGGTGCGGCGCGACGAATCCTGGGTGCGCGGGCTGAACGCCCTGCTGCCGGATACCGTGGCCGTGCAGTGGGCCCGCGCCGTCCCCGAGAGCTTCCACGCCCGCTTCGACGCCCGGGCGCGAACCTACTTCTACGTGCTGCGCAGCGCCCCGGTGCGCTCTCCCATCCTGCATGGCCGGGTCGGCTGGGTGCACGACCGGCTCGACGACGACGCCATGCGCGCCGCCGCGGCGCTGCTCGTGGGCGAACACGATTTCAGCGCCTTCCGCTCGTCCGAATGCCAGGCGGCCAGCCCGGTGCGCACCCTGCAGGCGCTGGAGATCGTGCGCAATGGGGATTTCCTGGTGTTCGAGTTCCGCGCCAACGCCTTCCTGCACCACATGGTGCGCAACCTGATGGGCGTGCTGGTGATGGTGGGGCGGGGCCGGCGCCCGCCCGGGTGGGCGGCGGAACTGTTGCTCGAGCGCGACCGGCGGCGCGCCGCGCCCACCTTCATGCCCGACGGCCTGTACCTGGCGCACGCCGCTTATCCGGATGCGGACCTGCCGCAGCGCACGGCCCGCGAGGCCCTGCGCCATCACCTGGGAGGGCTGGATGCCTCTTCGGGTACGGCTGGCCCTCAGCCGTAGCAGCCCTCCGCCTCGCGGCCTGTACCCACCTCGCGGCCTGTACCCACCTCGCGGCCTGCAAGCCGCTCCGATTCGGTAGGCGTGGACCAGTCCGCAGGGACTGCTCCACGTCCCACCTCATCCGCTCCGATTCGTCTGGCATGGGGCAGTCCGTAGGGGACTGCCCTATGTCCCGCCTCATCCCGAGGCGGCATGTTTGATGCTTCGTATAGAATTGAGCGATTTGATTGCGGACGGCGCAAGCCCGCGCCGTTCCATTTCCTGTTTCATGGAAGCACGATGAAACTTCTCCTGACGATCTCCCGATGGATCGACGCTTTGAACACGGTCGTCGGCCGGGCCGTGACCTGGCTCGTGCTGGTGGTGGCCGTGGTCAGCGCCGGCAACGCCGTGGCGCGCAAGCTGTTCAGCCTCGGGTCCAACGCCTGGCTGGAATTGCAGTGGTACCTGTTCGGGGCCATCTTCCTGCTGGCGGCGGGCTACACCTTCCTGCGCAACGAACACGTGCGGGTGGACGTCCTGTCGCAGAAGCTGCCCGAGCGCGCCCAGGTCGGCATCGAGATCTTCGGCGTGCTGTTCTTCCTGCTGCCGGCGGCCTGCCTGGTGTTCTGGCTGTCGATCCCGTTCTTCTGGGAATCCTGGATCACCCATGAGCTGTCCTCGAACACCGAGGGCCTGATCCGCTGGCCGGCCAAGCTCCTGATCCCGGTCGGCTTCGCCCTGCTGATCCTGGCGGGGCTGTCGCACCTGGTCAAGTGCATCGGCTTTTTGCGCGGCCAGTGTCCCAATCCGATGCAGGTCTCCAGCGGCAAGAGCGACGAGGAAGCGCTGGTGGAAGACATCCTGGCGGCCCAGCGGCAGGCCGGCCTCGAACAACAAGAGCAGGGACGCTGAGCATGGAATTCCTCGTCGACAATCTCGCGCCGATCATGTTCTTCAACCTGATCGTGTTCCTGCTGCTGGGTTTTCCGGTCGCCTTCTCGCTGGCCGCCACGGGCGTGCTCTACGGCCTGGTGGCCATCGACCTGAACCTGATGAGCCCGCTGCTGTTCCAGGCGCTGCCCCAGCGCGTGTTCGGCATCGTCGGCAACGACACGCTGCTGGCCGTGCCCTTCTTCACCTTCATGGGGCTGATCCTGGAGCGCTCCGGCATGGCCGAGGACCTGCTCGACACGGTCGGCCAGCTCTTCGGCCCGCTGCGCGGCGGCCTGGCGATCGCGGTGGTGTTCGTCGGCGCGCTGCTGGCGGCGACCACCGGCGTGGTGTCGGCCTCGGTCATTTCCATGGGCCTGATCTCGCTGCCCATCATGCTGCGCTACGGCTACGACCGGCGCCTGGCCTCCGGCGTCATCGCCGCCTCCGGCACGCTGTCGCAGATCATCCCGCCCTCGCTGGTGCTGATCATCCTGGCCGACCAGCTCGGACGCTCCATCGGCGACATGTACCGGGGCGCCATGCTGCCCGGCCTGCTGCTGGCCGGGGCCTACATGGCGTACATCTTCCTGGTGGCCATCGTGCGGCCCGGCCACGTGCCGGCCCTGCCGCCGGAGGCGCGCGGCTTCGTCGACGAGCGCGGCCGGCGCGGCCTGCGCTCCCTGGCGCTCCTGACGCTGATCGCGGCCGCGGCGGCCTACTGGGGCTCGGACTACTATTTCCGCGCCCACACCGACGTGCCGGTGGACGAGCGCGTCGTCATCGTCCTGCTGATCTGGGGCGCGGCCGCCCTGGCGATGGCCCTGGCCAACCGCTTCCTGCGCCTGAAGCTGCTGTCGCCCCTGGCCGAGCGGGTCGTGTTCGTGATGATTCCGCCGCTGGCGCTGATCTTCCTGGTGCTGGGCACGATCTTCATCGGCGTGGCCACGCCCACCGAGGGCGGCGCGATGGGCGCCATCGGCGCGCTCATCATGGCGGTGTCGCGCGGCCGCTTCTCCATGAAGCAGCTGCGCCAGGCCATGGAAAGCACGGCCCGGCTGTCCTGCTTCGTGGTGTTCATCCTGGTGGGCTCGACCATCTTCAGCCTCAGCTTCCGCGGCATCAACGGCGATCTCTGGGTGGAACAATTGCTGCTGCACGTGCCCGGCGGCGAACTGGGCTTCCTGGTCGTGGTCAGCGTGATGACCTTCTTCCTGGCCTTCTTCCTGGATTTCTTCGAGCTGGCCTTCATCATTGTGCCGCTGCTGGGGCCGGTGGCCGAAAAGATGGGCATCGACCTGATCTGGTTCGGCGTGCTGCTGGCGGTGAACATGCAGACCTCCTTCGTGCACCCGCCGTTCGGCTTCGCCCTGTTCTACCTGCGCTCCGTGGCCCCCAAGGAGGACTACCACGACCGCGTCACCGGCAAGCTGATCGCCAAGGTCACCACGGCCCAGATCTACTGGGGCTCGATTCCCTTCATCGTCATCCAGATCCTGATGGTGGCGACGGTGCTGGCCTTCCCCGGCCTGGTGACGCACTACAAGAGCGACGCGCCCACCATCGATCCGGCCAGCGTCACCTTCGGCCAGGACAGCGCCTACGGCCAGGACGGCTACGGTTCGGGCGACGCGGGGGACGCGTTCCGATGAGCGCGCCGGCCGCCTCGCCGGACGGCGCGGAGCCCGCCTCCGTGCTCGCGCCCATGTCCCTGGCCGGGCCGCGCCGCACGCGCGTCAAGATCTGCGGGCTGACCCGGCCGCAGGACCTGGACGCGGCCGTGGCCGCGGGCGCCGACGCCATCGGCCTGGTCTTCTATCCGCCCAGCCGCCGCTGCCTCGCGCCGGACCGGGCCGCCGCGCTGCGCGCCCGGGTGCCGGCCTTCGTTGGCGTCACGGCCCTGTTCGTCAATCCCGAAGCCGATGCGGTGCGCCGGGTGATCGAGACCGTGCGCCCCGACCTGCTGCAATTCCATGGCGAGGAATCGCCCGGCTTCTGCACCGGCTTCGGCGTGCGCCACGTCAAGGCCTTCCGCGCGGGAGCGCCCGGGCTGGACTCGCCGGCCGCGCTGGCGCGGGCCTGCGCGGCCCACGGCGAGGCGGCCGGCTGGCTGTTCGACAGCTACAGCGCCGGCTACGGCGGCAGCGGCGGCGGTTTCGACACCGCGCTGCTGGCCGATGTCCCGCGCGGCCCCGGCACGCCGGCCCTGATCCTGTCGGGCGGCCTGAAGGCGGAAACGGTCGGCGGGCAGATCGCCGCCCTGGCGCCCTACGCCGTGGACGTCAGCAGCGGGGTGGAATCGGCGCCCGGAATCAAGGACGCGGCGCGCATCCAGGCCTTCATGCGGGCGGTGCGCGCCGCCGACGCCCGGCGCGACGCCTGAGCCGCACGCCGCCTGAGCCGTGCGGCACCCGAACCGTGCGACACCCGAACCGTGCGACACCCGGGCCGCGAGCCGCGCGAGACCTGAGCCGCGCACCGCCCGAACGGCATTCCGCGCGCGATGCGCGGCTGCGCCCCGTGGCATCAATCGCCGGACGGGGCGGGGCTTTGATGGCGCGGAGAGAGGACGTCCGGTGTTTATTGAACTTTGATTCCGTTTTTCTCCACCTTATTGGCATTTGATGCTTCGATCGCCGCGCCATTTCGCGTCCAAGCTACAATAATTGCCGCCGCAGGGATATCCCCTGCAGAAAATATTGGTGCCGGCGGGTAGACTGGACGCCGCATTGCCCGATCCGGACACGACCCGGCATCGTTCCCCATTCAAAGGAGTTCCTTCATGAAGCTGCATTCCGTCCTTCGCTCGCTCGCCGGCGCCGCCGCCGTGGCGGGCGCGCTGGCCGCCGCGCCGGCCCAGGCGCAATCCGTGGCGGTCACCTCCATCGTCGAGCATCCCGCCCTCGATGCCGTGAAGGACGGCGTGCACGAAGCCCTGGCCGCCGCCGGCTACACCGAGGCCAAGGGCCTGAAATGGCAATTCCAGACGGCCCAGGGCAATACCGCCATCGCCGCCCAGATCGCCCGCAAGTTCGTGGGCGACAAGCCCGACGTGATCGTCGCCATCGCCACGCCCTCGGCCCAGGCCGTGGTCGCCGCCACCAAGACCATTCCGGTGGTCTATTCCGCCGTCACCGATCCGGTGGCCGCGCAGTTGGTGCCGGGCTGGGAAGCCTCGGGCACCAACGTC
Source organism: Castellaniella defragrans (assembly GCF_014203015.1). GTDB lineage: Bacteria > Pseudomonadota > Gammaproteobacteria > Burkholderiales > Burkholderiaceae_B > Castellaniella > Castellaniella defragrans. Next base: position 79,915 of record NZ_JACHIB010000013.1, read on the forward strand.
ACCGGCGTGTCCGACGCCCTGTCGCTGGAAAAGCAGGTCGATCTGATCAAGAAGGTCGTGCCCGGCGCCAAGAAGGTCGGCATGGTCTACAACCCCGGCGAGGCCAATTCCGTGGTCGTGGTGAAACGCCTGCGCGAACTGCTGCCGCAGTCGGGCATGAGCCTGGTGGAAGCCACCGCCGCCCGCACCGTGGACGTGGGCGCCGCCGCCCGCAGCCTGGTGGGCAAGGTCGACGTGATCTACACCAATACCGACAACAACGTGGTCTCGGCCTACGAATCGCTGGTCAAGGTCGGCAATTCCGCCAAGATCCCCCTGGTGGCTTCCGACACCGACAGCGTCAAGCGCGGCGCCATCGCCGCCCTGGGCGTGAACTACCACGACCTGGGCGTGCAGACCGGCAAGCTCGTGGTGCGCATCCTGAAGGGCGAGAAGCCCGGCGCCATCGCTTCCGAGACCAGCTCCAAGCTCGAACTCTACGTCAACCCCGGCGCGGCGGCCCAGCAGGGCGCGACCCTGTCCGACGCCCTGATCAAGTCGGCCGCCCAGGTCGTCAAGTAAATCCCCGCGCGTTTCGCATCCCCGGGCCGCCTCCAGGCGGCCCGGCTGTCATGGCGGCTTCCCCGCGGCCGCATCCAGAGATTTTCATTCCATGTCCATCTATTCCATGTGGGGTGCCTTCGAGATCGGGCTGATATTCGGCCTGGTCGCGTTGGGCGTCCTCATTTCCTTCCGCGTGCTGAACTTCCCCGACCTGACGGTGGACGGCAGCTTTCCGCTGGGCGGCGCGACGGCCGCCATCCTGATCCATCACGGCACGGATCCCTTCCTGGCGACCGGCGCCGCCACCCTGGCCGCCGGCTTCGCCGGCATGGTGACGGGCTGGCTCAACGTCCGGCTGAAGATCATGGACCTGCTCGCCAGCATCCTGATGATGATCGCCCTGTATTCGATCAACCTGCGCGTCATGGACGCGCCCAACGTGCCGCTGATCACCGACCCCACCGTGTTCACCGTGCTGCAGCCGGAGGGCATCGAGGACTACGTCGCGCGCCCGCTCATCCTGCTGGCGCTGGTGGTGATCGTCAAGCTGCTGCTGGACTGGTTCTTCGCCACCCAGGTGGGCCTGGCGATGCGCTCGACCGGCTCGAACCCGCGCATGGCGCGGGCCCAGGGCATCCGCACCGGCAACATGGTCCTGCTGGGCATGGCGATCTCCAACGCCCTGTGTGGCCTGGGCGGCGCGCTGTTCGCCCAGTCGCAGGGCGGGGCGGACATCTCCATGGGCATCGGCACCATCGTCATCGGCCTGGCCGCCGTCATCATCGGCGAGTCCATCCTGCCCAGCCGTCGCCTGATGGTGGCGACGCTGGCCGTGGTGGTCGGTGCCGTGCTCTATCGCTTCTTCATCGCGCTGGCGCTGAACGCGGATTTCGTGGGCCTGAAGGCCCAGGACCTGAACCTGGTCACGGCCGTGCTGGTCACGATCGCGCTGGTGATCCCGCTCGCCAAGCAGCGTTTCCGCAAAAAGAAGGCCTAGGGCCTGTCCATACAAAGAGGCCCCGCCATGCTGAGCGCCCAGAACCTGCATCTCACCTTCAACCCCGGCACGCCCATCGAAACACAGGCCCTGCGCGGCATGTCGCTGGACATCCCGGCGGGCCAGTTCGTCACCGTGATCGGCTCCAACGGCGCGGGCAAGTCCACCTTCCTGAACGCCATCTCCGGCGAGCAGGGCGTGGATAGCGGCGCCATCCTGATCGACGGCGAGGATGTCACGCGCCAGCCGGTCTGGGACCGCGCGCGCAAGGTCGCGCGCGTCTTCCAGGACCCCATGGCCGGCACCTGTGAAAACCTGACCATCGAGGAAAACATGTCCCTGGCCCTGGGCCGGGGCCAGTTCCGCAGCCTGCGCCAGGCGGTGCGCGAGGAAATGTGCGTGCTGTTCCGCGAGCGCCTGGCCATGCTGGGGCTGGGGCTGGAAAACCGCCTGACCGACCGGATCGGCCTGCTCTCGGGCGGCCAGCGCCAGGCCGTGAGCCTGCTGATGGCGGCCCTGCGCCCCTCGCGCATCCTGCTGCTGGACGAGCACACGGCGGCGCTGGACCCGCGCACCGCCCAGTTCGTGCTGGAGCTGACCGTCCGCATCGTGGCCGAGCACGGCCTGACCACGATGATGGTCACCCACAGCATGCGCCAGGCCCTGGACGTGGGCGACCGCACCGTCATGCTGCACCAGGGCCGGGTGGTGCTCGACGTCGCGGGCGACACCCGCCGCGGCCTGGAAGTCCCCGACCTGCTCGCCATGTTCGAGAAAGTGCGCGGCGAGGAACTCGCCGACGACGCGTTGCTATTAGGATGAGGCTGGACACGAAAGAGTCCCTGCGGACTCTTTCGTGCCTGCCGAATCCGAGCGGCTTGCAAGCCGCGAGGTGGAGGGCTGCGGCAATTTGAGAAGAGAGTCCCTGCGGACTCTTTCGTGCCTGCCGAATCCGAGCGGCTTGCAAGCCGCGAGGTGGAGGGCTGCGGCAATTTGAGAAGAGAGTCCCTGCGGACTCTTTCGTGCCTGCCGAATCCGAGCGGCTTGCAAGCCGCGAGGTGGGCGCAAAATTCTTTTTGACAAAAAACGCATTTGTTGTCAGAATGCGCCGATGTCACCCAAACTCAGTTCGGAAGCCATGATCGCGCGGCGCGCCAGGATACTGGACGCGGCGCGCTGGTGCTTCCTGAATTTCGGCTTCGCCCGCACGTCCCTGGGCGACATCGCCCAGCGCGCGGGGATCTCCCGCACCTTGCTCTACCGCAGCTTCAAGGACAAGGAAGACCTCTTCATGCAGGTCTTCGACGACTGGATGCTGTCGCGCCTGCCGCTCGCCATGGAAGTGGTGCAGGCGCCCGGCTCGCCGCGCGAACGCCTGTTCGCCGTCTGCCGGCGCGTGCTGCTGGAGCCCTGGTCCGAAATGGAAGCCGCGCCCATGTCCAGCGAATTCCTGGAAGTCTGCCAGGGCCTGAGCCCCGAAGTCGCCGGCCGGCACCGCGCGTCCCTGCTGGAATGCCTGGACCGCGTGTTCGACGATCCCGCGGTCGCCCTGGTGTTCCTGCTGGCCATGGAAGGCCAGATCGAGGACAGGCCCCGCCTGGAAGTCCTGGAGCGCCGGATCCGCATCCTCGTGGACCACTTCGCGGCGGACGGGGCATGACGCATGGATTCATGGGGCACGAGTCCAGGCCGCCGCATCGGTTTTCAGGGTTTTCCCCTTATACTTTTGGCTTGCCTGCGGGGCCGGCGATCCTGGCCTTCGCATGGCCGGGTGGCCATTTTTTCGCTTCATCAATCGAAAAAAATCGAAAATCAACATTTCTGGAGCTTTTCCTATGGTCTTTGATCGACTGACCGCCGTCCGGACCCTGCGGCCTCTCGCGCTGGTGTCGCTGCTGGCCCTGGCCGCCTGCTCGGGCGAGCCGCAGCAGGGGATGCAGGACATGAAGGTCCCGGTCAGCGTGGTGCAGGTCCAGCCCCAGGCCGCCGTCATCCGCACCGAACTGCCCGGCCGCGTGCAGGCGATCGAGGACGCGGAAATCCGCGCCCGGGTCAACGGTATCGTGCAGTCCATCGACTTCGAGCAGGGCAGCCGGGTCAAGGCCGGCCAGCTGCTCTTCACCATCGACCCGGCGCCGTACCGCGCGGCCCGCGACCAGGCCGCCGCGCAGCTGAAAAACGCCCAGGCGTCGGCGCAGACGGCACGCCTGCTGGCGCAGCGCTACGCCACCCTCATCAAGCAGCACGCGGTCAGCCAGCAGGAATACGACAACGCCGTCGCCCAGGCGCGCCAGGCCGAGGCGGCCATCGCCGCGGCGCAGGCCGCGCTGGACGCGGCGCAGATCAACCTGGACTACACCCGGGTCACCTCGCCCATCGACGGCACCATCGGCAAGGCCCAGGTCACCGTGGGGGCGCTGGTGAGCGCCACCTCCGCCACCTCGCTGGCCACCGTGCACCGCCTGGACCAGGTCTATGTGGACATCACCCAGCCGGTGGCGCAGATCGCCGCCCTGCGCCGCCAGATCGCCGACGGCATCGTCAAGCCCGACGCCAACGGCGACGCCCAGGCCGAGGTCCTGCTGGACGGCGGCGGCACCTACCGCCATCCCGGCAAGCTGCTGTTCTCGGGCGTGGCCGTCGATCCCGGCACGGGCCAGGTGAACCTGCGCGCGCTGTTCCCCAATCCGGAACAGATCCTGCTGCCCGGCCTGTACGTGCGCGTGCGCCTGGTGCAGGGCGTGGACCAGCAGGCCCTGGTGGTGCCCGAGCAGGCCATCCAGCGTGCTTCCGACGGCAACAGCACGGTCGTCCTGATCAAGGACGGCAAGGCGACCTTCACGCCGATCCAGGTGGGGCCGCACACCGACAAGGGCTACATCGTCTATCAGGGCATCCAGGCGGGCGACCAGCTGATGGTCGAGGGCTTCCAGAAGGTCCGTCCGGGCGCTCCGGTCCAGCCCATCCCCTGGAAGGGCCAGGCGCCGGGCGGCCAGGCGGGGCAGGGCGGCGCGGCCCAGCCGCCCGCCGCGGGCGGCCAGGGCGGCGCTGAACAGGCCGGCGGCCAGGCCGCGGGCGACAAGGCCGCCGGCGGGCAGCCCGCGGGCGCCAAGCCCGCCGAAGGCCAGGCCGCACAGGGCCAGGCTCACTGATCCGGCCCCGGCCGCCCGACACCCCTCCTCCGGATTCCACGCGAGCTCTCATGCCACAGTTTTTCATCGAACGACCGATCTTCGCCTGGGTGGTGGCGCTGGCCATCGCCCTGGCCGGCATCCTGGCCATCCCCAACATGGCCGTATCGCAGTATCCCGACGTCGCTCCGCCCACGGTGAACATCAACGCCACCTATCCGGGCGCCTCGGCCTCCGAGGTCTCCACCAGCGTGGCGAGCGTCATCGAGAACGAGCTGAACGGGGCCAAGGGCCTGCTGTACTACGAATCGGTCAGCGATTCCAACGGGCAGGCCGAGATCACCGTCACCTTCGCGCCGGGCACGGACCCCGACCTGGCCCAGGTGGACGTGCAGAACCGCCTGTCCAACGTGACGGCCAAGCTGCCCGCCGCCGTCGTGCAGCAGGGCCTGAAGGTCAGCCAGACGAATTCCGGCTTCCTGATGGTGGTCACGCTCTCGTCCAAGGACGGCTCCATCGACCAGTACGCCCTGGCCGACTACATCACGCGCAACATCCAGAACCCGATGTCGCGGATCAAGGGCGTGGGCAAGTTCCAGCTCTTCGCCGCGAGCCGCGCCATGCGCGTCTGGGTCGATCCGCAGAAGCTGGTCGGCTACGGCCTGAGCATGTCCCAGGTCAACAGCGCCCTGGCGGCGCAGAACCTGGTGATTTCCGGCGGCCTGCTGGGCTCGCCGCCGAACCCCGACACGCAGCGCACGGTGGTGCCGCTGACCGTCAACGGCCAGCTCGCCACGCCGGAGGAATTCGGCGACATCGTGCTGCGGGCCAATCCGGACGGCTCCTCGGTGCGCATCCGCGACGTCGCCCGCGTCGAGCTCGGCTCGGACAACTACCAGTTCGGCGCCCGCCTGAACGGCAAGCCCACGGCCGCCTTCGCCCTGTCGCTGACGCCGTCGGCCAACGCCCTGGAAACGGCCAAGCTGGCCAAGGCCAAGATGGCCGAGCTGGCCAGGTTCTTCCCCGACAACATCACCTACGCGATCCCCTACGACACCTCGCCCTACATCGACCTGTCGATCGAGCAGGTGGTCCACACCCTGTTCGAGGCCATGGTGCTGGTGTTCGTGGTGATGTTCGTGTTCCTGCAGAACGTGCGCTACACGCTGATTCCGGCGCTGGTGGTGCCGGTGGCGATGATGGGGGCCTTCGCGGTGATGCTGGCGCTGGGATTCTCGATCAACGTGCTGACCATGTTCGCCATGGTGCTGGCCATCGGGATCCTGGTGGACGACGCCATCGTGGTGGTGGAGAACGTCGAGCGCATCATGGCCGAGGAAGGCCTCTCGCCCAAGGAAGCCACGAAGAAGGCCATGCCGCAGATCAGCGGCGCCATCGTCGGGATCACCCTGGTGCTGACCACGGTGTTCCTGCCGCTGGCCTTCATGTCCGGCTCCGTGGGCGTGATCTACCGCCAGTTCTCCGTGGCCATGGCGGTGTCCATCCTGTTCTCGGCGCTGCTGGCGCTCAGCTTCACCCCGGCGCTGTGCGCCACCCTGCTCAAGCCCATCCCCAAGGGCCACCATGAGTCCAAGGGCGGCTTCTTCGGCTGGTTCAACCGCGGCTTCGATCGCACCACGCGGGGCTATACCCGCTGGGTCTCGCGCAGCCTGAAGCGCACGCTGCGCATGATGATCGTCTTCGCCGTGCTGGTGGGCGTGATGGGCTGGATGTACCTGCGCCTGCCCACCTCCTTCCTGCCCGAGGAAGACCAGGGCTACGTGATCGCCAACATCGAGCTGCCTTCGGGCGCCTCGTCCAGCCGCACGGTGGAGATCATCGAGCAGGTCGAAAAATACTTCATGGCGCTGCCGCAGGTCGCCAACATCATCGCGGTCCAGGGCTTCAGCTTCAACGGCAACGGCCTGAACGCCGCCATCGCCTTCGTGCCCCTGAAGGACTTCTCCGAACGCAAGGGTCCGGCCGACTCGGCGCAGGCGATTTCCGGCACCGCGATGGGCAAGCTGCTGTTCGGCCTGCCGGACTCCATGGTGATTTCCATCACCCCGCCGGCGATCTCCTCGCTGGGCAACGCCTCGGGCTTCGACCTGCGCCTGGAAGACCGCAGCGGCGTGGGCAGCGAAGCCCTGCAGGCGGCCACCCAGCAGCTGCTGCAGCTGGCTTCGCAAAGCCCCATCCTGACCGGCACGCGCATCACCGGCCTGGGCGCCGGGCCGCAGCTCAAGGTGCAGATCGATCGCGCCAAGGCCGCCGCCCTGGGGGTGGACTTCTCCGAAGCCGCCAACCTGATCTCCACGGCCATCGGCTCGTCCTATGTCGGCAAGTTCACCAACCAGGGCTGGGTGCAGAACATCTGGGTCCAGGCCGAGCAGGACGCCCGCATGGAGCCTGACGACATCCTGCGGCTCAACGCCCGCAACGCCAACGGCGACATGGTGCCGCTGTCCTCTTTCGTGTCCCTGGAATGGACCCGCGGTCCGGTCCAGATCGTGCGCTACAACGGCTACGAATCCATCCGCATCGGCGGCTCGGCGGCGCCGGGCTATTCCACCGGCCAGGCCATGGCCGAAATGGAGCGCCTGATCGCCCAGCTGCCGCCCGGCCTGAGCTACGAATGGACCGGCCTGTCCTACCAGGAAATCCAGGCGGGCAGCCAGTCCACGATCCTGATGGGGCTGTCGATCCTGGTGGTCTTCATGGTGCTGGCCGCCCTGTACGAAAGCTGGGCCATCCCGCTGTCGGTGATGCTGGCCGTGCCGCTGGGCATGCTGGGCGCCGTGCTGCTCAGCAGCCTGATGGGCAAGGACAACGACGTGTACTTCATGGTGGGGATGGTGACCGTGATCGGCCTGGCGGCGAAAAACGCCATCCTGATCGTCGAGTTCGCCAAGGACCTGTACGCCAGCGGCGCGGGCCTGGCCGACTCGGCCATCGAGGCCGCGCGGCTGCGCTTCCGCCCGATCCTGATGACCTCCTTCGCCTTCATCCTGGGGGTGGTGCCCCTCGTGACGGCCAGCGGCGCGGGCGCCGCCAGCCAGAACGCCGTGGGCCTGGGCGTCCTGGGCGGCATGCTGGCGGCCACGCCGCTGGCCGTGATCTTCGTGCCGACTTTCTTCGTGGTGATTCTGAAATTGTTCAAGACCAAACCGAAACTGCTGGGCCACCAGGCGCCGCACATCCCATCCGCCGGCGAGTCCGGTGCGGGAGAACGGACATGATGAATCGACGACTCCCCGCGCGTGTCCTGGCCGTCTCCACGCTGGCGCTGGCGCTGGGCGCCTGCTCCCTGGCGCCCACCTACCACCGGCCGGCCGCGCCGGTGCCCGACCGCTTTCCGCTCACGGCCGCCGGCAACGGCCAGGCGGACCAGGCCGCTCAAGCCGTCCAGGACACCCAGGCCGGTCTGCCGGCCTGGCGGGACTTCTTCCAGGATCCCCGCCTGCAGGCCCTGATCGAGCTCGCGCTGAAGAACAACCGCGACCTGCGCATCGCCGTGGACCGGGTCGAAGAGGCCCGCGCCCAGTTCGGCATCGCCCAGAGCGACCGCCTGCCGACCATCGGCGTGCAGGGCACGGGGCAGGTCACCCGCTCGCCGGCCGACATGCGCAACGGCGGCGCCGACGCCAAATCCGTCAACCGCAGCTACGTCGCGGGCGTGGGCATGACGGCCTTCGAGCTGGACTTCTTCGGCCGCGTGCGCAACCTCAGCGAAGCCGCCTACCAGTCCTACCTGTCCACCGACCAGGCGCGCCGCACCGTCCAGCTGGGGCTGATCGCCCAGACGGCCGAGGCCTACTTCCGCCTGCGTTCGGCCCAGGCCCTGCATGAACTGATGGACAAGACCCTGGAGGCCCGCAAGGGCACGCTGGACCTGGTCCAGTCCCGCTTCGACGTCGGGGTCGCCTCCGACCTGGACCTGGCGCAGGCACAGTCGCAGTACGACACGGTGCGCGCCGACCGCATCGCGACCGAGCGCGCCATGGCGCAGGCCGTCAACGCCCTGCAGCTGATCCTGGGCACGCCGGTGCCCCAGGACCTGCCCGCGCCGCAGCCGTTCGGCCGCGCGCAACTGCTGTCCTCGCTGCCCGCGGGCCTGCCGTCGCAGCTGCTGGAACGCCGGCCCGACATCATCGGCGCCGAGCACGACCTGATGGCGGCCAACGCCCAGATCGGCGCCGCGCGCGCCGCCTTCTTCCCGCGCATCTCCCTGACCGGGCTGCTGGGCTTCGCCAGCCCCGAACTGGACGGCCTGTTCGGCGGCAGCCAGCGCTACTGGCAGTATTCGCCGCAGATCCAGATGCCGCTGTTCTCGGGCGGGATCAAGGGCAACCTGGACCTGGCCAAGGCGCGCAGCAACATCGCCGTGTCGTCCTACGAAAAGGCCATCCAGACCGCGTTCCGCGAAGTCGCCGACGGCCTGGCGGGCGAAGCCACCTACAGCAGCCAGCTCGACGCCCTGCGCGCCACCGAGGAATCCGCGCTCAAGGCCCTCAAGCTGGCCCAGATCCGCTACGAGACCGGCGTGGACAGCTTCCTGCAGGTGCAGTCCGCGCAGGTCGCCCTGTACGGCGTGCAGCAGCAGTTCATCCAGCTGGGCACCGACGCGCTGTTCAACCGCGTCGAGCTGTACAAGGCGCTGGGCGGGGGCTGGTCCGCCGACGACCTGCCGGAGGCCTCCTGATGGAACTGGGCGTCAACATCGATCACGTCGCCACCCTGCGCCAGGTGCGCCTGACGGCCTATCCCGATCCCCTGCAGGCGGCGCTGCGCGCCGAGGATGCCGGCGCCGACCTGATCACCCTGCATCTGCGCGAGGACCGGCGCCACATCCAGGACGCCGACGTGCGCGCCATCCGTCCGGCCCTGCGCACGCGCATGAACCTGGAATGCGCCATCACGCCGGAAATGCTGGCGATCGCCTGCGACATCCGTCCGCAGGACGTCTGCCTGGTGCCGGAAAACCGGCGCGAGCTGACCACCGAAGGCGGGCTGGACGTGCTCGGCCGCTACGACGAGGTCGCCTCCGCCGTGGCGCGGCTGCACGACGCCGGCATCCGCGTGTCCCTGTTCATCGATCCCGAGGCCGGGCAGATCGCCGCCGCCGCGCGCACCGGCGCCCGCGTGATCGAGCTGCACACCGGCGCCTACGCCGATGCGCCCGACGCGGGCGCGCGCGCCGCCCAGCTCGAACGCGTGCGCGCCGCCGTCGCCGTGGGGGTGGGCGAGGGCCTGCGGGTCAACGCCGGCCACGGCCTGCATTACGACAACGTCGAGCCCGTCGCCGCCCTGCCGGGGATCGCCGAACTGAACATCGGCCACGCGATCGTCGCCCAGGCCGTGTTCGACGGCTGGGAGCCCTCGATCCGGCGCATGAAAGCCCTGATGGTCAGGGCGTCCCATCCCTAGGAGCCCCTTCCATGTCCACGCCCCTCGATGTCCTGCTCGGCCGCCAGTCGGTCAAGTTCGTCCAGGCGCCCGGTCCGACCGACGCGCAGCTGGACCTGATCCTGCAGGCCGCCCTGCGCGCGCCCGACCACGGCGGCGTGAAGCCCTGGCGCTTCGTCCTGGTGCGCGGCGCCGACGTGCCCGCCCTGGTGGACGTGGGCGTGCGGGCCGGCATCGCCGCGGGCACGCCCCTGCCGCAGCCCAAGGTGGACAATGCGCGCAAGTGGCTCTCCAGGGTGCCGCTGGTGATCGCCCTGGGCTGCCGCCCCGATCCTTCCGGCCGCATCCCCGAACACGAGAGCCTGCTGGCCGTGGGCGCGGCGGCCATGAACATGCTCAATGCCGCGCACGCCCTGGGTTTCGGCGCCTTCTGGAGCACCGGCATCGGCACCTACCTGGACGGCGTGGGCGAGGCCCTGGGCTTCGATCCCCTGGACGAGCGCTTCATGGGCTACCTGGCCATCGGCACGCCCATCGAACCGCCGGCGCCGGTCCGGCGGCCCGACTGGCGGGATCACGTGTCGGAGTGGCACGCGCCGGCGCCGGCCTGAGCCCGCGCGCCGTCCTCGATGCCTTCGAGGATCGGGCATTCCGGCCGGTCGTCGCCATGGCAGCGCTGCGCCAGCTCGCGCAGCGTCGCCGCCATGCCGCGCAGCAGGGCGGCCTTGGCCTCCAGCGCCTCGATGTGCGCCAGGGCCAGGCGTTTGACCTCCGCGCTGGCGCGGCCGCGGTCGCGCCACAGGCCGGTCAGCTCCGCGATCTGCTTCAATGAAAACCCCAGGTCGCGCGCGCTGCGGATGAAGCGCAGCGCGTGCAGGTCGGCCTCGCCGTACTGGCGGTAGCCGGCGGCGCTGCGCGCCTGCGGGACGAACAGGCCTTCCTGCTCGTAGTAGCGGATCATCTTGGGGCTCAGGCCGGTACGGGCGGCCGCCTCGCCGATCGTGAACGGCGCGCGGGCGGCGGCGGCGCGCGGCCTGGAACCGGCATCGTGCCGGGTGCGGGATTCAGCCATGACGGACCTCCAGGGGCAGCCATTTCAGGCGCAGGGCGTTGACCACGACGAAGACGCTGGACAGCGCCATGGCGCCGGCCCCCAGCATGGGCGAGAGCTGCAGCCCGGTGTAGGGATACAGGGCGCCGGCCGCCACTGGGATCAGGGCGGCGTTGTAGGCGAAGGCCCAGAACAGGTTCTGGGCGATGTTGCGCAGCGTCAGCCGCGACAGCGCGATGGCGCGCGCCACCGAGTTCAGGTCCTCGTTCATCAGCACCACGTCGGCCGATTCGATGGCCACGTCGGTGCCCTGGCCGATGGCGATGCCCACGTCGGCCGTCGCCAGGGCGGGCGCGTCGTTGATGCCGTCGCCGACGAAGGCCAGGGAGCCGGCCTCGCGCCGCAGGGCCCGCAGCAGTTCCGCCTTGTGCGCGGGCAGGGTCCGGGCGTGGACGATGTCGATGCCCAGTTCGCCGGCCACGGCGCGGGCGGCGGCCTCGTGGTCGCCGGTGATGAGCGCGGTCTTCAGCCCCAGGGCGTGCAGGCGGGCGATGGCCTCGCGCGCGCCGGGCCGCAGCGGGTCGGCCACGGCGAGCACCCCCGCCAGCCGGCCGTCGCGCGCCGCCAGGAAGACGGTCTTCCCCTGGCCGGCCAGGGCCCGGACCTGTGCCTCGACCTCGGCCTCGACCGGTACGCCGTGGTCGCGCATCAGGGCCTCGCTGCCCAGCAGCCAGCCGTGCCCCCCGACCCGCCCCTGCACGCCCGCGCCGGTGAGCGCCGCGAAGCCCTCCACCGGCGCCAGGGGCAGCCGCTCGGCCCGGGCGGCCTCCAGCAGGGCATGCGCGATGGGGTGTTCCGAGGCGCTCTGCACCGCGGCCACCGCCGCCAGCAGGGCGGGACGGTCCAGGCCGTCCAGGGGCAGGGCGTCGCTGAGCGCCGGCCGGCCCAGGGTCAGCGTGCCGGTCTTGTCGAAGGCCGCCACGCGGACGCTGCGCAGGCGCTGCAGGGCGTCGCCCTGGCGGAACACGATGCCCAGGCCCGCCGCGCGGCCCGTGGCCACCATGATCGAGATCGGCGTGGCCAGCCCCATGGCGCAGGGGCAGGCGATGATCAGCACCGCCACGCCGGCGATCAGCGCGTGCGTCAGCCGCGGCTCGGGGCCCCAGAACAGCCAGCCCAGGAAGGCCAGCACGGCCAGGCCCATGACGGCCGGCACGAACCAGCCGGTGACCCGGTCCACCAGGCGCTGGATCGGCAGCTTGGCCCCCTGCGCCTGCTCGACCAGGCGGATGATGTGGGCCAGCACCGTGTCGGCGCCGACCTGCGTGGCGCGCATCACCAGGCCGCCGCGCGTGTTCAGCGTGCCGCCGATGAGGCGGTCGCCCGGGCGGCGCGTGGCCGGGATGGGCTCGCCCGTGATCATGGATTCGTCCACCCAGGACTCGCCCTCGACGACCGTGCCGTCGACCGGGATCTTCTCGCCGGGCCGCACCCGCACCTCGTCGCCGGGCGCGAGCGCGTCGATGGGCAGCTCGGTCCAGTCGCCGCCGCGCCGCGCCCAGGCCGTGCGCGGCCGCAGGCCGATCAGCTGGCGGATGGCCGAGCCGGCCCGGCCCCGGGCGCGGGCTTCCAGCCAGCGGCCCAGCAGGATCAGCGTGGCGACGACCGCGGCGGCCTCGAAATACAGGTGGCGGACCTCGTCCGGGAAGAGGGCGGACGCCACCGTGACCAGCGCGGAATACAGCCAGGCGCTGCCCGCGCCCAGGGCGACCAGCGTGTTCATGTCCGGCCCCAGGTGCCGCAGCGCCTTGAAGCCGCGGGTGAAGAAGGCCCGGCCCGGCCCGGCCAGCACGGCGGTGGCGAGCGCGAATTCGGCCCAGGCCAGTGCTTGCGGATCGACCAGGGACTGGATCGCATGGTGCAGGGCGGGGACCAGGTGCCCGCCCATCTCGACCAGGAACACCGGCAGCGTCAGGACCAGGGCCAGGAAGAAGCGCCGCCCAGCGGCCGCGTCTTCGTTCGCGTCCGCGTCGCCGGCCGCCTGCGCGGGATCCTCGCGGCGGAGCAGCCGCGCCTGGTAGCCGCGTTTTTCGACGGCGGCGACCAGCGCTCCGGGATCGGCGCCCTCGGCCGCGAGGGTGACGTGGGCGCGGCGCGTGGCCAGGTTGACGCTGGCCTGCGCCACGCCGGGGACTTTCGCCAGAGCCGTTTCGACCCGGCGCACGCAGGAGGCGCAGGTCATGCCCTCGACTTCGAGGTCGAGCGCGGAAGGGGCGGGCGGGGTGGACATGGACGGGCTCCGGTTCATCACGATGATTGTAGGATGAGGCTTGACCATGTGGTAAGGTCAAGGGGCGCCGCTGGGCCGCCGGTCACGCACAACAACCATGGGAATGCCATGACGATACGCATCGACAGACTCGACCACCTCGTCCTCACGGTCGGGGACGTCGCCGCCACCTGCGATTTCTACTCGCGCGTGCTCGGCATGGAGGTCGTGACCTTCGGCGAGGGCCGCAAGGCCCTGGCCTTCGGCCGCCAGAAGATCAATCTGCACCAGCGGGGCCGGGAAATCGAGCCCAAGGCCGCCATGGCGCTGCCCGGCACCGCCGACCTGTGCCTGGTCACCACCGAAACGCCGCAGGCGGTGCTGGCGCATCTGCGGGCCTGCGGCGTGCCGGTGCTCGACGGCCCGGTGCCGCGCACGGGCGCGACGGGGAAGATCACCTCGGTGTATTTCAGGGACCCGGACGGGAACCTGATCGAGGTGGCGAGCTACGACGAGGCCTGAAGGCGTTGCAAGGCCAAGCCTCTGCATTTGGCTTGCTTCTTGCTGTTGTTGCGTGATGCGCAACATGGTACGCTTGAGTCATGATCAAGTCCTTCCGACATAAAGGGCTGCGCAGGCTCTTCGAGACGGGCAGCGCATCGGGCGTACAGGCAAGTCATGCGAAACGCCTGCGGCTTCAACTGACCGCCCTCGATACCGCGTGCACGATTGAAGATATGGATATCCCTGGCTTCCGCCTGCATCCCTTGAAGGGTGACATGAAGGGGCGCTGGTCGATCACTGTCAATGGCAACTGGCGCGTCACGTTCGAGTTCCAGGACGGCAATGCCTATATTCTGGATTACGAGGACTATCACTCATGAGCATGCACAATCCCCCGCACCCCGGCGAGTTCATCTCCGGTATCTATCTGGAACCCTATGGCATCAGCGGCCGAGAGCTTGCCGGCAAGCTCGGCGTCGCGGCATCCACCCTGAGCCGGATTCTCAAGGGCACCAGCCGCGTCACGCCGGAAATGGCCTTGCGGCTGTCCAAGGCCATCGGCCGCAGTCCTGAAAGCTGGCTGGCCATGCAGGATGCCCATGATCTATGGGTTGCGCGCCAATACGTCAACCTGGATGATGTGGGCGAGTTGAAGCTGGCTGTGGCTTGAAGGACGTCTTCCACTGCTCAACGCCTTGAGCTTCCCGCCGTGTCAAGGTTTAAGATGCCGGCTGTCCCTTTCCAGGAGCCTTCCCCATGAAGACCGAATTCATCGTTTCCGACATGACCTGCAACCACTGCGTGCAGACCATCACCCGGGCCGTGCAGGACGTGGCGCCCGACGCCACCGTCCAGACGGATCTGGGCGCGCACCGCGTCACGATCGAGTCGTCGGCGGACGCGGCGACGCTCCAGGCCGCCATCGCCGAGGAAGGCTACGACGTTCAACCCGCTTGAAACGGGGCGCGGCCATGAGCGATCGGATCATCGACTGCGACGTCGCCATCGTCGGCGCCGGTTCGGCCGGCCTGCCGGCCTACCGCGAGGTCGTCAAGGCGGGCCTGAAACCCCTGCTGATCGAAGGCGGGCCGCACGGCACCATGTGCGCCCGGGTGGGCTGCATGCCGTCCAAGCTGCTGATCGCGGCGGCCCAGGCGGCGGCCGATGCGCGCCACGCCGACGGCTTCGGCATCCGCCTGGGCGGTCCGCCCCGGGTGGACGGCCCGGCCGTGATGGAGCGGGTGCGGCGCGAGCGCGACCGCTTCGTGAGCTTCGTGGTGGACGACGTGGAAGCCATGCCGCCGGAGCACCGCCTGGACGCCCCCGTGGAATTCCTGCGCGACGGCGTGCTGCGGGCCGCCGACGGCCGCGAGGTGCATGCGGAACGCATCATCCTCGCCACCGGCACGCGGCCGAACGTGCCGGAGCAATACCGGCCGCTGGGCGAGCTGGCGATCGTCAACGACGACGTGTTCGACTGGCGCGACCTGCCGCGCAGCGTGCTGGTGATCGGCTCGGGCGTGATCGGAGTGGAACTGGGCCTGGCGCTGGCGCGCCTGGGCGTTCGGGTGCGGGTGCTGAACCGCTCCGACAGCTTCGTCCATCTGGCGGATCCCCGGGTGCGGGCCGCCGCGCTGGAGCTGCTGGGTCCCGAGCTGGCCCTGGTGCAGTGCGCCCGGGTCGCCACGGTGCGCCGCGAGGGCGATCAGGCCGTGGTGGGCTGGTCGGTGGACGGCGGCCCCGAAACCGTGGAACGCTTCGATCGCGTGCTGCTGACGGCGGGCCGCAGCCCGGCCCTGGACGCGCTGCACCTGGAGCGCACCACGATGCCGCTGGACGAGCGCGGCCGGCCGCGCTTCGATCCGGCCACGCTGCAGGTCCACGGCCAGCCGGTGTTCCTGGCGGGCGACGTGACCGGCCACCACGCCATCCAGCACGAGGCCTCCGACGACGGCCGGCTGGCCGGGCGCAACGCGGCCGCCTGGCCCGACGTGCATGCGCTGCCGCGCCGCGCGGCCATGGCGGTGGTGTTCAGCGATCCGCAGATCATGCAGGTGGGCGGCGGCTACGCGGCGCTGGGCGATCCGGAGGCGGTCGCCATCGGCGAGGTCGATTGGACGCGCCAGGGCCGCTCGCGGGTCATGCTGCGCAACCGCGGCCTGCTGCGCGTCTACATGCGCAAATCCGACCGGCGCTTCCTGGGCGCGGAAATGATCGGGCCGGACGCGGAGCACGTCGCCCACCTGCTGGCCTGGGCCTTGCAGATGGAATTGACCGTGCCGGACATGCTCAAGCTGCCGTTCTACCATCCAACGATCGAGGAAGGCATCCGCACGGCGCTGCGCGACGCCGCGCGGTAGAGCGGGCCCGGACGGAGGTTCCCGCGGACCGTTTCGCGCCGGGCGGATCCGGGCGGCATGCGGGCCGTGCGCGGGGCGCGCGCCGCAGGGCGGCATGTTCGCCGCCCGGTTTCAGCGCAGCATCGGCTTCAGCGCAGCCAGCAATTCTTCCTGGGATTCGCCGTCCGAGGCCAGCCAGGTGGCCTTGCCGTGCTGGTCGAAGGCGTAGATGCCGCGGCTGTGGGCGACCTCGTAGGGGGCATCCGGGTGCTGCGGATCGGGGCGCTCGATCTGGTAGGCGACCCGGTAGCGCCGGGCGAGCGCGGCGATGGCTTTTTCATCGCCCGTCAGGCCGATGGCGTGGGGGTCGAACTGGTCCACGTAGGCCTGCAGGATGTCGGGCGTGTCGCGGTGCGGATCGACGCTGACGAACAGGATGCGCACCTGGTCGGCCTTCGGGCCCAGGGACTCGGTCACCTGGGCCAGTTGCGCCATGGTCGTCGGGCAGATGTCCGGGCAGCTGGCGTAGCCGAAGAACATCAGCACCACCTTGCCGGCGAAGGCCTGCTGGGTGACGGTCGCGCCGCCCGCGCCCTGCAGCGAGAACTTCAGGTCCGGCAGGAAGCCGCGCACCGGATGGACCGCCGCCAGCGCCAGGCTCGTGCCGGCCAGCCACAATATGAGTCCCGACAATAGGTGTTGCACGAAAGCGCCCTTTTTGCCGCTGGATGAGCCAGGACATGGGTCAGTCCCTGCGGACTGACCCACGCCTGACGAATCCGAGCGGCCTGCAAGCCGCGAGGTGGACGGGAGCTTCATCTCACGCTTCCAGCAACCCGCTATGCCGCAGCAGGGCCTCGATGCTGGGATCGCGGCCGCGGAAGGCGCGGAAGGATTCCGCGGCCGGGCGCGAGCCGCCGACGGCGATGATCTCGTCCAGGTAGCGGCGGCTGGTGTCCGGGTCGAACACGTCGCGCGTGCCGTCCGGGCCGGGCCGGGCGGCTTCCTCGAAGGCGGCGTAGGCGTCGGCCGACAGGACCTCGGCCCATTTGTAGCTGTAGTAGCCGGCGCCGTAGCCGCCCGCGAACAGGTGCGAGAAGGCGTGCGGGAAGCGGTGCCAGGCGGGCGGGATCAGCAGCGCGACTTCCTGGCGCACCTGGTCCAGCGTGTCCAGGACTTCGCTGATCGACAGGCCGCTGGAACGGGTGTGGATCAGCATGTCGAACAGGGCGAATTCGACCTGGCGCAGGGTCTGCAGGCCGCTCTGGAAGTTGCGCGCGGCGATCATGCGGTCGTACAGGGCGCGGGGCAGGGGCTCGCCGGTGTCCACGTGGCGCGTCAGGGACTGCAGCACGTCCCATTCCCAGCAGAAGTTCTCCATGAACTGCGAGGGCAGCTCGATGGCGTCCCATTCCACGGCGGCGAAGGCGGCGGCGCCGGGATCGTCCACGCGCGAGAGCAGCGTGTGCATGGCGTGGCCGCTTTCGTGGAACAGGGTGATCACGTCGTCATGGGACAGCAGGGCCTCGCGGCCGTCCTGCGGCGAGGGGAAATTGCAGGTCAGCCAGGCGAGCGGCGTGTGCAGGCGCCCGGCATGCACGCGGCGGCTGCGCTCGCTGTCCACCCAGGCGCCGCCCTGCTTGCTGGGGCGGGCGTACAGGTCCATGCCCAGGCGGCCGAGTTCCCGGCCCTCGGCGTCCAGCACCCGGTAGATGCGCGCATCGGCGTGCCAGGCGGGCGCGTCGGTGACTTCCAGGCGCACGCCGAACAGGGTGCGGATCACCTGGAACAGGCCGTCCAGCACGCGGGATTCGGTGAAGTAGGGGCGCAGTTCCTCGTCGGAATAGGCGTAGCGGCTTTCGCGCAGGCGTTCGGACGCGTAGGCGATGTCCCAGGGTTCCAGGGGATCGAGCCCGAGCTCGCGCGCGGCGAAGGCGCGCAGTTCGTCCAGGTCGCGCTGGGCGCTGGGGCGGGCGCGGGCGGCCAGCTCGCGCAGGAAGTCCAGCACCTGGCCGGCGCTGTCGGCCATGCGGGTTTCCAGGCGCAGGCTGGCGAAGTCGGGGTGGCCCAGCAGGGCGGCTTCCTCGGCCCGCAGGGCCAGCAGCGTCTCGATGGATTCGGAATTGTCGAAGGCCGGATCGCCTTGGTCCGAGGCCCGCGTGGCGTGCGCCCGGTACAGGGTCTGGCGCAGGGCACGGTCCCGGGCGTGCAGCATGACCGGCAGGTAGCAGGGCATGTGCAGCGTCAGTTTCCAGCCCTGCTCGCCCGCCGACCGGGCGGTCTGGGCGGCCGCGGCGACCACGTCCGCGGGCAGGCCCTCCAGGCGGGCCTCGTCGGTGATCAGCAGGGACCAGCCGTCGGTCGCGTCGAGCACGTTCTCGGAGAATTTCTGCGCGACCTGGGCCTGCAGTTCGGCGTTGCGGGCGTAGGTCTCGCGCGCGGCGCCTTCCAGTTCGACCCCGCTCAGGCGGAAGTCGCGCAACGCCAGCTCGACGATGCGGCGGCGGGTCGGCGACAGTCCGGCGAAGGCCGGGCTCGCCGCGAGCGCGCGGTAGCGTTCGTACAGGCCGCGATGCAGTCCCACCCAGGTGGAGAATTCGCTCATCAGCGGCAGGCAGGCGTTGTAGGCGGCGCGCAGTTCCGGCGTGTTGACCACGCCGTTCAGGTGCCCGGCGATGGACCAGGCGCGGTGCAGGCGTTCGGACGGGTCCTCGATGGCCTCGACCAGGTTGTCCCAGCCGGGCGGGTCGGTGCGCGCGGCGGCGGCCTCGATCGCGGCGCGCGAGGCCTCGATCAGCTCGCGCACGGCGGGCTCGATGTGTTCGGGCCGGACGGCGCCGTAGTCCACGAATGCCTCGGCCGGGACGAGGAGGGGATTGCCGGCGGTGCGGGTACTGTTCATGCGAGCCCAGATGGGGGCGGCGCCCCCGTTTTTCAAGTCTGCCGCGTCACGCTTTCGAGTCTGCCGCGTCACGTCCGCAGCCTCATCTCCGCGGCGCTACGCCCGCGGCGCCACGCCCGCGGCCTCAGGTCTGCAGCGTGCGCTCGGCCGCCTCGACGGTGTTGACCAGCAGCATGGCGATGGTCATGGGGCCTACGCCGCCGGGCACGGGCGTGATCGCGGAGGCGACCGCGGCGGCCGAGTCGAAGTCCACGTCGCCCACCAGCCGGCCGGACTCCAGCCGGTTGATGCCCACGTCGATCACGACCGCGCCGGGCTTGACCATGTCGCCGGTGACGATGCCCGGCCGGCCCGTGGCCACCACCAGCACGTCGGCCCGGCGCGTCTGGGCGCCCAGGTCGCGGGTCTTGGAATTGCACAGCGTCACGGTGGCGCCGGCCGCCAGCAGCAGCATGGCCATGGGCTTGCCGACGATGTTGCTGGCGCCCACGATCACGGCCTCGGCGCCGCGCAGCGGGACGTTCTCGGATTCCAGCATCTTCATCACGCCGTAGGGCGTGCAGGGGCGGAACAGCGGCCGGCCGGTCATCAGCAGGCCGGCGTTGCTGACGTGGAAGCCGTCCACGTCCTTGGCCGCGCTGATGGTCTCGATCACCAGCCCGGTGTCGATGTGGCCGGGCAGGGGCAGCTGCACCAGGATGCCGTGGATGGCCGGATCGGCGTTGAGCGTCTCGATCACGTCCAGCAGTTCGCCTTCGGGCGTGTCGGCGCCCAGCGGGATGACGCGCGAATGCATGCCGGCCGCGGTGCAGGCCGCGGCCTTGTTGCGCACGTAGACCTGGGAGGCCGGGTCCTCGCCGACCAGCACCACCGCCAGGCCGGGCGTGACGCCCTGGGCCTTGAGCGCGCGCACGCGTTCGGCCACCTCGCCGCGCACCCGGGCGGACAGGGCCTTGCCGTCGATCAGTCGGGCGCTCATGTCAGGTCTCCTCGGCGCGGGCCAGGGCGATCTTCATCAGGTCGGCCACGGTGGTGACCTCGAGCTTTTCCATGATGTTGGCGCGGTGGGCTTCGACGGTCTTGATGCTGATGTTCAGGTCGCCGGCGATCTGCTTGTTCAGCCGCCCGGCCACGATGCGCTCCAGCACCTGCTGCTCGCGCGCCGTCAGCCGGCTGAGCACGGCCTGCTGGTCGCGCTGGGCGTGGGCCTCGCGCACGCGCTCGCGGGCCTGCTCCAGCATGCCCGCCACCAGGGCGCGCAGGTCGGCCTCGTTGAAGGGCTTCTCCAGGAAATCGACGGCGCCCTTCTTCATCGTGGAGACCGCCATCGGCACGTCGCCGTGGCCGGTGATGAAGACGATGGGCAGCGGCGCCTTGCGGGCGATGAGGGTTTCCTGCAGTTCGAGGCCGCTCATGCCGGGCATGCGGATGTCGGCGATCAGGACGCCGACCTGCTCGGGATCGTAGGCGGCGAGGAATTCCTCGGCGCCGGCGAAGCTGCGCACGGCGTAGCCGTTGGCCTCGAGCAGCCAGCGCAGGGAATCGCGGACCGCCTCGTCGTCGTCGACGATGTAGATGGTGCTGGGGATTTGGGTATCGCTCATGCGTGCTGTTCCTCCGTGATTTCCGTGGACTGGGAGCGCGGCGGGGCCTTGGGCAGGGTGAAGCGGAAGATCGTTCCGCCCTCCGGATTGGGGCTCGCCCACAGGCGCCCGTGGTGCGACTCGATGATGGTGCGGCAGATGTTCAGGCCCATGCCCAGGCCTTCGGACTTGGTGCTGTAGAAGGGCTCGAACAGCCGGTCGGGATTGCGCAGGCCGTGGCCGCGATCGATCACGGCGATCTCGACCTGGGGATGCTGGTCGGTGATCCGCACGTGCAGGCTGCGGCACTCGCTGTGTTCCATGGCCTCGACGCCGTTCTTGAGCAGGTTCAGCAGCACCTGCTCGATCAGGATGGGATCGGCCATCACTTCCGGCATGGGCTCGGGCAGGTTCTGGACGATCTCGATGCGGCGCTTGCGGGCGTCGATGTCGGCGAAGCCGACGGCGTTTTCCACGATTCGCGCGAGGCCCACGGCCTGGCGGCGCGGCTCGCTGCGTTTCACGAATTCGCGGATGCGGCTGATGATCTTGCCGGCGCGCTCGGCCTGCTGGGAGGCCTTTTCGAGCGCCTGCAGCAGGGATTCGGTCGAGGCCTTGCCCGACTTGATCATCGCCACGGCCGCCATATTGTAGTTGCTGATGGCCGTCAGCGGCTGGTTGAGCTCGTGCGCCAGGGACGAGGCCATTTCCCCCATCGTGGTCAGGCGGCTGGTGAGCTGGGCCTTTTCCTGCTGCACGCGGGATTCCTCCTCGTGCTTGCGGCGTTCGGTGATGTCGCGCGCCACCTGCAGGCGCACGCGGCGGGAGTCGGTCCAGGCCAGCATCCGGTGGTGGACCTCGAACCAGCGCTGGGCCGTGGGCGAGAACAGCTCCATGGTCTCGTCGGTGAAGCGGCCCAGGCGTCCGCCCAGCAGTTCCGCGTGGCCGCCGGTCTGGGCGCCGAACAGGCGCCGGTAGGTGCGGTTGGCGAACAGCAGCTCCAGGCCCTCGGGCGTGTCGGCCACCACCGAGATCGCGTCGTCCAGCCCTTCGAGCACGGTCATGAAGCGCTCGTGCGCGGCGGTCAGGGCCTCGCGGATGCGCTTGGGCTCGGTGATGTCGGTCATGGAGGTCATCCAGCCGATCTGCTCGCCCTTGGGGTCGCGCAGGGGCGAGACGTACATGCGCGCGGTGAAGCGCGAGCCGTCGCGCCGCTGCGCCTCGATCTCCAGGCCGCTGCTGGGGGTGCGCCCCGACAGCAGCTGGGCCAGGGTTTCGCGGTGATGGTCGTGGCGCCCCGGCAGCCAGTAGGGGAAGGGCGCGGTGCGGCCGATCAGGTCGGCCTCGTTCCAGCCGATCATGCGGCAGAAGGCCGGGTTCACGTAGGCGATGCGGCCCTGCATGTCGAACACGCGCATGCCCGTGGACATGGAATTTTCCATGGCGCGGCGAAAGCCGGTCTCGGCGATCAGGGCGGCCTCGGCCTGGGTGCGGAAGCGCGTGTAGCGCCACAGCGCCAGCAGGCTGAAGACGATCACCAGCGACAGGGCGAACACCACCATCATCAGGCGCTGCTGACGGGTTTCCTGGTCGATGGTGACGAACATCACGCTGTCGCTCTGCAGGCGCTGCAGCCAGATGAAGGCGCCCATGACGCACAAATAGAGCACGAGCACGATCGCCGGCGTCAGCCAGTACAGACGGCGACTGTGGCGAGCATGCTCGTAGAACGTCGTCGGAATCAGGGACTTGCGATTCGAGGAAGCCATGGACGTGAGGGTATCGCGGTTGCGTCATTTTAGACGTGAAAACCTCCATTCAACTTTTCACATAATAAAAATACATATCATCTAATGAAATTTTGCTTGTGCTGGCGCGGGGTCTTTCCTAGAATGGCTGCAAGTGCCGGCTCCCGGGGCGCGTCCGCGTCCGGGACATCCGTTGCAGGGCCGCTGGCGCATCTCCTCACTCTCTCGATCAATTTAGTCAGGCTGGCGCGATGTGTGGTCGCGTCATCGAACCACACCACAGGAGACACACACCATGTCCTCTCTTGACCAAGTCCACGCGGCAGCGGCGGATGTCGATCAGCAGGAAACCCAGGAATGGATCGATGCGCTGGAAGCGGTGCTCGATCGGGAAGGCGCGGAACGCGCCCACTACCTGATCGAGCGGCTCATCGATCTGGCCCGCCGCAGCGGCGCGCACATTCCCTATTCGCTGAACACGGCCTACGTGAACACCATTCCCCCGGGGCTGGAGCCGCCGCATCCGGGCAACATGGTGCTCGAGGAACGCATCCGTTCCTACATCCGCTGGAACGCCATGGCCATGGTGGTCAAGGCCAACAAGGTCGAGCCGCCCGACGGCGGCAGCCTGGGCGGCCACATCGCCTCCTTCGCCTCGCTGGCGACCATGATCGAATGCGGCCAGAACCACTTCTGGCACGCCGAGTCGCCCGATCACGGCGGCGACCTGATCTACTTCCAGGGCCATTCTTCCCCGGGCATGTACGCGCGCGCCTACCTCGAAGGCCGCCTGACCGAGGAAAACATGAACTACTTCCGCCAGGAAGTCGGCGGCAAGGGCAAGGGGCTGTCGTCCTACCCGCACCCCAAGCTCATGCCCGATTTCTGGCAGTTCTCGACGGTGTCCATGGGCCTGGGGCCGATGATGGCCATCTACCAGGCCCGCTTCCTGAAATACCTGCACGCCCGCGGCCTGGCCAACACGGCCGAGCGCAAGGTCTGGGTCTTCGTGGGCGACGGCGAAATCGACGAACCCGAAACCCTGGCCGCCATCGGCCTGGCCTCGCGTGAAAAGCTCGACAACCTGATCTTCGTCGTCAACTGCAACCTGCAGCGCCTGGACGGGCCGGTGCGCGGCAACGGCAAGATCATCCAGGAACTCGAAGGCGCCTTCCGCGGCAACGGCTGGAACGTGCTCAAGCTGATCTGGGGCGGCTACTGGGATCCGCTGTTCGCGCGCGACAAGGAAGGCATCCTGCGCCGCATCATGGAAGAAACCGTGGACGGCGAATACCAGGCCTACAAGGCCAACGACGGCAAGTTCGTGCGCGAAAAATTCTTCGGCAAGCATCCCAAGCTGCTGGAGATGGTCAGCCGCATGAGCGACGAGGACGTCTGGCGCCTGAACCGCGGCGGCCACGATCCGCACAAGGTCTACGCGGCCTTCGCCGCCGCCGCCGGCCACAAGGGCCAGCCTTCGGTCATCCTGGCCAAGACCATCAAGGGCTACGGCATGGGCCACATCGGCCAGGCCAAGAACCCCACCCACCAGCAGAAGAAGCTGGACATCGATTCGGTGCGCGAATTCCGCGACCGCTTCAACATCCCCATCCCCGACGACAAGCTCGAGGAAATCCCCTTCTTCAAGCCGGCGGCGGACTCGCCGGAAATGAAATACCTGCACGAGCACCGCAAGGCGCTGGGCGGCTACCTGCCGCACCGCCGCCGCAAGGCCGACCAGTCCCTGCCGGTGCCGCCCCTGGACGCCTTCAAGGCCGTGCTGGAGCCCACCGCCGAGGGCCGCGAGATCTCCACCACCCAGGCCTTCGTGCGGGTGCTCAACCAGATCCTGCGCGACAAGGACCTCGCCCCGCGCGTGGTGCCCATCCTGGTGGACGAGTCGCGCACCTTCGGCATGGAAGGCCTGTTCCGCCAGATCGGCATCTACGCCCCGGAAGGGCAGAAGTACGTGCCGGTGGACAAGGGCCAGGTGATGTACTACCGCGAAGCGGAAAACGGCCAGCTGCTGCAGGAAGGCATCAACGAGGCCGGCGGCTTCAGCTCGTGGATCGCGGCGGCGACGTCGTATTCCGTGAGCAACTGCATCATGATCCCGTTCTTCATCTATTACTCGATGTTCGGCTTCCAGCGCTTCGGCGACCACGCCTGGGCGGCGGGCGACATGCTGGCGCGCGGCTTCGTGCTGGGCGGCACGGCCGGGCGCACCACGCTGAACGGCGAGGGCCTGCAGCACGAGGACGGCCACAGCCACATCCAGGCCTCCCTGATCCCCAACTGCGTGGCCTACGATCCGGCCTTCGCGCACGAAGTCGCCGTCATCATCCGCAGCGGCCTGCAGCGCATGATGCATGACCAGGAGGACGTGTTCTTCTACATCACGGTCATGAACGAGAACTACGCCCAGCCCGGCCTGAAGGCCGGCGACGAGGAAGGCATCCTCAAGGGCATGTACAAGCTCCAGTCCAGCGCCAAGCCCGCCAAGCACCACGTCCAGCTGATGGGCTCGGGCACCATCCTGCGCGAAGTCCTGGCGGCCCAGGAACTGCTGGAAAAGGACTGGGGCGTGACCTCGGACGTCTGGAGCGTGACCAGCTTCACGGAACTGCGCCGCGACGGCCTGGACGTCGAGCGCCACAACCTGCTGCACCCCACCGAGCCGGCCCAGGAGGCCTACGTCACCCGCCAGCTCAAGGGCACGCAGGGTCCGATCATCGTCTCCACCGACTACATCAAGGCCTACGGCGACATGATCCGCCCGTTCGTGCCGCACGGGCGCCCCCTCAAGGTGCTGGGGACCGACGGCTTCGGCCGCTCGGACTTCCGCTCCGAACTGCGCAAGCACTTCGAGATCGACCGCCATTTCGTGGTCCTGGCCGCCCTGCGCAGCCTGGCCGACGAAGGCGCCATCGACATCAAGAAATGCGCCGAGGCGATCGCCAAGTACGGCATCGATCCCGCGAAGGCCAATCCGCACCACGCCTGAGGAGGACGAACAACATGAGCAATATCGTGGAAATCAAGGTCCCCGACATCGGCGACTTCGACACGGTCGAAGTGATCGAAGTCCTGGTGGCGGAGGGCGACAAGATCGAGGCCGAACAGAGCCTGATCACGGTCGAGTCCGACAAGGCCTCCATGGAAATCCCCGCCTCGCAGGGCGGGGTGGTCAAGTCGGTGAAGGTCAAGCTGGGCGACAAGGTCAGCGAAGGCTCGGTCATCCTGGAGGTCGAGGCCGCCGATGCCGCCGCCCCCGCTTCCGGCTCCGCCGCCCCGGCGCCGGCCGCCGCGCCCGCTGCGGCGCCCGCGGCGGTGTCCGCCCCCGCCGCCGCGGCTCTCGCCGCGCCGGCCGCTCCGGCCGCCCCGGGCGGCACGCAGTCCGTGGTCGTGCCCGACATCGGCGACTTCGACGCGGTCGAGGTCATCGAGATCCTGGTCAAGGCGGGCGACACCATCCAGCCCGAGCAGAGCCTGATCACCGTGGAATCCGACAAGGCCTCCATGGAAATCCCCGCCTCGGTGGGCGGGGTGGTCAAGGAACTGAAGGTCAAGGTGGGCGACAAGGTCTCCCAGGGCACCGAAATCCTGGTGGTGGAAACGGCCGGCGGCGCGCCCCGGGCGGCGGCGCCTGCCGCCGCGCCGGCACCCGAGCTCGCCGAGCCCTCCGGGCCCGCGGCGGCGGCTCCGTCCACCGCGCCCGCACCGGCGCCGGCCGCGTCCTCCATGGCGTCCAGCGCGCCGGAGCGCACCTCGCCCACGGCGGCCTTCGCCGAGGCCGACGTGCCCCTGCGCAACCTGCCGCACGCCTCGCCCTCGGTGCGCAAGTTCGCCCGCGAGCTGGGCGTGAACCTCGCCCAGGTCACCGGCAGCGGCCCCAAGAACCGCATCACCGCCGAGGACGTGCGCGCCTACGTCAAGCAGGCCCTGGCCACCGGCGGCGCCAGCCCCGTGGGCTCGACCCTGCCGGCGGGCGGCGGCTTCAGCGTGCTGGGCTGGCCCAAGGTCGATTTCGCCAAGTTCGGCGAAATCCAGACCAAGCCGCTGTCGCGCATCAAGAAGATCTCCGGCGCCAACCTGCACCGCAACTGGGTCATGATCCCGCACGTCACCAACAACGACGTGGCCGACATCACCGAGCTGGAAGCCCTGCGCCAGCAGCTGAACGCGGAAAACAAGAAGTCCGGCGTCAAGGTCACCATGCTGGCCTTCCTGATCAAGGCCGTGGTCGCGGCCCTGAAGAAATACCCGGAATTCAACGCCTCGCTGGACGGCGACAACCTGGTGCTCAAGCGCTACTTCCACATCGGCTTCGCGGCCGACACGCCCAACGGCCTGGTGGTCCCGGTGATCCGGGACGCCGACAAGAAGGGCGTGCTGGAACTGGCGACGGAAACCTCCGAGCTCGCCGCGCTGGCCCGGGACGGCAAGCTCTCGCCCTCGCAGATGCAGGGCGGCTGCTTCTCGATCTCGTCGCTGGGCGGGATCGGCGGCACGGACTTCACGCCCATCATCAACGCGCCCGAAGTCGCCATCCTCGGCGTCTCGCGCTCGGCCATGCAGCCGGTCTGGGACGGCAAGGCCTTCCAGCCGCGCCTGATGCTGCCGCTGTCGCTGTCCTACGACCACCGGGTGATCGACGGGGCCGCCGCCGCGCGCTTCAACGCCTATCTGGCTGGCCTGCTGGCGGACTTCCGCCGCATCATCCTGTAAGGGGGACGGCATGAGCCTCATCGATCTGAACGTCCCCGACATCGGCGATTTCGACGCGGTCGAAATCATCGAGATCCTGGTCAAGGTGGGCGACACCGTCCAGCCCGAACAGAGCCTGATCACCGTGGAATCCGACAAGGCCTCCATGGAGATCCCGGCCGAGCAGGGCGGGGTGGTGAAGGAAATCCTCGTCAAGCTGGGCGACAAGGTTTCCCAGGGCACGCCCATCGTCCGCATCGAGGCCGCCGGCGGCGGCGCCGCCCCGGCCGCGCCGGCGCAGGCCTCGACGCCGGCGCAGGCTCCGGCGCCCGCACAGGCCGCCGCGCCCGCATCCTCCGCCCCGGCCGCCGCGCCGGCGGCTGCGGCTCCCGCGCCCGCGCAGTTCTCGGGCACGGCCGAGGGCGAATACGACGTCCTGGTGCTGGGCGCGGGCCCCGGCGGCTATTCGGCCGCCTTCCGCGCCGCCGACCTGGGCCTGAAAGTCGTCCTGGTGGAGCGCTACGCCACCCTGGGCGGCGTCTGCCTGAACGTCGGCTGCATTCCGTCCAAGGCCCTGCTGCACACCGTCGGCGTGCTGGAAGAAGCCAGGTCCCTGGCCGCCCACGGCATCGCCTTCGGCGAGCCGGCGATCGACCTGGACAAGCTGCGCGGCTACAAGGATTCCGTGGTGGGCAAGCTCACCGGCGGCCTGGCCGGCATGGCCAAGGCCCGCAAGGTCACGGTCATCCAGGGCGTGGGCACCTTCGCCGATCCGCACCACCTGACGGTGGCCAAGGCCGATGGCGGGCAGACCACGGTCAAGTTCGCCTCGGCCATCATCGCCGCCGGCAGCCAGTCGGTGAAGCTGCCGTTCCTGCCGGACGATCCGCGCATCGTCGACTCCACCGGCGCGCTGGCCCTGAAATCGGTGCCCAAGCGCATGCTGATCGTCGGCGGCGGCATCATCGGCCTGGAAATGGGCACGGTCTACTCCGCGCTGGGCGCGCGCCTGGACGTGGTGGAAATGCTGCCCACCCTGATGACGGGCGCCGACCGCGACCTGGTCAAGGTCTGGGACAAGATGAACGCCAGGCGCTTCGACCACGTCATGCTCAACACCAGGACGGTGGCCGCCGAGGCGAAGGACGACGGCATCTGGGTCACCTTCGAGGGCGCGGCCGCGCCCAAGGAGCCCCAGCGCTACGACCTGGTGCTGCAGGCCGTCGGCCGTTCGCCCAACGGCCGGAAGATCGGCGCGGAGAACGCCGGCGTGGCGGTGTCCGAGCGGGGTTTCATCGCCGTGGACAAGCAGATGCGCACCAACGTGCCGCACATCTACGCCATCGGCGACGTCGTGGGCCAGCCCATGCTGGCGCACAAGGCCGTCCACGAGGCCCACGTGGCCGCCGAAGTCATCGCCGGCCACAAGGCCTACTTCGACGCGCGCGTGATCCCCTCGGTGGCCTATACGGATCCCGAGGTGGCCTGGGTCGGCCTGACCGAGGACGCCGCCAAGCAGGACGGCATCGCCGTCAAGAAGGGCCTGTTCCCCTGGCAGGCCTCGGGCCGCGCCATCGCCAACGGCCGCGACGAGGGCTTCACCAAGCTGCTGTTCGACGCGGAAACCGGCCGCATCCTGGGCGGCGGGATCGTGGGCACGCATGCGGGCGACCTGATCGGCGAAGTCGC
The DNA here is from genome assembly GCF_014203015.1 of Castellaniella defragrans. GTDB lineage: Bacteria > Pseudomonadota > Gammaproteobacteria > Burkholderiales > Burkholderiaceae_B > Castellaniella > Castellaniella defragrans. The sequence continues at coordinate 108,784 of NZ_JACHIB010000013.1, forward strand.
CCTGGCCATCGAGATGGGCGCGGATTCCGTGGACATCGGCAAGACCATCCACCCGCACCCGACGCTGGGCGAGTCGATCGGCATGGCCGCCGAAGTCGCCGACGGCCATTGCACGGACGTGCCGCCCGCGCGGAAGAAGTAAGGGCCCCCACGCTGCGCAGCCTTCGGCCGCTTGCTGCCCCCCAAGGGGGCCCTCCGGCCTTGGGGCGGCCCGGCGGCCGGAGTCCGCCCACCTCGCCGCCTGCAGGCGGCGAGGGACCTCCTTGCGGACAGCAGGGATGCCCGGCCTGTCCCCGAACGGCAGGTGCTAATATCGGCACCTGCCGTTTTTCTTTCACCCCCATCCTCATTCCATGTCCATTTCCGCTCCCGCCCAGGGCGCCGCGCTCGCCGACTGGCTGGCCTATCTCGAAACCCTGCACCCGAAACCCATCGACCTGGGCCTGGAACGCATCCGCGCCGTGGCCGTCCGCCTGAACCTGTCCCTGGACTGCGTCAAGATCACCGTGGCCGGCACCAACGGCAAGGGTTCCACCTGCGCGATGCTGGAATCCATCCTGCTCACCGCCGGCTACAAGGTCGGCAAATACACCTCGCCCCACCTGCTGCGCTTCAACGAGCGCATCCGCGTGAACGGCGAGGAGGCCTCCGACGCGGACATCGTGGCGCGGCTCGAACGCATCGAGGCGGCGCGCGAGGGCGTCACCCTGACGTACTTCGAGATGACCACGCTGGCGGCCCTGCTGCTGTTCCAGGACGCCCGGCTGGACGTCGCGGTGCTGGAGGTCGGCCTGGGCGGCCGGCTGGACGCGGTCAACCTGATCGACGCCGACTGCGCCATCCTGACCAGCGTGGATCTGGACCACATGCAATACCTGGGCGACACCCGCGAGGCGATCGGCCGGGAAAAGGCCCACGTCTTCCGTCCCGGCCGGCCCGCCATCTGCGCCGATCCGGTGCCGCCCCAGACCGTGATCGACCACGCCCAGGCGATCGGCGCCGACCTCTGGCGCGTCGGGGTCGATTTCAACTATTCCGGCGACCGCCAGCAATGGGCCTACGGCGGCCGCTCGCAGCGCCGCAACGCGCTGGGCTATCCCGCCCTGCGCGGCGCCAACCAGCTGCTGAACGCCTCGGCGGCCCTGGCGGCCCTGGAGGCCCTGCGCGACCGCCTGGTGGTCACGCAGCAGGACGTGCGCCAGGGCCTGCTGCACGTCAGCCTGCCGGGCCGCATGCAGATCCTGCCCGGCCTGCCCGCCACCATCCTGGACGTGGGGCACAATCCCCACGCGGCCTCGGCGCTGGGCCAGAACCTGGACAGCATGGGCCATTATCCGCATACCTACGCGGTGGTCGGCATGCTGCGCGACAAGGATATCGAGGCCACGCTGTCGCGCCTGTCGCGGCGCGTGGACCGCTGGCTGTGCGCCACGCTGGGCGGGCCGCGCGGCACCTCCGCGCAGGAACTGGCCGCCATCGTGCGCCGCATCGGCGGCGAACAGGCGCCGGTCGATCCCTTCATCGCCCAGACCAGCGAAATCGTCCGGCCCTCGGGCGAGCACAAGCCGGGCGTGCGGGCCGCGCCCCGGCCCGCCGTGGCCGCCCGGGACGTGCAGGTATCCACATTTGACAGTCCGGAACAAGCCTTTGCCGAGGCCAGGAGGCTGGCGACCGACAATGATAGAATCCTCGTGTTCGGATCGTTTGCCACGGTCGGCCCCGTGCTCGACCTCCTGCGCCGCGAAGGCCGGGATGTCCTAGCCTGATCGGGCCGGAGGCCGGTCCGCCACTTTTGATGGGTTGGCTGCACGATGCTTTTTCGCAAGGGAACCGAAACGGGACAACGCGCTCCGGCACGATCCGCCGGCACCGAGGCCCAGCTCCGTGAACTGCGCGTGAAAGCCCGCCGCCGCCTGATCGGCGCGCTGGCGCTGGTGCTGGCGGCCGTCATCGTCGTGCCCTGGCTGTTCGACGAGCCCGTGCCCGACGACACGCATGCCCCGATCGTGGTGCCGGCGCCCGTCGCCGGCCTGCCGCCGGCCGCCGAGCCCGCCCCCGCCCAGACCGACGCGGCCTCGGGCGCCGTCCAGGCCGACCCCGCCCAGACCGATGCCGCCCCGGCCGACCATCCGGCCGGCGCGGCCTCCGCGCCCGGCGTCGGAGAGCCCGCCGACGCGCTCCAGGCCTCCGGCCAGGCGCAGCCGCCGGCGGCCTCCGCCGCGCCCGGACCCGCTCCCGCGGCGCCGCCGGCCCCGGCCCCGGCCCAGCCCGCGCCGCCGCGCGAAAAACCCGCCGAGCCCGCCCGGCCCGCCGACAAGCCCGCCGCGGAACGCGCGCCGGCCGGCCGCACCGACGACGGCTCGGTCGCCCTGGCCCTGCTGGCCGGCAAGACGCCTTCCGCGGCCCGGTCCGAGGCCAAGCCCGCCGCGGGGGGACGCTACTACCTCCAGGTCGCCGCCTACACCACCGAGCAGGACGCCCAGGCGCGGCGCGACAGCCTGCGCCAGGCCGGCGTCAGCGACGCCTACGTCGAACGCGGCCAGTCCAACGGCCGCACCGTCTACCGGCTGCGGGTGGGGCCCTTCGGCTCCCACGAGGCCGCCCAGGCGGCCCAGGCCCGGCTGCGGGCGCTGGGCTACCAGAACGGCCTGATCTCCGGCAAGTGACCAGCTTCGACTACTTCGTCCTGGCCGTCGTGGCCGTCTCGGCCCTGATCGGCCTGCTGCGCGGCTTCCTGCGCGAAGTCCTGTCCCTGGTCGCCTACCTCGCCGCCTTCGTGGCCGCCATCTGGTGGGGGCCGGCGGCATCGGACTGGCTGCTGGGCCTGATCGACAACGGCCTGCTGCGCACGCTGGCCGCCTACGGGGCGGTCTTCATCCTGGCGCTCCTGCTGGTCGGCCTGCTCAACATGGCGCTGGGCGCGCTGGTGGACCGCACCGGCCTGACGCCGGCCGACCACGGCCTGGGCGCGGTGTTCGGCGCGGTGCGCGGCGTCGTGCTGGTCCTCGCCCTGGTGGGCCTGGCGGGCTACACTCAGCTCCCCCAGGAACCCTGGTGGCGGGACGCGCGCACCTCGGCCGCGGCCGTCCGGGGCTTCCAACACGTCAAATCGCTGCTGCCCGCCGAGGTGGCCGAACTGCTTCCCTATTAGCTTCCCTATTAGCCAGCCAGCCAGGATCCATTCCCGGCCGGGATCCCTACTCAGGAATTCATTCTCATCATGTGCGGAATCGTGGGTGTCATGGGGCGCAGCCCCGTCAATCAACTGATCTACGACAGCCTGCTGCTGCTGCAGCACCGGGGCCAGGACGCGGCCGGCATCGCCACCGCGCACGATCAGTTCTTCAGCATGCACAAGGCCCACGGCCTGGTGCGCGACGTGTTCCGCACGCGCAACATGCGGGCGCTGCCCGGCAACAGCGGGGTGGGGCAGGTGCGCTACCCGACGGCCGGCTCCAGCGCCAGCGTGGACGAGGCCCAGCCCTTCTACGTGAACGCGCCCTTCGGCATCACCTTCGTGCACAACGGCAACCTGACCAACTGGCGCGAACTGCGCGAGTCCCTGTTCAAGCACGACCGGCGCCACATCAACACCAACTCCGACTCCGAGGTCCTGCTCAACGTCTTCGCCCACGAACTGCAGCAGGCGTCCAATGGCGTCACCCTGGACGCGCACGCGGTGTTCCAGGCCGTGCGCGCCGTGCACCGGCGCGCCAAGGGCGCCTACGCCGTCATCGCCAGCATCAGCAGCTTCGGCCTGGTGGCCTTCCGCGATCCGCATGGCATCCGCCCGCTGTGCCTGGGCCGCCACGACACGGAATCCGGTCCCGAATGGATGCTGGCCTCCGAATCCGTCGCCCTGACCGGCAGCGGCTTCTCCCTGGTGCGCGACATCGCGCCCGGCGAGGCGGTCGTGATCACCGAGGACGGCGCGCTCTGCGCCGAACTCTGCGCCGATCCCGGCCTGGAGCAGACGCCCTGCGTCTTTGAATACGTCTATTTCGCCCGGCCCGATTCCGTGATGGACGGGATCTCGATCTACGACGCGCGCCTGCACATGGGCGAATACCTGGCGGACAAGGTCGCCAAGTCGCTGCGCCTGGGCGACGTGGACGTGGTCATGCCGATCCCGGATTCCTCGCGGCCCTCGGCCATGCAGCTGGCCGCGCGCCTGGGCCTGAACTACCGCGAGGGCTTCATCAAGAACCGCTACGTCGGCCGCACCTTCATCATGCCCGGCCAGGCCGTGCGCAAGAAATCCGTGCGCCAGAAGCTCAGCGCCATCGACATGGAATTCCGCGGCAAGAACGTCCTGCTGGTGGACGACTCCATCGTGCGCGGCACCACCAGCCGCGAAATCGTCGACATGGCCCGGGCGGCGGGCGCGAACAAGGTCTTCTTCGCCTCGGCGGCGCCGGCGGTCCGCTACCCGAACGTCTACGGCATCGACATGCCGACCCAGGCCGAGCTGATCGCCACCGGGCGCGACGAGGCCCAGATCGCCCGCGAGATCGGCGCCGACGGCCTGGTCTACCAGGATCTGGACGACCTGGAACAATCCCTGCGCGACCTGAATCCGGCCATGCGGTCCTTCGAGGCGTCCTGCTTCAACGGCCGCTACGTCACCGGCGACATCGACGAGGCCTATCTGGAGCGCCTGAGCCGCACCCGTGGCCTGCCGCAGCGCTCCGGCGCCATGGCGGCGGCTGAGGATGAGGTCTGACACGGGACAGTCCCTGCGGACCGTCCCGTGCGGAACGAATCCGAGCGGCTTGCAAGCCGCGAGGTGGAGAGCCGCAGTACCGCCCGGGGTTCAGTTCCGGGCGCTGCGCATCAGCGCGGCCAGCGCCAGCGCGACGCAGACGGCGAACAGCAGCAGTCCCCACAGCGCGTATTCCACCCCCAGCAGGCTCACGCGGGCGTCCATGCACGTCGCGTAGATGCCGAACAGCCAGGGCAGGGAGGCGTCCAGCCCCGAGGCGGTGATGAAGCGGTCGGCGAAGGTCTGGGCGCAGGAGAACATCTGCCCGGCCACGCTGTACTGGTACCAGGCGGCGGCGATGCCGCACACCGCCAGGAGGGCCGCCGCGGCCGCGCCGATGCGGCGCACGATCGCCGGGCCCCAGCCCATGCCCGCCAGTCCGCAGACGGCGGCGATGGCCAGCAGGATCAGCCGCTGCAGCACGCACCAGGCGCAGGGCTTCATGCCGAAGGCGTATTGCGAGATCAGGGCGAAGCCCACGGCGGCCAGGCACAGCAGGGCGACGAGGCGCAGGAGACGGTCGGAACGGGTCAGGGTCATGGCGAAGGCGGGCTCAGGGTCGGGTGGGTCGTCGGGTTCGTGGAATCTGCGGAGTCCGCGGGGGCCGTGGCGTCCGCCGCCGCGCCCAGCGCTTCCAGCACCTGGCGCTCGAACTGCCGCTGGCCGCGGGGGTGCTCCAGGCCGGGGCCGTCGAGCACGAAGATGTCCTCCACCCGGTCGCCCAGGGTCATGATCTTGGCCATCCGCAGATTGACGTCGTGGCGGGCGAACACCCGGGCCAGGTCGTGCAGCAGGCCGACGCGGTCGGCCGCCGTGACCGACAGCCGCCAGTTGTCGCCCAGTTCGTCGGGCTGCAGGGTGACGCTGGGCATGATCGGAAAGGCGCGCGAGCGGCGCGATCCCGCGCGCGGCGCGGGGGCGTCCCGGCGCGTGGCCGGCCCGCCGCCCAGCGCGGCGCGCAGCTCGTGCTCGATCAGGGCGGCGTAGGAGCGGTAGTCGCGGTCGTGCTCGGGCAGCAGCACGATGAAGCTGTCCAGCGCCCAGCCCTGGCGCGTGGTGTGGATGCGGGCGTCCTGGATGCTCAGGCCGTGGCGGTCGAAATAGGTGCAGATGTCCATGAACAGGTCCGGCCGGTCGGGCGCGTAGGCGAGGATCTGCAGGGCCTCGCTCTGGCCCAGGACGCGGGCGCGCACGACCGGATCCGGCCCCTGGAAGCAATGGTACAGGTGGCGCGTGTGCCAGGCGATCTCGTTGGCGTCGTGGCGCAGGAAATAGGCCACGTCCAGCTGCGACCAGAAGGCCTCGCGGCTGTCGTCGCGCAGCCCCATCCGGCGGACCTCGGCGGCGGCGGCGTCCTTGCGCAGGGCCAGGATGGTCCGGGTGTCGGGCCGCTCGCCCCCCAGCGCGGCCAGCGTCCGATGGTACAGGTCTTCCAGCAGCTTGCCCTTCCAGGTGTTCCAGACCTTCGGGCTGGTGCCGCGGATGTCGGCCACCGTCAGCAGGTACAGGGCGGCCAGCCGGCGCCCCGATCCGACCTTGGCGGCGAATTCGTGGATCACCCGGGGATCGCTCAGGTCGCGCTTCTGCGCCACCTGGGACAGGGTCAGGTGCTCGCGCACCAGGAAATCCAGCAGCTCGACGGACTCGCGCGGCAGCCCGTGGCGGCGGGCGAAGCGCCGCACTTCGGCGGCGCCCAGCTGGGAATGGTCGCCGCCGCGCCCCTTGGCGATGTCGTGGAACAGCGCCGCCACGTACAGCAGCCAGTGGTCGTCGAGATCGGCGATCAGCTGGCTGGCCAGGGGATATTCCTGGGCATGCTCGGGCATGGTGAAGCGCCGCAGGTTGCGGATCACCATCAGGATGTGCTGGTCCACGGTGTAGGCGTGGAACAGGTCGTGCTGCATCTGGCCGACGATGCGCCGGAACACGGGCAGGTAGCGCGGCAGGATGTTCCACATCGTCATGTCGCGCAGGGCGTGGACGATGCCGCGCGGCTGGCGCAGGATCTCCAGGAACAGGCGGCGGTTGGCCGGGTCGTCGCGGAACGCCCGGTCGATGCGGTGGCGGGCGTGCCACATGGCGCGCAGGGTGCCGGCCGCCATGCCCTGCAGCTCCGGGTGCCGCTGCGTGACCAGGAACACCTTCAGCAGCAGGCTGGGCGTGCGCTCGAAGGCGTCCTCGCGGATCAGGGCCAGCCGCTCGCGGCGCACGCAGAAGTCCTCGTCGAGCGCGACCGTCTCGTCCTGCGGGCGGGGAAACAGGCGTTCCTCCAGCGCCAGCATCAGCAGCCGGTTGACCTGGCAGACCACGCGGGCGGCCCAGTAGTAGCGCTGCATCAGCAGTTCGCCGGCGCGCCGGTGCGGCTGGTCGGCGAAGCCGTAGACGCGGGCCAGGCGCGGCTGCAGGTCGAACAGCACGCGATCCTCGCGGCGTCCGGCCAGCAGGTGCAGCTCGATGCGCAGGCGCTTGAAGGCCAGCTCCGCCCGCCGCAGGGCACGGAATTCGGCCGAGGTCAGCAGGTCGGTGCGGGCGACGGCGCGCCAGGTGTCGCCCAGCCCGGCCGCGCGCGCCAGCCACAGCAGCACCTGCAGGTCGCGCAGGCCGCCGGGGGCTTCCTTGCAGTTGGGCTCCAGCGCGTAGGGCGTGTCCTGGTGGCGCGCGTGGCGCTGCTGCATTTCGGTGCGCTTGGCCAGGTAGAAATCGCGCGGGTCCAGATCCTGCCGCATCCGTTCGCGGAAGCGCCGGAACAGCGAACGGCCGCCCGCCAGCCAGCGGGCTTCCAGCAGGGAGGTCTGGACGGTGATGTCGGCGGCGGCCTCGTGCCGGCACTGCTCCAGGGTGCGCACGCTCAGGCCCGGTTCCAGCCCGATGTCCCACAGGGCCGCGACCAGGGCCTCGATGCGCTCGCGGTCGGCCGCGTCGGGGGCGCGTTCGAGCAGGATCAGGATGTCGAGGTCCGAGCCCGGATAGAGCTCGCCGCGGCCGTAGCCGCCGACCGCCGCCGCGCAGGCGCCGGCCGGCAGGGGATGGATCTTCAGCAGGCCGCGCAGCGTGTCGTCGGCGATGCGCCGCAGGGCCGACAGCAGCGTGTCGGGCCGCAGGTGGATGCGCCAGGCCCGCACGGCCTCGTCCCGGCGCGCCTGCATGCGGGTGCGCAGTTCGGCCAGAACGGGGCGGTGCGTGTCGGCGCTCACGGGCGCCGGTCCGCCGGGGGGCGCGCCCGGGCGCGTGGTCATTCGGCTGTCAGGCGGCCGTGGGGGCGGCTTTGACGAAGGCGGGCGGCGCCGGCATGCCGGGCGACACCGTCAGCACTTCGTAGCCGTCGTCGGTGACCAGGATGCTGTGCTCCCATTGGGCCGACAGGCTGTGGTCGCGCGTGACGACCGTCCACTGGTCGGCCAGCGTGCGGATCTCGCGCCGGCCGGCGTTGATCATGGGCTCGATGGTGAAGATCATGCCGGGCTCCAGGCGCAGGCCCGTGCCGGGCTTGCCGTAGTGCAGCACCTGGGGATCCTGGTGGAAGCGCCGGCCGACGCCGTGGCCGCAGTATTCGCGCACCACGGAAAAGCCCGCGGCCTCGGCGCGCTTCTGGATGGCGTGGCCGATGTCGCCCAGGGTGGCGCCCGGGCGCACCTGCTCGATGCCCAGCCACATGCATTCGTAGGTGGTGTCGATCAGCCGGCGGGCCAGGATGGAAGGTTCGCCCACGCAGTACATGCGGCTGGTGTCGCCGAACCAGCCGTCCTTGATGATGGTGATGTCCATGTTGAGGATGTCGCCGTTCTTCAGGACCTTGTCGCCGGGAATGCCGTGGCAGATGACGTGGTTGACCGAGGTGCAGATGGAGGCGGGGAAGGGCGGATAGCCGGGCGGCGCGTAGCCCACGGTGGCCGATTTCACCTGGAGCGTGTTGGTGAGGTAGTCCATGCACAGGCGGTCGAGCTCCCCCGTCGTGACTCCGGGGCGCACGTGCGGTTCGAGGTAGTCCAGGATGCTGGCGGCGGCCTGGCAGGCGGCGCGCATCTGGTCGAGTTCGTGGGGGTCGGTGACGAGTTGGCTCATGGGGTGCTTGCTGTGAAGATGAGATGAATAGTAGAATTATAGGCTTAGCTGTAAATAGCGTACCTCGCCGCCCCAAGGGTGTGCGCGGATGGCATGGAAGAGATTGCCGGATGATTGCCGGGCGTGATTGCCAGGCATCGTTGCTAGGGCATGAAGGCATTGCAGTGCCCGAAGCCTGCCCGACGTCGATGCTTGAAGATTCGGCCTTCTTTCCATGTTAGTCCCGGATACTGGCCTGGTACAAGACCAAACCCTCACGGAGAATTTTCATGTCGCTCATGCGCGAAATGCTGGAAGCCGGTGTCCATTTTGGCCACCAGACCCGTTACTGGAACCCGAAGATGGCCGAATACATCTTCGGCCAGCGCAACAAGATCCACATCGTCAACCTCGAACGCACGGTCGAGAAATACCTGGAAGCCAGCCAGTTCGTGCGCCAGATCGCCGCGCGCGGCGGCAACGTGCTGTTCGTCGGCACCAAGCGCTCGGCCCGCGAGATCATCGCCGCCGAGGCCCAGCGCTGCGGCATGCCCTACGTCGACAGCCGCTGGCTGGGCGGCATGATGACCAACTTCAAGACGGTCAAGACCTCGATCAAGCGCCTGAAGGACATGGAAGCCCAGCAGGCCGAAGGCGCCACCGAGCACATGACCAAGAAGGAAGCGCTGATGTTCGCGCGCGAAATGGACAAGCTCAACAAGTCCATCGGCGGCATCAAGGACATGAACACGCTGCCCGACGCGCTGTTCGTGATCGACGTGGGCTACCACAAGATCGCCGTGGCCGAAGCCCGCACCCTGGGCATCCCGGTGGTCGGCGTGGTCGACACCAACCACTCGCCCGAAGGCATCGATCACGTCATTCCGGGCAACGACGACTCGTCCAAGGCCATCGCCCTGTACGCCCGCGGCATGGCCGATGCCGTGCTGGCCGGCCGCGAACAGAGCCTCAACGGCCTGGTCGAGGAACTGGCCGAAGGCGAGGAATTCATCGAGGTCGAGCAGGACCAGGACCAGGAATAAATTCCTGCCTTCCGCCGTCCCGGCCCGCCGCCTCCCGGCGGCGGGCTCGTCGCGCGCCGCCCCTCGGCGCGCGCACTGATTGAACAGGAGAGAACACAATGGCTCAAATCACCGCCGCCATGGTCAAGGAACTGCGCGAAAAGACCGACGCGCCCATGATGGAATGCAAGAAGGCCCTGACCGAGGCCGAGGGCGATCTGGCCCGCGCCGAGGAACTGCTGCGCGTCAAGCTGGGCAGCAAGGCCTCCAAGGCCGCCGGCCGCATCACCGCCGAAGGCCTGGTCGGCCTGCACATCGCCGCCGACGGCAAGAGCGGCGCGCTGGTCGAAGTCAACTGCGAAACCGACTTCGTCGCCAAGAACGACGATTTCATCGCCTTCGTCAACGACCTGGCCCGCATCGCCGCCGAACGCAACCCGGCCGACCTGGCCGCCCTGAACGCCTGCGCCATGGGCGACGGCACCGTCGAATCCGTGCGCGCCGCCCTGGTGGGCAAGATCGGCGAGAACATGTCGGTGCGCCGCTTCCAGCGCTTCGACACCGTGGACGCCCTGAACAGCTACGTGCACGGCGGGCGCATCGGCGTGCTGGTGGACTACGCCGGCGCCGATGAAGTCGGCAAGGACCTGGCCATGCACATCGCAGCGACCAAGCCCCGCGCCCTGAACGCCGACGGCGTGGATCCCGCGCTGATCGCCGCCGAACGCTCCGTGGCCGAACAGAAGGCCGCCGAATCCGGCAAGCCGGCCGAGATCGTCGCCAAGATGGTCGAAGGTTCTGTGCAGAAGTTCCTGAAGGAAGTCACGCTGCTGTCGCAGCCCTTCGTCAAGAACGACAAGCAGACCGTCGAGCAGATGCTCAAGGAAAAGGGCGCCCGCATCAACCGCTACGCGCTGTTCGTGGTGGGCGAGGGCATCGAGAAGAAGTCCGAGGACTTCGCCGCCGAGGTCGCCGCCGCCGCCAGCGGCTCCTGATTCCGGCCGATTTCGATTTCAGGTACGATGGCATCGCGCCGGACGCGCGATGCCTGTTCACATCCGCAGCCGGAAGCCCGGTTTCCCGGCAGCCGTGCCGCTCGTCCGTATTGCTTTATACCTCGAATATTTCTCCTTCCAGGAACCTTTTGCATGTCCACCCCTGCCTACAAGCGCGTTCTCCTGAAACTTTCGGGTGAGGCTCTGATGGGCGGCGATGCCTTCGGCATCAACCGCGCGACCATACTCCGCATGACCGAGGAGATCCACGGCGTCGTGTCCCTCGGCGTGCAGCTGGCCGTGGTGATCGGCGGGGGCAACATCTTCCGCGGCGTGGCGCCGGGCGCCCAGGGCATGGACCGGGCCACGGCCGACTACATGGGCATGCTGGCCACCGTCATGAACGGCCTGGCGCTGCAGGACGCCCTGAAGAACCACGGCGTGGACACCCGGGTGCAGTCGGCCCTGAACATCGACCAGGTGGTCGAACGCTACATCCGGCCCAAGGCCCTGCGCTACCTCGAAGAAGGCAAGGTCGTCGTCTTCGCGGCCGGCACCGGCAATCCCTTCTTCACCACCGACACGGCCGCCGCGCTGCGCGGCGCCGAGATCGGCGCCGAGATGGTCCTGAAAGCCACCAAGGTCGACGGCATCTACAGCGCCGACCCCAACAAGGACCCGAACGCCACGCGCTATTCGCGCATCAGCTTCGACGAGGCCATCGTGCGCCGCCTCGAAGTCATGGATGCCACGGCCTTCGCGCTGTGCCGCGACCAGAAACTGCCGATCAAGGTCTTTTCGATCAACAAGCCGGGAGCCCTCCGGCGCGTCGTCTGCGGCGAGGACGAGGGCACCCTGGTCCAGGTATAGGAAACCTCATGAGCCTTTCCTCCGACATTCGCCGCTCGGCCGACGAGCGCATGGGCAAATCCATCGACTCCCTGAAGGCCAACCTGGCCAAGATCCGCACGGGCCGCGCCCACGCGGGGATCCTGGACCACGTGCAGGTCGAATACTACGGCTCGCCCGTGCCGGTGAGCCAGGTCGCCAACGTGACCGTGATCGACGCGCGCACCCTCAGCGTGCAGGTCTGGGAAAAGTCGATGGCGGGTCCGGTCGAAAAGGCCATCCGCGAATCCGACCTGGGACTCAATCCCATCGCCATGGGCGACAACATCCGCGTGCCGATGCCCGCCCTCACCGAGGAACGCCGCCGCGACCTGACCAAGGTCGTGCGCAGCGAGGGCGAGGACGCCAAGGTCGCGGTGCGCAACCTGCGCCGCGAGGCCAACGAGGCCCTGAAAAAGCTGGTCAAGGACAAGGAAATCTCCGAGGACGAGGACCGCCGCGGCCAGGACGAGGTGCAGAAGCTCACCGACCGCTACGTGAGCGAAATCGACAAGCTCGTCGCCCAGAAGGAAGCCGAGATCATGACGGTCTAGGGCGATGGGCTTCCTCAGGCCCCATCGGCCCTCCGCGCGACGCCCCGGCGTATGACCGAGACTCTTTCTTCCACGCTTGCCATTCCCGAGACCGGGGACGTGCCCCGGCATGTCGCCATCATCATGGATGGCAACGGCCGCTGGGCGACCCGGCGCATGCTGCCCCGCACGGCGGGGCACGTGCGCGGCGTGCAGGCCGTGCGCCGCATCGTCGAGGCCTGCGGCCTGCGCGGCGTGCGCTACCTGACGCTGTTCGCCTTCAGCTCCGAGAACTGGCGCCGCCCGGCCCAGGAAGTCTCCCTGCTGATGCGCCTGTTCGTGCGCACCCTGGAAAAGGAAGTCGATCGCCTGGAGGCCCAGGGCGTGCGCTTGCGCGTGGCCGGGGACCTGTCGGCCTTCGACCCGCACCTGCGCGGCCTGATCGAGGACGCCGAGCGGCGCACCGCCGGGCAATCGGCCCTGACGCTGACCATCGCCGCCAACTACGGCGGCCGCTGGGACATCCTGCAGGCCGTCCAGGCCCTGCTGGCGCGGCGGCCCGAGCTCGCCGCCCATCCCGAGTTGCTGGACGAGGCCGCGCTCTCGCCCTGGCTCGCCATGGCCTACGCGCCCGAGCCCGACCTGTTCATCCGCACCGGCGGCGAGCAGCGTATTTCCAATTTCATGATCTGGCAGCTGGCCTATACTGAACTGTATTTCACCGACTGCTGGTGGCCGGATTTCGACGCCGAGCAGCTCGACCGGGCCTTCGCGTGGTACCGGGGGCGCGAACGGCGGTTCGGCCGCACCAGCGCCCAGCTGCGCGACACCGTCTGAAAGGAATCCGCCATGCTGCGCCAGCGCATCCTCACCGCCGTCGTCCTGCTGTCGATCGTGGCGGCCGCCGTGGCCGCCCCCACGCCCTGGCCGATGCTCGCCCTGCTGGGCCTGATGACCGGCTGCGCGCTGTGGGAATGGCTGCGGCTGGTGACGCCGGGCGCCGCCGTGCACTGGGGCGGGGCGGTGCTGGCGGTCCTCGCGCTGGTGCCGCTGTCGCGCCTGCTGGCCGACGGCCAGCCGGGCCTGGAAACCGCCTTCGGATCGGTCCTGCTGCCGCTGGCGGTGCTGTTCTGGCTCGCCTTCGCCCCCGCCGCGGTGGTGCGCGCCCGGCTGCCGGACGCCTGCCGGCCCGGCGTGCTGGCCCTGGCCGGCTTCCTCGTCCTGGCCGCCACCTGGTACGCGCTCGCCTGGGTGTTCCTGCGCCACGGCGCGGCCGCGCTCGTCAGCCTGTGGGCGCTGATCTGGGCCGCCGACATCGCCGCCTATTTCACCGGCCGCAGCCTGGGGCGCCGCAAGCTCGCGCCGCGCGTCAGCCCCGGCAAGACGATCGAGGGCGCGGCCGGCGGCATCCTGGCGGCCACCGTGTGGCTGGTCGCCACGGCGCTGTGGTGGCCGGGCAGCTTCGGGGCGCTGCTGCTGGCGCACGTCGGCTGGGCGGGCCTGGTCGTGGCCGGCGTGGCGCTGGCGGCCTGGTCCATCGTCGGCGACCTGTTTGAATCCCTGCTCAAGCGCCGCGCGGGGGTCAAGGATTCCAGCCAGCTGCTGCCGGGCCACGGCGGCGTGTACGATCGCATCGACGCGGTGCTGCCGGTGGCGCCGGCCGCCGCGCTGCTGCTGATGGCCGGTTCCTAGGCCCGCCCGTCCGTTTCGCATCCACAGGTTCCAACGCCATGTCCGTCCAGCAACGCCTCTGCATCCTCGGCTCGACCGGTTCCATCGGGGTGAGCACGCTGGACGTGGTCGCGCGCCATCCGGACCGGTTCTCCGTCCATGCGCTGAGCGCGCACAGCCGGATCGAGGCGCTGGCGCAGCAGGCGGCGCGGCACGCGGCGCGGGTGGTGATCGTGCCCGACGACGCCGCCCGGGCGCGCTTTCTGGCTGCCTGGCCGGCCGGCCGGCCGCTGCCGGAAATCCGCCAGGGCGCCCAGGCGCTGGCCGACACGGCGGCCGATCCCGAGGTCACCGCCGTCATGGCCGCCATCGTGGGCGCCGCCGGGCTGCCCGGGGCGCTGGCGGCGGCGCGGGCCGGCAAGCGGGTGCTGCTGGCCAACAAGGAAGCGCTGGTGGCGGCGGGCAGCCTGTTCATGCGCGCCGTGCGCGAGTCCGGCGCCGAGCTGCTGCCCATCGACAGCGAGCACAACGCCATCTTCCAGTGCCTGCCCCAGTCGGCCGATCGCGCGCGCGCGCCGGCAAGCCCGGCCAAGGGCGTGCGCCGGCTGCTGCTCACCGCCTCGGGCGGGCCGTTTCGCCGCACCGCGCTGGACCAGCTCGACGCGGTGACCCCCGACCAGGCCTGCGCCCACCCCAACTGGCGCATGGGCCGCAAGATCTCCGTGGACTCGGCCACCATGCTGAACAAGGGGCTGGAAGTCATCGAGGCCCACTGGCTGTTCTCCATGCCGATGGCGCACATCCAGGTGGTGGTCCATCCCCAGAGCGTGGTCCATTCCATGGTCGAATACCTGGACGGCTCCATCCTGGCCCAGCTGGGCCAGCCCGACATGCGCACGCCCATCGCCTACGGCCTGGGCTATCCGGAGCGCATCGACGGCGGCGTCGGCCTGCTGGAGCTCGCCCGCCTGGGACGCCTGGATTTCGAGCCCCCGGACCTGGCGCGCTTTCCCTGCCTGCGGCTGTCCTTCGACGCGCTGGGCCAGGGGCAGGGCGCCTGCATCGCGCTGAACGCGGCCAACGAGGTCGCGGTCGACGGCTTCCTGCGCGGGCGCATCCGCTACACCCAGATTCCGTCCATCATCGAGCGCTGCCTGGACGACTCCGTGGCGCACGGGACGCAGACGCCGTCCTCCCTGGCGGAAATCCTCGACCTGGACGCGCGCACGCGCCGCGTCGCGGCCGGCTTCTGCCAGACCCGCTGATGTCCCCGTTCCGGCCTTCGTTCCCATGCTGCTGACCCTCTCCGCCTTCATCCTCGCCCTGGGCCTGCTCGTGACCTTCCACGAGCTGGGCCATTACTGGGTGGCGCGGCGCGCGGGCGTGCCGATCGTGCGCTTCTCGGTCGGATTCGGCCCGGTGCTGCTGCGCCGCCTCGACCGGCACGGCACCGAATGGGCGCTGTCGGCCATCCCGCTGGGCGGCTACGTGAAGATGCTCGACGAGGCCCCGCCGGAGGCCGACGAGGCCACGCGCCGCGCCGTGTTCAATGCCCAGCCGCTGGCGCGGCGCGCGGCGGTGGTGGCGGCCGGCCCCGCCGCCAACCTGGTGCTGGCCGCCCTGATTTACGCCTTCCTGGGCCTGTGGGGCACGCAGGAGCCGGCCGCCGTGCTGGCGGCGCCGCCCGCCGGCACGCCGGCCGCCCTGGCCGGGGTGCAGGACGGCGACGTGCTGCGCGCCGTGGCCGGCGAGCCGGTGGCGTCCTGGACCCAGGCCCGCTGGCGCCTGGCCGAGCCCCTGTCCCTGGGCGGCGACGTGCCCCTGACGCTGGAATCGGCCGACGGCGCGGTCCGCGACGAAACCCTGAAGCTCGCGCCCCAGGCCGTGGCGCCGGACGATCCCGATCCGCTGCTGGCCGCCGGGCTGGCGCTGCGGGCGCCGGTCCCGGTGGCCGGCGAGCTGGTGCCGGGCGGGGCCGCCGAGCAGGCCGGCCTGCGCGCCGGCGACCGGATCCTGGCGGCGGGCGGGCTGCAGCAGCCTTCCGTCGAGGCCTTCGTGCGCACCGTCCAGGCGCACGCCGGCCAGCCGCTGCCCCTGGTCGTGCTGCGCCGGGGCGACCGCGTCTCCCTCAGCGTGACGCCGCGGCCCGAGACCGCGGAGGACGGCCGAGCGGTCGGCCGCATCGGCGCCCTGATCCAGGCGGAGCGGCCCGAGGTGCTGGTGCGCCTGGGCCCCCTGGACAGCCTGTGGCAGGGCGTGCGGCGCACGGCCGACATGAGCCTGTTCACGCTGCGCATGATGGGCCGCATGGTGGTGGGCGACGTGTCCTGGAAGAACGTCACCGGCCCGGTCACGATCGCCGAATACGCCGGCCGCACCGCGCGCATCGGCCTGGAGTCCTACCTGGGCTTCCTCGCGCTCATCAGCATCAGCATCGGCGTGCTCAATCTGCTGCCCATTCCGATGCTCGACGGCGGCCACCTGCTGTTCTACCTGATCGAGGCGCTGCGCGGCGGCCGGCCGCTGCCCGAGCGGGCCCGCGACCTGGGCCAGCGGCTGGGCCTGGGCGTCGTGCTGGGCCTCATGGTTCTGGCCCTGTTCAACGATTTTGCGCGGCTTTTCAGTTGACGAGGTTGTGACTTACAATCCCGCATCGCTCAAGCGTGTTCCTCCACGGCCAAATAGGATTGCCAGGATGTCGTCTCCCCGGAATTTTCGTCTGATCAAGCGCGCCATTCCCCTGGTGCTGGCGGCCCTGCTGGCGCCCGCCGTCGCGGCGGCCTTCACGCCCTTCGTGGTTCAGGACATCCAGGTCAAGGGGATCGAACGCGTCGATCCGGGCACGATCTTCACCTATCTGCCCGTCAAGATCGGCCAGAAATTCACCCAGGAAGAAGCCTCGGCCGCCATCCAGAAGCTCTACGGCACGGGCTTCTTCAACGACGTCAAGATCGACGCGCAGGGCAACGTGCTGGTGGTCACCGTCGAAGAACGGCCCACCATCGCCTCGATCAATTTCAACGGCATGCGCGAATTCGACGTCAAGGCGCTGACGAAATCCCTGGCGCAGGTCGGCTTCGGCCAGGGCCGGATCTTCGACCAGGCCATGCTCGACCGCGCGGTCTTCGAGCTCAAGCAGCAGTACCTGTCCAAGGGCAAGTACGGCGTCCAGATCAACCCCGTCATCACGCCGCTGGAGCGCAACCGCGTCGGGGTCAGCTTCGACATCTTCGAGGGCGAAGTCGCCACCATCGACAAGATCGAATTCATCGGCAACGACACCTTCTCCTCCAGCACGCTGGAAGACCAGATGGAGCTGACCACCGGCGGCTTCATGACCTGGTACACGGGCACCAACAAGTACTCGCGCGAAAAGCTGGAAGGCGACGTCGAGCGCATCCGCTCCTACTACCTGGACCGCGGCTACCTGGAATTCTCCATGGAGCCCCCGCAGGTGTCGATCTCGCCCGACCGCAAGGCCATCTACATCACCATGACGATGCACGAAGGCAAGCCCTACAAGCTGGGCCAGGTCGGCCTGGCCGGCGACCTGCTCGGCCTGGACGACAAGCTCCAGCCGCTGGTCACCGTCAAGGAAGGCGAGACCTTCTCGGCGGAAAAGACCAACGCCGTGGCCAAGTCCATCACCGACTACCTGGGCTCGCTGGGCTACGCCTTCGCCAACGTCAATCCCAGCCCGGTGCTGGACCGCGACAACCACGTCGCCAAGCTCACCTTCTACGTCGATCCGGGCCGCCGCGTCTACGTGCGCCGCATCAACGTGGGCGGCAACACCCGCACCCGCGACGAGGTCGTGCGCCGCGAGATGCGCCAGCAGGAAGCCGCCTGGTACGACTCCTCCAGCATCAAGACCTCCAAGGAACGCGTCGACCGCCTGGGCTACTTCACCGAGGTGGACGTCAAGACCGATCCGGTGCCGGGCTCGCCCGACCAGGTGGACGTCAACGTCGACGTCAAGGAAAAGCCCACCGGCATGATCAGCCTGGGCGTGGGCTACGGCTCCACCGACAAGCTGATGCTGTCGGCCGGCATCAGCCAGGACAACGTCTTCGGCAGCGGCAATTCGCTGTCCCTGAACGTCAACACCAGCAAGACCAACCGCGCGGCGGTGATCTCGCACACCAATCCCTACTGGACCCAGGACGGCATCAGCAAGACCACGTCCGTGTACTACCGGCGCACCACGCCCTACGACGTGTCCGACAGCGGCTCCACCGGCTGGTACACGGTGGAATCCATGGGCCTGGGCCTGAACTTCGGCGTGCCGATCTCGGAAGTGGACCGCATCTTCGCCGGCGTGACCTTCGAGCGCAACGCCCTCAAGGACATCCGCCGCACCGGCACCAATCCGGCGCCGCTGGCCTACCAGAACTTCGTCGACGACTACGGCGACACCACCAACGCCGCCATCTTCAGCCTGGGCTGGGCCAAGGACACCCGCGACAGCGCCCTGGCGCCGCGCCGCGGCAGCTACACCCGCGTGTCCGCCGACATCTCCACCCTGGACCTGCGCTACTACAAGCTCAGCGGCCAGCAGCAGTTCTACTGGCCGCTGGGCCGCGCCTTCACCCTGGCCGTCAACGGCCAGGTGGACTGGGCCAAGACCTACGGCAGCAGCGGCAAGGCCTTCCCGGTCATCAAGAACATGTACGCCGGCGGCATCGGTTCGGTGCGCGGCTACGAGGGCGCCTCGCTGGGCCCGCGCGACACCCTCACCGACACCTATCTGGGCGGCTCGCGGCGCATCGTCGGCAACGTGCAGCTCTACCTGCCGTTCCCCGGCGCCTCGCGCGACCGCACCCTGCGCTGGTTCATGTTCACCGACGTCGGCCAGATCGACACGACCGACGGCTCGGCCTGCGCCAACGGCCAGTACGGCCAGGTGGCCGATCCCTGCGGCTGGAAGTACTCCGCGGGCCTGGGCCTGTCCTGGGAATCGCCGCTGGGGCCGTTGCAGCTGTCCTTCGGCCGCGCACTGAACGCCAAGGAAGGCGACCAGAAGCAGGTCTTCCAGTTCCAGATCGGCACGGGTTTCTGATTCTCCGCGTTTGATGGCACAATAAACCCTTTTGTAGCTGCTTTGATCCTAGGTGGGTTCCTCATCATGTTTGTTTCAGGTCTGAATTTTTCAACGTTGGCGCAACGCGCCGTGCGTAGCCACCGGGCGCTCGCCCTGGCGGCGGCCGTGGGCCTGGGGGCGCTGTTCGTCGCGCCGTCCTATGCCCAGGGCACGAAGATCGGTTTCGTCAGCACGGAACGCATCCTGCGCGATTCCAAGCCCGCCAAGGCGGCTCAGGCCAAGATCGAAGGCGAATTCAAGAAGCGCGACCAGGAACTGCAGCGCCTGGCCGACAGCCTGCGCTCCGAAGCGCAGAAGCTCGACAAGGACGCCCCGGTGCTGTCCGAGGCCGAGCGCGTCAAGCGCCAGCGCAAGCTCCAGGACATGGATTCCGACCTGCAGCGCAAGCGCCGCGAATTCCAGGAAGACTTCAACCGCCGCCGCAACGAGGAATTTTCCGCCATCGTGGAAAAGGCCGACGCCGCGATCAAGAAAATCGCCGAGCAGCAGAACTACGACCTGATCATCCAGGACGCCGTCACGGTCAGCCCGCGTGTGGACATCACCGATCAGGTCATCAGCGCCCTGGGCGGCTGATTTCCCATGCCTGTGCTGCTCGCGCCCGATCGGGCACCCGCATTGTCCGAACTTCTGCGGGCAGCCGATACGGTCGGGCTGGGATGCGGCATCACGGGCGCCCCGGACGCGGGCGCGCTGAAAATCGCGGGGATCGGCTCCCTGGGCTCGGCCGGCCGGTCCGAAATCAGCTTCCTGTCCAATCCCCGCCTGCAGTCCCAGCTGGATGACTGCGGCGCGGCCGCCGTCATCCTGCGCCCGCAGGACTGGGAAGCCTACCAGGCCCGCCATGCCGGCGCGCCGCCCTGGGCCGCGGTGCTGTGCCCGCAGCCCTACCTGATGTACGCGTTGCTGGCCCAGTGGTTCGACCGCCATCGCCAGGCCGGCCTGCCCAAGGGCATCCATCCCAGCGCCGTGATCGCCGACGACGCCGAGCTGGCCGACGGCGTGCACGTCGGGCCGCTGGCGGTGATCGAGTCGGGCGTGCGCATCGGCGCGGGCGTGCGCATCGGCGCGGGCTGCGTCATCGGCGCGGGCAGTTCCATCGGCGCGGACAGCCTGCTGCATGCCCGCGTGACGCTCTATCACGGCGTGCACGTCGGCGCGCGGGCGATCCTGCATTCGGGCGTGGTGCTGGGGGCCGACGGCTTCGGCTTCGCGCCCGATCCGCGCACGCCCGGCGCCTGGGCCAAGATCGCCCAGCTGGGCGGCGTGCGCATCGGCGACGACGTGGAAATCGGCGCCAACACCACGGTCGACCGCGGCGCAGTCGAGGACACGGTGCTGGGCGACGGCGTCAAGCTCGACAACCAGATCATGATCGGCCACAACTGCCGCATCGGGGACCACACCGCGATGGCCGCCTGCGTGGGTGTGGCCGGCTCCACCACCATGGGCCGGCGCTGCGTGATCGGCGGGGCGGCGATGTTCGGCGGGCACCTGACGCTGGGCGACGACGTGCACATCTCGGGCGGCACCGCGGTCACCTCGGACATCCTCAAGGCGGGGCGCTATACCGGGGTGTTCCCCGTGGCCGAGCACGCCGCCTGGCAACACAATGCGGCCGTGATCGGCCAGCTCGCGCAGTTGCGCAAGCGGCTGCGCGCCGCGGAACGACAAGGCGCCGCCGGCACGGCCGGCCAGCCGACGAACCACAAGCAGGACGCATAAAATAATGGAACTCGACATCAAAGACATCATGGAACGGCTGCCTCACCGGCAGCCGATGCTGCTCGTGGACCGTGTTCTGGAGATGGACCCGGGCAAGAGCATCGTGGCCATCAAGAATGTCACCTACAACGAGCCCTTCTTCCAGGGGCATTTCGCCCATCATCCGGTGATGCCCGGCGTCCTCATCATCGAGGCCCTGGCCCAGGCGGCCGCGCTGTTCTCCTTCGCCGACGCCGGCGCGCCGAACCTGGCCAGCACCAAGATCGCCTACTACCTGGTCGGCGTGGACGGCGCGCGCTTCCGCCGCCCCGTGGTGCCCGGCGACCAGCTGCGCATGGAAGTCTCGGCCGACAAGCTCAGCCGCTCCATCTGCAAGTACACCGCCGTGGCCAAGGTGGACGACCAGATCGCCGCCGAAGCCAAGATCATGTGCGCGGTGCGTATCCTGGAGGAATGATGGGCGCGGCACAGATCCATCCCACGGCCCTGGTCGCGCCGGGCGCGGTGCTGGGCGAGGACGTCGCCGTCGGCCCCTACAGCATCATCGGCGAGCACGTCCGCATCGGGGCGCGCACGCGCATCGGCCCGCATTGCGCCATCGACGGGCATACCGTCATCGGCCCGGACAACCATTTCTACCGCTACTGCTCGATCGGCGGCATCCCCCAGGACAAGAAATACGCGGGCGAGCCCACGGCGCTGGAAATCGGCGCGGGCAACACCTTCCGCGAATTCGTGACCGTGAACACCGGCACCGTCCAGGACGCGGGCACCACGCGGCTGGGCGACGACAACTGGATCATGGCCTACGTCCACATCGCCCACGATTGCCAGCTGGGCGACCACATCGTCATCTCCAACGGCGTCCAGCTGGGCGGCCACATCCACATCGGCGACTGGGCCATCCTGGGCGGCCTGTCGGCGGTGCACCAGTTCGTGCGCATCGGCGCGCACGCCATGATCGGCGGCACCAGTTCCGTGCGCCAGGACGTGCCCCCCTACATGATCGGCGCGGGCGACTCGTTCCGGCCGGTGGGCATCAACGCCGAGGGCCTGGGCCGGCGCGGCTTCACGCCGGCCGACGTGCAGGTGCTCAAGGACGCCTACAAGATCCTCTACCGGCGCCAGCTGAGCGTGGAGCAGGCCATCGAGGCCCTGGCGGTCCTCCAGGCCGAACACCCCGGCGAGGCGCCCGCCGTCCAGACCCTGCTCGATTTCCTGCGGGCCTCCAGCCGGGGCATCGCCCGGCCATGACCACGCGCCTGAGCGCGGGCCCCGACCCTCAGGGCGAGGCCAGGCGAGGCCCTATCTTTCAGACGGTGCCGAAGGCACCCCCGCCGGGTGGCGGAAACGCTCCGGCCCCAGGGCCGGAGCGTTCCACCTTTACCGCCGCCATCGTGGCCGGAGAACCCTCCGGCGACCTGCTGGCGGCGCGCATGCTGCGCGGCCTGCGGGCGCGCGATCCGCAGGTCCGGGCCAGGGGCATCGGCGGCCCGGCCATGGCCCGGGAAGGCTTCGAGGCCTGGCACCCCATGGACGCGCTGTCCGTGTTCGGCTACGTCGATGCGCTGCGCCGGGCGCCGCGCCTGATCCGCACCTGGCGCGACACCCTCCGCCGCACGCTGGACTGGCGTCCGGACGTGTTCGTGGGGGTCGATGCGCCGGACTTCAACCTGCGCCTGGAAGAAAAGCTGCGCGCCGCCGGCATTCCCACCGTGCATTTCGTCGGCCCGTCGATCTGGGCCTGGCGCTTCGAGCGCATCCACCAGATCCGCCGCGCGGTCTCGCATATGCTGGTGCTGTTCCCCTTCGAGGTCGAGCTGTACCGCGGGCAGGGCGTGCCCGTGACCTACGTCGGCCACCCCCTGGCCGAACTCATTCCGGTGCGGCCGGACCGCGCGGCCGCGCGCGCGCGCCTGGGCCTGGAGCCCGGCCGCCGGGTGCTGGCCCTGATGCCCGGCAGCCGCGAATCGGAGATCCGGCTGCTCGCGCCCCGCTTCCTGCAGGCCGCGCAGCTGCTGGTGCGCCAGGACCCCGGCCTGCGCATCGTCGTGCCGATGGTCAACCAGCACCGCCGCGCCCAGTTCGAGGCCATCCTGGCGCAGCATCCCGTTCCCGGCTGCCGGGTCCTGTCGGCGCTGCCCGGGACGGGGCAGGGGCCTGCGCAGGGACGCGGCCCCGCGGCGGCGCCGGACGCGCCCGCCCGCGCCGATGGCCAGGACACGGCCGACTGGCCGATCGCCTGGCATGCCATGGAAGCCGCCGACGCGGTGCTGGTGGCCAGCGGGACGGCCACCCTGGAAGCCGCGCTCTTCAAGCGGCCGCTGGTGATCTCCTACGTCATCACGCCCTGGATGCGGCGCATCATGGCCTGGAAATCCGGCCAGGACGCCCCGAGCCTGCCCTGGATCGGCCTGCCGAACATCCTCGAGCGCGAATTCGTCGTGCCCGAGCTGCTGCAGGAGGCCGCCACGCCGCAGGCCCTGGCCGAGCACACCTGGGCGGCCCTGACCGACGCGGCGCTGGCCGAACGCATCTCGCGCCGCTTCACGGCGCTGCACGAAACCCTCAGCCGCGACACGCCGGGCCTGGCGGCGCAGGCCATCCTGGACGTCAGCCATGGCCACGCAGCCTGACCTGTTCGGCGGCCCGGTGGCGGGCGATGCGCAGGCGCCGGCCGCCGGCCGGATCCTGGTCGCCGGCGTGGACGAAGCGGGGCGGGGCCCCCTGGCCGGCCCGGTCTACGCCGCCGCCGTCATCCTGGACCCGGACCGTCCGATCGAGGGCCTGGACGATTCCAAGAAGCTCAGCCCTGAACGCCGGGAATCCCTGGCCGGCCTGATCCGCGAACGCGCGCTGGCCTGGGCCATCGCCAGCGCCAGCGTCGAGGAGATCGAGCGGCTGAACATCCTGCGGGCGACGATGCTGGCCATGCGGCGCGCCTGTCTGACCCTGCGGCACGCGCCGGCGTCGATCCTGGTGGACGGCAACCGCCTGCCCGAGGGCCTGCCCTGCCATGCCCGGGCCGTGGTCGGGGGCGACGCTCTGGAGCCCGCGATCTCCGCCGCCTCGATCCTCGCCAAGACCGCGCGCGACGCCTGCTGCCTGGAACTGCACGCGCGCTACCCGCAATACGCCTTCGATCGCCACAAGGGCTACGGCACCGCGCTGCATCTGGCCCGGCTGGCCGAATTCGGCCCGTGCCCCGCGCACCGGCGCGGCTTCGCCCCGGTGCGCGTCCTGCTGGACGCCGGCGCTGCCGGGCGGCATGCGGGCCACGAGGTAAACGGCCGGCAGAAGGCGCGGTGCGGGGACGCGCCATGACGTCCGTACCCGTACGCCACATCGCGTCGCGCGACAACCCGGACTACCGCGCCTGGCTGCGCCTGGCCCAGGGCCGGCCGGGCCGCCGCGACGCCCGCGTCATCCTCGAAGGCGAGCACCTGTGCCGCGCCTGGCTGGAGCACAAGGGGCCGCCGCCGGTGCTGGTGGTCGGCGAATCCGCGCTGTCGCTGGACTGGGTCGGGCCGATCTGGCAGGCCTGTGCGCAGGGGCGCCGCGTCGTCCTGCAGAACAACCTCGCCGCCGTCCTGTCCCAGGTCGAGCACGGCCCCGCCGTGTTCTTCATCGTCGAGGCGCCCGCCCCGACGCTGCCCGAGCGCATCACGGCCGGCTGCCTGTGGCTGGACCGGGTGCAGGATCCGGGCAATCTGGGCACGCTGCTGCGCACGGCGGCGGCGGCCGGCCTGCGCCAGGCTTACCTGTCCGACGGCTGCGCCTCGGCCTGGTCGCCCAAGGTCCTGCGCAGCGGCCAGGGCGCGCATTTCGCCCTGGAGATCCACGAGCACGCGGACCTGCCGGCGCTGACCGGGCGGCTGGACATCCCGCTGGCCGCTACCACCCTGGAAAGGGCCGAACTGCTCTACCTGAAGGACCTGCGCCAGCCCTGCGTATGGCTGTTCGGCAACGAAGGGCAGGGCGTGGCGGACGAACTGATGGCGCGGGCCGACTGGCGCGTCCACATCCCGCAGTCCACGGCGGTCGAATCGCTGAACGTCGCCGCCGCGGCGGCCGTCTGTCTGTTCGAGCAGCGGCGCCAGCAACTGGTGGCCGCCGTCAGGGAACGCACGGCGCGGCGCAGGCAGGGCTGAACGGCATCGGCTCGCCAGGCCAGGCCGGCAAGGCGGCATGGCGAGCCCGGGCGCCGAAGGCTAATAGCTCATCCGGTCCAGGCCGACCTCGTCGAGTATCTTCGTGGAGATTTCCTCGATCGAGCGGGTGGTGGTGGACAGCCAGGGGATGTTTTCCATGCGCATCAGGCGTTCGGCGTCGGCGACTTCCTGGCGGCATTGCTTCAGCGAGGCGTAGGTGCTGTTGGGGCGGCGTTCGTTGCGCACCTCGGACAGCCGGTCGGGCTGGATCGACAGGCCGAACAGCTTGCGCCGGTAGGGCAGCAGGGCGGCGGGCAGGGCGCCGCGGTCGAAGTCTTCCGGAATCAGCGGGTAGTTGGCGGCCTTGACCGCGTACTGCATCGCCAGATAGAGGCTGGTGGGGGTCTTGCCGCAGCGCGACACGCCCACCAGGATGACGTCGGCCTGCTCCAGGCCCTGGACGTACTGGCCGTCGTCGTGCGCCAGGCTGAAATTGATGGCCTCGATGCGGTTGTTGTACTGCTTGCTCAGGCCGTTGGTGTGCGAGCGGCCCACCGAACGGCTGGCGCTCACGCCCAGCACGCCTTCCAGGTGATGGACGAAGGAGCCGAACAGGTCCAGGAAGACGCAGGGCGCGGCGCGGATGCGGTCGGCGATTTCCGGGTCCACCAGGGTGCTGAACACCAGCGGCGGCGGGCCGCCGCGGTCGGCCTGCTGGGTGATGCGGCGCGCGGCGGCGTCGGCTTTTTCCACCGAATCGATGAAGGGCAGCCGCACCGACTGGAAGGCGATGGCCTCGAATTGCGAAAGCACCGCGTGACTGAAGGTTTCAGCCGTGATCCCGGTGCTGTCGGAGACGATGAACACCGGGCGTTCGATGAGGGAGTCGGTCATGGATTGTTGAACCACCAAGCGTCAGAAACGGTACAATCCGCGAAAGGTTACCAGTCACCCGAACCGGGAGCAAGGGAACATCCGCACGGGCCTTGGGTTCGCGCAAGGGTTCCAGAGGCTGGTTTGCCGGGCGCACGCGATCATGCCGCGCACGGGGGGGCTTTTTTCCTCCGCGCCGCGTACGCCGGGCAAACACGCTTTTTCTATCTCAAAGGTGACACCATGTCGTACGTCGTATCGTTCGAGCAGCTCCGCATGACGGATGTGGACTCGGTAGGAGGCAAGAACGCTTCTCTAGGTGAAATGATCAGTCAGCTGGCCGGCGCGGGCGTGCGCGTGCCGGGCGGCTTCGCGACCACGGCCGAGGCCTTTCGCGACTTCCTCAAGTCCACGGGGCTGGACGCCCGCATCAACGCGCGCCTGGATGCGCTCAACGCCGACGACGTGCGCGAACTGGCCGCCGCCGGCGCCGAGATCCGCCAGTGGGTGATCGACACCCCGTTCCCGGCCGACTTCGAGCGGGCCATCCGCGCGGCCTTCGCCCAGCTCGACGCCGACGGCAAGGGATCCTTCGCCGTGCGCTCGTCGGCCACCGCCGAGGACCTGCCCGACGCGTCCTTCGCCGGCCAGCAGGAAACCTACCTGAACGTGGTCGGCATCGACGAGGTGCTGGACAAGATCCGCCACGTGTTCGCCTCGCTGTACAACGACCGTGCGATCTCCTATCGCGTGCACAAGGGCTACGCGCACGCCGAGGTCGCCCTGTCGGCCGGCATCCAGCGCATGGTGCGCTCGGACAAGGGCAGCGCGGGCGTGATGTTCACCCTGGACACCGAATCCGGCTTCAAGGACGTGGTGTTCATCACCTCGTCCTACGGCCTGGGCGAGACCGTCGTCCAGGGCGCCGTCAACCCGGACGAATTCTACGTCTTCAAGCCCACGCTGGCCTCGGGCCACTATCCCGTCATCAGCCGGCGCATCGGCTCCAAGCTGATCAAGATGGAATTCGACGAGCAGCGCGTCTCGGGCCACGCCGTGCGCACGGTCGAGGTCCCCGCCTCGGAGCGCAACCGCTATTCCCTGAGCGACGAGGAAATCATCGAACTCGCCCGCTACGCCACCATCATCGAAGCGCACTACCAGCGCCCGATGGACATCGAATGGGGCCGCGACGGGGTGGACGGCAAGCTCTACATCCTCCAGGCCCGTCCCGAAACCGTCAAGTCGCAGCAGAGCCACCACGACGTCCAGGAACGCTACCGCCTGAAGGCCACCGGAGAAGTCCTCATCACCGGCCGCGCCATCGGCCAGAAGATCGGCTCGGGCACGGTGCGCGTGGTGGCCGACGCCTCCGAAATGGACAAGGTGCGCCCCGGCGACATCCTGGTCACCGACATGACCGACCCCAACTGGGAACCGGTCATGAAGCTGGCTTCCGCCATCGTCACCAACCGCGGCGGGCGCACCTGCCACGCGGCCATCATCGCGCGCGAACTGGGCATCCCCGCCGTGGTGGGCTGCGCCGACGCCACCGACGTGCTGGCCAACGGCCGCGAGGTCACGGTGTCCTGCGCCGAAGGCGACGAGGGCCGCATCTACGACGGCCTGATCGAGACCGAGATCGAGGAAGTCCGCTGGGGCGAGATGCCCGACATCGGCCTGAAGATCATGATGAACGTCGGCAACCCGCAGCTGGCCTTCGACTTCTCCCAGATTCCCAACGGCGGCGTCGGTCTGGCGCGCCTGGAATTCATCATCAACAACAACATCAACGTCCACCCCAAGGCGATCCTGGACTACCCCAACGTCGACAGCGACCTGAAAAAGGCCGTCGAGTCCGCCGCCCGGGGCTATGCCAGCCCGCGCGCCTTCTTCGTGGAAAAGCTCGCCGAAGGCGTGGCCACCATCGGCGCGGCCTTCTATCCCAAGCCCGTGATCGTGCGCCTGTCGGACTTCAAGTCCAACGAATACCGCAAGCTGGTGGGCGGCTCGCGCTACGAGCCCGAGGAAGAAAACCCCATGCTGGGCTTTCGCGGCGCGTCGCGCTACATCTCCGAGGATTTCGCCGAATGCTTCCGCATGGAATGCGAGGCCCTGAAAAAAGTCCGCGACGAGATGGGCCTGACCAACGTGGAAATCATGGTGCCCTTCGTGCGCACGTTGAGCCAGGCGCGGCGCGTGGTGGACCTGCTGGCCTCCCACGGCCTGAAGCGCGGCGAGAACGGCCTGCGCCTGATCATGATGTGCGAAGTCCCGACCAACGCCATCCTGGCCGACGAGTTCCTGCAGTACTTCGACGGCTTCTCGATCGGCTCGAACGACATGACCCAGCTCACCCTGGGGCTGGACCGGGATTCGGGCATGGAACTGCTCGCCGCCGACTTCGACGAACGCGACCCGGCCGTGCAGTTCATGCTGCGCCGCGCCATCCAGGCCTGCCTGAAGGCCGGCAAGTACGTCGGCATCTGCGGGCAGGGCCCCAGCGACCATCCCGACCTGGCCCAGTGGCTGCGCGACGAGGGCATCCTGTCCATGTCCCTGAACCCGGACACGGTGGTCGATACCTGGCAGCGCCTGGCCGACACGAAGATCGCCGCCTGAGCGAGCGGCACGCGATGCCGTTCCATGCCCTGATCCCGTCGCCCCTGGGACCGATCCTGCTGGCCGCCGACGAGGCCGGCCTGACCGGCCTGTACTTCACCGACCAGCGGGATCTCCCGCGGGTGCCGGGGGTGGAGGCCGCCGCCGCGGTGGTGTCCGACCCCACGGCGGGCTTCCAGGGCAACCGGGCGATCCGCACCTTCAAGGCGACGCGGGAACGTCCGACGGGCGCAAGCGGCGAGCTGTTCCCCACGGGCTCCGCCGCCGCGTCCGCGCCGGCGCCCGCCCGGCGGCGGGACGAGGGCGCGGCCGACGGGCCCGGCACGGCGGCGTCCCTGCGCCTGCTGCAGGAAGGCACGCCGGCCGCCGTCCTCGCCGTGCTGGAGCAGACCCGGCGCGAACTGGACGAATACTGGCGCGGCGAGCGCACGGTCTTCGGGATGCCGCTGGCGCCCCGGGGCACGGCCTTCCAGCAGAAGGTCTGGCAGGCGCTGCTGGAAGTCCCCTGCGGCGAGACCCTGTCCTATGGCGAACTGGCCGAGCGCGCCGGCCTGGGCGCCGGCCACGGCCGCGCGGTCGGCACCGCCGTGGGCAGCAACCCCATCAGCATCATCATCCCCTGCCACCGCATCCTGGCCCGCAACGGCACTCTGAACGGCTACGGCGGCGGCCTGGGCCGCAAGGTCCGCCTGCTGGAAATCGAGGGCTTCACGATCCGCTGAGGGATGGCTGGCCGGGCAGCGATCCGCCGAACGGGAATCGTCCGGGCAGGCTGCCGGGCGGCCACCGCGCCGCCTCAGCCCTGGACGGGAGTGCCGGCGCCGGCCAGCGCCCGCTGGCCCGACAGGTAGACGTTGTCCTTTTTCAGCGCACGGCCCGCGCCGATGGCTTCGATCCAGTCGGCGGTCGTGGCGACCGCGGCGAAATTCGAGTGGAACACGGTGCAGAACACGCGGTGGATCTCCTCCGCGCTCGCCTGGCCCGCCGCGTTCCAGTAGGCCGGCGAGCCGCTGGCGTCGGACAGGAATTCCGCGCCGAATCCCCGCTGCAGGGCCTCGAAGATCGTCGCCGCGTCGCAGTTGTGCGTCATGTAGCCCGCGACGGTCACGGTATCGATGTCCCGCGCGGCCAGCCAGTCGGCCAGGTCCGTCCCGGCGAAGGCGCTGGCCCGGGTCTTGTGGACGGTGTGGTCCACCGGCAGCCCGGCGACGGCCGGATGCGGCCGCCAGCCGTCCGAGCCGCGGGCGAACACGGGGCCGTTTTCGGGGCCGTCGTGCAGCACGCGCACGACCGGAATGCCCGCGCCGCGAGCGGCCTCCAGGGCCAGGCCGATGTTGCGCAACGATGTTTCCGCGGGGGGATGGGCGATGGGCAGGCGGCCGGTGAAGTATTCGTTCTGCACGTCGATGAGCAGCAGGACACGGCGAGGGGAGGCGGGCATGCGGGGCTCCAGAAAGGGAAGTTTTCGGATGGCACGGCGCGTTTTCACGGGCCGATGCGCCATTGTGGCGCCGGCCGCCCGCGGCCGGGAGTGGCCTGAAAACCATGATTCGATAAAATCGGGCCATCATGGATGATTATCTGATCCAGCCTCCCGGCTGTCTCCCCGCCCGATCCCTCGGCTCCGCCGCGGCCCCGCTCAGGATCGCCGTCGTCGCCTTCGACGGGATCACGCCCTTTCACCTGTCGGTTCCCGCCCTGGTCTTCGGCGCGCGGCCGGGCGGCGCCGCCACGGGTTTCGAGGTGCGGGTATGCGCCGCCGACCCCGCGCCGCTGCGGACGACGGCCGGATTCTCGATCGTCCCCGAATACGGCCTGGCGGAACTGGAGCGGGCCGACTGGGTGATCGTGCCTTCCTGGCACGAGGACGGCCGCCCGGCCCCCGACGCGCTCGTCCACGCCCTGCGCCGCGCCGGTGCGCGCGGCGCGGGCCTGGTGGGCCTGTGCCTGGGCGCGTTTCCGCTGGCACAGGCCGGGCTGCTCGACGGCCTGCGCGCCACGACCCACTGGGCCTACGCCGACCGGCTGGCCGAACGCCATCCGGGCGTGCGGGTCGAGCGCGAGGCGCTCTACGTGGACGAGGGCAGGGTGCTGACGTCGGCCGGCGTCGCGGCGGGGCTGGATTGCTGCCTGCACCTGCTCGGCAGGCTGGGCGGCGCCGCCGCCGCCGGCCGCGCCGCCCGGACGCTGGTGGTCGCGCCGCACCGGGACGGCGGACAGGCCCAGTTCATCGAGCGGCCGATGCCGGCCTCGCCCGGCGAAGGGCGGCTGGCCCGCGTCCTGGGCTGGGCCGCCGCCCACGTGGAGCAGCCGCACACCATCGACACGCTGGCCGCCCGGGCGGCGATGAGCCGGCGCAGCTTCACGCGCCATTTCCAGCGCGCGACGGGGACCTCGCTGAAGCAGTGGCTGCTGGCCAGGCGCCTGGAACGCGCGCGCGAGCTGCTGGAAGAGGGCGCCCTGCCGATCGATGCGGTCGCCCAGGCGGCCGGCTTCGGCTCGGCCCTGTCGCTGCGGCAGCATTTTCGCGCCCGCCTGCGCACCACGCCCACGGCCTACCGACGCACCTTCCGCGAGGGACGGCCCTGAAACGGGCAGGACGACGTGCGGGATGACGTGCAGGACGCGGGCCGATGCGCCGCCGGACTGCGCGCCCGGCGCGCGTTCGATCCCCGGACGTACGTTCCGCCCCGCCCAATCCCCGGCGGACGTTCGATTCCCGGGCGTTCCCAGGGCGGACGTTCGATTCCCGGCCGATCCCAGGGCGCGCATTCGATCCCCGCTCAATCCCCCTTGCGGGCGCGGGTGTCGTGCTTCATCAGCCGCTCTTTTTCGCGCGCCCAGTCCTTGTCGCGCTGGGTGTCGCGCTTGTCGTGCAGCTTCTTGCCGCGCCCCAGGCCGAAGTCCAGCTTGATGCGCCCGCCCTTGTAGTGCAGGTTCAGCGGCACCAGGGCGTAGCCGCGCTGCTCGACCTTGCCGATCAGCTTGCTGATTTCCTCGGCGTGCAGCAGCAGCTTGCGCGTGCGCGTGGCGTTGGGGTGGATGTGCGTGGAGGCCGTGGGCAGCGGGCTGACGTGCATGCCCAGGATCCACAGGGCGCCGTCGCGCACGATGACGTAGCTTTCCTTGAGCTGAACGTGACCGGCGCGGATGGCCTTGACTTCCCAGCCTTCCAGCACCAGTCCCGCCTCGAAGCGTTCCTCGATGAAGTAATCGTGGGTGGCCTTGCGATTTTCGACAATACTCATGGGGGTCCGACCAAGGCGGGAACTGAAAATGTAAAATCCCTTCATTCTAGCCCAACCGACCGCCTTGCCGATGCCCTCGATCCAGCGCTCCGTCCTCGTCCCGTTCAGCTGCGCACAGATGTTCGACCTGGTGGCCGACGTGGGGCGCTACCCTGAATTCATGCCCTGGTGCGGCGGGGCCGACGTGCAGTGGCGCAACGAACAGGGCATGCAGGCCACGGTGCAGATCCATTTCGCCGGCATCCGCCAGAGCTTCACCACGCGCAACGACCACGACTATCCGCACAGGATCGTCTTCCACCTGGTGGACGGGCCGTTCTCCAGCCTGACCGGGCACTGGACCTTCCAGCCCCTGGGCGAGGACGGCTGCAAGGTGCTCTACACCATGGAATACACCTTTTCCAGCCGCGCGCTCTCGGCGGTGGTCGGGCCGGTCTTCAACCGGATCGCCACCAGCTTCATCGATTCCTTCACCCAGCGCGCCCACGCGATCTACGGAGCCTGAGGTGCGGGTGCACATCGCCTTCGCCGCGCCCACGCGCCTGTGGCGGCGGACCCTGGACGTGCCCGAGGGCACGACCGTGGGCCAGGCCTTGGCCCTGAGCGGTTTCGCCGAGGAATTCCCCGAGTTCACGGACCATCCGCCCGCGATGGGCGTGTACGGCGAGCGCTGCGACGCGCGCCGCGTGCTGCGCGAGGACGACCGCGTCGAACTGTACCGGCCGCTGGTCTTCGATCCCCTGGAATCCCGCCGCCGGCGCGCGGCGCACCGGCAGGATGCGGGACGGCGGCCCGCGGAGGCGGACAACTAGTGTTGTGTTTCATTAATTTGTTTATTTATTCAATAGTTTGAAATAAAATGGTGGACGCTTCTTTCGATGAGTGTCCACCATGAGCAAGCCG